>NZ_DJAY01000015.1:696776-1841064 GCF_002429815.1 Lysinibacillus sp. UBA5990
AACTGGATGCTGCGCTAGGGTTGAAGGACGATAAAAATAAAGTGAGTGGGCCAGCAAGTAAACCTGTAAAGTAGCTTTCAAGAAACCTCAAAAGCAGAGAAACTATCCATTATAAACCAAGTAACGGGTAACCTAATATGTAAGAAATAAAAGTAAAAGTGGCAATATAGTAATAAGAATACAGAAGCACCGATACATTCGTAGTTTTTTTACATGTATTGGTGCTTTTTAAAATGAAAGTTATAAGAAAACCTACTGTTTGCAGCACGTCAACAAATATAGAAATGCTATTCATTTACGCCCTTTATTGTCTTTATTTTATGGTGAAGCCTAATGATTCAATTATAATGGGCGTTCCTCTAAATAATGTGCCATCGTAAGGAGTAATGGTTAAGGCCGTGTTTGATAGTGAATAAATACCGCCCTCTTGCATAACAGCATTAATATACAAATTGATATAGCCATTTGGTGAAAAAATCACGAATTCAGTAATGGGATCTGTCTGATCATTCCAAAAGAGAGTAGCGGGTAGGATTGCTCCGTTTGTTAAATCAAGATCGCTTGTTAAAATGTAAAAATATCTATTAATCGTTGGAATGACTACTCCTTCTGGGACAACTTCGGTGGGAGGGACGATTGGACCGTAAGAGGCTTTTATACGGGGCCAAATAAATCGATCCTCATTGTTACAATCACAGCTTTTATTACTTATTTGACCATGCTTATGGTTGACCATGTGTTATCACACTCCATTCTTGTGAATTTAACCTTTGCCCCGAATTCAGTTACTATAAAATATGAAGAAAATAAAATTTAATCTAGTTGAGCATCTATCATTCGTTAAGGATTATTTCTGACAAACATGCTTTTTTTATAAATACTAGTCGGATAGAAGCGTTGGCATACATGCTTTTTACCGTAAATTAGTGTTATACTTTGCTAGTTGAATAAGGTAGAATACTAATTATGAATAATTAACGAAAAAGGGGTTACTGGTTTCATGAAAGATTTTGATCAACAATTGGAGGGGCTACTAAAGCAAGCCGCTTTGCAATACATAATATATCAGCATAATGGTGATACGGAGCGCATGGATAAAACATCACTTTTTGCTCGAAAAATTCAGCAAAAAGAGTATGTGATTGGTTTTGCAGGCCATTTCTCAGCCGGGAAGTCGAGTATGATTAATGCGCTGTCTGGCGAGAATTTATTAGCATCTAGCCCGATTCCAACAAGTGCAAATATCGTTAAAGTGCATAAATCAGAGGAAGACTTTGCGATTGTTTATATGCACAATGAAAAGCCTGTTAAATTTGAGGCAGGCTATGATTTTAAAACGGTCAAAGAGCTTAGCAAAAATGGGGATTTGGTATCTCAAATTGAAATTGGCCATAGCGGGTCAACACTACCGTATGGCGTTACCGTGATGGATACACCAGGGGTAGACTCAACAGATGATGCACACCGCATGTCGACAGAATCTGCACTCCATATTGCCGATATCGTATTCTATACAATGGACTACAACCATGTGCAATCGGAGTTGAATTTCCAATTCACGAAGCAATTAATGAAATATAATCCAAATGTTTATTTGATTGTTAATATGATTGATAAGCATAAAGAGAATGAATTGAGCTTTGAAGAGTTTAAAGCAACCGTTCATAATTCCTTTGCGGCATGGGGCGTTGTTCCAAAAGGTGTATTTTTTACATCATTGAGAGAGCCTGACCACCCACATAACGATTTTGAAGCTGTAAAGAAAATTGTGATGGATAGTATGAACGATTGGCAGGACCAGCTTGTCCAAACAGCAACAAATACATTACGTTTATTGCAAAGCGAGCATGACAATTATTTAATGGAAGAAAAAGAGGATCGTCTAGCGTTAGATGAAGAGATTTTAAGTGCCGATGACTGGGCAAACCACCAAGATATTTTAGAGCAATACAACAAATTAAATCGTCAGGTAGAACTGTTCTCTGTCGAGGCGTGGAATGAAACATTTGAGGAGCAGCGGAAAGAATTGCTTGCCAATGCTGCCATTATGCCAGCTGACTTACGTGATCGCTTACGTCTTTATTTAGAAAGTATGCA
Source organism: Lysinibacillus sp. UBA5990 (assembly GCF_002429815.1). Lineage (NCBI taxonomy): Bacteria > Bacillati > Bacillota > Bacilli > Caryophanales > Bacillaceae > Lysinibacillus > Lysinibacillus sp. UBA5990. Next base: position 698,874 of record NZ_DJAY01000015.1, read on the forward strand.
GGATGGCTTTAAGGTAGGCGGGCTCTTTACTGCGAAGAAAAAAACAGAGGAAGAGCGTAACCGTCGTAAAGAAGATGCTTATAGTGCCTATCAAAATGTTGTCCATGCCCAAATTACAGGGCATTTAAAAGGCCTTATGAAAAATGCATTGAAGGACGTCGGTGCCTTAAGTGAAGAACGTGCGTCAGCTATTGATGCTTATCCATTCGACCTACCTTTTGCATTAATTGAACAGCAAGTTCAAACAGGTGCACTGTTAACAGGTGATGCAGTATTAAACTTTGCCAACCGTGTGGCAGAGGCAACAAAGCGCTATTTTATTCAGGAAACAGATAGCTGGAAAAAAGCACAAGCGACAACATTAGAAGCGGTGGCAACAGAAACAGCGGCTCCTTCGAAGTTAAAAATGGCAGGCATGCAGGACAAAGTGGATGCTATTAGGGCTGTACTTGAAATCGAAGGCTACCAACAATATAGTGCGAGCATTATGCATCAAGCGAGCAATGAAATCCGGAAAGTTGCGAATGAGCAGCTAACAAATTGGGAAAATTCCTTTAAACAGGATTTAGCAGAGATTCGTTTGTTTGATGAGTCCATGCTACAACCAAAAGAACAAGTCATTCAGCAAGAAGAAGCTCAGCAAACTGTTAGTGCGACGAGTTTGCCAATAGATGGAGTTATTAATCGTGCTCTGCATACTGCCAATTCTGTAAAAGAAGTACAAGGTTTTGCTGAAGTTGCTCAATATCTAGAAAATAAAGTGGAACGCCTACAGAAAAAAGACTTTACGATTGCTTTGTTTGGGGCTTTTAGTGCTGGGAAGTCATCCTTCTCGAATGCATTAATGGGAGCGAAGGTATTACCTGTATCGCCAAACCCAACAACCGCAGCTATCAATAAAATTCGTCCAGTTACACCGGAGCATCCTCATGAAACGGCCGATGTCCAGCTTAAAACAGCTGATCAAATGTTAGAGGATATTAAAGGGTCATATGCAGCGATTGGCTTATCCGTTCATTCATTGGAGGAAGCGTATAATCGAGCTGATGAAGGGCTTGCTGTCCAGTTGACAGATGAGCGTTTAAATGTGCACAAATCATTTATTCGCGCCTATAAGGAAGGGTATCCAACGTTCAAGTCTGAGCTTGGAACTATTATTCGAGTGGATCGCGTTGAATTTGAAAAATTTGTTGCGCAAGAAAATAAATCATGCTTTGTGGACAATATCGACTTCTATTATGATAGTCCATTAACGCGCATGGGCGTTACATTGGTGGATACGCCAGGAGCAGACTCCATTAATGCTCGACATACAGGTGTAGCTTTTGAATATATTCGGAATGCGGATGCCATCCTATTTATTACGTATTATAATCATGCATTTGCCAAAGCTGACCGTGAGTTTTTAATTCAGCTTGGTCGTGTAAAAGATGCATTTGAACTGGATAAAATGTTCTTTATTGTAAATGCCATTGATTTGGCGACAACAGATGAAGAGCAGGAAGATGTAAAAGGCTATGTTCGTTCAGAATTACAGCGTTTTGGAATTCGATTCCCACGACTGTATGGTGTATCAAGTCTTCTAGCGTTAAATGAAAAGGTAGAAGGTTCAGACTTAGCATCTGGTATGCCGCCGTTTGAAAATGACTTCCATACATTCTTAAATGACGAATTGAGTGCATTAGCGGTGCAGGCTCTTGCGGAGGAAGTTGATAAAACAGAGCAACGTTTAGCGGATTTAATTGCACAAACAGAGGAAAACCTAAAACGTAAGGATGAGCGTTTAGAGGAATTAACAGTACTTGAAAAGCATATTCAATCGAAGTTTAGTGTGCTTAATACAAGTATGCTGGAAAGTGAGACAAAGCAAGAGCTTGATGAGCTTCTCTATTATGTTCTACAGCGTGTCTACTATCGTTACCCTGAATTCTTTAAGGAAGGGTATAATCCTTCAACATTTGCGGCTATGCCAGCACAGCAAGCATTGGAGCATGCATTGAAGGAAGTGATGCAAAGCTTACGTTTCGACTTTACACAAGAAATGCGTGTTACCAACTTCCGTTTATCTCAGTTTATTAGCAAAAAAATGCAGCATCGCTTTAAAGACGAAGTACGTGAGCTAAAAGAGCTTAACCGTAGCTTCTCGTTCTTAGCATTTGAATCTTCTGAGCCAAATTTACTTGATTTTGAAGGTCCATTTAGCGATATTTCAAAATATGCTAGCGTAAAATCTCACTTCCGCAACCAAAAAGCTTTCTTTGAGAAGAATGAAAAAGTGAAGCTGAGCGAGGCACTAGAAACTTTAACAAAACCAGATGCACAGGATTATTTAGATGCACAGAAAGTTTCTCTCATGACATGGGCCATTACGTTTATTGCAGAGGAAGCAGAAAAATTACGTTTATATATTTATCATCAAGCGCTTGAGCAAATTGAAACAGAAAGATTGGCGCTTCAAGAAGAAAGCCGTTTAGCTTCTTGGAAAGCGATTTACGCACAATTACAATACGCATGAGGTGATTCCTATGGGAAAAGTATTCAAATCAGTGGATGAAATTCAGTTTGATGGTGTCCGTTTTATCGATGCTCGTTTTGATTTACAAGACAAAGAAGCTGGAAAAAAAGCATTTGAAGAAGGTCATGCAATAGGAGCAATCTATATTGATTTAGAGCAGCAGCTATCTGATATGGACAGTAAAGACGGTCGTCATCCAATGCCGAACAAAGAAAAATTGATGTCGGTATTTCAAGAATTAGGCTTGCGTTATGAAGATCAAATTGTTATCTATGATCAAGGAGCAGCCCCATTCGCTCCACGTGCTTGGTGGATGCTGACGTATGCAGGTTTCCCAAATGTGGTCATTATTAATGGAGGCGCATCTGCATTGGAAATGAAAATACCATTTACAAAAGATGTCGTTAAATACCCACCAACCATCATTGATTTTGATTGGAAGGATGAGCTTTATGCTCCACGCCAAGCGGTAAAGGCAATTGTGGAAGGTGAAGTCAAAGCGACTTTACTAGATGCTCGTGCGGCTGAGCGTTACCGTGGAGAAGTTGAGCCATTAGATAAAGTAGCTGGCCATATACCAACAGCGAAAAACTTTGACTGGGAGCAATTAAAGACAGATGGTCAATTGCAGGCCAACGATACATTGCGTCAAAAAGTTGCACCAGATGAACATGTGGTGGTCTACTGTGGCAGTGGTGTAACCGCATCCCCACTCTATGCCGTATTAGCAGATGAAGGCTATGAAAACATCCAATTATATGTAGGTAGCTTTAGTGATTGGATTACACAATACGATGTTGAAAAAGGTACAAATGAATAAGGATCGAAGCAAAAACGCTCACTTAGGTGAGCGTTTTTTTTGTGGAGGTGGCTCGGTGCGGGGGAGATTGGTGGAAAGGAAGTTGGAGGTGACGGATAGAAGTTGGAAAGTGACGGATAGAGTGCCAATAGTAGCGGATAGACCCGAAAAGAGCAGGATAACTTGCTCGAAATAAATAGGTAGAGTTGCTAACGGCTCAAATCCCCGAAAATAGAAGGATAGAATAGAGGAAGTGATGGATAGAGCCAAAAAAGCGCCGGATAACATGCCCCAAAACAGCCTATAGAAATCAAAATGACTCAACATTCATTTTATGCTACACTCTTTTAAAAGGGGGAAAGTGGATGTTTAAACGTGAGACGAGCATTGTTGTTCAATGCCATGGTGATGTACAATGTGCGCTTGGAAAGGTAGCATTTCAGGGGTTTGGTATGAGTGTGTATAGCTTTTTTGTGGATGGTTTATTAATTGATACAGGCTCTAATTCTTTGTCACAGGAGTTTCAATCATTTTTTAAAGATTTGCCAATGGAGCAAATCGCCTTAACTCATGCGCATGAGGATCATGCGGGTAATGCCGCGTGGCTTCAGCAGGAAAGAGATGTTCCTATTTATCTTCACAGCGAGTCTCTTCAGATTTGTACGCAGGATGGGGATTATCCTTTGTACCGTCAAGCGTTATGGGGGGAGCGGCCAGCTTTTCTAGCGCAGCCGATAGGGACTACATTGCAGACGAAAACAGCTGTCTGGGATGTTATTGAAACACCTGGACATACGACAGATCATCTGGCTTTTTATAATCGTCAAACAGGTGCTATGTTCACGGGAGATTTATACATTCAAACGAAAACAAAGGTAGTACTCGATGAAGAAAATATTGTACATACCTTAGCATCCTTAAAGAAATTATTAAACTATGATTTTAACGAAATTTATTGTTGTCATGGAGGCTATCTAGCAAATGGCCGAAATAGAATACTAGAAAAAATAGCGTATATTGAAGAAATGGAAGAGAAGGTTCGTCAGTTGTTTCAACAAGGTTATTCAGTAGAGGAGATGACGTCCAGTATTTTCCCTCGAGAATATCCCATTGTTAAAGTGTCTGGCGATCAATGGTCTTCTAAACATATAATCAATGCATTTATCCGTCATTTTACACAAGAGTCCTTGCGATAGGGCTCTTTTTTTAGTGGGCTTAAAAGCTATAACAAAAATAATAAAAAACTCTGTGAAAAAATGTGGATAAATTGTGACAAACTCAATTGGCTCAATGGATGCGCTTACATAAGTTTGTGAAAAAATTCTCATTTACACAAGAAAAATACTATGTGAAGTGTTGAACAGCTTGAAAGGCGATAGTTGTACAAATCCCACTATTCATGACCTGATATTAACTATTTTAAGATAATTGATTGTGAAAAGTTTAATTTGACAGAAAAATGCATAAGAAGTCTTATAACACTGATTTTTCGAAAGAAAAAATAAATTGACAGAAAATTCGTTGACTATATTTTCACAAAGTAATATGATTCTAAAATATAATGAAAAACAAAGGGAAAAGGATGGGATGGAATGGATGTCATGAAGAAAGCTTTAGAAATGCATGCACACTATAGTGGTAAATTAGAGGTGATTTCAAAAGTACCAGTACAGGATTCTTATGATCTAAGTCTTGCCTATTCACCTGGAGTGGCTGCACCGTGTGTGGAAATTGAAAGAAATCCATCGTTGGTTTATGACTATACAATGAAGGGGAATATGGTGGCAGTTGTGTCAGATGGTACAGCTGTTTTAGGGTTGGGGGATATAGGACCTAAAGCTGCATTACCAGTTATGGAAGGGAAAGCGATTTTGTTAAAGCGTTTTGCCAATGTTGATGCTTTTCCAATATGTTTAGATACAAAAAGTACGGATGAAATCGTCAGCATTGTGAAGGCGCTTGCCCCTACGTTTGGGGCGGTAAATTTAGAGGATATTTCAGCACCTAGATGTTTTGAAATTGAGGATCGTCTGCGTCAGGAATGTGATATCCCAGTATTCCATGATGATCAACATGGGACAGCGATTGTAGTAGGTGCCGCTATGATTAATGCCAATCGTATTGTGCAAAAGGATATTGCGACAATGAAGGTTGTCATCAATGGCGCTGGTGCAGCAGGGATCGCAATTTTGCGAATACTTGTGCAAATGGGCTATAAAAATATTTTTATGTGTGATACAAAAGGTATTATTTATGGGGGACGTAAAGAAGGGATGAATCCGATTAAAGAGGCGGTTGCTCATTTAACAAATCCGGAGAAAATACATGGTACGCTGAATGATGCGCTCGTTGGTGCAGATGTCTTTATTGGTGTTTCGGTAGCTAATCTATTAACAGAGGCGCATATTGCGTCTATGAATGAAAACCCAGTGGTCTTTGCATTAGCTAACCCAAATCCAGAAATTACGTATGAAAATGCTAAGGCGTGGGGAGTACGGGTTATGGGTACGGGTCGTTCGGATTATCCCAATCAAATTAACAATGTCCTTGCCTTTCCTGGCATTTTCCGTGGTGCATTAGATGTGCGTGCGACGGATATCAATGAAACCATGAAACTGGCTGCAGTGGAAGCAATTGCTTCTCTTGTGAGTGATGAGGAGCTAGCGGAAGAATATATTGTTCCGAAATCTTTGGATGAGCGTGTCGTTGCAATTGTCTCTCGTGCAGTTAGCGGAGCAGCGGTCGAATCTGGCGTGTCGGAACTATTCCAACAAACTACTGCGCTATCTGTTTAATAAATAAAAGATATGGAGATTCAGCAGATGTAGAAAAGCAAAGAAATGCTTTTCTACATTTTTTTATCGAATTTGCTCGAAAAATGTTGTTGTTTAGCTTTTTATGTAATAAAATTGGTGAGTACAAGGTAATAATTTGTGCCATTTATTAAAAAGTATAAATACATAATGTTGTAATATTTTTAAAGAAAAATAGGTCTTAAGTCTATAAAAAAGAGGAGATAGAATACATGAAAAAATTCGTTCAATTCCGATCCATTAAAGCCAAGCTGATTGCTTTCTCTTTATTGCTTTTAATGATTCCCCTTATTACGTTAGGCTATCTAAGCTATCAACAAAGTAAATCAAATTTAGAGTCGGTGGGCAAAGAAAATTTAAGAAACAGTGTGGAAATGACCATTGCCATGATTGAACAATTTAATCAAGAGGTAGAGGCAGGCAATTTATCTTTAGCTGAAGCGCAAGAGAAAGTAAAGATCGCTATTTTAGGTGAAATGGATAGTGAAGGAAAGCGACCTATTAATAAAAATATTAAACTTGGTGATAGTGGTTATATCTTTGTTGTGGACCAAAAGGGTAACTCTATTGCGCATCCAAATATCGAGGGAAATAATGTCTGGGACGAGCAGGATGACAATGGTGTTAAGTATATGCAGGAAATCATTGCTAAGGGGAATGAAGGTGGTGGATTTGCCTCCTATTCGTGGCCATTACCAAATTCCGATCAACTAGAAGAAAAAGGGGTCTATGCAGAAACGGATCCGTATTGGGGATGGGTTATTGGTGCCAGTACATATTTAGCAGACTTTAATAAGCCAGCGGAGAGTATATTGAAATTAACGGTTATTGTGATTGGTGTGGCTATTATTATCGGGATTTTTGTTATTTGGCAATACGCGAGTAGTATGGCTAAACCAATTAACCGAGTGGTCCAAGCGATGGAGCGATTTGCGGAGGGTGATTTGACGCAAGAAAGTATGTCTATTCGCTCAAAAGATGAAATTGGTAAACTGGCAAACGCTATGAATCAAATGCACGCAAAATTGAAGGACATGATACACAATATTGCTCAAGCGTCTGATTTAATCAATACATCCAGTAAGGAGCTATCACAATCAGCTAATGAAGTGAATATGGGTGCTGAGCAAGTGGCTATTACGATGAATGAATTAGCATCTGGTGCCGAGGGACAAGCGCATCATTCTAACGAATTAACTTCCTTAATGGAACGTTTTACTGCGGATTTACGTGAAACAAATCAGCATGGGGAGCATATTCATCAATCTTCTGTTGAAGTATTAGGTTTAACCAATGAAGGAAGTCAGCTCATGACATCTTCGAATTCTCAAATGAGTAAGATTGATGGTATTGTACAAAATGCCGTAGAGAAAGTAAAAAATTTAGATGCCCAAGCACAGGAAATTTCAAAATTGGTAGTAGTCATTAAAGATATCGCGGATCAAACGAATTTATTAGCTTTAAATGCCGCGATTGAAGCTGCTAGAGCTGGGGAACATGGCAAAGGATTTGCAGTGGTTGCGGATGAAGTACGTAAGCTTGCAGAACAAGTAGCCTTTTCAGTCAATGATATTACATCGATTGTCACAAATATTCAGCAAGATTTTGATGTCGTTACGAGCTCATTAGAGGACGGCTATCAGGAAGTAAAAGAAGGTACCAATCAAATTAAAGCTACGAGTGAAACGTTTACGACGATTAGTAATTCTATTAATGATGTTGTAGATAGTGTTCAATTGATTTCCAGCAATTTATCAAAAGTAACCGAAGATGGCCAAAAAATGAATAGCGCAATTCAAGAAATTGCTGCGGTCGCAGAGGAATCTGCGGCAGGTGTGGAGCAAACGACAGCGACAACAGAACAGACAAGTAGCTCAATGGACGTTATGGCGGGAAAATCAGCCCAATTATCAACATTAGCTTTAGAATTAAAGACATTGATTGCCCAATTTAAACTATAAAAAAATCTCCCACTCTCTTAAATGAGAGGGGAGGTTTTTTTACATCATGCCAACACCAATAATCCCAACGAGAATAATGAAGAAAAGAACGAAGAACAAGATGAATAAAATAATTCCAGGAATAAAGATAGTGAAAAAGGCCATCCAATTAGAGATTTGGTGTGCTTCTGCTACTACACCGACTGAAATGACGAAAGACCAAATCGTTACAACAATAGAAGCTAAAAGAGCAGGCCAAAAAATCCATGGCAGTGAGCCCATAAAGTTTGGATCAAGTAAAGATTCTGGTGAAGTGAATAACCATATTAAATAAAATGGAATAAGCACTATAAATGGTACAGCTGTAAGGCTCAGCCCTTTAAATAAGTCTGAATACGTGCCAGTACCCTTAAATAGTTTACCAAATAGCCATGTGATTAGAGCGGATATAGCTGTCCCGATAATACCAGCGATTGGAGCAAGAATTACACACAGTAAAGCCAATAACCAAGGGGAAAGATCAGTGAAAAACTCCGAATCCGTCAGCCCTGACATGATAGAACCGATATAACCGATGGACATAATCAAAATAGCAAAGCCGATTGATTTTTCGTTAATCATATAGCGAGCGGTTTGCTTTGGATGTAACCAAACGGATATAAAAGGATTCACCTTTGGCCTTTCTTCTTTCTGTGTGTCATTAAAGTTTTCCATCAAACTACCTCCAAAATAATAGAATAATTGCATGTTACGCATAGTTAGTATACGAGTGATACAGTGAAAAGTTTCGTAGAAAGTAAAAATAAGTTATTTTCATAACAAAAGAGCCGCACAAAGGCGACTCTTATTAGTTACTTAACATCATTTTTTCAAGCTCTAATGGTTCAATATATTGCTCACCTTTGTAAGCACGCATATTACCACCAGAAATTTCATCGATTAATAAAATTTCATTAGTTTGGGCATCACGGCCGAATTCCAACTTAATGTCATAAAGCGCTAAGCCCTTTTTAGCAAGCTCAGTTCCTACAAATTTAGAAATTTCAATTGTACGTTGTTTTAAAATGGCATATTCTTCGTGTGTTAACAGGTTTAACATAGCTAATGCATCTTCAGAGATCGGAGGATCTTGGCGATCATCATCTTTAATGGTAACTTCCACAAAGGCATCAAGATCTTGGCCTTCCTTCACATAGGCACCGTAGCGTCGTAAGAAGGAGCCAACTGCTTTAAAGCGGCAAATTACTTCCAAACCGTTTCCGAAAACTGTTGCAGGTTTTACAGTCATTGTTGCATCATCAAAGTTTGCATCTACATAGTGAGTAGGTACACCTTGTTCATTTAATTTAGAATAGAAATAAGAAGTTAAGCGTAGACCTGCTAAGCCAGCACCATCAATTGTTAAGCCAACCGTATTAGCGCCTGGGTCGAACACACCGTTTTCACCTGTTACATCGTCTTTAAATTTTAATAAATAATGACCATCTTCTAATTTGAACACATTTTTCGTTTTCCCTGTATACATTAATTCCACAAAAAACCCTCCAATATTCATAGTACTCTAAAATTATAACACGAATATTTTAAATAATTAATATGAAAAATGTTCGTTTTGTGTGTTTGTTTCTATCATTTATTGCTAATTTACAATAAAAACACAAGTTGATAACGAATAATCGTCATCACCTTGTGTTTTTAAAATGCTCTGTAACTGGATGGTGGATTTGTGATAGTTAGCTAGGACAGTAATTAATAAATGCCTTCAGCAAGCATTCCATTTGCCACCTTAATAAAGCCAGCGATGTTTGCCCCCATAACTAAGTTGCCAGGGAAGCCATATTTTTCAGCAGCGGCTTTACTATCTGAATAAATATCTTTCATAATTTGATGAAGTTTCGCATCTACTTCTTCAAATGACCAAAATACGCGGCTTGAATCTTGTGCCATTTCAAGAGCAGATACGGCAACTCCTCCAGCATTCGCTGCTTTTGCTGGTCCGAACAATACACCAGCATTTAAGAATTCATTAATTGCTTCAAGATCAGAAGGCATGTTGGCACCTTCGCCAATTGCTTTGACCCCATTAGAAATTAATGTACGAGCTGACTCACCGTTAATTTCGTTTTGAGTAGCACATGGTAGAGCGATGTCACAAGGAATAGTCCAAATGCCAGTGCAGCCATTTGTAAAAGTAGCATTTGGTCGGTAAGTTACGTAAGTTGAAATACGATCACCTTTAACTTCCTTAATTTCTTTAATGACATCTAAATCTAAGCCTTCTGGGTCATAAATATAGCCTGCGGAATCAGAGCAAGCAACTACTTTTGCACCATATTGTTGTGCTTTCTCAATCGCATACGTCGAAACATTTCCAGAACCAGAAACGACTACTGTTTTACCTTCAAATGAATCGTTCGCATCTTTTAACATCTCATTGACGAAATAAACTGTACCGTAACCCGTTGCCTCTTTACGTGCTAAGGACCCACCATAACCAGGAATTTTCCCAGTTAATACACCTGATTCACTAGCTTTAGTTAGACGTTTATATTGACCCCATAAATAACCTACTTCACGAGCACCTACACCAATATCACCAGCAGGAACATCGACATCTGGACCAATATGACGGTATAATTCAGTCATGAAGGCTTGGCAGAAACGCATGATTTCTGAATCTGACTTACCTTTCGGATCAAAGTTAGAACCACCTTTACCGCCACCGATTGGTTGCCCTGTTAATGCATTTTTAAAGATTTGTTCAAAGCCTAGGAATTTAATGATGGATTCATTTACAGAAGGGTGGAAGCGTAAACCGCCTTTATAAGGCCCCATGACATTGCTATATTGTACACGATACCCACGATTTACTTGCACTTGGTTCGTATCATCTTGCCAAGCGACACGGAAGGAAATGATGCGATCCGGCTCAACAATACGAGATAAAATATTGGCCTTAATGTATTCAGGATGTTGGACGAATACAGGTACTAATGAAATGAAAATTTCTTCAGCTGCTTGTAGAAACTCCGCTTGATGACAGTTCTGTTGTTTAAGTTGCTCGAATACGCCATCTACGTATTCTTTAGCTAATTGTTCGTTGCTAACAGTTGTGATTGTCATAGTAAAACCCCCATTTAGTTGATAGGTGTATCGTATATTTATTTTTCAAACTATTCAATAAAATACTTTTTTAGTTTGTGAAAAATTGAGCAAGAAGGGTCGGGTAAATATTATTTTGAAATAATGTTGAGTGTGTGTATTCATCTAATTATGAGAAAGGAATGATGCCTTATTGTGAAGGTTCTTATAGACGCTGATGCCTGTCCAGTAGTGGATTTGGCGCTATCTGTATCATCTGAGTTTGAGATTGAAACTATCTTATTTTGCGATACATCCCATCGTGTAGAACGTGATAATGTAATAACAATTATCGTGCCGAAAGGTCCTGATTCGGTTGATTTTACGCTAGTGAACGCGCTTTCAAAACACGATATTGTCATTACACAGGATTATGGGCTAGCGGCAATGGTGTTAGCAAGAGGAGGATATCCCATTGATCAAAATGGACGAGAAATGTCTAATGAAAATATCGAACGCTTGCTCGATATGCGCCATGTTGGTCAAAAAATTCGACGAGCAGGTGGACGCACCAAGGGCCCTAAAAAAAGGACACAAGAAAACAATATTTCGTTTGAAATGAAATTTCGACAAATTTGTGAACGAGCGATTTCTGCACAAGAAATGGAGGACTCTACAGGTGAAAAATGAGCATAAGCATGATCTTTTAGAGCAATTTCCACAGTTAAAATCGATGGCAGCTAAAGATACTGTACTTTGGGAAAATACAAATTGGGTAAAACGGCCGGAAACGTCGCTCTTTACGATGGAAGAAGTAAAGGAAGCAGAGGAAACGTTACAACGCTTTTCTTCATATTTAAAAATGGCATTCCCTGAGCTTGTGGAAAGTAATGGACTAATTGAATCAGACATTCTAGAAATTCCTGCTTTGAAAAGTGCGCTTGAAAATAAATATGGTGTGTCGATAGAAGGTCAGTTGCTTTTAAAATCGGATCATGCTTTACCTATCTCAGGCTCCATCAAAGCACGAGGAGGCATTTATGAGGTCTTAAAGCATGCTGAAAGGCTGGCATTAGCAAGTGGGAAGCTTCTAAAAACAGATGATTATGGGCGTTTAGCATCAGCGGAGTTTCAGTCCTTCTTTCAGCAATATACCATTGCGGTTGGCTCTACAGGAAATTTAGGTTTAAGTATCGGCATTATAGGCAAGAAGCTCGGCTTTAATGTCGTTGTACATATGTCGAGTGATGCGAAGGAATGGAAAAAAGCTTTACTCAGAGAAAAAGGTGCCACGGTAGTTGAATATGAGGCTGATTACAGTGTTGCCGTTGAACAGGGGCGTCAAGAGGCAAAATTAGATCCTATGTGTCATTTCATAGATGATGAAAATTCAAAGGATTTGTTTGCAGGCTATGCAGTCGCAGCAATGCGTTTAAAAGGGCAATTAGAAAACATGAATGTTGCTGTCAATGCCACATATCCATTGTTTGTGTATTTACCGTGTGGGGTGGGGGGAGGACCAGGCGGTGTTGCCTACGGATTACGAGAAATATTTGGCGAACATGTTCATATTTTCTTCGCAGAACCTGTTGCCTCACCTTGCATGACGCTAGGCTTAATAACAGGGCTTCATGATGCTATCTGTGTAGAGGATATTGATTTAGACAATAAAACCGAAGCAGATGGTCTTGCAGTGGGCCGCGCTTCCAAGTTTGTAGGAAAAGTGATGCAGACGTATATAAGTGGCTGCTATACAGTGACAGATGAAGAGTTGTTTACCTCATTAGGTTTAGCTATCGATAGCGAAAAATTATTTTTAGAGCCATCAGCACATGCAGGAATGTTTGGCGCCATTCGCGTGCTCCAAAAAGGTCAACACTATTTAGCACAGCGTGGACTTACAAAGCATATGGCACAGGCAACCCATCTTGTGTGGGCAACGGGTGGTAGCATGGTCCCAGACAGCATGCGTTCTATGTATTTGGCTAAGAGCAGAGATTTAGGTTGAAAATGATAGTACTTTTTTGTTCGAAAAGGGAAAGCCTTGCCCAAAATCTAGTTGATTAAAAGCGCAAAAACAGGTGAAGAAAAATTCTTCACCTGTTTTTTTATTAAAGTTGCAATGCTTTACGTTGAGCTACTAAATATACTTCTTGAGCTGCAAGAACCCCTGCGCCTGGCTGGAAGTCATAATTGAAGTCTTGGAGCGCTGCCTCCAATAAGGATACTGCTTGTAGTATATCACTTGGGAAGCAATAGCCCATATGGCCGAATCTGAAAATTTTACCTTGTAGATGACCAAGGCCACCTGCAAAATCTAAGTGATATTGCTGCTTAAGGTGCGTTAAAAATTCACCAAGCTCAATTCCATTTGGTGCCTTAATAGCTGTAATGGTAGGGGAGGCATATTGATCTTCAGTTAAGAGCTCAATGTGTAATGCTTTCATAGCGCTACGTACCATGTTTTTCATAAGTTCGTGACGGGCAATTGTCTGTGAGAAGCCGCCTTCCTGTTCAATTAGCTGACAAACCTCATGTAGGCCATCAATAAGTGTGATAGCAGGAGTATTTGGCGTCATCCCCTTTTCTGCCCAACTACGATAACTTAATAGATTTAAATAATATGCTACCGTTTGATTGTTTTCAATGACTTGCCAAGCTCTTTCGCTGACACTGACAAGAGAGAGTCCAGGTGGAAGCATCATCGCTTTTTGAGAGCCTGTCACGAGAATATCAATACCCCAAGCATCCATTTCAGCCGGCGCGCCTCCGATGCAGCTTACGCCATCCACGATAACGAGAGCTTCTGTTTCGTCATGAATTACTTGTGCTAATTCAGCAACCGGATTTAAAATGCCTGTAGATGTTTCGTTATATGTGACAAAAACCGCTTTGATATTTTGTAATGGCTGTAAAAATGCTCGTAGCTCCTCAGGGGTGCAAGCTTGTCCCCATTCTTTTTCAAGCTTGTGTACATGGAAGCCGTATTGCTCACAAATGGATACGAAATAGTCACCGAATGCCCCAACAGTAATGACCACAACTTCCTCACCAGCGGCAACCGTATTAACTGCCGCAGCTTCTAGTGCAGCTGTCCCGCCTGATGGCAAAATTAAAATGTCCTGTGTCGTTCCAAAGACAGGCTTTACGGCTTCAATCGTCTCTCGGTATAATTCTACAAATTCTTGACTCCGATGACTAAAAATATCCCGACTCATCGCCAGTTGAACTCTCTTTGGAATCGGTGTTGGCCCTGGATGTCTTAAAATATTTTCATACATATTATCAATCCCCTTTACTTGACAGAAATTCAAAATTTTCTAACTATAATAATAACATACTTCTTGTATGGGCTAGCTGCTTTTTTATTAAATAATGGAAGAGATTGTCATGATACTATAATTTGAAAAGGAGACCAAGGATATGGAAACAGTGATGCACTATCCATTTATCTATTTTTTGTACGAACCCAATCAGGTACTTGTATATAAAATTCAAACCCTCTATTACATCACATTAGCAAATGTCTTGGAAAAAGGAGAATGGGAGGGGTATGAGCTTCCGCCATCAGAGCCATTTACAACATTTCGGCATGAACAAAGAGATCCTAAAGAGGGATGGTCTTTTTGGGGTGCGGCGGAACACCTTAGTTATTTGGTCGGCATTATTAATGATTACATTGGGCATCAAAGAAAGAGTAAGACGACAACAACTGCCAGGGTTGCACATATTGTGTGCTCAGAATCTGCAGCAGGTTCCTTAAGAGTGGCACTTGCTCCGCCTAAATATGTCATTGGCTTTCCAGAGGATTTGTCTATCGGACCGCTGTGGAAGCTTGATGAAGTAAGAGGACAAGCATGCCGCCAAAAGTGGTTAATGGAAAATATTAATGATGAGATGGATGAATTTGTTGGTCATACTACATTAAGAAAGGCGATTCGAGAGATACGAGATATCCCGAGTCATCTACCTGTCTATATTTGGTGTGGGGACAATATAGAAGAACAATGTGGGCTTCTGTTTTTCCTCTATTTATTGCATGATCACCACAATGAAATATTTCTTATACATACAAATGGACAGCAAGTGATTGAACGTCAGTGGAATCCAAATCTGTATGAAAAAAAGAGATTATCAGTAAAGGAACGTCAAAAATTTCTACAGCAATGGGAAGGTCTGGCAGAATCAACAGCAGTGCTTCGTCAATGGAAGCATCAGCATATTCAAGAGGTGCCTGAGAATTTTTATGACTCTCTCATCGTGATGAGGCTAAAAGAAATGCATCAGGAACAGGGAAATGTGGATTTTATTCAAACTGGAACATTTCTTTTAGAGCTACTTGCTAGAATGGAGGAACCGCCAAACATCTTTTATTTAGAATTTAGAATTCGGTATTTAGTCTATAATGGCACCCTAGCATTAAAAGGAATTCCTAAATCTATGCGGCATTATTATGTGAAAATACGCCAAAAAACCTCTTTAGTCTGAAGACTTAAAGAGGTTTTAGGATGGTGAACTAAGCGACGAATGGTCTGTTCATGCGCATTAAACCGTAAATCGCAAAGAACAACCCGCCTGTAATAACCATTAGAATTGTGTAAAGTACAGCCTTACCAGTTTCACCACACCAGCGATAGAATAGGCGATATGTGAAATACAATGTAAAGCCCACCATCCCTATAGATGCGAGTAAACCGATAACTGGTATAAACGAAACGATAAACAAGCCTGCATAAATAAGGGTATTTTTTAGAGCAGTTGCACGAATCGTTTCTCGATTATCTCCACCAGCAGTCAGTAGGAAAAGGCTGTATACATTAATGATAGGAATCCAAGCAATATAGGCTACATCTCCAAAACCATTTGTTTTAGATGTCATAAAATAAATGAGTGCACTAATAATGTAGGCGATTAGCCCAAGAACAAGAGATGCTAAAATTAGGATAATAAATAAGCCTCCCATGGCTGCATCCAAATCAGAGTTATAATAATTATAGTCCATCAGAAAAACCTCCTTTCTTAAGAAAATACCTCCTAATGATACCAATCCTACCTTGTTTAATCTACAACCATTTATATGTAATTTTTAGTAGAAATCGCACAAATGTACTAGATAAAAAATTTCTATTCGTTCTTTTATGATGATTTTTTGAGTAATGAATGAAAGAAATGCAAAAAATATCCTTGGGAAAATGAATATGCTAGTTTTGGAGAATCATTTTTCAAGTTTTTCATCTTGTACTGCTTACAAACATTACTATCCTATGTTTGTAGTGGTATCTGACATGCCATCTTATTCAGAAAAAAGTCACCTTCCCATATAGAAAGGTGACAATTTTACATGTATTACATAAATTTGGCGATATGCTCTAGCTCAATACGTGAAGAATTGTAGGCAGGGGCTGCTGCTTTACCAATCGCAATTAAAATAACGGGTACGATATGATCCGCTAATTCAAAATGTTTGGCGAAGGCTTCTTTATTGAATCCACCCATTGGTACTGTATCGTAGCCCATGTCTTTTGCTAAAAGCATGATTTGCATCGAAATTAGACCAGCATCAAATGTAACGATATTCTTTAAAACCTCCTGAGGAAGCTGAGAATATAAGTTCATAGAATTATTAATCATTAAATCCTTTGTTGCTTCATTAATATAACCAAGATCGAAATTTTTTGTAAAGATTGATTCAGCATTTTCGTACATTTTTGTATCGCCTAGGACAGCAATAACAGCTGAGGAAGTTTCCACTTGTTCTTGATTGTTAGCAATGGCACGTAACTCTTTTTTAATTGCCTCATCTTGAATGACTATAAAGCGCCATGGCTGTAAGTTACTTGAAGAAGGTGCAGAAGTGGCTTCTACTAGTAGTTCTTCTAGTTGTCCTTGAGGAATTTTATAATTTTCGTCGTATTTACGAACAGATTTACGGTCATGCATGATTTTATTTAAATTGCTTTTTGTCACTGTCATTTATTTTGACTCCTTCATTATAAGTTGCGTTTTTACTATACGATAAATGATTTCAAATTCCAAGTAAATTGCTCGAATTAAAGGGTCTTGAATATAGGATTTTTGATGAGGTGGTGATCGCCTCGATGCCATGACGCATCAAGCTCAAAATTTGCAAGAAGCAACAACTGAATTTTTCATGCTTTTAATAGAATCTATCATTGGTCTTAGAAAATATGTGTTGGAACGAAGGGCGGTGAACCTTGCGGGAAAAGCGGGAAGTCGAGGTCATGGATAGAGGGGATATTTTCTGTGTGAAAATGAAGCGAGGGAAGTAACTCGACACCGTCAGCCCGTAGTGGAAATCAACAGCCGCTTCATTTCATTATTAAAAAGACTATAGATCATCTCAAATTTTTTTGAGCTTGTCTACAGTCTGAAGGGCAACCCCCGCTATCTTAATTTAAATGCCTCCCATTCTATATGGCGAGTAGGAGCGGACGATTTGAAGTGCTTCAGCATTTTTTCGGGTCCACATAGATAAATACTTGTATGAGCTGGTATGGTCATCTGGTCAAAAGTAAGCCTATCCATCTGTGTTGTATCTATAAAAGTGACCGTAAATTGCTCATTAGATTGCGCATAGTTCAGTAGAAAATCTTTATAAACAATATTTTCTACACCATGAAAGGAATAATATAAATGAATTTTTTTAGTTGGTTTTGTTTGTAAATAGGCGATAAATGGCGTAATGCCAATGCCCCCAGCAATCCAAAGTTGTTGATTGGCTCCTTTTGCAAAGTCAAAATGGCCAAAAGGACCATCAATGGCAACAGGGGTATCCACTTGTATTTGATTGTAGACCTGCTTTGTAAAATCGCCGACTGCTTTAATCGTCACCCTAATTTTTTCTCCATCCCCACCAGAAATAGAGAAGGGGTGTGGTGCTTTTTCAATGCCTTCCTGAAAGATTTTTAGAAAGAGAAATTGTCCAGGTCGGAAATGAAGTTTTTTTGTGAGGGTTAGCTCTAATTCAATAACATGGGCATTCAGTTTTTGAATGTTGGAAATAGCTCCGTTATAAGGGAAGAACATATCTTGATACATGGTCATCATATACAGGGCAGACATAAATCCAATGGTTGTCGTAAGAGCCGTGAAAATACCTAATGCTGAGGGCTGTAATAAATCATATTCGCTCGAAAAATAAGTATGGTAAATGCCCAATGTATAAGGGAGCAGCAATAAGCGATGTAGCCAGCGCCAATGCTCATATTTTAAAAATTTTGCTAGGAATGCGAGGGCGATCAGAATAATAAAGCCATATTGTGCGAGCTCACCAAGCTCTTTCGCCCATTCACGAAAAGATGTTTGTGGCAGATCTTCATCGGGAACCATCTTTTGCAATTGTCCATGGATAATGATGAACCCAAGTGAAAACATGGCCAAAACTTTATGATAAAAATTTAGGCGCTCTAGCCCATAGAACCAGCGCTCTAATATTTTCATTCTTGTAGAGAAAAGAAACACAAGGAAGAGTCCTGTAATTGCTAAGCCCCCAATAATATGGGCAAGCCTGTTCAATGGATGAATGGGAGTCATGGGTGTAGCAAAATACCAAAGGCATGCGCTACTACCCATCGCCAAAATAATAATAAGTAGACCTCTATACGCTTTCATAAATAACCTCCATTCCTATTTTTAACCATATATTTTATGGCTATACAATTATTGGACGAAAATATTTTAGATCGTACGTTCGGAATGTATGTTCCCTTTTGGGCATATTTATGTTACATTAAGAAGGTTCGCAAAATGCGTAAGAAGGGTGGAAGTAATTTATGCAAGGGAATACCCATATTGTTGGGGGCATTACAGCAAGTTTAGCCTTTGCACAAATTTCTAATGATAATCCGCTTGTTTTGGTAGGGGCAGGCGTTATCGGTGCATTACTTCCAGATATTTGCCATGGTGGTAGCAAAATCGGAAGGAAGCTTCCCATCATTTCAAAAATAGTTAATTCGTTGTTTGGACATCGTTCCTTTACACATAGTTTACTGTTTTTATTTTTGATTGGGATGCTACTACATACATTTATACCGTATAAATCCATTTCAATAGGTATTTTATTAGGGATGGCAAGCCATGTTTTACTGGATATGGGGACCAAAAAGGGTGTTAAGCTATTTTTCCCAGTATCCATTTCGGTGCGTCTACCGCTTACTACAAAAACAGGTAGTAAAGTTGAAAAAGTAGTGTTTACATTGTTAACAATGCTTTCAGTCTTTTTTAGCTATGAAATTATTGTGCAGCTTCTTGCTACAATTTAAGGAAAGAAAAACTCACTAAAAGTGTAAGATGATGCTCCCTTTAAGTAGCAGTTTATCTAAGGGGAGTATCTTTTAGTGAATTGAAGCTTGTACGCAAAAAGTGTGCGTACCAATGGGGGTTTGTCCGAGATTTTTATGGAGTTTTTCATTAAAAAAATCTGAAACTAGCTACTGATCTTTGGGTAACACAAACCTTTATAATAAGTGCTGCTCAAAAAGAAACCCCTGTACGAGAAAATTCTCATGCAGGGGTTTTATTGTTTTTGCTGGGTCATGCTAGAAATGCAAGCCACCCATTATTCAGCCTGTACCTCTTCAACCGTTTGTTCAACCTCTGTTCGTGTTATTTTTTCACGACCATCTTGCATGGCTTTCAATGTTTTATGCGCTAATGCAAGTGGTAATCGACAGAATAATAATACGGTGCGTTTATTAATATCTTTCATATAAAGATCAGCTTTCGCGAGATTTTCCTCTGCATAAGCAAATAAATCCTCGCGTGTCCAGCCGTCAGGAACGAAACTTACGCCACGCTCATCCATATCCTCATGCTGATTGCGTAAAATATTGACAGCCTGGAGACCTCGACCATAGCCAATTGCTAAATCGCGATCTGTTTGAATGTCTGCACCCCACGCCCAAAGCTCAGACAGCATTGTCCCAACAAGCCCTGCTACGTAGTATGTATAATCATCTAAATCCTCACGTGTATGCACCTGCCAATTAGCTTTAGCCCACTTCGCCATACCATAAGCCATTTCACTTGTAGAAGCTTGGACAATTTTTCGAGATTCTGCAGGGCAGAATGTTAGCCAATCTGCTAAGCGGAGGGATACCTCAGGTAACTGTTCCGCATAAGGCGCTAACAACTCTTGGTATGCCTCTTCGTTAAATGTGTCCTTTAAAAGGTCACTAGTTGCTGATAATAAATCAAACTTTACATCATTGGAAAGCTGTTCATGATCTTCTATTTCATCAATGGCACGCATTGCTAAATAGGCAGCTGCTACCGATACCTTTAAATCATTTTTTAAGAAAGTGATAGGTATATAAAAAGTGCGACTTGTGTCTTTTAAAACTTGCATCGCCTCTTTATAAAGTCTTTTTTGATCTTTCACTTGTATTCCTCCGTTCAAATGGTTCCACATCTATAGTATATCGTATCGTAAAAATGGGGAAAGATAAAACAGATTGTTCATGAATATGGAGATATTCTTTGAAAACGGTTACTAAAAATGATATAGTTTAATAGTAAACTATTTAAACCTATACTTTTTGTGGTCTAAAAGGGTCGGTTTATACTAGTACGACAGACAAATTTTAAGTGAGAGGAAGTATAAAGTAATGGGACGTTTAAATAATAAAATCGCAATGATTACAGGTGGAGCATCTGGGATGGGGGCAGCGATGGCAAAATTGTTTGCACAAGAAGGTGCTACAGTCATTGCAGCTGATATTAACGAGGAGAACCTGGCTAAAATTTCAGAACTCGAAAATGTAGAAGGGATGAAATTAGATGTTTCTTCTGACGAAAACTGGGCAGAAGTGACAAAAGCAATTGTCGAAAAATATGGTCGAATTGATATTTTAATTAACAATGCTGGTATTTCTTCCGAAAAAGGTCCAGATGAAATTACACAAGCGGACTGGACAATCATGCATAATATCAATGCTTTTGGTCCATTCCTTGGCATTAAACATGCAGCTAAATATATGAAGGAAGCAGGAAAGGGCTCAATCGTTAATACATCATCTTACACAGCGATTATTGGTGCAGGCTTCAATGCATATACGGCATCTAAAGGCTCTTTACGTGCGATCGCTCGTGCAGCAGCTTCAGAGCTTGGTGCTTTCAATGTCCGTGTCAATACAGTATTCCCAGGTGTTATTGAAACACCGATGACAGCAAAATTATCGGAAGCAAAAGAAGCTATGGATATGTTAGTAAAAACTACGCCAATGGGACGTCTTGGTCAACCAGAAGAAGTAGCGAATGCCATCTTATTTTTAGCTTCCGATGAAGCCTCTTATATTACAGGTGCTGAATTAGTTATTGATGGTGGTTATTCAGCTCGTTAATTAATAGTAAAGAATAAGAAAGTGGAAATGCCTGTGTTCAAGCAGTGCATTTTCACTTTTTTTGTTTTTTTAGTAGAATGATGTTAAAGTATTATAATTCGTCAAGATTCCGCTGTTGATTAGAAAAATTTTGATTATTTTCGTGTTTTTTTCATGATTGTTTATGAAGTTATTGCACAATCATTTCAACAGCGTTAAAGTTTAGAAAGGGCGAAAATGTCATTACAAGATTTGGGGGACTGTACGAAGCATTATGGTTTCGTATAGTAACTAGTTAGTCAGGATTTTGGCACACCAAAAACTCCTTGCAAAATCCTTGACACCAATGAAGGCATGAAACTTAAATAGTTGCCTGACTACTAGCGTAATGGTCATTAGGTATATGAGATTACGTAATAAACACAAAGGAGAATAGTATGCCAAAGGCTATAGGTATTGATGCAGGTGGCACATTGACAAAGGTTGCTTATTTAGACGAAGACAATGAACTTATTCTAACAACCTTCCCGTCAAATGATTTGCTATCTGTGAAAAATTGGATTATTGATCATCCAGATATTGAGGATATTGGTGTGACGGGGGGACGTACAGAACAATTACTTGATGTCATTAAAACAATGAAATCGATTCATTATATAGTAGAATTTGAAGCTACATTAAAAGGTGTTCGTTTTTTATTAAATAAAGAAGGCTACTTGTTTGAACGTAGTATGATTACTAATATCGGAACGGGTACTTCTATACATTATATGGAAGATAATACACATATACGCGTTGGCGGGACAGGCGTTGGTGGCGGTACATTAATAGGATTGTCAGCGCTTACAACAGGCATTACTGACTATAATGAGATTCGTGAAATGGCTGCCAACGGTAATCGAGAAGGTATCGATTTATTGGTCAAGGACATTTATCAAGGAATGGACACACCGATTGACGGTCATTTAACTGCGAGTAATTTTGGTAAAGTGGGTATTACACAATCAATGAAGCATCCTGCTGAGGATATTATTGCCACTGTACAGGGACTTGTTGGTGAAGTGATTACAACATTAAGTATTCAATATGCCGAGGAAAAAAATACACAGCATATCGTCTATATTGGATCGACTCTCAGCAATAATGAACATCTTGCCCGCGTAATCGCCAATTATACACGCACGAAAAAGCATACACCTGTCTTTATTAATGACCATGGCTTTTCTGGAGCTGTGGGAGCATTACTAAATGTAACAGAATATACAATTGTCTAAAGACAGATAAGAATGAACATGACTAACTTGGGTTAGTGATGTTCATTTTTTTTTTTTACAAAAATGCCCGAAAAAAAGACCTCATATAAACGGTAGTACCTGAGCAAATTATAAGTAGGAGGTGATATCTGTGGGCAACCGAAATAATAAAAACAGCAAAAAAACAATGAATGCCAGAACGCATAATCCTTTTGGCACCTACAAAAGTAAAGACCTCGATAGAAGTAATAGTAATAATAACAACCCGAATGACAACTTGAATGAGGAGTTCGCGGCAGAATTTGATGCGAAAGCCAAAAATAAAAACAATAAAACGAATCATGATAAAAATCAACAATCCAATAAAAAAAGTTAATTATTAGTTGGAGGTGTAGGCAATGGCGAAGAAAAGAAAAACAAGCTTTAAAAAGAAAAAGAAAGAGGATACACATAAAAAGAATGATCGGGAAGAATACTCAGCAGAGTTCAACCAAGTCATTCATAATAATCCTCAACAGCCGAAACAATAAACAACGCCGCTCCATAAGTGAAAACCTTTTGGAGCTCTTATTTTTTACTTGCGTCATCATTCTATACCGTTTAATTTAGGAGGGTTTTCTGTGAAAAATGTATATGTAATGCTTGGACTTCTGTTTGCCGTGCCATTACATATTCCTGAGATGGTTTTGGCACAGCAAGAAACACCTGCCTATGCGAAGTGGGGGAAGATGGCGGTAGAAGAAGTGAAGGGGAAGTATCCTCATGCCAAGATTGTGGATTATTTACATGAGGGCAAGGAAGTACATGGGGCGTCAACCATTGAAAAATTTAAGCTTTGGCTGAAGCAACCTGACAAAGAATTTGGAGTTCATGTAAGAATTAGCTATTTAACCTCTACGCAAGAAGTAGAAAAAATTGAATTACAGGAAAGCCAGTCATAAAAAGGAGGATGCCTATGCTTAGGCATCCTCAATGCTTATCCCTCTAATTTTTGAATAAATTCACGCATAAGCCCTGGTAAATCTGGCCAAGCATGTCCGCTTACTAAATTTCCATCTGTGTGAAGATGGGCATCAATATAAGTGGCTCCTGCTATTTGGACTTCAGGCTTACAGGCAATATAGGCTGTTAGTTCGCGTCCTTTTAGTACTTCAGGGATGGTTGCAAAAATTTGCGCTGCGTGACAAACAGCGGCAATCGGTTTATTGGTTTCAAAGAAATGGCTAACAAGTGTCGGTACATGTTCATTTAAACGGATATATTCTGGTGCCCTACCACCTGGAATTATTAACCCATCAAATTGTGATGGATCAACATCTGCAAAAGAAGCATGCGCCTCTAAGCCATAGGCAGGACGTTCAATATACGTATCGACGCCCTCTACAAAGTCATGTAATACAGTTTGTAATTTCTTTGCCGATGGTGCCGCAATTGTGACATCAAAACCTGCCTCAAGACAACGATAATAAGGATAAAAAATCTCTAAAGCTTCTACTGCATCTCCTGCTAGTATTAAAACCTTTTTCCCCATGATTCCATCTCCTTTTCATTGTGAATCTCCTTGCTTAATTCGCCATATGCAAAAAATTTCCTGCAAAGATAGAACGCCCTTTGCCAAATTAGTTACTTTACAAAGAAAAAAATGAAGCGTATAGTTTATTTAGCTAGGTAAATAATTTTAGGAGGTAGACCATATGAATCCAATATTCCATGCTTTATTCCAAAAAAGCCGGTATTTAACGAACTGCTTAAATGAAGTATTGAAGCAGCATCATTTATATAGCTCGCAGTGGACTATTTTATATTGCTTACATAAAAATGGTCCTATGACCTTAACGCAAATATGGAAATATTTAAACGTAGAGGCGCCAAGCATCACAAGAGCTATCACAAGATTAGAAACTTTGGGCTGGGTGGAACGATTAGACGGGGAGGATAAGCGTGAAAAAATTGTAACCTTAACTGCACAGGCTAATGAGCGCTTACCAGCCATTACAGCAACAATTTTAGCTTTCGAGGAAGAAATGGTAGGATCACTTACGGCTGAGGAACAACAGCAATTTATGATATTACTGGAAAAAATGAAAGGTTGATTGACATGCAGCAAGAGGAAAATACACAAATATGGACAAAGCGGTTCATTAGTCTCTTTTTAACAAATATCTCTGTCTTTTTTGTTTTCTATGGGCTAGTAACAACTTTGCCGCTTTATGCCATCGGTGAACTACACCAAACAGATAAGGAAGCTGGCTTATTATTGTCAGGTTTTTTACTTTCAGCGATTATTGTACGTCCGTTTTCAGGTAAATTATTAGATGTGTTTGGGAAGAAAAAATTGCTAGTGCTATCTATAGCCGGCTATTTTATTTGTACGGTTTTATATTTATTCATACATCCATTTGGACTTTTACTGGGTCTTCGTTTTATTCAGGGGATTTTCTTTAGTATTATTACAACAGCCGCAGGATCATTAGCTGCAGATATTGTACCCGCTAAGCGAAAAGGGGCAGGCTTAGGGTATTTCACGATGTCTACCAATCTAGCTGTTGTCATTGGGCCATTTATCGGCTTATTATTAATTCAATATAGCACTTTTAATGTGTTATTTATTGTCATGAGTATTTGTATTCTAGCTGGGGGCATTTTAGCATTAACGGTTAATACCGACGATTTACCGCAGCCAACATATAAAGGGAAATTAACGTTCACCTTCCATGATTTATTTGAGCGTAAGGCATTGCCCGTTGCAGCCATCGCTAGTTTAGTAGCTTTTTCCTATGCAAGTGTTTTATCATTTTTATCGGTTTACGCACAGCAGAAAGATTTAATGGCGGTTGCCAGTCTTTTTTATGCCGTGTTTGCAGCAGCTATGTTAATTACACGTCCATATACAGGTAAACTTTATGATACAAAGGGGCCACAATTTGTCATACTTCCTGGTATTATCTCTTTTGCTATCGGACTTATCATGCTAGCCTTTGTTGAAGGACCCATCCTATTTTTAAGTGCAGCTATTTTTGTAGGCTTTGGCTATGGAGCGGTGACAACTAGCTTACAAGCTTTAGCTGTTCAATCAACAGCCATCCAACGAAGTGGTTACGCAACAGCAACCTATTTCACGATGTTTGACCTTGGTATTGCCCTAGGTTCTTATATATTAGGAATGGTAGCCGTACAGGCAGGATATGCTTCTGTTTACTTATCAGGAGCCGGATTATTAGGAGTGGTTTTTATCATTTATCTCTTACGTCTTGCCAAGATAAAGCCAAAAAAAGTAGTGAATATATAGTAAAACAGTTGGGATGCACCCAACTGTTTTTTGCTTTTATTATAAACGACCATAGCCAACGAAATGTTTTTTCCAATAGGCGTTATTGATATTAGCAATAGTAACGCCTCCATTACTAGCATTGATCATTTGATTATTGCCAATATAGATGCCGGCATGAGAAATTCCTGCTTTATATGTATTAGCAAAAAACACGATATCTCCGACTTGGGGTGATCCAACTTTTTTAGCGGACTGATAAAATCCAGCTGCCGTTTTACGTGGTGTTGACTTACCAGCTTGATTAAAGACATAGGTGATATAGCCTGAGCAATCAAAGCCTGTGCTCGGTTTTACCCCACCAAATGTATATTTGACACCTAATTGTTGCTTGGCGACCTGTAGTAATTTGGACGACGCGTTCGGTGTGGTAGACAGTTGTTGATTGATAGTTAATTTTTGTCCAACATAAATATGGGAAGACGATAAATGATTTAAGTTCATCAATGTTTGATAGGATACCCCGTGCTGACTGGCAATCTTCCATAAAGAATCACCAGATTGAACGGTATAGGTTGCAGCTGATGCTGATTCTACTGTTGAAAAAAGTACGGATGAGCTTAATGCCAATACCGCTAATTTCATGCCCCATCTATACTTTTTACTGCTCTTCATGCTTTCTTTCCTCCTACAATGTTAAAATTTGATACAAAAATGATTTTAACATCATATTATTACAATTAGATGTCAATAAAATAACGAATCGAAGACTTTTTAGAATGAAATTAACATGGTCCTTTTCTGATGATTTAGGGCTATATGAAGGTAGACAATGACCTACCGAAGTTTGAGAGATCTACTAGGAAACTAAGACCATAGGAACAATCTAATGAAACAGTACTATTTAGTAGCATCATCAGCTTGGACCATGTATGCTACATATTTGGTTGAGAAGCAAAATTAAGAGACCTAAAACCTATTCGATTATGTTAGAAAGGAGCTTTAATTTATCTTTCTTAAATGATAAAAACATCCTACCCTATATAAGAATAGCCCAATTTTTCATCGAGCATATCCATATAAAGGAAGGATGTAGATAAGTATGTTTCTAATTAATATTTTTCTTTAGGCACAATGGAGGTTTCAATTCCATTACTCCTTGTTTTAAATAGCAGGATGGCAAGAAATAAAGCAATGATTACTGCACTCAATCCTATCCAATTCAAATTTAGGACGGAAGTACGACTGATGACAAGACCGCCTAATCCAGAACCTAGTGCAAAACCAAATTGAATAAAGGACGTATTGATGCTTAGGGCAATGTCTGGATTTCGAGGGACCAAGGTAACCAAAAATAACTGCTGAGCAGGGGAAATACTCCAAGTTGCTAGCATAAATATCATTAAAACTAAGATCAAAACAAAGAGATTGAAACCCGCTAGAGTGAATAAAAGTAAGGTTACTCCCTGAAAGAACAGTCCGAAATAAATGGTGAATTTCGATCCTTTTGCATCTGCTAATTGCCCGCCTAGTCTTGAGCCAATGAAGCTACAAATTCCTGCTAGAAATAGAATGCCACTTATTTCAGTGATGGAAAGGCTAGATGTGGCTTGCAAGAAGGGCGTAATATACGTGAATAGAGTAGAGTATCCACCGATATAAAATAAAGTAATAGCCAGGGCAGTGAGAATTTTTGGATCTTTTAAAATAGAGAGCTGCATTTTTAGGGTAACAGTTTCTTCTTCTTTGATTGCTGGAACCCTTTTATAAACGATTAGCAATGGGAGAATCGTTAAAAAACCGATGAAAATAAATAAAACTCTCCATCCAAACAACTCACTAAAAAAGGTGCCAATCGGAACACCAAGCACAAGTGAGCTACTTAGACCCATTAAAATAATACCGATAGCACGGCCTCTTTTTTCTTTTTCAACTAGCCGATTAGCTACTGCCATAGCTACCACTGTAGCAATTCCACCGCTAACCCCTTGCATAACTCGTATCCATAATGCTGCTTCATAAGCAGGGCTTATAAACATTAGTACGTTGCTGGCAATGAACACACCTATAGTTATAATGAGTAACTTTTTACGGTCCATATTGATCGTGAGGGCGATTAGAATGGGCGCGATAATGGCCGCAGCGAGGGCAAATACAGTCACCAATAACCCAGCTTCAGAAACAGTTACTCCAAAGTCCACGGCAATCATTTCAATTACTCCTGTAATAATGTATTCGACAGTTCCAATTAGAAAAACAACAAATGCTAATATATAGATAATCACATTATTTTTCAACTCAATCCACTCCGCCTTTTTAGTTTCTATCTATAATGGGAATCTGTATTTCCATTAATTGCGCACCCTGTGAGGTAGATAACGGTAAATATATTTCCCTACCAGGTTCGTTTTCTTTAATCTGATAGTTATTTTTTTCAATCCATTTAGCTAAATCTACACAGGCTGTACTTGCAAAATGAGAATCCGAGCGAAAGGTCATGGTGGCCATCATCGGCTCAGGGGGAAGTGTTCGTAATTGAAATGTATCTGGATATGATGGAAGCTCCCGACTTAAAAAATAACCGACTTCAAATTCGAACTCATCTTCCTGATCCTCTATTTCCTGCCATAAAACGACCTGAGGACTTTGAGCCAATTGGCGAGTTTCCTTTGGTAATATGTGATTAAATGTACGAAATAGGTCCGGAATGTCTTCTTCTCTCCCGCGCGCCTTCAAAGAAAGGAACTGCTGGGCATCTTCAGCTTTGATCCTGATTTCTTGTACGGATTCCACTTGCCCCTCACTTTCTAAAAGCTGCATACGTTCCTCAATCCGAGCAAGCTTGGCTTGTTCCATATCGATAATGCGTTGGATTTCATTTTTTTTCAGCTTAAACATCCCTTGAATATCCTTGAATGTAATATCTTCATGGAGCAAATGAATGATTTGTGGCAAAGTGAATCCTAATTCCTTATAAATAAAAATTCGATTGATTTCAAGTAGCTGGTCTGCCGAATAGTAACGATAGCCGGTTTCGTGATCCACCTTTCTTGGCTTTAATAGGCCGATTTGATCATAGTAGCGCAATGTTTTTAAGGATACTTTGCTTAGTCTAGAAAACACACTAATTTTAAACAAAATATCACCTCCAATCTCTATCATAATGGAAGTATATAGTTTCCCGTGCAGGGGAAAGTCAAGAGGAAGATAATTTTTATTCAAGCAGGAATATTTTTAAGTTTTGATCAATAAAGTCAGAATCTGGCTCATGCTGTCCAATCCCTGCACAATGACCCCATTTCGATTCAATAGGGAGGAAGCGGGCATTTGGCATATGTAGTGCATCATAGTTATTATCCTCTGGAGGAAAGAAAAGATCTGTACTTCCTGGCATGACCAATGCACGAGCTGTAATCTTGCTTAATGCCAGCTCGAAATCGCCATCATATGTCGGATTGGCACTAATATTTCCAGTAATGCCGGTACGTAACATGGCGATCAGATCATTCGCGTCAAAGCTTAAAAACACTTGATCCCAGTAATCCACGAGGTATTCCTCCAATGTTTCATAGCCTTCTTGCTGATAGAGCTGTTCTAAATAATAAGCCTGTGAGAAGCCCCAAGCTGCATAGACGCGCCCCATGGCTGCCAATCCCACTTTAGGTTGCTGAGTGTAAAAACCATTTTTCCAGCTAGAATCAGCTTGAAGGGCAGCAATCATTCCTTCAAATACAACCTTGGCATGGGGTCTGGTCATGGCAGTTCCTCCGAATGGAGCGATTCGTTCGACCATATCAGGGTAACTTGCTCCCCACTGAAAAGTTTGTACAGCCCCTAACGACCAGCCAACAACGAGTGCTATTTTGCTAATACCAAACTTCTGAGTAACCAATTGATGCTGTAGTCGCACATTATCATAAATTGAAATGAGGGGGAAATTTGCTTGATGATAGGGTGCTGGTGTATTACTTGGAGAAGAGGACAATCCATTGCCAAGCATATTTGGTATGATGATAAAATACTTTTCTGGGTCCAGTGCCTTACCAGTTCCGATTAACCATTCATTATCGGTATGCAAACCTGCAAACCATGTGGGATAAACTATGACATTATTCTTTTCTGCATTGAGTGTCCCGTATGTTTTATAGGCGAGAACAGCATTTGGCAGTATGTTACCAGATTGTAGCTGAATGTCTCCCAGTTCATAAAGTTCATAATCTCTCATGTGAAAAACTCCTTTTCGTAATTAAAGATGGATTAAATGGCCTTTCTTGTCATTACTCTACGAGAATGCTATTGTGAAGTCAAAGAAACGTTTTTGAATAAAACGTTCATTTTTTTTGAATTATGGAGTGAAATATACTATGGAATTACGACAATTAAAAACCTTTTATACGCTTGCTTCGACACTCAACTTTAGCCGCGCTGCAGAGGTGCAAAACTATGTTCCATCAACGGTTACGATGCAAATGAAGGCATTGGAAGAGGAACTCGGTGTTCAACTGGTGGATAGATTAGGGAAAAAAGTAATCCTGACTGATGCGGGTAGACGTTTTCTAGATTATGTAGTCCGTATATTAGGTGACCTTGAAGAAGCACAGCATGCTGTTAAGCAATCTGGTGAAATGACGGGGACGTTGGTCATTAGCGCAGATGAAACGTTGTGTACGTACCGCCTGCCTGCTGTATTACGTTTGTTTCGTTTACGTTATCCAGGAATTCGGCTCATATTTCGGCCGTTGTCTCATTCGAACTTGAAACAGAGTTTGCGAGAAGGGGACGCGGACATTATTTTTATGCTAGATGAGGACAAAAGCGAGATGGGATTTTGCGGAGAAAAAATGCAGGATGAGCCCTTTTATATTTTGGTAGCTCCCGATCATCCATTAGCTTCACGTACTGAATTGGATATTGAAGATTTTAATGGGGAGACCTTTTTGCTGACGGAAAAGGGGTGTTCCTATCGTACATTTTTTGAACGGAGTCTTTCACAAAAGGGCATGGGAGGAATTACCGAATTGGAATTTAACAGTGCAGAGGCGATTAAACAATGTGCGAAAATAGGAATGGGCATCGCCATACTGCCTGAAATGGCTGTGACAGCAGAATTGAGTAGGGGTGAACTGATCTCGTTGCCATGGGATATGACGGCGACATCGTTTGCAACTCAAATGTTTTGGCATGAAGAGAAATGGATTTCGCCAGCCATCCATGCTTTTTTAAACTTGGCACGTGACTTTGCTTAAAGTTTAATCACAAAAAACAATTTAAACAATGATTCTCTCAATTTTCACAATCAATATTTTCTTTATCAATACATTTCGCTGTAAATTTAAATTCGCAATAAAATATGTCAGCCATATTATATCCCCAACCTTTTTATTATTTTATGTATTTAGGATACTGTTATCTTAGGTTATAAAGAAAATCCGTTTACAATGATTGTAGGTGTTCAATCAAATAGTAACCAGCATGGAACGGGATGTAATATGGCTAGAACCAACATCATTCTGTAAGGTACAGTATCTTGAGAAAACAAACACAAGATCATTAAGAATCGTTTCATTTAAAGGGTTTAATTTAGAAGTTAATGAGCTTTAAAATACGAAATTAAATAACCACTAAAAATAGAGAAAAAGCGTATTATGAAGAAATTTTTGTAACACCTTTTTCTCTATTAAATGATTTGAAAATTTAACATATAAATTTAGTTATTGAATTCTATTCTAGCTTCATTAAAAATATTTTCAATTAATTCCAGTTCTGAATCATCTAAATTTTCTTCGTAAATTTCTAATTCATCAGTGTCCAATGGCACTTTACCAACTGTAACTCCACTTGTAGCAAATACTCCGTCTTGTTCGTCTGTTAGAAACAGTAAATACTCATCACCTGTATTCATTTTTTCATATCCATTAACACTGTATAATTTTAGAATAAAAGTAAATGATGATAAAATTTAATAAGAAATACAATTAGAAGGGGTATTTATGTGTTGAAAAAAATAATTATTATTTCATTTGCATTGTTTTTT
Source organism: Lysinibacillus sp. UBA5990 (assembly GCF_002429815.1). Classification (NCBI taxonomy): domain Bacteria; kingdom Bacillati; phylum Bacillota; class Bacilli; order Caryophanales; family Bacillaceae; genus Lysinibacillus; species Lysinibacillus sp. UBA5990. The sequence continues at coordinate 730,917 of NZ_DJAY01000015.1, forward strand.
TTATGTGTGGGATGTTCTAATGATACAAAGAAAATTATTTTAGAGATGGCTGATGAAAATGGAGATTTTAAAGAAAGTTTAGAAATCCTAGATAAAGGTCAAGTTTCAATAATAAATAAAATTCTTAATAAAGTTAAATGGAAAGAAAAAAGTGAAGATTCATTTGGACTATTAAAGTATAGAATGTCTTTTGATTTTATAGACCCTGATAAGGAGTTGAAGTCTTCTTATTATTTAATCTATGTAAATTCAAAAGAACAAGTAACTCTGGTAGAAAATGATATGAAATATACTAAATTATCAAAAGAAGAATCAAAAGAATTACTTGATATACTAGCAAATTAATTACTTAATGACGACTTAACTAGCTTCAAAGATAGGGAAATTAAAAATCAATACAATTTAAGAAGAAATCCTTTAATGAAAGAATACAGATTTTTCAAAACGTGTTCACAACTATTGAGAGAGTCTTAAATGTCTCTCTTTAATTCAATAATATTTCCCTTTTATAAAATTAAATAAAAAAATACAAAACTGAAAACATACTACTCAATATTTAATAAAACAGAACCCTTTGAACGAAAACATGAAACTGATTTATATGATATGGATAATTCCATGTTGGATCTATTATTTAGACAAGCAAAAAGACAAACAAAAAGATATATAAACATATCAAAAAAATTTGATATTTTTCAAGAGTATATAAATTATCCGATAATTAATATGTTCTTAAAAACACCTTTTGGAATAATAGTTAAAAGATAGATTATTTATTCAATAGCATGTTGTTCCTAAAGAGAGAAACTTTAGCTTGATAAAGAAATGAAAAGAGAGCAGCTATGTCCGCTCTCCTTTTTATTTTAGGTTCTTTTGTAAAAATGCCTTTGTCCGTTCATTTTGTGGGTTCGTGAAGAAGTTTTCTGGGTGGTCGGATTCGATAATTTGTCCATCATCCATAAAGACAACCTTATTGGCTACTTCTCGCGCAAAGCCCATTTCATGTGTAACGACAATCATAGTCATATGGTCTTCAGCTAAGCTTTTCATGACCTTTAATACTTCTCCTGTCAGCTCAGGATCTAAGGCAGATGTTGGCTCGTCAAATAATAAAATTTGAGGGTTCATCATCAAAGCACGGGCGATAGCAACTCGTTGCTTTTGACCACCAGATAGATTAGCTGGAAAAGCGTTTGCCTTCTCGGATAGTCCAATTTTTTTCAATAAATCTAGACAACGGCTCGAAATGGCTTCAGCTGATTCTTGTTTTAATAAGCGAGGGGCCATTTCAAGGTTTTGCTGGACTGTTAAGTGGGGGAATAGGTTAAAATGTTGAAAAACCATCCCCATTTTAGCTGTCAGGTTTTTGATTTCCTGAGGCTTGGCATAAACGCCGTCCTGCACAAGATAATCACCATCTACTAAAATGCTACCACCATCAATTTCTTCTAAATGAATTAAGCTTCGAAGCATTGTACTTTTACCAGATCCAGAGGGACCGATCACCGCAATGACATCGTTCTTCTCCACTGCAAATGAAATTTGTTTAAGAACCTCGACTTGATTGAAAGATTTCTTTAAGTTTGTTACTGCCATCAATGCCATATAGATCACCTCTATTCAAATTTAAAACGTTTTTCTAGCCATTTAAAGAATACGGTCAAGATCAGCGTCATGATTAAATAAATAGCTCCAGCAATAAAGAAAGGTACAATCGTAAAGTCACGATTGACGGCTGTTTGCGCAAAATGCAGTAATTCTGGAACAGCTACAGCATAGAGTAGGGCTGTGTCCTTAATTAGCGTAACCGATTCATTCGATAAAGCTGGTAATGCTACGCGAAACATTTGTGGCAAAATGACACGTGTGGTTGTTTGCCATTTTGATAAACCGAGTACTTGTGCTGCCTCATATTGTCCTTTATCGATGGCAAGTAGACCACCACGAAAAATTTCAGCAAAGTAGGCAGCATAATTTAAAATAAAGCCAAGACATGCTGCTACAAAACGATCTAATACTAAATATTCACCGATTACTGGCAGCATTGGTAGACCAAAGCAAATTAATAATAATTGGAGTAATAGTGGTGTACCACGCATGATATAAATATACGTATGTGCAAGCCAAGAAAGTGGTTTAATGCGACTTTTCACTGCGAGTGTTAGTAAAAAGCCAAATGGAATCGATATAAGAATGGCGATGAAAAACAATATAACTGTCATTTTTGCGCCTTCTAGCATCGGCCATATCATAGTTTGCCAGTAATCTGCCATAGTGATGTCCCTCCAAAAAGAGTAAGAGTTTCGCAGAGGAAACTCTTACAAAAAATATCCTGTTCTTATTTTAATACTTTATCCTCACCGAACCATTTTGTAGAAATGTCAGCTGCTGTACCGTCTTCATTCATTTTGTCTAATGCAGCTTGCAGTTTTTCCAATAATGCTTCGTTCCCTGGTTTTACACCAATACCGTATTGTTCGGGAGCAAGTGATTCCTCTAATAATTTAAATGTATCAGGCTCTTGTGTCATGTAATATTCTGCTACAACAGCATCAATTACTACGGCATCAACACGACCTGTTTTTAAGTCTGATAAAGCTAAAACGTTATCCGAGAATTCTGTAATTGTTTTTACCTCTTTGTGGATTGGGTTACTATTTAATGCATCTGCAGCAGAAGAAAGAGATTGAATACCTACTTCTTTGCCTGCTAAATCATTTAATTTCACAATTTTAGAATCTGCTTTTGTCATAACCACCTGAGAGTTTTCAAGATAAGGCTTTGTAAATAATACTTTTTCTTTGCGCTCATCTGTAATGGTATAACCGTTCCAAATTAAATCAATACGTCCACTGAGTAATTCAGCCTCTTTCGTTTTCCAGTCGATTGGTTGGAATTCAGCTTCTACTCCCATATGCTCAGCTGCCGCGCGTGCTAAATCAATATCGAATCCCACGATTTCATTTTTTTCATCGCGGAAGCCCATTGGTGCAAATTTATCATCAATACCAATAATAATTGTTTCTTGATCAGCTGAAGATTGGTCTTTCTCTGCTGATTTTTCTTTTGATGTGCCACATGCTGCTAAAACGATTACAGCTGTTAGCATCATAACTAAAGTTAATATACGTTTCATCCTTTATTTCCCCCTATATAAATCTATCGCTTTCGTTTGCTAAACTACTAATGTGTTAAAGGATATCACCGAGGATAATGGATGTCAATATCGTTTTAGATGAATCAGAAAATTTTATGCGTTTTATAGCTATTTTAGTATGATCTTTGTAAGAAAATTGATTTCATAAAAATAATGGATCAGGGGATAGTAAGTATCTGAGTAGAAGGGGAAAGAAAAAGGACTGTTATTGATAAACAGTCCTGTGGCATGCATTGTTTAATGATTATTGTTTTGGATAGCTTTTCGTGCCAATGCATCAGCAGCTTTGTTTTGAGAATCAGGCACCCATTTAATAAAAAATAAATCGAAGGTGTTGGCGAGCGATAATGCTTTTTCCAGAAAAGGTTTAAATTCCTCGTTTTTCACATACTCTTTTTCCATAGAAGCGACTACGATTTTAGAATCAGAGCGAATGGAAACAAGTGTAGAATTAAGCTTTTGTGCTTCCTCGAGTCCACGGACTAAAGCAGTAAATTCAGCAATATGATTATTTGTTAGCCCGATATACTCACTAATTTGTATATGTTGACCTTCTCCTTTAATAAATATACCAATACCACTTGGACCAGGGTTACCTGCACTAGCAGCATCTATATAAACCTCTAACATATCATCCCTACTTTACTATTTGACTTCCATATAATTGTACAACATGGATACGCTGTAAAACATCTATGTGCTAGTAATTATGAACTTGAAAAAAATTGCTGAAGTGGATAAACAAAATAGTTGCTTGTTCAAAATGAACGCTTCATAATAGTAGGAAGTGAATTTAGGACGTGAAAGGAGCGAGAGTTCACATGGATAAAGTGACGGTTATGAAGGATATAGACGAACTGCATGATACGTATTGCGCAGATTGCTTAGTCATTCAGCAATTACGTAAAGAACGTGGTAAACCAGGAGCTCATCGCTTCTGTATTGAAGCTTGTTCAATTGGAGAAAAGCTACAGTTTTTAGGCGAAGAGCTTTTGAAAGTTTACAGTAAATAATAAGGTAACGTTTAGAAAAAGCTACATTTATTAGCAAATGCTAATAAATGTAGCTTCTTTTATAGGTTTATTTTGTTTCGACATAGCTATTTAAATCTTGGTAATACTTTGTAAGTGAAGAAGCGGAAATATCAAAAGTTGCAGCAATTTCTTTTACCGTCATAGAAAGAGATTCAAAGAGCTCTTTTTCCTGCCCATAACGAATTGCACCAGCAGCAATGGCCGCCTCTTTGCGCGCAGTAGGTTGTCCTTCTATTAAATAGTCCTCTAATAGCTCAAGCATTGGAGCTGTTTCACGATCATTTTGCTCCAAGAATTCTTTTACTTGTGTGAGGACTGTGCTTTCAAAATTAGTGAATTCTTCCCCTTTATAGCCGTTGGAGACAAGTAATTCCCAGAATGCAAGATGTTGTTCTTTTAAGAAAGCTCCAACCTTTTTCTCGGATGCTTCAAAGTTTTTCTTGAATTCTTCAAATACTTTTAAATGGTCCTCAGGGAAGAAAATCAATGTAGACACAGCTAAATAATGTGACAATTTCTTCGTTCCATCCGGTAAAATAAAGGCAAAGACATGCATGCCTTCCGGAATTGGTTTATCATTTTCACGACGAATATAAAGCTCTTCATTTGTAAGTAAATGACTAGCTTTAAAATAATTTTCCTCAACAACAGATACCGTACCAATAAATAATGCTGGGTGAGACCAGTCTTCAAGTACTTTTACTGTAGAAGGTCTTACTGCTTTTTTCTTCGTTTTCTTTAAATAACTTTTCCAAATCGATGGCTCTTGATGGAAGAAAAAGTCGTCTAAAGCGATGGCTTCAATCAGCTCACGCTGTAGCACGCTCTCTAATTTAGGTTGCCATGTGCCCACATGCTCGATATAAGCACGAACATCTTTACGCTCAGGGTATTCTAAATAAAATGTTTGTAGCACACGCTCTAATTCTTCGATTTGTACTGTTTCCACTGTTACTTGCTGTTTACCTTCACAACATTTTTTATATTTTTTGCCGCTACCGCATGGGCATGGATCATTACGTTTTACCATAATTAGAACACTTCCTTTGACAATTGTTAATCGTATATTGCTAAATAATTTGCGTACTATTAATAATAACGGTACTTTTGTATGAAGAAAAATGATTGTCTATTTTGAAATATCTAAAAAGTGTGGAGGGACGCCCTAATTCAAGTATATGTATGCAGGTTTTCACTTAGAACTAAAAAAAGAAAACGATCTGTACGTTGCAAGCACAGAACCGTTTTCTAGAGCATTTATGGTTGTTGGACAGCCTCAATTTCTAGTGTGAGGCGCTCAAGCTCGTCCACTAAATGACCGATATAGGCAATCGTATCTCGAAGTGGTTGATCCGTTGTAATATCAACGCCTGCCATTTGTGCTAATTCCACTGGGGATTTTGTTCCGCCAGCTTGCAGGACAGCTAACCATTCTTCAACAGCTGTATCACCTTCTTTTAAAATGCGCTGTGATACTTGTGTTGAAATAGTTAATCCCGCACTATAAGTGTATGGGTAAAGGCCCATATAATAATGAGGCTGACGCATCCACGTCAGTTCAGCACCTTCCGTAATATCCACTGCATCGCCCCAGAAATCTTCTAGCACCGAACGTTTTAATTGGTTTAAAATGTTCGCGTTGACAGATTCACCAGCGTCTACCAATTCATATACTTTACGTTGGTATGCGGCTTCCAGTAAGTGCGTGACAAAGTTATGATAATACGTTTTAGAAACAATATTTGAAATCACCCAACGTTTAAAGCGCACATCTTCATTATGTGTTAATAAATAATTCGCTAGCAGCATTTCATTCATAGTTGATGGTGCTTCAATAAAGTATAGGGAAGGGCGACTATTAAAATATGATTGATGCGCATACGTATTCGCAAAATGTCCTGCATGACCAAGCTCATGAACGAGTGTAAAAACTTCATTCATACGTTCATTCCATGACATTAAAATATAAGGGTGACTACCATAAGGACTTGAACAGAATGCCCCTGTGGATTTCCCTTTATTTGGTGCATAGTCGATCCAACGTTCTTTGAAGGCTCTATCCATTAGGTGATTGTAGTCTTCACCCATAACCGCTAATGATTTATCAACATATTCTTTCGCTTCGTCCATCGATAATTTAGGATCATAGGCAGAATCTAAAGCGATTTTTAAATCTGCAAATGTCATGTGCTCAATGCCATTCGCTTTTTGAATTAATTTTGCATATCGACGCATATGTGGGGCAAGCTCTTGTGAAATCAAATCGATTTGACGATTATAAAGGGAGCGATCGACATCTTGATCGAATAGTAAATAATCAAAGATGGAATCAAAGCCTCGTAGATCCGCCATTGTTTTTTCTTGTTGAATATGTGTGTTGTAAACTTGTGCTGTTGTATGTTGATAATCGCTCAACTTGCTTGAAAAAGCTTTAAAGGCAGCACGGCGGACTTCTGTATTGGCTTCAAACTCCCAATTATTTTCATAAAGGACAAAGCTTAGTGGATGCTTTTCACCATCTGCTTCAAATTCACCAAAATTCATATCTACTAATTTCGTCGTATTATACGTTTCGTATGGCGCATCAAAAGTAGAACTAAAGGCAGCAAGCGCTTTTTCAACCTCTGGATGTAGCTGATGAGGTTTTCGTTTTAATAACTCCTCTAAATAATGTTTGTAAAGAGGGCTTAATGTTGCTGCTTCTTGTAGTACCCCTTCATCCAAAGCAAGTAATTCACTCCGTACGAATGATAAGGCACTGCTTATTTTACCGATAGCTGTACTAAATTTTGCAGCACGCATTTGGGCTACATCATCCGTTCGATCTGCCTGTAGGTTTAAGCTCGCATACGTACCAATTGGAACGATACTTTTTTGCAAATTTTCGAAAGCCGTTAATACATCAATAACTTTTTGCGCATCTGTAATGGAACCTTGATACGTTTGTTCAAAGCTAAGAGCTTCCTCTACAAGCTGTGCTAAAGTAGGTTCAAAATCTGCATCATTTTTCAGTAAATCAGTTAAATCCCACGTTTCTTCAACTGCAACATCTTTTCGTAATGGTAAAACTTCCATTTATAAACACCCCTTTACATATAAGTGATTTCATTATAACGAAACTATTTCGGAAAGTGAAATAATTTAATAGAATAGTTGAAATATTCTTAAAGAAAACAGTCCTGTTTTTTAATCCAGTAAGTAGGAGTATGTTTGAAATATTGCTAGTCGGGAACAATGTGTGTATAGCCAACTTCATTTGTAACGCATACTAAAGGCTAGAACAATTGACACATTGGAGGAGAATTAATTATGACACAAAACTTAAACAAACAATTAAATAAGCTAGTATCAACATGGTCTGTGCTTTATACAAAGCTGCACAATTATCATTGGTATGTCACAGGGCACGCATTCTTTACACTGCATGCAAAATTTGAAGAATTGTATAATGAAACAACGTTGAATTTAGATGAAATTGCAGAACGCATTCTTTCAAAGGATGGCAAGCCTGTTGCGACTTTAAAAGAACATCTAGAGCTATCCTATGTGGAGGAAGCCACTGGAAATGAGTCGACGGAGGAAATGGTAGCAACGACGATTTCGGATTTCCAAAAGCTCATGAAAGCATTGAATTCCACAATGGAGCTAGCAGCAGAGGAAGGGGACGACCGTACAGAGGATTTACTTAATGCGATGTACCAATCCCTTGAGAAGCATACATGGATGTTAAAAGCCTTCCTCGACAAATAAACGGTTTAAAAGCATTCCCATACAATTTGGGAATGCTTTTTTGTAGATTTTCTATCTCTTTATGACAAAAAGAGTACTTGTATAAAAGCATAGTAACAATTATTACAGTTTGGTAACGAAGCGGCAAAAAGAGTTTGTTTCCGCATTGTCAGGGTAATTATTTAGTAAGCCATACAAATTAGGAGGAATTGAACATGATGAATGAACAAAATCCAAAAATTGAAGTGGCCCATACAAGGGACGAAATGCTTCATATTCTAGAAAATATGCGAACAGAAGGTTTCCATAAAGAGGATATCCATATTATTGCGAAGGATTCCCAGCAGTTGGAGGATGTGAAATGGGATGATGATGTCCACACACATGAGGCTGGTAACTGGGTGGACCAATTTAAATCTTGGTTTACAGGTGATTCAGCTGTAACAGAAGGCTTAAAACGCTTTAATCTTTCCGAAGGGCAAATCGCTTACTATGCTCATCTTGTAGAGCAGGGTAGTATCGTACTATTTGCAGAACGGGATGATGATTATGATACCCTACAATCACAACACCCGGAAACAGCTGCTGAGCAGGAAGAGCGTTTAAGACAAGAGCGCATGAATGAGGCTGAGCAACTTAGAAGATTTTTATAAAGAGAAAAGGCTGAGACAAAAAGAAAAAATGCTAGACCAAAATACATTTGGTCTAGCATTTTTTTAATTTAGGAAAGAATATTTAAATCAGTGAGGTGGAGAAATTATTAATCATTTTCGCTATTTTCAAAATAATCGAGTTCTGTCCCAGCCTCTTTTAATGAATTACTTTTTCTGGAGCATCTTTTTTAATAAAGCGCAATACATGGAAATGCTCTAATTGGGCAAATAAATTACCAATCAAAATAAAGCTACCACCAATAACGAGTTTCACTGTCAATCCTTCACCGATGAACATCATCGCAAACATTGCTGCAAATATAGGTTCTAGGGAAAAAATAAGACCTGTATGTGTAGCAGAAGTATACTGTTGTGCAACAGTTTGACCAACGAAACAAAACGCACTACAAATGATTCCAAGGCCTAAAATAGCAATCCAAGATGTCGTATTATTTGGTAACGTAGGTGTTTCAAATAATAAAGTTAAGATCAGCGCATAAATGCCAGCGAAGCCTAGTTGGTAAATACCATATGAAATGGACTCCACATTCCGTGTAAATGAACTGTTTAAAAGTAAATAAATAGAATAGCATAGCGCAGCAATTGCTACTAACAAATCTCCTTTATGGAAGGAGAACGAACCTTGCGCCGTTAACACTGTAATACCAATCATGGTACAAATAATCGCAAAGCTGACAGCTCTGGAGGGTAATCTTTTATCAATAAAGCTACTGAAAATCGGCACTAATACAACCGTTAGGCTTAAAATGAAGCCTGCATTTGAAACTGAAGTGGACTGTAAGCCAAATAAGCTTAATGCGAACACAATAAATAATAAAAATCCTTGGATAGCTGCATATTTTAAAGTCTTACCATTTACCTTAATCATCCGTTTATAAAAAATAAGCCCTGCTACTAAAAATGCGATGATACAACGCAAAGCCACCACATTATAAACAGCCAATGTTTCAAGCCCCATGACCATAAAGGTATAAGATAGTCCCCAAAACATTGTGACAATAACCATTAATACATTTGCTTTTCCTTGGATACTCATTATGTTCACCTACCATCTGTGTACTAAAACAGTTTTTATACTAAAAATTACTATATATCTTGTGTTGAGATTAGTAAAACGAATGTTTATAATGATTAGGATTAAAAAAATTCATGTATGTAGAGGTAATGCTGATGAGCTTAGTGAAATATGAGATTTTAACAAAGGTAGCAGAGGTAGCAAGCTTTACAAAAGCAGCAGATGCACTAGGTCTAACTCAGTCTGCTGTCAGTCACGCTGTGTCAAGTTTAGAAAAAGAATTTGGATTTGCGCTCATACATCGAAGTAGAGTGGGTGTCACACTGACAAGTGAGGGGCAAACCATGCTAAGGGCGATGCGTCAGGTTTTAGACGCACAGGAATTATTGCAACAAGAGGCAGCACATATTCATGGAGTAACAAGAGGAAACGTGCGTATTGGCGTTATTTCAAGTATATCTTCTAATTGGATGCCAGAAATTATTAGGATTATGGATAATCAGTTTCCTGGAATTCAGGTGGAATTACGCGAGGGTGATTATTATGAAATTGAACAATGGCTACTTAGTGGAGAAATAGAGGCAGGATTTTTAAATGGTCAAAAATCTGAGCAATATCAATATACGGAATTACAACAAGATCCTTTATTATGTATCGTTTCAGATCAAAGCCCACTATTTAATAAGTCAGAGATAGATATTATTGATTTGGAAGATATGCCTTTTATTATGACATCCTATAAAGGGACAAATGATGTCAAAGTTTTGTTGGAACAATATCATGTGAAGCCAAATATTCGCTTTGAGCTTTCAGAGGAGGTCGGCATTGTTTCCATGATTTCTCATCAACTAGGGATTAGTATTTTACCCCAATTGGTCATTCAGAATTTGCCGCCTACATTAAGAGCAATTCCTCTGAAGCAAGGTGCCTACCGTACGATTGGAATTGCGATGAAGCATAATGCATCACCTGTAACGAAGAAATTTGCGGAAATTTTAAGTGCATGGCTGATGGAACAAAAAAATGCACTATGATGGAATCTATTGAAGCCTATCCTTGCATTACGGTAAAATAGTAGGTGTATATATTTTAGAAAATAGGTGAGTGGATGGGGACATTACAAGGTAAAACCGTACTCATTACAAGTGGGGGAACACTTGAAAAATGGGATCGTGTACGAGGGCATACGAATTTATCGAAAGGGACAATGGGCTGTTATTTAGCGGAGGCGGCACTCGCTGCTGGTGCTAATGTAGTATATATGCATGGTTATTTTGCACAGCTTCCAGTGAATCACAATCAAATGAAATTGATTAAATTTGAAGGTATTGAGGATTTAGGAGAAAAAGTTCGTCATGCTGTCCAACATGAACTTGTTGATATCGTTATTATGGCTGCGGCTGGCTCCGATTGGGTCATTGATAAAGTATATGATCAATCAGGGAACTTGATGGAGGAAGCGGGGAAAATGCCTTCCGATGAGCCACCTATTATTCATTTTAAAAAGGCGCCAAAAGTCTTAGGGCAAATTAAGGGCTGGCAGCCAAATGTAACGTTAGTAGGGTTTAAGCTAGAAGCGACCGATGACGAGGAGTTTTTATTAGCACGTGCACGACTGCGAATGGAAACAGCTCATGCTCAATTGATGGTGGCAAATAGCTCTCAATCTTTATATGGCGGGGACGAGCCCCATTGGATTGTACCTGCTGATGGACAGCCTATGAAAGTAATGGGCAAGCAAAAAACAGCCGAAGCTTTAATGATGTATTTACAACATCAATAAATATGAACTGTGTAGAGAAATAGTTCTACACAGTTTTTTCTTGTCTAAAAGTTAAGTATCATTTAATATTTACTTAACGGTCGGTAAAAAAGGAGGGTTATGATGGGGAATAAAGAACAAACTTTTCAAAAGATCATAGAAGTTGCTTATGTGATGTTTGCAGAAAAAGGGTTTGAAAAAACTAGCTTAGCCATGATAGCTGCAGAGGTTGGTATATCAAAACCAGCCATTTATTATTATTTTCAATCAAAGGATCAATTAATCGCCTACTTATTTGATGAACTGTATAAAGTAATTGAACAGGATGTCGCTGTGGATTATAAAGAGCTTTCTCCTGTTAATTTCAAGGAGGAATTACTCGAGCTGGGCTATAAGTCTATTGAGGCGCAGGGCAAGGATCCTTATTTTAATAAAATATTTAACCAATATGTACTTTTAGCAGCTCGCGATGAAAGCTATAAGAAACAATTAGTAGAGCTAGAAACAAGCTTTTTAACAAGCTTTGTTGAAGTCCTACAATGGGGCGTGCGGCTAGGAGTTCTAGAGGATACTCCCAATATAGAAGCAAAGGCACAGATGCTAGCCTTGGTCTATGATAATATCGGTAATTTCATGTTAACAGGTAACCAATTGAACTATAGAGCTATTTGGAAGGAGGCTGTACATAGCGTTATCCAAGGGGGCAAAGATGACAAAAAGAAATGATGATCGGCGCATTGAAGGTCTTGATTTTGCAAGAGCTCTCGCTATGCTTGGTATGTTTATTGTCAATTTTGGTGTCGTAACGGGTTCTACAACGAATGGTTCAACATGGTTGATTGCTTTACAAAATATGTTTGAGGGGCGTGCCTCGGCCGTATTTGTCATGCTAGCAGGAATAGGGACAGCTTTAATGACTCGTCACGCTAGAGAGACTAAGGACCCAATGCTTCTTCGCGAGAATCGACTTACTTTGTGGAAGAGGTCATTTTTGTTATTCGTGATAGGGATAGTACTATATGCGGTCGGTTGGACAGGAGATATATTACATTATTATGGCGTGTATATGTTTGTTGCCGCATGTTTGATTGCCCAATCTAAGAAATGGATGATGTTCATAATCGGTGTCATCCTCATCCTTTCACAATGGCTTCAAATTCAATTTAATTACCTTGCTGGTTGGCATCCAACATATATATTACTAGAGTATCTGGATTTTTGGACACCAGCAGGATTTATAAGAAATTTGATGTTTAATGGCTATCACCCACTATTCCCCTGGGTTTGTTTCTTTCTGATGGGCATGTTAATCGGCACATTTGATTTAACAAATCGTACATTAAGAAAAATCCTATTTGTGACTGGTTTATTGCTAGTCATAATGACGGAGACTTTTTCAACGATATTTATTAAGATGACAACGATCCATTTATTAGATGTAGAGAGTGCATTGTATTTATTTGATACGGGACCGATTCCCCCGAATATGATGTATGTTCTATCTAATTCGGCTTCAGCTATTGTCCTTATCGTAGGCTCCATCTATCTTGTTGAGACATCTAAAAATAAAGTGATTGAAGCTTTGATCTTAACGGGACAAATGTCTTTAACGCATTATGTTGGCCATGTTTTTATTGGGATTGGAATATTAATTGTTTGCCAAAAGTTGGAGAATCAAACGCTTGCTTTTTCCATGCTATACGCCTGCTGTTACTTTTTAGGATGTGTGTTTGTTTCTGTATGGTGGAGAGCTAAACATCGTCGAGGTCCTCTTGAATTCATGATGAGGAAATGGAGTTCGTAATAAATTAATGGATAGCCATCTATTTCTCACTGATTAGGCATAAAATACTTTAGATATAGATAGTTTTCTAATCAAAAATAATCATTACAAAGTATTCAGCTAGGTTTTCTAATATTTTATATTGACAATCGTATAACAGAATTATAGAATTATTTTCAAGAAACGCAGTACTCTTATCAAGATAGGTGGAGGGACTTGGCCCAATGAAGCCACGGCAACCGAAAAATAGGTGCCAATTCCAACAGATGTATCTGAGAGATAGGAGGGGCTATCAATCAGCTTGATGCATTGGCCTCTTTTGTACAACAAGGATGATAAAGAAGGGGTGTATCGTATGGCTCAGTCGGCAAAGGTAGAAGATAAGAAATTAGAGGCTATTGCAAAGGCCATTCAAAATCTTGAATTTGGTGAAGTGCATATTACGATTCAGGATGGTGTAATTGTTCAAATTAATAGGCTTGAAAAGCAGAGATTTCCTCAGAAGAAATAAATGATCATTTCAGTTGAACGATGTGAAAAGGCCACCAATAAGCATGATTTCCGTTGCTTACAAGTGGCCCTTTTTTTATGGCATTAGCTATAAAAGCTTTTTGGAATCTGACCGATATGACGGCGATGATAGAGAAGCGGTTCCTTTTGAGTATTAGTAATATCTAGCACTTGCCCAATAAAAATAGTGTGATCACCTGCATCTATTTGCTGAAATGATTTACATTGTAAAATAGCTGCTGTATCATGTAAAATCGGTAGCCCTAAAGAAGAAGTAGACCATTTTGCTTGAGCAAAGCGATCCGGGACTTTACTTGCAAATAATGTACATAAATGCTCTTGATCACTCGCTAACATATTAACAGCGAATTTTTCCGCACTCATAAAGTAAGGATAGAGCTGAGATTTTTTATCGAGTGACCATAAAATAAGTAGTGGGTCAATGGAAACAGATGCAAAAGAATTGACTGTTAAGCCAATAGGATTCGTTTCATGACATGCTGTAACAACCGTTACACCTGTAGGATAGTTACCTAATGCCAATTTAAAAGCAGCTACATGATCTGTCATTCAAATCACCTCTTTATAGTTAGTAATAAATTAGTTAACGGAGTTAGTAGGTAAATTGCACTTTTTTTCATACCATATAGTAACTCCTTTTCTTAAGTAAATATTAAATCAATTACACATCCAGGTAAAGCTAATGGGGGAAAGAAAGGGGAATTGCCATGACTTTATATTTTGATCATCTGGTACATCAAGTAGAATTACCGGAAAATATAAAGGTTTTCTTCAATAAACGAAATGTCCATACAGTGAACGGTGGTCAACACACGATGTGGGGGACTTACAATACGCTAAGCTATTTTGGCTTAAGCTATATTGAACAAATCGCTATTTATGATCGTGATTTATTTGAGCAAGCGGCCCTGTACCCATATTCCCTACATTATACGTTTAAACGTGATCATGAGCGCCAAGGATTTTCACGAATTGCCTTGCGCACTAAAAATATTGAAGACGAGGGTCAACGATTGCGTGCATTGGGCTATGAAGTATATGGTCCGGATGCTTGTAGCCGCACAAGACCAGACGGCACGATAATTGAATGGAAGCTATTGCATTTTGGCATGTCTGGCCTTTCAGTGGATTTTCCATTCTTAATTGAATGGGCAGATGACGATGAGGAACGTTTGGCTCAATTAAAGGCTAGTGGCGCGATCGATGAAAAACAAGCCATTACAATGGAATCCATCCAGTTTTTTGTCAAGGATGTGGAGGAAACGGTGCAGCTTTGGCAGAAGGTATTACAATTACCCGATTTTGAGCAGCATGAGCAGTTTATATCTCTACAGCTACCGAATATGCGCTTGGATTTTTATGAGGAGGCGGCAGCATCTAGCATGACGCTTGGGCATTTAAAAGAAGGGCCAATCGGTGTAACACTGAAAGATCCACACCGAACAAAGGAAACATTAGTTTGCCCAGGTGCTTTTTATTGGATTAATAGATAAATTAAAAATCCACTTCAATTGTTGAAGTGGATTTTTATGTGCAAACATGTAAAAAAGCGGATTGAGCTATTTTCAAATACTTCATCCACTTACTATTTTGTAGCTTATAATTTTACAACATTTGATGCTTGCGGGCCGCGATTGCCTTCCACAACATCAAATGAAACCTTTTGACCTTCTTCAAGTGTACGGAAGCCTTCCTCCTGGATGCCCGTAAAATGTACAAATACATCTTCTCCATCATCACATTCAATAAAGCCATAACCCTTTTCATTATTGAACCACTTTACGATCCCATGTTGCATAAGCATTCGCCTCCAATGCGCTTGAATGTAAAATAAAGTTAATAAAGTCGTGCTATCAATGATAAAATGTGAAAAAATTGCATTTTCTCTTAGAACATACATGAATTGAACAAAAATGTCAATTGATTGTCGGAATGCTAGCATATCTGACTTTCTTTTTTTTCACAATTAAGACTATAATGGAAATGACCAACATAGAAAGTAGGATGCCAAATGACAACGAAAAATCAACCATTATCAGATTTAGAAATCGCGAGTCAAGCAGTGATCAAACCTATTACGGAAATTGCCAATGCTGCAGGTATTCCAGAGGATGCACTTGAGCAGTATGGCCGCTACAAAGCGAAGATTGACCCATTAAAAATTACAGCTCAAGGTGAGGACGCAAAGGTTGTATTAGTGTCAGCTATTAGTCCAACCCCAGCAGGTGAAGGGAAGTCGACTGTGACTGTAGGACTAGCTGATGCCCTTCATCAATTAAATAAGAAAGTGATGGTAGCTTTACGTGAACCATCTCTTGGTCCAGTAATGGGCGTAAAAGGTGGCGCAACAGGCGGAGGCTATGCACAGGTAGTACCAATGGAGGATATTAACTTACACTTCACTGGTGACCTTCATGCGATAACAACAGCCAATAATGCTTTATCCGCATTTATTGATAATCATATCCACCAAGGGAATGTCTTAAACATTGATCCACGACGTATTATTTGGAAACGTGTAATGGACTTGAATGATCGTTCATTACGGAAAGTGATTGTAGGATTAGGAGGGCCTGTTCAAGGCATGCCACGTGAAGACGGCTTTGATATTACGGTTGCCTCCGAAATTATGGCAGTGTTCTGTTTAGCAACAAGCATTGAGGATTTACGCGAGCGCATCGCTAGCATTGTAATTGGCTACACATTTGAGCGTGAGCCTGTTTTTGTGCGTGATTTACAGGTAGAGGGTGCCTTAACATTATTATTGAAGGATGCCTTTAAGCCAAACTTAGTACAAACATTAGAAGGGACACCAGCTATTATACATGGTGGTCCATTTGCTAATATTGCCCATGGCTGTAATTCTATTATGGCGACACAAACTGCTCGTAAGCTAGCTGATATTGTGGTGACAGAAGCGGGCTTCGGGTCTGATTTAGGTGCCGAAAAGTTCATGAACATTAAAGCTCGTAAAGCGGGCTTCAAGCCAAGTGCCGTTGTCATCGTAGCAACGATTCGTGCATTAAAAATGCATGGTGGTGTTCCAAAAACATCACTTGTAGGTGAAAATGTGGAAGCCCTACTCCAAGGAATTGAAAATTTAGCTAAACACGTCGACACGGTACGTACATTTGGTGTTGAACCGATTATTGCATTAAATCGTTTCATTACAGACACAGAAGCAGAGCTAGAAGCAGTTCTGAACTGGTGCCAAGAAAATCATGTACGTATAGCCCGAACAAATGTCTGGGAAGAGGGCGGTAAAGGTGGAGTAGCCTTAGCTGAACAAGTACTAGCTGTGTTGGAAGAAGAAAACAACTTCTCACCATTATATGATGTAACAGAG
Organism: Lysinibacillus sp. UBA5990; assembly: GCF_002429815.1. Classification (NCBI taxonomy): domain Bacteria; kingdom Bacillati; phylum Bacillota; class Bacilli; order Caryophanales; family Bacillaceae; genus Lysinibacillus; species Lysinibacillus sp. UBA5990. Next base: position 747,948 of record NZ_DJAY01000015.1, read on the forward strand.
TCCATTGAAGAAAAAGTACGTACTATTGTACAAAAGGTATATGGTGGGAAAGATGTCCAATTCACTGACCAAGCTAAAAAACAAATGGCTCAAATCGAAAAATTTGGCTGGGATTCTCTGCCGATTTGCATGGCAAAAACGCAATACTCTTTATCCGATCAACCAAGTTTACTTGGACGTCCAGAAGGCTTCACGGTCACAATTCGTGAGGTGATTCCAAAGCTTGGTGCTGGTTTCTTAGTTTGTCTGACAGGCGATATTATGACAATGCCAGGACTACCAAAAGCTCCTGCAGCCTTACGCATGAATGTCGATAATGACGGACATGCGGTCGGATTGTTCTAATAAATGTTGAAAAGCTGCCCTTTAAAAAAGGTGCAGCTTTTTTTAGTTATTGGCTGATAAAAGTCTAGTCATTTTAACATATCCTTCCTTAAATTCCGCTAAAAAGTATTCTGATATCTTCCTTCTATACTTGATAACCTGTCTTAGCATTCATCATCGCCATTTTTTTTAGAAAATTTACGATTCTAGTTGAAAAACTAGGATTTTTTTTCATGCGATTAAAAACTCGAGAAGCTTCCTTATATAAATGTGTTTGGTATTTTTTATCAATAGTTCTCTGTTATTGGAAGGAAAAAGCGGATTTTTACAAAGAGAAGCAATTGTCAAATGAATTTTTATTTAAAAAATACATTGAATTTTCTTTTTCTTTTAAATATAATTTACTTAATTCTAATTCGGAACACTGTTCCGATTATAGGAACACGGAGGGATGAAGTCTTGAAAATCGCAACAGATATTGGCGGTACTTTTACCGACCTAGTTTATACAGATGAGAAAGGAAATCTTCATTTTGACAAGGGGCATACGACACCAGGGCATTTTGAGGATGGTATATTAAACGTATTAGGACGACATGTAACAGAGGATTCTCTCATTGAATCATTTATTCATGGTTCTACGGTAATTATTAATACATTAACAGAGAGAAAAGGTGGCGTAGTTGGATTAATTACAACAAAAGGCTTCCGTGATATTTTAGAAATTGCACGTGGTAACCGACCAGACTTATATAATTTTAAATATAAAAAGCCAGAGCCATTTGTAGAGCGTTATTTACGACAAGAAATCGATGAACGCATTGATTTTAAAGGAAATATTATGAAAGCGCTTAATAGGGACGAGGTTGGAGAGATTGTCCGTCAATTTAAGGAATCAGGTGTAGAGGCAATTGCCATTTCGTTGATTCATGGCTATAAAAACCCTATTCACGAGCAGCAATTAAAAGAAGAAATATTAAAAATTTGGCCTGAGGTGTATATTACACTTTCGAGCGAAACCATTAAGGAATATCGCGAATATGAAAGAACAAATACAACGGTTTTAAATTCATATGTGAAGCCCATTGCTCACGCTTATTTAAAAAGCTTAAAAGAAAAATTAAGTACAGTTGGTATTACGGATCATTTAAAAATTATGCAATCGAATGGTGGGACAACAAGCTTTGATAAAGCGATGGAGTTACCAATCAATCTAGTAGAATCTGGTCCTGTAGCAGGAATGTTTGGAGCTGCAAAATTAGGTGAGCTTCTAAATGAATCCAATATTATCGCCTTTGATGTGGGTGGTACGACAGCGAAATGCTCACTTATTACAGATGGCAAAGTAAATGTTACGACAGAGTACTATATTGAAAGAAATGAAAAATTTGCTGGCTATCCAATTAAAACTCCGGTTGTAGATATTGTTGAAATCGGCAATGGTGGGGGCTCTATCGCTCGTGTGGATCAGTTCGGTTCCTTAAAGGTAGGTCCAGATTCTGCTGGGGCAAACCCAGGTCCAGTAGCCTATGGTTTAGGCAATACACAGCCAACGATTACGGATGCTAATGTTTATTTAGGAAGATTATCATTAGCAAACTTCGATAATCCAGTATCTATCGACAAAGTAGAGGAGGCACTTGTTGAAGCGATTGCAAAACCATTTAATGTTTCAGCCGAGGAAGCAGCGCAAGGTATTTTAGATATTGCGAATTCCAATATGTTAAATGCGTTGAAGCTAATTTCCATTCGTAAAGGCTATGATCCAGAAGACTTTACAATGGTTGCCTTTGGTGGTGGCGGTCCACTACATGCTATTAATTTAGCAGAGGAATTAGGCATGAAAAAGGTCATTATACCTTATGGCTCTTCTGTTTTTTCAGCATTAGGAATGATGATGACAGAATATCGACAAGACTATATCCAAACAAGTTTAATGGACTTTGATCACGCGCATCTTGCGGAAATTCAAGCGAATATTGATCAAGCTATTGAAAGTGCCTATGAAGACGTACCTTTATCGAAAGAGCATTATTATTTCGAAATTAATTATGATTTACGTTATAAAGGCCAAGAGCACGCAGTCAAATTGAACGCATCGAATATCACGATTGATGATGAAGGGCTTCTTCAATTGGCTGATGCGTTCCATGTAAAACATAAACAAGAATTTTCATTTGATTTACCAACTACTCCAATAGAATTAGTAAATCTACACCTTACCATCTATGGAAAAGATGAGGCTGTTCAATTTAAAGAATTAGATTTCTCTCATATTGATGTGTCAACATGTATCAAAACAAAGCGCAACTTATATGTGAAAGAAAAGGGTTGGGTTGAGGTCAATGTTTATGACCAGCAAAAGCTTGCTCCGGGTTATGTCATTACAGGTCCTGCTATCGTTGAAAACCCAACATCTACAGTCGTGATCAATGAAAAGCAATCCATAGAAATTGATAAATATGGAAATTTGATTGTAGAGATGGAGGGGGAATAAATCATGAAAAAAGACGTTTTTGCTGTAGAGATTATTCAGGATTCATTGCTAGCCATAGGGGATGAAATGTTTGTCGCTCTAGCACGCTCCTCTATGAGTCCAGTAATCTATGAAGTATTAGACTATGCTTGTGGTTTAACAGATGCACAGGGGAACTTAATTAGCCAAGGAAATGGTGTTACAAGCTTTATTGGTATGCTAAGTCCAATGGTGCAGCGGGTCATTGAAAAATTTGATCATGGCCAAAAGTTGCATGAGGGCGATGTCATTATTATTAATGATCCGTATGTAGGGGGAGGCTCGCATTTATCAGATGTTGGCTTAGTGCTTCCCATTTTTTATAATGGTGAAGTCATTGCTTACTCTGCCAATAAAGCACACTGGACAGAAGTTGGAGGCATGGACCCTGGTTCATTTACAAGTAATTCTAATGAAATCTATCAGGAAGGTCTACAACTGCCAGGTGTCAAACTTTATCATAAAGGTGAATTGAACGAAGCCGTTTATGAGATTATCTCGACGAATGTTCGTTTACCAGAGCTATCTATTGGCGATATGTTTGCACAAGTGGCTGCTTTAAAAACAGGCGAAAAACGAATTACAGAGCTTTGTCAGAAGTTTGGTGCTGAATCAGTGAAATTGTCCATTCAAAAACTATTGGACAAAGGTGAGAAAATTGTAGAGCTGGAGCTTCAGCATTTGCCAAAAGGTGAGTTTTACGCGGAGGACTTTATTGAGGGAGATCCTGTAAAAGGCGGACCATACCCGATTAAAGTGAAAGTAACAATTAGTAATGAAGAATTTATTTGTGATTTTAGAGGCTCCCACCCAGCGGTGAATGTGCCAGTAAACTGTTCCCAATTTGGTTTAATGGCAAGCGTGCGTGTGATGTTCCTAGCATTACTAGGTGATATTGATGTCATTAATGAGGGAGTCTTTAAACGCTTAACTATTTTAACGGATGAAAATTCCATTGTCTCTGCTAAGCGCCCACATCCAGTATCCATGAACTTTGAGGCTCGTATTGGGGCAGCAGATTTAATTTGGAAAGCACTTGCGTCACATTTACCAGAAAGATTATCAGCAGGACACTTACAATCCGTTTGTACATTTATTCTGACAGGTAAAAATCCTGAAAATGATGAGTCATTCCTTATCGTTGAACCATCTGTTGGTGGTTGGGGAGCATCGAATGATGAAGATGGTCAAAGCGGGCAATATTGTATGGGAGATGGTGAAACTTATAATCTACCTGTGGAAATTGCCGAAACGAAATATGGCATTCAAATTGATGAATATAGCTTAAACTGTGACGGTGCAGGTACAGGCCAATTTAGAGGTGGCTTAGGTGTACGTCGTGTATATACCATCAATAATGATGGTCAAAAGGTTTCAGTCAACTTAGGGAGACACCAATTCGCTCCATTCGGTTTAAGTGGAGGAGGCGAAGGGTCTCATAACTATTTAATCGTTCATAAAAAGGGTGGTTCCACAATTGGACCAGTTGGCGTACTAGCCAATTATGAATTGCAAAAAGGCGATCGTATCGAGCTAGTTACAGCAACAGGTGGTGGCTATGGTAATCCACTTGAAAGAAGTAAAGAGGCTATAGAGCGTGATGTGTTAAATGAATATATTTCTGTAGAAGTAGCGAAAAAGCATTACGGTTATCAAAACGCTTAAAGGGAGAAATGAATGACTGTCAAGACATTAAAAAACTCATTAGATATACTAGAGTGTTTTGCGACGACAGAAAATGCATTAGGTGTTCGTGAAATTTCGCGCATGATGAAAATGCCGACAAGTGTCGTACAAAGAGCCATTAATACATTTACAGAAACGGGTTATTTAATTCAGGATGAAGGCACGAAAAAGTATAAATTAGGCTACAAAATGTTCCTTTTTTATGATGTGCTCTCACATACAATGGACCCACACTCGACTATTTATGAATTAATGCAAAATCTTGCAAGTGAAATAAACGAATCGGTGTTTCTCACTTATATGGACAATGAATACGGTGTCACAACAAAAATTGCCGAAAGTAATAAAAATGTAAAGTATGCGGTGTCTTTAGGAACAAAGACACCCCTTTACATCGGTGCTTCCTGTAAAGTCATGTTCGCCTTTTTAGAAGAAGATAAACAGCTTGAATTAATAGCTTTTTTTCAAAACAAGCAATCGAAAGAGGAGCATAATGAATTTCTTGAGACATTAAGGGAAGAGCTACAAAGTATACGCCAAAATAAATGGTGTGTAACCGTTGGTGAATACAATGAACACGCTTTTGGCATCAGTGTACCGTTATTCAACTATAAAAAAGAAATCAACGCATCTCTTACAATTTCTGGATTAGTATACGATATAGATGATCAAAGGGAGAAATATATGCTTGACCAGTTAGTGAAAGTAGTTCATCAGATACAATCGCATATTTCAAAACTATAACAGCAATAGGGGAGCTGACAGTATGAATAATAAAGTATTACATCCACGGGCTTTGGAGCCTGTAACGCTACTAATGATTGTTTTAACATCTGTAGTTGGGGCTATTATCGGGATACAGCTGATTACGACTTTGGGGATTTCTGCTAATACATCAATCGTTGGGGCAATATTTGCGATGATTTTAGGAAGAATTCCAATTGGCAAATTAATTGCATTTAAATCGGTGCATAGACAAAATATTATTCAAACGGCCATTTCATCAGCTACTTTTAGTGCAGCGAGTAGCTTAATGTTGCCAATTGGTATTCCATACGTTTTGGGCTATGAAAATTTAGTATTACCGTTGTTTATCGGTGTTATTTTAGCGATGTTTGTGGATGCTTTATTATTATATAAATTTTTTGATACAAAAATTTTCCCAGCAGCAGGTACTTGGCCACCAGGGATTGCGACAGCTGAAGCAATTAAGGCTGGCGATAAAGGTGGTAAAAATGCCAAAGTATTAATTGGTGGTGTATTAATCGGTATCGTGGGATCTATTCTTAAAATTCCGATGTCTGCTTTTGGGGTAGCGTTTATCGGTAATATTTGGGCGCTTACGATGTTTGGGATTGGGCTTTTACTTAGAGGTTATTCGGTTCAATTATTTAATATTGATTTAAATGCTTATTATATTCCACATGGCATTATGATTGGTGCAGGCATCGTAGCTCTATTCCAAGTAGCTTTCACCCTATTAGGGAAACGCGCTGCTAAAAAGTCAGAAGAGTTAAGCTATTCGAAAGATACGAAAGAAATTCGCCGAGGGTTCGGTGTTGGGTTTATTGCCTATTTAGCGATTGCCTTATTAATTGCAGTTTTAGGCGGTATTATTACACATATGTCATTTGGAATGTTAATAGGTTTCATCCTCTTTGCAACGATCGCAGCATTTGTCCATGAGCTTATCGTTGGTATCGCAGCAATGCATGCGGGTTGGTTCCCAGCGTTTGCAGTGGCATTTATTACACTGATTGTTGGTATTTTAATAGGCTTCCCTGCACCAGCGCTTGCTTTGTTAGCAGGTTATAGTGCAGCTACAGGGGTAGCATTTGCGGATATGGGCTATGATTTGAAAACTGGTTTTATTCTTCGTGGAAATGGTAGTGATCCAGCACTAGAAAAGGAAGGGCGTAAACAGCAAATGATCGCTGGTATGTTGGCGTTCTCCATTTCTGCTATTGTTGTTTTACTATCCTACAAATCCTATTTTGCACAAGATTTAGTAGCACCTGTTAACCATGTTTATGCGGCAACTATTCAATCTGGTGTGACAGGGGATGTAGCGAAACAACTAATGATTTGGGCTATTCCAGGGGCATTGATCCAATTGATTGGTGGCTCGAAACGACAAATGGGTATTCTTTTTGCGACAGGTTTATTACTGATCAATCCAATTGCTGGATGGGCGGTATTAGCAGGTATCTTACTTCGTGTTATTTTCACGTATGTGACGAAAGGTAAGAGAGAATCTGAAATGACAGTCTTTGCGGCAGGGGTTATTGCTGGGGATGCTTTATACAGCTTCTTCTCTTCTATTCTAAAAATAGGGAAATAGAAAGGAGTAATGATCGATGGCAAAAGTATTAACATATGAGGATGGAATTGCAGCGGTTTATGGAGGTGCAATCCTTGGCGGAGGCGGAGGTGGCCTCCTAGAGGAAGGACTTAAACTGGTGGAGGAAATTTTTGCAGCCGGGGAACCTCAAATAGTCGATATGACAGAATTAGATGGCGAAGATTTAGTAGCGTGTGTGGCAATGGTAGGCGCACCTTCAGCAGCCGATCAATATATTTCAAACGAACAGCTTTGCTGGAGCTATCGTAATATGAACGCACATACCAATCACCGTCTAAAAGGCATCATTACCAATGAAAATGGTGCCATCACAACGATTAATGGCTGGTTGCAGTCAGTTTTATTAAAGGTGCCTGTCGTGGATGCTCCGTGTAATGGGCGGGCACATCCAACGGGTATTATGGGTTCCTTAAATCTTCATGAACAGCAAGACTATCAATCAGTGCAATTTTACGCAGGTGGTAAAAATGACTTTGCGGTCCAAGGGTTTGTGGAAGGCCCACTACAAAACACGGCTAAAACAGCCCGACAAGCGTCTATTTTAGCAGGAGGGTTAGTAGGGGTAACGAGGAATCCTGTGACGATAGATTATTTACAAAAACATGGGGCACCGAATGCCATTACAATGGCTATTGAGCTTGGCTATCGTTTCCTCAATGGACAAACCTTTGATGATAAATTGTCCAATATTTTACAGCAATTGAATGGGGTGCATATCGTAACGGGGAAGGTCCAACATTATTCATTAACGAAGGAAAATGGCTTTGACGTAGGGAAATTATCCGTTGGCGATTACGATTTGACTTTCTGGAATGAATACATGACGTTATCGAAAGAAGGACAGCTACAATCGAAGTTTCCGGATCTTATGATGACATTTGATACGGAAAAGATGCTGCCAGTTCCAAGTGCGAGTATAAAAGAAGGCATGCATGTAGCGGTCATCCATGTTGATCAATCTCATTTAAAATTAAGTTCAACGATGCAAAATCAAGAGCTATTAAAAGAAATTGATGAGGTCATCAAGGGCGTGTTGTAGGATCTACTGTTAACTAGCAAATAACATAATAAAAGCTGCCATCATCTACATGACTGTAAGATGGGCAGCTTTTATTCGTCCTTCAGCGGGAAGGTATTACATTTTATCACGATCGTTCCTACTTCCTTTATACTTCTAACTATTTTGGCTTACATGAATCTTCATTGTGTTTGTACGACTCATTCATCTGGTTTCATAAACAGGCAGTCATCATTGTGTACGATTTTCATTAAAGGGAGGAGCTACGTTCATACAACTTGAAGAAGGCAGCAACCAATAACGAAAAACAATTACACATGGCTTCCATTTAATAATAACCTTTTGGTCGTAAAAACAACTAACTTGTTGTTCACAATTTTCGGCTGTACATCATGCTATGCGGGTTAAACAAAGAATTTCTAAGGGAAAGTGTTCACTTTTATTTGTTTGATGATTGGTTTTCTTTACTTATGTCATCTTGCAAACATACTATTCAATTGTAAGCCCGCTGAAGTTGATATTCATTCTGTCAAACACATAGCTGTTTGTACATAGCTGAAAAATATGAGGTGCAGAACAAAATGTTTGTTCTGCACCTTTATCTTATAATATTCTGAAAAATTAGTCAATTGAAAAGGTATTGATTTTTTATTTTTCGTGGGGGCTATAAATACAGTATAATCGTGTAGGAAGGGAATGAGTTTGAACTATGGATTATTTAATGAGTAAAGTACGTGAAATTTATGAACAGTTTGACGCTAGCCATGATTTCCAACATATTGAGCGTGTCTATCAAAATGCACTAGCGATTTTACATACAGAGCCAGTAGCAGATGACGAAGTTGTAAAAATTGCAGTGCTGTTGCATGATGTGAGCGACAAAAAGTATACCGATAGTAAGGAACAGGAGGAACAGCTTATTGCAGAGCTCCCTGTTAGCGAGGAAAAAAAGCAACATATTCGAGATTGTATTGCACAAGTATCGTTTAATGGTGGAAATGAGCTAGAGGCTACATCCTTGGAAGCGAAAATCGTTCGCGATGCAGACCGTTTAGATGCGATTGGAGCAATTGGCATCGCTCGAACATTTGCATATGGTGGTGCGAAAGACCGCAAGCTTTATGATAAGGATGAAGAAGCACGTACTAACATGTCGGAATCAGAATATCGTCAAAAAAATACGTCATCTGTCACTCACTTTTACGAAAAGCTATTGCTCCTAAAGGATTTAATGGTAACGGAAAAAGGCAAGCAAATGGCACTTGAACGTCATCAATTTATGGAAAGCTTTTTAAAGCAATTACAACACGAAATTGGTCAATAAAACAACACGAACCGCCTTTCAATTGAAGGGCGGTTCGTGCGCTTCATTAGCATATTTGTTTGACATAATCATTTTATTGTAAGCTGCAGTTTTATTGGATGAAATCTGTAGCACTCGCATAGTGTTGTTATCGCAAAAATGTAAAAGAATGTATTAAACAATATCCTTTTGCGACGGGTTTTTTTAAAATCGGATTTTGTTTTTACACCGCATAACCCTTTTAAAAGCGTCCTAACTTCATCTTCGGGTGTGTCAATTTTAACATTCTCTAATAACTTACTTACTTTATTTACAATTCTTTTTTTATTATCAAGGCAATGATAAAAATTTTATTTCATAATGGAACAATTGAATTAGAATAGAATCAAAAGAATCATCTTATTAAATAGTAAAAATAATTTAAAATTGACTTCTATTCTTTAACAGTTTTTAAAAATATAAATTCATCTTAATATTTTGTCATATAAAAACACCCCAAAGGTTAGATTTTCTACTCTAACTTTTGGGGTGCATCACCTTTTCCTCGGCTTTTGTCGCATCACCTTGTTCTTTGAAACATTGATGATTAATCGTGATATACCAGAGGACTGTTTCGCTATTCAGATACTTCTGGACATTAATCTTGTATTGCTACCAATATTCCATCTTCAAAATAAAGATATTTATCATATGCGGAATACACCCATTGTTCTGATATATGATCAGTAGTAATCGTTCGGTTAATATCATTAGGTTTGCCCCAATTAGTAGCGAGAACTTGTTCTTTTGTCATTCCTATGTATACTCGATTTTTGGCTTCCTCAATTATTCTAGCTTTTTCCTTTGCTTCATTTTCAGCTTTCATATTTGCATAACTTTCACGTGCTTCTTCTTCGTTATTTTTTATAAATGCTTCAATTTCTTCAATGTTTGTTGGAAATTTTTTATTTATAAGAGATAGAACATTTTCATTTAAGTTTTCCATATCTAGCGATAAAAGATTATAATCATAGTAATTAAAGGTTTCAGCCTTTTCTATATATTTTTCAACAGCAATATTATAAAGTTCAATCGTTTTTTCTGTTGGTTTTAATTTTTTATCGACATTTTTAATAAATGAATTTTTATAATGGGTGATTGTATCTAAATAGTTTTCCTGTTCGATAAGTTCAATTATACTTTTCTCAATGTTTTCAGCTTTTTCTTGACGCTTTTGATCTTCAGCAGATAATTCTTTCATTTCCTTTGTATCATGTATTTCTTCATTTCCGTTTAACTTATTTGTAGTCTCTTGATTAGTACAACCAGTAAGTGTTAGTAAGCATAATGTTGACATTATAAACCGTTTGTACAAATTATTCATTTTCAAAACGTTAACTTTGTTTTTCTGCAATTTTGATTCCCCCAAAACTAACTATGGCATATAATATCATTTTACTATATATGACTATATTGGTATATAAAATCAGACTCTAATTGGGATAACCAAAGCAAATCAGTATAATGTATTAACTTTCACTAAAGATAAAAAATGCTAGGTGTTTTTTAAATTGAGCACCGAGCATTTTTTGGTTTCTGCAAGTATTTCGCAGCAGTATTTTATTTAAAAATTACTGTTGAACGAAAAGGTGGCGCACATCAAACCCTTTCAATCACAATAGACTCATTTATTAAATTTGGACAAGTTTAGTAAGTGGCCATTTAAGGTACACTGATAGCTTTTATCATAGATTAAAGGGACTCGTGGAAAAAGGATTGTATAGCTGTCGTTAGTGCTTCCCAAATAATTGTTAGATCTTCTGTGGTTGTACGCCAATTGCTGAAAGCCGCACGCATAGCTGGCACACCTTGGTAAAGAGTTGGTGTCATGAACACTTTGCCTTGTTGATTTAATGTCTTCAAAAATTGTTTGTTCATTTCGACTGTCAGTGCTTCATGATTGATGGCAAAGCACACAACATTTAAACGAACAGGTGCTAGCAAAGTAAATTGGTCACTTTGCTCTATTTTTTGTCCAAGTTGCTGAGCTAGCAGTACATTTTGTTCGATTAACTGTTGATAGCCCTTTTTACCATAAGCTTGAAGTGAAAACCAAGCTGGCAACGCACGGAATCGTCGTGAATTTTCAGGGGTAAGATCACTAAAATTCGGATTTTCAAGCGAGCTATCAAGGTAGGCAGCATTGTTTTGAAATACGGCTACTTGTAACGATTGATGTCGGGTAAATTGCATAGCCGCATCATAAGGGACATTCAGCCATTTATGTGCATCAATCGTAATCGAATCAGCATAGTTAATGCCCTCGACTAAGTGATAGTACTTGGGTGAACACGCAGCAAAGCCTCCGAAAGCCGCATCTACATGAAGCCAGAAATTATAGCGCTTTTTTAGCTTGCCAATTGCTAGTAAATCATCAAAATCAACCGTATTGACGGTTCCCGCATTTGCTACGACAACACAAGGTTCTTGTTGATTGTCTTCGAGAAACTGTTGTAATTTTGTAATATCGATCGCTTCACGCTGTTCTTGACATGGAATAAGATGAATAGACTTTCGACCAAGGCCAAGCATAGAAGTTGCTTTGACAATACTCGAATGCGGCGTACCACTGACGATTTTTATCGGTGGGATATCAAATAACCCATCCATCGCAGTGCTTTTCCCATAGTATTGCGCCACCCACTCTCTTGCTTGAGCAAGTCCTACGAAATTAGCCATCGTAGCCCCGCTGACAAATGTTCCCTGATAATCCTCACTCAATAGCAATAAATCTTTTAACATATCAATCGTCGTTAATTCCATTGAGCCTGCTACAGAATCCTGCGTATTGGATAGATTTTGATCGTAAATACTGACTAACCAATCTCCAACAATCGAAGCAGGCGTAGCTCCACCTGTAACAAACCCTAAATATCTTGAACCTGCACTGCCGCTTAAGCCTTCAGCATAATGCTGTGAAAAGTATTGAAGAGTCGACTGAGCGCCATGTCCTACTTCAGAAAGTGTTGAAGCAGGTACGTTATAAGCTTGACTTGTTACGGCTCTTTCTTCAAGACTGCTAAAAAACTTGGCTGCATGGTGCACTACATCCGTTAAAATCGTTTCAATATTTTCCTGATCTTGCTTCATGTTCGTCATGTATCATCATTCCCCTTCATTTTATATTTAGCTATTTCTGCCTCTACACTATATAGTGATATATATAACAGTCAAATTAGGACTATAACAGTTGGAGGGTAAATGAAAATAAAGCTAAATCGTCAATCAGATCAAACCTTAATCCATCAGATTTCAAATATTATGGCAGAAAAAATACGATCAGGCTTTTTACAGGAGGGAAGTCAATTACCTTCTATACGGAGCTTTTCTAAAGAAAATCAAGTGAGCCCCGTAACGATCAGTAAGGCTTATGCATTATTAGAAAGAAATGGGTATATTCAAGTGATGCATGGCAAGGGGGCATTCGTGCGAAAAAATGAACAGGGTAGCATGCATATGAGCCAACGTAATTATAATTGGCAATTAGCGATCCCCGACTACATTCAACGTTCACAATCCATATTAAATAAAGGAACAGAATATGCGATGAAATTTTCAAGTGCGACCATCCATCCGGGGTTATTGCCCTCAGTTTATTTGACGAATGAAATCGTGGCAACTTTACTCGCGGATCCTCAGATTGTTACGCGCTATGGGACTGTACAAGGTGATGAAGATGTACGAAAGGCAATTCGGGACTATGTACAACAATATGGTGACATTGAAACAACGCCTCAAGAAATTATTGTGACAAATGGTGTGCAACAAGGTATTGATGTAGTGGCTAGAACATTTATTGGACCAGGAGACATTGTCATTACCGAAGCTCCTACCTATACAGCAGCCATCGATGTCTTTAGAAATCGCGGAGCCCATATTATTCCCATTCCAGTAGATGAAGAAGGTATGCAGATAACTATTCTAGCGACATTATGTTTAAGCAAACAACCAAAGCTGATCTATACAAACCCAACATTTCAGAATCCTACAGGAACTGTTTTAAGCAAAGCTAGAAGAAGAGAGTTACTAGACCTTGCCCAACAATACGGCTTTCTTATTGTAGAGGACGATTCATGGAATGAAATTTATTTTGACAATAATCCACCACCACCTACTCTTAAAGCATTAGATGAAAGTGGTCATGTTATTTATTTAAAGGGATTTAGCAAATCGTTAGCCCCTAGTTGTAGAATTGGAGCCATCATCTCGAATGGTACTGTCCATCAACGGCTCTTATCAGCCAAATCCTTTGCCGATTCGGGCAATCCACTATTAACACAAAAGGCACTGATTCCTTTCTTACGATCAGACCGCATGCATGTCCATTTAGAAAAATTACGTATTGCGCTTGAAGTAAGAAGAGATCAGACGATTGCTTTATTGAACAGATATGCACCACAAGGCGTTACGTGGATGGAACCAAAAGGGGGGTTAAATATTTGGGTGTCTTTGCCTTGTAATGGCAATACAGATGAACTGTTGTTTAAAGCACAGCAAGCACATATTACTTTTTTACCCAGCTCTGCTTGTTATCCGGGAGAGCCTCAATATCACCATATGAGAATTAGTTATTCCTATCCAGAACCACAGGACCTAGAGCGAGGAATTATTATACTTTGTCAGATAATGCACACGTATTTACAGGAGAATAGGAACATTGCTAGGACAAACCATTGACAGTTTGTTGTTCTTTGTTTACCTATCAATTGATGTTATGATGAATATTGGATATCAATAATCGTCTACATAAAAGTAGTGTGGGCATGAACAATACCTAACATGAAAGAGATGGAATAGTGGAATGAGTCATTTAATTGTACAAAATTTAACAAAAACTGTGGGCGATAAAACGCTTTTTGAAAATATTGAATTTACCATTTATGAGGGCGAGCGAGCAGGCTTAATCGGTATTAATGGTACGGGGAAATCGACCCTGTTATCGATCTTAGCAGAGGATATCGAAGCAGATACCCTCACAATGGATCGCCCCAATAAATATCGTGTCGCTTATTTACCACAGGAACCGACATTTCAATCAGGAGAAACGGTTTTACAAGCGGTCTTTGCTGGTGACTCACCGGTTTTACAATTAAATCGTCAATATGAGGAAACAGTGGCTGCACTGGCAGTAAATCCAACATCTGAAGGTTTGCAAAAGACTTTATTTGGCTTGCAACAGCGTATGGATGAAGAGCAGGCATGGGATGTCAACGCGCTTGCCAAAACGGCCTTAACAAAGCTAGGCATTGAAACATTTGATAAAGAAGTGCTAACGCTCTCAGGCGGTCAGCAAAAACGAGTAGCCTTGGCTAAAGTATTAATTGAACCAGCAGATCTCTACTTATTAGATGAGCCGACCAACCATTTGGATGTGCAAGCAACAGAGTGGCTTCAAGAGATGGTGCTACGACTAAAGGGCGCAGTTATTTTTATTACCCATGATCGTTATTTCTTAGATGAATTATCAACACATATATACGAGCTAGCTGATCAAACCATGTATCGTCATACAGGAAATTATGGTGATTTTTTAGAGGCCCGTGCCATCCGTGAGGAAATGAAGGCGGCTTCTGCTCAGAAGGATCGCAACCGTTATCGTTCAGAGTTGAAATGGATTCGTCGCGGTGCGAAGGCGCGCTCCACTAAACAAAAAGCGCGTATCCAACGCTTTGAAAAGTTGGAGGAAAATCTAGAGCGTAAATCAGAGGACGTTTCATTGGAAATGGGCCTCGCTACAACACGTCTGGGGCGTAAAGTGCTGGAGGCAGAAAGTATTTCGAAAGCATTTGGGCAGCAAAAGATTTTAGAAAACTTTTCATTTTTGCTCCAACAAGGTGACCGTATTGGCATAATCGGCTCAAATGGTGTAGGAAAATCTACTTTATTGAACATGCTAGCAGGAGAACTTTCACCTGATCAAGGTGAAATTCTTGTTGGATCAACTGTGAAGCTAGCCCATTTCAAGCAAACTTTACCGAAAATGAATGAAAATGAGCGTATGATTGAATATATACGTGAGGCTTCGAATGATATTACAGATGCAGAGGGTGTACGCTATTCTGCGGCTCAAATGCTAGAGCGCTTTTTATTCCCACTACATGCTCACGGTACACCAATTGGTAAATTATCTGGCGGTGAGCGCAAGCGCCTTCATTTATTACGTTTATTAATGGAGCAGCCTAATGTTTTATTATTGGACGAGCCAACCAATGATTTAGATATTGAAACATTGGGCGTGCTAGAGGATTTCATTGAGCATTTCCCAGGCGTAGTCATCACGATTTCCCATGACCGTTTTTTCCTAGACCGTATTGCGAAAAAGCTATGGATCTTGGATGGAAAAGGGCAGGTAGAGGAAACACTGGACCTTTATAGTGAGTATTTGGAGAAGCGTGAGCATACTGCTACTGCAAAAGTTGAGGCACCGAAAGCTGAAAAGCCTAAGTCTGAAAAACCAAAATCCGACAAGAAAAAGCTATCGTTTAAAGAGCAAAAAGAATGGGAAACGATTGCAGATGATATTGAAAAAACAGAAACAGCTATTATGGAGACTGAAGAGGGAATCGCTAATGCTGGTTCAGATTTTACAAAACTACAGGAATTAACAGCTAAGCTAGATGAGCTAAATGCACAGTATGAGCATCTGATTGAAAGATGGTCTTATTTAGATGAAATTGTTAACGGATAAGGAGCGATAGACATGAAGATTATTACAATTGAACCGACACCAAGTCCCAATTCTATGAAGATTGTTGTTGATACAGAGCTACCGTTCGGGAAAAGCTATAATTTTACAAAGGATAATAAAGATGAAGCAACTGGCGAAGCAGCAGCTATTTTAGCGATTGAAGGGATAAAGGGCGTTTATCATGTTGCTGATTTCTTTGCTGTGGAGCGTAATGCCAAATATGCATGGGAAGGTATTTTAGCAAGTATCCGTCAAGTATTAGGTGAAGACGTCGAAACGCAAGATGAAACAATAGTAGCTAACGAGTTTTACGGGGAAGTTTATGTCCATGTACAGTTTTATAAGCAAGTACCTCTACAAGTAAAAGTGTTCGATAACCAACGTGAACATCGTGTGAGCTGTGGTGATCGTTTTGTCGAGGCTTTTAATCAAATTATTGAATCAGCAGTAGATGAAAACTATATTTTCCAGCGTAAATGGATTGATTATGGTGTGCGCTATGGTGAACTGGAAGAAGTCGCAGAAGCGGTCAAGCAGGAAATTGATGTCACATATTCTGCAGAACGATTAGCAGAAATTGTTGCTGCGATTAATAATGATGATGAAAAAGCTATCGTTCAATCAAATAAGCTGAAAATAACGGTGGAGCAGTTCCAACAACCTGAATGGGAGAAACGCTTCCAATTATTAGACCAAATGGCTGATCCGGAGCTGGATGATTTACCACTTTTAGATTTAGCTTTACAGGATGAGCAAATGTCCATTCGACGTCTAGCAACTGTATATTTAGGGATGGTTGAAGATGTTATGGTAGTTCCGTATTTAGAAAGAGCTCTTCAGGATAAAAGTGCTGCCGTGCGACGTACAGCAGGCGACTGTATGAGCGACCTTGGCTTTGTAGAATTTGAAAGCGCCATGCAGCAAGCCCTACAAGATAAGAACAAATTGGTACGTTGGCGTGCAGCGATGTATTTATATGAGGTCGGTACAGAACAATCATTACCAGTATTAAAAGCGGCTGAAGATGATAAAGAATTCGAAGTAAAGCTACAAGTGAAAATGGCCATTGCCCGTATCGAGCAAGGTGAAGAAGCAAAAGGCTCGGTTTGGAAGCAAATGACCGAATCCCGCCAACAATAGTTATGTAAGAAAAACCAGCAGCCGCTGGTTTTTTTATTTTGAGGGGAGGTTTTACTCCAAAGAAATGAAGTCACTCAATATCCTGGGTAATCAAAGATGCTCACACTTCGAAGTATCAAAAATAAGTATAAAGTAGAAAAAAACGTTGTTTTTTAGCGATTTATTGCTAAACAAAAAGTTAAGGTCATTCTATGAATCATTAACATATTGTCTAGTTTCATAGAGAAAGGTCAATGTTAAAATAACATAAATTCAGAATATTCCCTAAAATAGGAGGTCCTTTGCATGACAGTAACTAGTTTAAAAACAACCAAATCGTATGTGCGAGATCGGGAGGCGGTCATCGCGTTAACACAAAAGCTAGTACGAATTGAAAGCGTTTACCGTGAGAATGATCCAAAGGGTAATGAAGAAGAGGTGGCACACGTTGTTGCTGCGTATTTACGGGATATTGGCATTGAGACACATGTAGAGGAGGTTGTGCCAGGACGACCGAATGTTATTGGTATTATTGATTCGGGCAAGCCTGGGAAAACACTACTTTTTGAGGGGCATACAGATGTTGTGACGGAAGGCAATCGAGATGCATGGGCCTATGATCCATTTGGAGCAGAGATTGTTGAAGGGCGTATGTATGGCAGAGGAACGAATGATACGAAGGGCAATCTCGCTTG
The DNA here is from genome assembly GCF_002429815.1 of Lysinibacillus sp. UBA5990. Taxonomy (NCBI): domain Bacteria; kingdom Bacillati; phylum Bacillota; class Bacilli; order Caryophanales; family Bacillaceae; genus Lysinibacillus; species Lysinibacillus sp. UBA5990. The sequence continues at coordinate 765,696 of NZ_DJAY01000015.1, forward strand.
TATGATTACTGCCTGTCAATCATTACTACTAGATCAGGAAGAGTTTACAGGCAAGATTATTTTATGTATTCCTTGTGATGAAGAAGGGCTTATGCTAGGCATTAAACATTTTATTAAAAACGGCTGGGCAGACGGAGTAGATGGGGCTATTATTTGCGAGCCACAGGAAAATAATGTATGTATTGCACAGCGTGGGGCAATTCGTTTACAGGTTGATATTTTCGGTAAGATGGCACATGGAGCGATCTCGTGGAGTGGCATTAATCCAAACTGGCGTATGGCACGATTGATTGTAGAGCTGGAAAAGCTAGAAAAAGAGGAGCAGGCTCGATTAGGACGTGACCCGATGCTGAATTGGCCATCCATTACTCCAACGATATTACGTGCGCCTGTTAAAGGAGATGCACAAATCAATGTCATTCCTGATCACTGTATGACGACGCTTGATATTCGTACTGTTCCTGCCCAAGATCATGATGAACTACTAGGAAAAATCGACGCGATTATTAAACGCTTACAGGCAGATGATCCGGATTTTAATGTGGAACTAACGATTCTTGATAATAGACCTGCTACAGCAACGGCTAAGGAGGAAGCTGTTGTACAGGCCATTTACGAGGCAGTGGCAGAGGTGACAGAAAAGGAACCAAAATATAATGGTGTTCCTGGTGCAACAGATGGTACGTTTCTTCATGTCCATGGTATTCCAATAGTGACGGTTGGTGCAGGAGATCGTGAAATTCCTCATCAAATCAATGAATATGTAGATATTGAAGAATTGGCGGAAACAACAGCCATTTATCGTTTAGCCGCATTAAAATTTTTGGCTGGTGATGCACAATGACAACAATAAAAATGGCGGTTATACCAGGGGATGGCATCGGAAAAGAAGTCATGCAGGAAGCATTAAAGGTTGTAAAATGTTTGCAAGAACGGGATTCATCCTTACAAATGACAACAACGGTTTTTCCGTGGAGCTCTGATTACTATTTAGCGCACGGCCGCATGATGCCAGAGGGTGCACTTGAGACACTACAAAAATATGATGCGATTTTATTTGGAGCTATTGGGGATGCTCGCGTACCAGATGATGTCACGGTATGGGAACTGATTATGCCGATTCGGAAAAATTTCCAGCAGTATGTGAATTTCCGTCCCATAAAGTCATTGCCTGGGATCTCCTCACCTCTAGCTGGCGAGAACGAGATTGACTTTGTCATTTTTCGAGAAAATGCTGAGGGTGAATATTCGGATAGTGGGGGTCGATTGTATCAACAGCAGCCACAAGAAATGACGATTCAAAATACGATTATGACGCGTATAGGGATTGAAAAAATTGTTCGAGCAGCCTGTGAATATGCTCAGCAGCATGGGAAAGCCAAGCTGACAAGCGCGACGAAATCTAATGCGATTATTCATTCCATGAAATTTTGGGATGAGCATACAAGAAAAACGGTGACACAAATTGCACCAGAACTACAGCTTGAAGCCATTTATATTGATGCATTAGTCGCTTATTTTGTCGAACGACCACAGGATTTTGAAGTCGTTGTGGCTTCAAATTTATTTGGCGATATTTTATCTGATTTAGGCTCTGCCATTGTTGGGGGGCTGGGCTTGTCCCCGTCTGCAAACTTAAATCCAGAGAAGACATTTCCATCTATGTTTGAGCCTGTGCATGGTTCAGCGCCAGATATAGCTGGCAAGGGAATTGCCAATCCAATCGCTCAAATATGGTCGCTCGCCTTACTACTTGGACATCAAGGTAGAAAGGATTTAGAACATTTGATTGTCCAAGCTATTAGTAAAGTGCTAGAAGAAGGCGTCGTGAAAACAGCTGATATTGGTGGGCAAGCAACAACAGCACAAATGGGCGATGCGATTTGTCAGGAAATCATTCATATGACTTTAACAGCAGGGGGGGTATAGTATGACAACTGAGCCAAAGGTGATTGTTGTGACAGGTGCAGGTGGCGGAATGGGAAAAGCCATTATGGAAGAGCAGCTTAAGCAGGGTAATCTGGTTATAGGGCTTGATTTATCTGTAAAGGCGCTGTCCAATTTAACACATGACTCCCTGAAATGCTTTGAAGTCAATGTATTGCAGGAGGAGCGAGTGAATGACATCTTCCAGCAAATTTTTGATAAGTACGGGAGAATTGATGGGCTGGTCAATGCACTTGGGATTGCACAGGCAGCTACGCCAATTGAACAAGTAACAATGGATGAGTGGAATCGCTTAATGGATGTCAATGTGAAAAGTTTATTTATTACAGCAAAAGCTGTTGTTCCTTTTATGAAAAAAAAGCAAAAGGGGTCTATTGTTACGATTGCTTCAATATCAGCAGTTCGCCCTAGACCTGGCTTACAAGCCTATATTGCATCGAAGGGTGCAGCGGAAAGCTTTACGAGAGGGCTAGCGATTGAGCTGGCACCAAACCAAATTCGTGTTAATACGATTCATCCTGGGCCTGCTGATACACAAATGCTCGGACAATTTGCCGCACAGGGCGCCGATGTCGAGCAAACAAAGCAAAGTGTGTTTGTGCAATCTGTCCCACTAGGACGATTGGTGAAGCCTTCTGATATAGCAGGAGCAGTTAGTTATTTATTGTCTGATGCAGCTAGCATGGTCACTGGGACGACCTTACATGTAGATGGTGGTCGTGGATTATAGGAGGGGTACGATGAAAAATATTCCTATGTTGATTAATGGGGAATGGATTTATGGTGATGCAGAAGCATTGCTAGATGTGGGGAATCCATCAACAGGAGAAATCATTGCGCAAATTAGTAATGCGACTCAAGCGCATGTAGAAGAAGCGGTGCGATCAGCACGTAGAGCTTTTGAAAGTGATGAATGGCGTCAATGGAAAGCTTTTGAACGTGGCCAGTTATTAATCGACTTCGCTCATTATATTCGTCAGCATGCCGAGGAATGGAGTTTACTAGAATGCCGTGATGTCGGAAAACCTTTAACGCAAGCTAGGGCAGATATTGAAGCAGCGGCTCGGTATTTTGAATTCTACGGTGGAGCGGCTGATAAAGTGATGGGGGATACGATTCCAATTGAGGATGGCCTATTGAATGCAGTAGTGCTCGAACCCGTTGGTATTACTGTACATATCGTGCCATGGAACTATCCGATTCAAATTACAGCACGAAGTGTCGCTGCGGCCATTGCTACAGGCAATGCAGTTATCGTGAAAAGTGCGGAAGATACGCCACTTACAACACATGCCATCACGGAGTGGCTTGCAGAAAAACTGCCGAAAGGGATCTTTCAACATATTACGGGCTTAGGACGAGATGTGGGACCGTATTTAACATCACATCCTGATATTAATCATATTACCTTTACGGGGTCGGTGCCTACTGGTGTTGCAGTGATGAAGGCGGCAGCGGAAAATGTTGTGCCTGTAACATTAGAGCTTGGCGGAAAATCACCCAATATTGTTTTTGCGGATGCCAATATAGAGCAAGCATTGGAGGGCGTTGTACGGGCTATTATTCAAAATTCAGGGCAAACATGTTCTGCTGGGGCTCGATTGCTCATTGAAGAAAGTATAAAAGATACATTTCTCCCACAATTAATACAAAAATTTCAAGCGATACAGGTGGGGCCAGGTGAGGCGGACATGGATATGGGGCCGTTACTCAATGAACGTCAGTATATAAAAATTACTACATTATTACAGCAAGCAAAGAAAGATGGCTATGTCATCACTGGTGGTGAGCCATTGACGATGGAAGGGTATGAAAATGGCTTCTATGTGCAGCCAACTATACTAGATGGTGTACAGCCGAAGGATCCTTTAGCGCAGGAGGAAATTTTTGGACCCGTGTTGACGGTTTTAACATTTACTAGCGTGGAGGAAGCCATTACTCTTGCCAATAGCACAGATTATGGCTTAGTAGCGGGTGTTTGGTCACAAAATATTGATACAGCTCATTATGTGGCGAGTCGTGTGCAAGCAGGACAAGTATTTATTAATAATTATGGGGCAGCTGGTGGTATTCAAATGCCATTCGGAGGCTATAAAAAAAGCGGGATTGGTCGAGAGAAGGGCTTTGTTGCTCTGCGGAACTATACGCAAATGAAAAATATTGCCATACGCTATGCACCACCTATTCAACGCTGACAGGGAGGGACTCCTATGGAACATGCAAAAGATAAACAAGTGCTCTTAGAGGTCAATCAATTATCGATTCGATTCCATTTGAAGAATGGCAAAGAGGCAAAAGTGGTAGACGATGTGAACTTTACCATTCATAAAGGAGAAACGGTTGCATTAGTGGGAGAATCGGGCAGTGGCAAAAGTATTACCTCCTTAGCAATTATGCGTTTACTGCCAATCCCTCCTGGGGAAATTACAGCAGGAACTATCACTTTAAACGGCAAAAATCTATTAGCCTATAAAAATAAAGAGATGAGCCATATTCGTGGCAATGATATTAGTATGATTTTTCAAGAGCCTATGACTTCATTAGATCCGGTATTTACGATCGGCAATCAAATGATTGAAGGCATTCGTAGACATCAAAAGGTTTCAAAAAAAGATGCTTGGCAAAAAGCATTACAATTCTTAAAAGAAGTGGGGATTGCCAACGCGGAGAAAGTAATTGCCGAATATCCTCACCAATTATCAGGGGGGATGAGGCAACGTGTCATGATTGCCATTGCGATGTCTAATAATCCCCAGCTATTAATTGCGGATGAGCCGACTACAGCATTGGATGTAACCGTACAGGCACAAATTTTAAAGCTGATGATGAAAATGAAGGAAGAACATCAATCGGCGATTTTATTCATTACTCATGATATGAGTGTTGTTGCAGAAACAGCGGACCGTGTCATGGTTATGTATGCAGGGCAAATAGTGGAGGAAGCTCCTGTAAGAGAGCTTTTTTTAAATCCCCAGCACCCTTATACGACAGCGCTGCTAAAAACAATGCCGAGTCTTGAAACAGAGGTGAAAAGACTGCCATCGATTCCTGGCACTGTGCCACCCGCATATGCATTACCAGAAGGTTGTCGCTTTGCACCACGATGCCCGCATGCTATGGCGCAATGCCATCAGGATAGTCCGGCCATACACCATATTCAAGAGACACATAAAGTGCGCTGTCATTTATTCACAGAGAAGGGGGAGCTGGCACATGACGGAGAAAGAAGTTTTGCTGGAAATTAATCATTTAAAAGCTTACTTTCCCGTGAAGCGCAAGTCTATGAAAGAAGAAAAAAGGATGGTCAAAGCGGTCGATGATATTTCCATTGAAATTTATCGGGGAGAGACGCTAGGCATTGTAGGTGAATCTGGCTCAGGAAAATCTACATTTGGACGAACAATTTTGAGGCTCGTTGAACCAACAGCTGGGGAAGTATTATATAAAGGGCAACCGATCCAGCATTTAAAAGGTAATAAGCTTCAGTCTTATCGCAATCAAATGCAAATGATTTTTCAAGACCCCTTTGCCTCACTTAATCCCAGAATGCGCATTGGAGCGATTATTGAGGAACCGATGAAATTACAATTAACGCTGACGAAGGAACAGCGAAAAGAGCGCGTGATGGAATTGTTACAGAAGGTTGGGCTTCCTGAGGATGCCATGCATAAATTTCCACATGAATTTTCAGGAGGTCAGCGACAAAGAATTGGGATTGCAAGAGCTCTTGCCATTCACCCTGAATTCATTATTGCGGATGAGCCAGTATCGGCATTGGATGTGTCGGTTCAATCACAAGTGCTTAACTTAATGATGGATTTACAGGATGAATTTCAGTTAACTTATTTATTCATTTCCCACGATTTAAGCGTTGTGAAGCATATAAGTGACCGTGTGGCGGTGTTGTACTTAGGACGGGTTGTGGAAATTGGGACGAAGAAGGAGCTATACGCTCATCCATTGCACCCTTATACACAGGCATTGCTATCTGCCATTCCAGTCGTCAATTTTGATGAGTCAAAGCAAGAAGTACTTTTACAAGGTGAACTACCTAGTCCGATCAATCCACCTGTTGGCTGTGTTTTTCATACACGCTGTCCACATGTCATGGAAAGGTGTCGGCAGGAGAGACCTAAGCTTCAGGAGGAAAATGCAAATCAGCGAGTAGCCTGCTTTTTATATGATTAATAATCTGAATATTTAATTTATTAATGGATAGAGGTGTTGATATGTTTGGCAATATTACCGATGTTCCAGGTATCAAGGTGGGGCATCGTGAAAACGAAGAGGGGATTACAGGCTGTACGGCTCTATTAATGGATGGCGGGGCAGTATGTGGGGTAGATGTTCGAGGGTCTGCACCAGGTACTCGTGAAACGGATGCATTAGATCCCATTAATGAAATTGATCGTGTGCATGGTATTTGTCTGTCAGGAGGCAGTGCCTATGGATTAGATGCTGCCACAGGAGTAATGCGATTTTTAGAGGAGCAAGGGATTGGGGTTGATGCAGGTGTTGCCAAAATACCAATTGTGCCAAGTGCTGTCCTCTTTGACTTATTTATCGGTGATCCTCAAGCTCGACCTACAGCACAAATGGGCTATGAAGCGGCTCAAGCTGCGCAAGTAGGTTCATTTCAAAATGGCAATATCGGCGCGGGCTATGGGGCAACGGTAGGTAAACTGGCAGGACCAGACTTTGCCATGAAGGGTGGTCTTGGCAGTGCATCAATTGCGGGCAAGGATGGGCTTATTGCTGGGGCTATTGTGGCTGTTAACGCAGTAGGAGATGTCAAGAATCCTAATACACGGCAAATTTTAGCGGGAGCGAGAAATCCTCAAACAGGGCAGTGGCTGGATTGCTGTGACTATCTCGAGCAGCATGCACAATCAGAGGCACTTGCTGGCACGAATACAACCATTGGCGTAGTAGCGTTGAATGCAAAATTAACGAAGGCAGAAGCAAAAAAGATTGCCCAGCTTACGCAAAATGCCCTTGCCCGAACGATATATCCTGTCCATACGATGCTTGATGGCGATACTATTTTTGTGCTAGGTACAGGAGAAAGGACATTTGCGCTAGATTATTTGGGACATTTAGCGACTAAGGTGATGGAGGAAGCTATTCTTGCTGGTATTCATGCGGCGGATAAATTGGCAGGGGTGGAAAGCTATACAAGCATTCAAAAGATAAGCACTTAGGAGAAGGGGGAACGGCAATGAATTTGAAAAACAGTGGGGTAATACTCTTAATGTTCATGATGGCAATCATCATAAGTGCATGTTCTAGTGATGGAGAGAAAGCTTCAACGAGCTCTAATAGTTCTGATGGACAAACTACAGCAGATGTGCCGCAGGAAATTGTAGTACGTGTAAATGATGATCCGGATTTTTTAGATCCACATAAGGCAACAGCATCCATTTCGTATCAAATGATTATGAATTTATTTGAAGGACTAATGGCGCCAGAAACAAATGGTTCTTTAAAAGAAGGACTTGCAGAGAGCTATGAAGTTTCAGAGGATGGTTTAACGTATACATTCAAAATTCGCCAAGGAGTGAAATTCCATAATGGTGATGACTTAACGATGGACGATATTCAATATTCCTTTGACCGTTTAATGGGGAAAAACGGTGGGGAAAAAATGTCCAATAACTTCGATAACGTGGCATCAGCTGAAGCACCAGATGCCAGCACATTTGTAATTAAATTAAAGGAGCCTAATTCTAACTTCCTGTATTCATTAACGGCAAGACAATCAGCTATTATTCCTAAAAGTAATGATGGGAAGCATAATGAAAATCCAATCGGAACAGGTCCTTTTGCCTTTGTGAAATACGCGCCAGGGACAAATTTAGAACTTAAGAAAAATGATAGCTACTGGCAGGAAGGCTTACCTTATTTGAATAAAGTTACGTTTACCTTCCAATCGGATGATCAAGCAGCGATTATGAGCTTGATGGCAAATGAGGTTGATTTAACAAGTGTGCCATGGCATCGTGTGAGTGAAGTTGAGGGGGGCTACAACTTAACGCATCAAAATAATAACTCTTCCTTAATCATCACATTTAATGAAACAAAGACTCCATTTGATAACGTAAAAGTTAGACAAGCTATTAACTACGCGATTAGTAAATCCGATATTATTGATTCGGTATTTGCGGGCTATGCGGTCCCACTTGGTTCTAATATGAGTCCAGCGATGGGTGATTTCCAAAAGAAAGGCTTAGAAAGCATGTATGAACGCGATATAGAAAAAGCGAAGGCGTTACTGGCAGAGGCCGGTTATCCGGATGGCTTTAAAACAAAAATAACGGTATCTTCCCACAATGATATGTATTCGAATATTGCGCAAATTGCAGTTGCGAATTTGCAAGAAATTGGCATTGAAGTGGAGATTGAGGTTGTGGAGTGGGGGATTTGGCTAGATCGTGTTTATTTTGGCCGTGACTATGAAATGACAACGATTGATTTAACAGGTCGTGCATCAGCTTACGAGGTTTTAAATGATTATATTTCTATAAATGATAGTGAAAACTTCTTCCTATTTCAAAATGACGAGTATGACAAAATTATGACGGATGTGCTTAAGGAAACAGATCAAGCCAAACAAATTGAGTACTACCATCGAGCACAGGAAATTTTAGCTGAGCAGGCTACTGCGGTTTATATTGCTGATTACCAAATTGTTTGGGGTTCTGACAAACAAGTGACGGGGCTTAAGGGCTATCCATTCTGGTTCCATGATATGTCAGAGGTTCAATTTTTAAACTAGGAAGGGATGAGTGCTCATGATGTATATTCTACGTCGTATCATCCTGTTAATAACAACCATCCTGCTAGTATCCATCATCACATTTGGTGTTTTTCAAATATTACCTGGAGATCCGGTTCGAACGATGTTAGGGACAGAAGCGGATTCCACACAAATTGAAAATTTACGATCTGAACTCGGCTTAGATCGTCCTCTTTATGAACAATATGTGGATTGGATGAAGGGCTTATTGACAGGTCAGCTAGGCGATTCCATTCGTTTTTCAATGCCTGTAAAAGATTTATTATTTGATCGACTTCCTGTCACTATGTCGTTGGCGGGGATTACCCTGCTCATTGTTTTATTCATTTCCTTACCTTTAGGGATGTTTGCGGCAAGAAGACAAAATAAAATAAGTGATGTGTCATTATCCACTGTGACACAAATTGGGATGGCTGTACCATCCTTTTGGCTAGGGATGATGCTTATTCTTTACGTTGGGTTACAGTTTAGCTTCTTTAAAATTAGCGGTTATATCCCATGGACACAAAGTGTTGCAGGAGCGCTCAGTACGCTCCTTCTCCCAGCCCTAACCATTGCGATACCACAAATTGCTGTGAACTTCCGCTATGTGCGTACAGCTATTTTAGAGCAGGTTCAGCTCGACTATGTACGTACAATTCGAAGTAAAGGAATGTCTGAACACAATGTCATGTATAAGCATGTATTGAAAAATTCCATGATTCCGATTTTAACCGTATTTGGCCTAATTATGGCAGAAGTTGTAGCGGGGACGATTATTGTGGAGCAAGTATTTTCTTTGCCTGGTATTGGGCAGCTTCTCATAACGGCTATTAGTAACCGTGATTTTCCACTTGTGCAGGGGATCGTCATGTATATTACGGTCGCTGTGGTCATGATAAATTTTATTGTCGATATTTTATATTCTGTATTAGATCCTAGAATCCGATTACGTTAAGAGGTGGATACAATGAAACAGCTACAACGTTATACTAAAAAACTGAATTTATCCATTGGTCTCCTCGTCATTATCGGCTTTTTGCTCGTCATGCTGGTCAGCTTTTTTTATACACCGCATGATGTCAACGCCATGAAAATACCTGAGAAATTGCGTGGACCAGGTGGTGCTTATCTTTTTGGGACAGATGAATTCGGGCGTGATATTTTTAGCCGAATTATGAAGGGGACACAAACTGCTTTCGCCGTTGGGCTATTAACTGTAGGAATTGGGACATTTTTTGGTATTACCATAGGTGGAATTGCAGGCTATGTTGGCGGCTGGATTGATGAACTATTTATGCGAACGATGGACGCTTTAATGGCATTTCCGGGCATTATTTTAGCGTTAATGCTAGTAGCTGTATTTGGCCCAGGGATTGTCAATACGGCCGTAGCATTGGGCATTATCGCCATCCCTGCTATTGCCCGAATTGCGCGAAGTGGCTTTGTCCAACAACGTGATTCAGAGTATGTATTGGCAGCGAAATTAATTGGCGTCAAGCCTCATAGCATCATGTTTCGTCATATTTTACCTAATATATCATCGCAAATTATAGTCGCGGCGACCGTCACATTTGCAACTGCCATGCTAGCAGAGGCAGCACTAAGCTATTTAGGGCTCGGTGTTCAGCCACCAAACCCTAGCTGGGGCAGAATGTTAAAAGATTCACAGGCATATTTAATCGGTGCCCCTTGGTATACGTATGCCCCCGGAGGAGCCATTACAATTCTTGTTCTTGGTTTATATATGCTTAGTAATGCCTTACGTGATTTTATGGACCCGCGTTCAAAATCGTAACAAATCAGGTGCTGTTTTTTTCAAAAGCTCATAGGCCTTGACTGCGATTTCAATGTTTAGTCGATGTGGCGCTTGCAAAAAATCAGCACCGAATATACTTTCTAGTCGTTCAATTCGTTTGTAGAGCGTTTGACGGACGATAAACAATTGCTCAGCCGTATCATTTTTAGCTCCATTGCAAGCTAAGTAAACAGCTAATGTTTGGAACAAATCATGGCCATTTTTTTGATCCAGTAATAATAGTTCTTGCAAATAATCTTTCACAAATTGTAATAGGGCGGTCTGCTCTTGCTGTAATAATAGCCGGAAAACACCTAAATCCTTATAATAAATGGAGCTAGCTAATTGATGATGTTGCATTTGGATAACCGATTTAGCCTCCTTATAGCCAAGATGGACACTTTCTATCGTTTGATAAACATTGCTAATCCCGCAAGAAAGAGTGAGCTGTTCAAAAAATTGAGATGCTTTTCTAGCAACAATTTGTGATATAGCTTGATCGAAGGAATCTCGATTATCCTTCATATAATCAGCAGCAATATAGAAGGCTAAAATAATAATTTCATGCTGTCGTACTGAAACGGTAGGGAAGAATCCTAGTTTCTTTAAGATGGAGCGAACATACATAGCATTTTGTAATTGAATTTCCTGCCACTCTTCCTCTGGTACCACTTTGGCTTCGTTATGTAAATTGAATACGACGACACGGTAAAATAAATTGCGACTTTCAATCGGTAAATAGCTTTGATAGTATTGGATATCCACAGGCTGACCTTGAATTAAAGCAAGAATAAATTCATCCTCACGGCTTTGCTGACGTTCCTGTAGCATGCGATTTCGCATTAAAATATGAGCAATCGACATCGTAGCACGTTCCAAGTTTAATAAGGTGTAATCATTCGGTTTTGGCAGTCCAGAATGCATACATAAATAGCCCCAAACTTGTCCAAGACCATTTACTGGGATAATAACAAAATGATCCTTGTCAATTGATAAAAGATGCAAGGGCTCTTGTAGTTCTAACTGCTGACAATGTTCTTCCATAATACGTAAGTACTTTTTGGCTTCGACTGGATAATAAAAGCTTTTTGTATCTTCAGAGACAAATAAAAATGGTGCCTCAGTATCTTGATGAAGGACTTGTAAAATTTTCAAAATACCATTTGGCATTAACGATAATTCCATAAATGTTTTGGAAAGGGTATCGAGCTGTGTAAGTGCCTGTTGATGTTGGTTAATTATGTACGTATGTAAATCTTGTGTAATATCGATAAAACGAACTATTTCTTCAAAAACAATGATTGGGAAATGATGCGCATTCGCCATGGCAATCAGCTCAACGGGGACATGATCAAAATAGTCTCCAATTTCAATACAAAGTCCTGCTGCTTCGTTCCGAATAAGGTTTTGTAAGTAGGCGATTTGTGTTTCGCGCTCTAACTGTAAACCGACACCAGTAGTTAAAATGAGCTCACCACCATTAATTAATGTATCAAAATCTTTAATTTCTAAAATATGTGTCCACTGAACTTGACGTTCAAGGCCATGATGTCCTGCTATAAGCTTCGCTGATTCAAAATATTTGCGCTTCAGGACATCACGTACAAGTAGAGGATGTTTCGACATAAATTAGCACCTGCCCTTCAAATGTACAATGTCTATTTTTTATTATGTTTGAGAAGTCAGAAAATTTCAACACGAATGAGAAGAAATTGATGAAAGACAAAAAAAGACATCTAGGATACACGATTGGAGGTCATGATTTGGAACGAAGTGATCAGTTCACCCATACCTTACAGCAAAAAGATCGTGAAAACGTTTGGCACCATATGTCCATTTATAACGACCATACACCCGTCATTATTGAACAGGGAGAAGGTGCCTGGATAACAGACAGTTTAGGCAATCGATTTTTAGATGGCATGTCAGGCTTATGGGCGGTCAATGTAGGTTATGGACGTGAGCGACTTGCTAAGGTCGCTTATGAGCAATTAAAAAAACTATGCTATGCTCCTTTAACTCAAAGCCATGAACCGGCTATTAGATTAGCTGAAAAAATCAACAGCTTATTAGAGGATGACTATATGATGTTTTATTCAAATAGTGGTTCTGACGCAAATGAAGTAGCGTTCAAGGTAATACGACAATACCATCAACAAAACGGGGAAGGGACCCGCTATAAAATGATTGCTCGTTATCGTGCCTACCATGGTAGCTCGCTTGGAGCATTAGCCGCTACTGGCCAGGCTTTACGTAAATATAAATATGAACCCTTAACACCAGGCTTCCTGCACGTTGCCCCACCTGATCCTTATCGCCGTCCAAAAGGACAATCTATTGAAGCATATAATTTAGCAAGAGCGCGTGACATTGAGGAAAAAATTATTTGGGAGCAAAAAGAAACAATTGCGGCTGTTATTATGGAGCCATTCATAACAGGAGGGGGTGTCTTAATTCCACAACCAACGTATGTTCAAGAAGTAGAGCGCATTTGTAGAAAATATGGGGTATTACTCATTATCGATGAAGTGATTTGTGGTTTTGGGCGAACAGGTAAGCTTTTTGGACATCAGCATTTCGGGATTCGCCCAGATGTTATTACAATGGCAAAGGGACTTACTAGCGCCTATTTACCATTATCAATTACAGCAGTAAGAAAAGACATTTATGAAAAGTTTAAAGAAACAGATGGCTATAGTCATTTTCGACATATTAATACGTTCGGTGGTAACCCAGCAGCCTGTGCAGTAGCATTAGAAAATATTAAGATCATTGAGGAAGAGGGACTTGTACAACGAGCAAAAGATTTGGGAATTCAACTACTCCATGACTTACAAGACTTATTAGAGCTGCCCTTTGTTGGTGATATTCGGGGACTTGGATTGCTCGTTGGTATCGAGCTTGTTGAAGATAAAGCCTCACAAATACCTGCCAAGGAAGAACGTGTGGCAAGCATCATAGCTTCTTGTAAAGCGAATGGCTTAATTATTGGGAAAAATGGCGATACAGTGGAGGGCTATAATAATATTATTACGTTGAGTCCACCACTTTGCTGTACCGATGAAGATCTTGAATTTATGGTAGCTGTATTAAAAAGAGTATTTGCCGCCCATGTCTAGTACGAGGCGATTCCAGAACGGGATAAATGAGGAATCGCCTTTAATAGTGTCGCTTCTGCCCTTTTTTTACAGATTCCCAATCAATTTCAATGTTTTGTAGGACGCGCGTGAGTAAATGGTGAATGCTATCGACTTCTTCGCTAGAAAAACCATCAAGTGCTCGTTCGTTGGAGTACTCGCCCTCCCGTTTTAAAAATGGATAGATGTCTAAGCTCTTTTTGGTTGGGAAAAGTAATTTATTTTTCTTATTTCCTTGGTCACTACGTTTTTCAATAAAGCCTTTTGTTTCTAATTTTTGAATGGCCCGAGAAGCGGTTGTGCGATCCACCTTCAATAGCTCTGCCACTTTTTCTTGAATGATACCAGGATTTTCGCAAATTCGGATTACATATAAATATTGTCCCTTCGTTAAATCCAATTCCTTAAATTCTATATTACTAATCGAGTCTAATGCCCGTGCGATAGCACCTATTTCACGTAAAATTTCTTTCATTTTCTATCCTCCAGAGATTTTTGTTGTATTTGCAATAAAAATCGTTCTATACTAATAGTATCATCTTCAGGCGAAAAATGCACCTGAAGATGAGGATGATTGAAGCTAGGAGGAGTATTCATGAGCATAAAAAAAGTAACAACTGAAGCAGACTTACAATTAGCATTTGATTTTAGACGAAAAGTTTTTATTGAAGAGCAACAAGTACCTGAGGTAGAAGAGTTTGATGAATTTGATTCACTGCAAGCACCATGTGATCATATCCTTGTGTACTATCAGGAGCAGCCAGTAGGAACGGGTAGACTTCGTGTAGTCGAGGGCTATGGTAAACTGGAGCGTATTTGTATCGTAGAAGAGTTCCGTAAATTTGGACTTGGCAAAGAAATCATTATGGGCTTAGAGCAAATTGCCCGAGATAATGGTCTTACAAAAGCTAAATTAAATGCTCAATCGTATGCAGAGGGCTTTTATGAAAAATTAGGCTATAAGCGTGAAGGAGAAGAGTTTATGGATTGCGGCATTCCCCACATTTTAATGAAAAAATATTGGTAAATGGACTGGGGATTGAAAAGTAGGTAGAGTTTCCATGTACTCTTTATTGAAGAAAGCATGAAGTTAAATCAAATAACTTTAAATATTTTGTCATTAAATAACACCTCCTCCTGTTAACCTTGGGAGGAGGTATTTTATTGCTAACTATGAATTTCGCATATATGGGATGATCCATCATACTCCATACGTCATGGTGTTTCTTATCTACAATTAATTTCAGCTATTCGTTTATTTTTCTTTCACAACCGTACCCGCAAAGCTGTCATGGGGAAGGCATTGTCCTTGCTGTTGCTCGAATGCTTGGCGACTTTTTAAATAGTGAAATGAACTGATTGTGTCGCGATAAGCCATGCGTTTAATAATTTGACGGTCTGATAATTCATGACCCTCTTCATGTTCAAGTACTAGTCCCATAGCTTTGTAGCCAATGGTTTGTCCATTTTTACGAAGCTGTGCATACTCTAATGCCCATAACATAGCGGTTGGTGTAACGAGTGTATGAACAACCTCATTTTTCACTTTCTTCCGTAGAAAATACTCAACGCCTAAAGTGACAGCTGTGGAAATAGCTGTATCCATTAAAAAAGCAATGGCCCGTTTTCTAGTTATCGATTCCATGCAGGTCCTCCTTCCATTGATTTCTCACCAATACATACGGAAAATAAGGATAAAAAGTTCCGAATGATGCTAGATTCATTCCAAGGATAGTTCAGGATAAGAGGGGATCGCCCCGTGCTTCATTGTTGTGATTCCTGCGTAGCGGTTTGCAAAAGTAAGCAGGGATATCGCATGCTGTTCACAATAGGCCACCAAATGATCTACAGATAATTGATGTTGTAGGAATTGACTTAATATCGCCCCAATAAAAGCATCCCCAGCGCCAGTCGTATCAACTGTTTGTACGTTTTCAGCATTGACCTTACTATGACATTTTTTTGTATATAATGTTGCGCCTTTTGCTCCATGTGTAATGATAATCGTCTCCAGATGTCCCTGAAATAATGTTTGCACAGCCGACAATTCTTCTTCTATGGCTGTTAGAAATAACAGTTCTTCATTGGAGAGCTTTACAATATGGGCTTTTGGTAAAAAAGCTAGAATCGTATCTCGACATATAGTCTCATCCTGCCATAAAGGCAAGCGCACATTCGGATCAAAGGAAACGATGCTGCCTGCTTGATGTGCCTGCTCAATAAAAGCTATATGGGCAGACTTCATCGGACTTTCTACAAGATTAACAGAACAAAAA
Source organism: Lysinibacillus sp. UBA5990 (assembly GCF_002429815.1). Lineage (NCBI taxonomy): Bacteria > Bacillati > Bacillota > Bacilli > Caryophanales > Bacillaceae > Lysinibacillus > Lysinibacillus sp. UBA5990. The sequence goes on from NZ_DJAY01000015.1 coordinate 781,629, forward strand.
TGAATGATATCTTTGTCTGTTAATAGTTGTGAGGGGAGATACTCTTGTTTATACAATAGATCTGCTGCATGACGTCGGTAAAATTGAAAATCACGCTCCCCAGTTTCAGAGAGTGCTACAAAAGCAAGGCTTGTTTCTCCCTCAGTAGTCTGACGAATATATTGTGTATCCACACCTGCTTGCTGCAAAGTCTTCTTCAGAAAATCACCAAACGCATCCTGACCTACTTGTGTTAGGATTGCGGCCTGTTGACCAAGCTTAGCACACACTACTGCGACATTTGCAGGGGCTCCACCAGCATGCTTCGTAAAATGCTCAATATGGGCTAGGTCACCGTGCTGCTGGGTTGGCGTAAAATCTATTAACAATTCGCCAATTGTAAAGAGTTTGCCCATTAGGATACCTCCTGTGGTAGCCGTTTTTTCTTCGGGGTATAGATCGTGTAGAAAATCCCGCCGAAGATGAATAGAATGCCCAATGTTTGCATAAAGTTCGGCATAAAATCAAGCAGCAACATATCGAGTAAAATCGCGACAACTGGATCGACGAATACTAATACGGAAACTAGAATGGTAGAAAGACTGCGGATACTATCAAAAAATAAATAATAAACAAATCCAGTATGAATAAATCCTGTGCCTAAAATATAGAACCAATTGGTTGAGGTTAAACCTTCAAAGAGCGAGAAATCGATGAAGGGCAGTAGTATTACAATGCCCACCGTTGTTTGTATATATGTTAAGGCGTAGGAGCTAAGGTTTGTAATGGTCTTGCTTGTTAGCATAGTAAGGGCATAAAACACCGCTGACAGTAAGGCCCAAACAAATCCTGATTGCATAAATTCAGAGAAAGATACAAAATTTTGAAGACCCATAATAAAAATACTACCGATAAAGCAAGTAATGGTCGCTACGAGTGCTCGAATAGTCATTTTTTCTTTTAAAAAGATAGCGCCTAAAATTAAGACAAAGATAGGGGCTAAATTATAGATAGAAATCGCAATCGAAATAGACATTTCCTCAAAGGCTTTAAATAAAAATACCCAATTTAACACTAAGAAAACACCACAAATAATTGTTTGGATAATTTCTTTTTTTTCCCATTTCTCCGTTTTATGTCCACCTGTGATGAGCCACAATCCTCCTAGAAAGAGGGTTGCGCAAATACATCTTACAAAAACAAGCTCTGTTGCAGGAACACCAGTATGAACGGTAAAAAAGCCGATGGAGCCAAAAAGTGCCATCGATACGGTTAGTTTAATAATGGCTGAGATGTTCATACAAAACCTTCTTTCTAATTTTTATTTGTAAATATGAAAATGAAAGCTAGTAGGGTAAATCCCTACCAGCATATATCTTGCTATAGCATTATTCGCGAATTTGCCCATTACCATATATAAAATATTTTGTAGAGGTGAGGGCAGGTAATCCCATCGGGCCACGCGCATGTAGCTTTTGCGTACTAATACCAATTTCTGCTCCATAGCCAAATTCAAAACCATCCGTGAAGCGGGTAGAGGCGTTATGATAAACGGCAGCTGCATCGACGCTGTTTAAAAACGTTTCCGCCACCAATGGATCTTCTGTAATAATCGCTTCAGAATGATTTGTACCAAAATGATGAATATGCTCAATGGCCTCGTAAACATTTTCAACTAATTTAACGCTTATTTTTAAATCAAGGAACTCAGTCGCATAGTCATCTTCAGTCGCTAGAAGGGCTCCCGAAAATGCCTCGCATACTCGCTCATCCCCAATAATAGTAACACCTGCTTTATGGAGCGTTGATAAGAGCTGGGTGCCATTTGTTTTAAACCATACAGGATGAATTAATAAACTTTCTGCAGCATTACAAACAGAAGGACGCTGTGTTTTGGCATTCAAACAAATTTTTTCTGCTTTTATGTAATCCGCCATTTCGTCCACATAAATATGACAGTTGCCTGCACCTGTTTCTAATACAGGGACAGATGCTTCTCGGACGACTAAGTCTATAAGGGCCTTGCCGCCACGAGGAATTAATACATCCAGGTACTTGTTTAAATGAAATAATTCTTTAGCTGTCTCGCGGCTTGTATCCTCGATTAATTGGACAGCATCTGTCGGTAGAGACGTTTTTGCTAATGCACGATGAATACTTGCTACAAGGGCACTATTTGAAAACTTAGCAGATGAACTCCCTCGTAAAATCACGGCATTGCCTGTTTTTAGGGAAAGTGTCGCGGCATCCACCGTAACATTTGGTCTTGCTTCATAGATCATACCTATGACACCAAGTGGTACCATGCGTTTTTCGATGTGTAGTCCATTATCTTTATCGATACGTTCGATGACTGTGCCAACCGGGTCCTTGAGAGAGACAAGTAAATGAATGGCATCGACCATCGCTACAATTCGTTCCTCATTGAGCATGATACGGTCCAATGTAGAAGCGGACATACCTTGTTGTTCTCCATTGACAAGGTCTTTCGCATTTTCTGCAATGATGTCATGTTGGTCCATCAATAGCTGCTCGGCAATTTTAGTTAGAGCTTCATTTTTCTCACAAGTAGTTTTAATATTTAACATATAGCTAGCGGCTTTGGCACGTTGACCCTTTTTTTGAATTTCACTTACCATGTTCAGACCTCCTTATTTAGTTTGAATTTTCAGCCATTTATCTCTATGAATGACCTCAATCGGGCATTTTGAAAATGCATTTGACCGTTTGCCCATAGTGGACACCAATTCTTGTGAGGAATACAGCACTTCACCACGTCCAAGTAGACCTTGTTCACTATACACTTCAACTACATCCCCATTGTTAAAATCACCTTCAACCTGATAAACACCTGCGGGTAACAGGCTTTTACCATTGACCATAAGTGCTTGTTCAGCACCACTATCTATAAAAATTTTACCAGAAACTTCCGTAAGTGCAATCCACTGTTTGTGATTCTTTAACACGGCTAGGTCATCATGTCCAATATAAGTTCCATCACCACGTCCTGCTAAAATATCAACAAGCTTTTGAGCGCTACTCCCAGTTCCAATAAAAACTTTAACTCCTGCCTGTAAAGCAGTGCGGGCAGCCAATAGCTTAGATGCCATGCCACCTGTACCAACCTTAGATCCTGCACCGTCTGCAAAGTTTAACAGGTCATCGGTAATGGACGTTAAAAAATCAATGCGCTCCGCATGAGGGTTTTTGCTAGGGTTGGCGTTATATAAGCCGTTGATATCTGTTAAAATGATGAGTTGATCTGCATGAACAAGTCCACTAACAAGGGCAGACAGCATATCATTGTCGCCAAAGGTTAACTCACTTATAGAAACGGTATCATTTTCATTTATGATAGGTAGCATCGAGCGTTCAAGTAATTCCTCGAAAGTAGCATAGGCATTTTTATAGCATTCCTTTTTAGAAAAATCGGTACGCGTCAGTAAAATTTGAGCAGGCATTATATCATAAATACTAAATAATGCACTGTACGTTTGAATAAGCAAGCTTTGCCCTACTGCTGCCGCCGCCTGTTTGCCCTTTACCGTAACAGGACGAGCAGGGTAGCCAAGCTGTTTAAAGCCCGCTGCTACTGCACCTGATGATACAAGTAATAAGTCATGTCCCTGTTTTTTCAACTCCGCGATTGCCTGAACATGATCCATTAAGCGAACTTTATCGATTTCGCCTTTCGCATTTGTTAAAGAGCTACTCCCAATCTTGACGACAATTCTCTTTTTTTCCACCACATGACCTCCAATTGTCAAAATAAAAACCCTTTTCATCCTAAAAAATTAGGACGAAAAGGGTTGCTTTCCGTGGTACCACCTACATTGAATATCGTGCGACATTCCACTTTGCTCATAACGCTAGAGACTGCGCCTAGTTTAGCTAGGACGGTAGACAAAGTAGGTTCATTAGTCTTTCTTGCACAATGTCTTGCAGCCGATGGACATCGCTCTCTGTTCAAGCAGTTACTAATTACTGGTCTTCGTTCGTTTTCTCATCATAAAGTTTTTCAACTATTGAGTAAAGAATGCACTACTTCCAAATGCCTGTCAAGATGATTGGGAAAATTACTTGAAAGTTTTGATAAATTAAGAAAAAAAGATAGAAAGGGAATGATGTTGTTATTTAAACCACCAAATGGCGATGAAAAGAGGGAGCATTGCTAGCATAATTACAAAGAAGCTCCAAAGTACTTGTTTTCCTGAGGACATGTTTTTTGGCTTAATGCTCATTTGTTCATAAAGCTTGTTAATAGCACGTTGTTCTTTCGAATAAAGCATTGCTTGAAATTCTTCATAATCCTGTATATAGCTTGATGGGGGACGCGGACTAAAACGTAAATTTCTAATCGAGTCGGTAATATCTTTATCATTCATCCAGTAGGTGATAACAGGAGCTAAGCCTGTATTTTGTGTAGCTTTTACTTGAATGTCATGGGACTTCATTTTATAGTAAACCTGACCGTACTCGTCTTCATACTGTGAAACAATATCACTAACTGCCACTAATAATCACCTCTTGTTGAAGTTGTCTAATTTATTATGAGTTTCTTCTATTATAATGTAATAAAGGAGAAAAGTATTGCTTAAACGAGCATTAATTGTGAAACGAATGTTCATGAAAAATTTTTAATAAAGTCATAAACTTACATCTAAAGTAAAGTACGGCATGTAGTATAATGAAAATAGTTTGTTAAAAGTAGTGAAGGAAGGGCATTATTGGAGATTTCCATGATGCATTGAGTCATTGCGATAAAGGCGATTCATTTACCTGCAATCTTATTTTTTATGATATAGAAAAGGGATAGTAATGAATATCTTCAATCCAGAAGATCTTTAATTTTCCTTGTGTTGTTACCATAGTTCGTCGATTCATCATTTGAACATATTGCGTTTCAAATGCTTATTTTGGGTATAGTATTTTTAGTACAAGCATGATTAATATTTTTATTGTTTAGTATTATCGCAGGAAAAGCTAGATCCATCATTATTGGAAAGCCTGTGATTGCTAAGCGATTAATATGGTTCAAGGTATCTTCTTTACATTTATCGGGATACAGATTGCCATTAGCAAACACGAGGAGGACTTCACATGGCTATTTTACATATAACCTTTAGCTTAGCAACCCAGGGTTCCATGAAGCTTGCTATACGCCAACATCTTTTGCAACGTAATGAATCAGTTTTAAGTGTCCATGATGATTTCTCTATTGGACCTCTTCACAGCTTAGAAGAGCGGATAGTATGGTTAAACACTCATATTATAAAGGATAATGAAGATCAGCAATTATACGTAGATATGTATGAAAGCTGGAAGAAAAAAATTGCCGAACTGCCATGTGATGTGGATGTTTGGGTTTGGTATAGTCAAAATACACATGAACAGATTGGTTTGCGCTATGTCATGAATGAGTTTATTCATAAATGTAGTATGGTTTATGGGATTGACGCAACAGATGGCCTGAAGCAAATTCGACCACATCTCAATATTCGCCATACAGGAGAGCTTTCCTCAGAAATGCTCATGAAGCTTCGTCCTTATGCAAAACGATTTTCAGTTCAGGAATGTCAACAGCTTGCCAAGGAATGGGAAGACCTTAAAGAACATTCAAGTCCACTCCGATTGTGGAAAAAGGGCGTTGTACATGTAGAGGAAGATGCTCTGGATACGCTCATCATTGCCGCTGTGAAGGATATGCAAGCACAACATAATGAAGAATGGCTTTTACTTATGCCTACGATCAGTACTATTAGCGTTGCCTTGGATGATTATATTAGTGATGAATTCATTATGAAACGCATTATGACTATGATTGAGCAAGGCTTCTTTCAGATAGAAGGAGATTTATCAGATTTCCATTCCTGTAGGGTGAAGTATATAGATGTATAATAAAAGCGGTAGGCTGCATTGGGCAACCTACCGCTTTAGTTTTCCTGAGAGGGAGGAGACATTTTCTTTTCATAAAAATCAAAGACAAATTGTTGGAATTGGCGTGCAGATGGTGACAAATAACGATTGTCAATCCAGGCCATGCCAATAATACGTTCACAAACCATATCCTCCACATGGATTTTGACGATTTTTTTCGGATTCAAATCCTCATCATCAGGTAGCAATGAAACACCGAGACCAGCACCAACAAAACCTGCAATGGTAGATACCTCATCACCTTCATAAGAAATTTTAGGCTTAATGCCAGCAGCATGTAACAAGCGATCAGCTGAGCGGCGGAGGGCATACCCTTTTTTCATTAGCACAAAGTTCTCATGCTCCAATTCTTTCATTTTTATGCTTTTGCGATGGGCAAGAGGATGGTCAATCGGAACCATAATAAATAACTCATCTCGCCATAGTTCCTTCCAGCTAACGGGAGGCTCTGTATCAATCGCTGCTAGTAAGCACAGGTCTAACTCTCCAGCAAGCAATTGTTTTAACTGAGAATGCGAGTAATTTTGTGTGAAATGAAAACGGATATGGGGGTGCTTCTGGCGAAAAGCACGAATTAAGTCCGGTACAATACTAGTCCCAAGAGTGTGTAAAAAACCGAGTGACACATCCCCAAGCTCCGGATTATTAAGCTCTTGTAATTCTAATACAGCTTTCTCATATTCTTTCCGCATTCGTTGCACACGATATAAAAAAAGTTCACCATAGCGATTGAGCATAATGGAACGTCCCTGCCTATCAAAAAGCGGTACACCTAGTTCTTCTTCCAGCTTTGAAATTGAACGACTTAACGCTGGCTGTGAAATTGCCAATGCTTCAGCAGCACGTGTCATATGTTCTAACTTTGCCACGGTTACAAAATATTCTAATTGTTGCCACTCCATTTTTTCACCTCTATTCTCGTAATTTTTAAGTTAACTGCATTATAACGGGAAACAGGGAGGAAGTATAGGTGGCAAAAACTTTTTAAAAAGACGTTGCCTTTAATTAGAAGAATGGAAAAGTTAAGTAGCAGAAAGTGTGATAGTACAGGTGTTAAGTTGACATCATTCATGCATGAAACACATTGATTTGATAAAAACTATAAATTGTACATTATGAATAAAGGGTGTTAAGATAGACACATAAAATACACAATTAATAATTTCCGTGAAGGGGATATCCTAAAATGAAGTTAACAAAGCCGCAACCTCTAACAATTGAGGGAGGCAAAAAAGCCGTACTATTATTGCATGGATTCACAGGTAGCACAAAAGATGTGAAAAAGCTAGGAGAATTTTTATCTCAACGAGGTTATACCGTTCATGCACCGATTTATAGTGGGCACGGAGTAGAACCAGAAGCATTATTAGAAACAAAACCAGAAGACTGGTGGAACGATGTTGTTGAAGGCTATAACTTCCTTCAAAGTAAAGGCTATGAAGAAATCGCAGTTGTTGGCATTTCACTAGGTGGTGTTTTCTCATTGAAAGTCGCAGAGACATTCCCAGTAAAAGCATGTGTAGCGATGTGTGCACCGATTACACGTGATAACTCAAAAGGCTTATTTACACGTTTGTACCACTATGCTCGTTTATATAAACACTTTGAAAATAAATCAAAAGATCAAATTATTTCAGAATTACATGAATTACGTATTTCTCCAAAAGATTCATTAGATGGTGTAACACGTTTAACGACTGAAACACGTGATGATTTATCAACAATTAAAGCTCCGACCTTAGTACTACAAGGGTCATTAGACGATGAGCTTTATCAGGAAAGTGCACCGTTTATTTTAAATACTGTAGAAACGAATGACAAAGAAATCATTTGGTATGAAAATTCAGGTCATATTATTACGTTAGATAAAGAACGTGATAAAGTATATGAAGATGTTTATAAATTTTTAGATCATATTGAATGGTCAGTTGCAAATTAAAGAGGGGCTGTCAAAGGGCAGCTCTTTTTTTATGCGCTAATTTTCTATATTCATAATGATATATGAAAAAACTATTGTAATTATAATAAATGCTTGTTAACATAATTGAATTGTAATGAAAAATCATTCGATTAAAATAATTTGCTATAGTTAAAAACTTCTAAGGAGCACATCAATTATGCAACAAAAAATACCTTTCTCAACCTATGCAGTCATTGGCACTATGTTATTCGGGCTGTATTTTGGAGCAGGGAATCTTATCTTTCCAATCCAATTAGGTCAACTAGCAGGGACCAATTTTTGGCTTGGTTTAATCGGATTTTTAGTCACGGCTATCGGTCTACCATTCCTCGGAATTTTAGCGATTGGTTTATCAGGTAGTAACGGCTTACGCGATCTAGCGAGCCGTGTTCATCCCATCTTCGGTATTGTCTTTTCATTGGCTCTTTACTTAACAATTGGGCCATTTTTTGCCATTCCACGTACGGCGACCGTACCATTTGTTGTGGGCTTTGAGCCATATATTCAAGCACAACATGTTACATTATTACTTGCCGTGTTTAGCTTCATTTTTTTCGCCATCGTTTTTTATTTCTCGTTAAATCCAGCAAAAATTATGGATTACATTGGAAAATATTTAACACCGGCCTTTTTAATTGTGTTATTCATTTTAATTATTACGAGTATCGTAAAGCCGATGGGGGATTTCCAGCAACCGATGGGTGATTATATAGATGCTGCCTTTATGACAGGCTTTAAAGAGGGCTATAATACGATGGATGCTTTAGCTTCCCTTGCCTTCGGAATTGTGGTCATTCATGCAATTAAAAGTGCAGGCATTTCAGATCGGAAGGAAATAGCGAAGGCGACATGGACGTCAGGTATTTTTGCAATGGCCCTAATGATGCTTATTTATGGCCTGATTACGTACATGGGCGCTTCGAGTATTTCAGCTGTAGGTACCTTTGATAATGGTGGTTTAATTTTTGCCGCAGTGGCAGACCATTATTTCGGTTCATTCGGTGCTATTTTATTAGCCGTTATAATTGTTCTCGCTTGTTTAAAGACAAGTATCGGCTTAATCACTTCTTGTAGTGAATTTTTCCACGAAGTGTTTCCGAAGATTAGCTATAAATGGTTTGTATTTTTATTGTGTGTTGTATCCTTTGTCATTGCCAACTTCGGATTAAACAATATTATACAATTTGCCATCCCAGTTCTTATGTTCCTATATCCACTTGCGATTGTTTTAATTTTACTGGCTCTTAGCTCATCGTTCTTTCACAATAAGCAAGCGGTGTATGCCATCGCCATGATTTTCACATTTTTCATTAGCGTAATAGACGGCTATAAAGCCCTAGTAGTAAGTGTACCTGAAGCACAATTACGTGTATTTGATGCTGTAGAGAAGGCTTATTCATCAATTTTACCGTTTTATGATATTGGGTTAGGTTGGATATTGCCTGAGGTCATTGGAGCAATACTTGGGGCTCTAATTCCATCTAAAAAAATACTATAATTAAAAGTAAGCACGCACAGAAAATAATATCTGTGCGTGCTGCTTTACTATATTAGTAAGCTGTCCATCCACCATCAACAGCAATAACCTGTCCGTTCACAAAGCTTGCTTCATCAGAGCCAAGGAAAATTGCTAATTGAGCAACTTCCTCTGGTTGACCAGCACGAGGATTAATCGATAAACCAAGTGATTGGCGTGCTGCACCTGTTTGACTCATATTTGTCATGGAAGAGGCGATATTCGTCATAACTGCCCCTGGCGCAATACCATTGCAACGAATATTTTTATCCGCATACATAAAGGCTGTATTTTTAGTTAATCCAACAACAGCATGTTTAGACGCAGTGTAAGCAGCACCTGCACGTGCACCATATAAGCCACCAGCAGAAATATTATTGACAAAGACACCATGTCCTTGGGCAAGGAAAATGTCTGTTGCCATACGCATTGAGCGCATCACGGCTGTTGTATTAATCGCAAATACTTTATCCCAACGTTCATCAGAAATTTCTCCAACTGGCTCCATACCATCCATGATACCTGCATTATTGACTAGAATATCTAATTGTCCATAGTTACTTTTTGTTTCATCAAATAAACGTTGTAAGTCTTCTGTTGATGCGACATTTGTTTGAATGGCAAACGCTGTACCCCCAGCCGCTTGAATGCCTTCCACAACAGCTTGGGCACCATCTAAATTTAAATCTGAAACGACAACCTTAGCACCTTCTTTTGCATAACCTTCTGCTATAGCTTTCCCCATCCCTGAAGCTGCACCTGTTACAATTGCTACTTTACCTTCTAATCTCATCTCAAAGACCTCCTCATACTATTTTAGATAGATATTGAACATCTGTTCATTAAAATCATATAATAAATATGAAAGCGATTTCAATATGCAAAATATTTGAATGTGTTGAGTAATCAACACTTTTGGAAAAACTGTTTACTAAGGAGCTGAAAAAAATTGTCTACAACAGATTTAAGAATTATTAAAACAAAGCAAGCCTTACACGCCGCCTTATTGACCCTGCTAAGTCAAAAGCCATTGGAGCAAATATCCATTGCAGAAATATGTAGAGCGGCCAAGGTAAATAGGGGAACATTCTATTTGCATTACGAGCAAAAGGAAGGACTCTTTGAAGAATACTTTCAAGAAATTATGGAGGATTTATACCAATCCTACGAAGAACCTTACCGTGCCGTGCCAACATTGGATACACATCAACTTGATCCAAACACTATTCGTATTTTTCATCATATTGAACGCTTTAAAATGTTTTATCGTATCGTGTTTTCCAAAAACGTTCCATTGACATATTATTACATGCTGTTTGACGGAATTTACTCATTGCTAAAGAGAGACATCACCTTGCATCACGAACATCAAATAACAGAATCGATTTCGATTGATTATTATAGCGCCTACCAAGCAAACGCGATTATCGGACTCATTATTCAATGGTACCGTGGTGACTTTAGCGACAGCGTAAGCGTCTTAAATCAGCAACTCGCCGCGATTTTGAAAAATGTCCGAAGCGGCGGGTAGAGCATGAAAAGAGGTGATGAAACGCTTGAAATGAAGTGAAAAGATGAAATTGGTGGATAGGACGCCCGAAGTGTCGGATAGGGAGAAGAAAGTGGCGGATAGGACGCTCAAAGTGACGGATAGAGGAGAAAGAAAAGGGAAAAACGCTCCAAGTGATGGATAGAGTGTGAGAAAAGTATGATAGCTCACTCAAACTAACGGATAGCCCCACCCCGTTCATCCAGCAAATGAACAGAGCAATGGGCTATATAATACAACTAACTAGAGGTAAGAGCGGGCTTGATTGCCACGGTTATTGTAGCGATTACCAGAGTGACGAGTATGATGATGCCTAAGGAGCTACTGTTTTGTAGTAAATTATCGGCACTTCCCCCAAAAATGATAGTGTAATAGCCGTCGGCACCGTAAGTAGCGGGGAGCATGGCAGCTATTTGCTTGTAACCTTCAGAAAGCATGGTTTTAGGAACGAGCACTCCAGAGGTTACTAATTGGAGGGATAGGGCACAAATATTGAAGACCATGCCGATATTTCCAAAGAGAATGACGAAAACTTGTGCTAAACAAAGGAAAGCTAGGAACATCACAGATTGGAAGAGATAGATGGATAGAAAGCTTTCATTGCTCGAAATAGTAAATAGATGCATTAAACCGATTGTAAGGAATGGTAACGTGAGAGCGACTCCAACATTGAGCAACTGTCGTGCAAGGAACAATTGCCACTTTGAAACGCTACTTTGTACCATTTGTGCGGCTTGCTGATGTTGCATAATCATCACCATGGCCCCTACAAAGGAGGAGATAATGACCATAAGTGGGACAAAGTTTGCTGCAAATCCTTTTACATCATTCGTTTTAACGATGGTAGCATCGACGGTGTGATCTTTAATGGTCATCACGGTTGTTTGAACAGATGCGTTTATTTGCTTTGAGGTTTTTTGCTCAAATGGAAGCTGGGCAAATTGTTGGGAAAAAACCTCGATCGCCTGATTTTGTTGTAATGGGTAGAGCATTTGGTTCATTTCTTCTGTTAATTGCTTAGCTACACCATCCATCATGTTTTTCGCAACACTAGCATTGGCCTGATTAATCAAATAGATAATTTCAGCTTTTTCTCCCGCCTGAAGTTGATTCGTAAAATTAGCTGGAATTTGCATAATCATATTAATTTGGCGTTCATTTAGTGCTTGCTCTGCTTCCTTCATAGAGGAATATTCGTTTAACGTAAATGGAATGTTGTCCTTCATGTCCTTTACTATTTGCGTCCCCATTTCCGTATCTTCCGTCAACAAGCCTATCGATAATTGATCAGCTCGCTCATTGACACCGTCATAGGCTGTCATCCAAATTGTAAAGAAAATTAATTGAAAGGCAATCGTAGCAACAATGCCAATATATGTTTCACGAACTCTCAATAAACTTTGTAAACCTCTCATTTTTAACCCCCCCTTAATAAAGTAAGTACTTACTTGCATTGAAAGGAAAAATTTTTTCTAGGAAACGAGTCCCCTAGAAAAAATAGCAACACTTGTCTGTAATAGTTTTTCGGTTGGTATGTCAGACACCATAGTACCAAGACGGGCACGTGACATAAAATGACCAAAGTTAAGCGCAATAAGTGATAACGCTGCAGCTTCAAAATCAACCTCTCTTATCTTCCCTCGCTGTTGCATTTCTTGAAAGTACTGGCATAGTTCCTTTTTGATCAGAAGAGGAATATTTGCAATTTCCTCACTGATTTCAGGAAACTGAATGGACTCCTTAAAGCCGATCATCACCAAGTCTTTAATCGACATTAAAAATTCAAAATGCTTTAATGAGAAGTTGAATAAATCTTTTTCTAAATCCCACGTGACGTTTTGATTGATCTCCTGTTGTAAAAGGGGATAATACGAAAATTGTTCAACTATGGCTTTCAAGAGGCCACGCTTATTGCCAAAATGGCGAAAAAGTGTAACTTCATTAACGCCGGCTAATTCAGCAATCGTTTTCGTTGTGGCGGCAGTATAGCCCTTTTCACTAATCAATTGTAGAGCAGCTTCAACGATTCGTTCTGCGGTTCCCTTTGTTGTCAATCATAAACTTCCTTTCATGCAAGTAATCACTTACATACTAGCATAGTGCATGATTCTCTGCAACAAAGTAATTCGATTCAAGGAAATAATAGGAAAAAGAACATTGACAACTATATCGACTGCTGATATATTTTAAATGTATCGGCTGACGATATATTGGTGGACGATATAAAGGGGGATTGTATGACACAGGAGCATCCGCCGTTAACTGAAGGCGTTTATTATATTTTATTAGCTTTGTATGAGCCTAGACATGGTTATGGCATCATGCAATTAGTAGAGGAAATGAGTAGTGGGCGAGTTCGTTTAGGCGCAGGTACCATTTATGGGGCAATTAAAACTTTGCTTGAGCGAGGCTGGATTGAGGCGCTCGACGAGGATGGTCGCAAGAAAGAATATGTAATTACAGAAACTGGGAAAAAAGTAGTTGAATATGAAATTCTGAGATTGAGGGAACTTTTTGACAATGGTATCCGTATAACGAGAGGAGTTGAATAATATGCATAAATATCGTTTAATGATTAATCCATATGCAATTGAAAATTGGGTCAATAACCTGGCTTGCCAGGGCTGGCATCTGAAAAAGTTTACATGGATTCGTTTTACGTTTGAACGTGGAGAACCAGGCAGCTATATTTATCGCCATGATGAATTAGAGCGATTTGGCACTTACTACGAAGAGGATTATCTAACATTTTTAGAAAGTACTGGCATTGAACAAGTTGATCGCTCTGGCAATTTTGTGTTTTTTAGAAAAGCTGCCCAGGGAGGTCCGTTTGAGCTTTATACGGATAAAAAAACTAAAATAGGAAGCCTATCAAAAAAGATGGCACTCTTTTTCTCTCTTATTCTACTTAATTTATATTTTGGTATTTCAGGCTTGATTGGCGATTTTTCTTATGAAATGACGAATTGGATAGGATTTATCTTACATAGCTTTAATCTAATTATAGTCATATTATTCTCTTTCCCATTATATAGGCTTAGACGTGTACGTAATCGATTGAAGAAAGAGTTAAATATATTTTCAGATTAGTGGACGTCTATTATTTTCTGGGAAATCAGAAAATAGCAAAAAATCTATTAGGGGTGAGAAAGGATGGAAAAAAGAATATACCGTTTTTTTATAGATTATGAAAAGGAAGAACGGTGGGTCAATGAAATGGCAGAACGGGGGTGGAATCTAAAAAAAGCAGTTGTAGGTTATTTTGTCTTTGAAAAAGGAATGCCACAACAATATATTTATCGGAATGAATTTGTAAGTAGGAAATCGAAGGACTATTTTGAGTTTCTAGAGGCGATGAATATAGAATGTGTGCACAAATTCGGTGTTTGGGCGTATTACCGAAAACCAAAGGCTGAAGGGCCATTTGAATTATTCTCAGATACTACCTCTAAAATTAGCTATTTAAAGTCGATGAATCGTATTTTTATAGTACTGTTGTTATTCAATATCGTAGCTGGTCTTTATAATTTTTCAATGGGAGCTTGGGGACCTTCTGTAACAATCGTCAACACTAGTGTAGGATGCTTAAATTTTATCGTATCCATAATGTTGTGTATTTCTATTTTAAAAAATGAAAACCGTAAAAAAAGATTGAAAGAAAATTTACAAATATTCGAAGGATAAGGAGGATGACAACATGACTTTACAGTTACAGCATGTCACGAAGAAGTATAAGGATTTTACGGCTGTAGATGGATTGAATTTTACAATTGAAAAAGGTGAAATCTTTGGTCTGATTGGTCAAAATGGTGCAGGGAAAACAACTACCTTCCGTATGATTTTAGATTTACAGGAGACAACGGCAGGTACGATTACTTGGAATGGTCAGCCAGTTAATGCGATTAACCGAGATGTCTTAGGATATTTACCTGAGGAACGTGGTATTTTTCCAACGATGAAAGTCGAGGAGCAATTGTACTTTTTTGGTGAGTTACGTGGTATGAAAAAAGCCGAGCTGAAAAAGGAAATTGATTTTTGGATTCAACGTTTTGAGCTGGAAGAAAAACGAAAAGATAAGGCTGAAACACTATCAAAGGGGAACCAGCAAAAAGTACAGCTTATTGCTAGCTTTATCCATAAACCAGAATTTTTAATTTTGGATGAACCGTTTAGTGGATTGGACCCGGTTAATAAAGACTTACTGAAGGATGCCATTTTACTTTTAAAGGAACAAGGTACAACAATTTTGTTCTCTAGTCACCAAATGGATAATGTTGAGGAACTTTGTGATCACTTATGCCTATTAAAAAGAGGTGTTTCTTTATTTTCTGGTAGCCTACTAGATTTAAAGAAACAATATGGCAAAACAAAACTGGCAGTACGGACAGATTGGTCAACAACACAGCTATTGGCGTTAGAGGGCGTTAAGGATGTGCGTGTAGAGAAGGAACAAACGGTTCTAACATTAACGGATGAAAACTTTGCCCAAAGTATTTTTGAGCAGCTTTCCAATGGAAAGTATATTGAAAAATTCAGCCTGGATTATTTATCATTAGATGAAATCTTTAAAGATAAGGTAGGTGGCAATGTTGTCGAAGTTTAATTTATTGATGAAACAATTATATAAATCAAAAATAAAATCAAAATCCTTTATTTTAATGACATGTTTATATGTCCTTGTTATGTCTGTAGCTGTTTTCTGGTCTGAAATTAAAGAGCTATTTACAGGTGATGATGAAGCACAGCAAATTGCCATTATCAATGAGACATCCGCTGATTTAAGTGGTATCTTTGTTTCTAATGGGGATATGGCCTTTATCCAAGATGAAAAGGATATACCGACACTTGAAAAAAAAGTGAAGGATGGCAAACTAGATGCCATTGTGACGATTAATGATCAAGGTGGTCAGCTACAAGCAGAAATTGCTACGTTTACACCACTGAAATTAAACGATCAATCGACATTGTCATCCTTATTGCAATATGCTGGTCAGCACTATGCGGTACAGCAATTATCGCTTTCACCCGAACAGGCAGCACAAATTATGGCTGCTCAAACTACGATTTCCACTAAAAATTTAAATGAGGAATCAACGGGTGGAAAAAGTGAGGAAGAAAAGCAATCAGGATTAGTTGTTTCCTATGCAGTTGGTATTTTAATTTATTTCTTTATTTCTACATTCCTATCTATGATTACTACTGAAATTGCCTCTGAAAAGGGTTCACGAGCAATGGAAATGCTTTTAGTAAGTGTCAAACCAACTACTCATTTTAAAGCAAAAATTGCAGGTGTATTATTGCTTGCTTTAACACAGATGGGTATTCTTGTAGCAGTATTTCTAATCTATGCTAAGCTCGTAAAAGGAGGGATCGTTTGGGATGCGGCTGCCAGCATTGTCAAAGAATTGTCTGTTGGCTATGTCATCTATGCCATCGTATTCCTATTGCTAACGGTTATCCTGTATCTTATCATTGGCGCATTATTCGGCTCATTAGTATCGAAAGTAGAAGAAGCAGGTCAGGTATTAATGCCAGCCATGATTATTACGATTATCGGCTTCTATGTCATGCTAACAGGGATGGGTAATCCAGATACAATCATCATTAAAATATTCTCTTATATCCCGTTAACATCAGGGATGATCATGCCAATGAGGATTGGTGCTACAGATATCGGAGGGATAGTTCCAATGCTATCTTTAGGTATTTTAATCGCAACGATTATAGTCGTGTACCTATTTAGTTTATCGTTCTATAAACGCAGTGTACTGACATATAGCTCAGGCGGTGTGATTCAAAAAATTAAAACAGTTTTAAAGGTAACCACTTAAATGATAAGCAGCTACACGATGATGTAGCTGCTTTTTGGTTGTTTCGTGCCAATGTTAGAAAACAATGTAAAGGAATTTGCATAATCAGTCGAATTTTGTTTAGAAAGAAGCTATAATTTAAAAAAGAGCTTGAAATTGGCTTTGTCTTTCTATCGGAAATGAAACCTTTTTCCAAGGTAATCGTAAGTAAATTGTAGAGATAAATTGCAGGGGGTAAAACGTATGTCTGAATTCAACAATGATCTTTTAAAATCCAAGGACCCATTCGCTACTGAAAATCCTTTATTACAGCCTAATCCACTAATGCAACAAGAGCCTGAACAAAAGCCGGTACTTGTATCTGAGCAAGAGTTATCACAAATTGCGCAAAACCAGCTTATGTTAAAGAAAGATCCAGAGGTTCATGCACTTGCTCAACGAATTGATGTTAAAGATCAAATTGCCATGCTAGAGCTGGGGAAAGAAACAGCAAGTGGCATTTCTACTTTTTCAGATAAAATGCTGGCTACTATGAAGTCCAGCAAACTAGAAGAATCGAGTGTCCTATTAAATAATCTCAATAAAATTATGGATAAATTTGATCCTCAAGATTTCTCGGAGGAGAAAAAGGGTGGCTTCATCTCCAAGCTCTTTAATAAAGGAAAAGAGCAATTGGAAAGATTTTTATCTAAATATGACAGCATGAATAAGGAAGTAGATGTCATTTACCGCGAAATTCAAAAATATGAAGGTGAAATGAAACGTAATACAATTGATCTTGAAAATCTATACGATCAAAATTTAAATTACTTCCAATCTTTAAGTAAATTTGTCGCTGCGATTGAAGTAAAGATAGAAGATGTTCGTTCAACATTACCAGCCCTTGAACAAAAGGCTCAGACGGGTGATCAATTAGCAGCAATGGAATATGAAACAATGCTGCGTGCAGTGGAATTATTAGAGCAACGTCGCTATGATTTAGAAATGGCGCAGCAAGTGTCATTCCAATCTGCACCTCAAATACGTTTAATGCAGCAGGGTAATAACCATTTAATTGCGAAGATTAATTCAGCCTTTGTGACGACAATCCCTATTTTTAAACAAGGTTTAATTCATGCCGTTACTTTAAAGCGTCAAAAGCTTATTTCCGATTCTATGGTTGAGCTAGATCGACGTACGAATGAAATGCTTGTGCGCAATGCTGAAAACATTAGTAAAAATAGCGTTAATATTGCACGTGCAGCAGGTAGCCCGAGCATAAAAATTGAAACTATTGAAACAACATGGCAAACAATTATGGCAGGTATTCAAGAAACGAAGCAAATTCAAGCTGAAACAGCTAGAAGTCGTGAAGAAGGTCGTAAACGTATTGAACGTTTGCAATTAGAATATGAAAAATTGAAAAAAATGTAATACTCGAAGCTTCTTGTAGAAATTTTTGCAAGAAGCTTTTTTATTTTGTATGCAGTAAATGTTCTTTGACAAAATGGAAAATACTGATTATGATAAAATTAAATGAGAATGATTATCAAATGAAAAAGGAAGCGAACAGATGTTATACAAAGCAATACGATTACATGAAATCATTCGTGGAGGAGTGAAATGATGACCAATAAAATAAAATCCTCTACATTGTCGTATGAGCGTTTTGAAGATGGAACGCTTGCTCTTAGCGCAACTGAAACTTTAATGCTTATTCCACAAAGCCGTTATTTAGAGTTATTGCATAAGGAAAAAGTGTATAGTGCGAGACATACAGATTTAGATCATAAGCAAAATGGGATAGAACAAGAACGAAAAACATTAAAAAAACAAAATGCAGTATTGACAGAGGACTTGCAAAAATCTAAGCAGCAAAACATTGTCCTTCAAAAAAAAGTAACGGAATATAATTGTGTTGTAGAGGAAATGCAGGTGCTCCGCCAACAAAATACAGAGCTATTAATTGAACTGAGTAAATATACGTCCTTGTCTAGAGAGTCATTAACGGGACCTCTTAAGTCAATGATCCGAAATATGCGAGAGCAAGGGGTTGGCATAAAGGAAATCCACATACGCATCAAACGCCAAATCAATCCAGATATTAGCTATAGTACAGTGCGCAAATATATCTCAGAGCTAGAATCAGAGCAGAACGATGGACGGTGATCTAAGAAGTTTAGAAGTTTTGCATTTACAGTTGCCACTCAAAGCCCTATAATAAGTCTATTCTTTAACTAGTTTAATATTATGTGAGGTCGCAATTGATTTCACTATGAGTAGGGAGCGTTAGTGGCAATGTCAAATGAGAAAAAAGGGGTTTTGGCGGCATTTTTTGCCTATGTCTTTTGGGGTGCCTTTCCTCTCTATTGGAAACTACTTGAACATGTACCAAGCATGGAGATTTTATTATCCCGAGTGATTTGGTCGTTTGTCTTTACTGTACTGGCTGTCATCGTATTTCGAATGCGTAAAGACCTTATCGCTGACTTAAAATATTTATGGTCACATCAAAAGCATTTCTGGCAGCTTGCGGGTGCCTCCTTCGTCATTTCAATGAACTGGTACTTGTATATTTGGGCAGTAACCCATAACCATTTAATTGAGACAAGCTTAGGCTATTACATTAATCCGCTCATATCTGTTATTTTTGGAGTGATTTTCTTTAAAGAATCGTTGAGTCGCGCACAATGGGTAGCGACAGGAATTGCCTTTATGGCTGTTATTATTTTAACGATCAATTATGGCTCTGTACCATGGGTAGCACTATTGATTGCGCTATCTTTTGCGATATACGGCGTATTGAAAAAGAAAATTACACTGGATGCAACGAGAGGATTAGCTATTGAAACATTATTAATCCTACCATTTGCTTTAGGCTATTATGTGTATCTATTTACAACCCATCAAGCTTCGTTTTTACATGTAGACGTAAAAACAGATATCTTGATGATTTTCAGTGGTTTAGTAACAGCTGTGCCACTCATCCTATTTGCAAAAGGTGCACAAAATATTCCATTGTATTTATTGGGCTTTATTCAATATGTTTCACCAACCATTGTATTGATTTTAGGTATCGTACTGTATAAAGAGCCATTTAGTCAGATAGAGCTTTTGGCATTTAGCATCATTTGGGCAGCATTATTACTATTCTCAGGTTCCAAGATTATAGAAACAAGAAAAGCCCATCATAAATCAGTAGACTTGTAGAATTTTCTACAAGTCTTTTTTTGTTAAATGGACAACGCACCTTTACAATTTAGTCAGCATATAGTAAGATGATGTCAATAATTAGATAACAATGATAAAAATTGAGAGGTGCTTTTTGTGAGTGCGGTAGGTTCTAACTAGGTAAAAATTAAATGAAATAAATGATATGGCGACGGGGGATATAGGTCATGAACAGACCCCTTATTTGCTCATGGATTTATTTCAAAACCTATGTAGATACCTACAATACTTTATCAAGCGGTGCATATATGGATGAAACTTCTGAAAATGAGGTTTTATTTGTAGTGCTATGAACACTCGCCTTTTGAAGATAGAGCTGTGGGGGATTCCTCACAGCTTTTTTTAGTTTGTTTAACACTTCATTGCTATCTAATATTGGGTAGGTATCTTCATGAATGATAAATATCAGAATGAGGAGCATATACAAATGAATTTTACTACGCTAGAGAAGTTACAATACCAAGAATTAAAAGATATCGTTAAATCCTATTGTGTAAGTGGATTGGGTAAACAGTTATTAGATAAATTAATGCCAAGCTCAAACTTAGCAGTTGTAAAAACTCGCTTGAATGAAACAACTGAGGCACGGGTAATCGTAGACGCGGAGGGTCATGTCCCATTTCTAGGTGTATCCAATATTGAGCATATCATGACCAAACTGGCAAAAGGGATGATCTTGGACCCTAGTGAGCTCATCAGCATGTCAGACTTTTTACGAGGCTGTCGTAACATTAAAAAATTTATGTTGGATAAGGAATTTTTTGCGCCAGTTCTTTCATCTTACGCGCATTCGATGGCTGAATTTAAAAGTGTGGAAGAAGAAATTAATTTTGCCATAAAAGCTAATCGTGTTGATTCAGCTGCTAGTCGCGAATTGAAGCGGATTCGTCATCATATCGAAACGACAGAGGAAAAAATAAAAGAACGCTTAACAAAATTCCTGAACAATAGTGCCAATAAAACGTATATACAGGAGTTCTTTATTAGTCAAAAGGATGATCGCTATACAATTCCAATTAAGGCTTCCTATAAAAATCATGTACAGGGGACGATAGTGGAAATCTCCTCAAAGGGTGCAACCGTTTTTATGGAGCCAAGTGTGGTCGCTAAATTAAATGGAGAATTAGCTACTTTAAAGGCTGAAGAGGCGGTGGAGGAGTATCAGATTTTAGCATCTTTATCAGGGCTTTTAATAGATCATCTTCACGCCCTCCATATTAATATGGAGCTGATTAGCCAATATGATATGGTTTTTGCTAAAGCAAAATTTAGTAAACAAATTGACGGCATGGAGCCACGCCTCAATGATTATGGCTACATCCAAGTAATCAATGGTCGACATCCTTTATTACCAGGAAATGCTGTGCCACTTCAATTTACGATTGGAAAAGATTATAGAAGTCTAATTATTACTGGACCAAACGCAGGCGGGAAAACGGTCGTGTTGAAAACAATTGGCTTATTAACATTGGCGACAATGTCCGGCTTTCATATCGTGGCAGATGAGGGCACTGAATTGGCTATATTCGATCATATCTTTGTCGATATAGGTGACAATCAAAGTATGGAAAATGCGCTAAGTACGTTTTCATCACATATGAAAAATCTCTCCGACATTATGAGAGCATCCAATAACCATACGCTATTATTATTTGATGAAATCGGCAGTGGTACTGAGCCGAATGAAGGTGCGGCACTGGCTATTGCGATTTTGGAAGAGTTCTATCAAATGGGCTGTATGACAGTAGCGACAACACATTACGGAGAAATTAAACGATTTTCAGAGATGCATCCAGACTTTATGAATGCGGCTATGCGATTTAATAGTGAAACATTAGAGCCCTTGTATCAGTTAATGATTGGCACGTCTGGAGAGAGTAATGCTCTTTGGATTTCTAAAAAAATGAATGTCCGTGCAGAGGTTTTGCAACGAGCACAGGATTATATGGATAATAAGGATTATCAGCTGACTCGGGTGCAGGATAGTAAAATTCGTAAGCCGAAAGAAGGGAAAGCTGGCAGGGCAGCAATCATTAAATTTGCCAAAGGGGATCGTGTGAAATTATTGGATCATGATGATGTCGGGCTTGTTTATCAAGAGATGAATCAATTCTATAATGTCACTGTCTACTATAAGGGTCAAATGCTAGAGGTTCATGTGAAACGACTTGCATTAGAGCTACCGGCAACCGAATTATACCCTGAAGGATATGATCTTGAGACCTTATTTGTCGACTATCAAGAACGTAAGCTTCAGCATGATATTGAGCGTGGTTCTAAAAAAGCATTGCGCAAAATTCATAAGCAAATAAAAGAAGATCAGCAAAAGTAAAAACAAGGGATTGCACGAAGTAGTGCAATCCCTTTCATATTAAGATGTAGAATCGATCTGTGCCTTAATCGTCAGATAGACTTCTTCGATTTTGCGTTTATAAGGTAAATCAACTAAATCCAGTGAATCGTTGTATGCCATTTTTGCGATGTCATAGGCGGTTGTCAGTTCCCCGAAATGGGCATAGCAAAGGGCCTTATAGGAAAAGCATTCATTTAAGCCTAAAATATCATATGGATGGCTGACGAAAATAGGTGTTGCTTGGAAATGCTCAAACGCAGTCCTTGCCTCCTCATAACGACCGAGTAAATATAAGGACTTTCCTTTTTCCGCATAATAATAGTTTGAATCCAAAATTTCTAAATCCTCATGCTTGAGCTCATTAAAGCTCTCGATTTCTATTAACGCCTGCTCATAATTAAACATGTAATTATTATAATAATGTGCCCGTAAAATATAGATTAAAGCATCTACTAGTGCGCGTTCGGCAAATGCCCGATATTGCTCTAGCTTCATAAACATATGCTCAGCTTGTTCAAAGTCATGGTCAATCATTGCACAATAAGCGCCGATACGATACATATCATCAATTTTATAGAACAGTTGGTTTTTATGAGCATTTGTAATGGTTTCGTTTATCAATTTTTTCCCTACCTCATGTTCTCCGATGGCAAGCTGTAAAATGCTTGTATAATAAGCCATTAATAAAGCGTCACGAGAATCAAACTGATAATCCTCTTGTTCAATAATTTCTTGCGCCTGTAAAATACAGGCATAGGCCAAGTCATATTGACGTTTTTCCGCCAATATGTTCATTTGCAGGATGAATGTTTTGAACCAATGGCTAAGTAAATTAATCTCCTTAAAGATAGTGCGAGCTTGAAGGAGGGATGTTTCCCATGAAGTTAATCCCATTTCATACTGTGTGACAGCATATATATACAATAAACGGCCTGCTTCGTAACTATCAGGAAGGCCCTCTACTGATGGTTTTATCAAATCAACAATTTCTTGATGACGAACTATGTCTCCCCATTTTACCTCTGCAAATAAAATTTCTACCTGCTCTAAAAGTGAACGAATGGATGAGGGGGCTACTTCTTCGAGTAATTCACTAGCCTTTACACCTAACCGTTCAGCAATATAGTCAAGACTTTCCATAGAGGGCTTGGCCTTTTCATTTTCTATTTGACTTAGCATTCCTTTTGTTAGACGATCACCGGCAAGCGCCTCTAATGTTAATTTTTTTTCTTTCCTTAATTTGCGAATTCGTGCGCCTAGAGAGTTCACTGCCTCGCCTCCTTTTGTTTAATTATATTAAACTTTTCCTTGCGTGGGAAGAGGAAGCTATGGTATATTTTGTTTAATAAAATTAAACTTTTTAATTTAGTTAAAAACGGAGGGGTTTTGAGATGAATGAAGCGGAGAAATTAAAAAAGGCGACCTATCATTTATGGACATTTACAGCGAGTAAAATGATTGCCATGCTAGGGGCACATGTCATGGCGTTTGGTTTTAGCCTATATATATTAGCCATGACAGGGTCCGCCATGAGCTTTGCGACTAATATGATTTGTTCTGTGTTACCTCGTGCTCTCGTAGCGCCTTTGGCAGGTTATGTAGCGGATAATTTTTCAAAAAAACGAACGATTTTATTAGCACAGGCAGGGACCATTTTGACCGTAGGGGGATTACTGATTTATACAGAAACGGTAGGGATGTCGGTATATGCTATTTACATAGCTACAGTCTTTAATACAATATGTTCCGCATTTTCAGGGGTCACGTTTTCATCTGCAATTGCTACACTTGTAAATCCAGAACGTTTACAGCGTGCGATGTCATTTAATCAATTATCAATGTCGGTGGCTGCCATTGGGGGACCAGTCATTGGCGGCATGATGTATGGATTTTTCAATATTGACGTATTTTTAATGGTTAATATCGTAGCGTATATCATGGCGTTTTGCTTAGAGGCAACAATGGATTTTAAACTCTATAGTACAAGAGGAGAAGATGTAAAGAAGGAAAAAGTGTGGGAAGGGCTTAAAGGCGGCTTCTATTATATCAAACAGCGTAAAGTCATAAAAACAATCATGTGGGTGGCATTATGGATTAATCTATTCTTTTCTGCCATCGCTGTTGGAGGAACGTTTATTATCATTGAATTGCTAAAAGTAAAATCAACGCATTTTGGTTTTATTCAGGCATCAGGTGCAGGGGGTATGCTTATAGCTTCTCTTTATTTCGCGACAAGACCAGAAGTCAAAGCACC
Source organism: Lysinibacillus sp. UBA5990 (assembly GCF_002429815.1). NCBI lineage: Bacteria > Bacillati > Bacillota > Bacilli > Caryophanales > Bacillaceae > Lysinibacillus > Lysinibacillus sp. UBA5990. Next base: position 806,197 of record NZ_DJAY01000015.1, read on the forward strand.
ATTACGTTTCTCAAAAATAAGCTTATTACTGTTAGCAGGTAGTCTAGCCTTAGCAATCATTCCATTAGTCACGAATTTTTCCTATATCGCGATTGTTAGTTTTTATCTAATCATTTATTTTATTTTCGCCATTTTCGAAATGGGTATTAATATGCCAATAGGGGTCTATATGCAAAAAAACATCTCAGAAGAATTCCGCGGACGCGTTTTCGGTCTGATGGAAACAATGGCAATGTCCATGATGCCAATTGGTATGGTTGTATATGGAGTATTATACGATGCTATACCAGCCACGATCATATTGCCTGTTACAAGCGTCATAATCATTACGATTTCACTTGTGATGCTACGTACTTCCATCTTAAAAGAAGCACATCCAGAGTATTATGAAAAAGAAGACATAACAAAAAGCGTGCCTCATTCAACAACATAAATGCATGTCTATGACTATAGAGTAAAAGCTATCGTGACGTCACGATAGCTTTTGTTTTCTTTCTATAAGAGTACTGCAACCGCCTGAAGTAGCAAATACCAACAACTTTAATGAGCTTAGCGATCCTCGATGACGATATAGGTGGCTTGAATTGGCCCATGTACACCAACGATTAAAATCATTTCGATATCCGCTGAGTTACTAGGACCTGTAATGAAGTTAATACAAGAAGGAATTTTTTCTCCATTTTTGATTTTTTCACGAATCCACTGTGCTGCTTGTGTCATACGTGGAACAATTGTACTTTTCGGGATTAAAATGATTGATTTTTTAGGTAAGAAGCTAATACTTCTTCCTTGATCCCTACTGCTAAAAAGTACAGCCGTCCCTGATTCAGCAAGTGTCATCTCGCTAATGGTCAAACCAATATTGGCTTTTTCAGCATAGTGAATATTTTCCTCTGGTTGCTGTGAATTCCATTCATAATATTGAATATTAGACTGCGGCCATTTTTCTGTCATTAATTTAGATAGTCCGTAATCTTGAAATCGTTCATCCTTAGAAGTAATGACGGATTGTCCGCCATAATGGTCCACAACAGATTGAAGATCTTGAGGAAGCTTGGCACAATTGGAAATCACGATATTCGTATGAATGTTGGCGCATTGTTTCATGAAAATCTCTAGTAATTCGTCGCTTGTAGCATCTTTTAATGTACGATTTTGTGGTTGATACTGCCAAGTGGGGCGTTGAAGCGTTGTAATAGGTGAACGCCCAAACTGCTGTGCAATGTTTGCTAAAAAATTCTCTCGATCCAGAATGGTACCCGTCATGATTCCTCATCTCCTTTTGTGCGGTGTTTCATCCAATCTCTGAAACTGTTTTTATTCGGTGCAGGGAAATCTCGTGCTTCAGTCCATGCTTTTAAAGGACCTGGACCTTTAGTAATCGTATGGTCTTTCGTGAATGGAGCCATTGCAGGAGCGGCCATTTTTGTAGCTATTTTATACAAAGTAGGAGAAGATGCCCCTAAGCCAAATGCCTTCATTAATAGCTTTTCGGAAACGGGTGCTTTGCCTTCATTTTCAACGATGACCTGACGATGTCTATGAATAAGCTGATGTAAAGGTATTTTTACGGGGCAAGCATCCGTACAGGCACCACATAGCGTTGAGGCATAGGGGAGCTCTTTAAAATCATCATAGCCTCCTAATAATGGAGAAAGGACCACACCAACAGGGCCCGAATAGATAGAGCCATACGTATGCCCACCTACATGACGATAAACAGGGCAAGCATTGACACAGGCGGCACAGCGAATGCATTGTAAAATAGGCTGAAATTCACCACCAAGAATGGCAGAGCGACCATTATCCACTATGACTAAATGGAATTCTTCAGGCCCATCTGTATCATCCTCATCTTTAATTCCTGTAAGCGTGGTAATATAGCTTGTCAGCTTTTGACCTACAGCACTACGTGTTAATAAGCTAACAAGAACCTCCATTTCTTCAAAGGTAGGAACAATTCTTTCCATACCCATAACAGTGACTTGAGTTTTTGGCAGAGCCGTAACTAAATCAGCATTGCCTTCATTGGTGACTAGAGTAATCGATCCACTTTCAGCAATGGCAAAATTACAGCCTGTTATACCGATATCGGCAGTTAAATATTCATCGCGTAGTTTTTCACGCACATAAAGAGCAAGCTCCTCGGGCTTTTCCGATTGATCGTAACCCTGTTTTTCTTTAAACACATCTCGAATTTGCTCTTTGTTTTTATGCAGAGCAGGAGCCACAATATGGGATGGAGGTTCGTGATCTGCAACCTGCAAAATGTATTCACCTAAGTCCGTTTCTATCACTTCACAGCCTAGTTCCTCTAAAGCAGCATTAAGGTTAATTTCCTCGGTTACCATTGATTTTGACTTAACAATTTTAGAGGCATTTTTCTTTTTCGCAATATCTTGAATATAAGCTGTCGCTTCTTGAGCAGTTTGAGCAAAGCAAACATGGCCACCTCTTGTGGCAACATTTTCACTTAATTGGTAAAGGTAATAATCTAGATTTTCTAAAACATGTTTACGTATTTCCTCTCCATGTGAACGCCATTCTTCCCAATCTCCAAGTTCCTGAATTTGTTGTAGACGACGAGTTTGAAAGCGCTCCTGAGCATTAGAAACAGCACTACGCATAAATGGATTGTCAAGCTCATTTGTGACACGGTCCTGAAAGCGTTCATTACTAGTTTTCATGGCCATTAATGTTTCCCCCTCTTATCGGCAATTTAAAACCTCTGCAATATGCATCACTTTAATCGGTTTACCTTGGCGATGAATACGGCCACCAATATTGATTAAACAGCCAGCATCTGCTCCAATTAAATAATCCGCCCCTGTTTCCTCTACATGGTGGACCTTTTCATGAACCATTTCGCCAGAAATATTGCCCATTTTGACAGAGAATGTACCACCAAACCCACAGCACCTATCTTTTCCGGGGAGCTCCACATACTGTAAACCATCGACGTTTTGTAATAACTTTATTGGAGCCTCAGTCACTCCAAGGAGTCGAGTCATATGGCAGGATGTATGGTAAGTAGCTTTGCCCTCTAATTGTGCTCCAACATCCTCCAGCTTTAATACATTGACAATAAATTCAGTAAATTCATATGTTTTGGCTGCCAATGCACTTGCTTTTGATTCCCATACAGGATCTCCCTTAAAAACCTCTGGATATTCCTTAAACATATAAGTACAAGAACCAGAGGGGGAAACAACGTATTCGGCATGCTCGAAGGCAGTGATCATTCTTTTCATCGCACTTTTGGATTCTTTCACATAGCCACTATTATAGGCAGGCTGTCCACAGCAAATTTGCTGCTCAGGAAAATCAATTTCACAGCCAAGTCTTTCTAATACTTCCACAACGGCTTTCCCGACATCTCCTTGAAACATATCTACTAGGCAAGTAGCAAAGAGAGTTACTTTCATATGCATCGCTCCTTTTTATAAACAACAGGTCATCAGATGACTTATAGCTATATGTATCATACTACAAATTTTTCTAAGAAAGAAGGTGTTTTGATGGAATTTTCAGAAAAAATAAAACAACCTAGTCGAGAGCTAGGCTGTTTTAAAGTGGATTAGAGTCGGTTGTTTCAAAATACTGTAATAGAACTTTTTCAACATTGCTTAAATGAGAGGTCATCGCCTGTTTAGCCAATTCTTCATTTTGTTGCTGAATAGCAAGGAAGATTTTCATATGTTCTTCATATAGTTGCTCGCTTGTTGTTTTTTTAGAGTACAACCAAATGCGGCGTGTTTCTTTCATCGTATCAATCATTAGACCAGAAACTTGATCTAGAATGGTAGCAAGTAGGGGATTTTGGGAGGCCGTCGCAATCGCCACATGAAATTGATAATCCACTTTTTCACCAAGTTCACCGTCTCCATGGGCTTGTTTCATGTCATCTAAAATTTGGAACATTGCTTGAACATCCTGTTCTGTACGGTTGATGGCGGCACTTGCTGCTGCTCCTACCTCAATGATCTTGCGCACTTCTAATAAACGGGCAATATCAAGTTTATTTGATAACATGGCTGTAGATAATGGGAAATCCAGTCTATTTGGCGGCACACTTTTTACAAAAGTCCCAGAGCCTTGTTTGATTTCAATCAATCCCATTGCCTTTAAGGCAGATAGCGCCTCTCGCACAGCAGAACGGCTAACTTGTAATTGTTCAGCAAGCTGTTCTACTGAGTCCAGTCGATCACCAGGCTTTAAAACACCCGCTCTTATTTTTTCATGCAAAATTTCGGTCACTTCTTCATAGATTTTTTTAGGTTTTATTTTTCTTAATTCCAAGGAGCTACACCTCTTTTTTCAATCAAATGCGCGTTTGTTATGAATAGTATACATGAAGATCAGTGATTCACTCACTAATTAACCATATATGGACTATAAAAAATGGGTGCAGAGCTGATTTAAATGAGATTTACCAACCTATTTGATGATGTAGAATAATGGCGAATTTTGTTGACAGAAAATCAACAGGGGCGCATAATGCAGAAGTAGCTTATTAAGTGTTCTACATGTATGGGAAGAACTTTTCAGAAATCTCATCATTTTGCCATGAAACGTTCACAATCAGGAAGGGCGCAATTTATCATGTTTTTTGGTACGATGGATGCAGTAACTGTAAGGAGCGATCGAAAATATGGGATCAGATATTAACGTATTTTTAGCTTTTGGTGCAGGGTTTTTAAGTTTTATTTCACCATGTACCCTCCCATTGTATCCAGCATTTTTATCGTACATAACTGGTATGACATTAGATGAGCTAAAATCAGAAAAAGGGATGCTACAAAAGCGTGCCATTTTCCACACACTATTCTTTTTACTAGGATTTTCAATTATTTTTATCATAATTGGACTAAGTGCCTCATATGCGGCAGAGTTTTTCCTGAACTATCAAACTTTACTACGTCAGGTTGGTGCCATTTTAATCGTAGTATTTGGTTTAATGATTGTAGGATTACTACAAATTGATTTCCTCATGAAGGATCGAAAGTTTCAATTTAAAAATCGACCATCTGGCTATTTGGGATCCGTTTTAATTGGTATTGCCTTTGCGGCAGGATGGACACCATGTACAGGACCAATTTTAGCTTCTATTATAATGTTGGCTAGTACAAACCCAGGAGCGGGCTTTAGTTATATGTTCGCCTATTATTTAGGGTTCGCGATTCCATTCTTTGTGTTATCGTTCTTTATTTCACGTATGACATGGATTCGCACACACAGCCAAAAAATCGTGAAAATCGGTGGTTATATAATGATTGCCGTGGGTATTTTGTTATTCTTTGATGGATTAACGTATATTACTCGTATATTACAGCCTATTTTCGGTGGATTTACAGGCTTTTAATTTGATACACTAAAGAGGCATACCGTACTTTAACGTGGAGGGAGATGAACATGTGCCTACAGTTTTAGTAGTGGATGATACGCTATTTATGCGTGTTGCAATCAGTAATATGTTTTCAGAATGGGGTTACGAGGTAGTAGGTAAGGCAGCAAATGGTAAAGAAGCTGTGGCTATGTATCGAGAGTTACAACCAGACTTAGTAACAATGGATGTAACGATGCCCGTTATGACTGGTATTGCGGCAGTAAAAAAAATTATCCCAGAGTTTCCAAATGCAAAAATAATTATGGTAACAGCATTAGGCCAACAAAAGTTAATTGTAGAAGCGATTGAAAGTGGGGCAAAAGATTTTATTACCAAGCCTTTTGAGCCAGAAAGATTAAGAGCCGTCGCTGACCAATTACTTGGACAAAATTGCTAATTTGACATTAGAGGAGGATCTTTTATGTTAAGCAATATCCCTTCTCACTATTATGTTATTGGGTCAACCATTATGGCCATTCTTATGGGTAGCTTTGTCATGGTCATACGTATGAGAGCTTCCAAAATTCCAACAAATGAGAAGAAAATTATTATTCCGCCAATCGCGATGTCTTCTGGTGCGCTCATGTTTTTATTTGAACAATTCCGAGTGCCACCCATGCAAATATTAGAAGCAGCCGCTGTAGGAATGGTGTTCTCGACCATATTAATTGCCACTTCCAAATTTGAAGTGAAGGGTCGAGATATTTATTTAAAACGTTCAAAAGCATTCGTTTTTATATTATTTGGTTTATTAATATTCCGAGTAGTGGCCAAAATGATTTTAAGCAACTCCATCGATGTCGGCGAATTAGCAGGCATGTTCTGGATCCTAGCCTTCGCCATGTTAGTACCTTGGCGAATTGCCATGCTGATCCAGTTTAAAAAAATCAAAAAAACGATTCCTCAACTACACTAGTACTCAAACTGGTGTAGTTTTTTTATGCTCTGAGTTAGGAGGTGGGGCAGATTGACTTGTCATGCTTGTGGTGGATTGAATGGTCATAGTGGTGGGTGGAGCGAGGAAAGTGACGGATAGAGCGCCAAATGAGGATGTTCCGATAAATGAGACGGATAAAAACCAGCAAAGTGACGGATAGATCGAGTAAAGTGGTGGCTAGGGCACCAAATGAGGCTATCTCCGCAAAAGAGGCAGATAAAACCAGCGAAGTGGTGGATAGAACTTCAAATGAGGCTAGCCCAACAAAAGTGGCGGATAGAGCCATCATAGGGCCGTAAAACCGCAAATAAGGATGCCACGCTAAAAAAGAAACGAAGAACAACCCCAATCGATCCAAAAAAACGCTGCACAAGTTTATGTGCAGCGTAGCTTACTTTATTCAAATAAATGTTCGTAGGGGGCGATGTCAATTTGCATTTGCTCTAATTTTTTGCGTAAAAATTTGTGATCGCGTTTCGGCGTTGCTTGGATGTAGCCGCGAATAATGAGGTCATTATTTATGGCAGATGCTTTTTCCTCTAAAGCGAGCTCGCCAATTTTCCCTGCAATTTTCTCCTTTGCTACTTGTCTAAAGAGCTCAGGGACAGGGCTTACAAGCTCATAGAGTAACTCTTTTTCAGCTTGTCCCCATAAATGGATTGTTTTATCTAAATAAAATTCCTGCCAATCTAAATCAGACTTTCCATCCTGCTTTGGGAGTGCTTTTAAAAACTTGCGGAACATGAAAAAGCCGCCAATCGCCATCAATGAAATGAGGACAACTACCCAAAATAAAATAAACCATAAAAACCAACCTTGTAACAAATCGTTCACCTCTTTGCCTTCTCTGATTCTATTATAAGAGCTTCCGAAAGAAAATTCATCCTATAATGTCCCTTTTTTAGCAATTCGTCTTTATATAGTGTTTGAAGGGAGGTGAGATGTATGGCGAATGAGAATTTTTTACATGCTACACTGCGACTTAAATATGTGGAAGGCTACAATGAGCAAAACGAGCCAACATTCACTACTAAATCGTATCGTAATATTGCTAAGACACATAGCGTAGAAGATTTAGTAGCTGTCGCACAAGGGATGGCCAGTCTCTCATCACAAGCACTGGCTGGTATTGAAAAGCAAGAGACAAGCGAATTAACTTAAGGGGGATCAGAAGATGGCACAAGTTTTAGAGTTACAATTTGCTACAGTGGATGGTAAAACATCTACGCTGACGATTGATGCACCGAAGCCAGCAATAACCGCAGCTGACATTCAAAAGGTCATGCAAACTATTTTGGCTAAAAATGTATTTTCTGGACAAGCTGGGTCGTTAGCAGCTATCAAAGGTGCACGCATTGTAGACCGACAAGTAACAGAATTCGATGTAGCAACAGAATAATGCAAAAATGGTCTTTGCTAAGAGAACTGCAAAGGCCATTTTTATCTTAGTGAGAGGGGGATAATTAATGGAACAGTGGTTAAGCATGATTTCGGATATTGGTTTTCCGATTTTAGTGTCCTTTTATTTATTACACCGTGTCGAAGTAAAGCTAGATGCGATTCATGAGGCACTTGTTTCCTTAAAATGAAATTAATTTCACAAATATGTACGAAAGCTGTCACCTAGAAGTTCTTGTCAATGCTTACAGCCTAAGTTAGGATGAGGATAGTTAGGTTAGGGAGAGTGTTAACATGAAACATAAACTAATTGGGCTAGTATTGCTTTTAGCCTGTGCGACTGTACTAGGTGCCTGTGGGAATTCCAAATTTAAAGCAGATTATAGTTTGGAAATACCTGATTTTGAACATGTCAATCAGCGTGGAGAGACGGTTTCGCTTGAAAGTTTAAAAGGCAAGCCATGGATCGGTATGTATATTTTCACGAACTGTGTATCGATTTGCCCACCAATGTCCTTGAATATGGCACAAGTCCAAGAAAAGCTTCAGAAAAAAGGGGTAGAGGATTATAATATCGTCGCCTTTTCCGTAGATCCAGATGTTGATACGCCAGAAGTATTAGCCAACTATATTAGTAAATATAATGTGCCAGATGATTCTAAATGGAATCTTCTTACAGGTTATTCACAAAAATATATCGAACAGTTTGCGGTTAAAAATACGAAAATTTTAGTGAAAAACGATCCTAATAGTGATCAAGTTATCCATGGTAATCAATTTTTCCTAGTCGATAAAGATGGAACAATCGTTAAAATGTATAATGGCTTCGCTGAAAATATTGAAGATGTACCAATTGATACAATAGCTTCTGATATTGAAACATATGTTGATGAAAATTTATAATTAGCAACCGTCTCGAACTTTTGAGACGGTTTTTTTATGTCCTGTAAAATCTGGAAAAATAATCTTTTTCTGGTTGGGAATCGTTTATAGTGTAGAAGGAGGGAATGTATATGTCTGATATAGAAAAATTGGAGCAGCTGATGGCTATACATACGGAGAGTTTGTTTCGTATTGCTTATTACTATACAAAGGATTTACAAATAGCAGAGGATATTGTGCAGGATGTTTTTATTAAATTTTATCATCAAAAACAATATGAGGAACGAGGAGAAATGAAGGCATACCTTGCCCGCATGACAATCAATAAATGCAAAGATTATTTAAAAAGCTGGGCCTATCGAAAAATTAAATTTCAACATAAATTTTTAAAGCAAAAAGCCATTTTTGAGGATACACTCATTCTTCAAGATGAACATGCTTTATTAGATGAAGCCATTTTGCGCTTACCCATCAAGCCGCGAGAAGCGATTGTTTATTATTACTTGGAGGAAATGACGATTAAAGAAATTGCTGAACTACTGGCAATCCCAGAGGGTACGGTGAAATCACGTTTGAAGAAGGGGAAGGAACTATTAAAGATAGATTTACAACATATTGAATGGGAGGTACTTTTCCATGGATAATCATACAATGCAGGTGTTACAGGATGTCACGGCACATAAAGAGGCGATTATTCAAAAGGTTCGACAACAAGTTCAGCACGAGTCGTATCCTTCCAAGTCAAAATGGACGAATCGTGCATTCACGATCATGATCACATGCTCTATTTTATTTTTCATTGCTTGGCAAGTAACACAACCAATGGATCAGGTGACGACAGAGGTAGAGGATGAAGGCAAAAAACTTCTATTCACCGATTTATTTCATACAGAAGTAGAAGGAAAAGATACAACGTTCAGTCAGTTTTTTCCGATAGCAAATTATTTAAGTCAGGCAAAAAATATCAAGTACTATGCACCACTTCAAGGCTTCGAGGCTATGCAATCAGTAGCAACTTTGCTGGGAAATGCTATCCATCTCACTAATTCTGAAAATCTGCCATTTAAACCGAACATTCAGGAAGTATATGCGGTAACATCAAAAATGGATGATGGTAGTCAGCAAACGCAATTCCAATTTAGTTTTAAAGAAAAATCTTACACTGGCGTGGATCTACAATATATTAATTTTACGGTGACAAATGTTGATCGAAATCCCTTAGCAGACTATGTAAAGTCTCAAAATATTGAAGATACTGCGGACATTAAGATCTCCAATGTAGCATTAAATTTTATGAATCCTTTGTTATTTCGGGAGATGACACCAAATCAAGGTTTTCCTTATATTTACTATAATTATGACGCAGCGGATAAGAGAATCTATCAAATGACTACAAGAGCCAACGAATTTTATTCATATTACAATGGCTATGTCTATCATATTGGTTACCAACTAAATGGAGATCCACAAGAAATGCAGGAAAAAATGGCAACCACCATCAGAGAATTTATTCTTGGTAATTAGCTAGTGAACTATAAGATTTTCCATTTATAATAATAAAAAAGAGGGGATGGGGGTTTGCTTATGACGATTGCACAAACGTATTTACAGGTCGTCCAAAAAAGGTTTAAAAATGTGAAAGAGTTAGGGGACGGGGCTCTTGCCCAATTAGAGGGGGCAGAGCTGCACTGGGCGTATAATGAAGAATCCAATAGTATCGCGGTCATTGTTAAACATGTTAGTGGTAATATGATTTCACGCTGGACTGATTTTTTAACGACAGATGGTGAGAAAACGACACGAAATCGAGATGATGAGTTTATCAATAGTCTGAATACAAAAAAAGCTATTCTCGCGGTCTGGGAAGAGGGCTGGCAAGTATTTTTAGGTGCTTTGGCGACTATTACAGAATCCGATTTGGAGGGGCATGTCACAATCAGGGGGGAAAAGCTAGCAGTAATCGATGCGATAGAAAGACAAATGGCTCATTATTCACAGCATATTGGTCAAATTATTTATATCGCGAAGCAAGTAAAGGGATCTGACTGGCAAACGTTAAGTATAGCGAGGGGACAGTCGCAAGCGTTTAACAAGGCTATGCTTGAAAACATCCACGAAAAATAAGAGAGATCGTAGCAATTTTTTAGTTGCTACGATCTTTTTTTATGACAAATAAAGCTTGTACATTGCAGTCTCCGAATCAATGGCTTGAGCTAGTTCAAATGCTTCCTGCTGATTTTTATGATGAGAGATTATTTCATAGAAAAAGCGAATAAGAAACATAAGGTTCGCGTTACCATCGATATAGTCATCTGGTGCTAAATAGGAATGACAGCCACTTTGCATAAATGCTGTTGCGAGCTGTTCCCACCCTAATGTACAGCCTGCTGCAATAACCTTTACATCTTGGAGGCGGCTATAAGTTTGTACATCCAATGGACCAAAGTATATACTCTTTGGTTCATTATCTTCATAGACATCCTCCCCTAACTCAGGCAGACAAAACCGTCCTTCATCTCCGTGAAAGTTCAAAATTAGATAATCCATTTTGCCATGAAGATCAACGCCCGATAAGACATCAATCAAATCATTGGGTCTACCAATCAAATGAAGTGTTACCCTTGCACCAAAGGACTCAAGTGCAGCTCGAATGGCCATTGATTCAAAATCACAATTAGGTCCTACTACTAAGTTAACATATAATTCTGGCTTGCTCATTTCACGTTCCACCTCCATCCTTTAGTATAGATGAAACTTATTGGATGAGTAAACCGTATATGACAATAATTACTATATGTGTAAATATTAAAGGAGTTTTAGCTATGAAACGGGTTGGACATTTATTTACATTACTACTTGGTGTGACGCTTAGCTTCATCACCCTCTTACTATTTTTGGACAATGAGAGGCAAAGAGACGAACTAGTATCTCTACCTTATAGTCAATTTCAAACTATCCAACAGGCATGGTATATGTCTGGAAGTGATGGCAAGGAGCAATATATATATCCATTAAAGCATGTGTTCTACCTTAACCGTTATGAGGTAAAAGAAACAGAACACCTTCAACAAGCTTTACGGTCTAAAAAAGTCCTTATCAGTCGACCAGCCCAACCTACCCCAACAAGCGATTTATATATACGTTTCGATAATGGAAAGGAAATGGCCGTCAAAGTGATGGTGGAGGACGAACAATTATTCCTCATGGATCAAAAAACGATGCAGTATTATCAACTGCCTACAGAAGAAGTGGTAGATTATTTTCGTTTGTTGAATGAAGAAAGCCGAATGCCGTTGTTATTATTTATTATTTATACAATTTTATTTTTTAGTCTAGCTTATATGCTTGCAAAGAAATTAATAGGAGGTAAATCAAACTCTATTCCGACAAAAAAATTAATGAAAGAGAAAGGGAAGCGACTTACTTCTGATTTTCTTCTTCCTGTCATCTTGCCTTTAACCGTCACAATTTCGATGCACATATATGGGGCTCAGCATAGCTTATTATTACTAAGTGTCATGATGCTTACTTCAGGTATTCGAGAATATGTTGAAAAAAGAAAGCTTTTCATGAAAATGGTACTGCTTCTTCCGCTCTTTTCGCTTTATCTCCATGGCTTTCAATGGATTACTTCCTATTTTAACTAGCGAGATAGTGGATATTATTGTCAATAGTTTTCAGGTGGAGTTTTCATTATTGTTAAATTTTAGCGATGTTTTGTGAGGAAAGGTACATATTCTATAGGATAATAGATTTAGGTAGGATATACTCAATGGTGATTACAGTAGAATTGAGGGAATCATATGAGATTAACTGTGGAACGAAAACTACAAATTGCTTTTGGTATAGTGCTAGCCTTCTTATTAATGATTACAGCTATTGCGATGTATTTCTTAACTAATAATAATAAGACACTAGCTGAAATCGAAGACAATACGGAATTAATCCATCTATATCAAGATATCTCGTTCCAAACAGTGCGTGCAAACGCAGCTATTCGAGGATATATATTATATGGTAAGGAAGAAATGTTGAACAATCATCATGAAATTCGCAATACCTTGCATACATCCATTAATCGCCTCCAAGAAATAGGCGCACGCAATCAAGATTTTGAGCAATTTTTACAACAGCTTGATGATTGGGAAAAGGCGATAGATGGACAGATTATTCCGCTTTATAAACGTGGCGCAATAGAACAGGCTCAGCAAGTAGCCTTGCCGATTTTAGGGGATGGATCTTTGAAGCTGGTGGTCTTTGGAAAGACGATGGCTACTGCACAACAGGAAGACATGCTAGCACATATAGAGGCGACCAAGGAAAAAGGGGAAAGAAGTGGTATTGAAATCATGATATTGGCGGCAATTTCTCTCCTCATTAGCATCATTATTGCTACTGTATTTGGTAGAAGAATTGCTAAAAACATCCAACTAACGGTCAGTGAAATGGATACATTCTCAGAGGGGAATTTACACGTTCATCTACAATTCAAAACAAAGGATGAATTTGCACAACTAGCCGAGTCATTCAACAGCATGTCAGAAAAACTTCGTCAAATGATGAAGCAAGTAGGAGATTCCTCTGAGCAAGTAGCAGCGACCTCTGAGCAGCTAACAGCTAGTAGCTTGGAGGTCACACAGGCAACAGAAGTCGTCACTGAATCGATTCAAGATATTGCACAAGGAATTGATGAGCAGGATACTTTAACAGGCGATGTACGAAATTTATCGGCCCATATTTTGAAGAAAATGAATGATATTTCCACTAGCATTCAAAACGTTAATGATGCAACCGTCGAAACAAAAAATATGGCGAGTTTAGGTCGTTCATCTGTCCATGATGCCACGGTACAGATGGATGAAATTTCAGCTAACACGAGTGAATTAAATACGCGTGTCCAAGATCTAGATGATAATTCTGCAGCCATTGTAGCAGCTGTGAATGTCATAAAAAGTATTGCGACACAGACCAATTTACTTGCTATCAATGCCTCCATTGAAGCAGCACGAAGCGGTGAACATGGGAAAGGGTTTGCCGTTGTCGCTGAGGAAGTACGCAAACTGGCAGATGAGTCGAGTCTTGCAGCAGTAGAAATTGAAAAAGTAGTAGCACAAATTACTGACAGTACAAGAATAATTGAAGACGATATAGTCAATAGCAATGATTCGGTGCATGTAGGTCGTAATAAGGTCAATGTGGCAAGAGATAATTTTATACAAATTGATGATGCCATTACTGATGTACAAGCACAAACGGAGTTAGTTACCGCTGCTATAAGTACCATCCATCAAGATATTGAACAGCTGGTACAAGAGATTGATTATATAGGTGAAGTATCTATGAAATCTAGCCGTCATGTGCAAAGTGTTGCCGCTTCTTCGGAAGAGCAAAATGCGGCAATGGAGGAAGTAGCGGCAGCTTCCACACATTTAGCGAAAATGGCGATAGATCTACAGGAATCCATACAAACATTTAAATATTAGGTTCATGATAAAGGGGGTGTCTAGTGGTCGAATAGATCATTGGGCAACCTCTTTTTATTTACTCTCCAATCATATCGGCAAGTTCAAAGTCCATTAGAGTTTGGATTAATAGTTGCCATTTTTCTTGTAGTCATGATTAGGAAGATATGGGCTAATAGTTCGTTCTTCCTGACAATTATAGGGATTTGTGGTTATCTGTAAGACTAAATAATAAAAAAATCATAAATATGTTTGAAAAATAATATTTCATCCGATAAAAGATATGGGAGAGATGTAAAACAGATACAGAGTGGGGAACGGTTTTAGCAAATATCAGGCTGACAAGTGATATTTTTCACTTCAAGAAACAAAAGGAGAATAATATATGAAAAAAATATTTAGCAGTTTTAAGGGCAAGCTTTATACGCTATTTGCGCTAGTATTACTAATCCCTGTTATATCTGTAGGTAGTTTATCTTATTTATCAGCTAAAGATTCTATAGAAGAAGAAATCTTATTTAGTGCCAATGAAAGTGTGGGCATTTTAAATAAGCTTATCGATCAAACTATTACTGATAAGATGAATGACATTCAAGTGTTTAGTAGTGAAATAGATGCACAGCAAGTTAAGCAATCACAAGCTTCTTTAGAATCGAAGTTTAAGCAATATGGACAGCTTAATCCAGACGTTTTAAGTATTTATGTTGGAACAAATGATGGTTCGTTTTCTCAGGTACCAAAATTGAATGATGCGGACTATAATCCATTAGATCGAGATTGGTATAAACAAGCAACTGCTTTAAAAGGTGAAACTTTAATTACTAACCCTTATAAGGATGCGGGAACTGGTGATATGGTTGTAACGGTTGCTAAACAGATCAAGGATCGGTCAGGGGTTGTTGCTATTGATATTAAGTTAACAAACCTTCAAAAAATTGCAGATTCCATTCGAATTGGGAAAAATGGTTATCCCTCTATTTTTGGGGAAGACAATCTGGTCATTTCACATCCTACATTAGAAGCGGGTGGCAAGCTAAAAGAAAGTTTCCTCGATAAAATGTACGAAAGCCCCTCTGGTACCTATGAATACGTCTTTAACGGCGATGATCGTATTTTGTTCTATACGACGAATGAAGTAACCAATTGGAAAATCACAGGTACGATCTTTTCCAAGGAAATTGATGAGTCTGCTTCATCCATTTTATCTCATACCATCATAGTTCTGCTTGCAGCTGTCGTTATTAGTTCTATAATCTTCTACTTCGTGATGAAGGCTGTCATTAAACCAATTAAAGCATTAAAAGATAGCGCCGTTACGATCAGTAAAGGTGACCTGACAGAGACTGTTACAATAACTTCGAAGGATGAAATTGGACAATTAGGACAAGCTTTTAACGATATGCAGGAAAGTTTGCGGACGCTTATTCAAAAAATTGAACAAAATGCAGAGGAAGTGGCATCGTCTGCTGAAGAGCTAACAGCTAATGCGAATCAAACAAGTATAGCAACCGAAAAAGTCGCTATTTCTATTCAAGATGTTGCGTCAAGTGCAGATGGTCAGACTATTAGTGCCAATAAAAATGCAGAATCATTACATGAGCTTTCAACAGCCATTCTTCATATTGCTGAAATTTCTTCTGCTGTGACGGACCTTTCACAGCATGCGACATTACAAGCAGATGAGGGCGGACAAGCTGTACAAAATACAAAGGATCAAATGCAGTCTATTCATTTATCTGTTGCTGATTCCAATGCTAAAATTCAAACCTTACATGAGCGTTCACAGCAGATTACATCCATTTTAGATGTAATTACAAGCATTGCGGATCAAACTAATTTACTGGCTTTAAATGCCGCTATTGAAGCAGCGAGAGCAGGGGAGCATGGCAAAGGCTTTGCAGTTGTCGCAGATGAAGTCCGTAAGCTAGCCGAGCAATCACAGGAATCGGCTAAACAAATTTTTGATCTGATACGTGGGATTCAACAAGAAACAGAGCAATCTGTTAGTATTATGGCTAAGGTAACGGAGGATGTTCAAAGTGGTTTACATATTTCTGATGAAGCCATTACGAAATTCCATGTAATTATGGCAAGTATGAATGAAATTACACCGAAAATGGAAGAGGTTTCTTCTGCCTCTGAGCAAATGTCTGCGGGTGTACAAGAGGTAGCTGCTGTGACGGAAGATTTGGCCTTCTCAGCCAAAGGCAATGCTTCTGCTTCTGAAGATGTTGCAGCCTCAACAGAGGAGCAGTTAGCATCAATGGAAGAAATCAACGCCTCGGCACAAGCACTTGCACATATGGCGGATGAATTAAAACAACTAATTAGCCAGTTTAAATATTAAAACAAAACGCCCTTCCATTCATTTAAATGGAGGGGCGTTCCTATTTTATCGATCTTCTTCCCAACAATCTGTATTTTTTAATGTCGGAATTGATTTGGCATAAAAGACAGGATTTTTACCCGCTTTGCGTTGGCCTGTAAAATCATCTAATACAAGGAAGGCAATTTTACCAAGAATCATGATAATAGCAATATTGATGAGAGCCATGAGTCCCATAAACAAATCTGCTAAATTCCATACAAGTTGAACTTGTGCTACGGAGCCAAACATAACCATAACTAGTACTAAAACACGATAAATAATCATCCAACCCTTATGGGCATTCATAAATTCGATATTGGATTCACCATAGTAATAGTTACCGATGATTGAACTGAAGGCAAAGAAGATGATGGAAATGGCAATAAAATAAGGAGCCCAATCCCCTACATGAACAGCTAGGGAGTTTTGCGTCAAAATAATGCCATCGCTTTCACCTTTATCATATAAACCAGCTAAAATAATGATAAAGGCTGTTGCTGTACAAATCATAATCGTATCGAAAAAGACACCTAAGCTTTGTACAAGCCCCTGCTTGGCAGGGTGTGAGGTATTGGCAGTTGCCGCCGCGTTTGGCACACTACCCATCCCAGCCTCATTCGAAAATAAACCACGACGAACCCCTTGCATGATAGCAACTCCAATTGCTCCACCAGCAGCTTCTTGTAGACCAAATGCATGTGTGAAAATTAATTTAAAGACATTCGGTATTTCTGATAAATTTGTCACCACAACAAAAAGGGCTACAAGTAAATAGAAGATGGCCATAACCGGTACAAGAACTTGTGTTACCTTTACAATTCTTTGTACACCACCAAAAATTATTAATGCTGTTAGTGCTACTAGCAAGACGCCAATGAGCTTTGGACTTATATCAAATGCTTCCCCAACTGAAGTGGCAATTGTATTAGATTGCACTGCATTAAATATAAATCCAAAACTTAGTGTTAATAGAATACTAAAGATAATACCTAGTTTTCTTTGACCTAACGCTTTTTCCATGTAATAGGCAGGCCCACCTCGGAACGTATCGCCATCCTTTACTTTATAGACCTGTGCTAATGTACTTTCAATGAAGGCTGTTGCCATCCCTAATATAGCAATAATCCACATCCAAAATACTGCACCTGGCCCACCGACACCAATGGCTAAGGCAACACCTGTAATGTTACCAGTGCCTACACGTGAAGCGGCACTAATCGTAAAGGCTTGGAACGGCGAAACTCCTGAATCGCCTTCTCTTTTTTCGACAATTAGACGAAACATTTCAGGAAAAAGACGAATTTGTACAAATTTTGTACCAAATGAAAAATATAGTCCTGCGGCTAATAGTAAGATAATCAGGATATATGTCCATAAAATATTATTTCCACTATCAACAATATTTGAAATCCATTCCATAAGTTATTCCTCCTTTCACAGTACGCTTTAGTCTACACTGTTTTTTTATGAAAAATCAACCTTTCTAATATAATAAATTATAATAAAGTTTTGACTTTTCCTATAAGAGTGATAAATTCCGAAAATTCTCTTATTTTTATTCTACTAACGCGTATAATAATAGAATAAAAGGAGGGAGATTTGATGATGAAAACAATCGGATTGATTGGTGGGATGAGCTGGGAGTCCTCAGCCGAATATTATAGGCTTCTAAATGAACAGGTCAAACAAAAGCTTGGGGGCCTTCATTCTGCAACATGTATTTTGTATAGTGTTGATTTCCAGCAAATTGAGCATTTTCAAGCGAGGGGACAATGGGACAAAGCTGGCTTCGTGCTTGCTCAAGCCGCACAGTCACTGGAACGGGCAGGTGCAGATTTTATCGTTATTTGTACAAATACGATGCATAAGGTCGTAGCAGTTATTGAGGAGGCCATCACTATCCCCATTTTACATATTGCTGATGCCACGGCTAAGCAAATAAAAGAGGCTGGCCTACAAAAAATAGCACTCCTTGGCACTATGTATACAATGGAACAGGAATTTTATAAGTCGAGGGTAGAGGGGTATGGAATAGAGGTCATCGTGCCGAATCACAACTCACGTATGGAAGTAAACCGGATCATTTATGAGGAATTATGTTTAGGGAGCATTGTACCAAATTCGAAGACCTATTATATCCAAGTGATCAATGAGCTTGTGCAGGCAGGAGCGCAAGGAGTGATTCTTGGCTGTACCGAAATTGGCTTGCTCATACAACAGCATGATATCGATGTACCAGTATTTGATACAACGGCTATTCATGCACAGGCAGCTGTATCTATGGCGATTCAGGAGGAAACGTAATATGCAGGGAAAGGTAAGGCAATTCGGCATTGAAGTGGGGACATTGCCAGTTGGGCAGAAAAACTGTATTACCGATGTTGCAGGGGTACGAGTAGGACATGTCACATTGGATAAGTCGTTAGATCATGAAGGTGGTTATGCTTGTACAGGTGTCACAGCTATTTTACCGCATGGGGGGAATTTATTTCAGCACAAAGTTACAGCGACTAGCTATGTGTTAAATGGTTTCGGCAAAACAACCGGACTCGTGCAGGTGAATGAGCTAGGTGTAATCGAATCACCGATTATGCTCACGAATACATTCGGGGTACCAGCGGTTACGCAGGGAACATTGCGATATATGCTCGACATGAATCAGGACATAGGGCAAACGACTGGCACCATCAATCTGGTTGTAGGCGAATGCAATGATAGTTATTTAAATTCCATCCGAGCATGTCCAGTAACAGCTGAGCATGCCATAGAAGCCATCAGTAATGCCTCTTCGAATACAGCGCAAGAAGGGGCCATTGGCGCAGGAAAAGGGATGATGTGTTTTGGCTATAAAGGGGGAATTGGTTCCTCTTCTCGTATTGTCAAAGTCGATAACGATGAAATTAGCTATACGGTGGGCTGCATGGTGCTTAGTAATTTTGGTCATAGTTCCGAATTTTTTGCGGAACGTTATGTTGCCCCTACAATACAATGTGCCTCGACACTAGCTCCAACAGATGGTTCGATTATTATAGTCCTTGCCACAGATGCTCCACTTAGCAGTCGTCAATTGAAGAGAGTCATTAAACGTTGTGGGATAGGTTTAGGTCGGACAGGCAGCCATTACTCTCATGGCAGTGGAGACATTGTGATAGGCTTTACAACTGCGCTCAACATCCCACATATGTCTGAACAGCTTGTAGAAACAAGAACACAGCTCCGTGAGGATCATCCTGTTATGAATTGGTTATTTGCAGCTGCGGCAGAGGCAACTGAGGAAGCCATTCTCAATTCACTAGCTCAGGCACAAACAACAATTGGTCGCAACGGACATCGAGTAGAAGCCTACTCTTTTCAAAAGGCATAGCGAAAAGGTTATTGAGACATAGACAGTGTTTCAATAACCTTTTTTGCGCAAGTATACAAGATTCATAATTTTTTTAGCATGTGTGGGGCATGTGATGAATAAAATCCTTAAATAGAGGATAAAGGAGATTTTTCGACGATATGTTGCTGGATTATAAGTCATTATAAGAGAATAACCATTATTTTGTAATAATTGTGTTTTTGTCTAGTCAACGATAGAGAGATGTGATAATATTCATTTTAAAAAAACTGAATTATCTAATAATTTAGTGGGGGTGTTCTAGTATTGTAAACCTCTTTCAATCGATTGGAACGGCTTTGAATGGAAACTCTCCTGAGAGCCCATCTGTTAGCGAAAGCCAAGAGCCTCTAATACAGATTACAGCTGCACATAGAAGAATTTTTATAGAACCTATCTACTATCAGCAAAAAATTTCTAATAGTTTACGAGCCATTTATGTACGTGAGGGTGTAGTTGAACGCTTGCAGCATGCTTTGACATTATTACCTAAGGATTATAGCCTGCTCCTCTATGACGGCTATCGCCCATTCCAAGTTCAGCAGTATTTATTTAATCATTTTTCAAAGCAATTGGCGCGCATCATGCCAGATGCCGCGGAACAAGAATTACTACAGGCAACCAAAAAGTATGTCGCCTTGCCAAGTGTAGGTGCTGCTCATTTGGCACCCCATTTAACAGGAGGTGCTATTGATATAACGCTTGCTGATAGACAAGGGAAAGCTCTGGATCTCGGTACAGCCTTTGATGAAATGAATGAAAAATCAGCTACACGCTATTTTGAACATAACCCAAAGGAGAATCCAGAGGCTTGTCAACATCGACGTTTATTATATAACTGTATGACACAAGTAGGCTTTAGTAATTATGCAGAGGAATGGTGGCATTACGATTTTCACAATGTGGCCTGGGCGAGACGAGTTCAAGCAAAAACAGCCTTTTATGGAGCTATTCAGGTAACGATTTTAGATCATGAAATAAAGGAGATTCGATATCAATGAAAGTTTATATTAGCGCCGATATAGAAGGTATTACCGGTACAACTACATGGAGTGAAACAGAGTTAAATGCACCTGACTATCAATTTTTTCAAAAACAAATGACTCGAGAAGTAGAAGCTGCAATTGACGGGGCGATAGCGGGTGGAGCAACAGAAATACTATTGAAGGATGCGCACGATTCAGCACGCAATCTTGATATTTCATATTTACCTATCAACTGTAAGGTAATCCGTGGCTGGACTTACGATCCGATGTGTATGGTAGCAGGTCTCGATCAAAGCTTTGATCGTGCGATTTTTATTGGCTATCACAGTAAAGGGGGAAGCGAGCGTAATCCGCTAGCCCATACACTTTGCACGTATGCTGATGTCAAAATAAATGGTGAGTATGCGAGTGAATTTTTAATCAATACGTATGCAGCGGCATTACATGGTGTTCCTGTTTCATTTGTCAGTGGAGATGTAGGCTTGACCGAAGAAATTCATGCAGTAAATGAAAACATTGTGACCTTTGCGACCAAAGAAGGAATAGGGAATGCAACTATTAGTGTCAGTCCGAAGCTAACGCTTATGGAAACCAAGCGACTGGTAGAATCCTCGATGAAGGTGCCACGAGAACATATTCAGGTACCATTACCAGAACGCTTTATAGTAGAAATCATATATCGAGATCATACACGTGCTTTTCGTAATTCCTTTTATCCAAATGCCACATTTAAACCACATAATACAGTAGAATTCATCACAGACGATTTTTATGAGGTATTACGTATTTTACAATTTTTAACTTGACTGTGAGGCTGGATTTTTACTTAGGCACGTGTGAGCCAATAGGACACGCTGTTGTCATGCTGAATGAGTAGTTTTGGATTGCGTATATAGAGAGAAGGTCATATAGACGGACCTAGCTAATGTTTGAAAAATCCTATTGAAGGTCATGACATCGGCCCTTCCAATAGGATTTTCATTATAAAAAGATAACTAGGGGGATGCATGTGAGAAAATATTGGTGGCTTTTCGTATGTCTGGTCGTATTGTTTTGTGTAGCCTGCAATGATGAATCATCGAGTGAAAAAGCATCGGAATATCGTGTCGTGTATTCAGGGGAAATTAAAACATTAAATTATTTAAAAACGTCTGAAACAAATGAATTTGCGGTGGCGGCGAATATGGTGGATGGTCTTATTGAGTATGATAAATACGGTGTAGTCCAGCCGGGATTAGCGAAAGAATGGTCGGCAAATGAAGATGCAACGGTATGGACCTTCAAATTGCGTGATGATGCCAAATGGGTGACACATGAAGGGAAGGAATACGCAGATGTAGTTGCACAGGATTTTGTAGACGGTTTGCAGTATGTCCTTGATGCCAAAAATGAATCCTCGACAGCCTGGATTGCGACAGTTGTAAAAAATGGAGAGGCTTTCTATAACGGTGAAATGACGGATTTCAAGCAGGTAGGCATAAAGGCGTTGGATGAACATACAGTAGAATATACTTTAGAAGCTTCTACACCTTATTTTCTTTCTATGTTAAACTACGTTTGTTTCTTCCCAGTGAATGGTAAGTTCATTGCAGAAAAAGGGGCGGACTTTGGAACAACACGTGAAAATTTCCTTTATAATGGCGCTTATATTTTAGATAAATTTGAGCCACAAAATGAGCGTGTTCTAGTAAAAAATAATACGTATTGGGATAAAGACAAAGTACTGATTGACCGTATCCGCTACAAATATAATAAAGAAGCAGCAACGGTAGCACCCGAACTGTTTTTACGAGGAGAAATTGATTCCGCTAGTATTCCTACTTCCATTATTGATGAATGGTTTAAGGATGATAAGAAAAAATCTCAAGTTCGCCAAACACAAAATAACTTCTATACCTACTTCTACGCTCTCAACTTTAACCCACAATTTGACGCAGAATATGAACCAGATAACTGGAAGATCGCCGTCAACAACAAAGATTTCCGAAAATCAATATTCCATGCAATGGATCGTGTTTCCGCAATGCTAACGGTGGAGCCTTATAATCCAGCCGATTTGCTGAGCAACACGATTACTCCAAAAAACTTTGTAGATGTTGCAGGAGTAGACTACACACAATTAACGCCACTTGCGACAATTTCCAATGAAGATTCCTTTAATAAAGAACTAGCACTTGAGTTCAAAGAAAAAGCTAAAGCAGCGTTAGCGGGGAAAGCTACATTCCCTGTGAAAGTGTTATTGCCATATAACGCGGGTAGTCCAGACTGGGCAAATCGTTCTCAAGTAGTGGAGCAGCAAATTGAAAAATTACTGGGGACAGATTATGTCGACATTATTGTAGAGGCAGGTCCAGCGACAGGCTTTTTATCTGAGGTGCGTCGTCCTGGCAAATTTGCGCTTTTAGAAGCAAATTGGGGTCCAGATTATGCCGATCCATCCACGTATACAGACCCATTTACAGTGGATGGTACTTATAATAAACCTGAATTAGCTGAGGGTTACACAGAAGCCAATGGAAAAACTACGTATCAAAACTTTGTGGATGAAGCAAAAGTAACGATTGATGTGGCAAAACGTTATGAGCTATTTGCAAAGGCAGAGGCCTTTTTAATTGAAGAAGCCTTTGTGATTCCATATTCCGTTGGTGGTAGTGGCTATGTTGCATCCAAATTAAATCCTTTTGAGGCACAGTATTCACCATTTGGTGTGACTGCTGAGAAATTTAAAGGTCAGCAAGTTTTGGAAAAACCAATGAGTAATGAAAAATTTAAGAAAGCGCTTGCTCAGTGGGAACAAGAGCGTGCTGACGCTTTAGCGAATGCTAAAAAGTAGTAGGGGATCGTAGATGAAAAAGGAGATACCGAAAGGAACAGTCGGCATCTCCTTTAGTCTTTTTGACATAGGAGGATGGCGCGATGTTGCAATATATAGGAAAACGACTCTTACAATCCGTGTTAACCCTTTTTATTATTATTACTATTGTCTTTTCGTTATTACGATTAATGCCAGAGGAAGGATATTTAGGTGCGGCAGCCGATAAAATGTCCCCTGCTCAGCAAGAAATCTATTTAACGAATCTAGGATTACGGGATCCATTGCTTATCCAGTTAGGGAACTTTTACACGAAATTATTACAAGGGGATCTCGGGAAATCGGTGACCTATCGTACGGATGTACCTGTTACAACGATTATTGGGGACAAAATTATGTATTCACTACTTTTTGGTTTAGGAGCCGTTGCCCTTTCACTCCTAATTGGTGTGCCGCTAGGTATTATGATGGCTTATCGTAAGGGGCGTTGGCTCGATCGACTTGGGACAGGCTATATAGTTTTTGTCGTAGCTGTACCTGCAGCTGTTTATTATTTAGTGATACAAATGTATATTACAGATTTCTTTCAATTGCCGATGCTCTTTGATGAGTATAGACCGATTACATGGATTCTCCCACTAACTTCTATGGCATTGGCTCCTACAGCCTCCTACGCGATGTGGATGAGGCGTTATATGGTGGATGAATTGAACAAAGACTATATTAAACTAGCGAGGGCTAAAGGAATAAAGGAACGAACATTAATGTTCAAGCACGTTTTGCGAAATGCCTTTATCCCAATGGCGCAATATTTACCTGCAACCATTTTGTTCACCATTACTGGCTCCATTTATATCGAATCTTTGTATTCCATTCCAGGGATGGGGGGCTTACTCGTAGATGCGATTCAACGACAGGATAATACGATTGTTCAAGGCTTAGTGCTGGTGTTCTCCTCCCTTGGTATTATCGGACTTGTTTTAGGGGATATTGCCATGGCACTCGTGGATCCTCGGATTAAACTGGGCAAGGGAGGTGGAGTACGTTAATGGGCATGTATTCGAATGAAATTCATAATATTTCTAATAAATCACGGGACACATTGTTTGAATTTGCGGAAGTCGATGCGCGACAAGCAGAAGAAACAGGTCATTCTAATTACTCCTATTGGCGTTCCACATGGCAATCCTTTTTGAAAAATCGACTAGCTGTTTTTTTATTAGTAGGCGTGCTTATTATTGTTGGCTTTACGATCCTTCAGCCGTATTTACCAGTACAAAAATCACCAACGGAAATTTACCTAGATGAGCAAACCGGGATGCAGGCACGTAATATTGCCCCCAATGCTGAATTTTGGTTTGGTACAAACTCAATTGGGCAGGATTTATGGTCACGAATTTGGGCGGGGACAAGGACATCCTTATTCATTGGCTGTGTAGTCGCCTTGGTAGAAGCCGTGGTTGGAATTACAGTTGGTACACTATGGGGCTTTTCGCGAAAGTTAGAGGTGCCTATTACACAACTGTATAACGTAGTTGATAATATTCCAACAACCATTGTACTCATTTTAATGTCTTATATTTTGCGACCAAGTATATCAACGATTATTATCGCCATGTGTATAACGGGGTGGGTGGAAATGGCTAGATTTATTCGCAATCAAATTGTTATTTTGCGGGACCGTGAATACAACTTAGCCTCTAAATGTTTAGGGACTCCTGATTACCGTATTATTGTTAAAAATTTATTACCCTATTTAATTTCTGTCATTATGTTACGCATGAGTCTAGCTATTCCCTTTGCCATAGGGGCAGAAGTATTTTTAACGTATATTGGCTTAGGGCTGCCAATTAGTGAACCATCCTTAGGTAATTTAATTAATGAAGGGCGTGTGCTCATGATGTCGCCAGACTTACGATATCAACTGATTTTTCCGAGTATTGTGTTAAGTGTCATTACTATTGCATTTTATATAATTGGTAATTCCTTTGCAGATGCAGCAGATCCGAAAAACCATGTATAAGGAGATGAAATCAGTGACATCTAAAAAATCACGCCTATTAGTGATCCAAAATCTAATTATTCAATTCACAGTACGTGGTCGTGTTTTAACAGCAATTCGAGATATTTCTCTTGATTTATATAAAGGAGAAAGTTTAGCTATTGTTGGTGAATCCGGTTCGGGCAAATCTGTACTAATGAAATCCATTATGGGCTTGCTCGACAAAAACGGCAGCATTAAGCAGGGCAGAATCATTTACCAAGCACAGGATTTAGGACAATTTACGACAGAGCAAGAATGGCTCCGTATACGAGGTAAGGAAATTGCGATGGTGACGCAGGACCCGATGACATCTTTAAATCCGCTAAAAACGATTGGTAAGCAAATTGAGGAATGTGTGGTGCTACATCAAGGCTTAAAGGGGAAGGAGGCTTATGAAGAAACATTAAAACTACTCACAGATGTTGGAATTCATGATGTGAAAAAACGCTATAAGCAATATCCTCATGAATTTTCTGGAGGTATGCGCCAACGTATTATCATTGCGATTGCGATTGCCTGTAAGCCAAATATTTTAATATGTGATGAACCAACAACCGCTCTAGATGTAACGATTCAAGCGCAAATACTGCAACTATTAAAAAATTTACAGCATAAGTATGGCTTAACGATCGTCTATATTACGCATGATTTAGGCGTGGTCGCCAAAGTGGCTGACCGTATCGCGGTGATGTATGCGGGTGATGTGATTGAAGTTGGGAAAACTCATG
Organism: Lysinibacillus sp. UBA5990; assembly: GCF_002429815.1. Classification (NCBI taxonomy): domain Bacteria; kingdom Bacillati; phylum Bacillota; class Bacilli; order Caryophanales; family Bacillaceae; genus Lysinibacillus; species Lysinibacillus sp. UBA5990. The sequence goes on from NZ_DJAY01000015.1 coordinate 832,582, forward strand.
AAATTTTCTTTAATAGTAAGCATCCTTATACATGGGCCCTTATTTCCTCTCTGCCGCAGCTCGGCTCTAAGGGAGAGGCGTTGTATTCGATCAAAGGGACGCCGCCCAATCTTTTTCAGGAAATAAAGGGGGATGCCTTTGCGCCACGTAATCAGTATGCGCTGAAAATCGATTTTATCGAGCGCCCTCCTTTTTTTCAGGTTAGTGACACGCATTATGCACGAACTTGGTTATTAGATCCACTTGCACCAAAGGTAGAACCTCCAGCTGCCTTACAAGCCTTTTTTGCAGAGGGGAGGGAGTATGCTAGTGAGTGAAAAAGAAATAGTACTGGAAGTGAAAAATTTAACCGTCGATTTTGGCAAGGGGAAACATAAATTTACGGCCATCGATGATGTAAGTTTTCATATTTTTAAAGGCGAAACATTTGGCTTAGTAGGTGAATCTGGGTCAGGAAAAACAACGATTGGTCGGTCTATTATGCGCATCAACGAGGTCACCGAAGGGCAAATTTTGTATCATGGCAAAACTATTCATGGGAAAATTCCAAAAGATTGGGATAGGGAAATTACGCAGAAAATCCAAATGATTTTTCAGGACCCGATGGCATCGCTCAATGAGCGTGCCAAGGTTGATTATATAGTGGCGGAAGGTCTATATCCTTCCAAAAAATATAAAGATGAAGCGGAACGTCAAGAAAAGGTACGCAAGGCATTATTAAACGTTGGTCTACTTCCAGAATTTTCGAATCGATTTCCTCATGAATTTTCGGGTGGTCAACGCCAGCGTATTGGCATTGCTCGTGCTTTAGTGATGGAGCCAGAATTTATTATTGCTGATGAGCCAATATCCGCCTTAGACGTATCCATTCGGGCACAGGTGTTGAATTTATTAGCAAATCTTCAACGACAAAATCATTTAACTTTTTTATTTATTGCTCATGATCTATCCGTTGTACGTTTTATAACGGATCGGACGGCCGTCATTTATAAAGGGAAAATTGTAGAGCTAGCCGAAACAGAACAGCTTTTCACCCATCCGCTTCATCCATATACGAGAGCTTTGTTATCAGCTGTACCTGAGCCAAATCCTTATAAGGAGCGAGAGAAAATTGTAGAGATTTATGATCCAACACAACATCGTTATGATGATAGTCCTCCTTCATTTGTGGAAATTGAGGATGGCCATTTTATTTTAGCTAATGAAGAAGAGCTAACAGTTTATCGTACTTCATTGAAACGGGAGGTAAATGAATGATTCGTCCAAAGGCATTGAAAAAAGGTGACACAATTGGTTTAATAAGTGCTTCAGGTGCTACTCCACCTGAAAGATTACAGCCAGCTATAGCTAGTATTGAAAAGCTTGGGTTGAAGGTGGTCGTAGGAGAGACGTGTCACGCGCGACATGGTTATTTAGCAGGCACTGATGATCTGCGGGCAGCGGATGTTCATCGAATGTTTCAAGATCCAACGATTGACGGCATTTTTTGTGTTCGCGGTGGCTATGGGGCTACGAAAATTTTACCGCTTTTAGATTTTGAGGTAATTAAGGCGAATCCTAAAGTCTTTGTAGGCTATAGTGATGTGACTGCTTTACATATAGCCTTCAACCAGCTTAGTGGCTTAGTTACGTACCATACACCAATGCCTTCAACTGAATTTATTAGGCAAGAGATGGACGATTATACATGGCAATCCTTTTGCCAGCACATAATGGCGGCAGAGGTGGAGGAGTATGACTTAAAAAATCCTGTAGATCAACCAATGTCCAAGCTCGTAGCTGGAAGTGCTACAGGTACACTTATTGGGGGCAATTTAACATTAGTGACAGCATCACTTGGTACACCCTATGAAATTGATACAAGAGGAAAAATCCTATTTTTAGAAGATATTGATGAAAGTGAACAACGAGTTGACCGGATGTTAACGCAATTAAAACTGGCGGGGAAATTAGATGGCGTAGCGGGTATCTTATTAGGAGCATGGACAAATTGTGGACCTGAAAATCCACATAAGCCCGAGCAAAGTTTATCGCTACAAACGATCTTCGAGGAAATTCTAGTGCCTTTTAACAGACCTATTATTTCAGGAATAGCGTGTGGACACTGTTTACCAACGATGTCACTGCCTTTAGGAAGAATCATTATGATGGATGCAGACAATCACCAAATTCGTGTTGTTAGGTAGGTGTTATATGGAGAATCAAATCCAACACCTCATCCAAAAAACTCCCTATAAAGTGCATCTCTTTGTAAAAAATCCAAAAACCGAGCAATTTCTATTTAGTCATCAAATAGAGGAGTCATTTTCTAGTGCTAGTATTATAAAAGTGCCGATTCTTCTAGCTGTTTTAGCGTATATCGAGAAACACAACATATCCCTTCATTCATCCTTAACAATTGCTCCTGCTGATTGGGTAGATTTTAGTGTATTAAGGGAGCAACGTATGACGCAAAGTACGCTTTATGAGCTACTAGTATGGATGATTATAACAAGTGACAATACAGCAACAAACGTCTTAATTGATGTAGTGGGAATGGAATTTTTAAATGATTATTTCCGTCAAATAGGCTTACAGGAAACGATGTTACAGCGAAAAATGATGGATGTCGAGCGACTTGCAATGGGTGTAGACAATTTTACGTCTGCACGGGACATGGCTCACCTTTTTACCCGTATTTATCAACAGGATTTACTAGCATCTCCTTACAATGGGCTTGTCATCGATATTTTAAGTAGACAACGCGCACATGAAGGCTTAAAGCGCTACCTCGTAGATGATATAAAACTAGCCCATAAAACAGGAGGGCTTGACACAGTCGATCATGATGTAGGTATTGTCTACAGTAGCTCGATTGATTATATGATTGGTGTTTTCATAACAAACGTAACGGAAAATGATCTGGCTCGCCAACTTATTGGTCGTCTTTCAAAAGTTGTTTATGACCATATGATGAAGCAGAGGGAGGAACAACAATGAAGTCTATCATTAAAGCCATGATTGCCAATTTGCATGCCAAACCTGATGAAACTTCTGAATTAATCGATGAAGTTTTTTATGGCATGACAGTAGATATTCTGACAGACTGTCATGAGGATTGGGTATATGTCCAAACTTCCTATCGTTATAAAGGATATTGTCAGAAGGCTGATTTGCTACTGGATGAAAAAAAGGCAGCTATATGGCACAGCGAAGCACAGCATATCATTATTCAAAGCTTTGCAGATGTTTTACAGCAGCCTCGTATCCAAAGCACTAAGCTGATGACTCTTGTGAAAGGTTCTAGTCTAAGCATTGTTACGCAAGAGGACGTACCAGAAGAATGGTCTGCTGTACAATTAGTGTCGGGGAAAATAGGCTATGTTCGCACTAAGTGGCTACAGGCAAAGCGATCTCAAACGCAAATAACCGAGCATTCTTTTCGAGAAAACGTGATCGAAACAGCGTTAGGCTATCTAGCTACACCCTATCGCTGGGGTGGCAAATCACCATTAGGAATTGACTGCTCCGGTTTATGTTCAATGGCCTATATGTTAAATGGTGTTACTATTTTTCGGGATGCCAAAATGGTAGAGGGATTTCCTATTGTGAAAATAAAGAAAGAGGTTAGACAAAAAGGTGATTTGCTCTATTTTCCAGGCCATATCGCTTTATATATGGGCGATAATCTGTATGTCCATTCTTCACTTGGTGGTAATGAAGTGACCATTAATAGCTTAGATAAACAGCATGCACTCTATCGCCACGATTTAGCCACAACACTAACAGAAGTAGGTACTTTATTTCCGGAGAAGCCAAAGCTATAGGCTTCTCTTTTTGATTTCAATGTAGCAACACTATTAAACTCAAAGGACAGAAGGGGAGCAGTTGGGGCTGATTTGAAATAAAGTCGTACCGTTTATAAAAAAGATGTTCCGTTTAAAATAAAGTTATACCTTTTGTAAAAGTTGCACCGTTTTACTCCTAACAGAAATCCCTTTTCTTTCACACTTGTCATTTTGATACCGTTTGGATAGCATGTTTAAAGCTTCTAATACATCTTTTTCAAAAATACTATTCTTATCAGTGTTGGAATGGAGAATTGTGATTGAAGAAAGAAGAGAACATAAATACAATAAACGCGTAATTTACTTTTAATTACAAAATAAGAAATATTAATGTTATATCTATTAAATTCGATTTTAGTTTAGGTTTAAAAAAATCTATAAGAATGGTAAGTTTTTCAATTAATAATTAATAACTAATTGTAGTTGTAAAATTTCTTTATTGTTAAATTGGTAGGTAAAGACACTAAAATCGAATTTTTATAGTTGACAAATTGTTGCAATCTTGATATTTAATAGGGCGGAAGGAGAGGAAAATGAAAAAAAAAATAATTATCTTTAATCTATTATTTTGTATAGTAGTTATTTTTGTTAATTACAATTATTTTAATTCTAAATCTCGAAACGCTATCGTATACAACTATGTGGAAAACTATATTGAAACTAACTATGGCATTGCTAAAGAAAATTTAAAATCTGAAGAAATCGATTACATGAGAGGAATGGGCTTGTTTGAAATAGAAGTTAAAGATATAGAAACTAAAAATTATTATTTTTTCGAAGTGGATATTAACGATGACTATTCATTATATTATATAAAAGATCTTACTGAGCTTCATCGTAAAAATCATCCTAAAAATCAAGCTAATTAAAGAAAGTTTATAACAACAGGTATCAGCAATATTTTGAGATAGATATAAAGGTTAACATACCACAATATATCCCGACTTATAAAGCATTCTTGAGAGAGTGCTTTTTTATTATGTTTAAAATTAACTGAATCAATTTCATAAATCATCATTTTCAAAATTTCAAAAGGCAACTAAACCGATACCTGCATTTTAAGAGAGGAAAAGGGATAGGTATTTGTTAAAAATTAGATCACAGAAAATGCTCAAACTTTTTTATAAAAATTAAACAATACTTCACAGAGGAAGAATCCGTTTTGATCAATCTTTTTTCAAAAGGGATACTTCTTATTTAACATAAAATAAGGGTTTTCGAGGTATTTTTGCTCGAAATTTATTTCAAAGCAACAGTTAGGGCAAGATTAACAACAATTATTACGTTCCGTTTTAAGAGAAGAATTAGCACTCGCCAATCACCGGCTTGATGAAATTGAAATTGAAATTGACACGCAAGAAATAAAGACAGATGTTCATGTGATAAAGAATGAGGCCACGAGCTAAAGACAGAGGTTCATACACTTCAGAAGGATACTAAATAGCTAAAGGATAGACAAGCAGAACTTCAAAAAACATTGTCGAGAATTTGGGTCAATTTACGGAAAAAATCGGGCTTCCGATAAAGGATCATACAGGGGCGTTAAATATGCGTATGTTTGGAATAGAAACCGTCATCCACCGACTAACCAATATATAATGTCTTGCTTTATTAGGTCAAATCCTATAAAGCTTTTTTTTATGGTCATTATTTTGGAGGGTTTGCCAAAATAAATAAACGACAAACGTACAGATATTGATTACAAATAATGCGACTAGCTGCCATAATCCAATTAAAAAAGTGACCATGTATAAATCAAAGGCTGCTTCACCGAGAGGCATATGTGGGAAGGGCGTTAACTGACTATAATGCCACACAAAATAACAGGCTAATGCAGTACCTTGTCCTACATAAATAAAGATCCAATGGATATAAAATGATATTTTAAGTCGACAACAACAAAGGAACACGTTCATTACAATAATGAACAGTGGGAACAGGAATATTTGAAAAAAACTTTCAGCTATTTGAGTCATAAATAATAAATTGTAGCTAAGCTGAATGAATGGCAAAAGTACTAGGTTGATGATGATTAGGCTGAGCAGTTGTGTACGAGTCACTATATTCCTATCCTTTCCTTGCCTCATTTTTACATAAGGACGTTTGAAAAAAAGAATGGTTTCGCACAAAAAATCTCCATGCATAATTTCTACGCATGGAGATTTTCGCCTAATAGTGATAAATATTTAATTGCATACCAGCCTCAAGTCGATCTGACCGCAACTGATTCCACTGCTTAATAGAAGTCACATTGACATTATAGACCTCGGCGATATCAACTATGGAGTCCCCATCCGTGACCGTAATTGTTTTCTTATCCTTTACGGGGCTGTCATATTGTTGTAGGTCATACTGAGCGATAAGTGAATTCAATTTTTCGTTATATTTTGAATCAGTGGCATAGGAGCCTGTTAAAAACTTGGTCGCATCTGTATAGGATTTGGTGTTACTTTTGAAAACACCTGCATAAAATTCCTTGTTCCACGAAACACCATTTCGCATTAGCTTTACATAGTCCTGCATAGAAGCCTCGTAGGAAGGGTATTTACGGAAATCAGCCATAATGGTCGACAAATTACCTGATCCATCATCCTCTGACGTTTCAAGTTTTACGGAATTATTTTGATAGCTGCCTTTCATGCCAAACAGATTATAATTGGGGGCAGAGCCAAGGCCACTTTGTCCGCTCTCGCTTTCGAGAATGGCTTGTGCAATCATCACGGATGCATACAAGTCATTATTGGCACCAAGATGTCGTGCAGTTTCAGCGATTTTGCCAATAAATTCTTCCGCACTCGGGCGATCATCAATGACGACAGGCTCTTCTTTTTCTGTCGTATTAAACAACTGTGTCACCATAAAAAACGAAATACAAATAACAACGACAGCAATCATAAGTCCTTTAAAAAAATTAACAACGTATTTCATGGTAGGCTTGATGTTGGTAGTGACCACATCTCCCTCCCTTCTATTAAAAGTTTAGCTATCTCTTATTATGACAAAGAGTGAAAGAGAAATAAAGAAGTGTAAAAATAAATAGCTTTTATCATTAATAGAACGTTGCGAACGTTAAATAGTTCCATGTCATTCCGCTGAAATGTCTATCTTAAAATTTTGAGACATAAATTGTTTAAATCTCTCAAAATATTGTTCGGAAGCCTCCCAGCGCCTAGTATTTAAAAAAGCTATTTCGTGGCGACCAAAATGGTTAGGTGGTTGGTAGTGCCGGGAAACATAGGATGGATTTTCTAATGAATAAAAATAATACGCTTCATCAGGCGTTTGAATTTCAATACGAGCATGAATGAAATCACCATCTTCATCTGTATAGGCATGGCGGAAACTATAATATTTAGAGCCGTCCCAGAAACCATCTTCATCCTCGTCAAGCCCTTGAATTTCCGGATGTTGTAAAATATGTTCTACATATTGAATCTTGATTGTAGGCACATAAAGGGTAGCAACATTTACACAAGTTAATAACATGATCCAGTGATCCTGAATATCCACTAAATGCTCCTGAGGTAAATCCGTAATGTCCCACCATTCATCTCCTTCATCTAATGATTTTCTTAATAGGGAGACGGTTTGATCCTCATTGAGCCAAATAAAGTAATGATACTGGGAAGTTTTCATATAAATGCTATCATTCGTGTTGTCTCCGTCACCTCCGATATGAGCTCGCTGAACAGTGAAATGCACACCTTGTTCCTCAAAATCAAAATAAGGCTTGTCTCCAGTCATCAAAATACACTCAGTTAGCTTTAGAATATTTTCCACATCGATGTGATTGTCCGTAAAATATACATGAGTTGCCTTCTTGATTTGGGGGATTCCCTGTAAATTAGACAGAGCGGAACGTCCTTCTTTAAGGATACTCACCAATGTGACGAATGAAAATTCAATATCTTCTTCATCGTCATCCATATCATAAAAAACCTCGTCTATTAACACATGTTCTATACGGATGGGGAGTTCCTGATAAACACCATCTCCGTGCCAAACGTTGACGATACATGGCAGTGACTTCTGTCCATTGACGTTGAAGCGATACTCATCATCTTGAACTAATACTGTTGCCTGAAGATGACCATTGACAATCGTTTCCCCGTGATTATAGGAGCCACACAAAATATCCTCTACTGTCAGGTGTCCGTGAACATAGATTTCCTGGCCACCTACAGCTATATTTTTAGCTGTCAAATTGCCCATCACCATAAGTCCTATTGCACCATCTGTCTCTGCATTGTATAGATTATCTACCGTCAAATGACCTTCAATAAAAATAATGATCACATTGTCTTGCTGTGGGAAAGGAATGTCCCAATCCAAATCAAGAAAAGGAAGCTGCAAATCGCCTTTATAGTACGCTGCGAGATCATCATCACTAAAATCCGTGTAATGGGTTGCCCACCAAGAGTTTTCTGGGAACTTATCAGCCAGTTTGCTAATAGGTATAAATTGAAAGACATTACTCATATTTCATAACCTCCCAATTGCCGTTTTTTTTATCTTCTCATACGGAGGAATTAACAGTCAATTTAGTAGATTGGTAGAGTTATGTGTAATTGGGATTAAAATGATATGATAAATCTCAAAGAGGTTTTACTACCATTTTTACCAATGGTTGAGAAGTTAGGGGTAAGGTGAACCAACTAGCTTTCGTACAATGTTTGGAAGGGCTACTATTTGTGAAATATATAGACGAATACGAATTTACTATTTCATGAGCGAATTATAAGGAGATGACAGATGATAACATTTGATAATGTCTCAAAAATGTATAGTAACGACCATGTGGCTGTCAAAGCCCTCAATGTGGAGATTAAAAGAGGTGAATTCTTCGTTATTATCGGCCCGAGTGGATGTGGCAAAACTACTTTATTGAAGATGATCAACCGATTAATTCCATTGACTGAAGGAACTATTTGGATAAATGGAAAAAGAGTTAGTGATTATAATATTCACGAGTTACGCTGGAGTATTGGCTATGTGTTACAACAAATTGCTCTTTTTCCGCATATGACCATCCAAGAGAATATTGCAATTGTCCCAGAATTAAAAAAATGGAGTAAAACAAAAATTCAAAAGCGAGTAAATGAGCTATTGGAATTGGTGGGACTTGAGCCTGAAAAATATCGTCACCGCAAGCCAAAGGAGTTATCTGGAGGGGAGCAGCAAAGAGTGGGCGTTATTCGGGCATTAGCAGCTGATCCAGAAATTATTTTGATGGATGAACCTTTCAGTGCATTAGATCCCATTAGTCGTACGAAGTTACAGGATGATCTACTGGATATGCAGCGTAAGATTCAAAAAACCATCGTCTTTGTCTCACATGATATGCAGGAGGCACTGAAGCTAGGTGATCGACTATGTGTCATGAAAGATGGAGAAATTGTTCAAGTTGGATCTCCCCAAGAAATTGTAGAAAATCCTGTGAATGATTTTGTCCAACAATTTATAGGGGTAAATTCAGTCAACAATAGGTTTGATATTCGGACTGTTATGCAACCATTCGTAAATGTTAGTGAGCTAGGGGATACTATTGCTATCAATGAGCCCATCACAACCATTCTTGAAAAACTTACGGAGCATAACGTTCTTGGCGTGGAAGAAGATGGAGAGATGATTGGGTTGGTGACTCGAACAACTATACTGCAATTTGTAGCAAAGGATTTCAGGGAAAGAGGTCGAGCGCATGACTAATTTTGTGGCAATGTTTCAGGAACGAAAGGAACAGCTTCTGTCAGCCTTACTCGAACATATACAAATCTCCTTCATAGCTCTATTTTTTGCCATCATTATTGCCATTCCTCTAGGTATCTATTTAACCAATAAAAAGAAAATAGCGGAAACTATTATTGGTATTAGTGCAGTGCTACAAACGATTCCATCTCTAGCGTTACTTGGGCTATTAATTCCACTGTTCGGTATTGGGAAAGTTCCTGCCATCATTGCCTTAGTGGTCTATGCGCTTTTACCGATTCTCCGAAATACTTATACAGGGATTAAGGAAGTGGACCCTTCATTGAAGGAGGCAGCATTGGCAATGGGCATGAACACACCTAAACGTTTATTGAAAGTTGAATTGCCTCTTGCTTTGCCTGTCATCATGGCTGGTATTCGAACAGCTATGGTATTAATTGTTGGAACAGCCACATTAGCTGCTTTAATTGGAGCAGGTGGTTTAGGGGATATTATTTTACTAGGCATTGATCGTAATAATACCGCACTCATTATTTTAGGGGCTGTGCCTGCTGCGATATTAGCATTGATCTTCGATGTTTTACTGAAAAAGCTTGAATCGCTGTCATTTAGAAAAACAGTAACAACCGTTAGTATAGTAAGTATCGCTGCTTTGATGATGATCTTCATTCCACTGCTAAATAGCAAAGACCAGGATGAAATTGTCATCGCTGGAAAACTTGGAGCGGAGCCTGAAATCCTCATCAATATGTATAAGTTATTAATTGAGCAGGATACAGACTTAACGGTGCAATTAAAGCCAGGACTTGGAAAAACTTCATTTGTATTTAATGCGTTGAAATCTGGTAGCATTGATATATACCCAGAATTTACAGGCACAGCCATCTCGGAATTTTTAAAGCAGGAAGCAATCAATAACAACGAGGCAGATGTCTACCAGCAGGCGAAAGATGGTATGCTAAAGCAATTTGATATGGTTATGCTTAGTCCGATGAACTATAACAATACGTATGCGTTAGCAGTATCGGAGGATTTGGCTGAAACATATCAACTACAAACGATTTCGGACCTTAAATCGATAGAACAGGCTGTTAAAGCAGGATTTACATTAGAATTTAATGATCGTGAAGATGGATATATCGGGATTCAAAAACGCTATGATATTGCCTTTCCATCTATTGCAACAATGGAACCTAAGCTACGCTATCAAGCGATTGAATCGGGAGATATTAACCTACTTGATGCTTATTCAACGGATAGTGAAATTCGTCAATACAAGCTCCGCGTATTAGAGGATGATCAAGCGCTGTTCCCGCCCTATCAAGGAGCCCCATTATTACGGCAAGAAACGCTTATCGAGTATCCAGAAATTGAAGCATCTTTGAATAAACTGGCTGATCAAATTTCTGATAATGATATGCGAGAAATGAATTATCAAGTGAATGTAGAAGGAAAGCTAGCGGCAGAAGTAGCAAGAGAGTATCTACTAAATGCCGACTTATTGAAATAAACGATCAGGACCCTCTAGCATTAATGTGCTAGAGGGTTTTATTTCTATCAATAATAATTTAATGATAAACGTTAATTTATTATTGATAGAGACAAATGAAACTGTATAATAAAATAGAAGGAAGGGGATGCTGACAATGGAGAAAACGATTCAGAGTAAAGAATTTCAATTGTTGACTAAGGGACTTCGTACGATTTTTACGATCATCATGGTTCTCATGATTTTTGGCATGGCGTTAATGACAGTTATTTGGGTTGGCGCAATGATTGTGTCAGAAAATGATGTGAATGTTTGGTTAGCCAAGGCAAGTGTGACTGCTTCCATCCATTTTGAGGGGTTGGAAATGCTGCTGTCCGAGCAGACAGTTCAAGATATGCACTACTCGAAAATAGCTGTCGTGAAATTATTATTAACTGCTACAATATACATAACTATTTTATTTTTGATGGTTGTTCAAGTAAGGAATATTTTAAATAATTTATCAAAAGGGATCATATTTTCGTTAGATAATAGTAAAAAAATAGAAAGAATTGCGTATTGTGTGATAGTCTTGAGCTTAACTGTGAATGCATTTCGTACATATATCGTTTATCTAATGATGCAACCATTTAAGCTTGAATCGCTTTTTGTACAAACGGATTTTATTACAGGGATCAGCTATCATTTCACAGGCATTAATTGGACACTATTACTATGTGGTTTGGTGATTTGGACCATTGCGCGTATTTTCCGTTACGGTGCTTTTCTCCAAGATGAATATGATGCAACAGCTTAGGAAGTGAAAATATGACCATAATTATTCGCTTAGACCGGATGCTAGCGGATCGTAAAATGCAGCTGAGCGAGCTTGCAGAGAAGGTTGATGTGTCGATTGTCAATCTTTCAAATTTAAAAACAGGCAAGGTAAGAGCCGTGCGTTTCTCTACTTTAAATGCCATCTGTAAGGCTTTGGGCTGCCAGCCGGGGGATATATTAGAGTATGTTGAGGATGAAGATTAGTTATCGTAGCATCTAAACATAGCAGCAAGAAAGGGTTTTTGAAAAATGAAGGTTTTCAGTTTTTTATTCATCGCCATTGTAGCAGAAGTTTTTGCTAGCTCCATGCTCAAGCGTACCGAAGGCTTCTCCCGTTTTTGGCCATCTCTCGGTGTGGTGGTCGGCTATGGAACGGCCTTTTATTGTTTAGCCTTAACCTTAAAAACCATCCCCATTGGCACTGCCTATGCAATATGGGCAGGGTTAGGCACAGCACTAACGGCTATTGTAGGAGTTGTGCTATATAAGGAAATATTCAATCGTAAGAAGGTACTAGGGATTCTTTGTATTATTGTAGGTGTCGTGGTGCTCAATCTTGCGGGTGGTCATTAGGAGGCTAACGCGATGAAAGGCTATTTATTTTTATCACTTTCGATTATTAGTGAGGTCTTTGCGACAACAATGCTGAAGCTATCGGACGGCTTTACTGTTCCAGGACCATCTGTGGCGGTGGCGCTTGGCTATGGAATATCATTCTATAGTCTATCATTATGCTTAAAAACCTTGCCATTAAGTCTAGCCTATGCCATCTGGTCAGGTGTCGGCACCGCCTTGACAGTGATTGTAGGCATTGTCATTTGGAACGATTTGTTTAACCTCTATTCTGCGCTTGGAATCGCACTCATAATAGGCGGCGTTATTTTGCTGAATCAAGGAGATCGAAATGGCAGAGAGACCGATAGCAAAGTGGAAGTAACGGATAGCATGCGAGAATAGACGGATAGAACCAGCAAAGTGAAGGCTAGCATGCGGGAACGGGATATTAGCTTTTTTGGGGGAGGAGGATGTTAATGAAGGCTATTATTTTTGATTTTGACGGGACGATTATTGATACAGAAACAGCTTGGTATACGGTTTTTAAGGATGCTTATGCATCATATGGTGTGGAATTATCGTTAGAGACGTATGCGAAATGCCTGGGGACAAATCTTCAGGATTTTAATCCTTATACTTATCTCATTACACATCATCAGATGGATTTGGATGTGGAGGCATTTCGAACAACTATTCAGGGAAGGCATGCGGAGCTGATGGAATTGGAAGTGATACGACCTGGTATTTTAAATCTTTTGCAGCAAGCAAAGAAAGCGGGTTTAAAAATGGGTCTTGCAAGTAGCTCAAGCCGTCAATGGATTGATCGGTTTGTGGATGCATTGGATATACGAGAGTTTTTTGATTGTTATTGTACGGCTGATACGGTGACAAATGTTAAGCCTGATCCTGAGCTGTATTTGCAGGCGCTTGAACAGTTAGGTGTAAGTGCTAGTGAAGCGATAGCTATGGAGGATTCGCCAAATGGAGCACGTGCAGCTTTGGCAGCGGGCCTTCATACGGTAGTTGTTCCCAATACCATCACCAAGCAATTACCTTTTGCTACAGGTCATCATACAATAGATGATTTAGAACAATATGATTTAGAAGATCTACTGGCATGCTTTGTCAAATAATGATTTGCTTCGAACCTCTAACCATTCATTTCGTTTGGTAGAGGTTTTTTTAGTTTCTTTGTGAAAAAGTCGTCATATTATTTATCTGTACATATTATAACGAGAGGGCAACTTACGGGGACCAAGATACTTATTCAGACTAGAAAGGGGGGCTACGATTTGAATAGTGAGAAAAGAAGAAATCATTTTTTATGCGAAGCTTTGTGCGATTTGAAGGATCTTCAGGATATTATGATGGATTTTCATTCTAAATATTTCGGTCAGCTGCTTGTAAAAATAGTTGGGAGTGATACGATTCCGTTTTTTTTAATTACCAATAGTGGCGCTCATTTAAGGTTAATGGATACGGTAAAGAATTTTGAAACGGAGTTTTTCCGTATAGAGGATGTCGATAAAGATCGATATCGGGGCACGGTGTCATTGCTGCGCGCCTTTGACTATGAGGGGAACGATACAAATTTCCTTGCAGATGTAGTGAGGCTAGAAAAAACAAGTACAGAAAAATCCATTGAACTTAGTGGCATTTCAGCGATTCAGCTATTGAAGCCAGATATGCTAAAAGGGAAATTTATCATAGAACCTAAATGGTAGCATCATATTAAACTACTAGAGCTAGAGCATCTGTCTATATGAAAGGGATTAAGAGTGAATGTATTAGAGAGAGAATCTAATGAAAGGAAGTTTAGCTATGACGATTATTGGTATGTTGCATCATCGACTTGATCCAACGACAGTTCTCAAGTCTTATGCGTATGCAGCAGTTGCGAAGGCAGAAGGGGCACAGTTTTTTTATTTTACACCTAAAAGTGTTGATTTTGCGAAACGTTCCATTCGAGCTAAGGTTTATGAGGATGGGCAGTGGCAGGAAAAATCAATGCCCTTTCCAGATGTTATTTATAATGCGGGGAGTCCCGAGAAGTTATCTGTGTCCAAAGAGATTATTGGTCGTTTAAAAGAAGAGATTCCCTTTACGACGTATTCGATAGGGAATAAATGGAATGTAATGAAGAGATTAAAGGAAGCTAAGGAATTTGAACAGTATTTGATTCCTTCTGAAATTGTCAAGGATGCCGATGTATTTCATAAGTTTATTAATTATTATAAAAGGGTTGTGTTTAAGCCAATTGATGGTCGTAAAGGAAAAGGAATTTATTTTATTACGAAGGCGGGACCGAAGAATTTTGAGGTGAAAAAGGATAGTACGAATACAATCTATTCAAAGCCTCAATTAGATGCCTTATTAAAAGAGCAGCTTGCGTCAGGTACTTTTATTATGCAGCCTTATATTCAATCGATTACAAAGGCAGGTCAAGTATATGATTTCCGTCTGCATGTGCAAAAGAATGGTGAAGGTAAATGGGTGGTGACGACTGTCTATCCTCGGATTGCTCCAAATGGCTCTATCATCCCGAATATTAATAATGGAGGATTCACCAATTACTTAGATCCATTTTTAGAGCAAGAGTTCAAGGAAGAAGCTTACAACATTCGGCGAATGCTAGAGCATTTTTCTTTAGCACTGGCACATCATCTAGATGAAATACAAATGGAGAAATTCGGGGAGGTCATTGATGAAATTGGCATTGACGTCGGTTTAGATCATCAACAAAAAATTTGGATGTATGAGGTTAATTGGCGCCCAGGCTGTCCTCCTGCTTTTTATTTAGAATTAGATGTTGTGATTAATTCCATTCGCTATGCGATGTATCTAGCAAAAAATCAAAAACCTGTAAAAAAGAAAATTGTTCAACAGAAAAGCAATCAAACGGACGTCAAAAAGGATATTGTACAACCAAAAAGCAATCAAGTGGAGATCAAAAAGAACCTACCTATTATTGCCATTACGGGAAGTGCGGGAAAAACAACAACCAAAGCATTTGTCGGTTCGATTTTATCAAAAAAATGGAATGTGTTTGAATCAAAGGATTATTGGAATACGACAGAGCATACAAAAAAGCATAAGGAAGAAATCAATGATTCTCATCAGGCTGTCGTATTAGAATATGGGATGGCCTACCCAGGTATTATTACGAATCACTGTAGCATTATTCAGCCGAATATTAGTATTGTGACAAATATTGGTTTAGCCCATGTAGGTAACTTTGATGGGGATGTAAGAGGAGTTGCGAAGGCGAAATCTGAATTGATTCATGGAATGGATCAACAAGGGCTATTAATATTGAATAAAGATGATGAGAATTCAAAATATTTAGAGACACAGCAATTTAAAGGGAAAATGTTAACGGTAGGTATAAAAAGTGATGCTGATTACCGAGCATATGATCTTCAGTATAAGGATATTGGCATGTCCTTTAAAATGAAGCTACATGGGCAAGAAATAGAATTGTATATTCCTATACTGGGAGAGCATCATGTTTATAATGCCCTTAATGCTGTAGCGGTAGCTGATTATTTAGGGTTTAGTCCATTGGATATTCAGGCGGGGCTCAACTTTAAAAAGCCACCAAGACGATTAACGATTTATAACTTGCGCGATGATATTACGGTCATAGATGATACGGTTCACTCCCATCCACAAGGAGTCCGAGCAGCCATTGATGTACTGACGAATATTGCTAAGAAACGAAAAGTGGCGATTATTGGACAAATGCGTGAGCTTGGGGTGTTGAGGGAAGAAGAATATCGGAAGGTTGGCGAGTATATTTATGAGGTAGGCATCGATGAATTCATCACCTATGGATTTAGGACAGATGAAATGAGCAATGCAGCGATTGAAATGGGCATGGACCCATCTAGGGTACACCATTTTATTAATAAAGATGCCTTGCATGCACTGCTAGATAAACTGATCAAGCCTCATGATACGATTCTCGTCAAGGGTGCTAGTAAAACGAATATGTTTGAAACGGTGAAATATTTGGACCAAACATTAAAAGATGAATAATTAATTACGTTAAGGTAACTGAATGGATATAAAAACCCGAGTAACTGTCCACTGGCAAGCGGCAATTATTCGGGATTTTTTTTCATACTCTTAAAATAAACTTAATTTCTTTGGCGGCATTTGTTGCATGATTCCGAGCTTCAGATAAGGTTGAACCTTGTGCAATGACATAGGCATAACGGTGACCCATTGATAAAGGGGGGGTTAATAAAGTACCTTTCCTTGGCTTAACATAAACCTCAACCACTCCAGTTGAATTCGTCGCTCTTGTTCTGCCAATCACTTTTTCTAAAATTCCTTTGCTTTCCACAATGACATATTTTGTGTAAACAAACTTTTTATGTCTAGGCTTAAGATTAGGCTCTTCGCCAAGTAGGAGCTTGAGTGTTTCTTCCACTAAACTAAATCCGAGAGCTGCATGAAGCATATTGTTCATGGCACCTCCAGAAATCCTTGGGTTAATCTCAATGAGTTTCCAGCCGTTTTTTGTCAATCGTAGCTCCAAATGAAGAGCGCCATTTTCTATATCAAAAGCTTTGACGATGGACTGAAGAACTTCCTCAATGCCTGCCTGAATATCCACAGGAGCTTTCACTAATACTCCATAGCCTGTTATGATAAACCGTTTCCCTTGAGTAATTTCCTGCTCAATAATGCCAATTACATGTGATTGCCGTTGATATACGACCGCCTCCACTAAATATTGAGGGCCTTCCAAATATTCTTCAATCATAATCGTTTCATAGGGGTTTTTACTGCGCAATGCTTTGAGGTGGTTATTCAGCTGGTCGGCATCTGTTGCTAATAGTACATCTTTTGAACCTGTTGACTTTGGTGATTTCACGATTAATGGAAATGTTAAATTTTTCGCAATGGGTTCATTAGGCCTCATGAGTGAAAATTTTGGAGAGTATGGTTGGTCTTTTAAATAATTTCTGGTTTTTTCTTTATCCTCCATAATTTCAATTGCAGAGGAGGATGTATAGTTATGACAAAATTCATCACATAGCATTGAAGCAACATGGACAAATGGATCAACAAAACTAACGATACTTTTTATCTCTAATCCGGTTTTCCCTAGTTTATCAATTTCCTCTTTCATTCTCTCGATATTCAAAGTATCAATGAGTATCATTCTATGAATATCGGGGTAAGATCGGCGCTGCTGAAGTTGTTTTTCATTATTGGTGAAAAGTATTGTGAAATAGCCTAATCTTTCTGCTGCTCTTGTTGCTTCACGACTAGACCCGGATTTGTTTGTACCGATAAATACAATCGCTTTCAGGTATATCACTCCTTCTATTGGTACTTAGATACTTAATCACCTTTATATATATGCTACGAAATAGTTTTCTTCTAGTTGTGTATCTTGTCTACATCCAAGCAACTTTTAAGAGGTTACATATACTAGAAAAGAAAGGAGGGAGAAAAGATATGAAGCCTCTTTCGGTGAAAAATTTAGCAATGATTACGGCGGGCTATTTAGTGCAAGGGTCTGAGGAAATGCTAATACAGCATGGTGCTTATCGATTAAAACAAGTGAAAAAGCCCAATACGGCCCTTTTTACAAGTAAACGTATTGTTAATTGGAAAAGTCTTGAGCCACTTTCTCCTCTTGTAATAGTGACCGACAGAGCATATCGGCCAAATGACATTCCAGCCCAGATCTTCATCATACAGGTTGCGAATGTAAATGAGGCATATTGGAAGTTTGTTCATTTTTATCGCAATCAGTTTCATATCCCCATTGTTGCGATTACTGGTACTTCAGGCAAAACAACGACGAAAGAGATGATTAAACATATTCTATCTGCTGATCGACAAGTGACAGCAACGACATTAAGTAGTAATTCAAGAACGGCTTCATTACAATACTTACTGAATATTGAAGAAGACACAGGAGCTGCTGTATTTGAAACAGCTGTTGGCTCACCAGGGGATGTCACGAATGCCGGGAAGTATTTCAAGCCGACTATTGGGATTATTACTAATATTGGTGCCCATCATTTGAATTATTGTAAGACGCTTGAAGGCTATATTCAGGCAAAGGGAGAAATGCTAGACATCATTCAACCTAAAGGAACCCTCATCATAAACGCCGAAGATATGAATACTCAAAAATTAGATATCTCTAAGTTCAATGGGCGCATAGTGAAAGTAGGCATCCATGATTCTTGTCACTTTCGGGCGAGCCATATCCAATACTATCAAAAGGGTATGAACTTTAAGTTGCATCATAATAGAAAAATCTATGACATTTTTGTACCAGGATTTGGTCAACATCAAGTATACAACGCCCTTGCTGCCATTGCAGCTGCCTATGAAATAGGAGTACCCATTCCAGTTGCCGCCAATCAACTTCAATCTTTCCGACAATTGAAAAAGCAATTACAGCTCTTTGAGGGCATTAATCATTCCATGCTTTTAGATGATACATGGAGTATTACTACAACTTCCTTAGAGGCGGCCTTAAAAGTGTTGAATGAGCTCGGAGAAGGTAAGAAAAAAATTGCTGTTATTGGCACTATTACCGATTTGGGTTCATGGGGCTATATTATTCATGAGCAGGCGGGTGAATTAATTCAACGTATTGGTGTGGATGTGCTCATTACTATTGGAGAGCATGCGCGAATTATGGCTGATCATGCGGTGAACTTAGGGTTTAACGCTCCTGTGTATACCTATAAAAATAGCACGCTTGTTTATCCATTGTTGCAGAAAATTGTGGATGAAAATACGATAGTCCTTATAAAGGGTGATATGTATAGTGAACAGATTTCGAAATTAGCAGCTGATCTTAAACTTAAACCCCCACCTCCCACAGTTTAGCTCACTTCTTCATTTATAGGATATTAACTGTGTCATATAGAATGCCACTCTAATAAGGTATAGTAATTGATCAGAAATGAAGCATTCGTGATCAAGAGAATTAATAGGTCTGAACAAGATTGATAAAGAAAGGAGGCGTAGTACACTTGCAATCCATTAGTGTGCAAAAAATTAGAAGCGTCCTACAGGGGGAAATTATCCATGGATTAGATCAATGGTCTGTGAAGCATGCAATCTACTATAATCGACATGATTTAACTCACAATCATACACTTATGTTTGTTAGTCGAAGTGATAAAATCAATTGGCAAGAGATTGATAGAAAGGGCCCCTCCCTTGTCATTTCCGATAAACCGGCTACTGAGTTGAAAAATGCATTAGATAATACAACGGTTTTACACGTCAAAAGCGTTGCGCAGGCATACTGGACATTTATCGAATATTATCGTGGCCTTTTTCAAATACCGGTTGTGGCATTGACTGGAACCTGTGGTAAAACGACAACGAAAGAGATGCTAAAACATATTGCTAGTAAACATTGGCAAGTGCAAGCATCTGTTAGCAGTAAAAATGAGCCAAGGCAATCATTGCCCTATTTGACGGGCGTTGATGAAAAAACACAGGCTGCCATTTTTGAACTAGGCTTGGGGAATACGGGTAACATAAAACATCAATGCATGATCTATCAGCCGACTATCGGCATTATTACGAATATTGGTGTTCACCATTTAGATGGCTGTCTCAATCTTGAAGGTTATATTAAAGCGAAAGCAGAGATAGTAGAGGGAATTCGAGCAGATGGTACACTAATAATTAATGCAGATGATGCCAACATCCAAAAAATATCATTACAAAAATTTAAAGGGAAAATTATTAGATTTGGCTTACAGAATACGGCTGATTACAAAGCTTCCGCTATCCAATTTGCTCATACAGGCATGAAATTTGTGCTAGAAGTAGCAGACACTAAGTATAATGTGTTTGTGCCTGGTTACGGCGAGCATCAAGTATATAATGCGTTAGCCGCCATTGCTGCCTGTAGCGAAATGGGACTTTCCATACGTCAGGCTATTGCAGGGTTAAGAACCTTTAAACAAATGGCGAGACATTTAGAATTTACGACTGGTATAGGTGAAAGTACGATTATTGATGATACGTGGACCAACAATCCGACTTCTGTCGAAGCAGCTTTGAAAGTGTTAGACACAGTAGGAAAAGAAAAAAAAGTCATTCTTGTGCTGGGGGATATAAAGCGATTAGGAAATTTTGAAGAAAAATATCATCGGGAAATTGGCTCCAAAGTAGCTGAAAGACAGATAGATACATTAATTACGATCGGCAAAAGGGCAGAGGCAATTGCCGACCAAGCAAAAAAAGATGGAACTAAAGCAGAGGTTCATACGTTTAAAGATGTAACAGGTGTTTTAGAATTATTGAAACCAAAGCTTGACGCGGACACGATTGTTCTCATAAAAGGACCGATGTCGAGTAGATCCATGATTGAATTTGCCAACAATCTTAAAAATTTATCCTAAATAAAAAGGGTGTCTCTACTAGTTGAGACACCCTACCATTTAAAGCTTTGTTATTTTAACACACGTCGAGCTGTAACAAAATTCTTTTGCGCCCAAGTGGAGCTTAAATTTTGTTTAACAACATTGTTAGTTGTCATACTAATATATTGATTATTTCCTAAATAGATGCCTGTTTGCGTGATATTTGCTCCTCCATCATTCGTTGAGAAGAACAATAAATCACCTTTTTGAAGCTGAGCTTTAAGCACTTTTGTACCGACTAAAGCCTGTTTGCTCGCTAGTTTATCCTTTAAATCAATGCCGTTTTTGTTAAATACATAGTACGTAAATCCCGCGCTTGTGAAAGTTAGTGCACTCTCATTATACGTATAACCAAATTTTGCTTTGCTTGTTAAACCTGAAGCTGTAGCAATAATCTTATCGGCCGACGTATTTGCTGAAGGTGCACTTACAGAGGGGGTGTCAGAGAAAACCCGCTTAGCTGTAATATAGTGTTCTTTATAGTAATCAACTAATAAAACTCTCGTCATCACGCCATCGGAATTAGGGATGATAATACGGTGATCACCGGCATAAATCCCAACAATTGAAGGATTTTTTGAGCCTGTCACACTATTAAAGAATACTAAATCACCCTTTTTCAAGTTTGCACGTGCTACTGTTGATCCTTGGTTCATTAAATCATTTAACGTTTTTGCCCCAAGTGTCACACCGCTTTTACGATAGACAAAATCAACAAATGCTGGGGCTGTAAAGCGTAGACTCGATTCATTCGTTGATGAACTAATCGTTGCTTTATTTTTATAAGTTAGCGCATTCTCTACAATTTTATCACCTTTTGTTGCTGGGTTGGCAGATAGAAGGGTAGGTAAAACGCGTCGTGCTGATACATAGTTTTCAGTATAATAAGGTTTACTATTTAAATCTGAGATCACAATATTTTGCTTGGAATCAGCCATGTGGATCATTTTATTGCCACCGATATACATACCAACATGGTCGGGATCCGTTCCTGTTTTTTTACTCTTAAAGAATAGTAAATCACCTTTTTGTAATTGGTTTCGCGCTACATATGTGCCTTGTTGAATCATATAGTTTTCATTATACGTCCCAAGATCTACACCATTTTTCTCGAAGATATACATTAAAAATGAAGCACAAGAAAATTTATATGGATATGTAGGCTTGTAAACCGTATTGCTATATGTCGATTGACCCATTAAGCTTTTACCAGTTTGAATCAATTGATCGGCTTTAGCGGCAACTGCCTGTGCGTTGTTTTGTGCATTTGTTGTAGCTGCCTCTACTTGAATTGGCTGCATCGCTGTTTGGACTAATCCGAATGAGCTAAATCCAATTGTTAATGCAAGTGTTGTAGATAAAAATCGTTTATTCATGTTGATTATAACCTCCTGAAGCGTCTAGTAGGATTTCTCCTGTATCGTCTTGCCTTGGAAATAATCGTAGCATGAAAATATAGGGCTTCTCGGCGGTAAATGTTTCCAAGGTGAAGTAGAGGAGTGCCTCAACGCCTGCTATAAATGGCTTTATCGAAGGAATTTACAGTTATATTACAAATGTTTCAGTAAACTGTAATATGGGAGGATTTCATATAAAAAAACTGCCCCAAAATAGGACAGTTTAGGCAATTGCCTGAATGATTTCTACTCGATTACCAAATGGATCTCGACATTCAAAACGCTCATAATATGGGATAGGTACAGATTCTACTATTTCGATTTGATGTGCGGCTAGTTTCTTCTTCCAGTAATCAATATCTTCAACTTGATACGCAATATGAGCCTTTGTCGACAATCGATCAAAGTCATCCTCTGTTCCTACATGTACCTCTTGGTCACCAAGCTGTAACCAAAATCCGCCTCTACCTTTAAGAGAATCGGGTTTTTCTTTTTCTTTCAGACCTAAGACACCGCAATAAAAATCTTTTCCTTGATCCTCTGAACCTTTTGGAATAGTAATTTGCACATGATGTAAAGCAATAATCATAGTTAGACCTCCTGTTTCAAATACTCATAGCTAATTATAGATTTATTTCTAAATATTAACAATTGAAGACGGTGTGGCAACATCTACGTTTCAGGCTGATTCAACATAACTGCATGAATGCCTTCTATAAAAGTATTTATTAAGATGGAGAAGCTTTTATTACTATCAAGCGGCATCCCGAATCCCCCTAATTGTTCAATGGAAGTGAATCCATGAAGAATACTGCGTAATCCTCTGACCATATGAATCGCCATTTCGTCTTGCAAATGATAGGTATCTAATACACGAAGAACAAGCTGCACGATAGATTCTTGAGCCTGCTGTAATTCAGGATCATTAGCATCTGGAAAACGAGTGGTAGCATCATATAACCCGGGGTGCTCCCGAACAAATTGAATATAAGCTTTACTAATTGCACGAATGGCATCATCACCTGAACGTCCCACTGCAGCTTGAAGCATATATGCTTGCAAGCTCTTGATGCCTTGAATGGCTAACTTTTGCTTCAATTCAGGTAATCCATCAAGATGGTTATACAGGGAAGGAGGTCGCACTTCTAATTTCTCTGCTAAAAGCCCAATTGACAGTTGGTCCAATCCGTGTTCATCCACTAATTCTGTTGCCATTTGTACAATAATAGATAAATCTAATTTCATACGACGAGACATTTCCTCAGCTCCTATTGTCTTTGTAAACTTTTTTCTGCTTCTGCAATAGCTGTTTCCAAAAGCTTTTCTGGCTGCATTAACATCTTTCCATGTCCGACGGCTAGTAGACTTGGCTTTAATTTACTTAATTTTTTTGCGCTTTCAAGTGCCGAGCTTTTATCCCATGTAGCAAGGTCTTGTTATAAGGGCGTCTCCAGCAATTAAACTTCTATTGCGTGTGTCGAAAAGAGTAATAGAACCAGGAGTGTGACCTGGGGTTGCAATTACTTCTAATGAACCTACACGTGCACCATCTTCCAGTAATATATCTGGCTTAGTTTTAATGTTTTTAGGAAGGCCTCCCTTGATGGGTACAGGCTTTTCATTGGGAAGCAAGGTTTTATTCCCCTCCAATAATAGGGCATCCCTTGAAGAAATGTACACCTGACAATCAGGTATTACTTCTTTTAATGTATCTAAAGCCCCTATATGATCATTATGTGCATGGGTAATAATGATCTTTGTTATTGGTTTTCCTATAGTTTTAGCTGCATCCATAATACTTTTTGCACTATAAGGTAATGCAGCATCAATCAGTGTTAGCTCATGTTGCTCTTCTACAAAATAACAATTAACAGGAAATATTCTAGGCATAAATGACAATTGATACACGGTATTGATAGAAGAAACCTTCATTCTCATAATACCTCCTATAAACTAATTATATTTTCATTTTAACTAATACAATTAGTTTTCGCAATATTCTCTTTAAATGGGGTGTATAGCGCTAGAAATAATGTGGCAATAGCTGAATGGGTGAATAAATTATAGTTTTTTGGAATCTAGTAAGATCGTATAAACCTTATGGTATAATAATAAAAACGGAATAATAGGATAGAGGTACAAACCAAATTGGGTTTGTTTAAAAGGGAAGATCGGTGAAAATCCGACGCTGTCCCGCAACTGTAAATGGGAGCACATTTCAAGAGACCACTGTTACGCCTTGTAATGGGAAGGTGAAAGGTGTGAAGAACATAAGCCAGGAGACCTGCCTTTATCTAGTACAGCCAAAAAAACCTACGCGGATAGGGGGTGTTGAGTGTGACTAGAGAAATTCTCCTGCATGCTCATAGTGCGATGAATGCTAAAAGGGTAGCTTCTATGAAGAATAGAAAGCTCATTTCCATACGGCAAACATCGTATTATGTCGTGTATTTGTCATAAAAGACATCTTTCTAATGAGGGAAAGATGTTTTTTTTATGTAAATTATTAAAGGAGTGGTCCACATGAATCCACAAGTTGTTGAGTACTATGAAAGTTTATTTAAATTTGAAATTATGCAAGAGCCAAAGCCCTTGAAGGAGCTTGTTGAACAATATGTTGGGCATGATACGGCACATGAGCAATCTATTTTAGCAGCGTACGCAAATGTGATGAAAGAATTAATTGGATAATCAATTGAAGGCTACTTCTTATGGGGTAGCCTTTTTTATTGCGCATTTGTTGACAACATTTTGTAGGAGGCGTAAGATTCTATTGAACAATTGTTTTGAACGTTTGTTCAAAAAAGAGGTGAGACCTGTCGATAAGAAAGATTTAGTACAAAAAGAAAAAAATAAAGAGGTAAAAGATCAAATTTTACAGGCGGCAAAATTATTATTTTCTTCAAGAGGATACGATGGAACGACGGTGAGACAAATTTGTGATGAGGCGAATGTATCGCTCGCACTTGTTTCCTACCATTTCGGTGGCAAAGAAAATGTCTTTAATGCACTATTCGAGCCGCTCCGCCATACTTTTATGAATGCGCATTATGATGTCAATGATTCACTAGAAGCACTTCGTAGCTTTTGCAGAAACTTTGTCCTTTATCGCATTCAAGAGCATGAATTAATTGATATTTTACAGCAAGAGATTGTGATGAATAGTCCTCGATTAGAGATGCTGAAGGACGTATTTTTACCTTCATGGGAGCAGCTTCGGACAATTTTACAAGCTTGTTTAGAGCAACAAACAATTCATTTTGATTCCATTGATGTTGCCCTTAACTTCATCATGGGGACATTAATGTACTCACTCAATAATCCATTTTTAAATCGATCCGAATTGCCATTAACACCTGAACAAATTGCAGATCTTGCAGTAGATTTCGTGTTAAATGGTCTACAAACAAACTATTAAAAAGAAGGTAATCGCAATGAAAGCAGCAAAATTTTATGGCATGAAAGATATACGAGTAGAGGAAGCCGAACTTCCTGTACTAGAAAATGGAATGGTGAAAGTAAAAATTGCATTTGCAGGGATATGTGGCAGTGATTTACATGAGTATGTAGGTGGTGCTTATGCATTCCGTACACAGCCAGTATTAGGACATGAATTTTCGGGAGTAGTTGTGGAGGTCGCAGAGGGTGTCACTCACACCAAAGTGGGAGATCGTGTGGCAGTGGAACCACCTATCCCATGTGGAAAATGTGCGAACTGTAAACGTGGCTATTCAAACTTATGTAAAAGCGGCCAGTCATATGGCTATACGATTTCAGGAGGTTTTGCTGAATATGCTGTTGTGCGTGAGGAAAATATTTATCATCTTCCTGAAGGTATGAGTTTAGAGCTAGGCGCACTCGTTGAACCTACAGCCGTAGCCGTTCATGCGGTTCGTCAAAGTCAATTAAAGCTTGGAGATACAGCTGCTATTTTTGGAGCAGGTCCCATTGGCTTATTAATTTTGCAAGCTGTGAAAGCAGCAGGAGCAAGTGAAATCTTTGTAGTAGAGGTTTCTGATGAACGACGCCAAAAAGCATTGGAGCTAGGCGCAACCTATGTCATTAATCCGATCGACACAGATGCTGTTGCCTTTATTCGTGAGAAAACTAACGGTGGGGTGGATGTTGCCTATGACGCAGCAGGTGTCCAAGCAACCTTCTCAAGTGGCGTAAGTGCTGTTCATCCTGGTGGAGAATTTAAAATTGTCAGTGTTTGGGAAAAACCAGTGGAATTCAATCCGAACGCGGTAGTTTCTCCTGAAGTGAAAATTAGCGGATCATTTGCTTACGTGAATATTTTCCCAGAGGTCATTCGATTACTAGCACGTGGGGTAATCGATGGGCAGGCAGTGATTACTAGCCAAATTGCTTTAGAGGATATCGTTGAAAAAGGCTTTGAAGCACTCATGAAAGATCGTAGCCAATGTAAAATCCTTGTGAATATGAGTTTATAAAGCTAACCTAAATCGTAGCCAAACCGGTGTCATCACTGGTTTAGCTATGATTTTTTACATCTTTTAAATAACAGAATACCACTAGGAATACATTTGTTTGTCATAAAACTGCCTTTAGGACTTCATTCATATTTCACTTTTACTTTATATAATAAATTTGATATTTATCTTCATTCAGCAAATATTTGTACAGAAAGTAGTACCAAATACAGAAGGTTCCTCCTTCATAGGAGCGATGAATGCTAATTGAGTGTTCAAACGCCTACTGAATCAAGATAATGCCTCAAGCGGATATCACAGATTTTGAAGAGGAACTTTCGAACTTTCCGGCCAAGCTCCTCTTCAAAATCTGGTCGCAGCCTACCATCAGCGGCAATTACGGTGAGGCGTATTTGATCAAATAGATTGGAGATTAAAAATGAAAAATCTGCTTTATTCAAGGTTTTGGCGTTTGCATTTTTTCGCAGCCCTTTGTATTACGCCATTACTGCTATCTCTCACATTAAGTGGGATCGGTTATTTGTTTTTTACAGATGTAGAAAATCGCTTATATGATGATTATTTTTTTGGCGATAGCCATAAAGAAGAGGTCTTAACAATTGATGAAGCAGTGGAAAAAGCAGAGGCAGCATTTGCAGGATACTCCACGACAAAAGTGATTATGTTGGAAGAGCCTTATAATACACGTTTAACCTTATCAAATGGCAATGAACAGAAATATGTATTTTTAGATGATCAAAATCAAATGGTTGGGAGTCAGGATGCCAATTATACATTTTCTAATATTATGAGAAATACCCATAGCTCTCTATTTATTGGTGGTACATTTGTCAATTATTTAGTAGAACTTGCGGCATGCTGGACGATCTTTTTATTACTATCTGGACTTTATATGACATTGAAAGGCGATTTATTGAAAAAGCGCAAGTCGGAAAATAAACGACAAAAAAGTAAGAGATACCATGCGCTTGTTGGGACAATCATTACTATTCCAATGGTGATGTTCATTTCTACAGGGCTTTTATGGTCGGCTTTTCAAGGTTCAATACTGGCCAATATAGCGTCAGAAAGCCCAACTTTCGGCTACCCATTATTACAGCAAAAGCCACCAACATCCGATGTGTCTGAAATTCCATGGGCAACTCGTCAATTAGAGGCGCCAACATCTGAGGGAGAACATGCACAGCATCACGGTGGTGGGTCTGTCCGTTATACAAACGACAACCAAATGACCATTGCTAATCTTGAAAAAGAAATCACGGCCATGAATATCGCCAAACCTTATTCGATTATATATCCGTCAAACGAAGAAGGCGTATATACAGTGGCAAAGGCTAGTAATTCAGGTGTAACAGGACTTGATGTCAAGCCTACAGACGAAGCAACGATGTATTTTGATCAATATAGCGGCAAGTTTATTGATCAAGTTAACTACGAGGATTATGGTATGCTGGCGAAGTTCTTCACATGGGGCATTCCTTTACATGAAGGTCATTTGTTTGGCTGGCCAAATAAGCTGTTAAACTTACTCGTATGTTTAGCCTTTTTAGCAGTAATTGTATGGGGAATTCGTACTTGGATTTTACGTAGGAAAAAAGGTGAGCTATCTGCGCCACCACAAATTTCACATAAAATCTCACTACCTTTCGTCATCTTCCTTATTATTTTAGGAATTATCATGCCATTGTTCGGTGCCTCGTTGATCGCAGTGGTGTTGATTGAATATTTCATTTTAGGATGGCAAACCAAAAAGAAACTAAGAGCAGAAGAAACTAAATAAAAAGAATGGATACGGCACAACCAAAATGTGCCGTATCTTTTTTTGTGGTGATTATTTCATTTGCGTAAGCCGAATACTATGTTGATGCTGAAAATTATTTATAGATTTTTCAGCACGATTTTATAAAGTTTTAAGATTTGTATGATACATTGCTATTAGTTTCAGCTAATTGGGGGAATTTAGATGTCAATTAAAACGAGGTTTTTGCTATCTTATGTAGGCGTTATTATTATTGCGATCACGCTTTTACTTGCAGCGGTTTTTCTTTTTTCCTTTGCTATCACAGGTGATGTTAAAGCAATTGAGCATTTTTACAAAAAATCATATGTCCAAAAGCCTTTAACAACAGTAGAGGAAAATGCTTTTTTAGATTTGAAATTATTGGCTAAAAATAATCCCCAGCAGCTTTTAGATATCGAACAGCTACAAACGATAAATGCTCCTTCCATAGAGATTGTTGTGCGTAAAGACCATCAAATTGTTTATGCAACACAGCAAGAGCATCAACAATTATTACTGCAAAGTTTACCAGGTTTTGAGGCGACCAATATTAATTCACGTGACACAATCATGATCAATCAAGCGTTTTATACGTATGTGAAGTTTGATTTTTATTTCCCAGACAAAACGGAAGGGAGTATATTTGTTTTAAGAGAGGTTAGTTCACATGCGGAAGTAACGCGAGAATTATTACCTATTTTGTTAGGTATCTTATTTGTATTATTTATGATGATTATCGGTTTACTCAATTATTTAGTGTCTAGAAGCATTATTAATCCAATTACAGCCTTAAAAGAAGGGGCTCAACGGATTAAATCGGGTGATTTAGATTTTGAAATTACATCTCGTTCTAATGATGAAATAGGTCAGCTCAATCGATCGTTTGAGGAAATGAGAGTCAGGCTCAAGGAGTCTGTACAAATTCAGCTTCAATATGAAGAAAATCGAAAAGAACTTTTATCGAATATCTCCCATGATTTAAAAACGCCGATGACCTCTATTATTGGCTATGTGGAAGGCATTAAAGATGGTGTAGCGAATACGGAAGAGAAAATGGATAAATATTTAACAACGATCTATACGAAAGCTAAGGATATGGACGTATTAATTGATGAATTATTTTTATTTTCCAAATTAGATTTGAAAAAGGTTCCGTTCCAAATGGACAGTGTGGATCTTCAACAATATATGCATGATTATGTGGAGGATGCTAGCTTTGACTTTATTGCCAGAGATATTCATTTACAATATATATCAGCAGGCTCACCGCTTATTGCTATGGCAGACAGGGATAAATTAAGACGTGTCTTATCTAATTTATTGAGCAATAGTGAAAAATATATGGATAAATCCTATAAGCAGATCATAATTTCCTTACATGAGCGAGTAGATGATGCAATCATTCAAGTTACGGATAATGGTACGGGTATTGATCCTACGGCATTACCACATATATTTGATCGTTTTTATCGTGCGGAACCTTCTCGAAATTCGCAAACAGGTGGTAGCGGTCTTGGGTTAGCGATTGCAAAACAAATCGTCCTTGAAATGGGCGGCGATATTTGGGCAAAGAGCGAATTAACAAAGGGAACGAGCGTTTTCATTTCATTGAAAAAGGATGAGGAAATGAGGAAAGATCATGAAAAAAATACTATTAATTGAAGATGAAGTAAGCATAGCAGAGCTCCAACGTGATTATTTAGAAATTAATGATTTTATGGTAGATATACAACATAAGGGCGACGAGGGGCTGAAGCAGGCACTTCACGGTGATTATGATTTAATTATTTTAGATATTATGCTTCCGGGTATGAATGGATTTGAAATTTGTAAACAAATTCGAGCAGTGAACAATATCCCCATCTTATTTGTGTCTGCCAAAAAAGAGGATATTGATAAAATTCGTGGCCTGGGTTTAGGAGCAGATGATTATATTACCAAGCCCTTTAGTCCAAGTGAGCTTGTGGCAAGGGTCAAGGCGCATTTATCAAGATATGAGCGTTTAGCCTCTAACCAACCAACGAATAATATGATGTCGATCCATGGTATTACAATCGATACATCCGCTCGTAAGGTTTTTGTGAATGGTGAAGAAGTGGCCTTTACGACTAAGGAATTCGATTTGCTTGTATTTTTTGTTAAACATCCGAATCAAGTATTAAGTAAAGAACAATTATATGAGCGAAACTGGGGCTATGAATCAGCTGCAGATGTTTCTACAGTTACCGTGCATATACGAAAGCTTCGTGAAAAAATTGAACGTGATCCTGCACAGCCAAAGTTTTTAGAAACCATATGGGGTGCAGGTTACCGCTTAAATGTATAAAATCAATGCCTCGTCGTCTTGACGAGGTTTTTTTATTGAAATTTTAGACTTTTTTAAGAAATGGTTAATAGGTAATTTAGCAATGACTTGTAAACTAAGAATATAACGACAAAATTAACTAGTGAGGACGGTGCATAGCAAATGAAAAAAATGCAAGCGGTCACGATCGCTTTATCATTTTTACTGCAGGGATGTGCCCCAAATGATACGGAGGTCATAAAGCTTAATAAAGGAGGAAATGAGGAAATGGCAACAGATTTGGTTAGTCAATTGTTTCAAGCAGTAGAAAAAAGAAATATAGAATCGCTTAAAAAGGTTATCAATGAAAAAGTAGATATCAATGCTCGAGACTCAAACAATCGAACAGCATTAATGATTGCTACATATAATCAGGATGTGGAAGCAGCGAAATTACTAATCGATGCAGGTGCCGATGTAAACATCCGGGATGATATGAAAAACACGCCTTTCTTATATGCTGGTGCGGAAGGCTATTTGGATATATTAAAGCTAACGATTCAAGCAGGTGCCGATCCTACAATTGTAAATCGCTATGGTGGAACGGCATTAATTC
The DNA here is from genome assembly GCF_002429815.1 of Lysinibacillus sp. UBA5990. NCBI lineage: Bacteria > Bacillati > Bacillota > Bacilli > Caryophanales > Bacillaceae > Lysinibacillus > Lysinibacillus sp. UBA5990. Next base: position 863,929 of record NZ_DJAY01000015.1, read on the forward strand.
CTGCAGCTGAGCACGGCTATATTGATGTCATTGAGGAATTATTAACTACCACTAGCATCGATGTAAATCATGTCAATCATTTGGGGTGGACCGCATTGATGGAAGCGATCGTTTTAAATAACGGCAATCCGACACAGCAAACAGCCATTCAATTGTTGATTGATCATGGTGCTGATGTCAATATTCCAGATAAAAATAATGTATCACCTTTACAGCACGCGAAACAGAAAGGGTTTAAGGGGATAGAAGAAATCCTTATTGCTGCAGGAGCCAAGTAAAGCTGAAGCAGGAGTCATCGCCCTTCGTTCCAAGCAATTTCTGCATAAAGCACTACATTTCCAATTTGTTCCTAAATTTTAAGTGGGGTGAAAACAAGAGGGAGCTATTAATTCATTTATAGAAAGCCTACATAAAAGTCATCGAGAAGATCACACTCTCGATGACTTTTGTTCTATCGTCAACTCTTCTTAAATATTTTTCTCTATTTTTTAATTCTTTTTTAATAGTTTATTTATTGGCAGTTTAGATATGGACTTTATGATAAATAGTGTAAACCAAATTAAACCAAAAGGGGAGTTTGTAAGATGAAAATAAGAAAACGTATTGTGCCAGCAGCACTAGCTTTATCAGTATTATCAGTAGGTCTAGTCACATTTAGCGAGCCGTTAAATGCAGATGCAGCAGGTCATAAAGTAGTAGCAGTTACGAAAAATGAGCAGGTGGCGAGAATTACTAAAGTGAAGCCATTAAACACAATGACATTACAAGTTACTTTTAACCAGCCTTTAGCAGCAGCCGATATTGATCCAAACAATTTAGAGGTTATTAAAAAAGATTTTAATTTTAATGGAAATTTAGAGATTGTCAATGTTCCACGATTAATGACAGGGTCTACGAGTACATATATTGTACCTGTTACGTTCCAGGAAGATGATTTCATCTACAGATTGAGCTATAAAGAACAACCTAATAGAATCTTTGAAGGGACAGATGAAAAAGTACTTGTACGAAATGTAGCGCAAGTAACAGATGATACTTTTACATTGGAGTCATTGCAAGAAGATGGTGTAGTGGATTATGCCAATATCATTGAGGCTTACCGTGGAGGACGTGAAGATCTTGCTTTTAGCTTAGATCGTCAAAATCGTGATGCAAGTGGCAAGCGCTTTGATGTTATTTCTTCTTTACGTGATCGCTATGTGACAGTGAAAACAAGTGAAGGGGAGGAGTTTGTTGCTAATTATGTGCCTTTTACACAAGCAGCGGATGGTAAACAAGCACCTCAATTTAGATTACCGGCAGGTCAAACTTTAAAACAAGGTGTCACATACCGAGTGTACTCTCAATGGGCAGAAATTGATGTAAAGAGCTTTGTTGCAAAAAAAATAGAACCGTTTACATTGCAATCAGCTAAAGCGATCGATAGTAAATCATTTGAATTACAATTAACAAATGACCCCCAAACTGACTTATTAGCTGGCAGAAGTGTCGAACTTCGTGGTAATGATGGCAGCACATTACAAGCTCAATATCGATATTCATCACGTAAAGGGGCAGTAGGAGTCTTTGATATTGCGAATGGTGGCACATTAAAAGCTGGTGTAAGTTATACGGTGAGGCCATTAAATAATTGGGCTACAGCGACAAATGTAGTTCTACAAGGTAAATAAACAGTAATAGAATAATGAATATGTCAATTGAAATATGTAGCATACGTTCTCCTATCAAAAAATCCCGTCACAGTGTGGCGAGATTTTTTGATTTATAGCCAGCCTTTATCACTAGCAATTTGAGCAGCTTGCTGTCTTGATTCCACTTGGAGCTTCTGTATAGATGTTGATAAATAATTACGAATGGTACCTTTAGTTAAAAATAATTGTTTACTGATTGCGTGAGTGGTTAAGCCTTCCTTCACCAGTTGTAGTACGGCAATTTCTCGCTCATTTAAAGGATTTTGCTCCTTCATAAATAAAGTAGCGGCCAAATCTTTACTGACCACCTTTTCGCCCTGCATAATCTTGCGAATCGTAGCGATTAAATAATCGATCGGTTCATCTTTCAGTAAGTAGCCGTGTACTTCACAATCCATTGCTTTTTGTAAATAGCCTGGGCGTGCAAACGTTGTGACAATCATCACTTTACAGGGCAAATTGGCCTCTTTAATTTTTTCTGCAAGCTCTAATCCAGACAGATGGGGCATTTCTATATCTACAAGGCAAACATCGGGTAGTTCCTGCTGAATGTAGTCCCATGCTTTTTGACCATCAGAAACTTCAGCTATTACTTCAATATCTGGTTCGAATGACAAAAGGGATGTTAAGGCACCACGTAACATTTGTTGGTCCTCTGCTAGTAAAACTCGTATCATGTCAAGGGCTCCTTTCCATCTTGAATTGGTATGCTAAATAACACCTTCGTGCCTGTCTTTGTATCCCCTTCAAACAGGGCATACCCTTGCAGAACACGCATTCTTTCTTTCATCGAGTTCATGCCATTGCCCAGTCCCTTCTGTTCCAAACCAATCCCATCATCTTGAATAGCAATGGTATATTGTGTATTTCGACAGTGGATTTGCATCTGGCAGTTCTGAGCTTGACTATGCTTCAACATATTAGTAGTAGCCTCACGTACACATAAAGCTAGCATTGTTTCCTCAACACTTGAAAGAACAATTTTTGGACAGTGATTGTGAATGGTGGTTGTAATATTGGCACTTTGTAATAGCTGCTGGCAATGTAGCAGCTCCGTTTGTAGAGACACGAAATTCATATCTGAAACGAGCTCACGTACTTGCTTTAAGGCTGTACGTGTAGTAGCTAAGATGTCATTTAATTCTTGTTTGACACTAGAAGGATCTCGGTCGATAAGTTTAGTTGTCAATTCGGTTTTCACTTTAATCATTGTCAGGGTGTGACCAATGGTGTCATGAAGATCTCTAGCAATGCGCTGTCTTTCCTCTTGTTGAACAAGCTGGGTATTAACATCTGCCAATTCATTTTGTAGATTTTTCGATTTTTCTACAAAATAAATGAGGACAGGGAATACCAATTGAATGATCATCATGGGTACTAGTACTTGTGAATCAACGAGTGCTAGGGAATTTGTGGTCGCCAAGAAAACGATTAAAAACATGACAGCCATACCAAAAATTCCGCTAGCAATATGCCATTTTGATTTTGCTCTCCCTAATAAATCGGCAAAGGTAAATCCGAAAATAAGCATGAAGATGTCCTCGTAAATGGCAAGGATGGCAATAAGAAGGAAGCCCACAAGTGAGGCAAGTAGTAGCTTCCAATCTCGATGCCATAAAGCCATGTAGAAGGCACCTAGGTACAAGCCTAAAATAGCTATTTTAGCTGTGAAGGGGAGTCCGGATTGAGACCATAACACCATCGCTACCAAAACTATTATGGATACAACATCGATGATTAAATAATGTTTAACTTGTTCTCTGGGATATATTTTTATGGCTTACACCATCCTCTGTTGTTTATTCTTTTGTTAGAGCGTGAATCGTTTTTTTACGGACCCATTCCATCGGGCCAATATGGAATTGGTGCTGCCAAAATGTTGCTAGGACTAGCTGTAGGCAAGATAGGGCAACCCAAATACTTATAACAAGAATGCTATTTACATGCCCACCTAAGCCAAGTCCCCAGCCGTAAAAAATAATAGACGCCAGCACATTTTGCAGGACATAACAGCTCAATGACATTTTGCCGACATCGGCAAAGCGTTGCCAAAACCAATCTAGCTTCTTATATTCTACCAGTTTACCTAAAATTCCAATATAGCCAATTGATAGTATTGGCGCACATAAATAACGAACAGGTAAATCAAAAAGTCCCCCGGGAATAAAAATTAACAGATTTAATGGAATTCCAATGAATACACCGATTGTAAACAGTTTTTGTCGAGCCTGATGTCCTTTATTCGTTGGCGAAAAAACCTCATTGCGCATAAACTTGACGCCAAGAATAAATAAAAAAACATTCATAGGGATAATAAAAATAGCTTCTGTTCGATAAAATAAAAAGTTTGTTAGGCGATGCTGTACTTGCTCCAGCCATGTACCATTTTCATAGATGGCTGCGACAGTTTCCATCCCATTTAGGGAAACGCTACCCGCAAGCAAGGAAATGACAAAAATAAAGAGAATGAGGAGGACATGAAAGCTACCCAAAAGATAGAAAGCCCATGTCATCACTTTGTCGCCTAATCTAATTAGAATAGCCACGATCAAAGCAGTAACGGCGTAGCTCATTAAAATATCATATTCCATGACAAATGTGTAATGAAGCAGTCCCTCCAACCCTAAAAAGACAATCGTCCATAGATACACGCCAGGCCAAGCTCTTCCTCTACGAAGTGCTTGCTGGTATTTTAGCTGTAAACCTACCCCAAACATAATCGTTAATAATCCTAGGAGCTTTCCGTTTACAAAAAATAGTACTAACATACGTAAAAAATCATTGAAAGACCACCAACCAGAATAATTACTCGTTGTGATATACGATAAATCACCGAGATAAGCAAAAATCCAAATATTCGTTCCGAGTGTTCCTAAGACAGCGAAACCTCTTAGCATATCGATAAAGGGAAGCCTTTGTTGTGTTTTCATTGTTCTATCACTCTTTCCTTGTTTTTCTTATATTCATGATAAAAAAAACAGGAGGGGAAAACCTATTCACACGAGTCAAAAAAACTATATGACAGGTGTCACAAAAAAACCAGCAACGCTTTGGATGCTGGTTAGACGATTATTTTGTACATGTATAGATGCGATAATCTAAAATAGTATCGTATTTTTCGTTCATCCTAATATGCTGATCCATGACATCATACAATGTGGATTCAATATCCTTAGAAATGTGGAATTCTGGCTTGGATGAGATATCCTTGTTTTTTTGTATGCGAATATCTTGAAACCCTGTCTCTTGGAATAAAGCAACCCAATCCTTTTTCGTGAGGAGAGCATCGAATCCGTAAAATTGTTGGATGTCGTCTGCCAGCTGCGTGGAAAGTAGCATAGGGATGGTAAATTCAATGGCAATCAAGCGTCCACCTTTTTTCAATAAACGGAAAATCTCTTGCAATGCACGTTGTTTATTTACAAAGGCAAGAACTGATTCAGCAAGTACAAAGTCAAATGCTTCATTGGATAAAGATGTTTCCTCAATCGAGCCTTGAATGATATTGACTGATAAACTTGCTTTTTTCATGCGGTGACGTGCCTTTTCTATCATGATGGGATTGATATCGATACCCGTTACATTTGTTGCATAATGGGAGGCCAAAAAGGCAGCTGTTTGTCCTGTACCACAGCCAACATCTAAAATATGAGAGGCGGGCAGAATACTCTCATTCTTCATGATTTCCTTTGATAGATTAATGCCCCCAGGATGGGCACCACCAACACCAAATTTCGCTAAAAATTGGAGATAATTAGAATTTTGAATGAAAACCACCTTCTTTTTATATAGTATGAAAAGAAAACTAGTATGGTTCCCTTACATATGGTAAAAAGCTAGAAATCCCTATTTTTTATAGGACAAAAATAGATAATTTTTGATACTTCTTCATACGTCTAATTCCTTCATAAAAGACGCACATATACTAGGGAAGAGCTTTTAGATAGGAGGTGTATAAATGCCACATTTTCAGCCGAATTATAGAAGAGGAGTCTATCCTTCAAACAATATGGGAACTTTTGGTCCTCCATTTCGAGGTAGAGCGATGCAACCTAACTATCCACCCAATCAGCAATTTCAAGGTCCTAGAATAGGAGGGAGGTTGCCAGATCATCTAAATACAATTATGGGTCATGCTGGAACGATTACGAATGGCGTAAATATGTTAAGACAGATGGGGGCACTATTAAGTTTATTCAGATAAAAGAAAGAAACCCTCTTAAGAATGCTTTCTTTAAGAGGGTTTCTATTATGATTAATGGGATGGGACAAGTTCTTTTTCGATAATGGAGCGGTTTTTCTCTTTAAATAGTTCATTATGAGAGGACACCATTCCATGGCGATAAGCAGTTGGCTCTAAATAAGTTTTAATAGAGTTGACCGCATTGGCTGCATCCTGGAATGTCCCAAGCAGTAAATTAATTTTTCCTTCAAATGATAAAATATCTCCTGCCGCAAAAATACCAGGCTGTACTGTTTCACCTGTTGCTTTGCCTTCGAAATAATAATCATCCTTTTTAGGAATCGAAATCGCTTCATCAAACGTGAGGGACGCTTCACAATTATAGCCATGACTAATGATGACCTCATCAATTTGACGAGTGTAGCTTTCTTTTGTTTTTGAGTTTTCACATCTCACTAATTGGATAGCCGTTTTATCATCATTCGCTAAAAGCTTTGTAATCGTCGTATTACATTCAATAAGGACCCCAGCATCAAGGGCTTCTTTTACGGTTGCCTCATGCGCTGATAATGTATCTTTACGGTAAACCACTGTCACACTTTTAGCAATGGGGCTCAGTTCGACAGCCCAATCAATGGCCGCATTGCCGCCCCCGGAAATAAGGATATCCCTATTCACAAAACGTTTATAGGATTGAACGGTATAGTGTAAATTGGACATTTCATACTTCTCAGCACCTTCCAGCGTTAGTTTCTGAGGATTAATAATACCTCCACCAACCGCTAGTATAACTGTTTTTGAATAATGCTTTTCACCAGTTGCTGTATGTACAATAAATAGACTTTCTTGTCGTTCAATAAAATCTACTTTTGTATTTGTTAGGATAGTAGGGTCAAATGTTTTAGCTTGCTGGATCAATTGTTTAACAAATTTCTCGCCTAAAATAGGGGGGTGACCTCCTATATCCCAAATAAGCTTTTCAGGATAAAGTAATACTTTTCCACCAAGTTGAGATTGGCTCTCTATTAACTTTGTTTTTAATCCTCGTAAACCACTATAAAAGGCGCTATACAAGCCGGCAGGGCCTCCGCCAATAATTGTCACATCATACACATGTTGCATTGTTATTGCCACATCCTTAATTAATAGTAAAAAAGTAATTGACAAAATCTTATCATAAAACTAGACTAATTTTAGTGATAATGATTATCATTTTTAACAGTGCCTATAATAGCATGGAATGAAGTAAAAAGAAAGAGAGGGTCCAAATTGCGTTTAGAAGTAGAATCGATTCGTGTTGGTTATGAGAATAAAACGATTGTGCATGACTTATCGCTGCAAATTCCAGATGGCAAAATCACAACGATTATTGGTTCAAATGGTTGCGGAAAGTCTACCTTATTAAAGGCCATTACACGTATTTTAAAGCATGAGAGTGGACAGGTCATTCTGGATGGTCAAAATATATCCAAGATGAACACGAAAGAATTGGCGAAAGAACTTGCCATTTTACCGCAAAGCCCAGAAAGTGCACATGGTTTAACAGTGGAAGAGCTTGTATCCTACGGTCGATTTCCCTATCAAAAGGGCTTTGGCAATTTATCACAGAAAGATAAAGAGGTCATTGACTGGGCTTTACAAGTTACAAAAACAGAAGACTTCCGCTTGCAATCTGTAGATGCTTTATCAGGTGGACAGCGTCAACGAGTGTGGATTGCAATGTCCTTAGCCCAAGAAACCGACATTATATTTTTAGATGAGCCGACAACCTATTTAGACATGGCACATCAATTAGAGGTTTTAGAATTACTCTATAAGCTCAATGAAGAACAAGGGCGTACGATTGTTATGGTACTCCATGATTTAAATCAAGCCGCACGTTTTTCTGATTATATTGTGGCACTGTCACAAGGAGAGCTTGTTAAATTTGGAACAGCTGAGGAAGTCATGGTTCCAGAAGTATTAAAAAAAGTGTTTAATATTGATGCTGTAATTGGCCAAGATCCCCGAACAAACAAACCAATGTGCATTACATATAACTTATTACAAACCGTTTAAAGGAGAATGAAAGACAATGAAGAAGTGGTTATTACCAATGTTTATGATGCTCGTACTCGTACTTGCGGCGTGCGGCAATAAAGAAGAGAAAACAGAAAAGGCTGATGAAGGCTCGAAAGAAGCAACTTCAGCAGAAACAATTACTTATCAATCTGAAGCAGGTCCTATTGAAGTACCAGCAAACCCTAAACGTGTAGTCGTGTTATCTTCATTTGTAGGGGATTTATTACAGCTTGATGTAGATGTTGTCGGTGTAGATGCATGGGCAGCAAAAAATCCAAACTTTGAAGATGCTATTAAAGATGCAGTAGTTGTAGAAAATACTGATATTGAAAAAATTCTTGAGCTAGAGCCAGACTTAATTATTGGTTTAAATGGTATAGAAAATGCTGATAAATTATCAGAAATCGCTCCAACTGTATTATTTACGTATGGGAAAGTAGATTATCTACAACAATTTATTGAAATCGGTAAAGTTGTAAATAAAGAAAAAGAAGCAACGGCATGGGTAGAAGATTTTAAAGCACGTGCAGCAGAATCAGGTAAAAAAATTAAAGAAAAAATCGGTGAAGATGCAACTGTCACAGTGGCAGAAAACTTTAATAAACAATTTTATATTTATGGCGATAACTGGGGTCGCGGAACAGAGATTTTATATCAGGAAATGGGCTTGAAAATGCCTGAAAAAGTTAAAGAAACAGCTTTAGAGCCTGGCTACTATGCGATTTCTCAAGAAGTTTTAGGGGATTATGCAGGGGATTATGTGATTTTCAGTATGTTCCAAGACCAAGATAACTCATTTACAGACGCAGCATGGTTTAAAGATTTAGAAGCAGTGAAAAATGGTCATTTATTTGAAGTGAATGCAAATGCCTTTTATTTCAATGACCCGATCACGTTAGAACATCAACTGAAGTTCTTTGAAGAGAAATTTTTACAATAATTAGTAGAGAGTAGCGAAGGCAAATGACAAAGTTTCGACAGTTACCATTTTGGCTTCAGGTATTGCTTGCATTGATCGTATTAATCGGCACAGCCTGTATCTCACTGTGCTTAGGTGCAGCGAATACGAGCATTCAAGATGTCTATCAAGCAATTGTCGGACAAAGTGGTGGTAAGCATTACACGATTTTACGTGAAATTCGATTTCCTCGTATCATTGCTGCTATTTTTGTTGGCAGTGCACTCGCAGTTGCGGGAGCGATTATGCAGGGGGTTACACGCAATCCATTAGCTGATCCAGGGCTACTTGGTTTAACAGCAGGGGCAAATGCTGCCCTTGCTTTAACGATGGCATTTATCCCGAAATTTTCCTATTATACATTAATTTTAGCCTGCTTTATTGGAGCTGGAATTGGTATGATGATCGTTTATGGGATCGGTGCCTCTACTAAGAAAGGCTTCTCTCCATTGAGACTTGTTTTAGCTGGTGCAGCGGTTACTGCTTTATTACAAGCGGTTGCTGAAGGCACGGGCATTTTATTTCAAATTTCCAAGGATGTTTCGATGTGGACAAGTGGCGGGTTCATAGGCACGACATGGCAGGCGTTATTGATCGTTCCTGTTATTGTCATAGGTCTCCTATTGTCATTTGCTTTTAGTCGTCAATTAACGATTTTAAGTTTAAATGAAGAAGTTGCGGTAGGTGTTGGACAAAATACAACATTGATTAAAGGTATTATGATGTTTGCTGTCGTTATTTTAGCAGGCTCTGCCGTAGCTCTTGTTGGAAATCTAGCATTTATTGGCTTAATGGTACCCCATATTGTTCGTGCGTTTGTAGGGACAGACTATCGTTTTGTCTTACCGATGAGCGCAATAATTGGCGGCTGGTTTATGGTGACGGCTGATTTTGCAGGACGCATGATTAATGCACCATTTGAAACGCCAGTTGTAGCGATTGTTTCGATTCTTGGTCTACCATTCTTCCTACTATTAGTAAGGAAGGGAGGACGCCAATTTGTTTAAAGAAGGTCGCAAAAAACAGCGAAAATGGCTTTTTACTTGGCTTGTTGTCACGTTATTCATTTTTGTTTTAGGCATTTCTTTAGGACCAGCCTCAGTTTCGTTTGATCGCATTCTCCCAACTTTGCTAGGCGATGGTAGTTTTAAAGAATCCTTCGTATTATTCTCAGTTCGCTTACCAAGAATGTTGGTATTAGCAGCGGCAGGGATGGCATTAGCTTTAGCAGGTGCAGTCCTACAAGGGGTTACACGCAATGATTTAGCAGATCCAGGGATCATTGGTATTAATGCAGGAGCAGGTGTCGGGATTACAGTCTTTTACTTACTTGTAAATGGAGATCTCCCACACTTTGCTTATATATTGCCAGTTGTAGGATTTTGTAGTGCTCTTTTTACTGCCCTTTGCATTTACTTTTTCTCTTATCAACGCAATAAAGGGGTGCAACCCGTCCAACTGATTTTAATTGGGGTAGGGGTAGCCTCTGCTTTATCTGGGGTTATGATGGTATTAATTTCCTCAGCAGAGCGTAGTGATGTGCAATTTATTTCCCAATGGCTTGCAGGAAGTGTTTGGGGTACGGATTGGCCATTTTTCTGGGCTTTAGTGCCTTGGCTTGTCGTGGGGATTCCGTATATTTTCTATAAATCCAATGTCTTAAATGTCTTGGCGATGACGGAGCAAACAGCCGTAGGTCTTGGGATGAATATAGGGCGCGAGCGGTTACGCTTATTAATCGTGGCTGTGGCACTAGCAGCAGCAGCTGTTTCTGTAACAGGTGGAATTGCCTTTATAGGGTTGATGGCACCTCATATTGCCAAACAGCTTGTCGGACCACGCTACCAATTCTTTTTACCATTGACATTATTCATTGGCGCAAGCCTATTAATGCTGTCTGATACTATTGGTCGTGTTGCCATTGCTACTGCAACTGTACCAGCGGGTATCATTGTTGCCTTTATTGGCGCACCTTACTTTTTATATTTATTACGGAAAAATGTATAGAAAAGTGATAGCATTAGTTAATGGATGCTCGAAAGCAAAGGCTTTTGAACTAGTGAAATGAATGAAAGATTTATTTTTCAAAATATATATGGCAAGTTTTTAGGAACCTCATTTGTTGAGGTTCTTTTTTTATATAATCAAGGCAGGAGGTGAATAAATGATTCTATTAGCACGTCGAACATCGGAGACACAAAAGACACTAGAAGCTATTGTTCGAAGACTCTCAATCTCTCACAGTGAGTATTCGAATTTTGATGAAAACTTAAGACGTTTAAAGGCTGGACACGCAGACGAACAGTGTATTGATGCAGAATGGCTTGAGATAGACCTACCTGCCCCCTATCATTTTCTCCTTGATTTTCAAACTAAGAATAACTTCGGCTATACTCACCAAATGGACACCATTTTTCTTTGTCGACAAAAGTTGAAGAAATGGATCGGTCATTCCCTCTACCTTGCCTTTTGAGGTCATCATTGTCAATTGTGCAGGGGATGTATCATATGAGAGAACGCCTGTTGTATTTTTTATTTCTACAATCCGTAAAAAAATCTAAGAATAGAAAAGAGACTATTAAAAGCGAATTTTCAGGCGAATATTATGACAAAACCCTTAACGAAATTGAAAAAGACGCTAAAGCGGCTAATGCACGTGCAAGAACGGCAAAAAAACTGTTAAATGATAATCACTTTAAAAAATGAATGAATAATTTAGGGAGATAAACTATGAGTATCTATTCAGTAAAATTATTATTAGAATCTACTGTAACACCAAACACTTATTCATCTAAAACATTCGAAGAAACAATCATATTAATAGAGGCTGCAAGTCACAATGAAATAGAAACGAAAATTCATAGACATTTTGTTGATAATACTTACGAAAATGCAGATGGTGGACAAACTACGTGGAGTCTGGTCAAAATTTTGGATACATTTGAGATTATTGATGAATTCGAAGGGAATATTAATTTCAAAGAAGTTTACAGCCGCTTTTTACCATTTGATGAACCTATTACTGCAGATGAAGTCATAAAATTATATTACCTTGACAAGTAAGAAACAGTTTTGTGCTATAGAATAGAATTTTAATCAAGAATAAACAATGATACAGTTAAAGAGAGTAGATTCCTACTCTCTTCCAAATAATTCTATCACGTAAAAAATTAGTTTAAATTACCATTCTATTTCTTTTTCCAGATCTTCTTTTTCTAATAAAAATATAAGATTGATGAAATAAAAACGGAGTAGCAAAACCAAATGCTACTCCGTTTCCATTTCATCAATCATTTCTAATTGAAACTAAACAGCAGATACTTCTTGAATCTCACGCTGTATGTATTTCTTTTCACCCCAAGTATATAAAATTAAATATAATCTGTTGTATCAACCTTCATATACTCTTTCAATTCACTATGACTAGTATACTTTTTTAACTATCTTTTTAAAACGGAGGTACTACTAATCTCATATGTCGCTAACACTTCCGTTAGTATGTCTCAATTGTTATGGTTATATTTTCTTCGTTAATTGTTATGTTTTCGGTTTCAGTAACATGCTTAATGGAATCTTCAATTAAAGGTTGAATCACTGAATCATCCACTTTTACATTCTTGGGGAAACTTACTGAAATGGTCATTTCTTTAGAGGGGTTACCATCTAGCATGATTGCTATTGACTCACTATCAAGTTCCGTTTGTTCTGTAATAGATCTGATTATTTCATTTTTTAATTCTGATAATAACGTTAATTCAGCGTTTTCCTCATTTGTCGGAGCAACTACTGCTTCCTGCTCGCTTTCTACTCCTTGTCCTCCTTTCTCTTCTCCATTACAGCCAACTAATAAAATTGACATAAATACCATGCCCGAAATTATACCCTTTTTCAATATTTTTCTTTCTTCTTCCAAAGTATTTTATAGAATCCTCACTTAATTCAAGTGTTACAAAAAAATAACAAATGCACCCAAAACATCCTTATTTTGTAGATGTGAAATCCCGACTAGACAAATAAAGATTTTAGGTATATAGTTAGCTAGGCTAACTAATATAAAGAGGAAGTGATCTTGTGACAATTGAGCAGGAGTTTTTTAATCAGTATCGTTTAATGTATAGACCATTTATCAATAAGTTGAATGTGCAACTTGAACCGTATCAGTTATATAGCTCACAGTGGGCAGTACTTCGTTTTTTAAAGGATAAAGGTCCGCATTCCTTTGTTGATATTGCGAATTTTATGTCTATTGAGAAGCCGAGTGTGACGAAGCTTGTACATAAACTTGTGGAGCTTGGCTATGTAGAAACGATGGCGGGCAAGGATAAGCGGGAAAAGCTTGTCCATTTATCGGCGCATGGGGAAGAGCTTGTGCAGGAGATTAAAGCACACTTGAAGCCATTTTTTGAGCATGCACTGGCAGGTGTACCTCAACGAGATATTGAAATAGCGACACAGGTTTTTGAAAGAATTTGTATGAATATTAATCAATAGGAGAGCGAGTAACGTGGAAGTAACAACAAGAAAGAAACTATGGACAAAGGACTTTTTAATTGTCTCACTCATTAATTTTACCATTACGTTAATCTTTTATTTATTAATGGTTACGATTGCTGCTTATGCAGTGGAACATTTTAATGCATCTACAAGTACAGCCGGTCTTGTTTCGAGTATTTTTATTATCGGGACATTATTAGGGCGTCTTGGGACGGGCCGTATTATTGGGGATTGGGGAAGTAAGAAGACATTATTTTGTGGATTGCTTTTATTTATGCTGTCAACGATGTCCTATTTTATAGCAGGGAATTTACCTTTACTTATGCTGAATCGTTTAGTACAGGGGATTGCCCTTGGGGTAGCAAGTACAGCAACGGGAACGATTATTGCACAGATTTTACCCCCTGAGCGACGCGGGGAAGGGATTGGTTATTATAGCTTAAGTGCCATTTTAGCCACAGCAATTGGACCATTTGTCGGTATTTTATTAACGCAGCTGTTTGAGGATTACCGCATGATTTTTGCTGTAGATTCAGTTTTAGCTATTATCTGCTTTTTCATGTATTTTATCGTAACAGTGCCAGATGCACCGAAGAAGGCGAAGGATGCGGCAGCGAAGGCTGGCTTTAAGGTGACGAACTTCATTGAATTGCGCGCTGTTCCGATTGCTTTTGTTGCACTAGTCATCGGTTTTGCGTATTCGGGCGTCATGTCCTTTATGACCTTTTATGCGAAGGAGCTTGATTTAGTATCAGCAGGCAGTTACTTCTTCATTATCTATGCTATCGTCATTTTAGCTACACGTCCATTTACAGGGAAATTACTGGATACAAGAGGCGCTAATATTATCATTTATCCATGTTTGGTGATTTTTGCTATAGGTATGTATGCATTTAGTTCAGCGTCAACAACGATTGCATTTTTAATTGCTGCAGCTTGTATCGGTATTGGCTATGGTAACTTTAACTCTGTTGCACAGGCTATTGCTATTAAAGTAACTCCGAATGAACGTTTAGGACTTGCGACATCTACTTACTTCATTTTTTATGATTTAGGATTGGGTGTCGGGCCTTATTTCTTAGGATTATTTGTTCCATCTGCGGGCTACAGAGCCATATTCTTTGCGATGGTCTTTGTCATTTTATTATCTATTGTGCTTTATTATTTCTTACATGGTAAACATGAAAAATTGAAACAATCAAAAATTTTGTAGATTAGAATCATTATATTGTAGAAAAAACGTCTTTTTTCTAGTTGTTCGTAGAAAACAACTTAAAAATGACGTTTTTTTCTTTTTAAAAAAAATTATCTTGCATTAGAGGATGATAATCATTATCATCACAATATAAAACAAAATCGGGAGTAGGTACGAAGTATGAAAAACAAATCATTATTGTCAGTATTAGTAGCAGGAGGTATTCTAATGGCTGGCTGTGGTAATACAGAAGATACAAAAAAAGAAGATAAGTCTGAAACAGAGCAAACAGACAAAGTTGCACAAGAGGTTGATTTATCTTCTGAACTATCAGCCTATCAACAATTTGCATTAGAGCAAATGGATCAATTTTTACTAGAAACAGAGAAATTCGTGAATCTTGTTAAGGCTGGCGATATTGAAGGAGCAAAAGCTGCGTATGCACCAGCGCGTATGTATTTTGAACGTTCTGAACCAATTGCGGAAAGCTTTGGCGACCTAGATCCCCGTATTGATGGTCGTTTAGCTGATATACAGGAAGAAGGAAAAGGCGAAGAAGAATGGTCAGGCTATCATAAGCTTGAGCATGCGCTATGGGAAGAAAATACAACTAAAGGCTATGAGACTGTGGCTGACCAGCTACTTGCAGATGCCAAGGAATTACATGCCCTCGTACAAACAGTTGAAGTGACTCCTGATTTAATGATTACAGGTGCTGTTGATTTATTAAATGAAGTGTCAACATCTAAAATTACAGGTGAAGAAGAAATTTATTCACATACAGACCTGTATGATTTTAAAGCGAATATTGAAGGTGCTGAAAAAATCTTTGAAATTTTACGTTCAAAATTAGAAGCGAAAGATTCAACATTAGTCACAACACTTGATGAAAAATTCAAAGCGGTGGATGATTTATTAGCACAGCATGCAACTGCTAATGGTGGCTATGTTTCCTACGAGGAATTAACTGAGGACCATACAAAAGCGCTTGCGGCAGCGGTAAATCAGCTTGGAGAACCATTAAGTCAAATGGGAATCATTTTGGAGTGAACATAAATGACAGCGTCAAATGAAGAAAAATGGATGAATAAAAAAATCTCTAGACGTGATATGTTGAAACTGACTGGCATTGGGGTGGCAGGTGTTGCCATCGGTGCATCTGGTTTAGGTGGCGTGATGAAAGCAATGGGCTATGATGTTTTTGAGCCTGTTGCTGACAGTTCCACTGCGAGCAATAAGGTCAATTTCTACGGTAGCCATCAGTCAGGTATTGTAACACCAGTACAAACGAATATTTATTTTGCTTCTTTGGATGTGTTAGTGACATCTAAGAAGGAACTGCAAGAGTTGTTCCAGCAATGGACACCTCTTGTTGTGCGCTTAATGAATGGTGAAGTAATGGCTGATGTATCGTCGAATACGAGAGTACCGACAGGTGATACAGGTGAGGCAGAGGGCTTAGATGCTGCCAATTTATCAATTACTATTGGTGTTGGAGCTTCCTTATTCGATAAGCTTGGTATGCAGCATTTAAAGCCAGTGGAATTAAAGGATTTACCACATTTCCCAAAGGATCAGCTACTGAAAGAATATACAGGTGGTGATCTATGTATTCAAGCCTGTGCAGATGATCCGCAGGTGGCATTCCATGCAGTCCGCAATTTAGTGCGTGCAGCGTCAGGGAAAGTGGAGATTAAATGGTCACAGGCTGGCTTTAACTCGTTTCCAGCAGGTGGTGGTACCCCTCGAAATCTCTTTGCGTTCAAGGACGGTACGGTGAACCCCTCCATTACAGATGAGAAGGATTTAAAAAAGGTTGTTTGGGTGGATAAAGGCTGGCTAAAAGGAGGCTCTTATTTAGTTGCGCGTAAAGTTCAAATGCATCTTGAGACATGGGATCGTACATCTTTAAAAGATCAAGAGGCTACATTTGGTCGTTACCGTGATAGTGGGGCACCGATGGGTAAAACAAAGGAATTTGATGATTTTGATGTAGAGGCGAAGGATGATAAAGGGAATTATATTATGCCTGATACATCACATGTTCATTTAGCCCGTAAATCAGGAGCTCGTATTTTGCGTAGATCTTATTCCTATGCATCAGGTGTAATGTCAAATACAGGCACTCATGATGCGGGGCTTATCTTTATTTCATTTCAAAAAGACCCAGCCCAATTTACGACGATTCAAAATAGCTTAGGGCGTATGGATAAAATGAATGAGTATATTACCCATCGAGGCAGTGCAGTGTTTGCTTGCTTCCCTGGTGTACAAAAGGGGAGTTATTTAGGTGAAGCACTTTTTAACGCGCTGTAGTATCGTGATTGCTTTAGTTCTAACTTTAGCTTTACCTGCACAAGCTGCCCAATCCTATAGTCATTTATATATTGCGATTAGTGACGCATTGATGAATACGAAGCAGGATAAAGAGGCAGAGGCAAAACAGGCACTAGGACAATTTGCTACAGACTGGGCTAAGGTTTCTTCTGAACAAAAAGAAGCGAAAGCAAAGGTTGATGAGATCCTTGCGCAAGCAACAGAGGCCAAGTCAAAGGATGACCGTTTAGAGGCACTTTCTGCATTGTCGAATGCATTACGAGCTCTAGAAAAACTGGAAAATCCAGTAGATGAGGCTGCACAGCGAGCAGAGTTTGGGCAAAAGATGAAGCCTATTTTGGCAGACTTTGAAAAAGCTTTAGCTAGTGGCGATGTTCAGGCTATTGATGAAGCCTACAAGGATTTTAATCTCAAATGGAATAAAAGCGAGCGACCTGTACGTGAGCAAAGTATTGCCATGTATGGGCAAATCGAAACACAGATGGCATTTCTACGAATCTCTATTTCTGCGGAAGAGCCGGATATCGCTTTAATGAAAACTCAATTTGCAGATTTACAACAAACGATTGCAGATTTTGTAGCGGGTAAAGAAACAGCTGAAGCGGTAGAAGGGGACTATTCATTAGCTACATTAATTGCTTATATTGATGAGGCATTGGACTTTGTAAGTGATGGTGATTATAAAGCAGCATCTAATAAGGTTCGGGAGTTTATTACGATTTGGCCACGAGTTGAAATAGAAATCTCAACTCGTAATGGTAGCCTTTATACAAAAATTGAAAGTGATATGCCCATTATCGCAAGTGATTTATTAAAATCCTCTGTCGATCAAGAGGCTATTACGAAAAAATTAAATACATTCCGTACCGAAATAGAGTTGATTCAAGGTGATTCAGATTATACAGTTTGGGATGCAGCGTTAATATTACTTCGAGAAGGGCTAGAGGCTTTACTCATTATATTAGCTCTTGTGTCATTTCTTAATAAATCAGGGCAGAAGAAAATGCGTAAATGGATTTATATTGGAGCGTTTGTGGGCGTTCTGTTGTCAGCCGTTGCCGCAGTTCTTATGTCAACGATTTTAAATTCGGCTACAATTGATACGAATCGTGAATTAATGGAAGGCTATGTAGGCTTACTGGCTGCAGCGATGATGATTGGTGTAGGTATTTGGCTGCATAGTAAATCGAGTGTGGTCAGTTGGAATCGCTATATTTCGAAGCAAATGGGCAATGCCATTTCAAGTGGCTCTATTTTTGCTATGGCAGCGATTAGCTTCTTATCCGTTTTCCGAGAAGGGGCAGAAACGCTTGTCTTTTACGCGGGTATTGCACCGAAAATGGCGACTTCTCAATTTATCCTTGGGATTGTCGTGGCACTCATTATCCTTGCCGTGCTTGCCATTGTGTTGTTTAAGGCTAGTGGCAAAATTCCTATTCATAAATTCTTTGCTGTCGCAACATGGCTCATTTATATATTAGCCTTTAAAATAATCGGTGTCAGTCTGCATACATTGCAGCTAACAAATAAGATTTCTACCACGATTGTCGATGGCTTACCTGTCATAAGCATGATTGGTTTTTATCCAACCGTAGAAACTATGATTGGGCAAGCGATTTTACTAGCATTGATCGTGGCAACGATCATTTATAAAAAGAAGCAGGCCTAAGTTTCTTTAGCAAACGTCTATGGCCGGAAAAGGATGTCTCTATGGAGGCATCCTTTTTTATTGCCAATGAGCTGGACGGTTAATATATGAGGGTAGTTTCGTAGTGTTGTCACCTTGTGCGGCATTGATTTGCATTTGTGTTAAAAATAAACTTGTCGATAAATCTGCACCGCGTAAATTCGTATCACGCATATCGGCCCCAATGAAATCTACCCCTTGTAAATTGGCTCCTTGTAAATTGGCAGCAATTAAATAGCCACCTCTTAAATCAGTAGCTCGCAAATCTTTCCCCTTTAAATTTTTACCCATCCAATCAGCACCACGCTGATTTATTTTGGGAGAAGTTTTCCCCTTTACTAGACGCTGTCGCATTTGTTCGCTAGTTTTTAAAAGGAGTGCATTTACCGGCATACGAATAGCAACCATGTCCAGTGCCAATAAACCATTTGCGTCAAGCTCCGTTGCCTGCTGTAGCTGCTCTAATTGTACGAGGAGCTGCTCATGGAGCGCATTGTCAACTTGATAGGATAGAGCTTCAGCTACATAAGCAATCATTTCATACAGCTGCTCCATAATTGGAAACACTTGAAACATCTTGTCAGCATGTTCTCGTGATTGGCGCCAATCTTGCCCTTTAAATGTCACTTGGGAAACTTGCTGACCCGCACCTAAGCAATCAAAAACAGTACAGCCTTTATAGCCGCTTTTTCTTAGCATGCTATGGATTTGGCAGCTATAGTCCTCCTTTAAATTGGAGCATGGCTTACCTGCTGGTTTATCCATGGCAAAATCACTGGAAGCGACTATATTTAATGCTGTACAACATAACCCAAAACAGCTTTGGCAATCTGCCTGTAAGCTTTCTCGGATTGTCGTGCCAAACGATGTGTCTCTATTTGTTAGTTTAGACATCCTCTTTTTCCCTCTCTTACCTCATAAACTTAGTTATTAGTTTAGCACGTACATGCTAGCTTATGAAATATGAAGATAACCATATTTTGAAAGACAGGTGCGATTATGGTATTCTTCTTCACAAGACGTTGTATAGAAAATTTAGAAAAGTAGTGGTGGTTGAACATGGGGTAACGGTGAAGGATTTATTGCAATTGCCTTCCTTTCGCGGGGCAGAGGTTTTAACAGGTCGAGATAATCTGCATCGTACGGTCTCTTCTTTATCCGTTTTAGAAGTATCGAATGTTGATTTTTATTCGAAAATTATTAATCGTGTGCAAGAGGAATGGTATGCAGAAGAGCTGGTGATTAGCTCTTTTTATTCCATTCGAGATAGTGTAGAACAGCAATGTGAAACAATTCAGCATTTACACGATTTAGGAGAGCTGGGCCTTATCTTATATTATGTTGGTATCGTGTTGCCACATATACCAGAGGAAGTTCTCGCCTTAGCTGAATCTCAAGGGTTTATTATTATCTGTATGCCAAAGAATGATTATTCCCTCCGATATAATGAGGTGATTTATGAGGTTATGGAAGCGATTGTTAGTAACCAGGGTGTCAATGACCATTTTGTCAAGGAAACATTAGAGAAGGTATCCTTATTGCCTGAGCATTTAAGAAGTGTTGAAATTACATTGAAAATGCTTTCAGATCGTTTGAAAGCCAATATTCTGCTAACCAATAGTCATTTGGATATTATCAATCAAGTCATGTGGCCAAGAAACTCATCATTAGATGTGGTCCACGCTATCCATGAATGCTCACAATCACAAGTTTATCGTGAAACAGGTAAATTCGAGTTAAAACGAAGTGACATCTCATGTGTGATTGACTATAAAAGAGTGCATCAAAAAAATGGGGAGCCTCTCTTTTTATTCCTTATAAAGGAAAATACCGATTTACCTGCCAAGACAATTGAAAAGGTGAGTGAGGTTGTCCAAGTCGCGATTAATTTATGGGGAGACAAGCATGATGAGGTCAGCGAATATGCCTTAGTCAAAGCAATCATTAATGATGAAAGTGAAAAAATGAGAAGATTAGCCAATCTCCTTCATATTGATGTTTCTGCTATTCAAATGATGTGGCTAGTATATATGCATGATTTAGCAGATGAAAAAAGGATTCGAGATGAGTTAGAAGAGCAGCTGTCTAAGTACTATCAAACAAGAGTCATTCAATGTATTGACCATTGTATGATTGTGTTACTTGGGAATTGCCTATATAAGCACCATGAGTTTGAAATTACTGCTGAATATAATGAAACTACCAATTACGCTGGACAAATCGCAGAAATCGTCTATGCACCAAAAATGAAAAACACGAAGGCTGTTCGTCAGATGTATCAGTTGGTCAATCAGGTAGGGGATAAAGCCCACACGATATACCCCATGCGAAAATTGTTTACGGCAGCTGAGGTTCGTTCCATGAAACGAGCTATTGATGTAAGTAAGCAGGGGGAAGAAATGATTGAGGAATATTTATCAGTCATTGAACCCATTTTACATGATCATGATACATTACAGACATTGGTTACCTTTTTATTAGATGCAAATGCAAGTGTGGAGCGCTGTGCAGAGCTACTTTATATTCATAAAAATACGGTGAAATATCGTATCAAAAAAATTAGTGAGCTGATTGGCACAGATGTGACCATTTACGCCGAATTTTATGATGTGTATATGGCTTGCATGCTCTATCGATTAATTAACGATTAGAATAATCTGGAATTTTGTCGTTTTGAACAAAATTTCAGATTATTTTTTTTATTTACGCAAAAGACTCCCTTCTATGCTTTCTTTATAATTAAAAACATTCATCCATCACCCAAGTATAAGGAGGGAGTCACTTGAGAAATGACAACAATGTTCAATCGTGGTATAGCTTAGGGATTATTTGGGCTGGTGCCATGATATGTATTCCAAGTTTATTAGTAGGAAATGCACTCGTTACAAGTATGAGTTTATCGAAGGCACTGGCCGTAGCATTTGTAGGCTACGCAATCGTCGTATTCATTATGATATTACAAGGAATGCAAAGTAGTGATTTAGGTAAGCCGACTGTCCATGTCGCTGGGCAAGTGTTCGGTAAAAAGGGCTCTCGCACTATTTTATCTATTATCCTAGCTATCGCTTGCTTAGGGTGGTTTGGTATTCAGGCTAATGTTTGTGGGGTTGCCTTAGCGAATTTGCTAGCAATCTATCACTTGAATATACCAGTTCCTCTAGCATCGTTCATAAGTGGTATGGTCATGGTTGTATCTGCTATTTATGGCATGAAAGTATTACGTACATTAAGCTATATTGCTGTCCCATTATTAGTCATTATTTGCGTATATGGTTTAGTTCAAACATTAACTGGGGATCAGCTTGAGTTTATTCGTGCTTACCAACCACAAGGAAATATGAACTTTATGGATGGGTTAGCTGTGACAATTGGTTCATTCGCATTAGGGGCAGTTATAGCGGGTGATTATTCTCAATTTTCCAAAAAACGTTCAGATGTTTTCAAGGCTGCTACGTTAGGAATTATTCCTGCTGGCGTGCTAATGATTGGCGTAGGTGCTATTTTAACAATTGCATATCAAACAAGTGACATTACCGCAGTCTTTTTGCATATTGCTACACCATTTATCGGCGGGGTTGGCTTGATTTTAGCCACTTGGAAAACCAATTTGGTCAATGCGATTTCAGGCGGTATTGCCTTAATTAATGTATTTGACGTAGCTAAAAACAAAGAGAGAATGGCAATTTTTGTTGCTGGGACAATTGGTACTATTTTAGCAGTCGTAGGGATTTTAAATTACTTCACACCGATTATGTCCATTCTATCCGCGATGATTCCACCTGTTGCAGGAGTCATGATTGCTTCCTATTGGGTCATCCATAAAGGTCGTAAAGAAAGCTGGGTTGAGGTGGAAGGTGTTAATCGCTTAGGGGTGTTTTCTTGGCTAGTAGGGGCAGTGATTGCCTGTATGCCCGTTGTATTCTCCTTATTTCCTAAATTGCCGACATTACCTAATCAACCAATGATCGGCATTATTATTTCATTTGTTATTTATTATATTGGGTATCGTGTATCCGTACAAAAAACTGTCATATTGGAGGAACATAGATGAGATATTTAGATCAAGCGGCTATTGAACATATAGCTATAGGTGCAGCATTTTTAGGAACTGGGGGTGGCGGAGATCCATATATCGGGAAATTAATGGCGCTTTCTGCCATTGAAAAAAATGGCCCTGTTCGGTTGTATTCCGTGGATGAAATTGATGATGAGGATTTTTTCATTCCCGCAGCTATGATGGGAGCACCATCGGTTTTAGTTGAAAAATTTCCTCGTGGCGACGAGTTCGTAAAAGTTTTCCAAAAGCTTGCGCAGTATTTGGGTAAGGATAAAATTGCTGGTACATACCCGATGGAAGCGGGTGGGGTCAATTCGATGATTCCGATTGTGGTAGCTGCACAGCTAGGTTTACCTTTGATTGATTGCGATGGTATGGGGCGCGCATTCCCAGAGTTGCAAATGGTGACGTTTAACTTAGATGGCATTTCGGCCACACCTATGGCCATCACAGATGAAAAGGGCAATATCGGCATTTTTGAAACGATTGATAATAAATGGACAGAGCGTATCGCTCGCTCTGCAACTGTTGAGATGGGAGCTAGCTCTTTAGTGAGCTTGTATCCAACAACCGGTGCTCAAATTAAGAAAAGTGGTGTGCATCATATTGTGACACTTTCAGAAAAAATTGGTGAAATTATTGCCTCTAAAGATCAAGAGGTGAACGATAAGCTAGCAAGCCTTTTAAAGCTTATTGCAGGGTACGAGCTATTTCAAGGGAAAATTGTCGATGTGATTCGTGAAACGAAGGGCGGCTTTAACTTAGGGAAAATGCTTCTAGAAGGAATTGATGGCTATAAAGATGATCAGATGAAGGTGCATTTCCAAAATGAAAACTTATTGGCAGAGAAGAACGATCAAGTTGTAGCGATGACACCAGATCTGATTTGTTTAGTCGATTATGAAACATTATTGCCTGTGACGACAGAAAGTTTAAAATACGGCAAACGTGTGCGCGTCATTGGCTTACCATCACATGAAAAATGGCGCACAGCAAAAGGGATAGAAACAGCAGGACCAAAATACTTTGGTTATGATTATGATTTCGTGCCAATTGAAGAATTGGTGAAAAAGGGGGTAGCTGAACATGTATAAAATTGGAATTGACGTAGGCGGAACAAATACAGATGCCATACTTTTAGATCATAATAGTCAGCTTATTTATAGTGTGAAGTCACCGACAAGTTTAGATATTAAATCAGGTATTGAACAATCATTACAGCAATTATTACAGGGGGCAAACATTGATAAAACGAAAATTACACATGCCATGCTAGGGACAACACAATGTACCAATGCCATTGTTGAACGTAAAAAACTAGCAAGGGTTGGTGTTATTCGACTGGGCTATCCAGCTACAGCCTCAGTTCTACCTTATACAGCTTGGCCATCCGATATGATTGATAAATTATCAGGAAATTATGCAATCACACATGGAGGCTATGAATACGATGGCCAGTTATTGAGTGCGCTTGATCAGGAAGAGATTACAAAGCTCTTAGAAGAATGGCGTGACCAAGTAGAATCAATTGCTATTGTAGGTGTCTTTTCATCTATTAAAAATGATCAAGAATTGCAGGTTCGTGACTGGATTCAAGCAATCTATGGTGAAGATTTCCCGGTTTCTTGCTCATCGTTAATTGGCTCTGTAGGCTTAATTGAACGTGAAAATGCCACGATTCTAAACGCAGCTCTATGCAAGGTCATTGAGACGACAACACATGGCTTTATTCAGGCCCTTCAAGCGGAAGGCATTTTTAATGTAGAAGTGTACCTATGTCAGAATGACGGTACATTAATGTCCATCGACTATGCGAAGCAATTCCCAATCTTGACGATAGCTTGTGGGCCAACAAATAGTATTCGAGGTGCTTCGTATTTATCACAAATTCAAAATACAATGGTATTAGATGTAGGTGGTACGACTTCGGATATTGGCGTGTTACAAGATGGATTCCCCCGAGAATCTTCAGTCGCGGTGGAGGTAGGGGACATCCGCACTAACTTTAGAATGCCTGACATTATTTCAGTCGGACTAGGTGGCGGTAGTATCGTTCGAGTGAAGGATAATAAAATTACCGTTGGTCCAGATAGTGTCGGCTATAAAATTAGTGAAGAGGCATTAGTTTTTGGTGGGTCGACTATGACAACAACAGATATTGCCGTCCGTTTAGGTCTTGCAGAAGTAGGAGATCCAAATTTAGTGGCACATATTGATGAAGCATTTGCTAAAGCCGTTCAAGAAGAAATTTCTTCGTTACTAGAACAGGCCATTGATAAAATGAAAACATCGTCAGAGGATGTATCGCTTGTTTTAGTGGGCGGGGGTAGTATTATTGTGCCAGAAAAAATTCAAGGTGTTTCAACGATTGTCAAATCGGAATACGGCGGTGTGGCAAACGCCATTGGAGCATCCATTGCACAAATTAGTGGACAATACGAGCAAATTTATATTTATTCCAAAGAACCTCGTGAGGAATCTTTAGAAGACGCACAAAATAAAGCAGTAAAACAAGCTGTATTAGCAGGTGCCCTTGCGGAAACAATTGAATTGGTTGAAGTGGAAGAAACACCATTAGCCTATCATCCAGAAAACGCAACAAGATTAAAAGTAAAAGTAGTAGGGAAAATGATTTAGCGAAGAAGAGTCCTAAAGAGGGCTCTTCTTTTTTAATGCATTAAGAGGGCGAGTTGGACTAATCTTGTCGTTTATGTTTTTCATTAATAATTTTCTTGTTAAGAATGCTTACTCTGCCAACCATTAGTAACCTCATATCTTCTACAATATATTGAGCTAACGCTTCGTCAGATATATCATCTCCTTCAATATCTAGGCGGAATCTTTGCCCTTGAATGCCCCCTCCATTTGTAAACTCAATGTCAAAATCAAATAGCACCCTTTTTTCCATTCCACTATCACCTTTCCTCCGTCTTCGTGTGCTCTCAATGTATTCTGATTTTACTAAATTGATGCGTGAAGACCCTATGCTATACAGGTTTAATTGTTTCATCCTAATCAAATGAGGCTCTATCTTCTTTTTTCTTGTATTTGGCACTTGAAAATCAATAAGTCATAGTGTAATATCTGACTAGTACACTATGACACGAGGTGTTGAGCATGAAAAGTTTTGTTGGACTTTTAAAAAAAGAATGGGTACTTTACCGCTCTTGGTTTTTGATGGGGATATTTGCGGGCATTATGCTTTCCTGGATCGTTCCCTATGTATTGCATCAATTCGTTGATCTCTTTGCTCAAGAAAATCAGCTTGCATTTGCCTTTACGCTTCTCGTTCTTTTTGTAGGTGGATTTTATTCCGTCTTACAATTTTTAGGGAGTATGCGATTGGATATTAAAGCTAAGGAAAGTTGGCTCCATTCCACTAGCTCCATCACAAAGCTAATAGGAGCAAAGATAGCCTGTTCACTAATAGGGTATGCGCTTTTTAATACGCTCTTTGTGAGTTTTGCCATTTTTCATCTAAAAGAAGAGTTTATTGCAAATATTGGACAAATCGTTTTTGTTTTAGTAATAATTGTTATTATGTTAACCGTTTTCCAATTTATGTTATTTGTTTTACTGTTGTTCTTTTTAGCTTTTTACTTGCAATTGAAGCATGTAATTGGGCGTTTTTCCATTGTGTTGACGATGGTTGCTTTTGGCGTTACAACATCTGCTTGGGTACGAATAACGGAGAGTCCGTTTTACGAAACGGTTTTCCAACGTGGCGCCATTTCGTTAAGCAAATTAGAACCGTTTTTACCCAAAGTAAGAGCGACGACAACGATGGAATGGAGGCTAGGCTCTATTTATGTTGTTGAAGAAGTTGCTTCTATTTTACTCATCGTGCTGCTCTTTTTAGCGGCATCCAAGTGGCTTGAAAAGGTGGTATTACGATGACGATGGATTTTTCACGTGATAAACCGATTTATAGTCAGCTTGTCGATCGGATATGCGGGGACATTTTGAAGGGGCAACTATTGCTTGGGGATCGACTGCCCTCTGTTCGAGAATATGCAGTCGAAACGGGTGTCAATGTTAATACGGTGCAACGAGTCTATAAGGAGTTAGAGGCAATGAATATAACGGAAACCAAACGAGGACAGGGCACATTTATTACAACCAATGAAGAACGCATTGAAGTATTACGAGATGATATGAAAAATAAATTAGCCGAAAGTTTTTTAACATCCATCGAGGCATTGGGGTTTTCTAAAGAAGAGATGCTCATTGTTTTAAAAAATAAAGCGTGAGGTGAAGGAATGTTACAGCTATCGAATGTGTCTTTTCAGTATAAGAATAAGCCCATTTTACAGGATATATCCTTTTCCTTTCCTATTGGACAGATCATTGGGCTAGTTGGGGAAAATG
Organism: Lysinibacillus sp. UBA5990; assembly: GCF_002429815.1. Taxonomy (NCBI): domain Bacteria; kingdom Bacillati; phylum Bacillota; class Bacilli; order Caryophanales; family Bacillaceae; genus Lysinibacillus; species Lysinibacillus sp. UBA5990. Next base: position 890,960 of record NZ_DJAY01000015.1, read on the forward strand.
GTAGTGGTAAATCTACACTTCTCAAAGTTTTAGCTGGCTTACTACGATCTTCAACTGGTGAAGTAGTATTGAATGGAAAACCTATTTCTCGCAGAAGTGCGGATCAGATTGCTTACTTACCAGATACAGATTTGTTTTTTGATTATTATACGGGGGAACAGCTTTTTCAGCACTACGCCTCACAATTTGAAGACTTTTCCTATGATAAGGCTTGTATAGTCGCAGAATTTTTGCAGGTGGATAAAAATACGAAGCTACGTCAATTATCAAAAGGGAATCGTGGTCGTATGAAAATGGCTGCTACACTGGGCCGAGAAGTTCCTTATTATTTAATGGATGAACCATTTGCTGGGCTAGATCCCATTGTGCGTGAGCAGCTCATTAAAGGTTTAATTCAATTTACGGACATTGAAAATCAAACGATTTTGCTATCTACACATGAATTATATGAGGTTGAACCGATTTTAGATCAAATTATTTTATTAAAAGCTGGCTCTATCACAGCTTATGAAAACGTAGAGACATTACGTGATGTGACCAATAAAGATGCGGTTGAGTGGATGAAAGGTTTTTATCGTCATTCTACCAAAGACACAGACCACAATTACTTTTAACGATAAAGGCTTAGGCGTAACAAAAAGAAAGGGTGAATAAATATGACAGAACCAATTGTTCAATTGCAAAATCTATCGAAGACCATTCATGGAAAGCAATTAATACAACAATTAAACATTGATTTATATCCAGGACAAATTACAGGTTTCTTAGGTCCAAATGGGGCAGGGAAAACAACGACGATTCGTATGATGACAGGTCTCATGCATCCAACAGAGGGCAAGGTCATCATTGATGGGCTATCGCTACAGGAGCATTATGAAGAAGCGATTAGCAAGGTCGGTGTGATTGTCGAAAATCCAGAAATGTATAAATTTATGTCAGGCTATAAAAATTTATTGCATTTTGCACGTATGCATAAAAATGTTACAAAAGAACGAATTATGGAGGTCGTTAAACAGGTTGGTCTAGAAAATCGTATCCATGAGAAGGTTTCAACGTATTCTCTTGGTATGCGTCAACGACTTGGGCTTGCTCAGGCGTTGTTACATCGACCAAAATTTCTAATATTAGATGAACCAACGAATGGTTTAGACCCAGCTGGTATTCGAGAATTCCGTATGTACCTTCGCAAAATTGCGGCAGAAGATAATGTTTCTGTTTTTGTATCTAGTCACTTATTATCTGAAATTGAGCTAATGTGTGATCGAGTAGCCGTAATTCAAAATGGGAAACTGATCGACATTCGTGAAATTCACAATGAAAGTACATCGTTCTTCTATGTGGAAGCACAGCCACAAGAGCAGGTTTCTGCCCATCTGGCACAACATGATTACAAGTTTGAGGCAGTGAATCAGGGCTATGTAATTGAATTGAAGAAAGAGGATGTTCCTGCATTGACGTTAGGGCTTGTGCAAGCAGGTATGCAGCTATTTGCCGTACAGCCACATCAGAAAACATTAGAGGATCAATTCTTAGAAATGACTGGAGGCGGACAAATTGCTGAAGCTAATTCAAAATGAATGGATGAAATTATGGCATAAAAAAGGGACGTGGGCAATGGTCGCTATGCTTGTCCTTGTCATTCTAGTTCCTGGTGGCATCATGAAATATTATGAGGGTAAATCATCAGATGAAGGATCATGGCAGGAGATAGAGCAGCAGTCTATCCAAAATAATAAGGCAATGCTAGCAGAGGAGGATATATCCGAGGAAGACAAAGCATTTTTTGAAGAGCGAATTGCTATTTCGGAGTACCGTTTAGCCCATGATGCGCCGAGTCAAAAAGATAACAGCCTTGCAAGCTTTATGTCCTTTACAAGCAATATGCTAACACTTGTTACTTTATTTACGGTTATTACAGCTGCAAGTATTGTATCTAGTGAATTTTCAACAGGTACCATTAAAATGCTGCTGACTCGTCCAATGTCCCGTGCGAAAGTGTTAACGTCTAAATTATTGACGACTTTTTTATTCGGTTTGTTTTTAGTTGCTGTAAACGTAGTCGTGAGTGCAATTGTAGGTTTAGTATTATTTGGGGTAGGTTCAGGTGTGGAATTAGAGATTGTCAATGGGCAGGTGGCTGAAAAGGCCGTATGGAATGATTTAGCCTATCATTACCTACTATCTGGCGGTGATTTTGTCATGTCGACATTATTTGCCTTTTTAGTCGGTTCAGTGTTCCGTTCTAGCTCATTAGCAATCGGCTTAACGATGTTCCTTTCATTTACAGGTGGTATGATCGTCATGTTCTTAAGTAGATACGACATTGTAAAATACATTTGGCTAACACATTCAGATTTAACTCAATATGAAAAAGATATGTTAATGGTTCCAGATATGACAATGCCATTCTCGCTAACTGTATTAGCTATTTACGCTGTAATTTTCCTAGTGATTAGTTATACATCCTTTATGAAACGAGACGTTACTGCATAATTTAAATAAGAACTGTGCCCTAATACTATATTGGGGTACGTTTTTTTTTGCAGCAAGAATTATTAAAAAAGTATTTATTTTTTTTCAAATTGCGCCTATAATAATAGCAACTTAATGAAAACGCTTTTTTTTCATAAAAGTGGTCTAGACAACTATACCAAAGGGGGATAAAGAATGTTTGCTTTCTTACAAAAAATCGGTAAGTCACTTATGTTTCCAATCGCGACATTACCGGCAGCAGCCTTGCTTTTGCGTTTAGGTTCTGGGGATATGCTTGGTGCAGTACCGAATGAAGCAATCCAGTATATTGCTAGTATTATGGCCGCTTCTGGAAATGCTATACTAGGCAATTTACCTATTATTTTTGCGATTGGTATTGCGATGGGGTTAGCACATGATAGCAGTGGGGGAGCAGCTCTTGCGGGTGCGATTGCACACCTCGTATTAGTAGCCGTTTTAGGGACGGTTAATGAAGAATTAAATATGGGTGTGTTTGGCGGTATTATTGCCGGTATTACGGCAGGCTTACTGTATAACAAATATTATAATGTGAAATTTCCAGAATGGTTATCATTCTTTGGTGGACGACGGTTTGTACCAATTATTACGTCCATCACCATGGCAATTTTAGCGAGTATTTTAGCGATCGTTTGGGGACCAATTCAGGGCGGTATTGATGCTGTCGGCAATTGGATGATCGGTGCAGGATCACTTGGCGTTGGGATGTATGGTTTTTTCAACCGTCTGTTAATACCAGTTGGTCTTCACCATGTAATCAATACCGTTATTTGGTTTGATTTCGGTGAATTTACGAATGCCGCGGGAGAAATTGTGAAAGGGGATATTAATCGTTTCTTAGCAGGTGATCCAACAGCTGGACATTTCCAAGCTGGTTTCTTCCCAATTATGATGTTCGGTTTACCAGCGGCTTGTCTTGCGATGTATTTTACAGCGAAAAAAGAAAAACGTCCGATCGTTGGTGGGATGTTCGTATCTATCGCTTTAACAGCCTTTTTAACAGGTGTTACGGAGCCGATTGAATTTTCATTTATGTTCTTATCACCAGTACTTTATGGTATCCATGCAGTACTAACAGGTATTTCTCTTGCAGTTGCCTATATAGTTGGGTTCCGTGATGGCTTTGGATTCTCAGCAGGGTTAATTGACTACTTGCTAAACTTAGGTTTGGCCGATAATCCATTACTGCTACTACCATTAGGTTTAGGCTTTGGGGCAATATATTTTGTGGTCTTCTATTTCTTAATTAAAAAACTGGACTTAAAAACACCAGGGCGTGAAGATGATGATGAAGAAGATGGGGAAACAAATTCAGTTATTTCCGATGATATTGATTTACGTGCCTATTACACAATTGAAGCATTAGGTGGTAAAGATAATATTCAGCAAGTGGATTACTGCACGACTCGTTTACGTATGTCCGTACAGGATGCCAGTGTCGTGGATGAGAAAACATTGAAACAAACAGGTGCGCGAGGTGTTATGCGTATTAGTAAAACCAATGTACAAGTAATTATTGGAACATCTGTTGAGTTTTTAGCGGAGGCTATGAAAGAACGTCTGCAAAAAGGCAACCCAGCACCTGCTAATGCCCAATTGCCGACTGAACAGCCTGTAGCGACAGTTGAAGTAAAAAGTGACGCAACAACAACTTTCCATGATTTTGAAATGCCGATGACGGGAGATTTATTACCGTTATCAGAAGTACCGGATGAAGCATTCTCTGCTGGCCTGATGGGTCCTGGTTTTGGGATTCGTCCGACAGATGGAACTGTTTATGCACCGTTTGACGGTCAAGTGGTGATGATTTTCCCTACGAAGCATGCGATCGGTTTAAAATCTGATACAGGATTAGAATTATTAATTCATGTCGGATTGGATACTGTAACGCTTAATGGTGAAGGCTTTGACATGCTTGTGTCAGATGGTCAAACAATTAAACGTGGGGATGCATTATTAAAAGCAGACATCACAAAAATTAAGGATCAAGTGCCTTCCATTATTACGCCTGTCGTTTTCACTAGCCTAATGGGGCAAGAGATTACGCTAGGAAAATCAGGTTACCAAAGAGCAGGCTCTACCAATATTATTTTAATGAAAAAGTAACAATTCATGGGGCTGTTTGCGGAGGAATACATGGGCAATCATATTGCAAATGGATACCTTTTCAACAGCCCTTGTTCAAGAAGAGGAGATGTTTTTCTTGAGTTTAATAATTCGGAACATCACAGTGGTCAATGCTAGTGGACGAGATGAACAGATGGATGTGTGGATGAAGGACGGTAAAATTGCTCAGGTTGCCCATCATATTGAGGCGCAGGGCATTGAACAATTAGATGGTTCAGGCAAGTTTTTATTGCCAGGATTTATTGATATGCATATTCACGGGTCTGCCCAAATGGATACAATGGATGCATCCGATGAAGGGTTACATATCATGGCCAAATCACTTTTAAAAGAAGGTACAACCAGTTTTTTAGCAACTACGATGACACAAAGCTTTGACAATATCGAACGGGCCATCACCAATGTGGCACAATTCCAGCCAAAGCTAGATGAAGCGGAAGTACTTGGTCTTCATATTGAAGGACCTTTCGTATCGAAGCAGCGGGCAGGAGCTCAGCCACTTGATTATATTGTCCAGCCAGATATAGAAGTGATGACAAAATGGCAAGCATTAAGTGGTCAAAAAATTAAACAAATTACGCTAGCACCTGAAGAACCTAATGGAATGACAGCAGTCCAAAGCCTTTCTGAAAACGGAATTATTGTATCAATTGGTCATTCCGATGCTACATTTGAGCAAATGCAAGAAGCTGTTCAATTAGGTGCGTCACAGGGGACTCATTTATACAATCAAATGCGTCCATTCCATCATCGTGATCCTGGTGTGGTCGGTGGGGTTTTGCTTTTAGATGCCATAAAGGCTGAACTGATTGTTGATTTTATTCATATGCATGAAGGAGCTGTGGAAATGGCTTATCGCTTGAAGGGGGCAGACGGAATTATTTTAATAACGGATGCGATGCGAGCGAAGGGTATGCCATACGGTGAATATGATTTAGGTGGTCAATTGGTGCATGTGACAGAATCAGGAGCCCATTTATCGAACGGTTCACTGGCAGGTAGTATTTTAACAATGGATCAAGCTGTACGAAATATGCATCAGATTACCAATTGTACATTGGAGGAGCTTGTGAAAATGTCCAGCTATAATGCCGCTCAGCAATTAAAATTAACGAACAAAGGGCAGCTTATAGAAGGATATGATGCGGATGCAGTGATTGTGGATGAACATTTACTGCTACATCAAACGATTAAAGCTGGCCAAATCAATAGGCATGCAAACAATTAGTAAGAAACGTTTGAAATGAAAAGGTGATAGATCATGAATACCTATTTTCAACAAGTCAATCGCTATTTAACAATGGTGGCACAACAAGAAAATGAACAAATTAACCATCTTGCAAAGTTAATCGTCAAACGTCTCGTACAGGGAGGCATTATCCAGTTATTTGGTTCAGGCCATTCCATGTTATTAGCACAAGAATGTTATTTCAGGGCTGGTGGCTTAGTCCCTGTCAAACCGATACACATTGAATCCTTAATGCTACATCAGGGAGCACGGCAATCCTCACAAAATGAAAAGAAGCAATCATTTTTAGCCTCCTATAAGGATCAGCTACAGTTTGATGACAAAGATGTTTGTATCATTATTTCAACATCTGCCAACAATCCAGTCCCTATTGATATGGCGATCTACGCAAAAGAAGCAGGTGCGCATACGATCTCACTGCAATCATTGGCCTATCAACATCAGCCATCACGCCATCCTACAGGCAAACGTTTAGAGGATATCGTAGATGACGTTTTAAATACGCATGTCCCATTAGGGGATGGGGTTTTAACAGTTGATGAGTTGCAATATGGACCTGTATCTACAGTGTTAGGTGCAGCGCTATTAAATGCTCTATTCGCCCGAATCATTGAAGTTCTGCATGAACAAGGTGCCAGCTTACCAGTGTTTGCTAGCAGTAACCTAGGCAACACCAATAATGACGAGCTCATTGATCAATATGGTCAGCGCATTCATTTTTAAGTCTTTAGGAGAAGGAGGATATGTGGTGAACATAGAAAGATTTGATTCAAAAGAAGATTTATATGCACGTGCAGTAGCCATCATAACAGATGCTAAAAATAATGGGTCCACAACGTTCGGGCTAGCTACTGGTGGGACGATGGAACCGTTGTATGCTAAAATCTGTAAAACGGATATTGATTTTTCGAATTGCATCAGCTTTAATTTGGATGAATATGTAGGGCTTGAAGCCAACCATGAGCAAAGCTATGCCTATTATATGCATCAGCATTTATTTCACGAAAAACCATTCCAGGTATCTTATTTACCAAATGGCTTAGCAGCTGACCCTTTAAAGGAAGCAGCTCGCTATGAGGCGCTATTACAACAACATTCCTTAGACTTTCAATTGCTGGGTATCGGACAAAATGGACATATTGGTTTTAATGAACCAGGCACACCATTTGAATCCTTGACACATCTTGTGACATTGGAAGAATCGACTCGTCACGCCAATGCTCGCTTCTTCTCATCGATTGATGAAGTTCCCACGCAAGCGTTCACTATGGGGATTCAATCTATCATGCGTGCAAAATGCATTTTGTTACTAGCAGTGGGAGAAACTAAGCGTGAGGTGTTAGAACGTGTGCTGGCCTCTGATTATACGGAGGAAATTCCAGCAAGTGTTTTATCCAGACATCCAAATGTCATCATTTTAACAGACTTACAAGTAGAGGAGAATAAATAATGAAAACACAACAATTTACAGTAATCGATCCTTTAGGAATTCATGCACGTCCAGCGAGCCAGCTTGTGGCAAAAGCTACGCCATTCGCTTCAGCTATTGAAGTACGTACGGAAGAAAAAGCAGCAAATTTAAAATCTATTCTTGGGGTAATGGGTTTAGCATTAAAGCAAGGTTCTCAATTTACTCTTTATGTAGAGGGGGAAGATGAAGAGCAAGCATTTGAGGCATTAGCAACATCATTGACAGAAATGGGGCTTGCACAATGACACATCTCACTGGTATTGCCGCTTCAGACGGCATTGCCATTGCTAAAGCGTATCGTTTTGTACAACCGGATTTAACATTTAGCCAAACAACAGTTCAAGATGTTCAGGCGGAGCAGCAACGTTTAGCCGCCGCCCTTGCCAAAACGGAGCAAGAGCTAGTGGCGATCAAACAGCAAACATTAAAAAAATTCAGTGCCGAGGAAGCAGCCATTTTTGATGCGCATTTATTAGTGGTGAATGACCCAGAATTAATTGGGCCTATTAATCAAAAAATAGCTGACGAAGGGGTCAATGCAGAGTTTGCCTTACATGAAGTTTCATCAATGTTTGTGGCATTGTTTGAAAGTATGGATGATGAATACATGAGTGCACGTGCATCCGATATTAAAGATGTGACAAACCGCATGTTAGCACATTTACTCGGTGTACATATTCCAAACCCAAGTAATATTAGTGAACAGGTGATTATTATAGCCAATGATTTGACTCCTTCAGAGACGGCTCAATTGGATCGTAACTTTGTTCTTGGCTTTATTACTGATATTGGGGGCCGTACCTCTCATTCAGCGATTATGGCCCGTTCGTTAGAGATTCCTGCAGTAGTTGGAACTGGAGCAGCAACGACGACTATTCAAGATGGAGATTTATTAATCGTGGATGGTTTATCAGGTCAAGTGCTGATCAATCCGACGGCAGATGTGATTGCCAGCTATCAAGAAAAAGCACAAAGCTATCGTACTCAACAAGCGGAATGGTCAACTTTAGTAAACGAACAAACGGTGTCTCAAGACGGTGTACATGTAGAGCTAGCCGCTAATATTGGCTCTCCAGGCGATTTGGAGGGCGTGTTGCGTCACGGGGCTGAAGGAATTGGCTTATATCGAACAGAGTTTTTATATATGGGTCGAGAAAATCTGCCATCTGAGGATGAGCAATTTACAGCTTATAAGACAGTTCTTGAAGGAATGCAAGGTAAGCCTGTGGTCATTCGAACACTAGATATTGGTGGAGACAAACACTTGCCGTATTTACCGCTACAAGAAGAAATGAATCCATTCCTTGGTCATCGTGCCATTCGTCTATGCTTGGATCAACAGGAATTATTCCGTACGCAATTGCGCGCATTACTAAAAGCATCTGTATATGGCAATCTGAAAATTATGTTCCCAATGATTGCGACTATACAAGAGTTCCGAGATGCCAAAGCTATTTTGTTAGATGAGCAAGAAAAGCTAGTAGCAGCAGGGAAGGAAGTAAGTGCTGACATTGAAATAGGCATGATGGTGGAAATCCCTGCTACAGCAGTGATGGCTGATGTTTTTGCTAAGGAAGTTGACTTTTTCTCCATTGGAACGAATGATTTAATTCAATATACAATGGCTGCAGATCGTATGAATGAAAAAGTATCTTATTTATATCAGCCTTATAATCCAGCTATTTTACGCTTGATTCAAATGGTGATTCATGCCGCCCATCAAGAACAGAAATGGGTAGGGATGTGTGGAGAGATGGCAGGTGATGAGCTAGCAGTTCCTTTATTGCTTGGCTTAGGCTTAGATGAATTTTCAATGAGCGCAACATCCATTTTAAAAACACGTTCTTTATTGAAGCGCCTGTCTGTAAAGGACATGCAAGCTTTAGCGGCTGAGGCATTACAATGTGCAACAGCTGAAGAAGTTATGGAAAAAGTAAAGCATGCAGTAAAATAACTTTATGCTCAAAACCATCTGGAGGGTGGTTCAGGCTGTAGATGAACTCAAAAAATTTGAGTTGTCTACAGTCTTTTTTCATTTCGATGAAATAGAACGAAGAAGATTAAGCATTAACTCAATAGCTTTCTTTTGGAATATGATTCAATGTCTTACCATATTGCGAATCAATAAATAATTTTACAGATTCATCTCTATTCAACAAAATTCCATTTAAATCAAATAATACTGCTTTTATTCCCATGCAATAAAACCTCCGCCTTCATAATAGGAGCTAGGAGAAAAAGTAAAGTAGTTGAAGTGCTCTTCAACTACTTTTTATTGAAATTATATATGCTTTGAAATAAGTTGTTGGAGTTTTTCTGGAAGCGTCGGTAAATCGTGCATCGTAATCGTTGTTCGAACGTAGCTTTCATCCATCTCTAAAGCCTCTGCAAAGAAGCTCCCAATGCCTCTTACTTTGCGGTCAATTTGTAAAAGAATTTCTGCTGAATGATTGGACTGGGACAGGAAGACCATTTCAAGTTCATCTAGATGACCTCTAAAGGAGCCTGTTGGTACAAATTCAAACTCCTGTACAAATGGATAATACCCACGGAAGCGAGCTGGGGCTTGCTCACATTCTGCTTCTCGTAAACGAAAACCTAATCGACCTATAGCATCAAGTATTTGCGCTGCGAGGCTTGTTGGCTGGACACGAATATAATCTTTGTCACTTGGGTCAACGGCGTTTTTAATATCGAGTCCAGTTTGAATCCAAACCTGCGTTTTGCCCGCACTAATCGGTGTCTCAAATGGCAGTGTCAACGAAATGGGAATGACCTTCTCTTCACTAGCAGCTAGTGTAAAAGGCTCTGTCACTTTGACTTTTTGTAGAGTGGCCACCTCTGTATGTTTATGATCATTTGACTCTCGTATATATGTCGTATTAATAGACAGATAGATGGAATCCACTTGTTGTTCAACTTGACCGCCACGCACGATGATTTCCCCGCGCATGACTTCTCCAGCTTGATAAGTATCTTTTTCCAACCTTGTATCGACCGTTGCTGAACCTATCCCAAAACTTGCTAGTGCTTTATGAAAAAAAGACATTCTTACATTCCTCCTACTGACATTGTTAGCTATACATACGCACAGTTTGAAAAAAGGTTTCAAGACTCGCAAATTTTCACCATACTAATTGAAAATCGAAAAGGGATGCAGTACCTCAAACGGAAGGACCTCTCTCCGTGAAGATTCGAATTAAAGCTTCTACCAACAAAAAGACATACTTTGATCACATCATCGTCTTCTAAAAACAGGAGAGTCGATTTCTGCATCATTTATTCATATTTAACCTTTATACTAGTTTTGGCTAGTTTGTAAAGCTGAAATGATGAACAGATTGAAGGTGTTTAAATTGTATAGTTTTTTGTCAGCTATTAGTCAGTTTCTAAGTGAGCCGATCAATCAATTTTTAAATGCATATGAGCATTCAGCATGGGCTATGGCGATTCTGTTAGGTCTCATAGGGGCACTAGCTCCATGCCAAATAACCGGCAATATGAGTGCTATTACATTTTATGGAAATAAAACCATGCAAATGAAAAATAATTGGCAGGAGATACTGTTTTTTATTTTTGGCAAAATAGTTGTTTTTAGTGGACTTGGGCTTTTAGCATGGTTATTTGGTCAATCGTTTGAAACTAAAATGACATTGTATTTTCCCATTTTCCGTCAGGCCATTGGACCAATTATGGTGATGACAGGACTCGTTTTATTAGGTTTATTGAAGCTGAAATTTTTAAATCGTCTGTCGATGTTTATTCCTCCCGTTATGAAAGGGGGCAAATTAGGCTCTTTTTTAATGGGCGCTAGTTTCTCTATTGCCTTTTGTCCGACCATGTTTGTGCTGTTTTTTGTATGGCTAATGCCCATCGTAACTGGCACATCCTATGGGTTTATCTTACCTAGTATTTTTGGGGTTGCAACTTCTGTACCACTACTCATTATGCTTCTTTTCATTTATCTTTTCGATGCTAAGCGACTCATTTTACGAACAAGCATGAAGATGGGGAGAGTTATTCAAAAAGTGGCAGGCATATTGTTACTATTACTAGGTATAATGGACACGATTACATATTGGGGAATAACTTAGCATGTAATATGTAAGGAGCGATCAAAATGAATCCAGATATGAATCTTTTTTTAGCCTTTGGCGCAGGGTTTTTAAACTTTATTTCGCCATGCACCTTACCGCTCTATCCTGCTTTTATTTCTTATATTACAGGGATGTCACTGGATGAGCTTCAGGGAAACAATAAAAAATTAAGAACGATTGGTATGTTGCATACACTGTTCTTTTTAATTGGATTTTCAGTAATTTTTATTTTCTTAGGATATAGCTCATCTGTTGTCGGGTGGTTTTTCTTCCAGTACCAAGATGTATTGCGACAGGTTGGGGCTATTTTAATTGTTCTCTTTGGTTTAATTATTATAGGGGCCTTGACCCCGAAGTTTTTAATGCAAGAAAAACGTCTTTCCTTTAAAAATCGTCCTACAGGCTACTTGGGCTCCTTTTTCATCGGGCTTGCCTTTGCAGCGGGATGGACCCCTTGCACAGGTCCGATTACTGGGGCAGTTTTTATGATGGCTTCTCAACATCCAGGGATGGGTATGTTTTATATGGTTGCCTATGTTTTAGGGTTTGCCATACCATTTTTCCTGCTATCACAATTTGTCACGAAACTCGCATGGATACGAAAATATAGTCAAACGATTACAAAAGTGGGTGGCTATTTCATGATTGTGTTAGGAATTGTTTTATTTTTCGACGGTTTAACAGTAATCATCATTTGGCTAAGCCCATTGTTCGATGGTTTTTCAGGATTTTAACGCTCTTCATCATTCCTCTATACTACTTTGTTACATTACTTTTGTCGTAACAAACAGTATTGATTTTACTTATAGGTGTGTGTAGTACTAGTAAAACAGCAGACGATGTTTCTCTCAATGAACGGGGCTGGAAAGATACGATGTCCATTGAACCAGATGAAACAGTTAAATTGGCAGGAAGATTCAAGATAAGGGTGTCTATATGTTCCATTGTCATTTATTAGTGCATAAAGATATTGGTATGATGGGACAAGTGAAGGTAGAATAGAAACTTTTTGAAACAACAAAAGGTAGCTGATCAAAAATCAGCTACCTTTTGTTATTGCTCAAGCTTTGTTAATGTTTTGCCACTCCAACCAAAAATAACCGTTAGAATTGGTCCAAGCAAACAGAAGAAGGTGAATGGTAGGTAATCGAGTGTGGAAATTCCAAGGACACTTGTGATGAAAATACCACAGACACTCCAAGGTACAAGTGGATTGACAACCGTTCCAGCATCCTCCATGACACGTGATAAGTTTTTAGGTGCTAGGCCAACCTTCGCAAATTGAGCTTTAAATGCTTCACCCGTTAACAGGATAGATAAATACTGCTCACCGATTAATGTATTGACTCCAATGCCGGTAAGAGCGGCGCCTGTAATAACGGAACCGGCACTTTTAAATAAGCTTTCAACCTTAGCTAAAATACTTTGTATGATACCAAGTGTGAACAAAAGGCCACCCATTGTTAAGGCCAGTAAAACAAGAGCAATTGTAAATAGCATACTATTCATGCCTCCGCGTGTCAGTAAGGCATCTACTTCCTTATTACCAGAGTGAGAGACATAGCCATCAAATAAAACTTTGAAGACGTCTGAAGCTGGTAGGGGATCTAGTGTATAAGATAGGCCTACACCGAGAATAGAGACAACGGCTAATGTAATAACGGCAGGAGCTTTATAAAAAGTCATAATAACGAGGACAACAATTGGCAATAATGTATACCAATGAATAAGTCCTGTAGTCAATAATCCTTCTTTAAATTGCTCCACAGTGTCAAAAGATGTTGCTTCGCCTGTTGGCGATAAAATAGCGTATAGTACGAATGAGATCAGGAAAGCAGGGATAGTTGTCCAGCCCATATTTTTAATATGTTCAAATAAATCTACACCGACTGTTCCTGAGGCAAGATTGGTTGTATCGGATAATGGTGACATTTTATCACCAAAAAAAGCACCAGAAACAATTGCACCAGCTGTTATGGTTAATGAAATGTCCATGGCACCTGCGATACCCATAAATGCCACTCCGACAGTTGCTACTGTTGTTAACGAACTACCAACAGAAATACCAACGATGCTACAAATTAAAAAAACAATGGCAAAGAAAAAGTTTGGTGAAACAGTTAAAAAACCATAATAGATGAGCGTAGGGATTGTTCCACCCATCATCCAGCTCGAAATTAAAATACCAATAAAGAAAAAGATGAAAACAGCGCCCAATCCAGCACTAGCACCAGCAATCATTCCACCCTCTAGATCGCGAAAGGGAACTTTTTTTAGTAATCCATAGGCTAGTAAAAGTGAAATAACGAGAAAAATCGGAATATGGGGTGTTGCTTTTAAATACCCAATACTAATAGATATTGTGGCAATAATTAAAAGTATAACGAAGCTTGCCTCAATAAATCGAGGGTTGCTTTTAGCTTCTATTCGAAACATATGAAACCTCCTAATAAATACTTCTTCGCTTCAATGCGGTGAAGCCCAAAAGTATTATAGCACGCTAATATTTTTTGTCAATTGACAGAAAATTGCAGGATTCCCTCAAGTAAATGCTCTGTCCGCAATTTTATGTATAAGCAGTAACGAGGACGAGCATAACAAATAGGAAAGGTGACATGTTTCGACATTCTGTAGGTAAAAAATAACAGGGGTAATACTTATATCGAATGTAAATATCGTTTACAATTCCTTAACATTTCACGTGGTAAACAAATAGGGAGAAAAAAGATTATTTCAAGTATTTTTATAAAAATAACAGAAAAAATGGTCATATTTAAAGAAAAAATAGTGATTTTTATTATTTGATTTCCAACGTTTACAACTTGGAAACCAGCCTGAAAATAAATGTGGCAAATTTTATATTACAGTTTTGTAAAATCAACATTTAACTGTTTAAAATTTTGTAGAATTGTGTAAATGTTTTGTTATGATGGTTCAGAAATTGATAATTTTTATTTTACAGGAGGAACAAGATGTTCAACTCAAACAAGCAAGATCCATTTTTTCAGTCATTATTAAAAATCGCTAAAAATGTGAATGAGGGAATTTATTATGCTCATAATGCCCATATTCAAGATATAGATGCGTTAAAAGAAATTGCCGATACAATGAAAGAATATGAAACAAGCGGCGATAAATTAATTCATGAGCTTATCGTTATGCTCAATAAATCATTTATGACACCAATTGAGCGAGAAGATATCTTAGCTTTAGCCAATAAATTAGATGATGTAATTGATGGAATGGAAGGCTGTATTGCTCACTTCAATATGTACAATTTAACGGAAGTAACGGAGCCAATGCGTCAATTCCTAACATATATTGCGAAGAGTACTGATGAGATGGTACAAGCCATGGAGCTATTAAATAATAAAAAGCTTGTAGAGATGCGTAAACATGCGATTCAAATTAAAGATAATGAACGTGAATGTGATGAAATCTTCCGTTCCTCTATGAAACAGTTATTTATTCAAGAAAAAGATCCAATGCGCCTCATTGTTTTCAAGGATATTTATGAGCAATTCGAGGATATTGCTGATAGCTGCCAAACAGTGGCAAACACAATTGAAACAATAATTATGCGTAACGCATAAGATGGAGTGTAACAAATGGATACAATATTACTAATTACCATATTAGTCGTTATATTCGCCTTAGTGTTCGACTTTATAAACGGCTTCCATGATACAGCGAACGCTATTGCAACGTCTGTATCAACCCGTGCATTAAAACCACGTACAGCGGTTTACATGGCTGCGGTTATGAACTTCGTCGGAGCCATTACATTCGTTGGGGTTGCCAAAGCCTTAACAAAAGATATTGTGGACCCGTTTACCTTGAATGCCTATGATGGCGATATCACAGGTTCTGTCGTCATTTTAGCAGCTCTATTATCTGCCATTACATGGAATTTACTGACATGGTATTTTGGAATTCCATCTAGTTCCTCCCATACATTAATTGGGTCAGTAGCAGGTGCCGCTATTGCAGCAGCTGGATTCAGTATTCTGAACTATGCTGGGTTTATTAAAATTTTACAAGCATTGATTTTCTCACCACTACTAGCGTTTGCCGCTGGTTTCCTAATGATGACCATATTGAAGGTTATCTTTAAAGATATGAATTTATACCGTACAAATAAAGGCTTCCGTACCATGCAAATCGGGACAGCTGCCTTGCAATCATTTACACACGGAACGAACGATGCTCAAAAAGCGATGGGTATTATCACATTAGCTTTAATCGCAGGTGGATTACACACAGGTGACGATATTCCTTTCTGGGTACGTTTTGCAGCAGCTACAGCAATGGGTCTTGGTACCTCTGTAGGTGGTTATAAAATCATCAAAACAGTGGGTGGCAAAATTATGAAAATTCGCCCAGTGAATGGAGTAGCAGCTGATTTAGCTTCGGCTTCCATCATCTTTGGTGCGACATTAATACACTTACCAGTATCCACAACACATGTTATTTCTTCATCTATCATGGGTGTAGGAACAGCACACCGTGTCAAAGGCGTTAAATGGGGAATGGCCCGTAAAATCGTCACAACATGGGTCATCACTATGCCAATCTCTGCAGTAATGGCCGCATTAATTTACTATTTTTTAAGTTTATTTTTCTAGCTTGATCAGAAGAATGCACAATCACTGTGCATTCTTTTTTTGTTTGGGAAAAAGTTCCGGATAGCCCAAGCAGAGTGTAGGATAGAATTGAGGAAACGGATTGAATGAGTGAAGTGACGGATAGCGCTGCTGAAGTGACGGATAGAACGACCAAAGTGAAGGATAACCCGTGCAGAAGAAATGGAAAACCCCAATCATTTGTGCAAAATTCAGATTCGTTCTATGTTAAATATAAAGAAAGTGTAAAGTTCGGAGAAAATCGTATTTTCCGTAGTAAGGTTAGTGCAGGAGGAGAATGAATGAAGGTAAAGTTATTACTGATTGAGGATGATGCAGCTATTGGTCGCATTGTCAAAGATACAATGGAGCAAGAGGGCTATCTTGTAACATGGGCCACTACAGGTCTTGAAGGGCTGGCAGATTTTCAGGCACAACCATTTGATTTAGTGTTGGTGGATTGGATGCTACCAGAAATGGATGGTCTTACGGTTTGTCAAAATATACGTTGGGAAAGTGATGTGCCCATCCTTATGATGAGTGCTCGTAAGGAAGAAGCGGATAAGGTGGAGGGCTTGCAGGGAGCGGACGATTATATTGCAAAGCCGTTTAGTTTGGAGGAATTAAAGGCTCGGGTGGCATCTCATCTTAGACGCTGGAGACGCTATAACAAGAAAGACGATGTAGAAAAGCAGACTGCCTATGCCAATGGATTATTAATTGATTGGCAACGAGAAATAGTGAGCGTTAATCAGCAAGAAATAGCGTTAACTCAAAAGGAATTTGCTCTTGTCAATCTATTAGCAAAAAATCCGAATCAAACTTTTACGAAAGAGGAACTATATCAGCATATTTGGCAGCAAACGACTTTAGAGGACACACATACTGTCACAGTACATATTAAGGCACTACGAGAAAAGCTTAAGGATTCGGTTAAACATCCATATTTTATTCAAACTGTGTGGGGCAAGGGTTACCGTTTTATTGGTGAACCATTATGAAAATTAAATCTTGGTTACTTATCACTTTTTTTATTGTCATGGTGTTGCCCATATCTGGTGCTTATAGTCTATATGTGTGGATAAATGCTTATTATCAAGATAAAAATGTTGCCGAATACTTTGATAAATGGACAGAGCTAAATCAGGTAAAAGCGGTCGTTGACAATCCAGCACTATATCAAAAAAATGCAAATTTAGAAGAGATAGAAGAGCTGACCAATGAGCAGCTAGCGATTACACTTTACACGAAATCAGGTTTTGTCTTATATTCCTCTAACCCTTTACAATCGGGCTATGTATGGAAAGAGCGTATGTTTAAAGGTTTATATGATTTACAACAATCGTACAACGCCTTTACCTACAAGGAGCCTGTATATCACAATGGGGACTTGTTGGGCATCTATGAAATTCAATTAATAAGAACTGATTGGGTAAAAGGTGTAGAGAAGCGTTCATGGCTTGTTATTATAGGCGCCATCTTGCTGTTTCTAGTGATTTATATAGGGGTCATTTTGTTGCTTAATGGGAAACTTAATCGACCATTAAGAGAACTGATGCATCAAATGCGAAATTTTGCCAAAGGTGAGCATATAGAATCCAATTTAAGTACAAGAAAAGATGAGATTGGTTCACTCTCCCAAACATTTTTGGCGATGCAACATGAAATTGAAATGACCCGGGCTTCCTTAAAAGTAGAACAACAGCAAAAAGAGATGATGATTGCAAGTATCTCCCACGATTTAAAAACGCCTCTTACCGCTATTCAAGCCTATGCCGAATCCTTACTAAACAATGATTTATCACAACAGCAGCAAGAAGAATATCAGCAGGTCATCATCACGAAGGCTGATCGAATGAAGCATATGCTAGAAGATTTATTGATGTTTACATTACTCCAATCAACGAACTATGAATTAGAGCTAGTAGCCGTTGATGGGGAAGAATTTTTTGAGATGGCTTTGTCAGACTATGAACCGTTATGTAAGGAACAAGGTTTTACATTAGAAGTGTTCTGTGATGTAGATGGGCTGTATGCTGTGCACCCTAAACAACTTCAGCGCGTGATTGATAATTTATTGAGCAATGCATGGCGTTATGGTGAGATCGGTACATCTATTGGTTTAGCAGCGATTAAAGCTGGAAGTTTTCCGGAATGGGGGTTTGATTTCCTTAAGCCAGCTTTAACGAAGCAAGAGGGGATGTATTTGATCGTGCAGAATGTTGGGCAGGGCTTGCCACAAAAGGACATTGTAAAGTTATTCGAGCCTATGTATCAAGCGGATCATGCAAGATCAAAGGCTGGAGAACGAGGAACGGGACTTGGCTTAAATATTACAAAACAAATAATTGAAAAACATGGTGGCACTGTAGAGTTGCTTTCTAGGGAGAATGATGGAACAGCTGTTATCTGCTGGCTACCACCTATAAAGGAGTAAATGAACTATGAATTGGAAAAAATCATGCCGAGCAGCGGGCTTAATCGCTGCCATGACATTTAGTTTAGTAGGCTGTAATACGGAGGCATCGTATTCACCGCAAGAAATTATTGAGCAAGCACTCCAGGAATCGAGGGAACCACTTACCTATTATGGCGAATATACGTTAGAAATGGGGGAGCTAGGTGGCAAAGCTCAGGTGAAAGAATGGGTCAAGAATAGCAATAGACGTATAGAGATGAAAGGGGATAATGATGAACATGTCATCACGATCAAAACTGATTCTGAACTGATAAGTTATGATGTCACTCAACATACAGCCTATAAAATGGCTTATCCACAAGGTGATTTAGACGGACTGCAATCGCCTAGGGAAGAGGTACAGCTTGTTTTTAATTTGGTTAAAGATACACATGATATTAAGATATCCGGTGAAGAGAAGGTTGCTGGGAGAGACACATATAAAATTGTAGCAAAAGCTAAAAAAACTGAATCATTATTTGGGGATATAGAAGCATGGATTGACAAAAAAACTTGGCTGACGTTAAAAATGAAATCAGATAATGCGGGTAATCAAATGATCACTGAATACTCAAAAATAAATGTTGGTGAAAAAATTGATGATCAACAATTTATGCTTGATCTACCAAAGGATGTAACAATCCAAGAAATTAGCGGTGAAGATACTTCAGAATTAATTTCATTGGACGAAGCGAAGCAACAACTAGAAAAGTTTTTAATGGTTCCGCAAGCAAATGGTCTTACTATAGATAAAATTTCAATGGTTAAAGGATTAGAGGATCGACCAGAATATTCTTTTGACATTGGATTAGATGGGGAGCTAGCTTTTTTCGTCACT
The DNA here is from genome assembly GCF_002429815.1 of Lysinibacillus sp. UBA5990. Classification (NCBI taxonomy): domain Bacteria; kingdom Bacillati; phylum Bacillota; class Bacilli; order Caryophanales; family Bacillaceae; genus Lysinibacillus; species Lysinibacillus sp. UBA5990. The sequence goes on from NZ_DJAY01000015.1 coordinate 910,333, forward strand.
ATTTTTAAAGCAGATGATAGTATCGCTGAAATTGGCCCCATCTTAAATGAAAAAGAGATAGATATTCGAGGACAAAAAGGAACGGTTATGGATGATAAAAATTTCCGTTCGATTGCTTGGCAAGAAAACGGCTACCAATATAGTATTATTGGCGAAAATCCTGAATTAACGATAGAGGATCTTGTAAGCTATGCAAAACAAATGGAACTTGTTCAATGAGGTGATGCTATGAAACGAGCACAAGGGTTGAAATGTCTTGCACTGTTTTTATTTACTACTATTTTTTTATACGGGGTAGGCGATACCTATCAAGTGTCTTGGCTACAATTTCATTTTACAGGCCAATATGATGAAGTAGGCTTTTATTTCAGCTTTACTTCACTTATTCCGATATTAATAGGATTATTGATGGTAGGGCTTTATGAATCACTGTTAAAACGATTAATATAAAAAGTTTAAAGGCAGGATCTCGGATGAGGGGTCCTGCTTCTTCTAGTAGGAATACAGAGTATCTATTACAATGTTTATGTAAAAAGGTTTTAAAAGGAGGTTTTATCCTCAACAATAGATTTCCCCCTTGTTAATAGTCAGTTGCTTTTTTTTTACGTTAACGTATTTACATCATTTAAAAGAGAAGACATTCAAGTAAATGAATCATTGATCCCTTAAGGAGCCTGGTTATCCAAGCTCCTATTTTTTTGCTTCATCTTGCTCATTATGCAATCTGCTGTAAATGTGTTTTTGTAAAGGCTTCGTCATATTTTAATCCGTAACCGAGTGCTCGATCTAAGAAAATATGTGCCAGCCAAATCAAGGCCACCATTAGAAGTGTTGGTATGGAAAGCGTAAAGCCAATCACGAGAAGTACAGCAGGTATGACAAAGCTATGGCCCATATTATAGCAAAGGGCACCCATTTTTGAATTGATCAAATAACCGACCATAGTGATATCAGGCAGCAATAAAAATAAAATAAATGATAGCCATGAAAAATCTAAATGCCCATAAAAAAAGGCCGTCAAGATAAAGGCGATGACATATTCTAGAGAGATAATTTTACGTAGTTTCATTCTAGCCACGACCTTCCTGTAAATTTTGGTACATACCTTCAATAAGTGAGTTAATTTTTTCTTGATTGTTTTTAAATTGTCCATTAGCCATTAACGTTTTAGTTAGCTGTAGCGATTGTAGTGCATGCTGATAAAAGTGCATGAGCTGTTCAATATGGTCAATCTTTGCAGAAAATAGCTGTACTGTTTCTTCATTACACTTTGTGGATATAGGTTTTTGTTCGAGTGTCAGTAAATAGTTGATTTCTTGTAAGGTAAAGCCAAGCTGGCGAAGGACGAGAATAAATTTCATGGTCTGTTCACATGTGCCATCATACTCACGGTAGCCATTGTTTAACTTCTGTGGATGTAATAGTCCTTCTTTTTCGTAATAACGGACTGTATCGGTGGATAATTGAAACTTCTCGGCAAATTGTTTAATTTTCATATGAGCACCTCCTAAAATCATCCTAACATTGGAGTATGCTCCAAGGTCAATAAACTTTAAGAAAAAATTTGAAACGGTCATGAAGTGGGAATCGTTTATTGTGTAAGAGGAGGAGGTGGATGGCATACTTGAACAAATAATTGATGAACATGCAGAGCATTTATTGCGTCTCGCTTATTTTTATGTAAAGAACCGACAAACGGCGGAGGATATTGTACAGGAGGTTTTTATTAAATTTTCTCAATGTAATTATGAGGAACGTGGGCAGCTACGCGCTTTTTTATCCACTTTAACGATTAATCAAAGCAAGGATTATTTAAAAAGCTGGCATTATAAAAAACTACTAGTACAAGAAAAAGTGTTTCCTATGAAGTGGAATAAACAGCGTGATGAGCTAGTCGTGGCGGAGGAGCGATCCTCTGTGGGAGCCTCAATATTAAAGCTAACACTTCTGTATCGAGAGCCAATCATTCTTTATTATTTTGAAGAAATGAAAATACATGACATTGCCCGCTTATTAGGAGTTTCAGAAAATACGGTGAAAACAAGGCTGAGACGGGCAAGAGAGGCATTAAAGCCCCATCTGAAGCAGGAGGAATGGGAGGTGCTAAAGGATGAATAAATTACACAAAGAATTGGTGAAAGTAGCGGGGGATATGACGAGTAGCAAAGAACGTGTTAAACATCGTGTGCTCCATCCTAGGAATTCCAACAAGAAGCCTTATCGATTCACACTTTTATCGGTCGTGCTCACCCTATGTGTGGCAGGATTTATACTGGTACAGCTGTTAGGGAAGGGAACAACCCAGACGACTACATGGTTTCATGAAACACAGCTCAATCATTTCGAGCGTATAACCCAAATGATGTGGCCAAATCAAAACAAGGAATATTATAAAGAAGAGGCTTATCGTTCGTATGAGAAGCTTGTTGCTGCCTACTATTTTGCAGAGTCATTAGGAATTACCTATACGAAGGATGAACTTGAGATGGAGAGGAAAAACTTCGTTGAGCAAATGGAAATACTAAAACAATCGCCTAAATATAAAGCTTTTTTTCGAGGGTTAGAACCAAGTAAATATGTGGATGTTTATATGAAACCCCTCCTGCCGATGTATACAGCTAGAACGAAGCTCTACGCGGTGTATAAGGAAAAATATCCAACTTTTTATGCCTACAAAGGAGTAGCAGATATTGAGGCTAGTCGGTACTTCCAAATGAATTTTGCTGAACAGGTGACGGCCTTTCAAAAGGAAAATAACATCGTGGACCATTCTAGTACATCTGGCACCTCTTTAGTGGGAACCGTTGCAAAGGTTGAGTCAAATATCTTTTTATTTATCGAAGGTATTATTCCAAAAGATCTCGATCATATGACAGAAAAACAGTTGGAGGAAAAGTATGAGCAAGCTGACTGGTACCCTGTATTAGCTGATTTTCCTGTAGAGCAAGGGGACTATATTACCCTCCATTCGACTGAAACGGGTAGTATAGAGGAAAATGGGGGTGTCCGAAAATATGGCTTATTAAACGATGTGAAGGTATTAGAGCCTGACGTCACTGTGGAGCTCAATCTGCAAAATGAACAAGAAGTAGCTGAATTCTTGCAGGATATACCTTGGCAGACTGCTGACTATATGAGAAGCCCACCTAATTACTCCTTTCAGGTGGAAGGGGTGCGTATTGAATTATGGAAAGGCTATGGAGGTTCACTTTATCTCCAAAAGATAGGAAGCGGAGAAATCAAATTGAACTCCGAAAAGGCTAAGAAATTAAAAGAATTACTGGGTATAGAAGAATCTTAACAAGTCTCTGTGAAAGAGGCTTGTTTTTTGTTAGCGAGAAAATTATAGTGAAAGTACTATGTTAAATTTACCATTAAAATATAAAATTAGAAACATAGGATAATATACACAATAATTTGTTTGTCTAGTATTAATTGCTTAATTTTGTAAAAATAAATGAGTCCAAAGAATTGTAATATTTTATTTGTGCAGGTAGTATTAAAGAAGTAAGGTTGAAGATAAGGGGGAGCGGTATGAACGTACAAGAATTTGAAGAATTATGGATTACGCTCAATGAATTGTATAACGCGGATCGTTTTTTAGAATATATAGAAATAAGTAGTGCCGCAGTCGAAAGTGCCATTAAGCTTGGAATGTATGATAAGGCAATCCTTCTATTACGTTATAGCTGTGCCAGCTATTTTCAAACAGGTGATTTACAGCTATCGATTAGTGTACTTGAACAATATCGTGAGCTAACTTTTCAACATGGTAATGATATTGATCTCATTCAGTATTATAATATAGCCGCGATTTATTGGGGGACATTTGGTCATTTAAAGAAATCTGAAGAGCTGATGTTAAAGGGCTTAAAAATTGCTGAATCTATTCAACATGTGGAGAGCTTGGGGAAAATTTATAATAATCTGAGCGATTTGGAAATCTCTATGGGCAATTATCGTACAGCCAAGGAATTCGCCTTAAAAAGTCTTTATTACTCGAATGCGTTTGAAGTGCAACATAAAGAGCCTTATACAGGAATTATGTATCCAAAAACAAACCTAGCAGTATCACTTATATGGCTGAATGAGTTTGATGAGGCCAATATACTATTACAAGAACTACTAGCCACGATTCATAACCCGCCTTATTCAAAAGTACAATTAGAGGTTTTCAATGCCTATGCCATTCTCTGTGAACGACAGGGACGGGTAAGTGAAGCTATTGATTTATATCAAAAGACTAAACATTATGCTTTGCAAAACAATGATCTGTCTTTGCTTCAAATCATCTATAATTCATTAGTGAAGCTTATAGAGGATCAAGGCAATAAAATTGTATTATGTGCTGTTCAAAAAGAATATATTAATATTTTGTTAGAAATTCAACGTGAAAATTACTCTCATGTATTATTTGAAATGGAGTACAACGATCATAAGAAGCAATTTGAAAAAAATGCTTATTTCGATCCGCTGACGAATATTTACAATCGACGCTACTTTGATGAAAATGCAAAGAGGATGCTCGAAAAAGCAGCTGAAGGTAATCAGCAATTAGCATTAATGATGGTGGATTTAGATCATTTTAAAGAAATTAATGATATGAATGGTCATCTATTTGGAGACGATGCATTAACGAATACCGCCAAAACATTGCAAGATTATTTTCAACCCTTTGAATCAATAGTCGCACGTTTTGGTGGAGACGAGTTTATAATTCTCAGTCAAGTAAAAGAGGGGGAAACGGTACAAACATTGGCCGACAACCTTTATCAAACCTTAACGGCTTTGTCACTCACGATGAATGGTGAAACAGTTCAATTGGAATTTAGTATTGGTGTTAGTACTAATAATTTTGGCAAGATAAAGATAGTGGAAGAGCTCATCAAACATGCAGATGAAGCGCTCTACAAGTCGAAGCGTAATGGACGCAACCAACTTACGCACTATAACCATTATTGTGATGTGGGAAATGGTATTTAAAGAGAAAGAGGCATGACTTTATAGTAGGTGCCTCTTTCATGTACGTTTACAAGCTACTGTATGGATTAATAATGCCGTAAAATACGATATCTTCAAAAATTCCATTTTTAAAAACATGATCCTTTAACTTACCTTCATACTGCATGCCACACTTCTCCATGATTTTGCCAGAGGCGGGATTGGAAAGAAAATACTGCGCATAAACACGATGATACTGTTTTTCTTTAAAAGCAAATTCAATGATGGCACGGGCAGCTTCTGTTCCATAGCCATTTCCCCAATACGGCTCACCTATCCAATAAGCCATTTCTCCATTTTGGTGTTGTTGACGATTCGACAGTCCAATTGCCCCATATAAATGCCCACTTTGTTTGTTCGTTATGGCAAATTCATAAAGCTTCTCTTGCTCAAAATTTTGTTGATGATTGGAAATCCATGACATTGCACACTCTAACGTATAGGGATAGGGTAAATTTAACGTGCTTTTATATAGAGCAAAATTATTACATAATAAACTTACTTCAGGTGCATCAGCTTCTGTGAAAAGTCGGAGCAAGAGACGCTCGGTTTCTATTGTTTTTTCTGCAGCTTTGTAAATCATTGAAATACCTCCTTCATCAATGGTAAAACCGATTATAGCACAATAAAAAGAAAAACAAACCAAATAATGGATATTCGTATCATCATGAAATTAGATAAAAATTTATTGTAAAACGATAAATTTTATGGTAAATTGAACAGGATAATAAATAAAAGAGGTGCGTAATATGAAACGGGAAACGCTCTTTTTAAAGATCGCTGTTTTTCTAATGGGATTGCCAGTTTTTGCCTTATGTATATGGGTGGTGCCACGTGTTGCTTTAGATACAGCCCAGCATTCACCGGTCTTAACGACTGTTGCATTACTTGGCGTCTACGCAACGGCAATCGCTTATTTTGTTGCTCTATATACGACGATCAAACTGCTAAGCTATATTGATCAAAACATTGCATTTTCAGAGCTATCCGTGAAAGCTTTAATTAAAATAAAATATTGTGCAATTGTCATTAGTAGTGTTTACGTGGTTGGCATGCCACTGATATACTATGCTGCAGAAGTAGACGATGCCCCAGGTCTTATACTTATTGGAATGGTCATTATTGGTGCTTCTTTTGTAGTGGCAGTTTTTGCAGCTGTTCTTCAAAAGCTTCTAAAAAATGCCATCGATATCAAATCAGAAAATGATTTAACGGTTTGAGGTGAATACTATGGCGATGATTATCAATATTGATGTCATGTTGGCGAAACGGAAAATGAGTGTAACAGAACTTTCAGAGAAGGTTGGCATAACGATGGCGAATCTTTCTATTTTGAAAAATGGTAAGGCGAAAGCGATTCGCTTTTCAACGTTAGAGGCGATTTGTGAGGCGTTAGAATGTCAGCCAGGGGATATTTTAGAATATAAAAGAAACGAAGAATAAAGACTGTAGGTAAAAGCCGTCGAGAATCACTCTCGATGGCTTTTGTCGTTTTTCGTACGGGTCATCAGCATCTAATTAGAATGGGATAGCTCTTTTTATTGTAAAAAAAATGTAGAAAATATTGCCATATGGAATATAGTTGTGCTACGATAAAGCTAAGATAATTCGACAGTCAGTCGGTCGGTTGTAGGGGGTTATTAAGATGAGGGAAATGAAAAAGGCAGAAGAACGCAGAAATGAAATTTTAGATGCAGCAGATGAACTGTTTACGCAGAAGGGATTTGATGGCACTAGCACAAATAATATTCTTGAAAAAGTAGGGATTGCACGCGGTACTCTTTATTATCATTTTAAATCCAAGGAAGATATTATGGATGCCCTCATCGAACGTTATACGGAAACGATGTTAACGAAGGCAAGGGCAGTGGCAGGGGATAGTAGCATTGCGGTGAATGAGCGCATATTGAGGGTTGTGATGGCATTAAATATGCAGAATGAAAATGGTCAGGAAATTATGGACCATATTCATAAGCCACAAAATGCATTAATGCATCGAAAAATACAGCAGGTGGTTATGAATCAAGTACCGCCATTATTGACGAGTATTATCCGTGAGGGTATTGAACAAGGAATTTATCATACACCGTACCCATACGAATGCATGGAGATGATTGTTGCCTATACAAATACCGTTTTCGATGATGATTTGGTGTTGTTGTCAGATGAAGAACGGGCTGCTCGTGTCCCAGCATTTATCTTCAATGTGGAGAGAATGCTTGGCGTGGAAAGTGGTAGTTTGTTGTACATGATGAAAATGTTTGGTCATGAAGGGGAAGACGGGACGAAATAATTGTACTTAGGGTCTTAAAACTGACAAAGGGGTGACCTATGTATTTCAAAATTGTGCGGAATGATATAGCGAATAGTAAGCTAATTACATGTTTGACAACACTGTTTGTCGCAGGTGCGGCTATGCTTGTTACGCTTTCAGCCGTCCTTATTGTTCATTTATCAACTTCTATTAATACATTATTAAATCAAGCAGAAACACCTCATTTTCTACAGATGCATTCGGGTACTATCGATCAAGCGCGTCTCATTGATTTTGCCGAGCGAAATGAGCTGGTGGATGAATTTCAGATCAACGAATTTCTCAATGTAGAAGGTGCCAAGATCAACATTGCAGGCAAAACACTTGCACAAAATGTTCAGGACAATGGGTTGACCACGCAAAGTGAGAAGTTTGATTTTTTACTAGACCTTGATGGGCATGTGATTGAAGTGGATAATGGTGACATTTATGTACCTGTAGGCTATATGAAGGACGGCACAGCCAAGCTAGGTGATACAGTGATGGTCCATAATAAGCCATTTACGGTTGCAGGTTTTTTACGGGATTCGCAAATGAATTCCATGTTAGCATCATCCAAGCGATTTCTCGTGAGTGAAGAGGATTATGCAGCGATTCGTTCAACCGGCACTATTGAATATTTAATAGAGTTTCGTTTGAAAGATTTGGCTGATTTAAGAAGCTTTGAAGAGGCCTATCATCGTGCACATTTAGAAGCGAACGGACCAACGATAACATGGCCGCTCTTCAAAATGCTAAATGCCATATCGGATGGTTTGATGATTGCTGTTATTTTATTAATCAGCGTACTCGTGGTGGTCATTGCATTTATGTGTATCCGTTTTACATTGCTAACTAAAATGGAAGAGGATTACCGTGAAATCGGTGTAATGAAGGCCATTGGTATACGTGTTGCAGATATTCAGAAAATGTATCTTGCTAAATATAGTGTAATAGCGGCATTTGGCTGTGTGCTTGGCTTTATACTTTCCTTTATGGTGAGGGATATTCTTTTAGAAAATATCCGCCTATATATGGGAGATACAGCCAATACATCATTGGTCTGGCTGTTCACTATTATCGGTCTGTTGCTAGTATTTGCTTCTATATTATTTTATGTACAATTTATGTTGAAGCAGTTTCGCAAGCTTTCGGCTGTTCAGGCTATCCGATTTGGAGCGATACAAAGTAAAACAAAACATGCAAAGTGGCTAAATATTAGCTCCAATAAAAGACTTCCAATTAATCTCTTTATGGGCGTGAAGGATGTGCTTTCCCGTAAAGGTTTATATGCGACGATGCTCACTGTCTTCATATTAGCAACTTTTATTATCATTGTGCCTCAAAATTTATACAATACAATTTCCTCCAAAAATTTTATTACGTATATGGGGATTGGCAATAGCGACATTCGCATAGATATCCCTCAAGGTGACCAACATGTTCAGCATGTAACAGATGTGGTCGAAACGCTAGAGAATGATGTAGATATTACAGATTATACGGTTTTGACGACGAAAAAGTTTACAACCATTACAAATGATGGCGTGGAAGAAAGTCTAAAAATAGAGTTGGGCGACCATACCGTTTTCCCAGTAGAATATGCGCAAGGTAGGGCGCCGGTAGCTCAGGATGAAATAGCACTTTCTGTTCTTAATGCGGAGGAGCTTCAAAAAAAAGTGGGCGATACGATTTTACTTTTCATCCAAGGTGAAACGAACAGCTTAACCGTAAGTGGCATCTATTCGGATATTACAAATGGTGGGAAAACAGCGAAGGCTGCATTCGTTGATGTTTCCACAGAAAGTATGTGGAATGTCTTCTATGGTTCACTATCGAAACAATCGGAAGTCGAGAAAAAGGTTACAGAGTATGCAGATAACTTCCATTTTGCCAAGGTTTCAGGCATCGATGAATATATTTTTCAAACATTTGGAACGACCATCAACTCCATTAAGCAAGTATCGAGTGCAGCGCTTGTAGTAGCTCTCTTTATGTGTGTGCTGGTGACACTGTTGTTTATGAAAATGCTGATCGCAAAGGATCGATCTACCATTGCTATCTTGAAATCGATTGGCTTTACAAACGTAGATATTTCCAAACAATATGCGGCACGATCAGTTGTTGTATTAATGCTCGCTATTTTTGCGGGGACAGTTCTTGCCAACACATTAGGGGAATTTCTGACGACCACTGTCATTGCATCATTTGGTGCAGCTTCATTTAATTTTAGGATTAATCCACTAACTGCCTATGTTTTTTGCCCATTAGCCCTCCTATGCGTCGTACTTCTCGCAACGTTTATTGGTACTGTGAAGGCGGGACAGTTAAAAATAATGGATTATATAAAGGAGTAGAACATGAAAAAGCTTGTGAGTGGTGAACAAATAGTCAAGTCATTTCAGGTGGGAACAGAACGACATGAGGTTTTAAAGGCTGTATCCATCGATTTATATGAGGGAGAGTTCGTATCTATTATGGGTCCCTCAGGTTGCGGCAAATCAACCTTACTGTACGCTCTCAGTGGAATGGACAGCATAGATAATGGTCGGGTTTCTTTTGATGGAGTGGATGTAACAACACTCCATGACAAGGAGCTAGCTGAGCTACGTCGAACGAAGATGGGCTTTGTTTTTCAGCAGCCAACCTTTCTTAAAAGCTTAAATATCCTTGATAATATATTGTTACCTGCAGTCCGTGATCAGCGAAAAAATATGGATGCATTAACGGAAAAAGCACAGAGCATCATGAAAAGAGTAGGGATTGCAGACTTAGCAAAACGTGATATTACGCAGGTTTCAGGTGGCCAGCTTCAGCGGGCAGGCATTTGCCGCGCCTTAATTAGTAGTCCATCGATGATTTTTGGTGATGAACCAACAGGCGCATTAAATTCAACATCTGCCGAGGAAATTATGGGTTTTCTAGCCTCCATCAATCAAGAAGGTACAACGGTTATGCTTGTGACACATGATCCGAAAATTGCTGCACGAACAGAGCGTATTCTCTTTATGAGTGATGGTTCTATAATCAGTGAATTGCGTTTACCTCAATTCACAGGTAAAGATTTGAATGTTAGAATGGCAAAAGTTGCAACAATGATGCGAGAAATTGGTATTTAATAGCTGAATTCAAAAAATCCGCAATGACTTGAAAGTAGCCGTTGCGGATTTTTTATTTTTTATAGAAAAAATGAATCGCTTTGGGAATGGCGTCCGTCAGTAATATAGAAAGTAGGTGAGAGCAATGATGGATATTGAACAAGTGATCGAGGAGCATGGGGATTACTTATTAAAGGTCGCCTATTTATACGTGAAGAATAAAGCGACAGCGGAAGATATTGTGCAGGATGTGTTCATAGCGTTTTATCAAAAGCAGGAACAGTTTCGCCAGCAAGCATCATTGCGTACATATTTAGTAAAAATGACAGTCAATCGGAGCCATGATTATTTACGAAGCTGGAAAAGTAAACGCCTGACATTATTTGAAAAGATTACGGGCCGCACAACGGCGATTACACCCGAGAAGGAAATGCTCGAGAAGTCTGTCAAAAAAGAGCTGACAGAGGCGTTATTTACCTTATCGGTAGCCTACCGTGAGGTTTTAATTTTGTATTACTTTGAGGAGATGACAACAGTGGAGATTGCACAGCTTGTCCAATGCCCAGAAGCGACAATTCGTACAAGGTTACAACGAGCTCGTAAACAGCTGGCAACAGCAATCGGTGACTTTGATTGGGAGGTTCTACGTCATGAATCAATTTAAAGAAGAGCTATTAAAGGAACTACAAGAGGTAAAATTTTCGGGGAAGCGTAAACAACTAATCGCAGAAAAGGCTAGACGAAAAGAAAAGCATAAAGTAGGTAATCAATGGACGTACCGCGTCGTACTCGCGACCTTTACTATATTGGTCATTAGTTTTAGTTATCTTTTAACAGAGCAGAAGGAACAGCGCTCCACAGGTCACCAAGCAGCAACTATACAGGCCGATGCCTGGAGCTGGTGGTCAATTTTCAATTCTGATTATGTGCGAGGGTTTTTGTTGGTGGGCTTTTTTATCGGTGCTGCTTTTATTGTCAAGCGTGTATTACTAAAAAAAGGATATGGTCTTCCTATTTGTATAGAATGCGGGGAGAGCTGGTCTGAAAAGGAAGCACGCAAATTGTATCGCAAAAATGGAGAAATTGTGTGCCCTCATTGTGGCCAAAAACAGTATCGTACGAAAAAATCCATGCAATTAGGGGGCATGCTTTCAATGCCGATACCACTATTCATTATGTTGCAACATGTATTTCATAATTACTTCATTGGTTTTATTTTCTTTCTAGTAGGGGTGCTGATTTTTCTTTATCAAGTCGTGCCGTATGTCTTTAAGCTACAAGACAAGGATTCTATGAATGAACCTTTATGGTAATCATAATAGCGAAGAGAAATTGCGATAGTTATCTAGCAATTTCTTTTTTTTACACCAAAATACATTGACAACCGTTTTTATTTGCATTATCTTTGTGTTAACTTATTTTTATTATTAGTTAACGTATAGCAAAGGGAGGCTTTTTACATTGAAAAAAGGAAGTACATATCAATATGTGTTAGCAGCATTTGGGGCAGCGATTATTGCTGTTTTGGCACAGGTGACTATTCCACTACCTCTAATTCCAATTACAGGACAAACTTTAGCAGTCGGCATTGTCGTGACTATTTTAGGGACAAGACTAGGAACATTATCTGTTCTATTATATATTTTACTAGGAGCAGCTGGTTTACCAGTGTTTAGTGGAATGTCTGGAGGTCTAGGAATTTTAGTCGGTCCAACAGGTGGATATATTGTAGGATTCCTTGCCACAGCGATTATTATGGGCTTATACTTAGATAAATTTGGTATTACATTTACCCAAGCAATTATTGCAAATATCATCGGCATGATTATTACGTTATCATTTGGTACGGTATGGTTAAAGATCGTAGCAGATTATACATGGACAGCAGCCTTCTTGGGTGGTACTGCACCATTTATAGTAGTAGGGATTGTCAAAGCGGTAATGGCAGCATGGATTGGTGTGATTGTCCGTCGCCGCTTAGAAAGAGCACATTTAATTGAAGCAATAGCATAGGACATAGGGGGAATTGTTTTGGCAACATTATGGACAGGTGGAAAGATTTACACGATGGCTCAGGTTGGTGAAACAGTAGAAGCAGTCCTTGAAGAAGATGGGAAAATTGTGGCGACAGGCTCAGTGGAGAGCTTGTCGCCATTAGCTACTTCTACTCGACATTTACAAGGCAATGTCATGTATCCAGGTTTTGTAGATAGTCATTTACATATTATTGGTTACGGGGAAAAATTAAAGCATCTTGATGTATCAGCTATTACGAGTAAAGAGGCGTTACTAGAAAAGCTTCAAGAGCGTATGTCCAAGGCATCGCCCAAAGAATGGGTTATTGCGATTGGATTAAATGAAAACCAATTTGAAGAGCCCATTTTCCCAACTTTAGCAGAGCTGGATGCGCTTGGTGAAGCCTATTTAATCATAAAGCGTAGCTGTCACCATTTAATTTTAGCTAATTCTAAGGCACTTGCTTTTGTAGGAATTACCAATGCTACACCTTCACCAGAGGGAGGAATCATTGAAAAAATGGATGGTCAGCTCACTGGCGTATTAAAGGATGCGGCGTTATATTTAGTGGTCAATCAGATGCCCCATATTACACCTGCTTATATTGAAGATGCATTAGTGAAAGCGGTGGCCTCATTACAAGCATATGGTTTAGTGGGAGGTCATTCGGAGGATTTAAGCTATTACGGACCACCAAGCCAACCCATTCAAGCCTACCGTAAAATAGTGGAATCTCAGCAATCTTTCAAAGTTCATTTATTGCAGCATCATGCCGTATTTGAAGAGGTAGAAAAGTTGGATACTACTTCCTCGCCTTTCTTGGAGTTTGGTGCCATGAAAATCTTTATTGATGGAGCCTTTGGCGGAAGAACGGCAGCGCTTCGTCAACCATACAATGATGATCCATACAATAAAGGGATGCTTATTCATACGACAGAGCAATTAACGAAGTATGTGCAGCTGGCTCGTCAATATGGACAAACTGTCGCTGTCCATGCAATCGGTGATTTAGCCATCGAACTAATTTTAGATGTTTTTGCGGCATATCCACCACCGGCTGGTCAGCTTGATCGGGTGATCCATTGTAGCTTGGTCGATGAGGGCCTATTAACTAAACTAGCTGAATTGCCTGTAGCTATCGATATGCAGCCGCAATTTGTTCAGGGGGAGTATGACGCTGAGCTATCGAAGCTTGGAGAGGAGCGCGCTCAAGGTTTACATCCTTTAAAGTCACTTCTTGACCGTGGACTTGTTGTTGCTGGTGGTAGTGACGCGCCGATTGAGGTACCGAATCCATTAATCGGAATCTATGCTGCTGTCACAAGATGCAATGTGGGAGAAAAACATGATGGCTATAATCCTAAGGAGAAAATTTCTCGTTTCGAAGCGGTCCATTTGTATACAGGGGGAGCGGCTGAAATAATTGGTCAGCAGCACATTCGTGGTAAAATTGCAGCAGGCTATACTGCTGATTTTACCATTTTAAAAGAGGATATTTTCACTGTGGATATAGAGCAACTACCTCAAATTGAAGTATTTTGTACTGTGGTAGATGGTAAGATTGTATATGAAAATCGCTGCGAAGGGTAACCTTGCAGCGATTTTTTTAGCTATTTTCTATTCGCAAAATTATTTACTTGGTGTTCTAAGCTTGTTACTCGTTTTGTTAAGTCCTCTACTTGCTGTTGCATGGTTGGTGGAGGAGGCACAGGTATCGTTGCTTTCATTTTTTTGATCATACGAATCATGCCGAAAAAGATAGCTAAAAACAGGCATAGAAGAACCGTTGTACTAATCATATCGCCAATGTCGAATTTCATGTTTGCGCTCCTTTCGCTACGGGGTATCTAGTTATATACAGGTTAGCTTCGAGAAAAGTTTCAAGAAAATGGAGAATGTCACGATAAATACACAAATCTTTTCTCTCCAAGTTGCATAGGATACTTGAACAAATTGCTATTTTATTGCTTTGAGTACTGTGCCGTGGCGGTCAAAACATACGTTAGAAGAGAGCGATTTTAACTGTGACAGGGGTGATTATGTGCACAAGGCAGGACAAGTAATGCGACAGGCTGTTAATAACATTTATATATATCGATTAGACTATGTACAGGTTTTCGCATTAATTAGAATCTTTCAGTTTTTATTAATGATCCCTGTAAGCTCTATGATGTTAAAGCTCATGCTCAGAGTAACAGGATATACACATATCACCGAGCAAAATTGGCAAAGCTTTGTAGCCCATCCCTTTGTTATTATGATGATTTGTCTATTAATCTTGTTGTTCTTATTATTTGTTTATTATGAAATGGGCTTTTTATTTTTAATGGCCTTTCATCAACAAAGAGGAATGCGTTATCGATTTTTTTCTATATGGCAGCAACTAAATCGTAAGGTTGTTTATTTTTTTAGTGTCCAAGTACTATTTTTAATCGTCTATCTTGCTCTATTAATGCCACTCGCTTCTTTCATGCTACCACTCACCTTAACCCAATCCATCTCACTTCCACATTTTTTAACAGAAGAAATCATGAGTAGTCGAACAGGTAGGTTAGCCTATGCCGCAGTGGCAAGTATTTTAGTAATGATCGGTATTCGGAGTATTTTAACGTTACCTATTTTTACGATCCAGCCAAACATTTCTATTTTAAGTTCTTTCAAGCAAAGCTGGCGATTTTCCAAAAGAGGTTTATTGGAGCTTTTAGCCTTATTGGTCATGCTTTTAACAGGGCATCTATTCGTCATGCTCAGTATAACAGTAATTGGCACAATTCCACTTTATTTAATGGAACGCTTGCTACCAAATGCTGCATTGGTGACAGCAGGGCTAACGCTCGCCTTTTTAGAAATGGTCTTTGTGGTACTTTTTAGTTTATTACAGGCCATGTTTTCACAAGTCATGGTTGCCATCACTTACAATACACCAGTTATAGGGAAAATCAACAAATCGGGTAAGCATAGGAAACGACGTTATAAACCTTTACTGCTCATTTGCTTTGTTGTGTTTGTAGTTTTAAGTATGATGAATATCAATTCTTTAGAGAAAAGTGTCTATGCACCCGATACAAAAATTATTGCCCATCGAGGCTATGTGGCTGGCAATGTTGAAAATACGATTAGCGGGCTAGTGAGCGCGGCTAATGCCGGTGCAGACCTCATTGAAATTGATATTCAGCAAACAGTGGATGGTGAATTTGTCGTATTCCATGACCGTACATTGCGGCGATTGGCAGGTAAAAACGGGGTCATTGCTAATATGACCTTAAGTGAATTAAAAACGTTAACGATTCATCAAAATGGCTATAGCGATAAAATTGCCTCTTTAGAGGATTGTATCGAAATTGCTAAAGCTTTAGATGTTGCGTTACTCATTGAGTTAAAGGTACACGGCAAGGAAACGGAAGATGTGTTACCTAAATTAGTGGAAAAGCTACGAAAATACAAGGTGCTAGATTCGTATTATGTGCAATCTGCAGATGGGCAGAAAATGACACAATTAAAAAAATTAGTGCCTAATCTAAGAGTGGGTATTGTCTACGCACTTAATATCGGTCCGATGGAAGAAAGTGTGGATTTCATTGCCTTAGAGGAGTCATGGGTAACAGAGCAGCTGATTGAGGAGCTGAAGCAAAACCCGATGGATTTATTTGTATGGACGCTGAATGATGACCGTTCTTTACAAACGTTTATCGAGAAAAATGTGAGCGGCGTCATTACCGATCATCCTGATGTTGCTCGGGATTTAAGAACCAAGCAAAGTGAGCATCAATACTTCTTGCAACGCATCCTAAACCGATTGAAATTTATATTTTAACTAAGGAATGTGATACCTGTATAATGACTGTTTCAAAAAAATTTAGCCTTCGTGTAACCTTTTTCATATGAGGACGACTACTTCTATGAATTCGTGAAATGAAGGAGATGCTTTTTGTATGAAAATGACGAAGGTCGTACCATTTGCTATGACAGCATTATTAGTAGGGAGCGCAATGGGCGTTCCAACTGCATCAGCGAGCGAGGTTGAGGCTGTTGTGAATACTTCAGAAACTAACGAGCAACAAGCCCAGTCAGTTTTTGTTAAAGTAACTGGGAAAGTTGAAAATGTTGATGTCCGTGACAACGCAACTTACTATACGGTGGTAGAGGGTGAACAGACGAATATTGTGGTTGTCGATAAAGATTCATTAGTATTCGACAATATGGGGAAAGAAGTGAAGCTTCAAAAAGGGGATAAGGTGTCAGCTTACTCTTATGCGAAAAAGCCTATGCTAGCTATTTATCCGCCACAATATAACCCAGAAGTAATTATTGTAGAAAAAGATAATATGGGCAGTGTGGAAGTCGATTACTTCGATAAAAACTTAATCGATACGGACAATTATTTGAAATTAAATGTGGGAGAAGACACAAAAATTGAAAGTGTTTCTGGCAAAGAGCTAAAAGCTAGTGATTTAGAAGAGCAGCACTTAGTAGTGTTCTACACAATCGCAACAATGAGTATTCCTGCCCAAACACCACCTTCAAAGGTTATCGTGTTAGATAATATTGAGAAGGAAGAGCCAGTTGAAGTGGACCCAGTGCCAACGCCTGAACCAACACCAGATCATGGTGCCATTGAAGAGATTATTCAAAAAGATTTTTATGAAGTAGAAGGGACAAAAATGGTTCCTTTACGATTAATCGTAGAAAAGCTTGGCTTTGAAGTTGAAGTAACGCCTAAAGGTGCAATTATTTCTAAAGGTGCTGTTTCCTACACAATTACTCGTGGTCAAAAAGAATATGGCTATAATAAAGCGATTCGCCAATTTGACGTAGCACCTGCTTTATTAGAGAATGGTAAAACATATGTGCCGGTTGAATTTGTTGAAGAATTAATGAAATAAAGACGTTGAAGTATCTAGCAAATCGCTAGGTACTTCTTTTTTATATTTTCTTCCAATACAAAATTCAGTACAATAATTAAGAAAAAGTCGCAAATAAAGGAGAATCCTATGAAACAAGCTCTAATCATTATCGATATACAAGAAGCCTTCTTTTTAGACAGCCAACAAAATCTATGGAATGACGAAATGGTCATCAATACTATTAATTCGTTAATTGCATGGGCGCGCTACAATGAAGTACCTATTATTTTTATTCAGCATACGGATGCCGAGGATGTAGACTTCGCTTACGGTCAACCTGGATGGGAGCTATATCATGGTCTTCAACGACAAGCGGAGGATAAGGTGATTCAAAAACCAACATGGGACGCCTTTTATCAAACTGAACTTGCCCAATACTTGCAGGAGCAACATATTGAGCAATTAATATTTGCTGGTGCACAAACGGAGTTTTGCCTTGATACAACGATTCGTAGTGCTTTCAGTCATGGCTATCATCACAATATTTTAGTGGAGGAGGCTCATAGTACATTATCTAATAATGTTCTCGCAGCGCCACAAATCATTCAGCACCATGAATGTATTTGGCGCAATCGATTTGTACGAATTCAGCCAGTTGCGGAGTTCCAGCATGCTGATTAATAGGAGAGACTATCAATATAAAGAATTGTCCTATACGGTCCGCTGTGCCGAACCGGACGATGCACAAGCCTTGTCAGATTTACGTTTACAATTAGATGGTGAAACGGAAAACTTTGACCGAGCACAAGGGGAGGGATTCATTGATCGAGCAGGATTCGAGCAGCTCATTTCCAATGACCTGGCAAGCCCTAAAAATCTATGTTTAGTAGCAGTCGTTGGTGATCAACTTGTAGGATACTCAAGGTGTGAAGGCTCTACATTCATAAAGCTTGCCCATAAGGTTATTTTTGGTGTCGGTGTCAGAAAGGATTTTTGGGGGTACGGCATTGGTAAAGCCCTGATGCAAGTATCTATCGACTGGGCAGATGCTAATGGTATTCAAAAAATGGCACTAGAAGTGTTAGAATCCAATGACAAGGCTGTTCAGCTTTATCAAAAATGTGGCTTTGAGGTGGAAGGTATTTTGAAAAATGATAAGCGCCTTTCAGATGGACAATACTATCACACTATCTTGATGGGCAGATGGAAGGCATAGGGAAGTTAAAGGAATTTACAGTATGACGAATTTTATGTATATATTTTGTTTAATCGTTTGGGGTCTTAATTTTATTGCCGTAAAAATACAAGGGACCCCAGTTAGTTTAGAATTATCGTTAACCTATCGTTTAGTCATAACAGCTCTATTATTTTTAATCCTTGCTTGGTTGATGAAACCACAGGGTAAACCACAAAAGCAGGATATGCCCTTTATCATTGTTTTTGGAGTTTGTAATTTTGCATTCAGTTATTTATGTTTGTATTACGCGACGATGCTAAGCTCAGCAGCCATTGTCACGTTAATATTTTCATTAAAAGTGATATTAACGCCCATTGCTTTACGAATTTTTCTGAAAGAGCCGTTACATCGCCGTGTTCTTCTTGGCGGTATTTTAGGCGTTATAGGCGTGGGTGTATTAATCTATCCAACTTTACATAGTTTTTCAGGATTAGCTGATTTCAAAGGGATTCTCATTGCGTTTTTAGGGACACTACTGACAGCAATCGGTGATGCTAGTTCTGCTAGAAATGCGAAGCGCCATATTGACCCGGTTTATGCCAATGCGATTGGTTTTGCTGTAGGTAGTGTGGTCATGTGTGGGATTGTCTGGATGGAGGGGCAAAGAATGATGATTCCGACATCCTTTACCTATTTATCGGCATTGCTGTATTTAACAGTAATCGCCTCGTTTCTCGCCTGGCTATTTTATTTAAAGCTAGTCGAAAGAATTGGAGGAGCGAAAAGTGGCTATATGGTCGCTTTATTTCCTGTTATTGGCGGCATTGCCTCTGTTCTGATTGGTGAATCTACAGTAAGCATCTATTTGATCGTGGGCTGTCTATCCAGTTGTATCGGAGCGGCGATTGCCTTAGGTTTTAAAATTAAGCCTATTTTACGATGAACGAAAACCCTTATCTTTTCATAAACTAGATAAGAACGTTTGAAAAGGGTGAGGGAGTTGGCATTCGTTCAGAGAAGCACAGAAAAAGATCAGGATCATTGGGATATCGATCGTTGGGAAAATGATGGTGGTAGCAGTTTAGGGGGGAAAGGGAGGCAAATTTGTCTCCCTAAAAATAGTTGAAACCTTTTTCATTTCTGTTCGTATGAATAAGTAGATACGGATTAGATTTGAAAAGGGAGAACTGAAATTTTTGAGCCATTGAACAAAACGATTACTTTTAATTATTTACTTGATTGTCATTGCGGATGCGTACTACACATCATTGTATATTGAACCCAAAACACCACCGCAACATCAAACGATCAAAGCAACGGCTATTTCCGTTAACATACTACGGTAGCAAGCCAAATAAAAAGAAACGGACAACCCGTCGTTTAAAGCCGATGACCATTCTGCCATTTCAAAAGAAATTGATGGACAAAATGGTTATGTTCACAAATAGTTTAGACGTACGTCCATCAGTACTTATATTTTTACGATATCAACAGCTTCGTTGCTGACGCCCTGTCCACTGACAGGGTTTTTTTATGATAAGCATCAGTATGGCATGAATCAAGGGGGAGATGGGCATGACGAAAATTTATTTGATGACCATTACAAAAGGGAATGATGAGCAGGATTACGAGCAACTGATGAACGAAAAAATATTTGAGAAAAAATCAGATCTAAAAGAGTATTTAAACAAAGAAGGCTATTTGGAGGAATCTACCTATCAATATGTGAAAATAGCGGAAGAATCTATATTTGTTGCTGAAATTCAAAAAATTAAACTTAAATAAGAAATTTAGTTTATAGTAACTAAAAAATAGATAGAGCAATCTTCGCTCTTTTCATGTAAAATATGGAAGATATAACATACTTGAAAGAGGTGGCCACATGTTCCCTACTTTAAATACTGATCGATTAGTGTTACGAGAAATTACAGCAAATGACGCGCAAGCTATTTTAAATTGCTTTTCTAACCCTGACGTATTACGTCATTACGGTCAAAATCCATTAACTAGTTTAGAGCAAGTTAAACAAATCATTAATCGTTTTTCAAAAAATTATGAGGAAAGACAAGGTATTAAATGGGGGATAGAACTAAAGGGGCGAGAAGGCCTAATAGGTACTATTGGATTTCAAGAATGGTCAACAGAGCATAAGAAAGCTGAAATAAGCTATGCGCTTTTCCCTGACAGTTGGGGAAAAGGCTATGCACGAGAGGCACTGGATCAAGTAATTTCGTTTGGCTTTCAAGAGATGGAGTTATTGCGGATAGGAGCCATAGTTTTCACAGAAAATGATGCTTCTAACAAGCTATTAACAAAAGTAGGCTTCGAAAAAGAAGGTTTATTAAAGAAATATATGCATCAAAATAATGTGCCATATGATACATATATTTATTCTCTAATCAATATTGAAAAATCATAATCAACGTTCATGAAAAATAAAAGGATTGGGGACATAACCCCCAATCCTTTTACCCATTTAGCCCCAAACGGTAGCTATTTAGCTACACTTCCATCATTTTACGTTCGGATAAATCATTGTAGCTGGATCTACATATTCATCGAACTGTTCTTCTGTTAACAGGCCACTTGCGATAGCTGCTGCTTTTAAAGTAGTACCTTCTTTATGAGCTTTTTTCGCAATTTTTGCTGCGTTTTCATAGCCAATATACGGATTTAATGCTGTTACAAGCATTAATGAGTTTTGTAAGTTATGATCGAGCACTTCTTTATTTGGCTCAATGCCAATCGCACAATGGTCATTAAATGATTTCATTGTATCTGCTAATAGGCGAGTTGATTGTAAGAAGTTATAAATGATTACTGGCTTAAAGACGTTTAGTTCAAAATTCCCTTGAGATGCTGCGAAAGCAATCGTTGCGTCATTACCTACTACTTGTGTAACTACCATTGTCATCGCTTCACTTTGGGTAGGGTTTACTTTACCAGGCATAATGGAAGAGCCGGGTTCATTTTCTGGAATCGTGATTTCACCAATCCCTGAACGAGGCCCACTGGCAAGCCAACGAACATCATTGGCAATTTTCATTAAATCAGCCGCTAAAGCTTTAAGAGCACCATGCGCAACAACGGCTTCATCATGGCTTGTTAAGGCATGGAATTTATTCGCTGCAGAGGTGAATTGTTTGCCTGTTAGCTCACTAATTTCCGCTGCAACACGATCCCCAAATTCTGGATGAGCATTGATGCCAGTACCAACCGCTGTGCCACCAATCGCAAGCTCCTTCATATAGTCAATATTTTGAATAATCATGTGCTCCGATTTTGCCAGCATGGCTGCCCAGCCGCTAATTTCCTGACCTAATGTAAGAGGGGTTGCATCCTGTAAATGCGTACGGCCAATTTTAATAATATCTTTAAATTGAGCTGCTTTGTCTTCCAAAGTAGATTTTAATAATCGAAGTCGTGGTAATAAGTAATCTTCCACTTTTAAAACTGCCGCAATATGCAATGCAGTTGGGAATGTATCATTCGAGCTTTGCGATTTATTGACATCATCATTTGGATGAATGCGATCTGCCTCTCCAGCGTCTTGTAATAGTTGGTTCGCACGGTGTGCAATGACCTCATTAACGTTCATATTTGATTGTGTACCACTACCAGTTTGCCAAACAACTAATGGGAATTGATCGTCCCATTGTCCATTTAAAACTTCATCTGCAGCCTGTACGATTGCATTCGCTTTAATAGCTGAAAGTTTGCCTAATTTGTTGTTCGCGATTGCTGCACTTTTCTTTAAAATAGCCATGGCCTGCACAAGCTCAATTGGCATGTGTTCCGTACCAATTTGGAAATTTTCTTTACTGCGCTGTGTTTGCGCACCCCAAATTTTATCAGCAGGTACTTTAATTTCACCCATAGTGTCTTTTTCAATACGATAATCCATGTCAAACAGCTCCTTTAGTATGTAAAAATCCTCCACATATACAGATAAAAACGGATACTCTTAGTCTGATGTAAGAATATCCGTTTGATACATGCTTATTCAAAAAAGAGGGGGATTCTGAAATAAGCAATTTGGAGAAAAGAAATAATCTATTGATAATGATAATTGTTATCAATTAAAATGTCAACAAATTTGTTTGTAGAAATAATATGGTGAGAATAATTCGCAATAGTAGTATTTATATTCCCGGTTTTGGTGGAAATAAACGTTATTGATTATCTCTTTTTCTTTCCTAAATCTTTAAGAGGTTGCTTTTTAGGAACTTTCTCAAAAATAATCTTCACATGATAATGATTGTCGTCAATTTGAAGCACTTCAGTTACCTTGGCTTTACGCCCTTTAATTCGAATATCCTCTTCGATGGTAGGGAGTTTGACGAGCAATTGGCTTAATACGGACGTTTTATTTTCATAATAATGAGTAACAAACATCGTTCTTCTCCTTCTAACATTTGATTGTTACTCAATTTATGAAAGGAGCCTAGTTTATAGAACTTTTCATGGATGGAAATAGGAACACGGAGCAAATTGTTACTCCAACAGCATGTAACGGAACCATGCCTGCAAGAAAGCTGATTATCTTGGGCGTAATCATAGAACTCCGTTGAATATTGCTGGGAAATTACACTCTTCACAATTGGAAAATTTCATTCATACGAGAGTTGCGCTGCCACTTAATTTTATGAAAATCAAAAATATGACATAATTTTACGAAATGAAATTGCAACTTTCGACATGTTTCTTATTTATTTCTCGGGAAATATCTCTTACATAATGGTGGTGTTGAGTGGGACTACGAGCGTTCGATTTTGCACTATTCCTACTTTGGACTTTCATTGAAAAAATAATGACTTTATGATTTGTTTGACTATTCTTAATTATTTTTCATAAAAGAGGTAGTGCGCTGACGTTTCAGGAGAGGTGTTGTTCGTTATAATAAGAGAAAGGAGGAAATAAAATGTATTTAAAATCATGTAAGATGCTACAGGATACTATTCCTAATAAACAAATGTATCCTTTTAATATCCCAAGCTTGCAGGATTTACAGGAGTTGGAGTTTCCGACAAATGTGACGTTCTTCGTTGGGGAAAATGGTTCGGGAAAATCAACATTACTCGAGGCCATTGCGGATCGGTGCGATTTTAATACGGCAGGTGGTGGCCGCCAAAATCTGTATGAAGTACATAAGGCAGAATCTTCACTGGGTGAATATATCCGTTTGTCATGGATGCCGAAAATTTCAAATGGTTTTTTTCTTCGATCCGAAACATTTTATCAATTTGCTAGTCATATTGATTTGATAGAAGATCCAAGGAGATATAACGCTTTTGGTGGGAAATCTCTACATCATCAATCCCATGGGGAGTCTTTTCTTGCTTTATTTATGAATCGCTTTAAGGGTAAAGCCATTTATTTATTGGATGAGCCTGAGGCAGCATTGTCTCCAACAAGGCAATTAAGCTTGTTAAAAATTATGAAGGACCTTGAGCATGAGGCACAATTTATTATTGCCACACATTCACCTATTTTACTGGGTTATCCAAATGCAACGATTTATAGCTTTGACAATGGAGAAATTGAAACGATTCGCTATAAGGACTCCATTCATTACATTGTCACCAAGCGGTTTTTAGATGCACCACAAACTATTTTAAGTGAGTTATTTGATGAGGAGAGGGAATCATGAATCAACGAAAAGGCTTAGTCATGCGAGAAATTCGATTGGATGAAATGGCACAATCCATTGATTTATTGAATTATGTCTTTCAAATGTCGATGTCTATTCATAAGGACCGTCGTTTTGTGAATGCAAAAAGTAGGCAATTTAATGAGGGACATGCTATCGGATGGTTTGATGGCTCACATTTAGTATCGCAAATTTTAAGTTTGCCTTTTGAGGTCAATGTCCATGGGAAGATTTATGAAATGGGGGGGATTACAGCAGTTGGCACTTACCCAGAGTATTCGGGTCATGGCTTGATGGAGAGCTTGATTATTGAAAGCCTACAAAGTATGCGCAACGAGGGACAATGTATATCCTATTTATTCCCATATTCGATTCCTTATTACCGAAAAAAGGGATGGGAAATTATGAGTGATATCGTAGAATTTCAGGTGAAGGATACACAGCTTCCGCATTATTCCGGACTCAATGGAAAAATTCGTCGTGTCGATCCGAAACATCAGGATGTTGTGGATATATACGCTCGTTATGCGGAAAAAACACATGGTGTGATGGTGCGAAATAGTATTGCGTGGAATGAGAAATTTCAGGAGGATTTCTGGGAAGAGAAATTCATTGACAGTGATGTTAACCTTCAGGCTGCCGTCTACTACGATGAAGGGGATGTGGCGCAAGGCTACATGTTTTATCGTATTATGGAGGAAAATTATTATATTGATGAAATCGTCTATCTACAGGAAGAAGCACGTAAAGGGTTATGGAATTTTGTCTCTGCCCATAGTTCCATGATTTATAATGTCTATGGGAAAACGACAGGTAATGAAGCAGTAGCGTTTCTATTAGAGGATAGTGAGATTATTCAAAAGGTCTCACCTTATTTTATGGCGAGAATTGTGGATGTTAAAGAGTTTTTATTACGCTATCCATTTATCAGTCAGAACTTTGAGCTTCAGCTAGCCGTAACGGATCGGATTGTAGCTTGGAATAATGGTACATTCATCATCAAAATGGTGGATGGTAAGCTGTCTGTCCAAAAGGTGAGCGAGACATTAAATGATAATGCTGTCCATTTAACGGTGCAAACCTTGGCCACGATGCTGCTAGGCTATAAACGCCCAAGGTATTTAGAGAAAATCGAACGGTTACAGGGACGTGCGGAGGAAATTGCCTTACTAGAGGACATATTACCCGTAGGCATACCGACATTCATTGATTATTTCTAGGCACGTAGAACAGGTAATGGAGCTGAACTAATTTTTACTTTAGTTCAGCTTTTAATCATCATACAGATACTCCATATTTGAACAAGGATGTAACTTTATATACATAGATAAACTTGGATTTAGAAGGGGGAATATGAAATGAATTTATTAGTCGGAGTAGCTATTGTACTCATAGTGTTTTTCTCTTCAAGTATAATTGAAAAAAGGTTGAAGTCTATTGAACAACAAAACAATGTGTTATTGAAATACTGGAAGAAATTAGAGATAAAAAATAAAGGGATATACCAATTTGGGGATTTTACTTCAAGTAAAGGGTAAATCCTATTGGAATGGAGTTTATATTACATGGATATATATATTGAAAGATTACAAGTGGCAGATGCCGAAGGATTGTATAAATTCGAACTTGAAAACAGAAAATTTTTCGAAGAAATGGTACCTACTCGTGGAGATGAATACTATAACCCTGAGATTTTTAAAAAAAGACACGAAGCTTTACTTGAAGAACAAGCTCAGGGAAGGTCATATTTCTATTTAATTAAAGATCAAGATAGTTCTATTCTAGGAAGAATAAATTTAGTGGATATTGATAGCTTTCATAAAATCGGTCATCTCGGTTATAGGGTGGGTCAAGAACATACTGGAAAAGGAATTGCTAATAAAGCATTGAAAAAATTAATCGACACAATAACTGATGAAGACATAAAACAAATTAAGGCGGAAACAACAACAAATAACATAGCTTCTCAAAGAGTTTTAGAGAAAAATGGTTTTGAGAAAATATCTACTAGTAGTGAAAATATCGAAATGAATGGTCAGAAATTAAATTTCATTTATTATGCTCTGACTATTTCGCCTTGTTAAACTAACCGAGTGCCTTATTTAAAGATTATAGAGCTGTTTAGACAGCTCTTTTTTATATATTGAACAAATGGAGCAGCTTAGCTTAAGAAGGATTAGTTATGGAAAAAATTTATAATATGGTAATAATTTACTGTGGATGTGTAATATTAAAATAAACAATGCTATAATTCAATTAAAATTTGTATGGATGATAAAAAACTTGCGATAAATCGATATCTCCCCGCATATTTGAGCAAGGGAGTAACTTTATATACATAAACAAACATGGTTATAGAAGGGGGAATAGAAATGAATTTATTAGTCGGAATAGCTATTGTACTCATAGTGTTTTTCTCTTCAAGTATAATTGAAAAAAGGTTGAAGTCTATTGAACAACAAAATAATCGTGTTATTGAAATACTGGAAGAAATTAGAGATAAAAAATAAAGGGATATACCAATATGGGGATTTTACTTCAAGTCAAATTAAAGGGAGAAATAAAATGAGAAATATCGATGTAGATTTAGTTTCGAAGTTAATTAAAAGCCAATTTCCAGAGTGGTCTAATTTGGAAATTAAGCCTGTGAAAAAAGGTGGAAATGATAATAAAACTTTTCACTTAGGCAACAGGATGAGTGTTAGATTACCGAGTGCTGAAGCATATGTCCCTCAGGTTGAAAAAGAGCAGGAATGGTTACCCATTTTAGCCACGCATCTTTCTACACCAATATCTGAACCATTAGCTAAAGGAGAACCAAGTGAGGATTACCCATATCCTTGGTCAGTGAACAAATGGCTAGTTGGAGAGGTATTAACTATGGAAAATATAGAAGATCCAAATCAATTTGCGCATGAACTGGGGAGATTTTTAGTTGATTTACAATCTATTAACGCCAGTGGAGGCCCTTTAGCTGGGGAGCATAATTTTTATAGAGGCGGTGATATAGTTGTTTACGACGATGAATGTAGAGAGGCCATTCATAATAATGAAACGACTTTTAATAAATACCTGTTGAATGAAATTTGGGAATCGGCGTTAACTTCAAAGTGGGTTGGTGAACCAGTTTGGGTCCACGGTGATATAGCACCAGGAAATATATTAATTAAAAATGGTAGCTTAAGTGCGGTTATTGATTTTGGAATATTGGGAGTAGGCGATCCTTCTTGCGATGCTGCCATGGCTTGGACCTTTTTTGATGAAAGTAGCAGAAAAACATTTAAGAATGTTTTGAATTTTGATGAACAAACTTGGAATAGAGCTAGGGGTTGGGCTTTATGGAAGGCTTTAATTACCTACGACTATCATAAACAATCGAACAAAGCAAGTGCAGATGAACAATGGAATATTATTAACGTCATCATGAAGGATTATGAAACTGAAAAATAAAGATTTTTCATAAATTGGTTTTATGTATTAGGAAGAAAGATCACTGCCTTAGTTTTCCTAGATCTTGGCGAACACGCCCCATGGTTAGCAGCTCGACCCCGCCCACGGAAAGCGTCCGCCCGTAGTGGAAATCAACGGCTTTACTTTATTTCATTGTAAAAGAAAAAAGACTATAGGCAAACTCAAAATTCACCGAGTTTGTCTACAGTCTGAGAGCTGTTTAGACAGCTCCTTTTTTTATTTATTGTACAAATGGAGCGGCTTAGCTTAAGAAGGATTGGTTACTGAGTAAACATAAAATATGGTAAAAATTACTATGGGCGTGTAATGTTTAAACAAACAATGGTATAATTCATTTAAATATGAATAGATGATAAAAAACTTGTGATAAATCGATATCCCCCAGATTTAT
Organism: Lysinibacillus sp. UBA5990; assembly: GCF_002429815.1. Taxonomy (NCBI): domain Bacteria; kingdom Bacillati; phylum Bacillota; class Bacilli; order Caryophanales; family Bacillaceae; genus Lysinibacillus; species Lysinibacillus sp. UBA5990. The sequence continues at coordinate 938,274 of NZ_DJAY01000015.1, forward strand.
CCGCTAGATGATAGGAGTCAAATTTTAATGAATAGTCCAATCTAATATTCCCCGATTAAGCCAAAAATTGAGTAAAATATCGGGGGATCTATAATGAAATTGAATAGAAATTTTTCTTTATTACTATTAGGTCAGTCACTCGCTAATATAGGCGATGTATTATATATAGTCAGTGTTATAAGTACGATTTTTTTGTTAACAGGTTCTGCAATTGCAGCATCGTTCGTGCCATTTACGATTGCTTCCTCTATGTTTATATCCAGTCTGCTGACACCTCTTTTGGTGGAAAAACTAAATCTTAAATGGTTACTTGCTGGGTCACAAATCGCAAAAACGATTTTACTCTTTATTCTAGGATTTATGGTAATGGGTTTATCAGCAGCTAATTATTATTTTATCTTTTTAATAATAGGATGGATTGCTTTTTTTGATGGATGTGCAAATCCAATAAGACAGACATTGACTCCACACTATGTTAAACCTGAACAGCTACTTCAAGCTAATGGAATTTCCGAAACTATTACGCAGGTCATTCAAGCAGGTATGTGGTTCGTAGGAAGTTCATTGTTAATGATTATGAGCCCTCAACAACTGATTTGGTTAGTAGGATGTTTATTTGTAATGGCAAGCCTACTCCTTAGCCTTTTAGAAAATGTAAACAGTCATGATTCGACGGAGACAAAAGGGAAACTAGAAAAGATTAAAGAGGGTTGGCAAACTTTATCTAATACGCCAGTTTTAAAAAGGATTGCTTGGATAGAATTTTTAGAAACCATCGCTGCAACAGTTTGGATAGCCGCTATTTTATATGTGTTTGTCAACGACGCTTTGAACGTTGATGAAAAGTGGTGGGGATTTATTAATGGAGCCAACTTTTTAGGTCTGATTTTAGGGAGTGCTTATTGTATAAAATTTTCTTCTGTTATAGAAAAGAAAATTGGAACCTATATTTTTGTAGGTTCCTTCGCAAGTTTCATATTGACAATATTATTTAGCATAAACAGCATTGCAATGATTTCCTTACTTTTATCATTTTGTGTAGGGCTTTTTGGACAAATTAAACAAATTCCTCAACAAACAGTGATACAAACTAGTGTGTCAAAAGAACAGTTGTCAACTGTTTATACGTCATTAGGTGCTATCGGAACTGGAATTTTCGGCATTGGCTCTCTTGTTATGGGGGTAATAGCAGATTTAGTAGGAATTAGACTGGTTTTCGTGATTTCGGGGCTATTACTGGCGACAGTCAGTGTAATCGCTCACAAAAATAAGCAATTGTTTGTTAGAAATGCTTTGAAACAATCCAATTAAAGAAGACGTAGGACCATCATATTTGATGGTCCTTTTTATTGAACTAATTGTACTTAAAAGGTGCTACTTTGAGGATCATGGCTTTTATGAAGACCAGGCTTTTTTTAGTAGTTGGACTCCTAATTTAATTTCTTCCATTGTTAACTTGCTAAAGCCTAGCTGTAGCATCGGTTCTATACTTGCTTGATGGAGAAAAAACGGGCTGGTTGGATAAACTTTTATCCCGTGGGACTCTGCTTGGTGGATTAGCTGTTGTTCCGAGAGGGGTAACTTTATTTTCACCAAAATATAGAGTCCTGATTGTTCACCTAAAATCGTGATTTTCTCCCCAAATTGTTGTTGTAGCTCCTGCACAAGGCAATGCATTTTTTGTTTATAGGTCAGGCGCATTCGTTTAATATGGCGGGTCCATTCACCTTGGGCCATAAATTGGGCCATTGTGCGTTGATGTAGGGTGGATGCATTTTGTTCAAAATGAGCAAATTTTTCTTTATAAGGCTGCACAAGGGCAGTCGGTAACACCATATAGCTAATTCGAATGCCTGGTAAAAAGGATTTCGAAAATGTGCCTAAATAAATTACCCGAGAGGGGTCGATGGAAGCAAGAGCAGGGAATGGCTGTTGTGTATAACGAAATTCACCATCATAATCATCTTCGAGTATATAGCCATTCACTTTTTGGGCCCATCGTATAAGTGCTTGTCGTTGTTGAATATTCATCGAGGCACCGTATGGGAAATGGTGTGATGGTGTGACATACAATAGGCGTGAGCGACAAGTTGTCAAGACATCAAGCTGTGCACCTGCTTCGAAAACAGGCAAGGCCTCAATGTCAAAGTTATGTAATTGGAATGCCTCCCGAGCCCCATCATAGCCTGGGTCCTCCAGTAGTATACTAGGGAAATTTTTCTTTAATAAAAACCCAAGATACAGAAGCATTTGCTGTGTACTACTGCCAATAATGATATTTTCATTATTGGTATATAGCCCTCTTGCCTGAAGTAAGTATTGGGCAAGCTGCTCTTTTAGCATAGGTTCTCCAAACAGTTCACCATATTGATAGCAAGTTGGTTCCTGTAAAACCTGATTGGCGATTTGACGCCACATCTTGATGGGAAAGTGTTGTTGATCGACAGCCCCTGCTTGGAAGTTCACAAGTAATGCAGAAGTATCCTTTAGTGGCTTCGATCGAATGGGCTGTGGCTGCTCTTGTAAGAAAACTTGCTCCAACGCATTCACAAAATACCCTTTCCGACCTTCACCACGAATATATCCCTCAGCCACAAGCTGATCATAGGCCGTTAAGGTCGTATTGCGGCTCACCTGTAATGTTTCTGCTAGCTTCCGAATAGAAGGCAGGGAATCATTTTTTTCCAATGTACCTTCCATAATGAGAGTCTTCATTTGCTGATAGATTTGTTTATATTTGGCCTCTTTGTCGGTTAATAAAAAGATGAAATCGTCCATAATGCACCTCTTCGACATGTTGAAATGTTTGAAACTGTCTCTTTTGGAATGTCAGATAATCTACTACCATCATACTAGAATGACAAATAAATTGAAATGGGGAGTGGAATATGAATATTTGTACTGTGTCACTGGCAACAATTAGGGAAGTGGTCCCGTTATTTAATGCCTATCGTGAGTTTTATGGACAACCGACTGATTTAATACAAGCCGAGCAGTTTATCCAAGAACGTGTGGAAAAGGAGCAATCCATTATTTTTCTCGCATACTTGGATGGGGAAGCAGTAGGTTTTGCGCAGTTATTTCCTATCTTTTCATCCGTTGCTATGAAAGGGGCATTTATTTTAAATGATTTATTTGTGGCTGGGCATGCCAGAAAACAAGGGGTGGCAAAGGCATTAATCGAACAATGCTACGTCTATTGCCAGCAGGAGAACGCTCGTTACATGATGCTTGAAACCGCAAAGGACAATGTCAATGCCCAAAAGCTCTATGAAAAAGTAGGGATGACCATAGATGATCATGTGTATTATTACAGTATTTATTGGTGAAAAACGGGGCTGTAGTTTTTAAAAGTCTTTGTTTGTATGAAATTTATATTCACCTGTTGAAAGACCCCGCCATTTAGCTAAATGGTGGGGTCTTACGGTTAGGCGTGGCTCATCCAGCCGGCAAAAAGACCTGAATTGAAAAAGCGTGTAATCTGCTTAAATCCAGCCTCTTTCAATAATTCTTGAATGTCATGATCGGATAGAAAAGAGATATTCATAATGACTTTCCCCATATCCTCGACCTTTGATTTTTTGTATCCTGCATCTAAAAAGAAGCTTTGCCAGATTTTAATGCGATCTTGCAGTTCGTTACTATTTCGATCTCCATAGGCACAAGCGAGGACAAAAGGTTTGCCGGGCTTTAATTGCGCATGAATGTTGTGCAGTAAGTTAAGTTTTTGCTGTCTATCTTCAATAAAATGCAGCACAAGGATACAACTAGCCGCATCATAGGTGAATGGAGAGGGGGGCAAGGTATCAATGGTTCCTTGGAGAAGCTGAACTCGGCTTTCTATAGCTAATTGCTGTGCTTTATACTGAGCAATTTGCAGCATCTCTTCAGACGGGTCTATACCTGTAAATGTCCAGTTTGGATTAGATGGTCCCCATGCAGATAGCTCATTACCGCCCCCAGCTCCTACTACTAGCAGGGAAGTTTCTTGCTCACCTAAATGAGCTCGGAAATAAGCTTGTGTCATGGCGAATAGAGTGTCATAAGCTGGTACAGAGATACGAGTACTTTGTTCATAAATGCGAGCCTTTTCTAATAAATGTGTATTCATCGTCATTACCTCCAACGTATATTGTATATATTACAGACCTTAATTATCTGTAATTGAGTATATAGGAAATTTAACCGAAGCACAATATAGAAACCTCAACCTATTATAATTAAAGTAAAACGATTAATAATTAATAATAAAGATTAATGATTTAACGATTATCATTAAATTATTATTGAATTTAGTAGCTCTTTCTTCTACACTTAACGTAATGAATAGGGGGAGAAAATATGATTAATGCAATTGTGCAAGTGATGTTATTTTCAGTCATACCGTTTGTTTGGTGGAGTTTTACAGCTAAAAAGGAACAACCCTTCCTCAAATGGTTAGGATTTCACAGGCCTGTTATTGTTGATAAGGGGAAATATGCCATATTTTATATGCTTTCTATTGTCGTATTAGTGGTGCCTAATTTCGCTCTTGTCTTTTTTTACATGGATGTTTCCATATTAGCGTCCCATCAATTTGCTGGCCTTGGCTTAGCGGGGGTCATTCCAGCTATTCTATATGCTATGATTCAGACCGGCTTATCTGAGGAGCTATTGTTCCGTGGCTTTTTCTTGAAAAGGCTGGCAAAGTCATTTGGTTTCCAGGTCGGAAATTTGCTACAAAGCCTCGTTTTTGGCTGTATCCATGGGGCTATGTTATGGACGGGATTACCATTTCCAATCATCTTGTTAGTTGTACTATCTACAGGGCTAGCAGGCTATGTGATGGGATGGATGAATGAGCGAGTTGGCGGGGGTTCCATTGTAACGAGCTGGAGTATTCATAGTTTGACTAATTTAATGACTGCTTGCTTATCCATGTTTCAAATTCTATCTTTTTGACTTATTTGCATTTCTTTGTCGTCACTTGCATAATAGGGCAGAGAAGAATTTTCGTGAAGGGAAGTGCAAACATGACAGAATGGCCAAAGGGAGTAGCTAAACCTGCAATTCGTGCATTACAAGCAGCAGGCTATACACAATTGAAACAGCTGGAAAACGTTGACCTTTCCACTTTAGCTCATTTACATGGAATGGGGCCAAAAGCGCTTGCCGCGATTGAGGCGGCATTAAAGGAAAGTAGGGAGCCGCGTGAATAAGCTGACATTATTTTTACTGGCAATGGTGGTCTATTATATAGTCGTTGTCTTCCTCATCAGTAAGCTTTTTATCATTCCTATCATGAAAGTAATGGCACTTGTCTTCTTTATAGGAGCGGGTTTCATCTTTTCACGTAAGATGCGCAGGAAATTGCAGTAGGAGGTATTATGAAAATTGTTCAATTAACAGTCATTTATTTAGCCATTATTTTGCTAGCTATGGTGCTATCTTTATCAGGTGTTCGGCTATCCTTTTCACTCGGTATAATCGCTGTGTTCGTGGTAGCTATTATTTATCGTCATGTACATATTTTATATCGAACAAACAATATGGAAGTTGTAGATAAATGGGTGAAGCGCCGTCAAAAAGAACCAATATTTGCGGCTCTCTATGCATCCGCTTATGGGACGGTAGATGAACATATTTGTGCTATCGATGTCATCATCCACCATTATAAACAGCCAGCCATCAAATATAATTATCTATTTACGAAAGCAATTATGGAGAAAAATCTTGGAGCGGCAAAGGCTGCTGCCCAGCAAATTAATAAGGAGCCGTTATCAAGCTATGCCCTATGCTATATTGCAGCGATGGAAGGTCAAACGGCTGCTATGAGAAGTGACAAGCTGACACAGCCCTGGATGCAACCCGCTGTAGAGGCAGTATACGCCCATAGTCAAAAAAATCAAGAATTATTCCGCCAATGGGCTGATGCTAGCATCGAACAAGCGCGTGGTGTACAAAAATATGGTTTAATACATAATTTTAGACAAATGGAAAGTGAATTGGATAGTGAATAACTATCTAGTATACCAAACAATAGTAATTTCATGTTCGTAAGACGTATTAAAGATCTACTCTTTAATACGTCTTTTTTACCGCTTTTTATTCAATAAAATCCCTCGTACGATCCCCATACTGAAAATACCACAGAGCAAGAAAAGAAAAAGATACGCATGCCATTGTTGTAAAATGCGATCGCGTCCTAATGCAATCGAAAGATCGTTGAAAAGGGAGTAAGTAAAGTACAATAAAATACTATTTTTTATGAGACAAAAAGTCATGATGCCATTTTGACGCTGGCTATGGGACAGCGGCGGTTTATTTCTTCTCATCACAGGATAGGCTGCTTTCATCTCTAAATAATGTAAAAGTAAAAATAGCATGAGTGCGATAAAAGGTAAATAAAAAATAGCTATTTTTGGTCCAAACTGTGCATGGTCACTTGTGAAGCTTTGTAATACGGGAATCGTTGCAGGAAGCTTTCGATATTGAATTAGTGTAGCTGTGAAGCCAGCTAAAAAAATGGTGGCCACGATGACCGTCAGCTGGTGACAAAAGCGTGGTGTTGGTGTTTTTTGTTGTGTTTGCATCCTTGCCCCTCATTTCCATCATCATTCAAAATTACAATCTGTTATACTGTATCATAGAATGATTGCTTTTGTGAGAGAGAAAGAAGGATATGATGGAATACTTGTTATTTTTATTCATTGGCATCATTGGGAATGTCATTGGAACGTTAGTGGGTGGGGGTGGTTTAATCACCTTGCCAACGATGATGTTAATGGGGGTGCCAGTCCATTCTGCAATTGGGGCAAATAAAGTATCCAATATGGTAAGTGCATTTTCGAGCTTTTATACGATCTATAAACGAAAGGAATTAGCATGGTCAGAAATGAGACCAGTCTTATGGGTATCCCTAATTGGTGGAACATTGGGTGGACTTTTTGCTTCATTTATGAGTAGTCAAGCATTGACGTTTATCGCCATCATTTTACTAGGCTTTGCGTTAATTATGTCCTTTATGGGTGGGGCTGATTTTGGCGATAAGGAACTCTTTATTATGAATCGAAAAAATGGTCCAATTCTCCTTGGGGTTGGTTTTTATGATGGTATGTTTGGGCCTGGCAGTAGTACACTAGCCCTTTATACATATGCTCATGAGAAAATTTCTTATATTAAAGCAGTAGGACTCTCAAGGGTAGGGGTATTCGCCATGTGCTCAGGAGCAGCGATTACCTATATCGCTACCGGGAAAATTGAATGGCCACTGACGTTGATTTTAATGGTAGGGTCTACGATTGGTGCGCAAATTGGCATTGTTTTAGCAAGAAAGGTAAAAGCAAATCAAGTCAAACTGCTACTCCGTATTGTAACCATTGTTCTGATCGTACAGCTTGTTTATGATTTTATCCAGCAGCTATAGGAGGCGATTGTCGTGTTTGAAATTACACCGTACCCCACGTTTTCATGGTCACTATCACGTCATAAAACGCTAACAAGCTGTGCCCGTAAATATGGCTATGAATATTATTTTTCCCATAACGGGTGGCTAAGCTACAATGTGGAGCCTTATCATCAACTTGTGTATCGTTTAAAAAAGCTACAACCCATGCCTATTTTATTTGGGCAAATTGTTCACCGCTTTATTGAACAGGCTATTAATGATTATTTACAAACAGGGAAGCCCCCCACACTAGAGGAGCTAATTCATTGGGCTAGAGGACAGCTGAATGCGGCTTTTATTGATTCTACCCGCCATCTTGAATCATGGAGGCAAAAGCCAAATAAATATTATATGATGCAGGAAATATACTATTCCGGCAAACTTCCATCCGATCTAGTACAAGACTATAAAGAACGAATTAAGCTTGTTTTTGAGCATTTTTTGATGAGTGAAACATTTCAACAAATTACATCACAAAAAGGTTCTTTACGTATTGGGGAGCCAGAACAATTTCGCTCGATGAAAATCAACGATATCCAAGTGTTCGTTGTAATGGATTTTCATTATTTTAATGAACTAACTGATAAATGGGTAATTGTGGACTGGAAAACGGGGGGAGAGTCAGATGATGATCGCCAGCAATTAGCTCTCTATGCCTATTATATACAGCAAAAATATGGGGTACCACTTGAGCAAATCGAGGTCTATAATGAATATTTACTAACCGGAAAACGGAAGAAATATAGCTTCTCTGATTTTGATATGGACAATATTTTACATACATTTCAGTATAGTGTTTTAGAGATGAAAAAGTATCAAGCCGATATTTTTTCTAACGAGCCTGTGGAACTGGAAGATTTCGAACAAACACAAGAAAAATGGCATTGTCGAGGATGTAATTTTAGAGAATTATGTGCGCAAAAGTAGAAATGGAGCATCGCCTATTTAAATTTCTACAAGAGGAGGGAGAAAATGATAAAAAATAAAGTGTCGTTTGTTACTTCCATCATCCTTTTAGGAATTTGTATGTGTTTATTTTTCCCATTTCCTAACTATCAAATGGTGAATACTCGAATTTCCTTTATGTCGTTTCCTATCCTCACTGATGATGGCTATGTGTTGCTTGGGTTATTTGGTTCAGCTCTCTTTATCCTTGCTTTGATTTTACTTGTCGAGGGGATGAAAAAATATCACCTCCTATCAATTGGTGTAGTGCTAATCACCTTTACCTTTTTACCTATTCTTTTGATGACAATCTATCAAGAGACTTTCGCTCGTGGCATTATGGCGATTTCCTATACAAAGAATGGTGAATGCCAATTTGATGTAGTAAGCAAGCATGTATTACAGGGGGAATGTCATCTTGAATTACAAAATCGAAGTAATGAAGCAGTGTCATTTGAGCTAGAGTTTTTAGATGATCATTTAACGGGAAAAGGACCCCGTATAGAGTCTCTGATGAATGTAGCTGGCCCTTATTATGTGACAATTGAGCCTAATCGTAATAAGTTCATTCACATAAAGGAATTACTTGATTTATCTGACGTGCCCAATCATATTCAAGGAGGCGGTTCGTCGTTTATACATATTAAAATAATCGACGGGGAGGCTGCACGAATTTTATAAAAAAAGGTATTCAAGTAGGAGAACTTTAAAACAGTTGAAGTGTAGGTAGTAGCTTATGAGTTGCATTAGCAACTCTTTTTTTTATTTAACTTATGAGTAGTTTAGTTGAATAAGAAATAAAATGATTTATGTTAAAATAATGGAAAAAAGAACCAAAGGAGGTGAAGTAATTGTGTTAAGAAAATATTTAAGTATGATTTCATTGTTATTATTTTCTTTGTTCATTGTCTTTGCTTTTATTACCCCCATTGTCGTGAATGGGAACTCTGAAATTGGGGATATTGTGGTCATTTCGTTAATAATAGCGTCATTTCTAGCTGCCCTTTTTAGCCAAAAGGGGAAGCTAAGAATATTGGCTTTAATTGTTTCCTTGATTCCAGTGCTTTTGCTAGTAGGGTTCATGTTACTTCCGATATTTTATTTACTACAGCAATGAATGGGTTTCCTTATGGAAGAATAGACTAGTGGATTAATTCGATAGACAGGTAGCTTTTTCAAAGCAAATGAAAGTTCTAGGTATAAAGATGTCTCTATTTTTTCCGGTAGTATAAAATCAAGCTATTAAACATATATAAGAAAAGCAGCCAATAGAGTGTACAATACCTTTTAAGAATCAAAAAGGGGGATGAAATTGGATAAACAATTAACCATGTTTGAACTTTTGATAACTCCTATGAAAAAAACTTCAGATGATCGTATGAAAAGTGTTGAAAAGCAAAACGTAGTGGCACCACGTAAGGTGGGATATATTGTACACAGATAAAGTACTAATCACCTAACTTCACATGATCGGTTGTAACCCTAAATGAATGTGAAAGCAGAAAACTGAGTTTGCTTTTTTGATAATTTTGTATTAAATTATATTGTATTGATATTTCGAGAGGAGGCAAAAGGTTATGGAAACTGTTTTCAGAATGGCTGCAATTGAAGTAAAGACATTTTTACAATTAACTGATTTCAATTCAACGGGACCAGTCTGTCGTTTTTTAGAAAAACTTCATATAGAATTCAGCAACCGGAAGCTTTTTGCCTTTGTATTTAATAGATAAAGAAGAACCTTTATGTTTGTTCTTTTTAAATACTTTATGCATGTTCTGACGCCGGTTACCTGGCGTCTTTTTGTGTTGTTCAAGAAGATTAATTGAAAATAAAACTTTTGAAAGGGTGAGACGATTGCTTAAAAAGTTAAGACAATTTAGGAATGTTTCAGTGTGCCACGCGCTTCTAATTTAAAAGATTAATTAGAAGCGAGGAATTTTAACATGCAAAAACAAACCATTTTTACTTCAGCATTTCTTTTTTTATTTATTAGTAACTTTTTAACTTTTATAGGATTTGAAATGTTACTACCTATTCTCCCAGCCTATTTAATTAGCATACATGCTTCTCCTTTTCAGGTAGGGTTGGTTACTACAGTATTTACAATAGGCGCGATTATCATTAGACCTTTTGTAGGCTATTATTTAGTCGATCACAAAAGAAAAGGTTTAGCTATTGGTGCAGGGGTTATGTTATTGATGATTACAATCATGTATCCCTTTTTAAACACGATCTGGCTCTTCCTACTATTACGGTTTTTCCATGGAGCAACATGGGGAGTGTCAACAACTGCGAATAGTACAATGGCGGTGGATTTAATTCCAAAAACACGATTAGGTGAAGGTATAGGCTACTTTTCAATATCAACAACAGTGGGAGCAATCATTGCCCCTAGCTTAGGCATCCTAATCTATCATTCTTTTTCTTTCCAACTATTAATCTATTCTTCCGTTATTCTTTGCCTTATGGCAGTGATAGCACTTCAATTTGTTTATTCGGCTGAACCAATTAAGCATGAGAAGCAGCCATTTCGATTTATGGAAGCAGTTTTTGAGAGAGAAGTATGGTTTCAAGCATTACTGACTGTTATGACAACGCTTGGCTTTGGTGCAATCATTACCTTCCTTGTGCTGTACGGTGAACAAAGAGGGTTAGATCAAATTTTTTTATTTTTCCTTATCAATGCGATTGTTTCCACTTTACTACGTCCATTTACAGGAAAATGGTTTGATAAAACCGGGCCATGGTCGATTATCATTGTGTCAGCAGTAGTAGGGTTTTTATCATTGATTGTGTTATCATACGCGACAAATAATGGGTTGCTTATTATCGCAGCCATCCTATTCGGAGCAGGCTATGGAACCGTTATGCCTTGTTTACAAACATGGACTGTTCAAAAAGTAAGTGAGGCAAAAAGTGGTGCAGCTAATGCAACATTTCTTTCTAGTTTTGATATTGGGGTAGGTATTAGCGCATTTATATTAGGGCTTTTAGCTGAATGGATTAGTTTAGAGATGATTTTCCGTGTTGTTAGTATAAGCTTTCTTCTTGTTGCTCTGTTCGTTTATAAAGATGCTAAGAGAACAAGAAAAAATAAACATATGTAGACAATAAAATTTTAGTCTCTGATAGGGATGGCAGGAAATTTTAGGCTGAAAGCAGAAACTAAAATAGGATCACTATTATCTTTTCATGTTGGGCAAAGGGGGCGAATGCTATAGAAATAACAAAAGGTGTAAAGGTACTGGAACTGAATTATCAAGGATTTATTATTCATCCAACGCTTTTGTGGGACCAAGACATGGCTGTTTTAATAGACGCAGGTTTTCCTGGACAAATGGAAGAATTGCGAGAGGCGATGGCACAGGTTGGTGTTTCATTGGACCAGCTAAGGGCGGTCATTCTCACGCATCAGGATGTGGATCATATTGGTTGCCTGCCAGAATTAATACAGACATGTGGACAGCATATGCGAGTATATGCACATGCACTGGAGCAACCGTATATTCAAGGGGAACTACCATTATTAAAAGATGCGCATTTAGAAAGTCCACCAAAGGGACGAGTGGATGTAACCGTGAGTGATGGAGAGGAATTGCCGTTTTGTGGTGGTATTCAAATCATCCATACACCAGGACATTCGCCAGGCCATCTCAGTCTTTATTTGACACAAAGCAAAACATTAATTGCCGGTGACTCACTATACAGTGTAGAAGGCAATATTGCGGGTATCCATGAGCCGTCTGTATTAGATTTAGCGGAAGCACAGGAGTCTTTAAAAAAATACCTAGATCTCGATATTGAAACGGTTATTTGCTATCACGGGGGAATAAGTAGGGGAGCTGTCCTTGATCAGCTTCATCAAGCATTATCATAAACAAGAGACCACTCCAGTAAAAGGGGTGGTCTCTTATTATTATTCGGTAATAGTTTCTTCAAACGATTTTCGCCCAGGGCTTACTTTGTTAATATGAATATCGATTTTACTAATGGATTCCTTGGTTAAAGGGATTTTACCATCCTTCTGTATTTTTTTCCATACCTTTACATTGTCGCGATAGAGATATTCTGACAATCGATAGACGTCTACATCTATGTTTAAGCCTGCCTCAAAAGTAGCCATAATTTCTTTTTTGACTTCACTCTCTACTTTTTTTCTGACCTGACTCGGTGTCACTTTTCCTTTAAAGCCATTCAAAATGGTGTTAAATTTTAAATATACTTCAAATTTTACTTGATTGTTTTGAACAATTGGTTTGACATTGACATCTAATTTTTTAATATCAACGGTTAAGTAATCGCGCTCCTCCGTATTGTCTAATTTAATCGTGATTTCTCCTTGCTTCGTTGCATCATTCATCCATTCAATCCCTCGCGCTGTTTTGCCTTTAATAAAGCCTTTGAAGCTGTTCTTTGACAGAATACCAACACCTGCAAAAACAGTTTCAGTTCGGGATTCCTTTGCTGTTTCCCAGTCTTGATTGATGGAAATGAATGGGACCTTCATTTCGTGGTTCGGCTCATTTAAACCAATGACTAGCTGTCTCAAGTTCACCGGCTCTACAAATGATTCTTGTTTCGAGGTATTTTTAGGATTACTCAATTTAGTCGCAGTTGGCGATTTTTCAAGAATAGGAGATACTAATAAAACTTCCTCGATGGGGTCTTGTGTACAATAAACCCAAATATGATATCTTGTTTCTCGGAAGCGTAGAAAAGTGTCGATAATGGGAATGGCATGCTCACTTTCCATAGCTTTTTCCGAGAAAAGGAGAAAGGTCATATGTCCCCAAAAGACTTCTTGGTCCATTGAACGATACAATTTATAGATAGCTTCTTCAATTGTTTTTCCTGTAGCTTTACCGACTTCAGTTGGTGCAGCTTGTGGGTTCGATTGTTCTGTTTTTGCTACATTGGCAAAGTTCATAAGTTGGATGTACGCTATATATTCATTATCCTTAAAATCAACACCAACACCTTGCACATAATACATACGTTGGGGTTCTGTTACATCCCAACAGCCTGACAAGAGTAGTGTAGTCGTAAGCATTAAAATAACAAGTATTATATTTTTTTGGCTCATATATCTCCCTACTTTTTAAAGTTCCTATTATTTATTTTGCACAACTAATAGGTGTATTATAAGTAGATATTATAAGTATGTAAGGAAAACCAAATAAGAAAGTGCTGCTCGCAATGTGTTTTTGCGACAGCACTTCATTATTAATGAAAATATTTTTCGACACGTTGAACGACGTCATTAGCTGTAAGCCCATTCGCATCAATGACAGGACCTTCTATAACTGGATCACTAATCCCCATGACGTCTCGGTCTTGTCCTGTAATGATACAGGCATCACATTTTTTGGCATCCTCTTCATTGCGAAGCTGGATGACTTCATAGCCTTTCGCTTTTAAAGCCTCTTCAATATTAGATAATGACTCTTCAACACCAATAATTCTAGACATAATTTGTCCACCTCCTACAAGTAATGTGCCATTTCATGTTGTGCATTATTCATATTAATATTATTTTTTTGAAGGTGGATAATGACTGTACAAGTAACAGACAATTATTAAGATAAATCCTCTCTTACTAATGGCTGCGTACTACATCTAAAGGAAGCACCGAAGCTTCGAAAAATTGTAAAATCGATATATATTCTACCGTGATTCCTCTTGTGCTAATTGGTTCCAATCGAAATAAGCGGAATTTCGATGACCGTATAGACGAAGTTCTTCACGAATTGACGAAGCCATTGAATTGCGTTTTTATTCGAAGCTAATCCAGAATTCCCGACGAAAATAGTTTTATCTAACACTAATACATCTCCGCCTTACACGGTACGGCTTCAGAATCTGTCCCTCTGATGAATCAGACTTTGGGATAGAGACATAAAAACACGAATTATGATTGGATTCCTGTACTAATATATGACGCACTGGTAAAATTTCATTGCGCCGATGTGGAAAGCGAAGTGAACCTTCGATTAAAAACGGACCAATCGTGAAAAAAGGGCCTCTTACGAAGAAATTACTATTGCCATTTTCTTTTCCCACTTCTTTTTCATAGGCTGTTAAGCGTCTTGGCATGTACTTCAACACCGTATTTCTCCAACACTTCTTTTAAATTTGTTCGTTTTAATTCCTACAAAGGTGGTGAAGAGATGGGTATGGCAGAAGTATTGACCATTGTTTTTGTCCTATTAAAGCTAACGGATATTATTACTTGGTCATGGTGGCTTGTTTTATTACCGGCCTTATTATCATTTAGCTTGTATGTCATCATAATTGTGGTGAAGCTCATCATGGTAATGGTAGCTGTATTTGCGGTGAAAAAACGAGACGTGGCAAGATAAAAATGAAAAGGGTTGTAAGATTAGTCGAGTATGAGTATGACTAATCTTACCACCTGATTATTTGCTAAGCTCGTAGGTTTTTATAGCTGGAGGTACAAAGCTTTGACATTGATCTAAAAGTGCTGCCGCCTCTGCATCAACGATTAATGCTTCTCGATATTGCGCTTTTAAAAATTGTTCCTGTTGCATATGATCAAAAAATGAAATTAGTAAATCGAAATACTGTTCAATATTGAAAATGGCACAAGGTTTTTGAATGAGGCCGATTTGATTCCAAGTAAACACTTCAAAAAATTCCTCTAATGTACCGGGACCACCAGGTAGGGCAATAAAGCCGTCTGCTTGTTCCATCATTTTACTTTTGCGTTCATGCATTGTCTTGACAACGATCAGCTCTGTTAGCTGTTGATGAGCAATTTCACGCTCCTCTAACAAGGTAGGAATTACGCCAATAACCTTTCCACCTTCTTGCAGCACAGTATTCGCTACTGTTGCCATAATACCAACGCTTGCCCCACCATAAATAAGGGTAATTTGACGTTTGGCTAATTCTTTTCCTAGTTGAATTGCGCCTTCACGATAGGCGTTTGAAGCGCCGATGCTAGATCCACAAAATACTGCGATACTGTTCATTGTTGATTCCTCCATATCTGATGAGATTCTTTTATAGTATAATTTAATTTAAATAGGAAAGAAATGGAGGAAGAGCGAAAATGGAATTAAATGAGTTCCAACAATGGGTAAAGGGCTACTATGAAAGCCGTGGATGGTCAGAGCTCAACATATTTACACGAATTGGCTTTTTAGCAGAAGAAACTGGCGAGGTTGCTAGAGCTATACGAGCATTAGAAATTGGCCGAGATCGACCTGATGAAATAACACAATCGTATGAGGAAAATAAGCATGAGCTTATTGAAGAGCTAGGTGATGTAATAGGGAATATTATTGTTATTGCCAATCACTATGATATACCACTTGAGGAAATTTTCGTGGCGCATCAAGGCAAACTATTGAAACGTTATCAGGATTAGGAGGAACCCTATATCGATACGCACATTTCGATTTTATATGAACAGCATGATGATTTTACGAATTTTTTAAGTGAAAAAATTCGTAGCTATAATAACGAGCATTCACTTCACCATCGGGAAAGTAGGCAGAAGGGAGCCGTTCGTCCTCTCCATTTGATCGTTACTGATCAACATCAGCAATGGGTTGGGGGGCTAACCGCTGAAGTTTATTGGGGATGGGTGGAAATACATAAATTTTGGTTTCATGAAGAGTATCGAGGAAAAGGCTTAGGCAGTAAGTTGCTGGCACAAGCAGAAATAGCTGCACAGGAAATGGGCGCAAAGAAGGCTCTGCTTACAACCTATTCGTTCCAAGCTCGTACATTTTATGAAGAAAGAGGCTATCAAGTGGTGGGAGAAATAAAAGATTATCCGCCTGGCAGTAGCTATTATACGATGGTAAAACTATTTGATGCTGAAGAAGGCTGTCTATAAAAATAGGCAACCGTTTCTAATTGATGTCACCTAAATAAATAGTCGTTTCCAGCCCTTGCTCATATCGCTGAAGTTGTGGAATTAATGCTTTCGGATAAAGTTGGAACTCATGGAGTCTTGCCACCGAGACCCATTCTGTCCCAATTTGGTGACTATCTGGATTAGAGGGCTGGTGCAACTGTTCATGAAGCTGACATAGAAAATAATATTCTACTTGATGAACTTCTGCGTCAAAGGCAGCATGCTCATGATTTTTTCCAATATATTCTCGGATGAAAAGAAGTTCTCCGATATGAACAGATGCACCAATTTCCTCAAGGCATTCTCGTTGAAGTGTCTCATGAAATGTTTCACCATGCTCTTGTCCACCACCAGGACAAATATAAAAATATTCCTCCGAAATTTTATTTTTGATCAGCAATATTTCACCATCAACGAGAATGATGGCTTTGACAGAATTTCTTATCATAGGAACCTCCCTAGGTTTGTTAATTTTTTATGATTATGACTAAAACGCTTCATGAATGTCTACCTTAATAAAAAGGGGAGATGAAGCGTGTATTCAATGTCCAATTTTAAAATACTTGTTGAAAAACAGACTGAGATTGATACAATTTATCAAAATTGTGATAATCTAATCCAATCAACGGTCACGCCGAAACTAGATGCTGAGGTCGATCAGTTTCTACAGCTCGTTGAACAACATTTGACAGAGCAAGGCTTTAACATTACACAAACTTCTACAGGCTTAGTCGCCCATTTTCAAAAGGCGGTCATTAATGTCGATAAACATTCTAAGCATTTGGAACAATGCTTTTTTATCAATTTAAATAGCTACGCAGAGGATCAGGTGTCAATTGTGTTAGACATCTCACCTATCATGCTACCTAAAATTTCAAATCAACTAGATGGCTATACGGATATTATTGAGCAAATGACGGATAAGCTAAAGCAAGCTAAAAGTCTTGAGAAAGCCTGTACGAATCCTAAATTCCTTTATAAGACACAAAGTAATAAAGTGTTTCAATCCGCACAGGAAGTGGTGGATCACTATTTTCAATAAAAGGAGAAGCCACCCTAAGTAAACAGGGTGGCATTTTTGTTTAATTTAGATAAGATGCCCGCTAGCATCCATTATCGAATATATTTTTTTGCACTAAACCACATCATGATCGTTAACACCAAGAAATAAAGTGGCATCGTCAGCAAGGATTCATTGTGAAGCAAACTCATACCAAATGTGATAACACTGACAAGCAAGTAATAGCCGAGACTAAAGATGGCACCGGCTGTTCCAATGACGTCGTGAAAGTCTACCAATGCTAGACTTAAACAATTAGGAAGGGCAATGCCCGTGCCTAACAGCAAGATAAAAACGGTAACCATGATGCTCATGGGTAGCATACTAGTAGGCAATGGTAAAGTACAGACAATCATTAAAAGGAAAGCGCCAATCACCATCACGGAACAACCTACATAAATAATTTGTTGAGGTGGATGCGTGGTGATAAGTCGCTTAGAGATCATAGCCCCTATAATTGAGGCTAGCGCTACGATGATGCCAAGAAAACCAAAGAGACCAGGCGTCATCTGAAAGTGATCAATGAAAATAAAAGGTGCCTCCGCATAATAGCTAAATAACACACCGTTAATGCCCCCAATGAGCAAACCATAGACAAGAACGGTCGGCGAAGCAAAAATGCGTTTGGCGACTGGCCAAATCGCTATTCTTTGCCTAACAGCTGGTTGCGTTGTTTCAGGTAGTCTGGCATAGGCATAGATGAACAACCATATACTCATGACCACTAGGACAAAAAATACTGCCCGAAAGCCAAGTACTTGATCCACCCAGCCCCCAATTAAAGGACCTACCGCAGGTGTAAACGCAATGACTGCGGAAATTTGTGCGAACATTACATGTCGTTTATTACCGGTTACACTTTCACGCAAAATGGTCTGCGTAATAATAGAGCCAGTAGCAGCACCGAATGCTTGAATAAAACGACTTATGATTAGAATGGAGATAGTGTCCGCATAAAAACATAATGCGCTCCCCATTCCATAAAAAACTAAACCGCCTAACATGGCAGGTCTACGGCCAATAATATCAGAAATCCATCCCCAGCAAAAAACACCTAATGCAAATCCAATAAAATAGATGCTTAAGGTTAATTGGACAGAACTATTGGATACACCAAGTGCATCTGCAATGTCCGGTAGAGATGGTGTATAAATGGTTTCACTAATTTGTGGGAACGCCACAAGAACAATCATTAACAATAAAGATGGTACTGCCTGTTTTTTCAACATATTGCCCTCCTACAAGCAAATTCTACTTTGTTAGTTACAAGTAGAAAGCGTAGCTAGGGAACCGGCGGGACCATTATTAGAATACGTTCATAAGATAGCATGTTGAAATCACCTTTTTATGCTTTAAGTAGGAGTGCATAGTCAGCTTTCTATTATAAGCTATTTTTTAATTTTTATATAGTAATAATTGTTATTTCTATTAAAATTTAAGAGAAATAGCTTGTGAAGAAAATGGGAATTTCATAAGATGGAATAAATAGGTTTTCTATAATAGGTAGATGAAATGGGAAAGCTTATGAACAGTGTAGAGATTTATTGTAGGGGAAGGCGCCATTATACTTGATGGTAAAGGATAAGAAATTGTGAGGGGGGAAGACCGATGTTTCCAATGTTAGAAACGGACCGACTTAAGCTAAGAGAACTGACGCAGGCTGATGTACCTGCCATTTTTCATTGCCTTTCAAATGAGGAGCTAACACGCTATTATGGGCAGGAACCTTTTATTGAAAAACAACAGGCTGAACAGTTAATTAAGCATTTTGACAAAAACTACGAGGAAAAAAGAGGTATACGGTGGGGTATTGAGCGTAAAGAAACAGGAGAAGTCATTGGTACGATTGGTTTTCATTTATGGTCTGCTCCACATAAACGGGCAGAAATCGGCTATGAAATCCATCCAGATTACTGGCGTCGGGGGTATATAAAAGAAGCAATTCAGCAAGTAATCGCTTATGGCTTTGAGCACATGAATTTACAGCGTATTGGGGCTGTCGTGTATTTAGAAAATGAAGCATCCAATCAACTGCTACTGAAACTAGGGTTTCAGCAAGAGGGAATTCTAAGAGACTATATGGTGCAAAAGGAAAAACCATATGATACGTTTATCTATTCTTTATTAAAAAAGAACAGCCACATTAACTTCATTTAAATTAGAATCAGTGAGAAATCGAAAGAACAGTTTGTTCATCTATGGGATGTTTCATGGAATAAATAGGGATTGATATGTAACGCTTTCTGGGGGTGATGCTAAAAATGTTTGATATAATTGTAGTCATTATTTTAGCGATGCCATAATATGGGGTATTAATTTGGAGTTATTTCTACCCTCAAGAAAGCTTATTATGGGGAAAGCGATAGATATACAAAGAAGAACTAGAAATAGCAGATGGTGCAATTCGTTATATAAAAGTTGCATCTTTCATCAGTATTATCGGATTGACGCTAGTTTTCATTATTTTAATACTACCTCAATTTAGAAGGTGATTCTTCGTTGAGATTGTGATATGGATGAATAGGAATGTCAAAAGGCTTAAATTGAATAGCAACTCTCAACAATAAGGCGCTTTCCTTGAATAAGGAAAGTGTCCAAAAATTATTTTTCTGTCATATATTCCAATACTAATTATCGTATTATTTCATTTTGATATTGATAGCCGAATTATAATCTCTATGGAGATTTTTAGTAACCATAAAGTTGTTTATTCAACAAACGGGCCATTTAATTGAATAACACTTCTAAATTAAAAATAAGATTTTATGTTAATCTTGATGTGAATTGTGAAACAATGTACTTAAGCTAACGGAGCAGTTTAGTTGAAGAAGTGGAAGATTATTTTAAGCAGGTATACCAAAGTGGAATTTTAAATTTCATCTCTATATTGAATGAATTTTTGATAAAAAATGTACAGTAAAAGATATTTCCTAGAAACTCAGTCATGTTGAAAAATCCCCAGTTTTATACTGGGGAACTAATTATTTGACGGTTTAATCAGGTTTAATAAATACTTATTATTTTTCTGGATGATCTACATGTTATTAAGGCGTAATAGTTTGGCGCCATGCTGTTGCGGATTAAATTGAAGAAAAGCTGCAGCTGTCAACTAGCGCCGCAGCTAAGTGCGTGCGATACACTCAATATTAATATGTGCAATTTAAGGTTATCTATACATAAAAAAGCCGCAGCGAGGGAAGTAGCTGAAGCATAGATATTAACTGAACAATATGAGGAAATTAATAAATATGGTAATCCTCTACCTATTACGAATAACCAAGAATTTGTGAAGAATCATACTTTAACTAACGGAGAGCGATTGCCCAATAAATAGTGGTTGATGATCTCTACGAAATAGTGTTAAGAATCCCCAACACTCATCTTTGTAATTCTTAATTAGTATAGGTTTCGGGAAAGTTACGCAGTTAATCAATAACATGAAGAAAACGGCAACCAGCTCAAAAAAGTTTGGTTTTTTGTCTAAACCTATATAGCCTTTCTCACATTTTGTGGAAGCGGCTTGATGCTTGATCCCTAGAACATGATTTTTTTAACCGATGACCGTCAGAGATAGGAAGATAACATGTAATATACGGATTTTCCCTATGCCTTTTATACGAAAACCCTCTACATTTTAAGATAACATAAGGACTAACAATATCGCAGTAATTCCACTTTTGAATAGTCGTCTTGAAAGTATGTAAAGTAACCACTGTGAAACGTTCAAAAGCGGAGAAAAGTAAATGTATCACTTTTCTCTGTTTTATTTCCGTATAATTTCTGTTGCTTTATAAATTAAATATATTATTTCGTTTTTTCCCGTATTCACATGAAATGAAACTTAATCAGTGGGGCATTCTTCATCACCCATTGATTATTTAAGGAACTTTGGTACGCGGGATAAAAAGACACTTTACTTAAATTTATGAGTTACCATTTTTTCGAGCAGCCGCTTCATCTAAAATCTCTTTTCGAAAACCACTCATACTTTCTTCCCTACGTGCATTTTTATGCTTAAGTGCCTTTCGTTCGTTTTCATCAACGTAAGCCATCATTTCTTCTGCAGCTTCCATATTTTCCTTAGTATTTTTCATCATATCTTGAAGCTTTTCAACATTATCTGATCGATCATCTGGCTTTGGGGTATTTTTCTCCATTTTACTTCCTCCTTCTTTTTTTTTTTATTAAGTCACAAGATTTATCGTCCCCGATTCAACTAAAAATATTCAGTGCAATAAGTGGAATTTTCTTCAAAAACAAATCTTTGTAAGTAATAGGTCCTTACGTTAAGTTGTAAAGAATATAATTCACGATAAATGGATATAATCAGCATGAATAAACGGAAAAAATTATGACTAGATAAAAAGAAAATGAGGCGGTAGTGACATGTCTATGGAATGGTTTAACAGAGTAACTGGTGAGCTTCAAGATCATTTGAAATCGATTTGCGAAGAATATGACCAAATCGGTCATATGAATATCAATCGAGGTTCAAAACATCCCCGAATTGAATTTTTTATCTCGACAGAAGATGACGAGAGGGTTTACTTTTGCACCCTCCTCTTTGATCCGTATAATGAAGAATTTTACTTAGAAAGCTTTGATATGACGCTTCAACAACCTACAAGAATTATTTTGGATGATATTACTGATGTGGTTGAAGCTGTTCATGAAAGTTTTCATGAATTTATTGACGAAGATAGTGAAGTCTTTTATGTAGATGATGAAGAAGAATATGAAGTTCTAGATGATGAAATTACTCTTGAAGAAATTGAAGTGGAATGGGAAACTCCGGAAGTCACGGCTTATCAAATTGAAGATAATCTTGAAGTAACCTATCAGTTTGGGGTAGATAGAGCTAATGGAGATGGCGTTCTGCGAAGAGTCAATCGGATCTGGACAGAAGACGGGGAACTATTCGAAGATGAAAGTACCTTGTCATTTAAAAAAGAAGAGGCAAGTACCATTATCGCCATGATTGCGAGCCATATGGATACTATGACTGGGTATGAAGAAATTATAAACGAATAAGAATAACTGGGCAAAAAGTTGCCCGGTCCTTTTTTGTCTATTTGACTTCAGAGCTTCATCGTTTAAAGACTTAAGGAAAATAGGTCAACAAGGGAAATTGGATAGCTCTTAGACAAGACAATAAGATATATCTTTACTCACCGAATGAAGAAGTAAATAATTTTGAAACTACAAGTACATTTTATCACTTATCTGAAGTTGAGATAGTTATTGGAAACATAGACATGAAAGAACGTAATGATCTTTCATTTTCTGTGGTGTAGTGTTGATTTTTACGCGACATGTGTGGCTAACGGGCGCTTTCCTGGAATATGGAAAGTGCTTTATTCATTAAAGGGCCTTTTAATTGAATAACACATCTAAATTAAAAATGGGGTTTTATGTTAATCTTGATGTGAGTTTGTCAAACAATGTACTTAAGCTAACACAGCTGATTAACATAGACAAAAAAACGAAGAACATTCTAGAGAAGTAAACGAAATGACAATAGAGGAATGGCGAGGGAAACTTGAAGAAAAAGCGAAAAAAGGGGCGAAGAAAAATAAAAAGCGATATAAGAAAATAAATAGCAAAGTAATATACGGCACGACTGCTGAAGAACGATTTAAAGAAATTCACGGAGTAACAATTGAGGAATGGAATGCAAAAAACGAAGAAGAGTTTATAACTAAAACAGGAATGAGTTACGACGAATGGTATATAAAACAGGTTAATTCTTTAACACCAATTGATTATCTTGAAAATTGCAATGGTGCTGTTTCTCAGGACGATGTAGAACTGGTGAAGGATTTACAAAAGTTAGGTTTAAATGATGGTGTAATAAATGTATTACTGGATTATGTGAACATTTTTAATAAAATTGGCTTTATTCACTCGTTGGTAAGAGAAATGGGTGAAAGTTGGCTTAAGAAAAATGTCTTAACTATTGAAAGTGCAATAGCCTTTGTTAGGGAAGAATGTAAGAACTAGAGTCCCATAAATAGATTCTCCAACATCAAATTCCTTATTGAACGGGTGCTTTAGTTCAGCTTTTTATGCAAGGTAAATACATAATTATCATCAATCTTCCATTATATGTATAATTGAGGTGTGTTGATTTTTTTAATGATGTAAGGAGTGAATACAAATGGAAATTTATCCTGATTGCCGTGTTATTACTAAGTCAATTGAGGTTGGTGGACTAACGAAATGGCAGCTTATTAAAAAGTTACAAGAACATTCAATCTCAATGAATCCGTATGGAGAGAAATTATTATCTAATGATAAATTTATTACTTCTGAAACAAAGTACAGCCTAAAAACTGTTGAACTTGCTGTTAGGAATCTTGGTTTTCCTGATGGAGCTACTATGCCTCAGCTTATTAAACAAGCAAACAAACTTGGTTTAGAATTATGTCCACTTGAGGTTGGACCTTACTTAAGACTTGAATATTTAGACCAAGCTGAGGGCGATTCAGGGAATTCTCTACAACAAAATCAAGCTCCTTCTGGGTCCATCACAATAGCATCAGAGATAGTAAGTGATGATGATAATTTTCCTAAAGGATTTTACCTTAGAAAAATAGATGGCGTACTATGGCTACGTGGTTATCTTGCTGACGACTTGCATAGTTGGAATCCTGATGATCAATTTATCTTTAGTAAATCAGAGAAAATGAATAGGAGGGGAGATAAAAATGATGGAATTACGAAAAATAACCGGGAAAAACATAGAAGAAGTCATAGCACTTGAGGTTGGAGAAAACCAGAAAACTTTTTTAGAAACTACGAACCTCAAAAGCTTTGCAGACGCTCATATGTTGAACACGGACGGGATACCAGCGACTCCCGGTTGCCATTTATGTCGATGAAATTGCTGTTGGATTTATGATGTATATTTATGATCCGTTAGATCATGAATCATTTGAAAATGAAGATTTTTACTGAAAGAAGAGCTATTTTATATGGCATATGATGATTGACAAAAGGTATCAGGGGAAAGGATATGGCAAACTTGCCTTTGAAAAAATGTTGATGGATATTGAAAAGATGCCATATGGGGAAGCAAAGTATGTAACGCTCTTTTATCATACAAGCCATGACAAAGCAAAAGCATTATACGCTTCCTTTGGTTTTGTAGATACAGGCATCATTCAGGATCATTCCATGTTGGCGATTAAACATTTAGATGATAAGCAATAACCTTAGCTATCGGAGAGTAATGAAGCTTTCAACGTCTCGACCCATCACCAAGTTTAATATTTATACCCCAATCGGATGCTTTTTGAAAAAGAAAGCATCTTTCTTTTTGAAAAAGGCTCTAAAAACGTCCGCTGACCCATTTTACAATATTTACAGCTATTTCAGTCTAATTACCGATAGCATTTTAAGGGATTATCCTTTATTGTTAATAGGTCGTAAAAGACACTATCAGGAATATCCTGCAAATATTGAAATGATAGGTGGAAAACAATGAATTATCAAGTTTTATTATATTACCATTACACGAAGATTGAAGATCCAGCTGTGTTTTCAGCAACGCATTTAGAAATGTGTAAAGAAATCGGTTTAAAAGGTCGTATTTTAGTAGCCAATGAAGGCATAAACGGTACAGTTTCGGGTACGATTGAGCAAACAGAGCAATACATGGCAAACATGCAAGCTGACCCATTATTTGAAGGCATTGTCTTCAAAATTGATGCGGCAGATGATCATGCATTCAAAAAAATGCACGTACGCCCACGACCTGAGTTAGTAAACTTAGGCTTAGAAGAAGACGTAAATCCGCATGAATTAACAGGTCGCTACCTGTCACCAGAACAATTCCTTGCAGAAATGCAAGATGAAAATACAGTAGTATTAGATGTGCGTAACACGTATGAATACGATGTCGGCCATTTTCGTGGCGCGATTCGACCAGATGTAAAAAACTTCCGTGATACACCGGAATGGGTACGTGCAAACCGCGAGCTATTCGAAGGGAAAAATGTTTTAACATATTGCACGGGTGGCATTCGTTGTGAGAAGTTTTCAGGTTGGATGAAACGTGAAGGCTTTGGCGAAGTCGGTCAATTACATGGCGGTGTTGCAACATACGGAAAAGACCCTGTTGCGAAAGGTCAATTATGGGACGGACAAATGTATGTATTTGATGAGCGCTTAACGGTGCCAATCAATCAAGTAGAGCATGTAATTATTGGTCGTGATCATTATGACGGTGAGCCTTGTGAACGTTACATTAACTGTGCAAACCCTGAATGTAACAAACAAATCATCGCATCTGAAGAAAATGAAGCCAAGCATCTGGGTGGCTGTACAATTGAATGTACAAAGCATGCGCGCAACCGCTACATCGTGCGTCATAATTTAACAGAAGAACAAGTAGCCCAAACGATTGAGGCATTACAAGCATAAGCATGAATAGCTATCTAAACGTATAAAAAATTAAATTTCTTTCATAACCTCTAAAACTATATAGAGGGCGCTTAAAACACTCTATGTAAGTGTTCGAACTATCCATTTCAAAATTGGACTAGTTTGCTCGCTTACATCGGGTGTTTTTTCTTTTGTAGGGAAAAAGGAAGGGGGTTATAGATCTGAAGCTGTTTAGAGTAAATGATCACAGGGTATTCAAAAAAATGTAATGGCATTTAATTAGTCCAAGCTCACAACGTGTTTTTTAATAATTAAACAAAATAGGAGATGATTTATAATGGTAAACCCACATCTAACCGACCCACGTAAGAAATTTCATACGGAAAAATTCCCAGATCAAGAACAGAACACTCCAGCGTTACAGAATGAAATGAGCCCCAAACCTGACTGTGGAGAAGAATCATATAAAGGATACAATCGTCTGGAAGGGCGCAATGCCTTGATTACCGGAGGAGATTCTGGAATTGGTCGTGCTGCTGCTATTGCCTACGCACGCGAAGGAGCAAATGTGGCCATTCAATTCTTCCCGGGTGAAGAGGAAGATGCCAACGAGGTCAAAGAACTAATTGAAAAAGAAGGCAGAAAAGCACTACTGCTACCGTACGATTTGCGGGAAGATGGCACTCCGACAGAGATTGTTACAAAAACAGTGGAAGCCTTTGGTGGATTGGACCTGCTGGTATTAAATGCTGCGCAACAAATCGCACAGCCATCCCTAAGTGACTTAACAATCAACCAGGTGCAAGACACTTTTAAAGTAAACATCATCAGTATGTTCGAGACCGTCAAAGCTGCTGAAGAACATCTGGAACCAGGAAGTGCGATTATTACCACCACATCAGTTCAATCTTTCGATCCGTCCTCTTCTTTAATGGATTATGCCGCTACAAAAGGTGCGATAAGCAACTTTATGGTATCCCTGTCCTCGTACTTTGCTTCTAAAGGTGTACGTGTCAATGGTGTCGCACCTGGGCCAATTTGGACGCCCCTTCAACTGGATAACGGAAAATTAGAAGGAGAAATACCTGAGTTTGGCCAAAATACTCCTCTCGGCCGTGCGGGACAGCCGGTAGAGCTTGCACCCGTGTATGTTCTTCTAGCCTCGGATGAAGGAAGCTATATCACCGGTCAGATATATGGGGTGACCGGCGGCAAGCCGATAGATTTATAAGCTTAAGTAGTTGATAAATAGCCTCCCTCGGAATCAGTGATGTTCCACTGACTACTCCTTAAAGAAAGCAAGGGAATGGGTAATAGATGGTGTCCAAACAGGTAAGATACTATAAAATCCCTCAAAATGGACCATGTGTATTTGTGTTGAAGAAAGTAGTCAAATACGGTAGCTGCTGTTATCAGCGAACTCCGTCTCCTATATGAGACGGAGTTTTTTAATCTTTTGAAAATGGATAATTTACTTATAATTGGAACTTATACTCATTTTGAACGTATTAGAGTAAACGGACTATGTCAGTTCGAAAAGCTACATATAAAAAAAGGAGAAAATGAAATGAATATTTATTTAGTACTATTACCAATGGTTAGTATGTTGATAGGTTTGTATTTAGTTTGTTTGGGACTTTGGGAATTAAGAGTGGGCATAGATAGGAAAAGATTTATAACCTTCTCATTTACAGGGCTATTTTTGATTTTTATATTACCGAATATGTTTAGTTTTTTAAATGTAATGGTTAGTAACTTCTAATAAGTATCTATTAGAGAATTGATTTAAGTAAAAATAGCGGAGCAGGATAGTTGGCAAATGTAAATAATCTTAAAGACATTATTTAGATAGACATGCCAATAAATAGGGGGAGAAATGAGTAATTTTAGAGGGATCATCTTAGAAGGCTACTCGAATGCTGGAAAAACATCAGTCTTAAAAGCGTTGAAACAACTTCACGCAAATGAAGGTGCGGAACGTAGTGTCATAGTTCTCAGTGAGCATTATTCGCAAGTATTACACAAAATAAATAATGAATTAAAGTGGTTAAGTCGAGATGAACACTTACAAGTCTTAAGAGAAAGAGTCACGATGCTAAAAATGTTAAATAAATGGTCAAGAGAAGTAGGACAAACCCAACGTTCAAAAGGTTTATACTTTATATTGGAAAGGTTTCATTTAAATCATCGGGTAGCATTTTCTCATTCAATATCAGATGAAATTAAGGAATTAGAAGCCCAGTTATTTGAAATGGGGGCGAAATGTACTTTATTAACTGTGTCACCAGAGAATTTAGAGCAAAGAATAAGTAGTAGAAATCCCCATGAATGGGAGGGGAAAACCTTGAAAGAAATGAAATTGGCATGTGAATTATTATTAGAACAACAACAAGCGTATAGGAGGCAAGCAGGAAATTCAATCATTCCTACACTTGAAATAAATACTGATAATAAAGATTGGGAATCCTACGCAAAACAAATTTTCTTATTTAACGAATTGGTGCTTTAGTGCGGCAAGCATTTCGAGAACCTTCCCAAAAGGAGCTTAAGAAGGTTTGTGCTTTGTGCTTTGACAACAAATAAATTTGTTAAATGAAACACTATAGGGGCGAGATATGGTTAATATAATAAAACAACTAGCTGAATTGGAAAGTGAATTAAAAAAGCCATTTCCTACTAGGGATATTAATAAAATATGTGAGGATTATCGAACAGATTTTTTGAATTTATCTGTTGACGTAGATTTCTTTGAAGATTTTCGTTACTACTGTGTGAACATATCAGGAACGTTAAGTTATGTTTTAGGCGATGTAATAAATCAAATTCCAGAGGGACAAATTGATATGCTATTTAAGTCTTTTTTCGAATACTATAATCAATATGAATTTTTGGAAGGCCAAATAGCAAACTATCATCATTTTTTTCAAGAATATAAAACCCATGAACAAACGAGAAAACTGTTATTACAACTGTTGTCAAATAACCACTATCCATTTAAACGACAGAATCTAT
This sequence comes from Lysinibacillus sp. UBA5990, assembly GCF_002429815.1. Lineage (NCBI taxonomy): Bacteria > Bacillati > Bacillota > Bacilli > Caryophanales > Bacillaceae > Lysinibacillus > Lysinibacillus sp. UBA5990. The sequence continues at coordinate 966,987 of NZ_DJAY01000015.1, forward strand.
ACACAAAAATAAATCTGACCTTTTAGAAATGAACGTGAATTTTAAGTTTAAGTTATCACATTATAGGGAGCGACAATGGAATAAACATTAGATTTTTAAACGATTTTATTGTTATATTCGTTATTGAAAGAAGGGTATTTTGATGAAGTTTGTGAAGTAGTATGGGCATTAGTGAAGCCTGAATAATAAGGAGTATAACACTAGTGATTTGATAAAATCTGGATTATGTTTCCTAAAGCAAAACCCGTGGACATATGATAAACACCCTCATAGTTGTAATGATGAGGGTGTGGCTAATTATTTGACCAATGCTAGTAAAAACTGGTCTCGATCCGTTTCTTCCTGCATTTTACTATCTACTAACATTGCACCTGATTGAACTTTTGTCCTATCATTGTCCACAAGGAATTGCATATTGACCTTTACAACTTTATGATCAATGGAGCAATCTCCTTCGAACTCGACTACATCCTGTCTTTTTTGTGTTTCAAAATAAACCCAATACGGATTTTCACAGGCAGCAGCAAAGCCATTTTCTAAAGTTTTTGTCCTATTTTCATAAGAATAGTTTTTTACATATGTAATATATTCATTGTCTGTAATATCCTTTTGTGGACCATAGAAGTACCAAAACACCCCTAAAATACCGATGGGTACAATCCACAATATATTCCTTTTACTTAATTTCCCCATACCTTGCCTCCCCCTTTATGAGAATATTTTAACATCTTCCTCTGCATTTTTGCTAGCTTACGATAATATTTTCTAAAGTGAGAGTGGTTTCTGTTGATTTCACATATTTTGAATTCATACGTTAGATATGATAACGTTAGCTGGTAGAATGATATGCTACGACTAATGGTTGGATTGAGGAGGTTTTTTCATGCATAAAAGAAGACGTGGCTTTCTCGTATTTCTTGTGCTGATTTTAATGGGTTTGCTCTTTTTTATCGGTATGAAGATGAGACCAGCCACACAAACGACTAGAAATTCGGAGTCACCCCCAGTCCAAGAGCATAGCGATACTGCTACTGAGGGCGGCGATACCGGAAATCTTGACGTAGTCATTCAGGAAATTGTCAGCCTAGCGGGAGAAGGGAAAGTTCCTGATGTGCCATTTACCGCAGGGGAATCAGATAGCCGTACGGTTCATCAGCAATGGGGGGACCCTCAGCAAGTAATGGAGACCACTAATGCACAATACGAAGATTTTCTTCAACGAGAGATAACGATTGGCTTTCAACGTACAAAAGCTTTCGATATCCGTTCGTTTAAAGCAAATATAAGGACTATTCATTTAGCAGATATTAAAAATAAGTTGGGCGAGCCTGATGAGGTCCGCTATTATCAGGATACAAAGACCGATCAAATAATTTTGGTGTATCAAGTGAACGCCAACTATCAACTAAAGTGGATTTTGCCAAAGCCGACTGACAATGATGCCAATCCGGCTGTTCATCACATCTCCGTCTATACAGAAATAACGGATGAAATAGCAGAGACGATCAACCAGATGACATTGGATGAAAAGCTTGGTCAAATGATGTTTGCGGGTGTTTCAGGCACATCCCTTCAGCAAGAGACTAAAAGTTTGATTCGTGATTACAAGGTTGGAGGATTGATTCTTTATGCCAATAATCTTGAAACACCACAGCAAACGGTCTCACTGATGAATGATTTGATGACAGCGAATGGGACTAATCGACTGCCACTATTCTTGGGAACTGATCAAGAAGGGGGAAAAGTAGTCAGATTGCCAGGACCGTTAAAAAATTTCCCGACGAACCAAAAGATTGGGCAAATCAATCAACCGCAATTCTCCTATGAGGTTGGAAAATTGTTAGGGGAACAATTAAAGGCATTTGGCTTCAACCTAGACTTTGCCCCTGTCATGGATGTGAACAGCAATCCGAATAATCCGATTATTGGGGATCGCTCGTTTTCTAATAAGCCTGAAATCGTTAGTCAATTAGGCATTCAGACCATGCAAGGTTTAGAAAGTCAGCAGGTGATTCCAGTCATCAAGCATTTCCCTGGTCATGGTGATACATCAGTAGATTCTCACTTAGAGCTTCCTAAAGTGTCGAAAAGTCTAGACGATTTAAATAAGCTGGAACTTATTCCATTTAAAGCGGCCATTGATAAAGGTGTTGATGTGGTGATGGTCGGCCATATTTTATTACCTAAAATCGATCAACAATACCCTTCATCGATGTCGAAGGAAATTATCACGGGGCTATTAAGAAATCAGCTTGGCTTTGATGGGGTTGTAATGACCGACGATATGACGATGAAAGCCATTACGAATCATTTTAGTATTGGGCAAGCTACTGTAGATTCTGTGAAGGCGGGTAATGATATTATTTTAATTGCCCATGAATTCGCCAATGTCACAGCGGCCATAGACGCATTGAAGGCTGCCGTAAAGAACGGAGAAATTTCAGAGCAGCAAATTAATGACAGTGTCCGTCGAATCATTCAGCTGAAAGAAAAATATCAGCTTGTCAATCAGCCGGTATCAGCAGTTGATCTAAACAAGCTCAATGCACATATGGACCAAGTAATAAATACGTATATGAAATAAGAGAGAAAGGGACATACATATCGATATGTATGTTCTTTTTTGTGAATGGTAGAAAAGGGTGAAGGCATGGATAAGGAATTCAAATTAGCTAGCCAATTATTAACTTTGCTAGATGCTGAGCAAAGATGGTTTACCTTAGCAGAGGTTGAACAAAGCTTACATATTTCTGATAAAACGATACGCAAGTTAGTGGAGGAGATTAGTACGCAATTGCCATCTGCGATGACCATTGACGTGTCTAGAGGAAAGGGCATTTTTCTACAACGTGATGGCCGCAGTACGACGGTTAGTGAAGTGATTGCCAGCATGTTCAGGCAAACGACCTTTTATCGACTCATGGATGTATTGTTTACAAATGAGGAGCAGTGCTCAATGGAGGAGCTTGCAGAAGCCATGTTTATGAGCACCTCCTCTTTGAAGAAATTGATTATGCAATTAAATAATGATGATTTGAAGCCATATCAATTACGAATTTCATACTCGACGCCAGCAGTAAAAGGAAATGAATTGAATATCCGCTATTTTTATTGGAAATTTTATGGGGATGCTTACGAGTTTACGGGATGGCCATTTACGAATAGTGACTTTGAGGATATTCAACAATTAATCACCACTATAGAGAATGAAAAAAATATTGTTTATTTCATCAATTCCAAAAGGAAATTATCCTTTTTAGTAGCCATTGTTCTGGAACGAATGAAAAAAGGGAACTACGTAAAAATGAATGACGGTCATTACCTGTGGGAAAAAGGTATATTCTATTTGCCCGTAAAAAAACTGGCGAAGACACTGGAAGAAAGATTTTCAATGGAATTGCCAAATAGTGAATTGTTTTTCCTGCAAGCGCTATTTAGTCTAAGCCAATACCATTATTATGAAGGATCAGAGATGACCCCAAAGAAAGAAATCGAATTATACAAGAATAGAGAAGAAGATCAAATGGGCCAGCAGTTATTAGCTTTACTGGCAAAGGCTTACCCAAACTTAGATAGGAATGAGCGGTTTATTTTGGAAGTATATGAGTTCCTTGACAAGCTTTTAATCGATAATGCTATTCCTGAATGGATGCTGATTTCAAAAAGTAATTTAACCGCGTATGTTCAACATGAGTGTCAGCAAATTTATCAAGATATGGAGACGTGTCTGCACAAGTGGCAATCAACCTATCCTACTGTTCGATATAATGATTATCATCTAACAAAATTAACATTACTTGTTCGTTCTGGCCTTAACTATAAAAGTAAAAGAGCTTTTTTGGTCATTGGAGAAGAGTTTTCAATCCGCCATTATATAGCGAATCTAATAAAAAATGAAATAGGGGATCAGCTGATTATTAATACGTCCATTTTGAAAGGACTTACTGACGAAATGGTCCAGCAGCAACATATTGATTTTGTTATTAGTAATTTCCCTGTTGACCTAAAGACTGTGCCGGTTGTTATTATTTCAACGATTCCGTCCAAAAGAGATTTAGATAATATACGGAGAGAATTACTTCAGTAATTTGGTCAAATATTTTCCGTACACAACGTAATAATCTGGTCTAGTTCGTCATCGTAAAAAAATCTTATACTCATAGTAGTTTCTGGACGGATTCCTTTTAAGAGGAGTCGGTTAGGAAATGGCTATGGGTATTTTTTTGATGGTAAATGAAAACGGTTACCTAATGGATTGTAGATAAATTTTATGATTTGGAGGAATAGAGATGAGTAGGCATTTAAGTGCAAAAAAGGGAGAGATAGCTGAAAGGGTATTACTTCCTGGTGATCCTTTACGTGCAAGGTTTGTAGCGGAGCATTTTTTAGAAAATGCATTTTGCTATAACGAAGTAAGAGGGATGTATGGCTACACGGGGATGTACAAAGGTGTGCCGATATCTGTTCAAGGGACAGGGATGGGCAATCCATCGATGAGTATTTATGGAACTGAACTGGTAAACGATTATGGCGTGAAGCAAATGATTCGTATCGGCACATGTGGTGCGATGCAAAAGGAAATTAATATCCGGGATATCATCCTCGCCCAAGCAGTATCCTCAGACAGTAATTTGACGGAGAAAATTTTCTTAGGCAATAATTATGCGCCTACAGCAGATTTTTCTTTATTAATGAAGGCATATCAGCAGGCACAAGGTAAAAAAGGAAATGTCTTTGTAGGCAATATATATAACTCGGATGAATTTTATCGTGAAACATTAGACAGGCTTCACAAGTTTATGGAATTCGGTGTGTTAGGGGTAGAAATGGAAAGCACAGCGCTCTATACGCTAGCGGCTAAATATGGGGTAAAAGCATTATCCATTTTGACGGTAGGTAGTCAATTACTAACAAATGAATGCTTAACACATGAGGAAAGTGAAAAGTCCTTTTATGAAATGGTGGACGTTGCTTTGACTACCATTATCGATGAATAGTGCCGTGTAAATGGGAAGAAGAACAGCAAGAAGTGATGGTTGCCATTTTGTCTGGATAGCAGTGGAGGGTATTGATGCTGGTAGCTCCATTGTTATGGCAGATTTTTCTAATTTAACGCCCGAAAAACATCTAGGCTGATCCAGTGGACAAGCTAGGGTTCGTTAAATGTTGATGGTACACATGGAAAGATACGGAGGGGAATAGATGCATTATTTAATTTCTATTGTAGGTTTACTGTTAGTTCTATTTTTAGCATGGGTTGCGAGTAATAATAGGAAAAAGATTAAGTATCGTCCAATCATTGTGATGATAGTCATCCAGCTTATACTAGGATTTCTTCTGCTTAAAACAAGTATCGGAGAATTATTAATTAAAGGATTTGCTGATAGTTTTGCAAAATTACTAGAGTATGCAAACGAAGGGACCAATTTTGTATTCGGTGGGATAGCTAATGAAGGAGCGCATACTTTTTTCCTGTATGTGTTAATGCCCATTGTTTTTATGTCTGCAATAATCGGAATATTGCAACATTATAAAATCCTTCCGTTTATTATCAAGTATATTGGTCTAGTACTAAGTAAAATAAATGGAATGGGAAAACTAGAATCTTATAATGCGGTCGCTGCAGCTATAGTAGGACAAAATGAAGTATTCATTTCGGTGAAAAACCAAATTGGATTTTTACCGAAGCACCGTCTCTATACATTATGTGCTTCTGCGATGTCAACTGTATCGATGTCAATTGTTGGCTCCTATATGACGATGCTAGAGCCAAAGTATGTAGTAGCCGCCTTACTATTAAACTTATTCGGTGGTTTTATTGTGGCCTCTATCATTAACCCGTATGAAGTGAAGGCGGAGGAAGATATAATTGAAGTGCAAGAAGGCGAAAAGCAAACATTTTTTGAAATGCTAGGCGAATACATTATGGATGGTTTTAAAGTAGCCATTATAGTTGGCGTTATGTTAGTAGGCTTTGTTGGGTTAATTGCCCTTATTAATGGTCTGTTTAATGGCATATTCGGCATCTCGTTCCAAGGTATCCTAGGGTATGTTTTCGCGCCAATTGCCTTTCTTATGGGTGTACCTTGGCATGAAGCAGTTAATGCGGGTAGTATTATGGCGACAAAGCTTGTGGCCAATGAATTTGTTGCTATGCTGGACTTCGTTAAAATCCAAGATAGCTTTAGTGAGCGTACAGCAGCCATTGTATCTGTATTCCTTATATCCTTTGCTAACTTTGGCTCCATTGGGACCATCGTAGGTGCCGTAAAAGGATTACATGAAAAGCAAGGAAATGTGGTGGCTCGCTTTGGATTAAAATTGCTCTATGGTGCTTCATTAGTCAGTGTTTTATCGGCAATCATTATCGGTATTGTATTTTGATTGACAAACTATAAAATTAATGAAGGCTTTAAGACGAGACACACCTTGATAGTTAACTATTAAGGTGTTTTTATTTTGGTGGCGTACGATTGAACATAGAAGTGTTTAATACTTAATGAATATGTAAGGAATGAGTAAGAAAAAAGTGATGTTTGACAGCTACAATGAAAATAGATTGAAAGATTGATGAGAAGATAAGGAGGCTATAGGAAATGGGCATGATGATAGGGATTATGACTGGTGCAATAATAGGGGTTGTTTTATTATTCATCAGCTTCATATTATTTTGGATAGGGAAGAGAAAGCAAGAAGAAAACCGATATGCAATATGGGTGATGGTTGCAGGTTTATTAGCGTTAATTACTTCTGGGAGCAATGCTTTAAATTATTTCTTATGAGGAAGTGGGACAAAAAGGGCGGTATCTATGTATCGCCCTTTGATGTGTACCACCTAACATGCTCTATTATTGAGGGAATTTAAAATGTACCTTATGTTCTTTTTCATCCCAAATAAGTTGCGCATTGAAGGTTTTTTGTCCCTTTTTAAACCCTTTGATCATGTCTGTTTCACCAGTGGCAAGTAGCTTTCTTACATTTGTCTGTGAAATGGTTTTACTGAGAATTTTCTTTGAAACTGAAAATTTACAGTTGGCAGTTTTATAGTTGGAACAGCCGTAAAAAGTACCATGATCTATGATAGAGCCGTCGCAAAGAATACACTTTCCGACAACGGTTTTTTCTTTTTTATATTTCTTTTGATAAGGATTATTGGCACTGATTTTTTCGACTTCCTTTTGATCGAATGCCCATACTTTTTCGCGTTCATGCGCATCTGTAATCAATTTATAGGTGAGCTTTTTTACTTGCTCCATAAAGGCTTGAGGAGAAGCATGTCCTTCACCAATTTCAGATAGTCGCTGCTCCCATTTTGCCGTCATCGATGGTGATGTCAGTAGGCTGTTTTCACCTAGTGCTTCAATTAATAACATACCTTTAGATGTAGCAAATACTTGGTTTTTCTTTATTTCAATATAGTTTCTATCTTTGAGTGTACCTATAATGCCGGCTCGTGTTGCTTCAGTTCCTAATCCTTCCGTTTTAGACAAAACCTTTTCTAACTCTGCATCATCTAGATGTTTACCGGCTGTTTTCATTACTGTAATTAAATGACCTTCTGTATATCTATTAGGTGGCTGTGTTGCCCCTTTTTTAACGGTAGCTTGAGCCACAGTCCCGAGCTCATTTTCATGAAGAAGCGGAAGCATTTCTTCTTCTTCTTGAGATGAATTTTCTTTAGCAAGATAAATGACTTTACGCCAACCCTCCTCTATTTGCTCCTTCCCCTTCGAAATGAACTCAGCTCGTTTATCGACAAGCGAATGAATCGTTGTGTACGCAAAAATGGCGTGGTTATAATGTGCTGCAATGACTTGTCTAGCTACTAAATCGTAAATCTTCTCTTCTTCCATGCTTAGCTTAGCAAGATTGGGTATTTGATCTGTCACAATAATCGCATGGTGGTCCGTAACCTTTTTCTCGTTGACATATCTTTTGTTATTCATAATTGAGTTTGTTGGGGGAGGAAGAAGGTTTTTATATTTATCTATTTTGCACAAATTGTTTAATATAGTTGGTAGTGTTTTGGCTTCTTCGCTTGTTAAAAATTGTGAATCAGATCTTGGGTATGAAACTAAACCTTTTACATAAAGCTTTTGTAAAATATCAAGAGTTTTTTGTGGAGAAAACTTAAAAGACTTATTTGCTGTAGCCTGTAACGCGGACAAATTAAATAACAGAGGCGGTGCGTATTCCTTCGTCTCTTTATTTATTTTCGCTATTTCTACATTTTTATGTAGACAGAAATTAGCAATCGCTATCGCTTGTTTTTCCTCCGATACTCTTGACATATTATTTTTATGCCATTTTGCTTTTAACACCTTACCTGCGAAATGAAAGAATGCTTCGACTTCCCAAAAAGGTTCTGATTTAAAATTCGCGATTTCATGTTCTCGATGAACAATTAACGCAAGGGTTGGGGTCTGTACTCTGCCAATGGAAAAGACATCTTTGACACCGTTTTTCTTAAGTAGGACGGTATATAGTCTCGATGTATTCATGCCGATTAACCAATCTGCACAGGAACGACTTAATGCTTCGTAATAAATATCTTTCGTTTTCGCTTCGGGTAGTAAATTAGAGAAGCCGTTTTTGACCGAGTTTTCAGTTAAGGACGATATCCATAATCGTTTCATCGGTTTGTTTACACCACATACCCGTAAAATGGTACGAATGATTAATTCTCCTTCACGCCCCGCATCTCCACCGATTATAATTTCTTGAATGTCTGGTCTTTTAACTAGATTTTTGATGATAGTAAATTGTTTATACTTAGATTTAGAAACTTTATATTCAAATCGATCGGGAATAATGGGCAATGTTTCCAATTTCCACTTTTTCCATGTTGGATCATATTCTTCTGGTGTTTTTAATTCACATAGATGCCCAATTGCCCATGTGATAATTGCTCCATTTGGAAAATATGAGTTGGCTTTGACCTCAAAATATCCTGTCTTTTTAGTAAAAGAAAAGGGAGCAGCTAACTTGGCAGCTTGGTCTGGTTTTTCTGCAATTACTATTTTCATCTATCATTCTCCTGTAACTAATCATTCCAACTCTTGTCATATCATTATAAATTAATATTCAGTATAACTGTTATAACAAGGATTGTGTCGATCTATTTGCTATTTGTCATGAAATCCATATTGAGTGGGTAAATCTTTTATGAAAAATAGTTGTTCCTTTAAGGAGAGGGGATTTATTTTCCCTTCTCTTTTCATTTTGGACTGCCACGAATAATCCATGCTAGTAAAAAAATGCCTACTGCACGAATTTTAAAAGATGAATCGTATTATGAAAAGAAGGAGGCTCGATAGGAAATATGAAAAAGTTTGCTGGCTTATGTGTTCAAGAAATCGTTCAAACATATAGTGACACCTTAATCCGAATTGCTGTGCATCAGACAAAAAATATGGCTGAGGCGGAGGATATTGTACAAGAGGTTTATCTGACTCTTATGAAACAGAGAAAGCCTTTCGATCATGAAGATCATTTAAAGGCTTGGCTCATCAAAGTAACTTTTAATAAATGTAAGGATTACTTTAAGTCTTCCCGTGTGAAGAAGACGGTACCCATTACCGAAGAAATGTCCTTTATCGCCAAAGAGGAGCAGATAATTCTTACGGAAATTTTTGAGCTTAATCCAAAAGAGAGAGTCATTGTTTATTTACATTATTATGAAGGCTATACAACTGCAGAAATCGCCGATCTATTAGGAATGAATGTTAACACGATTGGCTCAAAGCTAAGACGGGCACGAATGAAATTGAAAATTATGTTAGAAGAAGGGAGTAAGGTCTGATGAATGCTTATAAAAACGTGATGAAGCAGATTCATGCTTCCGAAGAATTTAAGATAAAGATGCAAAACGAGATGATGGAATTTCAACAAAAAGAAAAGAGGGTCTTTATGAAAAAAGTACGAATAAGTGTGGGAAGTTTAGTTGCCTGTGCAGTAATAGCTGTAGTCTCTTCTTTAGTCAATGTTAACAATGACACAACAATCGATTTAACAGATAGAATTGTGGTGGACCATGCAGCTCCTGCGGCAAGTGCAGTAGTCAATATCGAAGGAGTGATCACCGAAGTTGGAGAAGATGGACTGAGCTTTACGTTGGAGAACGGCATGGAAGTAGTTGTTACAGATGAGACGAAATTGGGCATAGATGGTCCAACCGCCCCCCCTAAGGAAGAACAATTTTTTGAGCCGACATTTAGAGTAGGCAACCTAATAGGCGGTTTCACAGAAGATACGACTACAGAGCCAGTAACTGCGGCTGTCATTTATACGAACTGGAATTTTGAGAAACCTATCCGCTGAGGTACAGCCAAAATAACCCCCTTTAGAAATCGATCTAAAGGGGGTTAATCATTTAAGGTGCAACGCATATTAGGCTAGGCCACCATTAACGAAGATTATTTGGCCGTTGATCCACCGTGCTGGGCCAGCTAAAAATGCGACGACTTCTGAAATATCATTAGGCTCACCTAGTCTTTCTAATGGCACGGCATTTGCTAAATGCTGAATTTGATGTTCATCTTTTCCATTTAAGAATAAAGGGGTTGCTGTAGGGCCGGGTGCTACTGTATTAACAGTAATATCCTTACCTCTTAGTTCACGAGCTAAAATCATAGAAATCGATTCAATTGCTGCTTTACTGGCTACATAGGCGCCATAGTTCGGAAACTGGCTACGAGTAACAGAGGTTGAAAAATTAATAATGGCGCCTCCTTTGCTAACTCGTTGTGCTGCTAATTGAGAGACAACAAAGGCACCTCGAATATTTGTCCGATGCATCCTATCTAAATCATTTAAATCTAATTCGGCTATTGGGCTAAGTAACATGATTCCAGCCGTATTAATGACAACATCTATACTTCCAAAGGCTTTTTCCACCAGCTCAAAGGCCATACTCATTTCAATTTCATTTGCTACATCGCCACCGACAGATATTGCCTGACCTCCACGCGCCACAATAGATGCCTCTAATTGTTTGGCATTTGTTTTACTTGAAGAATAGTGAATACCAATGGCATAGCCTTCCTCTGCTAATTTTTCTACGACTGAACGGCCGATCCCACCAGATCCACCTAATACTAAAGCAACGCGTTTATCCATCTCTTTTCCCATAAAATAAATCCTCCTAAGCATATGTTTTAGTTACAAAAATTAAATTTTGTAACTTTGTTGTTTTATAGTACACGTGTTATAGTTACATTGTCAACAAAATGTAACCACGAACATGGATTGGGGAGATGAATATGGCCATTCTTTCAGAAGAGAAGATTTTTTCAACAGCAGAGGCAATTATTCTAAGTAAGGGTATAAATAAAACAACATTATTAGATATTGCGAAGAGGCTTGGCGTAACTCACGCGGCACTATATAAACACTTTAAGAATAAAGAAGACTTGTTACAGAAGTTGGCTCTTAAATGGTTGGAAAATACTTCGCGACCATTATTGGAGTGGAGTCCTAAAGAACATGAGGATGCTGAAACTGCTCTACATCATTGGCTATGGCTCCTTAATCTGACAAAGAAAGATCTTTATATCAATCATCAGAAAATGTTTTTATTGTATACAAACTACATCGAAACCAATAGTAGCCTTGTTAGTAATCATTTAAATCATCTAGCTAAAAAGGTGGAGGAAATTAGCGGGTGGGAAAATCAAGGGATGGCAGTTATGACAGCATTTACGTACTTCCACAACCCGTATTTTGCTGAAAGATGGAGCAATAGTGACCATCAAGCATTATTTGAACAGGTATGGTCCGTTATTTGCAAAGCACAATCCAATGTATAGGACAAATAATACGTAGTGAACCAATAAAGCTGGCATATAGGAAATGCCAGCTTTTAAGATTGCTGAAAGGGGTTATCCAAGTAGGGTCCTTTAATGGTAATACGCATTAACTGAGTCGCCATAAATTTTGGCGTATAGGGCATATCATTTTCTAACCACCAGACGATTACCTCCAGAAAGGCAGCGGCATAAAAACGGATAGCCATCTCACGCGGTACGGTTAATTTTTGATCATCAGGCTCCATCAATTGAATGCCACTTGATACAAAATCGATAATTATCTTTTTTAAGCCTGCAGAAAAATAAGGGATATCTTTTTCTGTGAGGTAGACTTTGTAAAGCTTACTATTCAGCGCAATTTGTTCAAACAAATGCATAAATGTCTCATGAGGCTGATCATAATGAGGTAATAAATCAAAATCTCTCTTCTCTTCAAATGTTGGGTGAATACTTCCTACTAATTCATGTAAGATTTCCTCAGAGCTCTGGTACAGTAAATCTAATTTGTCACGGTAATGTAAATAGAAAGTGGCACGGTTCAAGGTTGCTCGTTGAGTAATATCTTGCACAGTAATCTTCTCATAGCCTTGTTCATCAATTAATTCCACAAGTGCATCTCTCAATAGCTGGCGTGTTCTTATGACGCGAGGGTCCATCTTTTTCGACATTTTTAAGCTCCTTGTATTAAATTTATCGTTTACACAACATAGTAGCCTTGCATGTTGTCAATGCATCAATTCATGCTCTTATGTTGTTTGCCCTTTTTGAACAGACAGTTATAATTATATTAACGACACGGTGTCGATAATACAACTAGTTGTTAACGTGTTCACGAATTATTCATTTATCTGATTCAGCTATTTTATATCAAACATACGGAAATGTCCCTTTTCTATGGGGGAGGATGTATGCTTGTGATGCTCTTTTTAGAAGGTGTTCATATATCTGCTGAATCAAAATGAAGCCTCTAGCTTTTATCACGGATTCAAAATATCTGCTGGCATTTGCACAGAGGGAATGGATTAATAAAAGAAAGGGAGTTTTATAGATGGGACGTTTAAATGGGAAAGTAGCCATTATTACGGGAGCAGCGATGGGCATGGGCGCTTCTGAGGCAAAATTATTTGCACAAGAAGGGGCAAAGGTGATTGCAACAGATGTGCAAATCGAGCCATTGAATAACTTAGTGAAAGAAATTAAAGAAAATGGTGGAGATATTATTGGTCTTTCACATAATGTAACGTCTGAGGACGAGTGGAAAGCCGTTATTGCAGAGGCAGTGAAGGCATATGGTAAAGTCGATGTACTCGTCAACAATGCAGGAATTTCATCACCCAAAACGATTGCCAACATGGAAATGGACGAATGGAATAAAGTAATGGACATTAACTTAAATGGCTGTATCATTGGTATGAAATATGTGATTCCAGAAATGCAAAAGGCTGGTGGCGGTTCTATTGTCAATATTTCTTCCATTGGTGGAATCGTGGGAATGGCAGGGACAAGTCCTTATACAGCAGCAAAAGGAGCACTTCGTGTGTTGTCTAAATCGGCTGCGGTAGAGTATGGGAAAGATCATATTCGTGTAAATTCTGTTCACCCAGGCATTATTGTTACGCCTATGACAGCGCCAACGATGGAAGAAGGGGGCGCTTTACCTTTCTACAAAACCTATACACAGCTACCATACTTTGGTGCACCAGAGGACGTAGCCTATGGAGTGGTCTTCCTTGCTTCTGACGAATCACGCTTTATGACAGGCGCGGAACTAGTCATTGACGGCGGATGGACTGCGATTTAAACGAAAATAGCTTGAGAAAACTAGGTTTCACTAAATATATGTGATCCTAGTTTTTTTTGCATGGAAGCGAGAGATTGATAAATTAATCCCCAGTTCAAGTATTTTCGTAATGGAGTTTTACATAGCTGGCAAAAAAGTGATGCAACAATTTTCTTGAAAAACCACTACCCAGAAGTATTCGCCTTCCTACTCAAAACCCTCCTTTCGCCTGCAAATTAGCACAAACACCGAGGATGTTTGTGCATATCATAGTGGGGAGTAAGCGTTTTCCTCTTTATATAGAAGAAAGTCAAAACGGAAAATTTCACGAATCTGTGAATATCACGAAAAAAAATTCATAAAAACCTTAACTATTTCATACGAAATCCGTATAATAAATCAAACAGTACGAAAATTGTCCATATTTCTCAGTAAATTGCGCGAATTTTTTAAATTGTATTGACGTAGGAATCGATAATTTGTACACTGTGTACAGTCAATTGTTTTTTGGAGGAATACAATTAATTTGAAAAAGTTAGGATTTGATAGATATGATCGTGTGTAAATTTGGTGGAACATCTGTAGCAAACGCAGAACAAATTCAAAAAGTAGCAAATATTGTGAAATCTAATCCGGCACGTAAAATCGTTGCCGTTTCAGCACCAGGTAAACGATCTGGTGACGATATAAAAGTAACCGATCTATTAATACAATTAGCAACTGCCGCGTTACAACATGAAGATACCGAAGACAAATTGCATATTGTAGTCGATCGTTTTCGAGCAATTGCAGATGGCTTAGGGTTAGATGATGCCATTTGTGACGTGATTGCGGAAGATTTACGTGAACGTGTACAAGGTGACAAAACAAACGTGGAATTATTCATCGATAGCATTAAAGCAGCTGGTGAAGATAATAACGCCAAACTTATTGCCGCTTATTTTAATGCAATTGGAATGCCCGCACGCTATGTAAGCCCTAAGGATGGTTTAGTGGTCAATGATTTGCCTGAACGAACATTTGCTTTACCCGAAGCGTATGCTAATTTAGCCCCTTTAAAACACACAAAAGAAATTATTGTGTTCCCAGGGTTCTTCGGTTACACTAAAGCGGGCGTATTGCGAACATTTGACCGCGGAGGCTCTGATATTACTGGCTCCATTTTAGCAGCAGCTGTTGAAGCGGAGTTATATGAAAACTTTACGGATGTGGATTGTGTGTTCTCCGCGAATCCGAAAGTAGTCAATGATCCAGTGGAAATTAAAGAAATTACGTATCGCGAAATGCGCGAATTATCATATGCAGGCTTTTCAGTGTTCCATGACGAAGCATTAATGCCTGTCTACAAGATTGGGGTGCCCGTTAACATAAAAAATACAAATAATCCATCAGCCCCAGGTACTCGTATCGTACCAAGTCGTCCTGCAACAGGTCGTCCCGTTACAGGTATCTCGGCAGACAGTGGTTTTTCAACTTTATATGTCTCTAAATATTTGATGAATCGTGAAGTAGGCTTTGGACGAAAGCTACTACAAATTTTAGAAGATGAAAATATTTCTTATGAACACACACCTTCTGGCTTAGACGATATTTCAGTCATTATGCGTTCGAATCAGATATCACCAGATAATGAAGAGCGTATTATTAGTCGAGTGAAAGAAGAGCTACATGCTGAGTATGTAGAAATGCGTCATGGTTTTTCGATGATCGTGATTGTTGGCGAAGGTATGCGCCATAATACAGGTTTAGCTGCCCGTGCTGCTACAGCGATTTCAAAAACTGGTGCAAACATTGAAATGATCAATCAAGGCTCTTCTGAAGTAAGTCTCGTTTTTGGTGTACTTCAGGAATTTGAAAACCGCATTTTACAGGCGTTATATGAAGAATTTTTTGCCCATGCGAAAGCTTAATGACACAATTATCACTAATCCAAGGGTTCTATACTTGGATTAGTGTTTTCTTTTTGCTAAGAATACGGTAAAATCGAGGGCGTACATAGTTGGGAGGGTTTTTCGTGAAGAATTTAACGATTGGTATGCTTTTTTCGGTTGTTGGGATACTTTTTGTCTGTTTAACGATTATGGATATTTTACCATCATCGACAAAAACAATGAAAGTGGTTTACATAGCTATCGGTTGGGTCTTTATCATCATTGGCTCCGTGATCCGCTTTAAAAATCTCAAACAAAAGCAGTAACAACACGTCAAAATGGAATTGTGGCAATAGGCAAACTTATGATACAATTTCAAAGAAAATAAATAATTTGAGTATTATGAAGTTGTTATTCTGTACAAACGTTCAGAAGGTTCAAATTTTAAATAAAGAATCGACAGTACAAATTCTTCTTTGTAAGAATTTGTTTTTTTATGTTCATAATCTATTTATCGTCAGGAGGCGATTGAATGCCCATACTTTCGAAGGATCATATTCAAATTTCTGACCAATATGTAGCACTTCAAGCTGTTTCACCTATGAAGGTTGTATCCTCTGCCATGCATAATCCAGGCTTTGGTTATTTTACTCATCTGATGAATCGGACTGTGCCCATTACTTATGATGATCGACAGCCACATCGTGATTTACAGCATTTTTTGCAGGCGCATGATTTTCCAATCGATCACACAGTGGCGATGATGACGGCTGTCCAAGCAAACTTTGCGACCATTCGTGAATTTACATATGAAGGTATTCATCTAGTTATTATGATTACTGCAGGTCTAGGTAATGCCGTAGATATTACACGTGCTTTTCATCGTGTGGAGCAATACCATGCAGGTACGATTAATACATGGGTGCTTATTAACGGAAAATTGTCTGATGAAGCGTTATTTCAGGCTATGATTTCGACAACGGAGGCGAAGGTGAAAGCGTTAACGGATGAAGGCATAACTGATCCTACAACAGGCACGCAAGCAACCGGAACATCCACTGATAGTTTGCTCATTGCTTCTACAGAAGAAGGGGATTACCATCAATATGCTGGTCCTATCACAATGTTAGGCAAGGTCATTGGCTACGGTGTCTATGAAACGATGCGTGAGGCTATTCGTAAATACAAAAAGGATAAAGAGGAGAAGGCGTTATGATTGCCATAGTGATTGCCTGTATCATAGGGATTATTTTCGATATTTTAGTAGGAGATCCTCCAAAGCTTCCGCATCCCGTGCGATGGATTGGTAAGCTGATTCAATCACAAACAGCTTTATGGAATCAAGGCAAATGGCGGAAATTGCGTGGTATGGTGATGGCACTTGCAGTCGTAGGGACAACGATGTTTGTGGTCACACTTATTTTACTACTCAGCTATCAGGTAAGCTTGATTTTTGGCGTTTTGGTTGAAGGCCTTCTAATTGGCATTGGGCTGGCGCAGCGTAGTTTGAAGGAGGCAGCACTGGCAGTTTATGAGCCCCTTGTAAAAGGTGATTTTGCAGAAGCGCGCGTCAAATTATCATGGATTGTTGGGCGTGATACTGAAAAGCTGGGCGAAGATGAGATTGTGCGTGGTGTAGTAGAGACCGTTTCTGAAAATACAAGTGATGGAGTGACCGCCCCCCTATTTTATGCCTTTTTATTTGGTGCTATCGGTTTATGGGGCTACAAGGCTGTCAATACGTTAGATTCCATGGTCGGCTATAAAAATGAAACATTCAAAGATTTTGGCATGTTTTCTGCCAAACTTGATGATGTCCTGAATTTTATTCCAAGTCGTATCACAGGCTTTCTTATCGTGCTAGGTACAAAAAATGTAACGAGTTACTCATTTGGACAACGATTAAAGCGTTGGGCCCAAGACGCTAAAAAGCATCCAAGTCCTAATAGTGGTTATTTAGAGGCGGCAACAGCAGTGCAGCTTGGCGTCCAACTAGGTGGGAAAAATACTTATCAAGGCGTTGTTTCTCATCGAGCGATTATGGGAGAAAAATTAGTTCCTTTAACAAAGGAGCATATAATGGCATCTATTATTCATATGCGTATTGCCATGGTGCTCTTTACGCTTGTCATGTTAGCAGTGGAGGTGTTCATTTATGCTATTACCTAATCACGGAGCAAATCCGCAAAATGTTTATCAGCAATTAGGTTTAACGATGCCTGAAGAAGTATATGATTTTAGTGAAAATGTCAATGCGGCAGGACCACCATCTTTTGTCGAGGCGCGTTGGCGTACATTTTACCCGCTTATTCAACGCTATCCCGATCCGGATGGAGAGCCCTTTCTAACAAAGGTCGCTGCTTTCCATCAAGTAGCGAAGGAGATGGTTTTACTAGGCAACGGGGCGTCAGAACTCTTTAGTGTTATTGCGAGACGTTATGCGCAAAAGCGCGTCATTGTCGTACATCCTACCTTTTCAGAATATGAGCGAACATTGCGAGCCGCGGGTGCTATTATTATTCCGATTTTGGTGACGGACTTTATCCAATACACGTTGCCAATGGAACGACTTAAACAAGAAATGGTGGAGGCAGACGCTCTCTATATTTGTACACCGAACAATCCAACAGGTGTATTGCCAGAGAAGGAAGATTTACTAGCCTTATTGGAGCATGGTCGAGCTGTCAAATGTGAGCTTGTCATTGATGAAGCCTTCATGGATTGGGTTGATGAGGCGAATTCCCTCATTCATGAAAGTATGGAGAATTCACATGTCCTCGTTGTGCGTTCGATGACTAAAATGTACGCAATACCTGGCTTACGTCTTGGCTATTTAGTTGCTCATGCCTCTATTGTCAGTGAGCTAAAGGACATGCTGCCGCATTGGAATTTAAATGCCTTTGCACTGGTCATTGGTGCAGGCTGTTTGGATGAGCAGCAATATAGTCAGCAGGCAATTGCCTATGCGACAACGCAAAGAGAGCGGTTGCATCGTTATTTACAAGAAAACGGCTGTCTTGTCACTAATAGTGTGACGAATTATGTGTGCTTTTCATTGCCGAAGGAACAGCAGGCGGACGCCTTTTTTACGTATTGTTTAGCACAGGGAGTTGTCCTGCGTCATACGAAAAACTTTAAAGGATTACAGGGCGAATGGTTCCGTATTGGGATTAAAGATATTGCGGCCATGACGTATTTACATAATTGTCTGCAGGCGTGGTTTTACGCAAATAAGGGGAGAGAAAAGTGACAACTTTTTATCTAGTAAGGCATGGGGAAACACAATGGAATCAAGAGCAAAGACTACAAGGATGGTTGGACTCTCCGTTAACGGACAATGGTAGAGAAGCGGCTACAAGATTACAGTTACAACTACAGTCAATCCCATTTGCGGCAGCTTATTGTAGTTCAAGTGGTCGTGCGAAGGAGACGATGGATATTCTGACGGCTCATCGCCAATTACCCGTTTATTATGAGGATAATTTACGGGAAATCTTTTTAGGGAATTGGCAAGGTAAGAGAATTAAGGACATTTTGATGACAAATGGGCTTGATTATGAATTGTATACGAAATACCCAGCGCAATTTATCGCAACCCATACGGAAAGTTTTGGCGCTGTCACAGAAAGAGCGATGTATACGTTGAAAAAAATAGCGGAGCAGCATCGAGATGAGCCTATTTTGATCGTTTCCCATGCAGTGACGATTAAATGCATGATTAATGCTATTTTACAACGCAATATTAGTGAGCTTTGGACAGCTCCTTATATTCATGGGACAAGTGTCACCGTTATTGAACGTCAGGGACAGCAGTGGGTAATCCAAGAAATTGGTACTTTACATCATTTACAATAGGAGGTATTACAAATGCCCCTCATTTTTATTACAGGTGGTGTGCGTAGTGGCAAATCTCATTTTGCAGAACAAGCCGCTATACAGCATTACCAAGTGCAGCCTAGTACAGAAAAACGTTTAATATATATGGCTTCTGGTATTGCTTTGGATGATGAAATGGGCAAGCGAATTGATCGTCATCAAGCCGATCGTCTAGCCCAGCCAATAAAATGGTTAACAGTGGAGGCCCCTTATGACGTTCCCCCGGTATTTGAGACACTCAAGGATGGGGATGTGGTGCTATGGGATTGCGTCACTACTTGGCTGACGAATGCTTTTTATGAAGGCTATGATCGTGGAGCACCCTGTGTAACGCAGCCTGACTGTTTAGCATCCAAGCTAAAGACTGTTAAACAGGCCATCCAATCTCTGCAAACGAAGAACGTGACATTATTAGTGGTGTCGAATGAGCTGTTTGATGAGCCTCCTTATCAGAACGAAGAGGTGGAGCTGTATCGAAGAACTTTAGGACAATTCCACCAATGGTTCGTAGGGGCAGCTCAAGAGGCGTATGAAATGAATTATGGTATCGTAAAGAGATGGAAATAATCGAGAAGGAAGGCAAGACGATGAAAAATTTTTGGCATAGTCTGCTGTTGGCATTTCAATTTTTTACGGTTTTGCCCGTACATAAGGAATTACCTTTAACAAGGTTAACGATTACAGGAATGTTCGCTTACTTGCCATGGGTAGGGGCCTTGATGGGTACTACAGTAGCTGGAGCCCTCTACAGTCTCACACAATGGACTGCCAGTAGCGAGGTCATGCTTGCCTTTATCGTCATCGGGCTGTTTGCTTTATGGACAGGCGGTTTACATTTGGATGGCTTTATTGATATGGGGGATGCGTATTTTTCTTATCGAGATCGGGATAAACGACTTGAGATTTTAGATGATCCTCGGGTTGGTGCTTTCGGAGTGCTATCCATACTATTTTTGTTATTTGGGAAATTTGTCGTTTTACATGAGCTTTTTGTGCAAAACAAATTTGCATTATGGATGGTCGTATTCATTCCTTTTTTAACAAGGGTCGGCATGAGCTTTTATTTTATGTCACTTAACTGTTCAAAGGAAAAAGGACTTGCCTATTTCTTTCAATCGCATATTAACGCGAAACTATTAAAAATGATTATGCTACTGTCTCTTTTATTGGCCATGCCGATTGTACTGATCATCACAAAATTCTCAATGCTACCAATATTATTAGTGATCGTTTTAGCGTTTGCACTTGTTATTTTTCGTCAATTTACATTGCGTAATTTTGGCGGTGTCTCGGGTGATTTACTAGGTGCATCTATTGAAGGGATGGAGGTTGTACTATGGGTGACATTGTTACTGTGTGCTTAATGCGGCATGCGCCCACAAAGGCCAATTTAGAAAAACGTTATCTGGGATGGACGGACGCACCATTAGCTAATATCTCCAAGCTCTCTGTAGTGGATGCAGGTGTCGAAAAGGTTTATGGCAGTGATTTACAACGCTGTCGAGTCACGGCCGCCCATTATTTTCCGAATGCTAGCTATGAAGCAGATGAACGGTTTCGTGAATCAAATTTTGGTGAATTTGAGGGGAAAACCTATGAGGATTTAAAGAAGGATACTCGTTACCGTGCCTGGTTGGACGACCCTATTCATTCTCCACCACCACAAGGAGAGGCTTTTGATGATTTTGTGGCAAGAGTTGTAAAAGGTTTCAAGCTATTGCCGAAGAATGAGGATAGCTATTACTTAGTCGTTCACGGTGGGGTGATTCGTGCCTTACTCGTTGCCTATGCGCCAACAGAGCAGCCGTTTTGGTCATACCAAGTGCCACATGATCATCAATTTAATTTAACATTTACTAGAAAGGCTTGGGAGGAGGGAGCAAGATGCATGTATTTATCGGAGGCGCCTATAGCGGAAAAACCGATTATGTAATGCGTTTATATGAACAGCACGAGGTGGTACTTATTGATGGCGATCTACCGGATGTTGCACCAGCCTGTGAAATCCTAGTCATTCAACATGTGGAAAAATGGCTTATGACACAAAATCTTGAGGAAGATGAGCTTGTGGTACAATCGGTCCTCACCAAATTAACAGCCCTTGCCCAACATTGTTCGCTGGCACTTATTGTGACAGATATGGGCCGCGGTGTTGTACCGATGGAAAAACAAGCACGTTTATTACGTGATACGTGTGGCCGCCTATATCAAGCATTATTTGCTGAAGCGGAGCAAGTCGTACGTATTTGGTACGGGATTGGCGAGCAACTCAAGTGAGGTCAACATACTAACGGAAATGAGGAAATGCAATGGATCGACAAAAATTAATGAAATGGATACTAACGGCAATGGTTGCGGCCATCTGTGCAGTAGGAGCAGCCATTAAAGTACCCGCTTTTATTTCAACGGCAGCTCTTGATTCAGCACCTGCCTTTTTAGGTGTTGTTTTTCTATCGCCATTATTTGCTGGCGTAGCTGGTCTCATTGGTCATTTTATTAGCGCATTAACTGCTGGCTTCCCACTTGGCCCACTCCATGTAATTATTGCTGTAGAGATGTTTATCGTTGTCTGGATTTTTGGGGTCATGCATAAAAAAGGCATGCATGTTTGGAAATGGCCAGTTGCCCTAGTATTAAACGGCATCGTTGCCCCACTGCCATTTTATTTTATT
The DNA here is from genome assembly GCF_002429815.1 of Lysinibacillus sp. UBA5990. Taxonomy (NCBI): domain Bacteria; kingdom Bacillati; phylum Bacillota; class Bacilli; order Caryophanales; family Bacillaceae; genus Lysinibacillus; species Lysinibacillus sp. UBA5990. Next base: position 988,993 of record NZ_DJAY01000015.1, read on the forward strand.
ATTAGTCCTGCCTTTTTCTGGGGTGCTTTAGCGAGTATTTTCATAGCAACCGCTATTAATTTAATGATTGTCGCGGTGGTCATGCCCATTTTGTCAAAAGTTTTTGTGCGTAAGGCAGGTCGAGTTTAGTGAGAAATGCTATGAAAGTGGGCACGTTTATTGCGACAATGGATAATGCGGCAGCCATCGGGGAGAAGCCACAAGATGCTGTGCTAGCATCCGATCAATTGACTGCCTATATGACAGCCCGTGTGACATTTCTAGAGCAGCTGGCTGCACAGGCACTTCCTATTCAAATTCTACTCGCTAATTTTTCAGGGGATGCTGCATGGTCAAGCTATGAAAGCGGAATTCAGCAAGTGTTCGAGGAAACGGGCCTTTCCTGCCCAGCCATTGCTGGTAGTTCGGAATCCAATATGCCTACTTTACAGTCTGGTATAGCGATTACTATGCTTGGGGAAATACAACAGCGAAAAGCATTGGAGCTTACACAGCTTAGTTGGTACACATATGGCTTACCACTTGTTGGCGAGGAACTATTAGCACACCCTGGTGATGTGGCGCAGCTGCAACCTGTTTATCAGGCATGGCTGGCGGAAATCGTTCAGCAAGTGTGGCCTGTCGGATCAAAGGGACTTCATGGTGAATGTGTGCGCCTTTTTGGCCAGCAAAAAGTTGAATGTTCACATGATATGACCAAATCAGCCGGACCAAGTACAGTTATTTTACTTGGTGTTAATCCCGAGAAAGAGCAGTTGGCCCACCAAATTTTCCAAAGAAATTTTGAAAAACTACAGATAAGTTCAATGCAATAGGGCTTGTTTTGAGCAAAACGACTGCTTTGAAAATAATCCAACGAGCGGTACAAGAATTATTTAAAGCGACCTCCATGAATAGACGAGGGCACTGAAAAACTTATGTTTTCATAAAAGCGAACCTTTTTCAGATAAAAATAAGGCACTTCTTGTTCAATTTTGAACAGGAAGTGCCTTATTTCTGTCTCACTGGATCTTCTGGTGTCATATCCAAGAAATAGTTGAATGACATATCATACTTTGAGCGCTCTACTAGGTAGACGTCTGATACATCATTAATCGCTTTTAATAATAAGTACTTAAACATGCGAATTGGAGGAATGGCATTACGTCCATTGTCTAAACAATATTTTGTTTTTAGCTCTTCTAAAATGAATGAAAAATCAACAAGTTCATTGATCTGGCGAAGCATATTATCTTTTGGCACAACAATATCGTAGATTGCCATGTATGGACTTAAATTAAGGGTTTCCTGATTTGAAATCATTGGGGCACCACCTGCATATTAATTCTTTTATTATAAAGGAAAGCGTGCCTAAAATAAGAGTATGATACATTGCGTTGTTTGGTGAAGCATCGCTCGACTCCTGCGGGAAAGCGAGACCGACGAGACCCCGCACGAAGCGAAGCGTAGGAGGAGACTCGGCGCTCGCCCGCGGAAAAGCGAGCGGAATGCTTCGGAAAACAACAATAGAGCCACAGTGCCAAATGAAAAAAAGATATGGACTTTTTCAGTGCCCTTTGTATAGGCATGGGGTTTTTTATTTGGACGGATGTCTGCCATAAGCTCCATGATATCTCCTCAATTAGTTAAATCTCAAAGTATTACGAGTCTCGAAAAAATAGTGCCAAATGGGAATAGTTTTCAGTTATAATGAGGAACGAATGGGATTTAAATAGAACGGAGACGAATGTATGCAGGCAATAAAACAATTAGGGCAGTATTTGGAGCCCTATAAATTTTTCACCTTAATAGCGCCCCTTCTAATGGTGCTGGAGGTGACAATGGATTTAATTCAGCCGACGATCATGCAGCATATGATTGATACAGGGATTGCTAATGGAGATCATGCTTATGTAGTAAGCATGTTTGTATGGATGCTAGCAAGTGCGGTACTTGGGCTTGTTGGTGGGATTGGTTGCTCGTATTATAGCTCGAAGGCAGCGATTCATTTTGCTTCGGATGTGCGACAGGCTCTCTATCAAAAAATGATGTCCTATTCAGCTAAAGAGCGTGATGCCTTTACGACTGGCAAGCTAATTACCATTTTAACGAGTGATGTGGAAAGTATTCAACGCGCGTTTATGATGACGTTGCGTATTTTTGTGCGTGGGCCACTACTCTTTATCGGGGCAGTCATTATCGTCTTTGTAACAGCACGGGAGCTTTTTTCAATACTTCTTATCATTGTGCCGATTTTGATTGTGGCTATGTATTTTTTCACGAAGTACTCGGGGGTGCTGTATCGCCGCGTCCAAGAGGCTATTGATGCAGTGAATACGAAGCTACAGGAAAATTTAGCGGGTATCCGTGTCGTTAAAGCCTTTCGCCGTGAAACCCAACAGGTATCCCAATTTAGTGAGCTGAATGATGGGCTGACAAAACGCTTCATCACTGCAGAACAAATTGTAGGGGTGCTTGTGCCATTTACGATGTTCGTCGTTAACCTAGGGATTGTCGCAGCACTTTGGCTTGGGGCCATTAAGGTTGAGGCAGGGACATTACAGGTAGGGGTTATTCTCGCGTTTATTAATTACTTAACGATTATCTTAAATGGTTTAATGTCTTCCAGTATGGTGCTGATGCAAATTGCGCGTGCATTGCCTTCGGGAGAACGAATTGTGGATGTCTTAAATAAGGACATTGCCGTTAAGGAAGCAGAACTTGCATGGACAGATCCTATAAAAGGAGCAATTGAATTTGATCATGTAAGTTATCGTTATTATGAAACGGCAGAGGATGTTCTTAAAAACATTTCATTTTCAGTGAAGCCAGGGGAAACAGTGGGCATCATTGGGAAAACAGGTAGCGGTAAATCAACCCTTGTAAAGCTATTACCGCGCCTATTCGATCCAACAGGTGGAGCCATTTACTTGGATGACAAACCGCTTTCAGCGTACTCTTTATCCACGTTACGGGACCATATTGGATTTACCTCACAAAAGGCTTTATTGTTTTCTGGGGCGATAGAAAAAAATATACGCCTTGGTAATGAACATGCAACGGCAGAGGAAATACAACAGGCATTGGATGCTGCCTGTGCTAGTGAATTTGTAGAGCGGCTCGATAAGGGTATAGCACATGAGCTGTCACAGGGGGCTACGAATCTCTCCGGAGGGCAAAAGCAACGCTTGGCTTTAAGTCGGGCATTCGTTCGAAAGCCAGCTATTCTCGTGCTGGATGATACTACCTCAGCCCTTGATAGTGCTTCAGAAAAACATGTGCAGCAGGCCATAGCCGCCCATTTTCAAGACACGACGACATTGATTGTAGCTTCGAAAATTGCCTCGATACAGCAGGCAAATGTCATTCTTGTCCTAGAGGATGGCGAGATAGTTGGGCAAGGGACCCATCAACAGCTACTTCAAAACAATGTACATTACCAAGCAATTTACGCGTCACAGCAAAAGGCTGGTGAAGAAGGATGAGTCAAAATCAACCAAAGCAAATGAATTTTGGACGTGGACCTCGTATGGGAGGGCCAGCCGAAAAGGCGAAAAATCAAAGGGCAACACTGACAAGAGTTTGGCGCTATGTCAAACAGCAAAAAATAGGCCTGTATATTTCCATCTTCTTTGTCATCGCTTCTACGTTTTTAAGTTTAGCGGGGCCTTATATGATAGGCCATATCATTGATGATTACATGATGAAAAAGGATATTGATGGGACAATCCGACTAGGAATCCTATTAGCCGTGATTTTTACTGTAGCGTCTATTCTGACATGGCTGCAAACCTATGTCATGATTCATGTGGCGATGAAAACGATTCGGATATTGCGTCTGGAACTGTTTCAAAAACTACAAACGCTCACTTTAAGATTTTTTGATCAGCGTGCGCTCGGTGATTTAATGAGTCGTGTCACAAACGATATCGATAATTTAAATACAGCGCTTGCTCAAAGTGTGACGCAAATTGTATCGTCCATCTTAACTGTTGTTGGTGTTAGTATTGCCATGTTCACATTAAGCTGGCCATTAGCGATTGTGACCTTGATCATTATTCCGCTTATCGTTTTCACCACTAAGCAAATTATTAAACGCAGCAGTAAAAATTATGCGGCGCGTCAACGAGATCTTGGTAAGCTAAATGGCTATATTGAGGAAATGATTACAGGCGCAGAGGTACTCACGCTTTTTGGCAAGGAACAGCAATCCATCGATACGTTCCATCAGCAAAATGAAAACTTGCGAAACTCCGCACAACGCGCAGAGATTACGTCAGGCTTATTAGGACCCATCAATAACTTTATGAATAACCTAGGCCTAGCGATAGTCATCGGGACAGGAGCTCTATTAGCGGTGAAAGGTTTTGTGACAGTTGGTATTATCGCTGCATTTGTCACTTATACAAGGCAATTTTTCCGCCCGCTCAATCAATTATCTAATCTGTTAAACACCTTTCAATCAGCTATAGCTGGAGCAGAGCGTGTTTTTGAAATACTAGATGAACCGTCAGAGGTAGCTGATCGTCCTCAGGCTATTGAGGCACCGTCATTAAAAGGCGATGTCGTTTTCAAGCAAGTATCGTTTAGCTATGAGCAAGGGAAGCCAGTTCTTCAAAACATTAACTTCCAAGCAAAGGCGGGGGAAACGATAGCTCTTGTTGGTCCTACTGGCTCAGGGAAAACAACTATTATTAATTTACTAACACGTTTTTATGATGTGGATCAGGGTGAAATTTTAATTGATGGGCACCATATTGAACACTATAAAATGTCTACAATTCGCCAACGGGTAGGTGTGGTTTTACAGGATACCTATTTGTTCTCTGGCACTATTCGTGAAAACATTCGCTTTGGTAAGCTGGATGCGACGGATGAAGAGGTTGTGGATGCGGCAAAAATTGCGAATGCCCATCATTTTATAAAATATTTACCTACACAATACGATACGCCGGTTCAAGCGGGTGGCGCTAATTTAAGTCAGGGACAACGGCAGCTCATTGCTATTGCTCGTGCCATTTTGGAGAACGCGGATATTTTAATTTTAGATGAAGCGACATCCAGTGTGGATACGCAAACGGAAGTCGATATTCAAAAAGGCTTACAGCATTTAATGCAGGGTCGCACAAGCTTTGTTATCGCCCATCGTTTGAAAACCATTGAGAAAGCAGACCAAATACTCGTTATACAACATGGTGAAATTATTGAAAAAGGCAATCATCAAGAGTTGATGGAACAACAAGGGATGTATCGACAACTCCAACAAAAACTATTGTTAGAGCAGGCGGAATAGGGAATAATAGGGATGAACAATCCGATTTTGTGAAGGCGAGGGATACACATGTATGAATTAAAGACGAAAGAAACCGATGCAAGTGTCATTGAATTTATTGAAAGTGTTGATCATCCAAAAAAGCGGGAAGATGCTTATCGACTATTGGACATTTTTACAGAGGTTTCAGGCTATGAGGCTAAAATGTGGGGTCCAAGTATAATTGGGTTTGGTCATTACCACTATAAATATCAAACAGGCCATGAAGGCGATGCACCACTTGTCGGATTTTCCCCTCGCAAGGCAAAAATTAGTTTATACTTTGCCCCAGGTGATCGTGAGCGAGAGCAGCTATTACAGCAATTTGGTAAACACACAACAGGGAAAGCCTGCGTTTATATTAATAAACTCGCTGATGTTGAAGAAGTTATTTTAAAGGCTCTTATTCAACAGTCTATCGTCTTTTTACAGAAAACCTATCCAAATGCATGACTCTAAAAAAGCTCCTACATTATGTAGGAGCTTTTTTCTGTTCATTGATTAGCCTCTCAGCTCATCAAGTAAACATTTCTTCAAAAATTAAGTAGTTATTAATTTTTCACATGTATCCTTACAAGTATCAACGGAGAGGAGAGGCGTATGAAAAAAATCATAAAGAAAATGTTTATTTATTTGGGGGTCATCGTATCGATCGGCATCGTAGCGGTCAGTATGTACCACAATCGTTTGATCCAAAAGGAGGAGGCCATTTTACGAAATGACGGCATGATAGTGAACGTTAATGGTCAAAGCATGAATGTCTATCGAGAGGGGGCTGGGGAGGATACATATGTTTTTATGGCAGGGTCAGGCATTGCAGCTCCTGTTTATGAGTTAAAGGGGCTTTATAGTAAGTTTTCGCAGCACCATCAAATTGCTGTAGTGGACCGAGCTGGCTATGGTTTTAGTGAGATCGCCCATGATGAAAGAGATATTGATACCATTCTTATGCAAACAAGGGAGTCACTTCTGGCAAGTGGGCTTCAGCCGCCCTATATTCTTGTCCCTCATTCTATATCAGGACTTGAAGCGATTTACTGGGCACAAAAATACCCAGAAGAAGTAAAAGGAATTATCGCTCTAGATATTGGCTTGCCTAGTCAGTATGTAAAGCATAAGATGGGTACCTTGGATAGATGGATGGTGAAGGGAATGAGTCTAGCTACTAAGGTAGGTTTACACCGCTTAGTACCCTCGCAGGTGTATAATCCGCAAGTTCTGAGTATGTCCTTTTTAACGACTGAAGAAAAGGAACTCTATCAAGCTTTGTCCTTTAAGCAATTTTTTAATGAAGATATGAAAAATGAGCTGTTACACGTCTATGAAAATAGTTTACAATCAGAACAGCTTCCATTACCACAAGACACCTCAATTATAATAGTTGATGCTATTGCGAAGGAAAATGAACATTCAAAGTATACAGAGCAAAATCGCCAAGATTACGCAGACTTCGCGAAGCAATTCACGCACGCAGAAGTGAAAGAGGTAAGTGGCACTCATAGTATATATCTTTATCAACCAGAGGAAATCTATCAACTAGCGATAGAGTTTATGAAAACGAATGCTGATTAGAGAGGTCGTTAACATGAAAGGATTTAGAATTTTAATTGTAGAAGATGATCCCATGATTGGTGATTTACTTCAAAAGATAATGCAAAGAGAAGGCTATGAAGCCATATGGAAAACAGATGGCAGAGATATAATGAGGCTCATTCAGGAAGTAGATTTAGTCATTATGGATATTATGCTACCAGGAGAGGATGGCTATCAATTAAGCAAAAACATTAAACAATTAGGCTTAAATATTCCTATCATTTTTTTATCAGCACGTAGTGATATTGAAAGCAAGCTAGAAGGTTTAACAGTTGGGGAAGATTATTTGACAAAGCCGTTTGACCCACGAGAACTATTGCTAAGAATCCAAAAAATGCTAGTACAACAATATGGGACGTTTACGCAAATTCAGCATTTATTCATTGATGGAGAGCATCGTAAAGTATTTCATCACCATCTTCAAAACGAAATTTCGTTGACGGCCATAGAACGAAAAATTTTCTTTTATCTATTTGATAACCGTGACAGAGTTTTAACAAAGGACCACTTTTTTGATTATTTATGGCCGTTAGATGAGCGTAACCATAATATTCTCAATGTCTACATAAAAAAGATTCGGACAAAGCTGAACGATTCAACAGGCATTATTTTACAAAATATTTATGGAGAGGGGTATCGTCTAAATACCCATATAAAGAAATGACGTTAAAAACTAAATATAGAACACTGTTGTTGGTAGCGATTGGGAGTGTACCCATCGTATTATTAGGTATTAGTGTGTTCATGTCCATCCTTTATGACAAGGCTTTTAAAACGAAAAATAATGGCATCCCGTTCCATGAATCCTTTGCATATCCTGTTATGCTGCTTGCCTTTGTGCTGTCTTTAGGGATTCTTGCCTTACTATTTTCCACATCCATCCATTCCTTATTAGCTAGAATTACAATGCTCAACCAAACAATACGGGAACTAGCGAGTAATGAACGGATACCCAATACGTTAACGGTAAATAGCGAGGATGAAATAGGACAGTTAATTCAATCTGTCAATCTTTTAATTGAGCGCACGACTTATCGGGAATTAGAGTTAGCTCAACAGCAGGAGCTCCAAAAAGAGCTGCTTCAAAAATTAAGACATGATATCCATACACCATTGACAGCGATACGTTTGCAATTGTTTTACTTAGAAGATCAACTACAAGAGCAACCAAAATTGGTGGAATCGTTAAACGCACAAATTCACTATATTGCGAATTTAACGAATGAACTGCAATACCAGTCTATTGATACGAGCGAAAATGCCTTTGTCGTTCAGGAGGAAGTTCAGCTAGCTTTCCTATTAGAGACGATGATTAAGAAATGGAGTTACTTATACCGCATGCAAAATATTGCACTCCATTTTCATCCAAAAGATGCAGAGGCAATTTGGACAAGTAATGAATTATGGTTACAACGTTTATTTGATAATGTCTTTCAAAATACGTTAAAGCATGCCCAAGCAACAAAACTAATGGTGACGATTAAAGCGGGAGAGGTACTGATGTGTGATGATGGCATCGGCTTTCAGTCAGACGTCAAACATAGTGGTCTTGGATTGAAAATTATCCAAGATATTGCTAGAACATTGAATATTGAAGTCTCTTTACAATCCAGCAAGGATGGTACGACCTTTCGCTTTACTCAGCCATAAAAAAACAACGGCCGTCTTTTGCCGTTGTTTTTTTATTATGCAGACTTTCGTTGTTGGAGTAAAAAGAGGGCAAGTCCTAGTAATATGACGATTATGCCAATCCCTTGTTGAACGGAAATCATTTCATCTAAAATAAAATAAGCTAAAATACATGTGCCAATTGTTTCTCCTAAAATACTCATAGAGATGACTGTTGTACTTAACCATTTTAATAGCCAATTAAATATCGTTTGCCCAAAAATCGTTGCAATCACAGCCAATCCTAGTAGGGACCACCATGTGGATGCAGGATAGTCGAAAAACGATTCCTGCATAAAGAGGGCGTAAATGGCTAAGAAGATTGAGCTACTGCCATATCCGATAATCGAATAGGTAATAAGGGATAAATCCTTCCGTACAGATTGCCCGATAAAAAAGTAGGCTGTAATAATGCCTGCCGCGATAAATGCGAGAATATCGCCATAAAGCGCTTGTCCGCTAATTTGAAAATCCTGCCAGCCGATGATGAAACAGCCGATGATCGCTACCAAACAGCCAATAATTGCCCCTTTTGAAAAGCGCTCTTTAAATAAAAAATAGCTACCTACTAAAGAGAATAACGGCTGTAGTGTGACGATAACCGTTGAACTGGCCACGGATGTGTAGTTTAATGATTCAAACCATAAAACATAATGACAGGACAGAAATAGACCTGATAGAATACCCAGTCCCCACTGTTTTTTAGACAGGTTAGCTAGCTCTTGTCGTAGTCCCCTTTGTGCTAACAAAAAGGGGAGGAGCACGAGCATCGCAAAAAATAATCGATAAAAAGCCGTAATAGCCGGCGGGGCATCAGCAAGCTTAACAAAAATAGCTGATGTAGATAAAGCAAATACTGCCAAAAACAATGAGATGTAATAAAACATGATGTACTCCTATGTATTTAATAATATCAAACCTATTATATTGCAGTATGCGTGAATAATATAGGCTTTTTAAAATATTCGCATAAAGAGCAACCTGAGCTAACGATCATCCAGTTCATTCCTTTCAAGCAAGGATTCTATTACCTGCTTTAATTGCAGTATAGAAGACTGCTTATAGTTTTCCTTCTTATAAATAAAGACAGTCTCAATGACCTTGTTTAACGTCTCCATTTCATAAAAGTGCAGGTCAGGACATGGGTAGAGTGCAAGTAACTTCGTATTTAATACTGCCAAGGTATGCTCGATTTCTAGAAAATCAAGGATACTACTTACGGATTTAATTTCCTTCATCGTAAACGGGACTTTCTTGTGCGTAAGCCATTCAGCTAAGGCCTTTGAATACATACAACCTTTACTTAAAACTAGGAGTGTCACAGGTGTTGGCTTGTCAAAATCGATGATATGGGCAGGGCTCGAGATGACTTCAAATGTTTCTGTTGTCATTAAATCATAGTGTAAATCCGCATAATGTTTTAATGGATTACTCGTTAATGCACAGTCTAATTCCGCCTGATGTACTTTGTGATTTAACGATGTACTCGATTCGACTGTGAAATCCACATCGATCGGACTATGACTGGTTTGTAGCGCATTCATGATGGACGCCCCATATATTTTAATCGTCGTATGGGAGGTTCCAAATTGAATATGGGCTTGAGTGAATCCTACGGTTTGTAAAAATTCTTCATATTCTTGGGCAACCTGCTTTAAAAATTGTAAATAGTGGTCACCTACTTCTGTTAGCTTTAAGCCTTGAGGTGTTCGTTTAAAGACTTCCTGTCCAATTTCACTTTCCATCTTCTTTACCTTCGATGTTAAGGCCGATTGTGTATAGTTGGTGATTTCGGCAGATTTACTTAAATTTTGCCTTTCTAAAAGCTCAATTTTAATGGAAATTTCTTCAATGTTCATGTTATTCGTCACACACCTATTAAATTTTTTGATAGCCGCTATCATTTTCCTCCATTTTACGTAAGCTAGCTGTCAACGTAAACTCAAGATATCTAAGTGTACCGCATAAATAGAGCGGTATATAGCTATGGAGGGTTTACATGCATACATATTATAAATGGATCATTTTACTGGTGGCTACGCTTTCGCAAACAGCTTCCACCTTTGTCACATACGGGATGGGGCCGGTTGCTTCCTTTTATCAAATGGAATGGCACTTAACGTCATTCCAAACGGGATTAATTGTTTCTGCCGTGAATATTGGACCGATTTTCTCAATGCTTTTCTTTGGCTATCTCATGGATAAAAAAGGAGAAAAACAAATTATTGGATGGGGCTCTATTTTACTTGGCGTCTGTACGTTCCTCTTAATTCCTGTGAATCATTATACGACATTGCTAGTCGTATTAATAGTTGTTGGCTTTTGGTATGGTAGTGCCCAAACGGGAGGTAGTACGGCCATCGTGAAATGGTTCCCAGACAAGCATCGGGGTTTAGCGATCGGAATTCGCCAAACCGGTATTCCAATCGGAGGGGCTCTCGCTTCCTTCATTCTTACCTATTTATATCATCATTTCCATCTGTCAGCTGTGCATTGGACACAAGGTGTCATAGCAATCGGTGGCGGTTTCCTATTTTTGTTCATGTATCAGGAGCCAAAACAGCATAATACGGCTGTAGTAACACCGATACCGTTTAAAGAAAAGATGAAGGCTATTAAAGACAATCAAGCGCTCTATCCCATTTTTTTTGTGGGCATTGTGATGATGTCTTTACAGATGATCCTCATCGCCCATTTGATGAGTTATTTACATCAGGAAGGTGGCTATTCCTTAACAGCAGCTGGGAAGTATTTAAGTTTGGTCCTGCTTGGAGGGATGGTAGGAAGAATTGCCCTTGCTTGGCTGAGTGACCGATATTTCGCTCAGAAACGCGAGCACTTACTAATAATTGTTATGCTTGCCACATTTGTGATGGTCGCTTGTATGCCTGTTGTTTTACAGGCTAAGAGCTTAATGATGTTATTTTGCTGTGTGATGGGCTTTTTCGCACTAGGCTGGTATTCCTTATATATAGCCAGTGTAACGGAGCAGTCCGATCCTCAATCTGTGGGACTTACTGTTAGTGCCGCTTTAACGATTAATCAATTCTTTATTGTTTTGGCTCCGGCTATCTATGGTTTACTCGTTACCATTTTTTCAAGTCATCAAATGGCTCTGGATATAGTAGCTATGATGGTCATTGTAGGAGCGTTTTATTTATGGAGAACAACCAATAGTAGCCTCTCTTCGGAAAGTTCAGTAAAATAATAGAAAAACAGGAAATGAGGATGTTGCGGATGAGCAGTTCAATTTGGATTCAAACGGCAGTAGAAAATGTATGGCAAGCGATCACTGAGGAGCAAGCCCTCTCACAATGGTATGCGCCAGACTCAACCTGGGACATCCCTAAACTGGCTGAAGGGGAGAAGATGACCTTTACTTTAATGCCTAATGACCATAATCAGCTAGCAGATCCACTGCCAATGCAGTTAACGATCCAGCAAGTCAAAAAATATGAGATTTTTTCATTTTACTTGGAAGTTCCAGAATCGGTGATCGCGATGTCTTTAGCAGAACAGGACAACGGCACAACGGTTAGCTTCAATATGCAGGGCTATGATGCGTCCCTTGCTAATTTAAAAGGATTGCTAGAGGGTGATGATATTCCACACCAATCGTAACTACTACGTCTCAGGTCTTAGAGGAATTTCAAACGCAAGGTCGTATTTTATATGTTCCACTCCTATATAATGAAATTATTGGTAGAATATATAGCGGGAGGAAATTAAATTGAAAAAATTAGTTGGGTTAGGTGTCATGATGGGCACATCAGTATTCGTCTTGTCGGGGTGCTTTTCGTTTATGCCAAACAAAATGCAAGAAGAGACCATCTTAGTAGAAAAGGATAAAGCGAAGACACTAGAGGTAGATATTGATTTAGGTGTCGGAGAAATGAATCTAACTGGTGGCGCCAAGGAGTGGGTTGAGGGCAAGGCGGACTATAATATTAAAAAGCTAGCCCCTCAAGTTAACTATGATGTTAGTGGCGATACAGGAGAAGTTGAAATTAAACATAAAGGCTCGACGAAGCTAGGCATCTCCAATATTAAAAACAATTGGGCAATCCAATTAAATGACGATATCCCGATGGATTTGACGGTAGAAACAGGAGCTTCCTTAGCCAATCTAGATTTACAGGGACTGCAGCTAGAAAAATTAGATATTGAAGCAGGTGTCGGCGATCTCACAGTCAACTTAGGTGGCGATTGGAAAAAAAGCTTTAAAGCGAATATTGAAACTGGGGTAGGTCAAACGACGGTCATTGTACCTTCAAAGGTTGGTGTCAAATTAACGACAGAAAAGGGCATAGGTTCATCCAATTTCGAGGGCCTTATTTCTAAGGGCAAAGGTGTCTATGTCAATGAAGCGTATGATAAAGCAGATGTTGTGCTAGAAATCACATCAGAAATAGGCGTAGGAGACATTACGTTTAAATTAGATAAATAAAGAAAATCCGGTAGGCTACTATGAAAGAAGTAGTCTACTTTTTGTATGTAATAAAATGCTGCTAAGCACTGACCATTAAGCTTTTGAAATTGAGAAAGGCAAATTTATGATACCGCACAATCTGACGTTTACATTCTTTGAATTGGGCATATATTTTATGTTAGTTTAAAGGAAGCAATTGTTTTGAAGGAGCGAGTCGATTGAAAACCTATACATATAAACAGCCAATGGAAATAGATTCTACAGAGGTGGTCTCTATTTTAAATGAATTAGGAGAGACATCATCAACGGTTCAACGTGTTTATTCTAATGCTCTTAAAAAAGCATTCGATAAGACGATGGATTTTCGTTATTTTGTTCGTTTTGACGTCCATGATCATCATGGCCGACCTTTATTTACTTGTAAAAAAGTATCCCGTCGTGGTCGTGTGCATTTTCGAGGAAAGGATCTAGTGACGGGAAAAGACTATATGATTGCCTATGATGGCTGGCAAATTATGATTCCTGATTTACTTATTACAGATGGAGAGCATCAAATTAAGCTCAGCAAAGAAATGGAAGACTGGTCGATCTTTACATGGAATGAGGAGCCGATAGCACGTTGGCAAGCAACTTTTTGCGAAACTCATTTTGACATTACACTAGAAATTGAAGACAACAGTCCTATTCAGCATGAGGCCTTTTTTATTGCGATTGGCCAGGCGGTATTATTTGTGGGAGCCTAGCAGCAATAAAAATTCGGCATGATATGATGCTGTAGTCAGTGGCATATGTCTTTCGATTATGCTATAAATACAACAAGAAGGTAGCCTTAAATGAGGCTACCTTCTATTATGATGTACGTGAAGAAAGGTTCTGATGTTGTGCTAACTATTTTACCGGCTAAAGAAATATACTTGAAAGGAAATGAACGGGCAGTCTTGCTTTTACATTCCTTTACAAGTCATACAAGAGATATGAAGAAAGTGGCGACGAAGCTACACGAAAAGGGCTTTACCTGTTATGTACCTCTTTACAGAGGACACGGCCATAAGCCAGAACTGTTAGTAAAGTACAAAGTTGAGGACTGGTGGCAAGATGTGGTGAAAGCGCACCAATTTTTGCTGAATGAAGGCTATCAAAAAATTTCTGTTATCGGCTTATCCATCGGTGGTATTTTTACATTGAAACTTGCACAATTAGAAAAGCTAGAGCAAATCATTGTGTTATCGGTACCGATTGATAAGGAACCTGCACAACTAAAACAAAGAATCATTGACTATGCTTATAATTATAAACATATCGAGGGTAAATCAGAGCCGCAAGTTACAAATGAAATGAAGCCGTTTAACGACATGCCATTGGACGCGATGATTGGATTTCAGCAGTTTATTAAAGAAACGATGCAACAGCTTGAGAAGATCATGATGCCAATTGCTATTTTCTACGGCAAAAGAGACGAGGACTTATACGCGCACAGTGCCGACACTATTTATCAGCGAGTTCATTCTGTGAAGAAGCTAAAAAAAGGATTTGAAAACTCCAAGCATTTAATGACATTAGGTCGGGAGCAAGATGAAATTCTTCAGGAAATCATGCAATTTTTAATGTGAAGAACTGACGATTAAAGGGTATTGACTACCTATTAAAAATCGTGTTATTATTATCTCGAATTAGAGATAAATTAAATCGAGATAATAATTTCGTAATAGTACTTAAACAAACACAAACATGTTTTCGCAGTTGAACAAGCATTAATTTAAAAGCATAACAGATAGGAGAATATTCTATGTTAAAGATCGCAGGACACCATCATATTTCAATGATTACGAAAAATGCTCATGAAAATCATCAGTTTTACAACCATATTTTAGGACTTCGTCGTGTGAAAAAAACAGTTAACCAAGATGATCCCAGTATGTATCATGTATTTTACGGTGATTTGATAGGTAGTCCTGGTACAGGCTTAACATTTTTTGAATTATCGCACGCTGGACGGACACATCGTGGTACTGATGCGATTACAAGAATTGGTTTACTCATACCTTCCTATGACAGCTTAATGTACTGGAAAAATCGATTGGATGAATTTCAGATCGAGCACAGTGATATAACAACATAGCACGGATGCGATCTATTTTGAGGACCCAGACGGACTACGCCTAGTGTTATTAAATAATCAGGACAAGCCTATTCCACAAGAATGGACAAAGTGGCAACATTCATCCGTTGAGATGGCTCATCAAATTTTAGGGATGGGCCCCGTGGAACTAACTGTAAGCTCTTTAGAGGATGCTGCGAAAACAATCGTACAATTATTTGGCTACAAAGAACGATCAAAAACTTTAACTGAAGCTGTTTTTCAAGCAGAGGAAGACCAATTACAAGGACAGATCGTCATTGTCGAGCAAAAGGGTCCTAAAGAGAAACCTGGAAGAGGTAGTGTTCACCATTTAGCCATCCGCGTGAGCGATAAGGAGGAGCTTGAGCAGTGGGAACAACGAATAAAAGACTTTGGTTTTCCTATTATTAGGAAAGCAGATCGTTACTATTTTTCAAGTATTTACATGAAAGAAACACATGGCATAATAGTTGAACTAGCGACAGACGGACCAGGCTTTACCGTAGATACGGCTGTGGAGGATTTAGGAACACGTTTAGATTTGCCACCATTTTTAGAGGAACGGCGGCAGGAAATTGAAGAAAAATTAACACCAATTGAATAATAAACTTTCTGTGAGGGGCGTGTTAGGTATGGGGTACCGTGAATATAGAGGAAAAGAGATAACAGTTTATTTCGATAAGGACATGTGTCAACATGCGGCTGAATGTGTAAAGGGCTTGCCAGAGGTGTTTAATGTTAAAGCAAAGCCTTGGATTGCACCAGATGAAGCAGCTGTCAAAAATGTAGTAGAAGTTATCAATCGATGTCCAAGTGGCGCATTAAAATACAAAATTTAAAAGGAGCATTATGCCATGGAAATTAAACAAGGTAACCAATCATTTTATATCGGCAACGAGGAGAATAGTGAGGCAGAGGTACATTTCGTACGTGTAGGGGAAAGTAGAATTATTCTCGATCATACACATGTAGGCGAGCATCTAAGAGGTCAAAATGTTGGACAGCAATTAGTCAAAGCGGCAGTTGACTATGCGAAAAAAGAAAAGTTACTAGTCATACCATTATGTCCTTTCGCAAAAGCTGAGTTCGAAAAGCATCCTGAATACCAAGAAGTAGTAGGCTAAATCAAGTAGACGCACCCCAAACCAATGGGGTGCGTTTTTTTATTTTGAACAATCTGGTAGGAATATGACTATTTAAATTAGAAGGTCCATAGAGAGACAAATTTGAAGGAGTGATTGGATACACAAAAGGAATTACTGGTTTTGAAGCCAACCATTTAATCGAACAAGATATGTGCATGTTTCAATCGATGGTATATTTCAAAAGTGAAACTAATGGAGACGTCATGTTTCATGCTTGGAATTGATTAGGACAAATTACTCATGGTGAAAGATGCTATAAAATACACAAAATTGACTAAGTTATTTCTGGAAATATAGCAAAAATTCCTAAAGCCACCAATCTTTTAATGAAAATGGTAGATTACTTTTTATGGAATAGATTCGAAGAATAAGGAGTTTTTGCATATGTCATTCAAAACAATTAGTAGAAGAATTGTTTTTTCCTTTAGCATTGTCATTACGATAATGGCGTTATATATCGTGTACAACTATTTTGCTATTAAGCAAAGTAACCATGCAACAGAACAAATCGTTCAGCAAGAATTACAGCTATTAACGACTGATTACGAGCAAGCACAAACCATTGACTTAAGAATAGCTGCGGCTAGAGGCTATGTATTGTCTGGCGATGAAAAGTATAAAGATATTTTTCAAGACAATGTAGCACGTGCAGCGAGCAACGAAGAAAAACGATTAGCCATAACAAGCTCTGAAGACTTCAGCAAACTTGCAGAAAAGGCGAAGGAATGGAACCGCTATATTGAACAACAAGTATTTGCTGTATATGACCGAGGTAATGTGGAGCTCGCTATCCAAAACATTACGAAAATGGATGCAACAGCAACGACTATTCGTGAAGGCTATGAAGGTTTAGCAGAGCAACGGAAGCAAGCGATCAATGAGGTAGGCGCTGACATGATAGTTACTGGGGAGAATAAGCAGCTTATTGGCATCGTCGTAGGTTTACTCATTTTTGTCATAGCGATTATTGTTGAGCTATTGAGTGCCCGCGGTATATCAAGACCTATTATGACATTAACGGAGCGGATGCAACAAATGACGAATGGCGATTTAAGCGGTCCTCCTTTAAAGATTCAATCGAAAGACGAAGTGGGCCAGCTAATGGAGGCAACCAACACAATGGCGGATATTTTGAATCGCTTATTGAAGCATATTCAAACGGTATCGAATGACGTAGCGGCCCATAGTGAGGAGCTATTGCAATCAACATCAGAAGTAAAGACGGGGACAGACCAAATCGTCAATACGATGACGGAAATTGCAAGAGGGACGGATGAGCTAGCCAGCCATACGACGGATGTTGCAACTTCTATGAACGACTTTGCAGGAAAAGTAACCTCTGTTCATCAAAGTAATAAAGACGTTCAACACTATTCTCTGGATGTTAAAGCTTTAACAAAGGAAGGACGCGACTTAATGTCCTCCTCTACAAAGCAGATGGGAGCAATTCAACATATTGTGAAGGATGCAGTAGATCAGGTTGACGGATTAAGCAAGCAAACACAAGAAATTTCAAAGCTTGTCACAGTCATTCAAACCATTGCAGCACAAACAAATTTACTAGCGTTGAACGCAGCAATTGAAGCAGCCAGAGCAGGGGAACAAGGAAAAGGATTTGCCGTAGTGGCTAATGAGGTCCGAAAATTAGCCGAGCAAGTGTCATGTTCTGTGGAAGATATTACGGATATCGTCCGTAACATTCAGGATGGTTCCAGTAGAGTGACCGCTTCTCTTGAGCAGGGCTATGGCGAAGTGGAGAAAGGAGCATTGCAAATTACGACCACCAATGCAACGTTCCATCATATTGCCGACGCAATAGAGGCCATTGCTACAAATATTGAAGGAATGTCCTCTGAGCTAGATGATGTCGTTCACAATACGGTCACGATTAATAAATCCATAGATGAAATGGCAGCTATTTCCGAGCAGTCAGCGGCAGGCATACAGGAGACCTCTGCCACAATTGAACAGTCCGCTAGCTCTATGGAAGAAATTAAACAAAGTGCTGAGCATCTAGCAGAGATGGCCGAGCAATTAAATAGTTTAATACGCCGATTTGCACTGTAACGATTTGTCCCGTTAATTTCAAACTTCCATCACATTTAGGCTGTATACTATGTATTGGAAGGTGGAATCATTTTGAGAAAATATTTACTTTTATTACTAATGAGTACTTTATTCATGGCACCTGCTGCCTACGCCCATACGATGGATAAAAGTACACTATTTACGGATGTCCCTGAAACAACCTCAAATATTCAGGACATAATGGTGTTACATAGTATTGGGCTTCTTGGGTATAACGGCAAAGATATGGCCTTAAACCCAACTGACAACTTATCACGCAAAGATTTTGCAAGCTGGGTAGGTGGCTTCTTTGGACTTGAAGGAGCAACAGTGGATGAATTAGCACAAGCAGCACAAAAAGAAGAATACATTTCTTCCTTAGAGGGCGACCTTACATACAAGGAAATAAATACAGCACTTTTTCATCATAAACTTGAATTAGAGAACCCAGATGCAACGATGACGAAGGAGGAGTATATTGCCTTCTTAACGGAACACCTAGACGATGATATGGGCGGCCATACGCTACTTCAAATGGGTGGCTTTGCTGAAGGTCCAACTGGTACTATTGAAGATGTCGTGACAGGTGATGAAACGGGCATTATCATCAACGGTAAAACGTATATGCTGTCAGGACACCCTCGTATTTTTGCAGAATCAACGGATGCTAAAAGCTGGGTAGGCCAACAGCTAGAACGTTCTATTTTTACGACAGCTGGAGATCACCATCATGGACATGATGACAACCAAGAAGGACATGGTGATCATGAAGAAGGTCACGGGGAAGGTCATGATGCACCAGCAACCAATGCAGCTACACTTCAATATGTGCAATTTAGCTCTACTCAGGTAGCAGCAGATGACACGAAAGAGGTACAGTCATCGAATGCCACACCAAGAGAAGAGCAGCAAACGGATGAGACGACATCATCTAACTCAAGCACAGTGTGGGTCATTGCTATCCTAGTAGTGCTTGCGGCTATTTTTGCCTTTGTTTTTGTGAAGAGAAAAAAATAATTGAGCGTAATAAGAACCAACAAAGATGGAAATCATTCTTTGTTGGTTTTTTTCGAATCCATTCATATACGTATACATGAAGGCGTGCCGTGACTGCCATAAACTGTCATAAAATCTTCAATCCTCACAAGCGAATCCACGCATAATCCAGTAATTTTACACAAAATTGAATAACCACAAGCCTGTTCGGTATATAAATAGGATACGATCATTTTTAGGCTGAGGAGTGTGTAAATGGCAACACTTGTAGTAAAGAGAAGTATTATGCATCGGTACCAAAGCATTGGGCAGGCAATTGAAGAGGCTATGCCTGGGGATATGATTGAAATTCGAGATGGTATTTATGAGGAGAGCTTGGATATTTCGAAGCGGCTGACATTGTATGGAGTTGGCAATGTCACAATTAAAGGTGGCGTGTTTATTCGCTACCAGACCCATGTGGATATGCGCAATTTACGTTTTCGCCAAGGACAGGGACTCTATGTGAAAGGAGATCTACAGTTAGAAAATTGTATTATTGAGGAGCAATTGATTCGCACACAGATTATGGTCAGCTATGGTAGCTTACTGATGAAAAATTGTGCTGTGCTTGCTACACCGCTCAATCATTTTGGTCTACGTGTTGCTAATGGTTCCAGTGTTATTCTCGTTGATACAACACTTGAGCATCACGTGAAAGCTCAAATTATTGCGCAAAACTGTGAGATGACATTAAGCAATTGTCTGCTGCTGGAAGGGAAGAAACATGGTATTTTTGCGATTCGTCATGTGAGGATGGTCATGGAAGATTGTGAAATTCATGGTCATGAAAAGGAGCAAATTGTAGCGGCGTCTAGTGAACTGGAAATAACTAATTGCCTGATTCATCAAGGACAGGGGGTTGGTATTCAGCTATTCGATGATACGATTTTACGTATGGATGGCTGTGAGATTAACAATCATCAAGACACGAATATGATCGTACACCGTAGCGAAGTTATGGTATCTGATTCAATTTTTTCAGATGGGCAAGGACTTGGGCTGTACATGGGAGAAAAAACAGAGGCTAAATTTTATGACTGTCAATTTCATCGTCATGTGAAAGCACAAATGCTGATAGAAAATAGCAAGGCAGAGTTTCGCAAATGTCACATCCATAATGGCATGGCGGTTGGTATGTCCATCGTAGATGAAGCAGATGTTTCGATGACCGAATGTCAAATCCAAAACCATCAGCAATTTCATATTATTGTTGATGCAAGCGGACTACAACTCCATCAATCGACTATTCAATTTGGGCAATCAGGTGGTATTTATGGCAATGATCATGCCAAAATTATGCTTCATCATACAAACATTCGTGAACTAGAAAGGCATCATGTTTATATTAACAATGCCCGTTTGTTTACACAGCATTGTACATTTGAACAAATGAAAGGCAACGGAATTACATGTATCGATGCCATTTTTGAGGTAGCCAACAGCCATTTTAAAGACTGTCGGGACAGTACGTATGCGATAATGTGGTCTGATCGCTCAATGGGTCGTATTGAGCATTGCCAAATAGACGAAGCAGCACGCCCATTTTTAGCGTTGTCCAATCAATCTTTACTAGAAATACGTGATACAGATTTAAGTGCCGTAAAGGCTCCTGCGGTGGTACAGGAGAACAGTCAGTTATATGTGCAAAAGCATGTTCAGACAACAACTTGGCATAAGGACACGACTTCTAGAGTATCACAAATAGAGACGGTACAAACAAATTATGAAAGCCATATAGAAATGCTGAAAAATGATATTAAAAAAATAATTTAATAACCGATTATACAACTAAGATAAGTAGTTTCAATTTTGAAATTACTTTTTTTGTGGCAGACATCCACAAGTTTCAATTTTATTTAAACGGGTAAAGTAATATGTTTGTGTCAAAAATGATGAGTTAAACATGCAGTGAAACTCTATAATTCGACAAATTGACTGATTATTTTTATAATGGTATAGACAACTCCTTATCAATTTCTGTAATATTCCGAAATATTAGGAAGCGAAATGGTATAATCTCTTGTAAATGTTATTTTTTATATAATAAAGATTCAAATTGATGTAAAAAAAATATTAAGAAATTATAGATAATAGATTGATTAGTTTCGGTAAATTAGCCTATAATTAGTAAAAATGGTTCATATCTAAAGATGATTATATGTTATTTGTGAAGTGTGTGTAATTAGTTTAAAATAATAATTAAAAAAGGAGTGGAGGTGATAAGAGATGTTTGGGCTGACTAAAGAGGAAATTCTTTTAATGTTAGAGGAAATTGAATTAGCAGAGAAGCAAAAAAGTGCGATTGCTGATATCTTACATCTAAACAATATGCGAATAGAACAACAGCTGGCATTATTGATCCATTTAATTATCGAAGAGCGCGAACGAAATATTTCTAACCATACATATTTAAATTAACCTATATATAGATGCAAAAAATCACAAGGCGAAATCTGAAGCTCTTGTGATTTTTTATTTTCGCTTTTTTTATAATTTTTTAGTAAAACAAATGATACGGTTCGCTTCCATAAATCCGAGTTGTAAATGTACTTGTAGACTTTCAGTATTGTCCCATTCACAATCGCTTGCAAACTCTGAGCACCCCATATGCTTGGCCCATTTTTCGCAATGCACCACAAGCTGTCTAGCATAGCCTTGTTGTCGGTAGTTTTCCAGGACGAATAATCCTTCTAAATAGCCGACTGGACTAGAGTCTGTACCCTCTACATAATCTGTTCGTAGCTGACATTGGGCAAAGCCTATCGCCTTGTCATGGTCGTAAGCTAAGAAAATGGCTGCATTGTCATCCTCCAATACTTGTGTCATGCTTTCAGTAAATTCCTCTACCGTATGATTGGGCCACAATAATAAAGCTAATGTGGCAGCAGTAAGGGCATCCTGTTGCTCTGCTTGTTGAATCATCCAAAACTCCTCCATTCTATTGATTCGATAAAAAACGAAACAAAAATCAATTTTACACGTACAAACTAATAAGAGCTTCTGTCGTTGATGTGCTTTCTATCATTATATACAGGGTATACATGTAAAAAAAGGATAAAATCCACATCGACTTTGAAGAGAGGGGAACCGATATGTCATTATTACAATCGTTAATTGAACAGGCAAAAAACCCAAAAGGATGGATTGGCTCATGGATGCTCCGTATCATGAATATCGCTCATCGTGGCATGAATAGCTGGTTTATTCGACAGGGTGCCATCAATGATGGGGACCGTGTGTTAGACATTGGCTGTGGCGGGGGGAAAACACTCCGGATTTTATCGAAATTGAATCCCAATGGTATAATTTATGGGATTGATATTTCTGCACAGGCAGTACGGGAATCCATCAAAATGAATGAAGCGAATGTCGCAAATGGCAGCATGATTGTTAAGGAGGCAAGTGTGTCTAAAATTCCATATGAAGACCAATTTTTTGATGCAATTACAGCTTTTCAAACCCATTATTTTTGGCCATCATTGGAACATGATGTTGGGGAAGTTTGGAGGGTATTGAAAAATGGTGGGAAATTTATTGTCATAGCCGAGTACTACAAAATGAATTACCATATGGAGGCTTTTCAAACACCGGCAGCTATGAAGGAGTTATTGAAACAAACCGGTTTCCAAACGGTATATATAAGTGAAAAAACAAGTAAAGGATGGCTATGTATCACAGCCATTAAATAATACATAAACATAGGGGGTTTTACGATGAAAAGATGTTCGTGGGTCAAGCTAGATCAACCGTTATATGTAGATTATCATGACAAAGAATGGGGAGTACCCGTCTATGATGATCAGCATTTATTTGAGATGCTTTGTTTAGAGGGAGCACAGGCAGGACTTAGCTGGTGGACGATTTTACAAAAGCGAGAGGGCTATCGAGAGGCATTTGATCAATTCGATGCGAAGAAAATTATACTTTATTCAGAGGACATGCTTTTGGCATTACAGCAAGACACACGTATTGTGCGCAATAGATTAAAAATAGCTAGCGTTGTGACGAATGCTAAAGCTTTTCTACAAATACAAGAAAAATATGGCTCGTTTTCTGAATATATTTGGGGATTTGTCGATCATCACCCAATTGTAAATGATTGGCCAACTATGGCAGAGGTACCAGTGACAACAGATCGTAGTGATCGCATGAGTAAGCAATTGAAGAAGGACGGCTTTAAATTTGTTGGTAGTACTATTTGTTATTCATTTATGCAGGCAGTTGGTATGGTCAATGATCATATAACGGATTGCTGCTGTCGACAACAGGAACTTGCGCATGAGCATTAAACATATCCAATCTCAGCTAGCCAAGCAAGCAACCATATTCCAGACGGGTGGCTTCCGTCCAACCCATGAACTTTTAGAAAGTTGGATTGGCTTTGTGGGATGGTCTTTACTAGAGGAGGATCGACCTTCCGACTTTCAACCACTCGCTACATTATTTTTAAAAGATTTGCCATATGTTCCTCTAGCTTTACAGCCATTTCAATTGGTAACACTATTTGTCCATGAGAATATTTTCGATCATCTAATGGAGGATGATTTGAGCACCTATTTTGAAATAAGAGCCTATACAACTTTAGAAAACCTAGTACAACGGGACTGGCAGCACGACCATATTCGAGCCTTCCCTTTGCAAGCAGAGCATATTCACAATGATTATCCTGTATGGGATGGAGGGGGTATTCCTGCACAAATAGAAGAGGACATACTAAGGTTGGAGCATGAAGAGGATCTTAATTATTTTGACGATATCCTTGAAGACCTGTATCCGCAACACAAAATTGGCGGCTACCCGACCTTTTGTCAAAGTGGCTATAATTTTGGTGAAGATACACCTTTTGTCTTCCAAATTGCCTCAGATGCCAAGGCACAACTGAATATTGTGGATAATGGCAATTTTTATTTCTTTTATAATCCAACAGAACAGACATGGCGCGTCTATTGTGATTTTTATTAACAGTTAAGGCTTAGCCCTAAAACGTATTGTGATATTAATCATGTATTGAATGAAAAATAAACCTAAATACGCGCCTGTCAGTAGAAAAATGGGATTTAAGAAAACAGCGTGAATCGTTGTCATAAAGACCACATCCTCAAGAATAATCTGCGTTATAGAAGTAGCGGCAATATAGCCAAAAAAAATGGCTGATACGACACCTAACGCATTGAAAACAAGGCGCATTTTATCACTTTTTTGCTGAAGATAGACCATGACAGCAGGTATGACAATGATGGTAACCATTATGAATACGTTCATCAACACACATCCTTTTTTCTCAGGATGCCCTTGTTAGTTGGTACATAAACCAAAGATATAGAGGAGGGGAATAAGGTGAGACGGCAAGATGGGGAGATGAAAAAAGTAAAGAAGGTGAAGAAAATGGAGCACAAAACAGTCGTCAAGAATGGCATAGGCTTTGGTTCGGTTTTAGCGATCACGATTTCATGGAGTGTCCATCATTCCATCATATGGGCAATCATCCATGGCTGCTTTAGCTGGCTCTATGTTCTCTATTATGCATTTACTCGCTAAACTTTAAAGCATACCTATCAGCTAAGTATTTGTTTAATCCAAAATAATATGGGGTACAAACAAAGTAACGTTCATAAATATTGACAAACAAGCATAAATAACAAAGTGCTCTTTTTCGAGAGAACAAAATTAACAGTATGAACGTAGAAGAAAGGTTGATAGCATGACACATCAAGTAACGGCATTAAGTAATGTGAATGGAAAAGCTACGGGAGTGGACGGTATTTTACAAAATGTAGCATTTATTTTATCGACGTTTACGGTCTCTTGCCCACAACGAGAATGGAGCATTCGATCAGATATCCGTAAACTCTTCCAACGTATGAAAAAAATGAATACCAAACGTTTGATAGAGTGTATCCAGCGTTTTGAACCGAGAGCAGTTGTAGTGGAAGTTGATTATTTGGGCGATGTTTATCGAGGAAAACTAGAGCCCATCGTGAAAGTAATTATTAATGAATAAGCCTATAAATTCTGCCAGGATTCAACCTGGCAGAAAATAAAATAAATAGTTCTTTAACATTTATCGGAAAGTATAAATTTTCCGATTCCAGAAAGCTTTAAGCAATAGTGCTTCTTCTTATGACAACAATTTGTTGGCAATCAACGATAATTGGAGAAGCTGCTTCATCTGTTACTTCCAAGAATGTTGCACAGCACGTTTTAGGATCTAGGCTGATGAAAAAGACATCAGCTAAGCTAAAACCACCTGCTAACACTACGTCTACAAGTGTGCCCATAGGCAGGCATCTTAATTGATGGCAAATACAGCCCTTACATTCATTTTTGGAACAGCAATCTTTTTCATGGCATTTTTCTTCTTTCTGGCAAGGGCATTTCTCTTCCTTATGTTCGCATTTACACCTATGCTCACATTTTTTCTCCCAGCATTTTTTCGCTTCGTCTTTTTGTTGATCCCAGTTCATATAATGATTATATCTACAATCTTGCATCTTTTAATCTCCCTTATGGTTAATTTTTAGTAGCGGTCGCGCAACCCTTACACTTATAATCTATGAATGAAACAAATGGAGTTCATGGTAATTTGCCCTTTGAATAGAAAAATGGAAACTTTGTCGTACATAACTAACCGTTTTTAGGGGTGAAATACTAGATTTCCGCCTGTTAATATGAAGGTGAAATGGAGCGAGTGTATGAAGAGAATACTTCAAGGTTTCTTTTTACTAATGTTCGCTATAGTGGTGATTTCATGGCTGATTGTAGAAAAACAGCCTTCACCAATACCCGTAAGTTTCTCTAATTCTCCGACCTATGCGGAAGAGTTTAGTGAAAAATTACAAGTGACTAATTTTACACAGAAGATCATACAAGCAATACGAAAGGCAGGATATTCTCCAGACAGTACGGTAGGCTATTTAGTAGATTCCCCCAACCATCAAATCATCACCATCCAATTACACGATGGTAGTGAAATAGAAAAAAGCACAGAAAGTGAAATTCAATCGATTATCAATGAGCTGGCCAATGAAGATAATATGGGAGCATTTATAGTAAATGTTGAGCTATTAGAAATAAAATAGAAAAGCCTGAGACACATATTGCATGTGTCTCTTTTGCATGGTAGGGGCATGTTATAATGGAATGAAGAGGTGAGGGTCTATGAAAATATTAGTTTTGGGTGCAACAGGACGTGTGGGAAGGCAAATTGTTGAGTTCGCGTTAAAAGATCAACACGAAGTAACGACATTTGTCCGTGATCCCCATAAATTACAGCTGGACAATAAGAACTTACATATCTTTCAGGGAAATGTCTTAAATAAGAAAGATCTCGAACAGGCTATGGTGAATGTGGATATAGTAGTAAGTGCATTAAATACAGATGGCAACGATACTTTATCTACTAGTATTTCGCTCATACTTGAGGTTATGGAGCAACATAAGATTAAGAGAATCATTACGATTGGCACTGCAGGTATTTTACAAAGTCGAGTGTCACCAACAATCCTTCGTTATCAATCAACTGAATCCAAACGGAAATCCACGTTTGCTGCTAATGAGCATCAGTACGTTTTTGAACAATTACACGTTTCCAATGTCGATTGGACGATCGTTTGTCCTACCTATTTACCAGATGGATCGTTTACAGGAATCTATCGAGTGGAACGCAATTTTTTACCTGAAGGAGGCAGTGAAATATCAGTAGCCGATACTGCCTACTTTGCCTACCAACAAATCTTTAGCAAGGAATTTGTTAAAACGCGAGTAGGGATCGCCTATTAAAAAGAGGGTAGAAAAATGAGAATCATTCACATTATCATTGGCCTGCTCATTACATTTATAGGGCTTGCCCTTTTAAGTACAACGATGGATGCTGCCATTCGAAATATGATGGTGAAAGTATATGGTATCATCCTTATGTCTATTGGGGTGTTTTATCTTAAAAAAATTGCGAAATTGGGTAAGTATTAACTTTCTTAAGTAATGGGTTCCTTCAATTGACAGGGGTTTAATAGGAATAGCGGATACTTATGCTTCTATGGGTGAGAAAGTATATGGATATTTTCCTTTTTATTGAAGGTTTGCTATACTTTATGTCGAATATATATTATTGAAGAGGTGATTGTATGGACAAAGAGATATCAAACAACTATCAATATCCTGAACACCTAACCAATCAAGATGGAATCGAAAAGACAGAGTTATATGTCATAAAGATAACAAAGGAACAAGTGGATAGGTTGATAGAGGATATCGATCAAACTTTAAAGGCGTCTACCTGACGTCTTTTTTATTGTTCAAAAGGCCCCTTATACAGGGGAGGTGGCCCCAAAAAAAAGGAAAGTTTTTTGAGAAGGCTAGATTTGCTTCTCATTACTATATTTAACTTGAATTGTTAAAACTGATAAAATAAGCTCAACACCTTAGTATCCTGCACTTTTTTCTGAAAGGGGAACTAGACTAGGAATTAGGCAAATGAAAAAATTGACGAGCAAGTAGGAATAGATGCGGAAATTAAGAGGTACCTACATCCTCACCGGTTTAGACATACCTTTGCAACCGAGTTTTTGACAAAAGGTGCTGATCTTTCTTTTATTTGAAATGAATTAACACCGTCCGAAATCGGTTCAAAGGACTTGGTGCTACTAAAGTTGCATACTCCTTTATCGTAGCTGCCTGTATAAAGCAGTTTTTTATTAAGAAAAACTATAGGAATTTAAATAAAAAAATATTTTATCTAGATTATGAAAGGAGCTGAGCTGTTTTATGATTTATAAATTGGATAAAAAAGACTACTACAAAATAAAAAGGTTACTACAAACACCAGATCAGAAGAATGATTTAACATTAAATTCAATAATTAATGGTATGAATAGAGGGACAATTTATGTAGACAATTTGCAAGAACCCAATACAGCTCTAATAGATGTAACAGGAATAAGCAGTATTTTTATTGGGAATGCGACCAATAAACAGTTTATTAATTCTTTACGTGATTTTCTTGATAATGAATTAAAAATTGATACTTATGAATCGTGTGGTGGAACCTGGTTTATTGCAGTCATAAAAGATGAGATATGGGAACAGGTATTAGAAAATGTTATTGCTGATAAAGAATACGAACCAGATTATGAGTTGTATTATCATTTCAATCCAGAAGCTTTCGTTTCTTTAAAAGAGCAATACAAATCTTTACCGGATAATTATCTTATAAAAAAATTGATACCGAAGTCATTAAGAACGATCCAGATGGAATTCTTTCTGAAGTATTAGAAGAGGTTTGGTATTCAATTGAAGACTTTAATACTTATGGACTGGGATATTGTATTATAAAGGGTAATAAAATAGTAAGTGCATGTTTTTCTTGCTGTGTACATGAGAATAAACATGAAATTAGTGTTGAAACATATGACGAGAAACTCATGAATAAAGGATTAGCAACTATAGTGTGTTCTGCATATTTAGATGATTGTATAAAAAATGGACTAATACCCCAATGGTCAACAATGGAAACAAACCTTGAATCTAAACGTTTAGCAAAAAAATTGGGCTTTGAATATGAGTCAAAACTAAAAACATTAGAGTTTGAATGGGAATGAGATACTCTTAAGAAGCCAAGAAATGAATTATAATTTTATGAGTATATTACATATTTAGAAACGGTTCATTTTGCTAGAAAAAATGAAGCGTTTCTGATGTGATTTTAAAAAATCAATCATACAATCAACGACATTGTCACGTTTGTTTCATTGGAATGAATTGGAGTCACTAATACTCAAATAAATAAAATTTGTATGTAATTAATCTATACTTCCTCTGCACAATTTCTTCTTATTTATAGTTTATAGTATAAGTCGTCAGCGTTTTACGACGTAGAAAGAATGAAGAAATTAGAGGTGAATAAAATGAAATTAAAAGCTTTTGCTGTAACTTTGCTTACTACTGTTGTACTAGGTGCTTGCAATGGAGAGAGTTCTAATGACGATAACGCTAGAAAAGAAATGGAGATGCAAAATATTAAGGAGTTGGTGAATGAATATAGCGGGGACAAAACTAAAGACGAATCTGCTTCAATCACATCAAACCAGCTGATTTTAACTGATAAGGAAGGAAAAGAGTCAGAATATGCTTTGCCAGAAGACGAATTTTTTGTTTCTATTGCTCCTTACATAAATGAAACTCACCCTTGTACTAACCATAGCTTGACTGGTTGCCAAGGTGAGCTGGCTAATAAGGATGTAGCTGTCTATATTGAAGACTCAAAAGGTAATGTGCTAGTGGACGAAACCATGAAAACTCTAGCAAATGGATTTATGGATTTATGGCTACCTCGTGACCAAACGTATAACATAAAAATGGAGCACAAAGGCAAAACGGTAGAATCGTCATTTTCTACTTATGAAAGCGATGGCACTTGCATTACAACAATGCAATTAAAATAGAAAAAAGTAGGGTTGTCCAAAAAGTCAGTGAAAGCTGATTATTTGTGGCAACCCTTTACTATTAACATTTTTATAATTCGTTTAGTTTTTGCATTAAAGTTGCAATGTTTATAAAAAAGATATGGTGTTTTTTAGCATATTCTACTTGTATAAATGGAACTCTCATGGCTAATTTATAACTTAAATTTATTTATTTTACTTTGTAAAGACGCGGATTTTTTACTTAAATCTGTAGCGACTAATTTTACTTGTTACATTGTTCCGACTTGCTCCTGAATGGCTATCGTGAAAATTTAAGTATTGGAACTACTTGTGGCAGCTCCCGATGCGATTTCTGAAACAGAAGCAGCAACTTGTTCAGCACTTGCAGAAATTCTTCAGACGTAGCTGAAATATCTGAAATTTGATCTGTCATTGAATGGATCTCCTGGCCTATAGAATTGAATGCTTGACCTGCACTTCCAATAATGCTGACTCTATTCTCTATATTAGAAAATTGAAGAAACATAATGAGGATACTCCCTTTCCTAAAATATTCATGCATTTAAATTAGGGCAGTCAATTGGAGAGATATAAACAGTATTATACATTCATAACAATGATAGATTTAATTAAAGAGAATCTTCATAAACTCATGTATGCAAACTTTGGTTCGAAAGGTTTAACAAGGAGGATATAGCGAGAGGTATACAATAGGTGCTGTGTTGAAGAATAAGTTTATCAAACAATGAACAATGAATATTAACTACAATGGAACTACCTGAATCCCATCCATAGTTGTAGAAATCGGAGCAACTATTATTTTTTATCGGAAAATTAATTAGTCAAATAAAAGGCAGATCTTAAATCTTTTTTTGATATAACCACTAAAATTCTCCGCTTCCCATTCATGAATAGCATGCTGATCTGTCTCCAAAACCTTTTCCATATAAATGATAGTCGTTTCAATCTTTTCGTGTCCCAGGGATTTCATTACACTATACATATCTGGAAAGTATATTTGCCAGCTAGCCATTTGTCCGAACGATAGATAAAAATAACTGGAGTATCTATCTTATGTAAAGCCTCAGTCCTTTTGACATGAAAAGGAATAGTTAAGAGCCAAATAATCACGAATGATTTTAGGATGTCCGCCATTTTCAAGACAAAGTTTACTCGCAATTTTAATTTCCTTCTGATTATAGTGAGATTGCGCACCAATTAAAAATATGCCTGACAGTATCAATAATGTGCCAATCGCCAAAACATATTTTATGACTCTTTTCAATACACGTACCTCCATTTCAAAAGTAATCGCTATCCCTAGTATATGTTGAACGATGAAAGCAATATGTTTATTGACTTATTGTATACACTTGTATACAATGATTTTAAATTAACGTATACGTTTGTATACAAAAAGGAGTGTTTAATAAATGAGAGGTTCAGGTTTTAGAGAGCATATGAAGGAAGGTCATCATCGAGGTGGTCGTCACAGAGGAATGGAGGGAACGGCGACACGTGGAGCAAAAACATTCCGAAGAGGGAGAGCCATTGCCTTTTTAGAAACGTTAAATGTGAAACGTGCAACGATTAAACAGCAATTAGAACAGCCCGAGTTTCAATCCATTCAACAAATTTTAGTAGGTGAGTTAAAGGCCATTGATATGGTGATCCAAGAATTTAGCCAGTTGTTTGATATACATGAAAGCGAGACAGTAGAAACCGCAGTTGACCATTCACAGATAGAAGAAGGAGAACATGTGCATGAAAAAAGTGAATAACTATATAGATACGGTATTTGCCCAGCAGGATCACATTCTTGAGAATGTCTTATCTTCCATTACGGAACAGGGTATGCCAGCCATTTCTGTTTCTCCTTCATCAGGAAAGCTATTGACCATGCTCGTGTCGATTACAGGGGCTCAGGATATTTTAGAAATCGGCGCATTAGGTGGTTATAGTGGCATTTGTCTAGCGAGAGGAATTGAAGATGAGGGCACATTAACCTCATTAGAGTTAGAGGAAAAATATGCACAGATAGCTGCACAAAATCTTGCCAATGCAGGCTTTGCTGAACAAGTGACCTATCTCACTGGGCCTGCCCTTGAAAGCCTTGAAAAACTTGTCGTTGATGGAAAATACTTTGATTTTTTCTTTATTGACGCGGATAAGGAAAATTACGAGCATTATTTAGCATATTGTATAAAACTAGCAAATACTGGTGCATTAATTGTTATGGATAATGTTTTAGCAGCGGGTAGTGTTGCAGACCCAGAAGTGACACCAAAACGATATACAGACATCATGAAGAAATTTAATAGGCTGGTGGCGAATCACCCACAACTCGAATCAATCCTTTTGCCTATTGGGGATGGAATTACCGTTTCGAAGGTAAAAAAATAATAAAGATCAGTCCTCCTTTATGGTAAAGTATGGTTAGTAACCAAAAAAGGAGAGATGCGTTTGAAACAAGCGTTAGTTGTGATTGATGCACAGCAAGAACTGATAGAGGGTAATCAGGAGGAACAAGCTGTTTATCGCAAAGAAGAATTACTAGAGACGATCAATAAGGTAATAAAAAAGGCTATCGAGGAAAAAGTTCAAATTATTTTTGTTCGTGATCAAGATGTGGCTGGTGGGGAAGGAGATGGCTTTCAAGTACATAAAAAAATCCATGTTCCAACGTCAGCTGTCTTTTTTGATAAACTCGCTACTAATGCATTCTACAAAACTGGGTTGCTGGACTATTTAAAGGATCAAGACGTACAGCATTTAGTAATGATGGGGTGTAAAACCGAGCATTGTGTGGATACAGCCGTCAGAGCAGCCACTGTTCACAGCTTCGATGTCACAGTTGTCGCTGATGGACATTCTACGAACGGCTCCAAGCATTTAGTACCGGAAGCCATGATCGCACATCATAATGACATATTACATGGTCATTACAATGTTGACCATTTCTCGCTTGTGCGTCATTCAGACGAAGACTTATTTGAACCTAGCCATTCAAGCTACCGCTAACATAATAATGACCAAGAATTTTAGTTCTTGGTCATTTCTTTCACTTTATAATGATCAAACTACTACATAAAGGACGTTATGATAGAGCGAGGGCTTGTCCCAAAGGATAGAGTTTTTTCAGAAATTGAAATTGATAACACATTTGATATGCTAAAAAATGGAATACAAGCTATGCTTGATCCTTCTTATTCATAGGGCCACTGTGCGAGCAGTGACCCTAAGTATCAAGTCAGGAGGTGTAAGGCTAAAATTAGCTTTACACTATTATATGTATGTGAAAGTAGCTTCGAAAGTTAGTTATCTGCCTGTTCGATAGATTATTTTTTTGAAAGGCGACTAAATCGGGCACAATATGTCGGATGACTCAATTCTATTCTTGCTAATGTTGTGGAAAGGGAGGTTATTCAAGTGGATTCATGCACACGATTGAATGAAGCGGTTGCCTATATTGAGGCCAATTTGATCAATGACATTGATATGAAGGAAGTGGCAAGAAGAGCATATTGTTCTGAGTACCACTTTAAAAGAATGTTTTCATTTCTTGCAGGCATCTCGCTCTCCGAATACATTCGTCGGAGACGTTTGACACTGGCTGCTCTTGAATTGTCGAACTCCTCTATGAGAATCCTGGATATAGCAGTTAAGTATGGATATAGCTCAGCAGATGCATTTACAAGAGCCTTTCAGCACTTACATGGGATTACACCTTCAGAGGCGAGGCAAACTGGCCAAACATTCAAAGCTTTTCCACGGATGACCTTCCAACTTACTATCCAAGGAGGAATTGAAATGAATTACCGACTCGAGCAAAAGGAAGCCTTTCACATCGTTGGCTTGATGAAACGCGTACCAATTATATTTCAGGGAGAAAATCCGGACATTGTGAAATTAGCGCAATCCCTAACAATCACCGATATTGAGCAACTGAAAAAGCTGTCTAATGTGGAGCCTAAGGGCATCATCCAAGTCTCTACAAATTTTTCAGAGGGGCGAATGGAGCAGAAGGGAGAACTCGATCATTATATTGGCGTGGCTACTACAGGAACAAACCCTGGGCACTTTTGTCAACTTGCTGTCCCAGCGAGTACATGGGCTGTCTTTACAGTGGTAGGACCTTTCCCACAAACACTTCAGGAAACGTGGGGCCGCATCTATGCTGAGTGGTTTCCATCTTCTAGCTATGAACAAATTGCTGGCCCTGAAATAGTCAGTCATACGAGCACCGATTTTTCCTCTCCAACCTTTACAAGTGAAATATGGATACCCATTCACAAAAAAGAGCCTCTTGCATAATGCATGGCTCTTTAATGTATTTTTGTTCCATTTGGTACATGCTGATCAGGTGTTAACAGGATGACGTCTCCCTCACCTGGCACTCCACCAATCACTAACACCTCTGATTTAAAGCCGGCAACTCGGCGTGGGGGGAAATTAACAATTGCTACGACTTGCTTTCCGACCATTACCTCTGGCGTATAACGTTTTGTAATTTGGGCCGAAGACTGTTTAATGCCGAGCTCCTCACCAAAATCGATGTTCATTTTTATTGCTGGAACACGCGCTTTTGGTAGCTCCTGTGCCTCCAAGACCGTACCAACTCGTAGATCAAGCGCTGTAAAATCTTCAAATGTGGCCATTATACAACTCTCCTTCATTTCAACTATATTACCATGCTAACATTGTGTGGGAAATTATTCAAAATTAAAAAGAAGAGCACTATAGTGCCCTTCTTTTCTTAACGACGATGCTCTACCAGGTCAATAGCTCCTAACACAATATGAGCTAAACCAAAGCCAAAAATGGTGTTGGCCACCATTTTATTAGAGCCATGCTTTTGCTTCATGGCATATCCTGCCGCTGTGACAGCCGACCCGAGAATAGTTGGGATTAAACCTTCACGAACATTATTCATAAAATTGATCCCTCCGTCGTATGATTCGGTATAAGTTTCATACCATACTTACTATGAACGTTTGGAGCTTATCCTATACGAATAAATAAAAGGATGAAAATATACGACTGTCATTTATTGTTGAATAGGTACTACTTCTATTTGAGCGACCATAAATTCGTTCCTAGTATGATCAAATTTATAGGTAATGTGGAAATCAGCCACATACATAGGAAAGACACTGGCTGCAAGGGTCAATTGTATCTTTTGATTTTCCAAATAGTAAATCGTTATCCCACCAAAGCCCAATTCATCCTGCTGTAATTCTAGCTCAGGATCGACATGATAGTCAAAGTGATATTCCTTGCCCAGTGCTCGGCCCGTAATAGTTAATGTTTCATGATCCTTTTTCACAACGTTTGACTCTATATGTTGAGCAACAATTTCCTCATAATAAGGGACCTTTATTTCTTGTAAGTCCTGATCTACTACATGAATATCATAATTATCTAGCTCTGTTCCTCTGCCAGTTTGAATGATGATAACAGCTTCTTCTTTGCCATCTTCCGTCATATCTATGTAAAACACTTGTGGCTCGGTTCCTGTATCACTAGGGTTGTTCCAATTAAAGTCCTTCACCTTCCCATTAATTTCTAGCTTTACGCCATCTCCTTTCTTATATAGTTTTACTTCTTGATTGTCGGAGGCCCCAATTAATGTGGCATCTATATGTGTTGGGCTGTGGACTTCATTAGAAACTCGTTCTTCTATTGGATCTTCTTTTTGACCTGACTGGCATCCTGAACATATAACTGTACTCAACAATAGCAATGTACCAATTTCTTTTTTCAATTTTTATCTACACCTTTCTTATTCTTTGTAAAACCTAAGTCATTTATAACGAATAGCTGAAAACCAATGGGGGAATAAGCCGATATACATGAGCGAACTATTACTACAGTATTTTGCCTGATTCTACAAAGCGAGCTTAATTGCAATAATTTACAATATAAATAAAATTCCACTTTATATTATATAATTGTTGTAGTGAATATGAAAATTTTGGATTTATTGAAACGGAAATGAAGCATCAACCGTATACTAAAGTAAGGGGGTGCGGAAATGAAATATGTAGGCATCGGACCGATATTGTCCATCCTAGGTGTAGTATTTTCAATCCTAATATGGGGTACAGAAAAAGCGCATTTACTTTCTGGATTTATAGGTGGAATATTCATAATATTCGCTCTGTTGATGTCGGGATCAATGGGTAGTGGTGATAGAATGCGTGCTAACTTTGCAACAGAAACAAAAGAAGATAGGGACGAACGCAATCATAGTATGAATAACGCTTTATTGTTAGCATTACCGAATATTATTGTCGCTATCTTTGCGTATTATATGTGAAAATACCAGCTCAATCGAAAGGATGTTGCGTACCTTGGATAAAAAAAAGATTATTATTCAGAAGCATCTAGATATACACTTGCAGTTGTTCTCTTTACACTCATTATTTGGGGCATCTATGATTGGCGAAATGCAACTCCCAGTGGTTTTCAATTTTTATTGATAAACGAAATTGTTATCACTCTTGCGATTACACGCTACATTTTGAGGAAACGAGATCAAAGAAGAAAGCACTCTTAATAATCTTTACATAGATAATCAATAAAAGTGTCACATCTACCCTAGGTGTGGCTTTTTTTGTTGCATTTAATAGTTAGGAGTACATTTGCAATAGAGAGGTGGTACTATGCAATTAACAGATGGTACACGGACATTTGAAACGGATATAATTGATGAAGCTGCTAGAAAAAAAGAACGTGATGAGCAGGAGCGAGAGATGCTTAATGCATTTGCGCGCTATGCATATCTTCGATACAAGCAAATACGGGATAAGGTCAATCCGCGTAAATGCAAATATATGTATATCCATCAAGTTCGCCAACAATTAACTTCGCCAGCAAGATTGCAACGTGTTTGCAATCTTGTAGGCATGACTGATGAAGAAGTACTTTATATTGTAGAATTTGTCCGCAAGTATTTGAAATACGTCAAATAAAAACCTCATCATTGAATGGGGTTTTTTTACATAATTTCTAGGGAGAATTGTTTCTCAATAACCCACTCCATATAGTATGATGAACGTGGATAAAGGAGTGAAGCGAATTTGAGATTCATTAAATGGTTAGTTGTTTTTATTATTTTCATGGGTATAGTTGGCTATGGTGTATTACATTTTGGCACGAAATTTGCGTCCGAAAAAATTGTCAATACACTCTCAACAGAATTAGAGAATAGTGGACAAATGGAAGAAATAAAAAATACGATTGAAAATGATCCAGAGTTAAAAGCCTATATGGAAGAGGCGAAAACGGTTGATAGTAGTACGTTACCGTTTACATCAAAAGAAGATGCTACGAAAGTAATCATTCAAAAGGTTGGCATTACAGAGCTCAATGATATTCGTGTGAAATTACAAGATGGCTCCATGACGAAAGAAGAGGCATTGCAACAGGTAGAAGGAAAATTATCAGATGAAGAAATAGCTGCATTGAAAGTTATTATTTATAAAGAACTGTACGAATAACAAAGCACACTCAAAATGGGCAGTTAGCCTTGCAGTAGAGACACTTACTAAATGGTAAGTGTCTTTTTTGTTGTACATGTATGCAGAAGGCCATCCTCTGGAAACGACCATTTTTTAGCGAATTAGAAAAAATTGTCCCTTTTTACAGTATGCACTTGTATATAGATAGTACAGAGATTAATTGTGAAGGAGATGGATAGCCATGATCTACAGAGTTGTGAAGAACGAAAATTTTGTCGTATTGGACAAGGGCTTTTTAAATGATGATCAATTAAGCTGGAAGGCAAAGGGGTTACTTGCTTATATGCTGTCATTACCGGATGATTGGGATTTTTGTCTGACCGATTTAGCGACACGTAGTAAATGTGGACGTGAAGCAACTGCTAGCATTATTAATGAACTGATTCTGGCAGGTTATCTTCAAAAGGTACAGGAGAGAACAAAGGATGGGAAATTCAGTAAGGTGGAGTTTGTCGTTTTTGAAGCCTCAAAACGTGCTGCTCAGCCGTCAACGGGTTATCCGTCAACGGCCGCGCCACAAACGGAAAAGCCCACACAACTAAATAATAAATTACTAAATAACCAATTACTAAAAAATAAAGATGATGATCAACAATCACATACAGCCTACTCCTTTTACGAACAACAAGGCTTTGGCTCTCTGTCGGCATATATGACTGCAAAAATTCATTCCTGGCTCAACATTTTTTCAGAGGAAATAGTCATCCATGCGATGAAGCTAGCTGTGGAACACAATGTATTGCGCTGGCGGTATGTTGAGAAAATATTGCAAAATTGGCATCATAAACAACTAAAGACCATGGCAGATATTGCTTCAGATCAAATGCGCTTTCATGCCCAGAAGATAAAAGTGAAGGACATGCCAGCCAATAGACGTCAAGAGATTATTCCGCAGTGGTTTTATCATCGTCATGAAGAGGAACGGCTACAGCAGCCAACCATTAATTTTGAAGCAGAAAGACAAAAAATATTAGCGCTGCTCGAAAGTGGTTAAACGTCCTGTTGATCGGCATACCATAAAGGCTTAACGGATGAAAAGTAATCATGATCCTGTAAAATTAGCTGAATTCTGGTTAACGCATCGTCAAACGATTGCGAATCATATTGGCGTGTCCAAGCAATGGTTGAAATGACATTCATGGCTGCATATAAGGCATAAAGTCGCCAAAACTGATCATCTGGTGGCTGGGTGAAATACCCATTTATTTGCCCGACACAAAAGGGGACACTATGCCCTCTACTAAACAAGGCTAGATTATAAAAATCATGATAGGGATCCCCGGCATCATAGCCATTGAAATCAATAATCCCGTTGAAACTATTTTGGTGGCAAATAATGTGACCAAGATGGTAATCATCATGAAGAAGCGTAATAGGGCGTTGTCTTAATAGCGGCCAATGTTCTTCGATAAAGCTCAATAATTTAGCCTCTTTCGGGATTTGATAAGAATCCTGTTGATAGGCTTGTAAATAATTAGTAAATTTCTCTTTTTGTAACGTCTCCCATTGGACAGTTTTTGGAGCTTTCACCTGATGAATTTTTCTTAATTCTTTCCCAGCCGCAAGACCGAGATGGAACTGCTCTGTGTCCGAAAGCTGAGGAATGATTTCATCCGCAGGGGTGCCTATTAAATAGCTCATAACCATCGCTGAAAGATTGTTGTCAGGGAGGACCATATATTCAATGGCCTTATGTGTTTGAACTCCCTGTAGCTCTAAGTTCTGCAGCAAAGTAAATTCAATCCATCTTTTGTCGTGGTGTGCGAGATCGGATAGGCGTACAAAATAAGGTGTATCATCAACTGTTACGACATATTTGATATCAGGGGAATAGCCTTTGTCGATTTTTTTAATAGCAGTGTAACCGTGTAAACTAGTTAATCGATTCATGGTATTTTCTACAACCACTTTATTTCTCTCCTTCAATCAGTTTAGAAGATACAAAATACTATATGGAGCTGTCCTTTGTCAATGTACCTGTTGAAGTGAAATGATCATTTATTCATCATTTTAAATAATAGTCATGAGCACAACTCACTAGAAAAAATAGTGTAGCTTGCATTTACTAGAATAAGTGAATGTTATTTCATTCACGGTCATTAGCTTGACATGTGTAGCAGCAAAAAAGGTGAAATAGAGCAGTCACCCATTCAGCCCCATCAGTCAACCATGGCAAATAGTTAGAATATCGCCCTATAACTAGTTGTTGATTCTCCCCTAAAATCGACAGTACTAATGAATAACATGGTTGTCATTCGCAAAAAAATGGTAGGAAAGGATGGTGCATAATGAGTTTTGTTATTGAAATGCAAATAATGTCAGGTTTACCGAATCAGCCGCTCACCGCTATCAAGTACGTGGTAGCGCATGAATCAGGTAACAGCACAAACACAGGTCCAAATGCATTAGAAAATGAAATTGCCTATATGAATAAAAATAAAGCCAATGCCTTCGTTTCTCACTGGGTAGGGGGAGGTGGACGTATTGTGCAAGTAGCCCCTGTTAACCGCGTCCAATATGGCTGTGGACCAAAAGGGAATCCATATAGCTATGCCCAAGTAGAGCTAGCGCGGACTTCCGATAAGGAACAATTTAAAAAGGATTATGCGGCTTATATTTGGTTATTACGCAAAATGGCTATAGAAGCAGGAGTACCAACTATTTTAGATGGTACCGGCAACAGCATTAAATCCCATCGATGGATTGCCGATAATTTGGGCGGCACCACACACAAAGATCCGTTTGCCTATTTAATGAGTATGGGTGTTACCGAAGCACAGTTCCAACAAGATATAAAAAATGGACTGGAGGAGGAGTTAACCGTGTCACAATATAATGAGTTGAAGCAGGAAATAGAGGCTTTAAAAAGTCTATTAGCAACTAAAGCCAGTTTACAATCCGACCGAGAAGTTGGCGCATCTTATAAAGAAGCATGGGATTGGGCTATTCGAGAAGGTATTATCCGAGGAGATGGTAGTAAAACTATGAATCCAGCAGGCGCTCTCACGCGGGAGCAAATGGCTACTATGCTCAAACGATATTACGATAAATTTGTCGATAATAAATAACTATGCTATAATATAGAAAGGATAAAGTTCGTTGAAACAGCGTGCTTTATCTTTTTTTTTTTAAGATCTTTAGAACTTTTGTCGAAATAAATAGAAGAGAGGCGGGGGTTAGGATGTTAACAAAAATAAGAAAAGTAAAATTTGAGCAGGAACGAAAAAATCCGTTATATAACGTGGTCATGGAGTGTCCAGAGGGAAAGCAATTATATGTAAAATTTGATTATACTTATAAGACTAAAAACTTCTGGCCATTAGAAGTAAATTATAATAAGAAAAATTATGGCGCTAAATTGGCATGGTATACAAATGAAGTAGAAAATATGACAGTTGCTGCCTTTTTAGAGAAAATTGCTAATAAAATTAATAAAAAATATCAGTTTGAGTTAAAACAACACTAAAAAAGCAGCATCCTTTAGGGAAGCTGCTTTTTGCTTGTCCATTATTTTGTTGTAATATAGACCGTTAATTTAGCTTCATCAAATGTTACCTCTGCGCCAAGTGCTTGACTAACAAAACGTAAAGGTACCATTGTTGTTCCTTGATAAACTTCAGCAGGGTGACTGAGGCTAATGGTAGATGTCGTTCCATTGTCATCAACATAGGCTGTTTTGTTACCAACGCCGATGACAATTTTCTTGCTGTTCTTCGTCGCAGTTACTTTTTTAGTAGCACTATCATAAGAAACTGTAGCACCAAGTGCTTCAAAAATCGGTTTCATCGGTACCAATGTTGTACCATTTTTCATGTAGGCGCTTGGTGTATAACTTTGTTTTACATTATTCAAATAAACGGCTACTTTTGTCAATGCTGGTGCTTGTATGGCTGTTGTGGGCTGTGTATAGTTGCTTTGACCACCTGAGGACGAACTCCCACCCTCATTCCCATTATGATAATGGTAGCCTGTACAAAGACCTTTTGCCTTTGACTTCTCTGAACAATTATGGCCACCATTCTTATCTAGACGCCCTGGATGCGCGTCAGCAATCGAGGTAGTAGTGAAGAAGAGTGTCATCATTGCTAAAAATAAGACCAATTTTTTCATATGTATCCTCCTATTATCAAAATATGTAATTATTATACTATAAAAAAGTAAAATTTGGAATGTTTTTATAGTAAATTAGTAGTGAATGACAATGAAACTGTTACATGCACAAAATGGAAGGCACTAACAAATCAATTGTTAGTGCCAACTTGTTTTAAACGGTTAATTCATTTTCAGATTGCAACTCCACTGTTTTTTGTAATAGACGATGAAGGACAGTTGCAAAGATTGCTATGGTACTGGATACAAATATACTAATCAGTGCCATCATAATAATTCCAGTCATATCTTCTTTACCATAAAAAAGTATCATAGACAGTGTAATACCAGTAAGTAGGAAGAAAACGATGGTCATTGCACACTGTTTGATCTTTTTTAGCACACGAACAGAAGAATCTGAGAAGGCCTTGTTCTGATCGATATTTGTTAAGAGGCGATACGCTTGATATAAAGCCATAAGGTAGGGAATACAAAGTGTATAGGTATAGATGAAAAAAAGATAGGACAAATAGGCGGTCTCGGGATGTGCCGCAGCATCTCTTTGAACCATATCTGGTAACCAAATTATCCCGACAGCACAAACGGGGATAGCCATTAAAATAAGAACAATCTTTAAGAAAAAGGTTGTTTTTTGTTGTCGTTTCATAAAAGCACCTCATTCATCATTGGTAAATTGATTCTAAAACAAAATTTATCGATAATCAATAAAAAAATAGTGAAAAGCAATATTTTTTTATTTAAAAAGGCATTCATCCATATTGGATCAATGCCTTTTATGTTTCATTAACATCTTACATATTTACGTTTAAAACCGAGCTTCCCTCGATCGAGTTCCTTTTGAATATTTTCATAGGCATTCAGTGTCGTGCTTTTTTTATTGTCACGCTTCATTTCCACAGGACCGACTGCCTGTGCTGTTGCCACTGCTTTTTCGTGAAGGGGTATATAAGAAATAGCTACTGTGTAAAGGAAATTATTCATCGCAGATTTTGTTCGTTCGGGTGCAGTGTGAATCGTTTTATTCACGACATCTAGCATGCTCGCTAATTTGCTCTCAGAAAACTCGCTATCTTTTCGATTTCCTAAAAGCCAACAATAGCAGCTCCAGCCCGCTGACATTTTCAGTTCCTCACCACTTGCAATCCATGCATCTGCCACCTCTTGTGCTATAGGGGATTCCGCTAAAGTGACTGCCACTACATAATCAGATAGCATATAAAAGTAGGCAGAATCCATCCATCGATCAAAGTCAGCCGCCGTCATCATTTTTGGATCGGCAATGATACCCGCAAAGTACATAGCATCATAGTTGCCAGTAGCATAAAGCTCTTCTGCTAAAGCTTGATCGATTTTAATTTTTTTAGCAATTGGCTTCATCGCTCCAGTTGCCACGCCAAAAACTGGTTCATGTGCCCCATTCGACATATACATTTTCTTCGTACGTTCTTTACCTAGCTCCTCCAGCTCCTGCATCACCATTTCTGCATTCATAGAAGCACTTCCTTTTATC
Organism: Lysinibacillus sp. UBA5990; assembly: GCF_002429815.1. Lineage (NCBI taxonomy): Bacteria > Bacillati > Bacillota > Bacilli > Caryophanales > Bacillaceae > Lysinibacillus > Lysinibacillus sp. UBA5990. The sequence continues at coordinate 1,031,906 of NZ_DJAY01000015.1, forward strand.
TAATTTCAACGCCATCCCTTATTATCCTATATGGAATGCCCTTTTGTCATGGCTGAACTAGTTTCGTCAGGAGTAGGAGAGTGTGTGCTAATGCTTCCATGCGATTAGTATAAAAAAATCCCTATTTAAATATAGTTGGTTCACTTGAATGGATTAAAGCCTATTCCAAATAAACATAAATTGTGCTGCATCCGCTTCAAGAGCTAGTTGGTGATACTCTGTTGACTCATCCTCAGTAATTAAGCGACCTTTTTGAACATTTAAAATGGCATGCTTAACAGAATCGGGATGTTCAACGGAATAGTAAGAATCCTTTAGGAGCGTCAGAGCAGATCGACATTTATGTTTATCAATACGTTCATTTTTTCCTTTGAAATATAGTTTTATAAGGTAGGGGGTATCATCGATGATTAATCCAAGCTCTGGGTTTGAACGCACGATAAGGTCATCACAAACCCAATTAGATTTACCCGGTTCAAACCACTGCACATTTTTGTTTTTAAAAAATTTTAAGTAAAATTTTATAGCTTCTTGATAATTTTTCTGACGAGCAGGGAGGGCATTGTCTACAATATCGAGAAGGTAGGAGTCATTAAAATGATGCTCATGGTATTTTTTTAATCCCTCGCGTAATGCTTTCCAATAATCCTTAATTGGATGATAATCCCCCTGATATTTAATATCTTTCACAAACTTCGTCTTGGCGGCACTTCCCTTCATCGTGAAGTCCGTAAATTGTGTTAAGCCAATAGATGGCTTTGTCAAAATCGTCATTTTCACATCACCCTTCCTTCAAAAAATTACAATGTTATAGATTAGTATTATATTGAAATGAGTAAATTTATATGATTGCTCAAAGCCTGATGAGCGCTAGGATTGAAAGGTTCTCTGCTATAGAAAAATCATTTTTTGAAAAAAAGGATGTTTAGATAGGATGAAGCTGGGAATATAAATAGCGAGCTAGTCAATAGCTCAAAAAAAAATTAGGAGGAATAGAAAATGGCTAACAAGCAAAACAATCGCAACAGAAACAACAATGAAAACATGACTGTCGAAGAAGCGGGACGTAAAGGCGGAGAAGCTACCTCCAGAAATCATGATCGTGATTTTTATGAAGAAATAGGACGTAAGGGTGGCGAGGCTACGTCTAAAAATCATGGACATGAATTTTATCAAGAGATTGGTCAAAAGGGTGGAGAAGCTACAGCTGACAACCACGGCGAGGATTTTTATGAAGAAATAGGTCGCAAAGGCGGAGAGGCTCGCAGCAAACAGCGTAGTAATAACACCAACAACAACGGTAACCAAAATCGCCAAAATAACAATAATCGCTAATAACTTTAAAAATAAGATAAAACCCTTCACACACGGGGCGTTTGTAGTTTTTACTACAAGCGCCTTTTTTGTTGAGCATTTTCTCTATATCAATAGGATAAATTTGTTGAATTTATATGAATTGTAGTATATATTTAATCCGCTTCTATTATAATTACATGAGAATGTTTGCAGAGGAAATGAGGAAGGTTCATGACCAAACAACTTAAAGAGAAAGATCTATATGAAATCATCAACTCCGTTGTGCAGGCTGTTGGCATGACGATGTCTATAAAGCAGGACCATTCAGGAGTTAATATGAGTTATAACTTTATTGGGGATTATGTAGGTTTTGATGCTGAACGTTTAATCGAGGCAAAGAATGAGCTGCAATATCCACCTTCACTTGAAGTGTATGTAAAAACAATGACCTTACATGAACTGGGTCATGCGGTGGATCGTGAAGCATTACAGTCATCGCTTCCGCGTACCATTGAAATTTTTACAATGAAAAAACAACATACCTTACAGGAAATTTATCTTCATGAGCATCTGTTATCTATGTTGCTGGAAGAACATGACATGAATATTCAATTTGAGCAAACAGCATGGGAAAATGCTTGGGCTCTCAATCGCAAACATCACTTCGTATCTGAAGAGGATTTTAATTATATAAAGCAGCATAGCCTAGCGACCTATAAAAAAATATATGAGCAAGATTTACAAGCATATCACCATCTTTTGAACCAGCTTGTACCTCAATTAGCATAGCTAGAAATGATTATTTCATACCTTTCCAAGAATGAGATCAAACCAATTAGGGCAATGTAATATTACTTGGAGGTGATCATTTTGACAAAGGGCAAGCAATATAAACGTCAGTCAGAGTTGGCGGAATTAGCGACAGATTTAAGTCCAGATGATTTAGATGTGCGTGAAGATAATGCTTTAACAAAAGAACAAAAGAAAAATTCAAACGATACTCATTGTTCGAACGAATCATCATCACGTAAATCTCAATCATAATTCACACACCACAATCCATTCGATTGTGGTATTATTTTTGACTGTCATTTCATCATAGGTAAACTAAAGCTACAAAAGATGGATAGAATCATGACATAAAATAACATAGAGACATTTCATTTTCATTCGGAATGGTTCCTAAAACGACCTTTCCTGTTAAGATGTATTGGCGAATTCTACATATATTAAGAACCATCACTTTTTTTGTAAACACAATGTTATAATCTTTGTATCGAAAGAGGGGGTTGGAAAAAATGGGATTTTTTATTATGTTTATAGGCATCATCGTAGTCGTCAGCATTATCAGTAATGTTAGCAAAAAATCTAACGAATCCAATGAGCAGACACATGATCTACATTCAACAAATGATTTCAATGGTCATCATTCGCCTACTACTATTCAGGAGAACCATCATTGTGCTGACTATAGTTCAACAACTAATGATTCGTCATGTGGTCCTTTCAGGGGATTGATCAATGAGTTGAATGGAAGAGGATTAAAAAAGCCTAATGATAAACAATTATCATTAGGCAAATTCATATTTAAGATTGATGTGCTTGAATGGACTGTCTTTGATGTAGTTTTTTCATCGCAAACCGAGCAATAGGCTGTGCTAATAAAAGTTCAATCCAAAAGCCACAGCAAAATTTCTTGGCCAAATATGAAAAAAATGTCGAAATGGCTCTTTCTGTAAGCAGCGTCCAAAGCTAAATAAGCCCTTCCGACTAACTAACCATAGATTATTACCATCATAAGGTTGTAAAATAAGGTATAGATACAGAGAGAATTTGGAGGGAAAAGATATGATACGATTTGAAAATGATTATGCAGAAGGCGCCCATCCGCAAATTTTGAAAAAATTAGTGGAAACCAATGAGGAGCAATCACCAGGTTATGGGATGGATGAGCATTCGGAAAGAGCTAGAGGGTATATCAAAAAAACGATAGCGGCTGAACAGGCAGACGTTCATTTTTTAGTTGGTGGCACCCAGACGAATACAACTGTGATCTCCTCCATCCTACGTCCTCATCAAGGTGTTATTGCTGCAACTACAGGCCATATTGCTGTCCATGAGACGGGGGCAATTGAAGCGACCGGTCATAAAGTGCTTACTTTGCCTAGTGATGATGGCAAAATTACGGCCGCACAGGTTAAAGCATGCTATGACGCGCACTGGCATGATGGCACACATGAACATATGGTACAGCCAGGCTTAGTGTACATATCACATCCAACAGAAAATGGAACAACATATAGTAAAGCAGAATTAACTGCATTAAGTAAAGTTTGCCGGGATTGTGGATTGCCATTGTTTCTAGATGGTGCCCGTTTAGGCTATGGTTTAGTAGCACAGAATAATGATTTATCTTTAGCAGATATCGCTCAGCTTTGCGATGTATTTTATATAGGTGGTACAAAAATGGGTGCACTATTCGGCGAAGCGGTCGTAATCGTGAATCCTGCCTATCAACGAGATTTTCGCTATATGATCAAACAAAGAGGTGGGCTGCTTGCAAAAGGTAGATTACTAGGTCTTCAGTTTGAAACATTATTGGAGAATCATCTTTATTTGGATATTGCCCAACATGCGGTAGAGATGGCAATGCTTATTCAGCAAGCATTTATCAATAAAGGCTTTGCATTACGCTATGATTCGAAAACCAATCAGCAATTCCCGATTTTGCCGAATGATTTACTTAAGACATTAGGCGAAAAATATTCATTCTCTGTTTGGGAATCATTCGATGAAACACATACGGTTGTTCGCTTTTGTACAAGCTGGGCGACAAAAAAAGAAAATGTGGAGCGTTTAATAAAGGACATTGAGCGTCTAGCATAAAGATTAAACTGCACGGGGACTTCCTAGGTGCAGTTTTTTCCTATTATTCCCTAATTATTGTTGTTATAATGAGATTAGGGAGAAAGGTGGGAGTGTATGATTAACTATGTAGCATTACTGAGAGGGATTAATGTAGGTGGACATAACAAAATAAAAATGGCTGACTTAAGGGAAGCTCTAATACCGCTAGGATTGCAAAACATTCGTACCTATATTCAAAGTGGAAATATTCTTTTTCAATCGACCGAATCAGAGGAAGTTTTGCAGAAGCAAATTCATGAAACAATCCAAATAAATTTTGATATTACAAGTACAGTCATCATTAGAACCGCTGAAGAATTTCAGCATATCGTCAACAATTGCCCATTTTCACCGCAAGACATCGCTGAAGCAAGTGCCACAGCAATTGGGGAAAGCCTACATGTTGCCTTATTACCTGCTGCCCCTACAAAAGAAAATCGTGATAAGTACTTATCATATGAAAATGATCAAGAGCGTTGTGTCATCATTGGCAGAGAGGTCTATCTTTTATTTTACAATAGCATCCGCAACGCCAAACTTAGCCAACAATTGCCCAAGCTCGAAGTGCCCGCAACGGTTCGTAATTGGAAAACTATCATGAAGCTTTCGTCAATGTTTGAATCATGAAACGAGCTCAATTAGGTTATTTTCTTTATCCAATTATCTACTTCCTTGTAAGAACGATCAATCAATGGAGGAAAGAATTATCTATTACATGGGGCGAAAACGTGACAATGATGATAATCACGATGGTCATCATATATCTCTTTATTCTGCTGTGGAATTGGTCAAAAAAGCCGTATCAATGGGGGAAGAAAAATAATAAGGGAACATAAAAACGGGAGCAACTTTCATTTCTTTTGAAAGGATGCTCTCGTTTTATTTTTTTCAAAACGGTTTACTTAGGAAAGGGCTCGTAATGGCTGTGTTAATAAAGTAAACGATCACATAAAAAAGCTGTAGCGAGGTTATTTGCTACAGCCAAGAATTGGTTGACCCTTTGAGGTTTTCCAATGTATTATAGCATAATTATTTATTTTTTGCATAGAAGGGGAGGAATTAAGTGTTTCGCATTGTAACACTTCATCGATCTTCCACCATCCACTGTCTATCGATGAGCAGATAAAAATAAACAATTATCTCATTTTGGTCTTTAACCTATTCGCTACCTTATTTAAATTTCTCTGGCTTAGCTACTTTGATGGATGCAGCTTCCCCGCATTTTGTGCAGAACGTTAAAATAAGTGGAGATCCAGTAGCCATAATTGAACCGACCGGCCGTATATTTCCTTCACTCGTGAAACTGCCAATTTGTCCTGACGCAAAGGCATCGTTTCCACAAGCTTTACAATTTACTTTATTATTTTCCATATGAACACCTCTTTATGTAATATATGTAAATAGTAACATAAAAGAGTTGGCGCAGGTAATCAATGAGCTAGTCTTTTTAGTTTAAAAATAAATAGTTTAATGTTAAACTATTTTACGGAAAGAAAGAGTTGGTTGCTCTTTTTTGTTAGAAGGAGGAATTAAATATGAATCGTGTACAAAATAAAGTAGCATTAGTAACAGGTGGCGCATCAGGAATTGGTTTATCTGCAGCTACCTTATTAGCCAAGGAAGGCGCAAAGGTTGTTATTGCGGATTTCAATATAGATGGTGCTCAAGAAGCGGCACATTGTTTAGTGAAAGAAGGTTACGAAGCTTCAGCGATTTTCCTTGATGCAGGGGATGCTTCTTCGATTGAAACGGCGGTGAACTTCACGGTTGAACAATACGGCACAGTAACAGTACTGTTTAACAATGTTGGTTTAACAAACTTGCAGAAGGATTTAGACGTTGTGAATATCGACTTAGATGAATGGGATCGTTTAGTCAATGTGAATTTAAAATCCATTTTACTCGGAAGTCGTTTTGCAATTCCACATATGCAAAAGGCAGGTGGGGGCTCTATTATTAACACAGCTTCGATGGCTGCATTCGCTAGTGATCAAATCCGTACAGCTTATGGTGCTACAAAGGCAGGAGTGGTAAATATGACGAAGAACATTGCCACTCAATATGGCAAAGATAAAATTCGCTGTAATGCGGTCGCACCAGGTCTCATTTTAACACCAGCAGCAAAAAATAATATGCCAGATGAAATGCTAGCGATCTATTCTAAATTTAATGCCCTACCATACCATGGCGAAGCAGATGATATCGGTCACGCAGTGGTATTTTTAGCCTCGGACGAATCGAAATTTATGACAGGTCAAACCATGCAAATTGAAGGTGGCCATTATTTAGCAAACCCAACCATTGCAGACACAAATAAGTGGTTAGCTACTCTTAAATAAGCTCTCAAAAAAGAGGTTGTCCTTCAATGGGCAACCTCACTTTGAATGTTGTCTGTCTAGCTTCTTTTACATTTTGGGGGCTTGCAATCCGAACTGTGCCCATTCCTCTTTGGCGGGACCATAAATGCCTGGAACAGCTAAGCCGGCTTGACGCATTAGCACAGTCATTTGTCCACGATGATGACTTTGATGCTGCAATAAAAATAATAAGAGGGAACCGTTAGGGATGGATTGACCAATAAATTCAATCGTTTCATTCATGGTCTGGTCTGTCCATTGTGTTTTTACAGCATCGATAAAGGCATTACTCGCTTGATGATAACTATCTGCAATCAATTGAGCTGAAGTGGGAACAGGAAAATCCTCTGCTGGTGCCTCGAATGTTAGATCAGTATTGGCAGAAATAATTCGAATAGCTGTGACAGTATGCCAAGCTATACGTCCTAAAGTCCAATGTCCAGCAGTTATTGCTTGATGAAGTGATTCATCGGTAAGCTGCTGGAGTAAATTTTGCGTAGCAGTAGCTTCAAATGTCCAAGATTGTAAAAAATGCTCTACTGTTTGAAACATAAAAAAACCCTCCTAAAATGAAGTCTTCCACCTAATTATATAGTTTTTAGGAATAAGTAGGATTATTTTTCCACAAATTATGTTCCTAAAAGAAAAACAATATAAAGTACGGCATAAACAGGAAGTGCGGTCGAAGTAACGATATACATAGTCCATTCACCAATCGTCAATTTTCTTTTCCATCTCGTTAATTTAAGGTGTCTGCGATACACCATACTAGAAATAAGTATGAGTAGAAACGTTAGTTCCTTTAAGGAATCTAAAAAGGTGATCAAATCATCAGCTCCTTTAGGCTGTTGCAATATATGAGCCCAGCTATAGGAACATGACTACAAAAAACGTCATAATCGTCGGTAGCTAGATCAAGAAAAAAGTGCGCCTCTATACAAGATAGAAACGCACATACTTTTACTCTTCTCGAATGACTATAAATACACCACTAAAAATGAAAAGCGAGCCCAACCAAAATGAAAGACCAATCGTTTCACCTAAAAGGAGCCAGCCTAAAAATGTGCCTACAATAGGCTGAAAGAAGAAAAATAAGCCCCCACTAGAAGCATTCATTAGTTGAAGCCCTTTATTCCACAATAAAAAACCACCAGCAGTTGAAACAATACCTAAATATAGTAAGCCACCTGAGATTGTTGGCTGCACAACAATGGATAGATCCATCTCTTTTAACCTTGGAATGACAAAAGGCGTCAATAGTATGACGGCAATCAAAGAAGAATAGGTTGTCACCACAATTTGAGAGTAATGACTTGGAACTTTTTTGACTAGGACAGACATCAATGCCCATGTTACTGCAGCAAGCAATAAGAAGAGACCACCTAATTGTTGGGTTAAATCAATTCCGCCATGGCCTACAATTACACCAACACCAATCGTCGCTAGGATAATAGACAAGCATTTTTTGACGGTTATGTCTTCTTTCAATATGACACGTGCAAAGACAACCATAAAAGCAGGTGTTGTAGCCGTAATAATTGCACCCATTTGAGCAGTGGAAAGCATGGTGCCTATTTCTTGGGTAACAATCGAAATCGTATTCCCAATGAGACTGACAAGAAAAATAAGGAGCCAATCCTTTTTGGCAATTTTCCAAGATTGTTTCATCATAATGCCAATCAAACCAAGTGCAAAGACGGCAATCACATACCGAATCCAAACAAGCTCTAACGGTGGCACGACCTCTACCACTACTTTGACAACTACATACATAGCGCCCCAAATACTCGCCGCAAGCGATAAAAAGAGGGCGCCGATTATTTTATTTCTCATGTTTTTTCCTCCGTTTTCATAGTTACCTATGTCCTTAACGGAGAAAAAGCGCTTCTACCGTTAAGGAAGAAGAAGTGCTGGAACGTCCAGTTCAAATAATGGAGCATACATCATCTAGATCACACCATCCTATTCATAATTTTTTATAAGTATAAAGAGAAAGTCATGGATTTCATCGAGGCTATTCTAGTTTCAAGCTGTTCTAAACAACGATACAATACTAAAAACAAAGCCTATGAATCCACAAACGAAGAACATATAAGCTACAAGTAGGGACATAGCTTCCAAGTTATCGGTAAAGATTTTATAGGCTCCTAATAAAAATAATGCTAAGCCGCTAATTAAATAAATGAAAATCCTACTCTTAACAGTCATAATATCACCCCTGAAAATTAGATTGGCGAATGAAACTCGATACAATCCACTTCTTCTTTGCTCTGTTAGAGGTTAGACAGCCTAAAAAAGCAATAAAAGAGGAGTGGCACCAATAAAACTAAAATAGCTCCTATTCCATAAACAGAAATAGCTGTGATCATGTCCTAATGCGAAACTTGATTGTTATCCATCAAAGCGGTTCTTTTTATCACCATTTTACTAAAGATTGAAGCAAGCACTTGTTGAAATAACATGCCAAACACGACAGGCATTGCTACTTTACCTGGGAAGTATGTTGTAGCAACAATGACCCCAACAGCAATATTTCTCATACCTCCAGTATAGACAAAGGTAGCCATATGTGAATAGTCTTTTAACAGATAGCGACCTATGAAAAAGGCGAAAACATAGCCTGATACAGCAATCAGAAACACTAATAATATAACGAACAATAGGTGTAAATTAAAATCTTTCAAGTATGGAGCGATTGCACTGCTATTAATTAAAATGACGGCAAATAAACATAGCTTTGAAAAAGGCGCAAGCTTCTTTCCAATTTTCTTTGGTATTTCTCCCTTTGACCATTCATTCATCAATATACCTATAATCGTCGGCAAGACAATCATTAATAGTAAGTTAAGTATAAGCGATAGTACGTCTAATTCAATTTTTTCACCCGATACAAAGAAGAGAATGAAAGGGAGAATGAATGGAGAAAGTAACGTATCGATTAAAATTATCGATAAGCCTAACGGTAAGTTTCCTTTGCAAATATTGATCCAAATAACACTTGTAACGCCTGTTGGAAGTGCAACCGCTAAAACAAAGCCGACCGTTAACAAATGGTCGTCAAAGATAACAGTGGATAAGAAATACGCCCATAACGGCATTAATAGGTGAAGAAAAATAATGGAGAAGATAATAAGTCCGGGATGCTTCACAAAGATTTTTACATCTTTAAATTTCATATGTAGGCTTCCTGAAAATGTCATGAATGCAAATAGCCATGATACGAGGAATAATAAACTTTGTCCTATGCTTTCTAATAATACACCTAAAATTAAACTTAATGGTGTTAAGATCGCAATGTATTTCTGGAGAAATACATTTAATTTTTCTAACATCAAAAGACCTTCTTTTTCATCTGATTTTATACCCTTATTATAATAATAACAATAAGAATAGGGGGAGGATAGGCAAATAAAAAAGCAGAAGGTTTACTTCTGCTCGAAAATGACTATCGCTGTAAATGAAGTATGGGATAAGGACGACCTTGACCATCCATTGGAGATTCACCGATAATGGAAAATCCATTTTTTACGTAAAATATTTTCGCGTATTCATTGTCTTTATTAACATCAACCGATTGGACATCAAAATTTTGGATAAGTTGTTGAATGATTTGTTTGCCATATCCTTTTCCAATTTCATGAGGATTTAAAAACAACATTTCTACATGTTGATGTTGTATGGCTGAAAACCCTATAAAAGCTGTATCTATATACCATAGCTGGACATTAAGATGGGGAAAATATGAAGGGATTTCCTTCTTTATCGCCTGTAAATCCTCTTGCTTTAGAAAATCATGTGTCGCTAATACGGATTGTTCCCAAAGTTTTAAAATACCATCATAGTCATGACTTGTCGCTTGTCTCATTTGCATCATTTCATAGCTCCTCTATAATTTTTTATCACGCTCCTTCCCATTTCTTATTTTATAATCTTCATGACATAGCTCCATGACATATACAATAACATGTAATCACTCATTCCAATGTGATATTTTTCTATAGTATAGCAAATTATTCAGTCAAACAGCCTTTCAAAATGGAAGGGGACTGTTCGTGAAGGTTGAAATTTCCCTGCAAGTCCAAGGGATTTATCGAATATTGATTTGTCTTTTATCAGTTTCCTTCGTAAAAGGAATCCGTACAATACCGACAATTAATAAGATATTGCCTGTCCATCTTAGCCATAAATAATAGGGATGATCCTTTAACAGAAACAGCGAAATGAGGATAATAATCATCCCAATACTAATTAGCAACTTTATATAAATCGGTATTTTTGACATTCATCTACCTCCTTTTATAAAAAACTATTTGAATTTATAGAAGTGAGAGAGGGAAAATAATACGAAATACGTAGTAGCCCCATAACAGAGTTACTACGGTATTCGGTTTTATACTTCATTTCGTTTAAAGATAAGAACGAGGATATTTAATAGGATCGTACTAACTAATAAGAATAGGACAGCCAGTACGGAACTTCTTGTGATATCCATAAGAGCACTCCAATCCTCAATCTTCACAAGATAAAAATTGTAAAATAATTGGAAACTTATCGAAATGGCACAAGCACTTAGACTTAATATGCTTATCATTAATCTATAATTTTGGATTTGTTTCGAAGTAGCTGAAAGAATAGCAATGGGTAACAATAATGCTATGAATCCAAGGACTAAGCTTCCCACATTTAGCATACTAATCATTAACATTTCCTCCTTTTTAACATGAAAACGAAATAGAGAGGGAAATGTTTCAATATATTGTAAATTTTAAGTTTACTAAATCTTCCTGCTAACTTATGTAAGTCATGTTAAACATATGAAGGGTCACTTTGGTTAGAAGTGACCCTAAGTAACAAATCAGGAGGTTGTTAAACTAGTTTAGCTTAACACTACTATATATATGATGAGTTCAAGTAGTATATCTAGTTGATTGCCTCTTCAGTAGAAATAAAAACTATATTGAAGGAAAATTGAAGATTATTTGAGGACACTTATTTTCAGTAAAAATCTATAATACCCATATAAAAATAAATAAGGGAGCAAATAGGAGAAAAAGGTAAAATAAATATTCCATCCGTTTCGGTATATGACCCTATCAAAGAAAACAAATATCCCTTCTAAAAAAGTGGTGAGCAAAGTCATTAATAATAGAACCAAAAAAGGTTTGTTCATTTTTTTAATGAAGTAGATACAGTAGCAGGATAAGACAGGGTATATGCCAACATCAAAAGGTAGTGTAGCAAAACTTTTTTGTTGGGGAAAAGGGAGCACCTCCCAAAAATCGAAATAAAAGCCGAGAGTATTCATGAGATAGGCAACGACACTAAAAAATGGAGCCACTAAAAAAAACAACATTTTATCTTTTTTGTATAGATGCATGAGACAGATAATCCATGGAATAAGAAAAACTAAAAATAAATGTAAAATCATTTTTTACCCTTTCATTACTAACGAATTAATCTTTATTAGTATTACTGAGGAACCGTAGAAACATACAGATGTTGATGATGTGGGATGTAACTATACGTCAAAAATATTTTAATTAAGGTGGACAATAGTGAGGATGGGAGTTGAACAAATGAGTGGAATTGATAAACGAAATCGATTAAGCGAGGATCCTTTTACGTATCAAATTACCAAAAAAGGGACTATCGTTATTTATTATGAGGGGAAACAAATTAAAGTGGTTAAGGAAAACGAGGCTGAGCGTCTTTTAGCAAAAATCCATGAAGCGGAACAACAGACGATAGAAGTTCAATTACTATTAGCGAAAATGACAGGCAATTTTAAAAGAGGTAATGAAAAATTAGGTAAACATAAAAGGGAATTTTAACTATGGAAAATCAAGATTATGCGATAAATGATTTTCCGGTATAATATTTATGCAATTCGAGTTCCAATTAATGTATTTATTTTTTCCTTTTTAAGTCATTGATCTAGGGACGGAACGTAATTTTCATACTTAATTATCCACTTATAAAAATACAAGTAGTTGTCATGTCCAATGATAGGGGGATTCGAGTAGAGGGCTTTCTTTTGAATTTGAATATTTTGTTAATCATTCGCTCGTTTTACCATTTCTGTGGCAATACATGTTATTCTATATTGGAATAATAAATATGGAGGCGGTAATATGTATTACAGCAATGGTAACTATGAAGCTTTCGCACGTCCTAAAAAACCGGAGGGAGTAGATGAAAAATCTGCTTATCTAATTGGTTCGGGCCTAGCCTCGCTGTCAGCAGCATGTTTTTTAATTCGTGATGGCCAAATGAAAGGTGAGAACATTCATATTCTCGAAGAGTTAGATATTTCAGGAGGTAGTCTGGATGGCATCCTTAATCCGACGAGAGGGTTTATTATTCGTGGTGGTCGAGAAATGGAAGATCATTTTGAATGCTTATGGGATTTATTCCGTTCCATTCCTTCATTAGAAGTAGACAATGCTTCTGTTTTAGATGAATTTTATTGGTTAAACAAAGAGGACCCCAATTATTCAAAGTGTCGTTTAATAAAAGATAGAGGTCAAAGACTTGAAGATGATGGTAAGTTCACCTTATCGGATCAGTCATCTGAGGAAATGATTAAGTTATTCTTTACGCCTGAGGAAAAGTTAGAGGATATAAAAATCACAGATGTTTTCTCAGAAGAGTTTTTTGAATCGAACTTTTGGCTGTATTGGTCTACTATGTTTGCCTTTGAAAAGTGGCATTCAGCAATGGAAATGCGCCGTTATATTATGCGTTTCATTCACCATATTGGTGGATTACCAGATTTATCAGCATTGAAATTTACGAAATATAACCAGTATGAATCATTAGTGCTACCGATGATAAAATATTTAGAAAGTCATGATGTTGATTTTCAATATAATACAGTAGTAGAGAATGTTTTGGTAGATAAAGTGGGCGACAAAAAAATAGCTCATACATTAGTTTTAAGAAAAAATGGTGAGAAAAAGAATATTGAGCTAACAGAAAATGAATTGGTGTTTGTGACAAATGGTAGTATCACGGAGAGTACAACATACGGGGATAATTATACACCAGCCCCGGTAAATAAAGAATTAGGTGGAAGCTGGTCACTGTGGAAAAACATCGCCGCTCAAGATACTGACTTTGGACGACCAGAAAAGTTCTGTGATAATCTTCCAGAAGAAAGCTGGTTTGTTTCCGCCACTCTAACGACTTTAGACGATCGTGTGGCTCCTTATATTGAAAAAATTAGTAAAAGGGACCCGTATGCAGGCAAAGTTGTAACTGGAGGCATTGTCACAGCTACAGATTCTAATTGGATGCTAAGCTATACGTTAAATCGACAACCTCACTTTAAACATCAACCAAAAGACCAATTAGTCGTTTGGATTTATGGTTTACTATCAAATAAACCAGGTGATTTTATTAAAAAAAGCATTACCGAATGTTCAGGTATTGAGATAGCACAAGAGTGGTTATATCATATGGGTGTACCAGTTGATGAAATTCCAGACATCGCACAAAATTCTTGTAATACGATTCCATGCTATATGCCTTATATCACCTCTTATTTCATGCCAAGAGCAATGGGGGATCGTCCACTAGTTGTGCCAAAAGGGTCTGCTAATCTAGCCTTCATTGGCAACTTTAGTGAAACCGCAAGAGATACAGTTTTTACTACTGAATATTCAGTAAGAACTGCGATGGAGGCAGTCTATCAATTATTAAATATTGATCGTGGAGTTCCAGAAGTATTTGCATCATCTTTTGATGTTCGCACTTTATTAGCTTCAACTGCCCGCTTACTAGATGGCAAAAAATTAACAGATATTGATGCGCCATTTATTTTAAAACAAATTGGTAAATTAGGAATTCACAAAACAAAAGATACGATTATTTATGACTTACTGAAAGAAAGTAAATTAATATAGACAAGTGGTACTGGCTGAAATCAGCTCACTCAATAGACAAAGTCTTTAAGGGGACTTTGTCTATTTTTATATATCTAAATCCTAGAAAGATTTAACAAAATTCAATAAAACTATTAAATTTAGTAAAAATATGATATGTTAGACACGGATAATGACTAGATGAAAGAGTGGGGAATCATGAAAAGATTAGTGAGTGGCTTACTGGCGCTGGTCGTTTTATTACAGGTAGGAACTGTCCAAAGTACTGCCTATGCCAGTGAAAAGGATTATGAAATCTACAATGGTAAAGTCGTGAATGCTAGACTTTATGCGCCTATACGAGCTGTAGGTGAAAAGCTAAAAGCTAAGGTAAATTGGGATAACGCTACAAAAACGGCTACGGTCATCACTAAAAAGACTGTGATGAAAATGACACTTGGCTCAAAAGTATTAAAAGTCAATAATGAGCAAATTCAAATGGATGTCTCACTACTTCTAGAAAACGGAAGCGTTTTTTTGCCAATTAGATTTATCGGTGATGCATTAGGGCATAGTACGTATTGGGATAAAAAAGCTCGGATGGCTAGTTCCTATTCAGAGCAAAATAGGTTCGTTGTTTATGCACAACCACTGTTTTATCGGGATGGCTATAAGCTGCTAGATGAGGCGATTAACAAAGTGAAAAATTTGTCGAATGTTGCTCAAAAAAGACAATATTTAAAACCGTACTTTACTGATGAAATGATTAATTTAATAATTATGAGAAATGTAACCTATACAGATTTGTCTCAATATACAACAAGTTATAATTATTATTATCCAAAAGAAACAAATATGTATATCTATCGTAGCGAGCGTGTACCTAATCAA
The DNA here is from genome assembly GCF_002429815.1 of Lysinibacillus sp. UBA5990. Taxonomy (NCBI): domain Bacteria; kingdom Bacillati; phylum Bacillota; class Bacilli; order Caryophanales; family Bacillaceae; genus Lysinibacillus; species Lysinibacillus sp. UBA5990. The sequence goes on from NZ_DJAY01000015.1 coordinate 1,047,219, forward strand.
TCTAATTACGTTTCTCAGCAGATTTTAATAACGAAGAGAAATAATCAATGGGTAATAGGTTCTTTGAGCGAAAATATTTATGAGCCAATGCCATAAAACGAAATAAACATCAAAAAAGTCGCCCTTACGTATAGGCGACTTTTTGTTTTGAGAAAAAGTTGATCAATCAACATTGCTTGAGAGTTCTCTACAATTCAAAGCGCATCGTATGATTCATATCCTTAAACCCAAGTCTTTCGTATAAAGCTATAGCTCCTTTATTTCCAGACAGAACGTTCAACTCCAAATAGTCCAATTTGCGAGTATCAGCCCATTTTTTCGCTTCTAATAGTAGGGCAGTACCAATCCCTTTACTTTGATATCGCTTTCCAACAATGACATCAATAATAAAAGCGTATTTGTATTCGACCATGCATGTATAACGAGGGGTCGTCATTTCCTTTAGTAATAAAAACCCTACAATTTCATGTTCTTTTTCAGCGATTAAAATATCGGAATCATCCTCGATAATTGTAAAACGAATAAAATTGACATCTTGTTTAGTAGGTCTGATATATTTAGGTTGTAGAATAGACATTTCTAAAAAGAGCTCTTGGTATAACACCTCGATTTGTGGAATGGCATCAAGTGTGGCAATTTTTATTTCCATAGTAATATACCTCCATTTATGTTTTACTAATATGGAATATTTTACATGATTGGATGAATAATAGAAAGGGGAGAGAGCATGAGATTATGGCATGTGGATTTACTAGCATTTCTACCAAAAGGGCAGCTACTTTCACAATGGCGAGAATTAAACAGTATATTTGCCAAGGAAGATAAGCATATACTCATTAATTATATATACGAATATCCTAAAGAAGACTTGTTTATTTATACGGAAATGGTCATTGGTGAAATGAAGAAGCGAGGCTATCAAATTAGAACATTTGAAAAGATGAATAAATACTTTGAGGAGTTAGGGGCAGTCGAGGCAAAAACACCTTTCAAGCAGCATCATAATAAGGAATATCTTGAAATTTGTTTTTATAATTTAAAAGAGAAGTATATACGCGGTCAGAAAGATTATGATGCGGACAAGTATCATCAATTATGTATGTTTGTAAACAACAATCATTTATAGGGAAGGTGGAATGGTCATGCTACAGGCGATAATTTTTGATGTAGATGGGACGATTTTGGATACAGAACAAGCGATATTACAGTCTCTGCAAAGGACATTACGTGAGGAAACAGAAAGAGAGTATGCTTTGGATGAATTACGGTTTGCTCTAGGTATTCCTGGAAAGGACACTTTAAAACGGCTAAACGTTGATGATATAGAGACGGTTCATCAAAAATGGTCTGCAGCTGTTCTTGATTTTTCACAGGAGGTTTCGGTCTTTCCCAAATTGGAAGCGGTCATCCAATCTTTAGCAAGTAAACCATTACAGCTCGGCATTGTTACATCGAAAACAAGACAAGAAGTAACAGATGAGTTTGATCCTTTTGGGTTGAGTGATTATTTCACGCAAATTATTAGTGCCAGTGATACGGAGCAACATAAACCTCACCCAGAGCCTCTTTTAACCTGTCTGGAATTATTACAGGTAGCCCCTGAAGATGCTATTTATATTGGGGATTCGGTTTATGATCTGCAATGCGCAAAACAAGCAGGAGCGAAATTTGCCCTTGCCCTGTGGGGGGCAAAAACGACGAAGGGGTATGAAGAGGCAGATTATGTTTTACAGGAACCGACTGATATTTTAACGATCATTTAAAAAAGGTGTATCTACTAGTGATACACCTTTCATCATTAATCCCAAATATTCGGGATCGTCACTTGCGCTGTTCGTAAATAATCTAGTAATTGCCCCGTATGAACTGACTCATGGTAGGCAATCCTCAGCAACATATCTCCCAAATCTCTTATGTATCCTACATCTGAACGGTCAATTTGAATACTTGTCAAATCCTCATTAGCGAATGATTGAACCATTTCCATAAATTCCAGTCGATAGGGAGCTGCTAATAATAGTTCGGCTTCTACAGTGGTGTAAGGAAGGTTTTCAAATGGTGATTCATAATTAGCTAGACTACCCTTATTTGTAATCGCCTGGTGGTAATAATGTTCACTTTCAAGCACATGTCGTATCATCTCGATGCAAGACATTGCTTCATTATCGGGCTTCCAAAGTAACTTTTCTTGAGGGATTGACGTCCAAAGCTTAATACTACGTCTACGCACTTCCTTGAAATTTAATACAAGTACATCTATTGAGTTCATATTCTTCCTCCATTCGCTAGTATAATAAAATTATACACGAATATATGTTCTGTTGGAAGCTATTTCTACCAACCTAGGGGACGATTTTTCAATTGTTTATGTAAAAAATCTATAAACTTGGTTTGCGCTCTTTTTTTCTTCATCATCTGATTGACTTGTCAATTCTAACATTTTTTCTTTTTGTCCCAACATCTTTAAGGATTGAGAGTAGCAACAGATAATTCTTTTTAAGATTAAATGTAAAAAATTACTTTTTATAGAAGGTATATTCCAATTGGGTGTTGAATTAATAAAGTGTGTAACAAAATACCAAAAATAGGAGGTTTTATTATGTCGAAGGCGAAAAAAATAATTTTGCCAGTATTAATGATCTTTACTATTTTTTGTTTAGGTTTTTCCCCAGCTCAAGATATGTCCGTGCAAGCTAAGGATTCTTCGAGTGTTGTTGTAGTTTCTGGCAAACTTGCTAAGGAACTGGTAAATGCGACGCTCCGAGCAGTCAAGGAGGGTGAAGTTGAGAATGTAGCTCCTGTGTCTGTTTTTGATTTGGAAGGTTCGAGTGTGTACACTGTTGGTGGTGGAGTTACGGTTGTTACAGTTCCTTTGCATGGGGATTATAGCCTTCCTAGTAATATAACAGTATTCTTCGATGAGGATAATACTGTATTACAAACAAATGAAATGTTGGTTACCAAGAATGATTTAGGAAACTTCCGAGTTGAGACGTATTTGGATGGATCACTTAGTAATTCTGTGGATACTGAGCTTGCATATATTACAGATGAAGAGATGCTTGCAGAGGAGCCAGTTATGGAAGCGACGGGTGTAGGAGCAGTGGCAAGTTGTCTTGGTGCAGTACTTGGTATTGGTGCTACGGCGGCATATATTATTGCAGTTGCGTGTGGTGGTTCGTGTGCAACACCGACACCAGTGACTGCTGCGATATGTGCTGCATGTATTGGTGCATATGCAGTTATTGGTGCCGGTGGTATTGCCGGAGCGGTAGCTTGTTTCAATTACCTGTGAGGTGAATAGATGCATAAGGTTTTGGCAATCTCGATTTTGGGAATGGGTATAACTGGGGCCGTTTTAATCATCTCGGTCGCGTTGTTATTCAAATCTCCAATTGGAAATGTGGTACTGATGGTTACAGCTGCTTCAACAATAGCATTCATTATATTCGCTGTTGCAGCTTTAGTATTTCGTCGGCGATTAGATGCAAAAAGAGAGTAATATATTTATTAAATTAATAAAGAGAATAAAAGGGGTTGGGAAAAACAATCTCTACTTAAAAAGCCTGTGAATTTTTACGAACAGTAAAAATTCACAGGCTTTAAATTTTTATCTGAAGCTATTAAATGCAAATTAAAGATTTATAATGTTTTATATATCGAAGAAGGAAATAAAGAACAAAAACAATGAAAATCAATAATAAATTAAACACTAATCACAAAATAATATTAGGAGTGCATGTATTCGTAAATAGAGCTACCATTTTCGCTTTCCTTTTGGTAGCGAATTAATAGAATATTTTGGTTTAATAAGGGGATTTTTTGTTTATTTGTATTATATTGTGCTTCATTATTGATGGTTCTGGAAAAATTCCTAAGCTTATATCGATGAGGATTTACTCAAAAACAAAAAACCTACTATATTTACAACTGATTATGTTCACTTTTTTTAGTTATGACAAAACAATATTATTATGCTTACTTTCAATGTTAATAACGATTAACCAAATGAATGAAGTAGACCGTTCTTATCTCGCGTATTCAATGACCGAAAAATGGGAGGGGCACTCATTGAAAGTGCCCCATAGTAACAAATCAGGAGGTGCCTTGTTAAACGTTTTCGCTTAACATTACTATTTATATGATAAGATAACTAGGTTTTATAGACCATCATAACGATCCCGCAATAAAAAAACAGATCTATTTATCGCCTTTAGGATAAATGTAAAAATAAACCAGGCATCCTTTATTTAGGCGTACCTGGTTTATTGTATGAATGAGGATGAAATTGTCTATGTAATAAATGGATGCCTATAAAAATACTGCTGACGCCGATGACTCTTAATAATACATTTTGGAGGAATTGCTTGTCGTCTACAGTGATTACGATGAACATGAGACCCATCGTTAGTAATGCAGAGCCAATGAACCCTTTTATGACTCTCATAAAGATGCTCGGTTTAAAATGCTGCAAAAACGAATCGCTCCTTTCTGAAAAGCAAAAGGATCACTAGGCTGGTTTAAGTGACCCTTTCATTATATTGAAGGGATATTTTTAGGTGCTAAAGGGAAGTATTAGTATCCACCACTCATAAAACTAGCGCCAACGATAATTAAAAGAATGAAAAGAACAACGATTAATACAAAAGATGAACCGTTATAGCTGCCACCATTGTCGCCGCCATAATAACAGCCGCCATTGTTCATATTACCTACATTTCCGCCGTATCCGTAACCCATTGAAAATCCCCCCTTTCTACAACCTATAATATGTAGGTCGGGAGGATAAAGAAATGTTATTTACCCTATACTAGCTTATTTATTTTCAAGAATATCATAAATAGAGGGGAATTTCCTTGCTTGTCTAGTGAGCCAAATAGGAAAAGAGGGGTATTCTTTCAGCTTGTATGATCGCTCCCTTTTGAAAAGAATCCGCATATCGGGTTCTTTTTTTAATAAGGAAACGATCAAATGTGTCTTAGTGTTCAAAATATAGAAGAAAATATTCCTAAATATAACATTTAATGTTGATATTTTTACATAATATGTTATTTTAAAATAGGTAATATAGTACCAAATAATAACTATATTACCAAAAAATCTACACAGGACTATAGGAGGATATATGATGAAGAAAAAATTTACATTCAATCAGTTGTTAATTGGGGTTAGTACAATGGCAATTTCGTTAGGAGGGTTACAGGCGGAAGCATCTGCAGCAGAAAAAACGCCATATAATGTATTACAAATGAAACCTATTGGCATAGAAATGCCGAAAGATGAAATGGTGCGTTCGACAAAGGCTGAAGAAACACTATCCTATGAAGAACGTTTAGAAATTGGAGATTTTTCACAACATCCAGCTCCCATTATAGAGCGCACGCATACACAGCAATTACAGGAGCAGTACTCGATGGCAGAGCTTAATAAAATGAACGATCGTGAGCTCATTCATACGCTCGGTAGTATACGTTGGTACCAAATTACAGACTTATTCCAATTCAATGATGACACAAAAGCTTTTTATCAAAATGAAGAGCGCATGCAAGTAATCATTAATGAATTAGGGAATAGAGGAAGTTCGTTTACGAAAGATGATTCAAAGGGTATCGAAACATTTGTTGAGGTACTTCGTTCTGCATTTTATGTAGCGTTTTATAATAATGAACTAGGTTATTTAAACGAGAGAAGTTTCCAAGATAAGTGTTTACCAGCATTAAATAAAATAGCCAAAAATCCAAACTTTATACTTGGTACAGCTGAGCAAGATAAAGTAGTATCTGCCTATGGGAAATTAATAGGTAATGCATCTAGTGATGTGGAGACCGTTCAACATGCTACGAAGATTTTAAAACAATATAATGAAAATCTTTCTACCTATGAAAGTGAGAATTCAAAAGGACAAGCTATTTACGATTTAATACACGGCATTGATTATGATTTGCAGTCGTATTTATATGAGGCTCGTAAAGAGGCCAATACAACGATGTGGTATGGGAAGATTGATAGCTTCATAGAGGAAGTTAATAGCATTGCTCTAATACATAATGTAACGGATAGCAATAGTTGGTTAATCAATAATGGCATTTATTATGCAGGGCGTTTAGGGCAGTTCCATAGCAATCCGAATAAAGGTTTAGAAGTTGTTACACAAGCGATGCATATGTATCCCTATTTAAGTGAAGCTTATTTTGTGGCAGTAGAGCAAATTACTACAAATTATGGTGGACATGACTTAAACGGAAATACGGTTGATTTACAAAGTGTACGTGAAGAAGAAAAAAAACAGTATCTACCGAAAACATATACATTTGATGATGGATCAATTGTATTCAAAACGGGAGATCAAGTAGCGGAAGATAAAATTCAAAGATTATACTGGGCTGCAAAAGAGGTAAAGGCACAGTATCATCGTGTAATCGGGAATGATAAAGCACTAGAGCCAGGTAATGCTGACGATGTCTTAACAGTTGTCATTTATAACTCTCCCGATCAGTATCGATTAAACCGTCAATTGTACGGATATGAAACAAATAATGGTGGTATATATATTGAAGAGACAGGAACATTCTTTACATATGAACGTACACCTGAGCAAAGTATTTATAGCTTGGAAGAGCTGTTCCGTCATGAATATACGCACTTTTTACAAGGCAGATTTGAGGTGCCTGGTCTATTCGGGACAGGTGATATGTACCAAAATGAGCGACTAACATGGTTCCAGGAAGGAAATGCAGAGTTTTTTGCTGGGTCAACACGTACAAATGACGTTGTGCCTCGTAAGAGCATTATTAGTGGGTTGTCACAAGATCCATCACAACGTTATACAGCTGAACAAACAATGTTTGCAAAATATGGTTCCTGGGATTTTTATAATTATTCATTTGCATTACAGTCTTATATGTATACTCATCAATTCGATATGTTTGATAGAATTCAAGATTTAATTCGCGCGAACGATGTGAAAAATTATGATGCCTATCGTGACACTTTAAGTAAAGATTCACAGTTGAATATGGAATATCAAGCGTATATGCAGCAATTGATCGATAACCAAGAAACATACGAGGTGCCACAAGTAGCAGAAGATTATTTAATGCAGCATGAACCAAAATCGTTAAACGAGGTACAGCAAGAAATTGTCGATATTGCACATGTGAAAGATGCAAACATGACCAAACACCAGTCTCAATTTTTTAATACGTTTACACTCGAGGGGACGTATGTAGGTAGTGCAACACAGGGTGAATCTCAAGATTGGAAAACGATGAGTAAGCAAGTAAACCAAGTGCTGGAGCAACTGTCTCAAAAAGAGTGGAGCGGCTATAAAACAATGACTGCGTATTTTGTCAACTATCGTGTAAATGCGGCAAACCAGTTCGAGTATGATGTAGTCTTCCACGGCGTTGCCACTGATGACGGAGAAACCCAAGCGACAATTGTACAAGTAAATGGTCCATATACTGGCATCACCAATGAAAAAATTCAGTTTAACAGTGATGGGTCAAAAGATAAGGATGGAGAAATAGTTTCTTATCTTTGGGATTTTGGTGATGGAACAACAAGTGAAGAAGCAAATCCTACTCATGTATACGAAAAAGAAGGAACATACAATGTGACCTTAACAGTGAAAAATAACAAGGGATTAGAAAGTAAAGGGCAAACAACTGCCACTGTACGGAAAGGAGGACAGACAGAGCAAGAACATGCGACGATCATTCCCTTTAATAAACCACTAAAAGGTAGCTTGATTGATAATGATACAAATGTCTATCAATTTGACATTACGTCGCCTGAAGAAATAGATATTTCTGTCGTAAATGAAAATCAAATTGGCATGACATGGGTGCTTTATCATGAATCTGATAAGCAAAACTATGTAGCGTATGGACAGGAAGATGGACAGACAATCAAAGGTAAGTTGAGTGCGGAACCTGGAAAGTATTATTTATACGTTTATAAATTTGATGATGAGAATGGGACATATACCGTTCAAGTACAAAATGGTACAAAAACTGAGGTAGAACCAAACAATCGTCCAGAAGAAGCCACTATGCTTCCATTTAATACACCACTAAACGGTAGTTTAATGGATGATGATCATACGGATGTATACGAATTCAATGTTACATCTCCAAAAGAAATAGATATTTCTGTTTTAAATGAAAACCGGATTGGCATGACATGGGTGCTTTATCATGAATCAGATAGCCAAAATTATGCGTCTTTTGGACAGGAAGACGGAAACATGATTAATGGTAAATTGAATGCAGAGCCTGGAAAGTACTATTTATATGTATATAAATTTGAGAATGAGAACGGAACATACACAGTTCATGTGCAGTAATGAATGGATAGAAAAGCAAATCGCAGTATATCAGTATAAAAATGCCGCTCAAACTGTAGACAAAAGCCATCGAGAAGGTCATTCTTGATGGCTAATGTCAATATAATAGCTAAAATCGGAAGGCGGCGACTTATGAAGTAGGCAGCTCGACCTCGCTGTAGTAGTAATGATCGGCTATATGTTTACGAGATCGAAATATTAAAAGATTGTCGGTACCATACCTCCATCCATACGAATCGGTGAGCCTTTAAATGCGGAAGCATAGGGACTACAAATAAATGTAGTGATTCGCCCAATTTCAATGGGTTTGATAAATCTTTGTATTTCCGATTGAGGAAGGTTTGTAGTCATAAATTTATGTTCTTTCTCTATAAAGCTCATCTCTTTATTAGGGTACATACTATCAATGATTTCATACACATTCTCAGAAAGTGTTGGCCCAGGCATAATTGTATTGACGGTAACTTCTGTTCCCTTTGTTAATTGAGATAGGCTTTTTGACAAAGAGAGAAGCATCGTTTTTGTCATACAATATTGAGGCATTTGCCCGGAAGGCATAATGGCTTCCTCACTCGCGATAAAAATAATGCGGCCAAAATCATTTTGTAGCATTTTGGGTAAGTAAAATTTACATAGCCCATTAGCTGCAAGAACATTCGTACGGAAGTATTTTTCCCATATCTCATCGTCAACATCTTCATATGACATCATTTCATAAATACCCATATTGTTCACTAAAATATCTATATGAGGATACTTTTCGAATAAGGCTTCTCTTTGCAGGCTATCTGCAATATCGGCTGTTGCATTTTGAGGATAAGTAGATGGGTAGGCTGACTTTATTTCATTTACAATTCGTTCTACCTCATCATTATTTCGCCCATTAACGAGCACATGAACACCTTCTTTGGCTAGCTCAAAAGCAATAGCTTTCCCTATACCTCTCGTTGATCCGGTAACTAAAGCTGTTTTGTTGTTCAACCCCATATCCATACTATATTTCTCCTTTATTATTATAGTAATTTAAACATTTGTTCCTACATGTTTAGTACGCCAATTTGCTGGTGTATCACCTTCCCAAAGGCGGAAGGCGCGGTAGAACGAGTTTTGATCTTCATAGCCAATTAAGAAGGCGACCTCTTTAATATCAAGAGAGGGGTCTGCTAAATATACCTGTGCCTGCTCATGTCTAACTTCTGTTAACAGATGCTTAAAGCTCGTACATTCGTCTGAAAGCCGACGCTGTAAAGTACGATCGCTCATCCCTAACTCGCTCGCAACCGTCTGAATGTCTGGACGTCCTCCTGTTAGGCTACGTTTCATCATCCACTTGACCGTCTCAGTAAGCGAACGGCTATGTTGGTGCTCACTCAATGATTGATCCAGAAGCGGAGTCAGCATCTCTAATAACTCTAAGTTATATGAAGAAAAGTGATGGTCCAAATCCTCTCGATGTAACGTCAACTGGTTCCGTTGTGCACCTATCTGGATATGACAACCGAAATAGGCTTCAAGCGTTTGTATATCACCCATTGAATGTGAAAATTCAACGCATTTTGCTGTCAAAGGTCTACCCGTTCCTCGTCGACCAAGCTCAAGAAGAAATGCCAGTGTGATGCCAACTAGCATTGGTGGTCCCGATTGCTCCTTATCTGACCATTGCAGCTCGATTGTACAATTCTCACCCTCCTCAGTAATACGGAGGCTTTCAGGCGGGCACAATTGTTTGTAGCGTGCCATTCTCTTGAGAGCATCACGATAATCACGTGCATGGTAAGCCGCCAAGACAGTTGGTGGGTAATGATTGCTATCAAAGCTAGTTGCCAGTTGGATGATTCCTTTAGCCATGTCGTCAATGTGATCGGCATATGCCTGCCAAATCGCGTAATATTGTGCTAGCGAAAAAGTCGGTTCAGTAATCAATGTGATAGGTAATTGTGCTTTTCGAATGACATCGTGGGGGGCTATCCCCAATTGACGGAGTCCCTCCCAAAATCCTAACGGCATTTTAATACGAGTAGAGGTATGTAACGTCAACGTATCAGGCTCCTTTATTCATTAATTGTCAATAAAATGTTGCGTTTAAACGGAACAGTATATATAGTATCTTTTTCATCACGCCATGTAACTAGCAAACGCTGACTACCAACTTGCTAATGGCGCCAAAATTTTTTGAATTAAAACGGGGCATTCTTTATCAAAAATAATCTTTATTTAAAAGGATACATTATGAAGATATAGTATTGAATAATATTGTGTTATCGTTATTTAACATCGTTATCACCTGAATGAATTTTTATCTTATTAGTCACATTGATGAGTAGAGCTCCTCCTTCAAGCGATTAGGAACTATTATGAATGGAAAACATCGAGCGAGTAGTGAAATATGATAAAATAAACTAATAGCATGTATGCTGGAGGGATGATAGTGAAAGCAGAAAAACGTTTAAGGTTTTGCGAAAAAGGACATAGTTTTTACAAAAGCACAGATTGTCCAAGCTGCCCGACCTGCAATAAAGAAAATAAGCCTACGAGTGGTTTTCTTTCAAAACTGAGTTCTCCTGCAAGAAATGCCTTAGTTCACGAGGGGATTGATACCTTGCATGAACTAGCCAAATACACCGAAAAAGATGTATTAAAAATTCATGGAATTGGACCAGCGTCTATCCCCATGATGAGAGCTTCATTGGAAGAAGAGGGACTATCATTTAAGGGTGAGGGAGAAAACTAAAATGACAAATAAAGAATTATCAGTTGAACAACGCGAGGAACTATTGCAAACATTGCAAGCTCGATTTGAGAAAAATATGAATCGCCACGAAGGCCTTGAGTGGACAAATATACAGGCTAAGCTGGAAGCGAATGTGGACAAACTGTGGTCGCTCCATGAAATGGAAGCAACTGGCGGAGAACCGGATGTCGTTCACTATCATCCAAAGACGGATGAATATATATTTTATGATTGTTCGGCAGAAAGTCCAAAAGGTCGCAGAAGTGTATGTTATGACCGTGAAGCATGGGAAGCAAGAAAAAATCATAAACCAGAAACTACCGCAATGGATATGGCAACAGACATGGGGATTGAGCTTTTAACGGAAGAACAATATCGAGAGTTACAGCAACTAGGTAAATTCGATTTAAAAACATCAAGCTGGATTCAAACCCCTGAAAAAATCCGTAAACTGGGCGGTGCTATCTTCTGTGATCGTCGCTACGACACAATTTTCCTCTATCATAATGGGGCAGATTCTTATTATGCAGCTAGAGGTTTTCGAGGATCACTAAAGATTTAAGTGGAAAATAATCATGAAAAAACAATTATCTTTAGGTAATCAATGGACTTGATTGCCTGAGTTTTTTTAGAAATACATGCAAACCTATAACGATCCAAATAATTGTTTATGGATTTTTTTACTTAGTACTAGACAAATATGGTTTTTTATTATACAATGATATTAATAAAATCGGTCCTAAAGAAACAATGAATTCACATATTACAAAGAGTAATCGTGTTTTTTTGATACTTTTTGCAATATGTGAATTTTTTCTTTAAAGATGTAAGATTTTATTTAATACAATTAATGGAGGTCATTCAAATGACACAAGGTACAGTAAAATGGTTTAACTCAGAAAAAGGTTTTGGATTCATCGAAGTAGAAGGCGGACAAGACGTTTTCGCACACTTCTCAGCTATCCAAGGTGAAGGTTTCAAATCACTTGAAGAAGGCCAAAAAGTAGAATTCACAATCGAAGATGGTCAACGTGGACCACAAGCTGCAAACATCGTAAAACTTTAATATTTGCATGCTTTCAATACCCATTATCGGGTAATAATAAAAAACCAGGCGCTCATTTATAATGAGTACCTGGTTTTTTTTCTATGGATTATACATAAAAACCCTTACAATGGCATGGGATTTTATTACATTTATATTTCTTTTGATTACTTCCACACCATTTATCCCATGATAAAGATAGATGGGGGGTGTTGGTTCATGGATTATGAATATACAGTGAAGTTCCACTTTAACGAAAGTCGCGAAGAAGAATATAAAATCAAGACTAATATTGGACAAGAAACATTTACAGAAGAAATTTCTAATGGGTTCAATGAGAAACCGTGGTATACCTTTACTGAAACAGAACATTTTAAATCGATATTAATAAATACGAAAGATATTTATAAGGTATCCATCGTGCAACAGACTATACAATTTGATTAACTTTATGTCGAAGGCCACATCCCATGTCGGAGTGGCTTTTTTTCATGTCGTTCGATATAAATAGGGAGAAAGAAAAAATTAAAAGAGTCACCGGAAAGTGACTCTAAAAATAGATAGGTGTATAGATGATTGTTATTACCTGTATTGGAGGATTTATTGTTTTCACGGGACGGATTAATAGGTTGAACCCTTTTAATGATATTAATATGAATTATACAGGAAAGCAGCTCCAACGATTATGAGAAGAATGAATAGAACAACGAGAAGTGCAAACCCTGTACCATTCCCGTAGCCTCCACCGTTACCACCATAGTATCCAGACATAATGATAAACCTCCTTTCGATAATTTTATAATATGTATGCCTAACAAGATGATTAGCGATAAATGTCATAGGAAACATCAGAAAAAAGTGAAAAATTTTATGTCAAGAAGGTACAGAATTGAATTTAATTCAGTGGGAAACAAATGACTTTTTGAATTATGAAGTGGAAGGAGTGTAGGGCATTTTTAACAGGCACAAAGCAATTGAAGAACATTTATAAGCTTCATGAAAAATCCAGGATCAAAAAAAATGCAAGCGCACGAGCACCTGCTTTTGAAAGGAACTACATACATATAAATCATCATTACATATTAGTTTTTGTCCTTTTTTCTTTTCTTGCATAATATGTTCTTATGATGGTATTAAATACAGAAGTGAAAATGATTATATACCACGGTGCCCCAATCTCCCCAGTCGTAATCCGATCATAAATTCCCCAAACTAATACAGAAACTAATAAAAAAACAGCAGTAAATCTTTCTGATTTAGGATAAATTTTATACTTTTTATAGTCATGCGCACTAATGATTCACCACATCCTTTCATTTTTATAGGACTATATTCTATTTTGGGAACTTTTAAAAATACACGCTGATGAAGAATGCCGAAAGGAAGAATATGGCTTTTATTTGACCTAATATTGGAATATTAAGTAATTATAAGTATACTATAGGATGTTCCGTAAATAATCAATGCGGAGCGATGAAATGGTAGTTAAAGCTTTAAATAGCTCAAAATGTGTTGCAATTTTTAATTCTTAAGACTCTATATGTGCGTACTGTAGCAGTTACATAATTACGGCAAAAGCAATCAATTCTTTTGATAGTGGGAAGGTACCGAAACCACCTTTATCGTTTATGGTGGAAAGACGTAGTTAGCTGAAGTTGAAGGGATAAATAGATGGGGCCAGTTACTTATTCATGTTGAAGTTGATCATCTCTTATTGCCATCACGATTTAGTTTTATTTTATCTGATTGACATAAGGAGGATTTGAATGAAAAGTTTAGCAGGGACACTATCATTATGTTTTTCATTTACATTATTCATCTATTTGTTTGGATTAAAAATGGAGCATTCCGTCAAATATGATGCAGGATTCTTTTTCCTCCCCGTTATTTTACTAGGACTTTCACTCTTTTTCTTTATTTCAGATTACAAAATAAATAGTAAAAGTTAAGGGAAGAGGAACAATGCAATGTATTTGCTTAGGGGATAACAAGGCGTTGGAATTAATTCAATTGGATGAAGGCTTCGAAGCAAACATCGAAGCTGAATAATCTTTTTTATCAAGCATCCTCTTATGATAATTTGGATGCTTTTTAATATGTATCTAGGAGGGCTGAACAAATAGTAAATGGTAAAGTATGAGTTGGATAGAAATTCCTAGTTATTCAACTCAAGCCCTCCGTTAGCACATTAAATATCTACATCTATTCCTTCAAATCAGAGGCTAACATTCCATACACAATACTATCGGTCCATTCATTTTTATTCCAAAAATCTTGTGTGAAATGGGCTTCTTTTCTCATGCCTATTCGTTCACATAATTTTTGTGAAGCGATATTCCGTGCATCCAGTTTAGCTTGTATCCGATGTACATTAAAAACATCAAATAATTGAACTACTAAACTACTTACCGCTTCGGTTGCCAAACCTTTCCCAGCCACTTCATTGGAAAAGCTATATCCAATTTCAACAGTATCTTTCATATCTGTATACCATACAGACAAATCACCAATGACTTTATTCTTATAGACAACTGCCAAACTTAACATTGACTCTTGAGAGAGTAAACCATTTGCTAGTTTCTTATTAAAATTTTTCTCCATATTTTCATGTGTCCATTGATTATGTAATAGGAATTTACAAGTATCTTCATTATTATAAATCGCAAATACATCCTGTAAATCGGTATTCTTAAAAGGTCTAATTATTAATCTTTCTGTTGTGAATTCCAAGTTAGTTCGCCTCCCTTTCATTCATTCTACAAAATTAACCAAAAACATACAATGTTCGGATGCAACATTCTTTGCATCGGTGAAAAAACCAACAGATGTTGTGCTTACCCTTAAAAAATTTTACCGAAAATATTATAATTATTGACATTTTTGTAAATTAAATTTAATATTTATTTTAATAATTGATAATATTTGTCAATTATGTCATTTAAAAATAAATAAGTTATAGGAGATGATATGATTAATAAATCAAAGATTTATAAAACGTTATTAATATTGTTGCCCATTAGCTTACTAATGAATTTATTTTTTGTAGTGAAGTTTACAGAAAATAATTCGAGGAAACAAGAATACTTCATTTACAACCTAAACCTCAAATTGTATGAATTAAATTTAGCAATAAACAATCAAAAAGAAAACGATTGGCAGGACCCTCAAATTGTAATCAATCAGCTAGAAAAGGTAAAAGGCATTTTAGTTGATTCGGTAATAACTAATAACTTCGCAAGTAGTGTGTTGAATGATGAAGAAAAAAAGATGCTACAGAGCATATACAATTTTTTAGAGCCTTTGCCAAAAAGTGATTTATTTGAGGTAGGAAAATGGGAAGAAGCGGATACAGAATACATTTTAAGGGTTGGAGAAGCATTAAGTTGGTCTAACTATACTGCTAACAGCTTCCCTGAACAAAGTTGGAGTTCAGTTGTAAAACAATGGGAACAACTGGTTAAGGCATTTGAAACTAATTCCAAGACACTCTTCCATATGAAGAGTCTTTATTGATATATCAAAATAAACTACTAGAAAACTCTAACTCAAATATTGAACCTTCATTAGAGCAACGTAATCTATTTAGACTAGCGTTCTCAGTTGTACGAAGCGGGGTAAATTATATAGTTAAAGTAACTAGCAAAGGAAAAAAATTAAAGATGTAAGAAACGGGAAATTGGAAGTCGATGTAAATAAGCACATTAATGCTAATAATCGATTTAAAGAATACGGAAACATGGATACACTTGTTAATTACATTATAGAAGATATTCGTAGAACTGATTCAGGTGACTTGATAAAAGATGGTTGGAATTCAATTAAAACTGTTTATGGAAAAGATAATAAATTGTTAGAAATTCGTTTCTATGTAGAAGATGGGAAGTTACTTTCTTTTAATGCTTTTCCTGACCATTCAAAGAAAGATGCTAGTAACGTAATTTGGTTAGCTCCACAATAAAAAATTGTAATTGAGGTGTTTTATGGAGGAAATTAAACTAAATAATTTTATTGTAAGAATAGATAAGGATAAAACTCTTGAATTGTATAAAGCACTTCCGAAAGTTTCCGAAAAAGCTCATTGTGGTTGCGAGGATTGTCAACTTTTCGCTAAGCAAATTCAACAAGCGAGTTCAGAAGTTTTGAAATTCTTTAAACAATTTGGTGTGGATCCTACAAAAGAGGCAGAAGTTTGGAGAGCTATTCCTAATAAAGATGGCTTTGATACATATAGTGCAGATTATCATTTTATAGGAACTATACAAGGTACTGATGATTTAGATTGGATAC
Source organism: Lysinibacillus sp. UBA5990 (assembly GCF_002429815.1). Taxonomy (NCBI): domain Bacteria; kingdom Bacillati; phylum Bacillota; class Bacilli; order Caryophanales; family Bacillaceae; genus Lysinibacillus; species Lysinibacillus sp. UBA5990. The sequence continues at coordinate 1,063,629 of NZ_DJAY01000015.1, forward strand.
AAATAGGAGAAGCATTTTTTGGACTTGCAAACCATAATGGCGATTTACCAAGTCCGATGATTCCAAGTACTTTTTCAAAGCCAATTGTAGAATTAGCTGTAAGAATAACAATGCCTCATGTAGACATATAATATAGAAAGTAATTATTCTATAAAATTATATATACCATTATAATTTCTTTAACTTCAAAGCCCAGGTACTCATTTATTTTGAGCTGGGCTTTTCTTTTGTATTATTGGTATATCTAGTAATTCAAAGTATACTTTATATTAAATACATCTAGGAGCGATGAGAAATTTGAAAGCTTCGAATTGTCCGAATTGTGCTGTGGTATTCATGACAGCACTTGTGATTACTGTGAGAGTTACATCCTCACAACTGACTCCAAACAATTTACATATGATCTAAATGAATTTAAACCTACCTACAAAAAGATTTTTTTCTACGAAATTGTGATGGGTATCAATGAATTACCAATCCGTTCTGGTATGGCGAATATTTATTAAAGTGCAACAAAATCTGATGGTGGCCGTTTGTTATAACCAATCAACGCCTTATTTTTTGTGCTCACGCTTTAAACATTAATCCTAATTTATATTGGGAAATTAGTTTAGAAAGTGTAAATCGAGCTGAACTTGGTTTAAATCTTCTTATCTCTCAAAGAATTAAGATTTTTGATAAGAAGGTAATAAAACAACTTTTGTCGTTTATGGCGGGAAAACTTGGATAGCTGAAATTGAATGTGCTTTAAACCAAAATTAAATAGAAGTGACTAGGTATTAAATATTATTAAGCCTGGTCATTTTTCCTCTATGATCCAGTTACATCCGATTTAGTTACATTTTTTAGGTGTGTAACGACTCTAAATAAAACCACTATCCGTTACACAAAAAAGTCACCAAAATCACAAAAAAGTCACTTCTCCCGAAAACCCACGAAATCAGGCGAAAAGCATGTCTTTGTACATTCACACAAAACCTTGCTATAATAAGCTTTGCGAATACATATGAAAGAGGGTAAAAGCATGAACGCTTATGATGAATATATGAAGCAGGTTGTGAAACCGATGCGTGAGGAGCTAGTGGGAGCTGGGTTTACGGAGCTGACGACGGCTGATGCGGTAAATGAATTTATGGCAGAGACGAAGGGGACTTCGTTAGTAGTCATTAACTCGGTGTGTGGTTGTGCGGCAGGGCTTGCTCGTCCAGCAGCGCGTGAGGCGATTGCGGCAGTGAAGCCGGATCATCTTGTGACAGTATTTGCGGGGCAGGACCCAGAGGCGACTGCAGCAATGCGTGGTTATTTCGATGAAGTACCACCAAGCTCACCTTCCATGGCGATTTTAAAGGATGGGGAATTGGCTTACTTTATTCCACGTGAACAAATTGAAGGCTTCCCTGTGGAGCAAATTGTTTCCCATTTAACTGGCGTATTAGAACAAACATGCGATCAATAAATACGATTGTAACAACAGCGGGCAGACCAGACGATGAATCGATGGCGCTCGCTGCTTTTGCGTGTCAAATATTAGGGGCTACATTTGAGCCGAGGAAAAAGCGCTCTGTTCGGAAGATGTCAGAGGCGTTTCAGGCAAATATTATAGTGGCGGGGAAAAATCGCTATGATTATTATGCTTATGGGGTAGATGAGCCGTTTTTCTTCCATCCTAATTCTGCGGCATTTCGCTTAAAACGGATTGCTCGAGGTGAGGCAGAGCCATTTTTAGAAGCCACGCAGCTTCAGCTAGGAGATACAGTACTGGATTGTACGCTTGGTCTAGCGGCGGATGCAATGTTAGCCGCTTATATCGTTGGGGAAACTGGGCGCATTGTAGGCCTAGAGGCAAATCCAAATGTCGCCTTTATTGTCGGGCAGGGCATGCAAAGTTATGATACAACAGAGCTACCGTTAACGGCCTGTATGCGACAAATCGAGGTCGTTCAGTCCGAGGCAGTTCATTATTTAAAAACATTACCAGCGAATGCGTTTGATGTCGTTTATATGGATCCAATGTTCGAGGAAGTTATTGAAGAGTCCAATAATTTCGAGGCATTGCGCTTAGCGGGTGAGCATGTTACTTTAACCGATGAATGGGTGCAAGAAGCGAAGCGGGTCGCAAGAAAGCGTGTGGTGCTGAAGGCTCATTTTCGATCAGAGTGGTTTATGAAGTATGATTTTCAACAATATGAGCGAGTGACGGCTAAGTTCCATTATGGTGTTCTCGAAGTGTAGGGGCTTGTTTTTATGACAGGCCTCTATTTAATTAGATTGTAATAATAAGGAGGCTCCAAATACATATGACGAATAGCGAAATTAGAACCCCTTTTGAACTAGACTTACTAGTTAAAGCACAATCATTGAAAACTACAAAACCTCCGAGTCCGTGGGAACATGAAACGATAATTTCTGCCAATGGTGTACTAGCCTGTGGATGGGATCAAGGTGAAAATATCATCCTCATAAGTGGGTCGGGCTATAGTGTCACTGAGCCGATAACGGGTCTTTGTCTTCATCGAGAACGAGATAAGGAATTAACTGAGGACTGTGTCAGTGAAGACCGCTTAACCTTTCACTCTCCGATATCAAAAAAGCCTACTTCTATTTTTGGCTTGGAAGCGGGGGATGGGATACATGTGACATCGGATGGCTGGCAGGTTGAAGTCATTTACCCGTGGTGGCCACGTGCAACAGTAGTCCTCGATTATCTATTTACACCCCGTTATAGCTATTTAAGCAATGCTATAGCTATTGATATACAGCGTTTAGATGGTGCTATAAAATGTGGATTTTCTCCTTCTGGTAAACATTTAATGATGATGGGATCAGGTGGTGCCTTAATCTATTCGAGAAAAGAATGAAATTCCGTTTGGTATGGTATTTGAGAGATTTTATAATTAGTGCTTTACATTTTTAATGTAGAGTGCTATAATTGAAAACGTGCTATTTTAGGTGGCATATTTCAGTAATCTGGCATTCTGCTTTTTGTTTTTGTAGATACTTATTCACACTGGCGCATGCTTTGGGGCTGCAAGGACGCAAAAGATGGTAGGGTTTGCGTTGCTTAAGTTAGAGAGCACACAGTGGAATTTTACCGCGGTGATGAAACAACTATTGTTTCAAGATAATATTCCCCAGATGATTGGGTTGAGACTTTTACAATTTACGAAAATGTTACCTATAAATACTAAAGGGGTAGTTTCGCATGAGCGAGGCTGCCCCTTGTCTAATTGTTGAACGCTGTCGCATGAGTTGCTGGCAGTTTTTTTGTTGCCAAAATTATGCTGGTATACATTACCGTTTACTATGCTAGTAAAATAAGTAATAATAAAAGCAAGATTTTTAGTAAAATTCTAAATTCTGTAGTTAAAAATCTGAAAAATCAAAAAGGTGAGGGAAGTTTATGGAGAAAATCAATACAATAACAGCAGATGTAATCACGCAATTAACAAAAATGGCAGAAATGAAGAAAGAAAGCATTGAGCAATTAGTAGCGTTTTATTGTCAGGAAAGACTTCTCTACCGTTTATCAACATCATCCTATGATGATCAATTTTACATAGAAGGGGATCTTTTCTTCTTTACATTAGCTGAAGGAGTAGGGATGCCACCGAATGAACTAGCACTCACAGCACGAAAAAGCCCTTATCAAAACGACATAGTCCAACAGGCATTTACAGAAATTTGTTCAATCGAGATACAAGAAGACGGTATTCAATTTTTAGAAAATGACATAGAAAGTATTATTACGGATACGAGTATTCACTTAAAGATACCGGCAAAATTGGATACCATCACTACATACATAGAAGTTAAAATAACCTTTATAGAAAATCGAATAGCGCCGACGACCATTACTTTCCCGTCGATGCTAGACATGGAGCCAGCGGAGCTCTCTACCTCTCCAATCGAATTTGTAGTTGCCCAAGCCTTGCTTGATATTTACCAATATCCCTCTATAACCTCAAAAGTAGTAGTGGATATAGAGAGGCTGCTACAAACACAAAACATAGAAGGTCGTAAATTACAAGCTTATCTTGAAGAATTGTCTGACCAACGTCACCTGACATGGGAGCCAACACCTATACTAGAAAAAGGAATCGTTAAACAATTTTTCAACCCAATATATGAAGTCCTATTGGCAAATGAAGAGTTTTTTAAAAAGTGGAATGGTAAGGAGCAGGTTTGGCGATAACGATAGAGACCCCGCGAACAATAAAAAGTTCGTGGGGTTTTTCATAAAATGATTCCGTGTAACTGGAATAGGGAGATGATCAAAACGCATTTTGCTGGGGAGCAGTCGTTACGCTATCCTATCGCTAGTTCTACAAAGACAAGAGCATCATTCCAGAAAAAGAATGATTCTCTTTAATTGATTAAGTATATGAACAGGAACGCTAATAAAAAAATTGAGTCTTATAGGCAGCTCTTTTTTCTTTATTGAATTATCAGTGCAATTTACTTGATTTGGTGTTAAATGACATTTCTTGAAACTCATTTCATCCAGATTCGTTCTATAAAATGGATCATAAAAAAGGATAAAGAATATATTTTTGGAATTTCATTGAAATACCTAGTCTAATATATTGTTCCTGCTAAATAATACACGAGGTGAGTGATTAGTGGCATTTGTTAATAGGAAAAAGACGTTCATTTATATGGTGAGGCACGGTGAATCTCCGTATGATGGAAATGAACGGACAAGAGGGTTAACTGTGAAAGGACAATTAGGTGCTCGAAGTATAGCTAATGTGTTAAAGGAGGAAGGAATTGATCATGTAATATCCAGTCCATATACTCGTTCAATTTTAACTGTTGAGCCATTAGCTAAACAACTGAGTCAAGAAGTTATCGTACGTGAAGAATTAAAAGAGAGAATATTTTCTTCAGAAGAAAAGCGACTACCTGATAGTCAATTGTTTCCGCTGTTAGAAAAATCTTGCTTGGACCCCAATTTTGCTTTAGAGGGTGGAGAATCGAATACCGATTGTCAAAAAAGAGCTGTAAAAGTTTTAGAAGAGCTATTAAATACTTATGAGGGCCAAAAAGTGGTAATAGGAACTCACGCATTAGTCATGACCTTGATGATGGGATACTATCATAAAAAGTACAATTTGGATTTTTTGCTACAAACAACCAAGCCGGATATATACAAAATGGAATTTAACGGACAGGAATTGGTGGGAGTGAAGAGGCTCTAAGAATGTAGTGACGGTTAAAAAATGTGCTGAAATGGAGGGGGAATATTCCGTTATAGAAATCCTATGGTAATGGACAGATTAGATGGAGCAAAAAAGTCGGCTTCCTGAACGCACAGGAAACCGACTTTTTTTGGCTTAATTTTATCTGCTAGGAAAGAATACCGTTGCTAATTGAAAACAAAAATAATCGAAAATGTTATTTTTATAAAAAATGTTTAAGGTGGTTTTCTAATTCTTCTAATGAACGAATAGAGAATTTTTTATTTTTATAATTTATAAGGCCCTCATTTATGCACTGACTTATTGAACGATTTAAGCTCCTAATGGGTGCACAGACCTCACTTGATAAAATTTGCTTTGTAAGATAATCTAAATCACCAATTTTATAGTGATTATGTATGCTTAATAAAATACGGTCTTTAACAGTTAGTAATGATAATTTTGCTGTAGTATCTGAGCTTAATGTTAACTTGGAGGCAAGTTGTTTCACGATGTAAAAATTAAAATTAAAATCGGTTTTCATCCATTCATAAACCTTTGTTTTATGGATAGCTATCGTTTCACAATTTTGTTTTGCAATTACACCGAGTGTTTTCATTTTATCATTAAAAATTTCTATTTCCCCAAAACAACTATATGAATCATAAATATATAGCGAAAGCATCGCTCCCTCGTAGCTTTGACGATACACCTCAGCCGTACCTGTAGTTAGAATATAAAGATAATTATTTTGTTCATGTGGGTGAATAATAGGGCTGCCTTTAGTATGTCTTCTATAAATAAATTCTTTCTTAATATGCGCTGGTGCATCATTCACAATAGCTTGAAATTCCATAAGTTCACCATCTTTTTAGTTTTGGTCATTTGACCTATTTTCATTATAGAGTGAATTATATAATCAGAGCAAATAAGAATTGGAGGTCTTGTTATGAGGAAATTAATTATTGACACAGATACTGGAAGTGATGATGCGGTAGCATTAATTATGGCATTAAAATCAACTAATCTTAAAGTAGAAGCGATCACCACTGTTTGTGGGAATGTCCCAGTTGAATTAGCTACAAAAAATGCACTAATGACAATTGAGGTTGCTAATGGTCAAAAGCCACCGCTTTATGTTGGAGCAGCCAAACCACTTATGCGTGATTTAGTTACAGCTGTTAATGTTCATGGTGAAGATGGAATGGGCGATTGTCATTTAATAAATCCTACTCTTTTGCCAGAAAGCAAGCATGCCGTAGATGCGATCCTGGAATTGATTGAAAATAACCCTAGTGAAATCGAAATTGTAACAATTGGTCCCGTTACAAATATTGCCCTTGCTATATTAAAATCACCGGACACAATGAAAAAGGTAAAGCATATTTACGCAATGGGTACTTCTGGCTTTGGGCCTGGAAATACTACACCTGTTGCTGAATTTAATGTGTATGTAGATGCAGAGGCATATAGTATTATGCTCAACTCTGGAATACCTACTACCATCATTGGATTTGATGTATGTCTAGGTGAAGCAGCATTGAACAAGGATGATATGGATGTATTACTAGCGAGCGGTAAAGAAGAAGCTGTGTTCTCTGTTCAATGTAACCGTTCCTTGCTTGCGTATAATTTACAAAGAAGTAATGAACATATTGTTGATTTACCAGATGCCGTTGCAATGGGTGTTGTATTATGGGATGAAATCGTTCTGGAAGACAAATTATGTTACTGCTATGTGTGTACGACAGAAGCTGCTGCCTATGGTCAAGTAATCATAAATGACGGTAGTAAACTTGCCATTTCGGATGGATTTGCTGGACACGTGCCTAATGCAACAGTTTGTAAAACCATTGATAATCAATTATTCAAGAAACGGCTATTAGAATTATTGATAAGTTAAAATGATGGGGTGGGTAGATGAAATTTTTAAATTTCGGATCATTAAATATTGATAAGGTTTATACAATACCTCACTTTGTGAAAGAAGGAGAAACATTATCCTCGGACAGCTTTGAACAATATCCAGGTGGAAAAGGATTAAACCAATCCATAGCCCTTTCAAAATCGGGTGCTCAAGTGTTTCATGCAGGTAAAATTGGCAAAGATGGTCTGTTTCTAAAACAAAAATTAGCAGTAGAGGGAGTTAATGTTGAGGGAATAGATGAGAGCGGTTTGATAACGGGGCATGCCATTATTCAAGTGACGCCGACAGGTGAAAATTGTATTTTTCTCTATGGTGGAGCGAATAAAGAAATAACTGTCGAACAAATTGATCAAGTCTTAGAGGACTTCAATGCGGATGATTTCCTAATTCTACAAAACGAAATAAACTGTCTAGATGTTCTAATCAATGCAGCTTATATGAAGGGTTTAACCATTGCGTTAAATCCCTCTCCCATTAGTAATACAATTAAGCATTTAGACTTTTCGAAAATTGATTTTTTACTACTAAATGAGATTGAAGGCCAAGCCATTAGTGGAGAAACATCACCAAATAAAATACTCGATCACTTACTATCAAACTATAGTAATTTAAAGATTGTGTTGACCTTAGGTACAAATGGTGTCGTATATAGAGACAATATACAAGAACAAAAGCAAGAAATCTATAAAGTCAACGTGATAGACACGACCGCAGCAGGTGATACTTTCTTAGGCTATTTCCTTAGTATGATTTCTCAGAAAGCAGACATTAAATCCGCACTAAATATAGCCTCAAAAGCTGCTTCAATTGCAGTATCTAGAAAAGGCTCCTCTTCCTCTATCCCGATTTTGACAGAGGTACTCGGTAAAGAGGTCTAACTCATTAAAACATAGTAAAGGGTGTGTAGTGAAGAGCATTACACATCCTTTAGTTGTTCATCATTTCAAGACCTCAAATAGCTACTTTCCGTATTTTCTATCCTACATTTAAAAATATAGTATAGTTATGTAAAAAGCCTAACTGATCGAGGGGACTGGAATAAATGAACTTACTAGAAGTTGGAGTAAAAATAAAGCAGATGCGAAAGAAAAATAAAATGTCTCAGGATGATCTAGCTTCGCAGATCAACTTAACGAAAAGCCATATTTCAAAAATAGAAAATGGTAAAGCTACACCGAGCCTGGTGACATTGTCTAAGATTGCGGAAATATTTGATGTGCCTATGGCTTGGTTTGTTATTCAAGATCAATTTGATGGTATTTCTATTGTCTCGAAAAAAGAGCGCAATGAGACGGTTGAAACGAATCAACTCGGTTATCAATATGAGCTGTTAGCGAATAAGAGCTATATGAGCAATATCAATCCTTCAATTGTCACTGTACATAATGGGGCAGAAAATTTAGCCCTTTATACACACGATAATGATGAATTCATTTACATCATTTCTGGTAGTATCATCTTGAAATACGATAATAAGTTTTACCATTTAGAAGAAGGTGATTCTGCGTATTTTTCAGGAAAAAAAGAACATATCTTTATTAACAACTCTGCGGAAAACTCAAAAGTATTAACGATTTATGTGGAGGATTAAATCTATCTTTTAAACGTAAATATTATCGAAAATACAATTTTCTTGTTTACAATACTATTCAGACAATTTACAATTGGTGTAATGCTATTCAACTTAGTTGAATTGTATTACACTTTTTTATTTTTTGGGGGTATGGGGATGACTTCACGAATTAAAGGATTTTATTTACTTTCAGTGGAAGAGCGAATTAAGTTAATCGCTGAAAAATCAAAGTTAACAAACGAGGAAGTTGAAGCTTTAAACAGTGGAATTTCATTAGAGCTTGCAGATGCAATGGTTGAAAATGTTATTGGCCACATTTCAGTTCCTTTAGGGGTAGCTGCCAATTTTAAAGTAAATGGTAAAGAGGTATTTATTCCAATGGCTACGGAAGAGCCGTCTGTGATTGCTGCAGCTAGTAATGCTGCGCGTGCAGCATATGACTTAGGCGGAATTTTTACTTCCAGCTCAGGAACAGTTATGCGTGGACAGATTCAAGTATTAAATATTGATGACCCTCATGCAGCAAGGGCGAAAATTTTTGAACATAAAGATGAAATCATCGAACACTGTAATGCAAAAGATCCGACGTTAGTAAAGCTAGGCGGCGGAGTAAAGGATGTAGAAGTGCACTTAATTGACACAGCAAAAGAAACAATGGTTGTTGTGCATTTAATTGTAGATACGAAGGATGCGATGGGGGCAAATGCTGTCAATACGATGGCAGAATCTGTGTCGCCTTTAATCGAACGGATTACAAATGGACGAGTTGTGCTCCGAATAATTTCAAATTTGGCAGATAAGCGTATTGTTCGTGCCCGTGGTGAATTTTCGACAGAAATGCTCGGGGGAATAGATATTGCCAAAAATATTGTAAGTGCTTACGAATTTGCAGATGCTGATCCGTACCGTGCTGCTACACATAATAAAGGAGTTATGAATGGTATTACCGCCGCGGTATTAGCTTCGGGTAATGATACTCGTGCTGTTGAGGCCGGTGCTCATGCCTATGCAGCCCGTTCTGGCAGATATCGTTCTTTAACAACATGGGAGCTTAATAAAGCAGGCAATCTTGTTGGTACGTTGGAATTACCGTTAGCTGTTGGTATTGTGGGAGGGGCTACAAAGACTCATCCTGTTGCAAAAGCCGCTCTAAAAATTATGGATGTGCAATCTGCAGAGGAACTAGCCAGCTACATTGCCGCGGTAGGATTAGTAGAAAACCTAGCCAGCTTACGAGCGCTTTCCGCAGAAGGTATTCAATCTGGTCATATGCGTCTGCATGCCAAAAACTTGGCTGTAATGGCTGGGGCAACAGGCGATATTATTGATCGTGTTGTGCAGCAGGCAGTAGAAGAAAAAGATTTCCGTTATGATCGTGTTTTAGAGATTACAAATTCTCTGCGAGGTGAGTAACTTGGCGAATACTCCATATAATGAGCAAAAAAATGTTGATGAAAAAAAGTTTATCGAAATTCTAGGTGACACGGTTTCTGGTAAACAGTTAATTATTTCAATTATTTTAAGCGTTGTAGCCAGCTTTTTTGGCTATCAATTAGGCCAGTGGGTTTTTCCAAAGTTTGCAGACCCTCAAATGATTAACTCCTATTCACTATTAACCGGGATTGCAGGTATTCTGATGGTTGTCGTTATCAATACCATTTTATTTAAACCAAAGCGTATTTTAGTAGAGGATGAGACATCTAGTCATTCTTTAAAGGAGGCGTTTGAAGATTTACAAATTGATATCGACGAGGAAATACGCTTAATTGAGGAAGATCCGGTGACAAAAAAAGAGCTCGAGGAATTTGGTATTCTTTCTAGCTTACAAGGCTTGAAGGGAGCGGATAAAAAATGAGTATATATTTAATTGCTCTTCTATTTGCTCTTCTAGGTGCAGCTATCTTTACTATCATTGGACTTATCTCAGGTACAGATGAAACTGCGATTATGGTACCGATTACATTGCTAGTTATTTTACTGGGAGCGCCTCCTGAAGGTGTATTCGCATTTTTCATGGCGGGGGTGTTAGCTAAGCATTTAACACACGCTGTACCAACTGCGTTATTAGGTATTCCTGGTGACACAACGGCTGTACCGTTAATCGATCATGCAAATACATTACGCCGTTTAGGCATGCCGCACGTTGCACTACGTAAAATGATTTCAGGCGGTGTCATCGGTGCATTTATCGCTTTACCAACTGCCGTACTATTAGGTCAGTTTTTAGGTCAATTTGCCGATTTCTTTAAATCTTCGTCAGGCATTATTTTTACACTTGCCGCTATTTTAATCGCGTTCTTTTCAAAAGGGAAATGGGCAAGTCTTTTAATCATTATTCCATTTGCATTTTTCATTAAGGCTTTAGATAGCGTTAGCTTTGCAATGCTTGATAAACATTTAAGTATTACATTCTTTTTAGGAATTGCCATTGGGCCAATGTTTTGTAATATTTTAATGGCAGCATCTCCTGTTGCTAAAAATGATTTAACGCGCAGTAAGCAAAATCAATATAATCTTGCACCTGAAACGAAATCGTGGAAAGGATATTTTCCAAATCCATTTAAAATTTTATCGAAAAGGCAGACGATTTTCACGAGCATTACGACGTTTCTTTCATCCTTAACATTTGTATTTAGTCCTGTAGGGATGACTTCTTTAATGGGAGAAATTGTAGGCTCTCGCACAAAAGGTGCCTATAAAAAATCAACAACGAGTCTTACTGTCATGAATGGTGTAACGGAATCGACATATATTGCTGAAGCTATTATTCCATTAATTGCATTCGGTATTCCGTTAAGCCCAGTAGCACTTGGACCAGCCTCTCCTTTATTTAATGCACCACCGATTTTTACTGTGGATCCGGTAAACAACCTACACACGTTAATGTCTTCATGGGATTTTTTCATTTTTGGATTAATCGGTATTAGTGTGGCCGCTTTAATTGCTTATCCGTTTGCGATGAATTATGCACGTAAAGCGTCCGTATTAGTATTAAAATATATTAGTCAGGAAGCAATCGTAGCTATGTTCATCGGATTAGCGTTTTTGCTTGCCTATAACGAGGCACAATTGTTAGGGGTAGTTCTAACATTTACAGTCGCAACGGTAGGTGGTTTATTAAATCGGATTTTAGGTGTAGGGGCCGGTGTACAATTCATGGTATTCTACGCATCAAGCTGGATTATGCTACAGCTGTTCGGCATTTAATTAAAGGAAGTGTATCTTTATGACTTTACCAAAACAAGTGGAAATAAGAGAAGTTGGTCCGCGTGACGGCTTACAAAATGAGAAATTATTTATTCCAACTGATTTGAAAGTGCAATGGATTAACTTAATAAGTGAAACAGGCGTCCGCCATATTGAAGTATCCTCTTTCGTTAGCCCAAAATGGATACCAGCTTTGGCCGATCATCATGAAGTGTTCGAGCAAATTACACGTAATGAAAAAATTACGTATGCAGCGCTTGTCCCTAACTTAAAAGGGGTAGAAGGGGCCATTCAACAAAAAGTTGATGAAATTGCTTTATTTATTTCTGCCTCTGAAAAGCATAATCAAAGTAATTTGAATGCTTCCATCGACCAGTCTTTGCATCACCTAAAGGCTGTAGCTGAAGCAGCTAATCGTGAAGGTATATCCTTAAGAGGCTATATTTCAACCGTATTTGGCAGCCCGTTTGGTGACGAGGTGAAAATTCAAAGAGTCAAGAAAATAATTGATGCCTATATAGAAATGGGCGTTTCAGAAATTTCACTGGGCGATACAATCGGTGTAGCAGACCCTGTACAAGTGAAGGCTATTTTATCAGAGCTGCTCGCTCAATACGACAGTAATCTGTTTGCCCTTCATTTTCATGATACGTATGGCCGTGCTTTAGCCAATATATTTACAGCTCTTGAACTCGGGATCACAAAATACGACAGTGCTATTGGTGGCTTGGGTGGCTGCCCTTATGCCCCTGGTGCAAGCGGCAATGTATCAACCAATGATTTAGTGAATTTCCTGCATCGTTTAGGCGTTCAAACAAATATGGATGAAGAAAAATTGTTTACCGCAACGCGATTTTTACAGCAGACAATGAACAGGCAGCCTGATAGTAAAGTTTATAAAGTGCAAAGTAAATAGGATGTGGGATTCGACCTGAGCCCCCAATTGTTAGATACACTCTAATAGTTGGGGGTGCAGTTTTTTTAAGAAGAATCTATTGTTAGGTAAAATTAGAACCTGTTCTAGTTAAAGAGAAATCGGGAAATCGATCGATCGGTAAATGAAATGAAAAATACGAACATAACGACATAGAAGCTATTTTGAAATCATATATACAGACAATCATTTTAAACTAAACATGCTAAATTTTGATATTGCACATGGTACGTCCTTAATGGGAATTTCAGCGATTTTTTATCGTTTTATTTACATCACCACATTACATTGTTGACGTTGACTTGTTTGCTTAATCGTTGTGAGTTTTAAGCGTTTTGGTAGCATCCGTAAATCATATACCATATATTTTTTGAGCTACAGACATTGATTCATGACCTTTGATTTGCAGGTTTAGTCTGTCATAAAGCACTTTAGTATACGGCAATTAGAAGGGCCTTACAGTACAATGTAAGGTTTTTTTTAATCTACTATTGTTTTCAAAGGAATTTAAAAGTTGATTATGAGATGTGTAGTGGATATTAAAAAAAGTATGAAAAAAACAAATGTTAATACTGAACTATTAACATTTGTCAGTATTTTAATTTGAAATTCCTTTTTATAATTGAATAGATATTTAGTGAAAATCATCTGAATACGGTGGATGTAATGAGATTAAAGAAATCACCAAGCGAAAAATGTGGTTGAAGCAACAAAAGGCGATATAAATTGAACTATTACCGTAGTTATTTTAGTTAAGGAGAAAGGAAGTATGTATGATGAAAAAGAAAATAGCTTCGATTGTAAGTTTACTGCCTTTGATAGTTAGTATGGGATTAATCTTTATTTTTAGTAACAAAGATATAGCTTTTGCAAATATGGTTTCTACACCAATTTATGCATCTGAGGATACAACAATGATTTACGAGGGTATTAATGCTGGGTTAGTTTATGAGGATGGGAATTTAGGATATCTTGATGTAGGTTATCAGGGAGTGTATGGTATGCCTCTAGAAGTTCAAGTATTACTTAAGTTTCAGTTGCCACCCATTCCTGTAGGATACAAGGTTGAAACTGCAAATCTTTATATTCCTGTAACAGGTGGTACTTTTCAAGGAACAACTAACTTTTATCTAAAAGTGTCTACAAGCACAAATCATAACTGGACTCAAGATGCTGTGATGATGTCGTCACCACCAGCCCCTACTTCAGGATCTATACAAACAAGATTGCTAGCCCATAATGTCCCCATACTCAAACCTACGCTAGCCCCATTTAATTTTACTAACTATATATCAGAGGAGTTCACGAAAGCTGATCCTAGAGCAACCTTTATTCTTTCAGGAATGACTGCTCAAGAAGCAGCTCAAGCAGGGATACCATATTCTGAACATTATATACAGATGACTGAAAATCATGCACATGACGGCAGACAGGGTCCATATTTAATTATTACGTATTCTGAAATTACTAACATTGAAATAACGGGTGTTGTAGATGGCGGTTTATATAACACGAATGTAACACCGCAATTTAATGTCGGAACAGCAACGTTAAATGGATATCCATTTACAAGTGGAACACTAGTTACTGCTGAAGGCTCGTATACACTAACCGTTACAGCAGGCAGCCTATCAGAAACGATCCAATTCCAAATAGATAAAACTCCACCGACAGGAACGGTAATTGTGAATCAAGGCAACCAATATACGAATAGCATAGATGTATCTGTTTCAATAACGCCAGCTGTGGGTGTAAATGATGTTACACATATTCGATATTCAGTTAATGGACACCCATTTACATTGATACCTTATGTACCAAGCTTTATGCTAAGTATAGGAGCTGTTAACGAAGATAAAATATTGACATTTAAGCTTGTTGACGCTGCGGGAAATGAATCACCAGAATATCAAAAAACCATAACTCTAGATACTGTAGCGCCTTCAGGTATCGTAGTTATTAATAATGGCAACACGCATACAATGAATCGTGAAGTAACGCTTAATTTAACCTTAGGGAATGGCGTCACAGATGTGGTAGGAGTGCAATATTCAAGTAATAATAGTAATTGGACACTTGACGAAGCCTTCAGCTCCACTAAGAGCTATACGTTACCAGCTGGTGACGGAAATAAAACGGTATATGTTCGGTTAATTGATCGAGCAGGCAATATTACCGTCATTCAAGACAGTATTGTATTGGATACAACTGCTCCAATCGTCAGCGGAGTAGTAAATGGAGCTAGCTACAATACGGAAAGAACAATTACCTTTAACGAAGGAACAGCAACATTAAATGGTCATCTGTTTGTAAGTGGTACCTCTGTGGATACAGAAGGCTCTTATATGCTCGTTGTTACAGATGCAGCGGGCAACTCAACTACCATGACATTCAGCATCGTTAAAACAGCTCCAATTAAATATACAGTAATATATGATGGAAACAGAGCTACTGGAGGACAAGTACCAGTCAATAGTCAAACTTATGAGAATGGACATAGTGTTACAGTAGCTGGTAATACTGGCAATCTAGTGAAAACTGGATTTACGTTTAATGGTTGGAATACAAAAGCAGATGGCAGTGGGATAAATTATGTGGTGAATACCAAGTTTACTATTAACGCCTCGGATGTCACATTGTATGCCTTGTGGAAGGTTAATCGTTATACATTGTCATTTGAATCAAATGGAGGCAGTGTTGTAGCGGAACAGAATATATCATACAACGGAACAACAACAGAACCAATTGCACCAACAAAACTAGGTTATACATTTGGGGGCTGGTTTAAAGAGGCTACTCTTAATAATTTATGGGATTTTACAAAAGATACGGTAATAGGGAATACAACGCTATATGCGAAGTGGATTGAAATGAATTCATCAGGAGGCAGTGGAGGCCATATTCCAACACCAGAAACAAATCCTAACCCTATTCCTAAACCAACACCAGAGATTCCAGTAAAGCCAGAAATACCAACAGAACCAGTAATCCCTGTTCAGCCAATACCAACTATTACGTTTAGTGATATTTCAACACACTGGGCGAAGGAAATGATTGAATACATGGCACCACGTGGCATTATCAATGGTTATCCAGACGGTACATTTCGTCCAGATGATTCCATACAACGTCAGCATGTTGCAATCATTTTCACTCGTGCATTTGAGTTAGTACCTATACGTGAGGCAATACCATTTAATGATGTTGGACCAAGCCATCCGTACTATAAGGAAATTATGAAATTACAGCAGGCAAAAATTATCGATGGATCAAATGGATCCTTCCATCCTAGTGAATCATTAACACGAGCTCAAATGGCAAAAATAATAGTACTTGCCTTTGGATTGACACCAGAAGGAACAAGTCATTTCGAAGATGTTTCTACTACACATTGGGCTCATGATTATATTGCTACACTCGAAGATCATGGTGTTGCATTAGGGGATAATGGGAGTTTTAGACCGAATGAACCAGTAACACGTGCACAGTTCGTTGCTTTCTTATACAGGGCGCTTCATTTGTGACTATTTCTTTATGCTTTACATTCTGTCTTTTCATTTTCATGAGTTTACTAAAAAACTTTTCTTTCGGGGGCTTATACAATAGACTAACTATTTTTTCCATTTATACTCATGCTACTATTTATCGTATGTTTTGGATTAAAAAAAGGAAAATCAGCAATTAAAAAAGAGCAGTAGCACACAGTGTGAACTGAACCCCCGCAGGTTAGACAAAACAAAAAAGCATCTTCAATTTAGGGTAATGTATCCTAATCTATTGAAGATGCTTATTTTTATGGGAGTGAGTTATCCGTAAGTGTCACTTTAATCGATAAATTGCAGCTGATTGAAGGCGTTATTCTGCACTCCAAGTACGCCTTTTCTATAATAAAGGAATTAGGTTCTAATAGTTTTGTACGTGATATAAATTATGACGTTCACTCTGAAATTTTAACAATCAATGGTAAGTTTTTCAATTAATAATTAATTGTATTTTTATAAAATTTCTTTATTATTGATAGTTTAAGATACTAAAATCGAATTTTTATAGTTTAAAAAATTGTAATTTTTAATGAATATAGATGAAGAATTATACTTAAATTAACTAGACGGAATAGTCTAATTCATGGAAATGAGTTAAATTCTAATGATAAATACTGTAAAATTTATTTATTACTAATTTAGTAAAATAAACTTATAGGATAGATAGTAAATTCCAAATAGAGGTGGGTTTATATGCCTAAAATTGACAATATGTTAGCAATTCTATGGATGCTTAGTTCAGGTGAAAAAATTACTGCAAAACAAATTGCAGAAAAGTTAGAGATGAATATAAGGACTGTTTATCGTTATATTGATACACTTTCAACAAGTGGTGTACCTATAATTTCAGATACAGGGCATAACGGAGGATATACTTTATTAAATAATTTTATTGAAGCTCCTCTTTTTTTTGATTTTGAGGAGCAAACTTCACTATTTCACGCTGCTGTTTTTGCAGAAGAAGCCGGATATTATGGAGGTGAAGCACTAAGTAGGGCCATTTCAAAGCTAAGTAATTACTCAAATCAAGAACAGCAAACAAAGATAAATCAACATTTAACTAGTCTTGAAGTAATAAGTCGATTAAGTTCACTCTCTATGGAACCTTTTTTGAAGGAGTTGGAGCAGGCCGTAGCTGACGGGTACTCAGTAAAAATTCTTTACCATAAAAGTGGCGAAAAGCAATTAAATTATAGATTGGTCGATCCGTACAGAATTATCTATTGGAATAATAAGTGGTATGTGATTGGATTTTGTCATCTTAGGAATGATATCCGTAGTTTTAGAGTAGATCGAATTGAAAGTCTAATGCTAACCGAAAATAAGTTTAACCGGCCAGGGAATTTTTCAGCACGTGACTTTTTTATGAAAAACCTCCTCCCAACTATAGAAGATAAGGAAGGGATTACTTCTTTAGTTATTAATGGGAATACAGGGACGTTGGGAGATATTTGCCAGCATTGGTTTTTAGGACATTATTTACAAGAACGCACTTCAAATCAAGCAATATTTATTCTTGAAAAGGATATCATACATACATATGTACCTTATTTACTTTTACCGTATGGTAAAGCTATTCAAGTTATTGAGCCAATAAGTCTAAAGAAAAGACTTATTGAAGTTCTGTCGGAATTAATACAATTTCATGAAGTATGATAACTTCACTGACGTTAGCTGTCAGTGAAGTTATCTTATAATAGGCTATATTAATTGAGATTGGAGTGTTATTGAATGCAAACAAAAAAAGTGTATCTTTATGTATTTAATACAATGTCAGACTGGGAATATGGGTATTTGATTGCTGAATTAAACTCTGGAAGATATTTCAAAAGAGATTTAGCCCCATTAAGAGTAGTTACAGTAGGAGCTAATAAAGAAATGATTACTACAATGGGAGGACTGAGTATACAACCAGATATTTCTCTTGATGAATGTACGCTTGAGAGTAAAGATCTTTTAGTCTTACCTGGTGGGACTACTTGGAGAGAAGATATTCATCAACCTATCTTAAAAAAAATTGGCGAAGCTTTAAACCTTGGAACTATTGTTGCTGCAATTTGTGGTGCAACTGAGGCCCTTGCGAATATGGGATACTTAGATTCTAGAAAACACACAAGCAATGACTTAGAGTATATTAAAATGGTCTGTCCTAATTATAAAGGAGAAAAATTTTATGAGATGGGACCTGCGGTATCAGGTGAGAATTTGATTACCGCATCAGGGATAGCACCTCTGGAATTTACAATGGAAGTACTGAAAAAGTTAGATGTATTTACTCCCGACACATTACATTCATGGTATAATCTAAATAAGACTCATAAACCCGAATACTTCTTCCAGTTAATGAATTCAATAAATAGCTGAGCTAAAAAATCAACTTAGCAGTTTTATATTCGTTCAAATAAAAATAATGAAGTAACTGAAAAGCTCACTTTCTCTATTTGTTTTGCAGAGAAGTTGGGCTTTTTAATTTGGAATTTCCTTACCGTTGTAAATCCGCATTTTCCTGAAGCTACCCCTTTAGGAAAGTGTGGTTTATTTTAACCTCAGGCCCATAAGATATTTCATAGGTCATTCGATCCTGCCCTACTAATGTGGGGTACAACCAGTCTCTGCAAGTGCAATTGCTGCGGAACGCCTGAACGCAGAAATTCCAAGAGAGTTAACAGAAGTGAAATCTATCTTTTGAATGAAGATTAATTTTATTTTAGGCAAGTTTATAATTAAAAAAGTGTCACTTTAGGTGTTGTTTTGCATTTAAATATAAAAAAGCTATCCAAAGGGGACAGCTTTTTTATATTTAATTCCGATAACTAAACTATCTTGTGCTGCTTCAACAACTAGTATTAAGATGATTAATTTCAAGTATTCTTTTAATCTGAGAAGTCTAAAGCTTCCTCCTGTAATCTTAATAATACTGGTAATTGCCTCGTAATCAGAAATATTTTCAAGCTTTATAGAAATTCCTAACAGTGAGACAAGTAGTTATTTCCTTGTATTATTTGTGGTAAGTGATGTACGAGTCCAATAGCCTATGCAGATGCATACTCTATTCTTGCCACACGCTCATAGGGTCCCATGGCTTGATTCGATCGCCATATTTCTCGAATAAAAAAGCTTTCATGTCTTCCAGTTTTGTAGGAACCTCATTCCAATTTGGAAGAGATGGCAACCCGCGTTTGCTTTTTAAGAGAATGTCCACCGTAACATACAAACGTTCTGGCTGAATCCAATGAAGGAAGCGAGAAATGTCGATTTCCTTAGTCAGGGACAAGGAATCAATATCGTCATTGTAATGCTTGTTGAACTCGCTTATCAAGTTCAAGAGGTAGTCTCTCTGTTCCTTCACGAAGTCCAGGCCGCATATGGCGCCATGTCCTGGAATAACGATTTCAGGTTTAATGTCATCAATAATGCGATCAAGTACTTTAATCCAGTTAAGGGTTCCTTCTTCACTGTACGCCGTACAACCGTTAAACACGACATCGCCGGCGAACAGCACTTTTTCTTTTGGCATCCACAACAGCAAGTCACTGTCAGAGTGGGCCGGAGCTACATTGTAAATCATAACTTCTGTATCGCCAAGCCGTATGTTGATATCATCTTTTATCTCAATATTCGGGTGCACCCATTCTACGCCCTCCAGGTTGAATCCTTCAAATTCCGCCGCAAAAAACTGCTCTCCCTGAGTCGATTCCGGAGAATTCTTCCCTCTTTTGATGACGCTATCCATCCAGGCGATATTTTCAGTAAGACGCTCTCTGGCCGCTGCCTTGTGCATAATAATGCAGGCTTCTTCAAACACTTTGTTCCCCCAGGTATGGTCGCTGTTATAGTGCGAGTTCACTACATAGGCGGGAGAGCCGCCATTGCTTGCTTCCTTAAAAGCATCTCGCATTTCTTGCGCATGGAACAGATCAAAGAACGTGTCATACACCAGACCTTCACCTTTATTGATAAACCCAGCATTGGCCCAACTGATGCCACGATACGGCGAAATACCTGCAAAGACGCCATCTGCGACTTCAAAAAATTTAACCCGAGGTTTTTGAATAATACTTCTATACTGCATAACAATTCTCCTTTGCATATATGTTTTTTGGGGTTAGTCACAAGGACTATATCTTTATTATAGAGAATGGAAAATAAAAAGCAAGCGAGTACTTGCGTGCATTTATGCTATGTAATATGATAATATCTGAACAACATCACACTACATGTATGGAGGCGCTACAAACATGAAACTGGTAACCTTTCACACCGAAACTGCGAAGGAATATTTTTTTGGACTTGTCATTAACGAGAATTTTGTCGTGTCTTTTGCCGCAATCATGAAAAAGCAGGGGACATTCGTTGACAGTCTACAAAGTATGGACAGCTATCTACAACATTTGCCGGCAAGCCATACTGCTGCTAAGGAGCTGATGCAATACGCTGTTAGACATCTGCATCAATTCAATGAAAGTGAAATCTGTCCAATTGTAGCTGTAAAACTGCTGCCGCCCATTCTGAACCCGGCTGCGCTTATTGATTTCGGGTTGACGCCAAGACATCTGAGAAATGCTGGCGTAAATCTGCTGCAAAGAGAATACACAGGAGCGGAAAGAGAAGAGTTTAAACAAAAAATTGCGGAAAAATTCCAGCAAGAACCGAATAAAGTAACTTTCAGTTATTACAAGTGTAACCATAATGCATTGATTGGCGATGGGGCTACAATTCATTGGCCTTCGTATTCTTCTTACCTGGATATCGAACCGGAGCTGGCCTTTGTTACAGGGAAGGGGAACTGCATTGCCGGTTATGTTATTTTTAACGACAGTACTGCTCGCGATGTGCAGTGGCCAGATTTTCAGGCGTTGACCGGACCAACTCGGTGCAAAGATTTTGATTACAGCAAAGGAATAGGACCATTTCTGGTTACACCGGATGAAATCGATAACCCGCTGGCACTGGATGTGGATGTACGAATCGGAGAGAGACTGCACTGGAAGGGAAGCACATCCGAGTATTCCGCGCACCCTGCAAAGGTAATGGAGGAGGTTCTCAAAATTTTCACGCCGCTCCCGGGCACAATTATAGGAATGGGGACGATACCGGATTGCTGCGCAATCGAGACCGAACAATGGCTGTTGCCCTCTGACCGAATCCAGATTACGTTCGATAAATTAGGCACGCTCACGCAATTGGTGCCTGATAATGTCAAGATTACAGAAGCAAGTCGCTGGGAAAAAAGAAGTGATTTACCTTTAAACGTTTACGAAGATGATGAACCCCCGAACCCTATTGTATATGTATAACTTGATGTATAATAGGTTTAACATATGCAAAAGGAGTAATACAATGCATACTTCAGACAGAATCATCGAAGCCGCGACACGGCTCATAAAAAAGAATGGCTATCGGGGAGTAAGCACTAAAGCCATTGCAGCGGAAGCTACAGTCAATGAATCTACAATTTTCCGGCATTTTGGAAGCAAGCAAGGCATACTGGAAGCCATCATTGAAAAGCATTCGGATATCCCGCAATTTGAGAAGCTGTTAATGGAGGAAGCGACCGATAATCCGGAAGTTGATCTGCTGAATGTTAGCCAGCAGTACCGCTTGTTTTTCCATAAAAATACGGATATTATTTTGATTGGCATCCGCGAAAAAGGAATATTTCCTGAATTAGACAGAGTGCTGGCCGAACCACCGGTGAAGCTGCACTCTTTGCTGGTTGAATATTTTGAACGACTGCAGAAGAAAAAAATCATAGCCAGACAGGATGCGCGTCTCGCCGCCATGTCTTTTCTCTCGACGTGCTATGGCTTTCAGATGAGCGAGCTGATTCACCAGCAATATCAGTCCCAATTCGTCACCGAGGAAGAGTTCTACAAGTACATTGTCTCATCGTTCGTTAAATCAATATTGACTTAGTCATAACATCATTGGTTGAAAAACAGGGTAATGCACCTTATCAATTCAACGAAGATAGTTAGTTGCATTGTAGAAATGAGTTGAATGTGTTAAGTAACAATAAAGTCATAAAAATTTTTAAAGTTATTTATTCAACAAACGGAGCATTTAGCTAAATCAAATAGAATGAAAAGAATAAAAGAAGTGAAAAAGCATACAGGGAACAGTTTACCCTTGAATGTTTTTCACTTCTTTTATGTAGAATAGATTTCCTGTATGCGTCCAACCTGTACATCTGTTAGTCTAACTTTAATACCGTGGGGAAGGGCGCCTGATTTGTTAAAAATATCTTAAATGATAGCTCTGGTAATTGTCCCTTTTTAGAACCTTTAACCATATTAACAGCTTTTCCTGTTATATAACTTTCTGATATTGTCCGTATATTAGACACCCATTTTTCTACGGGTATTGCTTGTTTTTTTCGTTTGCTGGCTTTTCATTTTTTTTGTTGAAAGGTCGTGATTCATTTTTCCCTGATTTGCAGAGGAACGGTTCTTTTTGTTTTCAAGCTGCTGCTTCACTGCCTCTTGCAGGCTGATTTTTTTTGGGGGTACTTCAGATTGATTATTCTCTGTCATTGGAAATGCTCCTTTTTGAATATAGTAGTTAGTCCAGTATAATCTATTTTTTATTATTTGTGAAACTTTCCACTTTAACTTACAACAAGTAAAGACGCTTTTTTACTAACAGTGCAGTTTAGTGGAATAATTTATATGGAGTATTGTGGTAATGTAAGGTTGTAAAGAAGGAAATCTAAAGGTTGAAAATGCTCAATCAAACAGTAATTCGGTAATTTTTTTAACTATTGGTATTCTATCAATCCTAATACCCAAAGCCATATTCATGAATAACTGATTAGACTGTATACCAAAGATATTGTGAACAAATGTACTTAAGTTACAAGGCAGGATAGTAGTATTTTTCATTATAAAAACAAGAAAACCCACTATATTTGAAGTGGGCTGAATTATTATTGAAAAGATCCAACAATCCAAGCTTAATAGACCATTCAAGGTGTTAATCGATTGATGTCTCGTGGAAAAGCACTTGCCTCCCGAACGTTCGTTAATCCAAGGAGTTTTGCTGTTAAACGTTCTAGTCCAATAGCAAAACCTCCATGCGGTGGAACACCATATTTAAATGTGTTTAAATAATTTTGGAAGTTTTCCTCGTTAAGTCCTTTTTCTCTGAATGATGCTACAAGCATTTCATATTCATCACCTTCTGGTATTTCTTTTTTAAAACGATTCTTTAAAATTTCTCTTGCTTCATGTAATTTTAGTTTTGGAATTTCAGTAATAGTTGGCATCTCAATATTCAAAAGCTTTAACTCGTTTTCATTTTTTTCTTTTACTTTCTCAAACATAAATTTTATAACTTGAGTTTCTAGCTCCATTAATTCCTCATAGTCTTCAATAAAAGCCATTTCAAGATCCAGAGAGATATATTCATTTAAATGTCTTGATGAGTTGTGCTCTTCTGCACGGAAAACAGGTCCAATTTCAAATACATACTCAAGACCTGAAGCCACCATCATTTGTTTATAAAATTGAGGAGATTGTGCAAGGAATGCGTCTTTCCCAAAATAATTTAAATTAAAAACATTGGCGCCACCCTCCGCACCTTGAGAAACAATTTTTGGTGTAAAAATTCTGATAAAATCCATATTTATTAAATATTCACGAAATGCCTCTTCAAGAGTTGCTTTTATTTTAAAAATTGAAGCGATTTTTTCATGACGGAGTGATAATACTCGATGATTTAAAAGGTTCTCAAGTCCTATGTTTACTTCTTTTTTATTTACCTCAAAAGGTAGTAAATCATTTTTGTTTATCACTTTCACTGATTTTATTAGCAGTTCAACGCCAAGTACTGTGTTATTTGTTGGAACGATTTTCCCGATAACTTCTATAACACTTTCTGTTTCTATAATGACGCCAGCAAGTTTTCCTTCTAAAACACATTGCAGTTCACCAGTTCGCTCTCTTAGTACTATAAAACTGATATTTCCAAGATGTCTTATTTTTTTTACCCAACCTTGGACTTTTACCATTTCTCCCACTTTATTTATACACTCTTTGGTAAGTGTACGTTTTAGATTTGTATGCATGATTTTTCCTCCTAAATTTTTTAACTTTTTTCTTTTATCATCATCGTCATCATCCACGGACACTCACCTCCTTTAAATATAAAAAGCTCCCGCCCCTGACAATTTGTCAGGGACGAGAGCCTATCTCGCGGTACCACCCTAATTGCTTCATACACAGCCAACTCAAAGCTTTTTAACGGTTGCAAACCGTCTATCCTTACTTTTTTCAGGATAACACTCACAGGTGTCTTTCAATCATTATTTAACACAATCTTTTCAGCTACCGATTGCTCTCTTTCGTTAAAGGGAATGACATACTTAGCCTGTTCTTCGTTTTTTTAATATTTAAAAAATATTATACCGATACTTTTTTTCATTTTCAATAAAATTGTTAAATTTTACTACTAGTTTTTATATTTTTGAATTTAAAAGATTTTGGCAATAGAATTTGTTTTAGTAAACGTATTCCAGCTTCTCGAAAGAGGTCTAAAGATGGACATTATACAAAATTCGATTACTAAATTTGAAATTTTGCTTACACGCCGCCAAGAATTATTAATATTATATATTAGCCCCAACAAGCCCCGACATAGTCCCATAATGAGCCCCAACTGTGTGCATTATTTTGCGTTATTCTGCATTGAAAAAAAATGAAAAACCCCAAAAGACTGCATATAACAGGCTTTTAGGGGCTTTGTAGGGTACATATTGAAAAATAAAAAATTAGTCCGTGAAGCATAAAGATGATAAGTAACCTAACATTAATAAAAGACCAATACCCATTGCGATGCTCATGCTTTGTACCTCCTTTAAAAAACCGACACATTATTCATAAATATTGTACAATGAATTATAGAAATATGAAACCTTTTAATGGCGAGAACGTATATAATAATAGGAGAATTACCAATTTGTACATAAAGAGTAGGTGATACTGAATGAAAACGTGGGTTAAAAAAAGTATTGTCATAATGGTTGCGTTTTTAACATTTGGTTTAATTACGCCAACGCATGAAATATGGGAAGCATTTGATCAAAATCCTTCAAACCGTGCATCTATCGGTCCTGCATCGGGGACAAACACAGCTCTAGCTGCTGAGCCTGATAGTAGTAGTGACGAGCAGATTCATATTCAAGAGGAAGAAATTGATTATAATGCCTTGCTTATGGATGCAGCGAGAGAGCAATCATACATAAAGTTTGGTACAAAAATTGGTCCAAAAATTAGCCATGAATTTGACAACATCATCTTCCCAAAAATGGAGGAGGCGATTGCCATGACTGTCGCTAGTTTGGACGAGCCCTCCTTAGCATCTTTAACCATCTCTGAAAAGCCAAGTGGTAATTATGGAGAGAAAATTTTCAATGTAATCAATAACGACACAGGATCAGATGTCATCCGCTTCCATGTACGTACTGAAAAAAGACCGCAGGAAGGCTATTATTACAACTTCCATTATCACAGCGTCGAGGACGACTTCTTGGCACACTATAACCTAGGCGATATTTATTGGGAAAAAAACACACCACCGAAGTGGTTGTCATGATATATAAGGGTTTAGGGGCTGTCTCTTAGAGATTAGCCCTACTTTTAACCCCAATTTCAATAGGGCGGTCAAAAGTGTCGATAATTTTATCTTCCATCTCCCTCAATACATGCCCGTATGTTGTATGAATCATTTCAGGCGTGTTCCCCAAACGTTCAGCAATCGCCCTTACAGGTACACCATCGTTCATTAATATAGTTTCATGAGAGTGTCTAAGAGAATGGAGTGTACACTCTTTTAATTCAGCGCGTTGAATAATCCTTTTAAAACCTTTGTGTAACGTGGTTAATGGCATTGGTATCATACTTTCCAAAGAGTGGAATACATAATCCTCACCTTCAAGTTTTTTCCCGAATGATAGTAATTTTTCTTTGATTACTTTTTGATAACGATTTAACTGTTCAATTACATTCGTACCAACTTTGATTTTGCGGTCACTATTTTTTGTTTTAGTTGACCCCTTGCCATATCTTGTCCTATTCCGCATAAAACTAAGTTTCCGTTTCAAAGTCAATATCCTTCCATTGAAGACCTAATGCTTCATCTTTTATGCATTCCTGTATAAGACAGTTAAGGTAAAATTGAATAGTACGTTTCATCCTCATGATCTTTTGTGTGGGTAAGCATTGTACTTAGTTGATCAGATGTAAGAACCGATAACTCATTTTCTTTGTTTCGGGTAGCCTATGAATTTACTAAAAAATTTACGGTTAGTGCACAAGGCGTACTGTTACACGGGGTGGATACAAGGGTAGCAAGTGCTGAGCCCATTATTACGCAGCATTCACATCAAATAGCTCAGAAGGTAAGCACCACAGATTATAACGGAAACACAATAGCTTCCTTAATAAACCAAACTTAGACGACTACCGATTCAAACAACTAAAATTAATCTCGTAGGAGATGTAAATATACTATCTGATATTAGTGGTAATCTAGGCACTATTTATGCTGGTAATATCAATATTCAACAACAGGTGAGCATTGGTAATCGTTGGAGTATCCAAAGGTTAGATTTCGAAGGGTTGTCGTCGTCGAACTATAGTAACTTGGTTCAGTGTACTTCCTAACAATAGTTATTCCATGTATCGAGTACGCAGGTGATGGTGCAGCCATTACATTCTGTGTACTCGAATTTATTTCTATCAGAAAGAACGGCACAAAAATGGGCTTACCAACACCGGAGTTCATTTAAAATATTTTATCAATTGTAAAGGATAAAACAGGAGAGGGAGAAACTAAATGACAAGCGTAACAACAACTTGCAGAGACTTAGCCGAACTATTACCAGCTGCACAAACAGCATGTCGATTGCTATTTCAGGAGTGCTTCAAGGCAGGCATTAAGAACATCTTCATTACTGAAACATACCGCTCACAAGAAAGGCAAAAATATCTATACGCACAAGGAAGAATAAGACCAGTGCAGATTGTTACTTGGACAATAAATAGCAATCATAAGTCACGTCTAGCGTGGGACATTGCTGTTGGCCCTCCACAATCTTTATATGATGTGGCTACTTTAAACCGAGTAGTGTCTATTGCTAAGAAGTTAGGCATCAAGTCAGGAGGTACTTGGACTAACGCTATTGATCGGCCACACTTAAATGTGATATATTAGCGATATTTTATGTCTATTTCTTATATGTGTTAGCAAGTTCGTTTTCAAACTTGTTAGCACTTTTTTATTTCATTACATACAGTTTCGCGTAAGCTACATTTCAATTTTTCTAATCCGTAAAAAATAAAGTTAAAGAGGTTAATCAAAACCTGTACGGTAAAGATGCTCAGCATAAGATTTAATTATGTAATTTGATACTGATACAGAAAATATCTTTGTTTTTTTATAGCTTTATTTAGTTTTATATATTTTACATCAAGCAATATTTCAGTGTTCACAAAAGATAATTCTTTAATTTCCCCATTAGTTTGATTGTTGTTTTGCAACTCTTTTTACAAGATACAGTTAATACATTTGGTCAAGAAAACTAGTTTAAAATCATATTATATTCATAAAAATAATTTATATACTTAGAATAAATTTTTTTCTAAGCTTCATACTAATACGGATTTGCTATTTTAGATAGGAGGTGAAAAGTTGAAGGACTTTTTAGTTGTCGGAAATCTTTTAGATACTTTTGTAAACACAAGTCATAGTAAAAATCTAGTGATGGCAGATGACAATGATTGTGATGATTGGGATAGAAATTGTATTACAACAACTCATGACCATGACCCAAATCAAAACGATGATACACCGCCTTTTATAAGTGGGATATATAAAGGAGGATATAACACCAGTAGCGTATTCGTTGAAGTACAGCCTGGTGTAACTGCAAACATTCAAATTGATTTTACAGTTGAAACTATTGCAGATACCCAATATCAAGAATGGAAAAGTTTTGTCGAGTCACAATTAACCCAAGAGCAAGTTCAAGAATTATCTAGGCAGGCACAAATGAAAGGCCATGCACAATGGTTAACAACTCTTTGGTCATTTTTATGTGGAGTAGGTAATCCTCTTTCATTTGAAAATCAAATTAGACCATTTCAAATAAAGCATGATATTGTTCTTACAGAAATTTCAAAAAAGTTTTATTCACTACAGACCACCAAAATAAATGTAACTGGAAATATTTCCGCTACAGGTATTAGTGATCAAACAGTCCAAGCGGGGGTATTTATTCAAACAGCCGACATTACTTTTAGAGATGGGAAAAATTTTAAAATTCTAAGTACCGATAAACCTGTCGGTCGACGAACTGATTCTTTTTCTCAAGTAGGAATTTTATATAACATGTCGCCACTAACTATTACACAAAATTAAGTTGTTTAAATAAAATTTTATTTTATGGAGGAAAAAACATGAGTAATCCTGAAATTAAAGAAATTAAGATAATAGAATTTAATCCGAATTCATCTAACCTACACAATGCTTCTACAATTTCTACTGATGAAGCAACTACTTATTCTAAGGGAACTTTTACAGATGGCTATGGTAGAGCTACTTCATTAGAAGTTGAAGTAACAGATGGCGCAACTGTTGATCTTATGATTGACTTTACAATTGAAACTGTTGCTCAAGAGACTGTAAAACAATGGAAAGAATATCTATACCAACATACTACTGAATCAGAAAAGAAAACTTTAGAGGAAAGCTATTCTATTAAAGGTTCTGCAAATTGGCTAATGGGCGCTTTTGGCTTCGCCAAAGGAGGGGGCAATTATAGTCACTACGAAAATAAAACTGATGATTTTGACTTCTCGAACGAACAATTCAAACAAGGATTTTCAACTTTAATTTATAATTCAAAAACAGAAACTTACAATGTAAAAGGGAATATTAAAGCAACTGGAAAATCTAACATTCCAACTAAAGCAACAGTATTTATACAAATTGCTACAATTAAATTTACTGATGGAAAAACCATACATGTTACTGACAGCCAAAATGTTATAGTTGCCGATAAACTAGGAAGAACAGATAGAGTAACTAGTGCATCAAAGCCAGAAATAAATATTTCACCAGTAACCAATCCAAATTAATAATTATATATTACTTCGGATTAAATAAATAACTATAGTTCTATATCCCCCTCTAAGTAAGCTAATTAAAGGGGGATTAACTATTATTTTATTAATATTAACTTACAATTCGAACTTAATTGTAGAAATCCTTGCTCAATTTCAAATAAATAAATTAGAAAAGACGGAGAGTGAGATTATGGATAATTTTCTTAAGCAATTCACAGCAGTTCATCGTTATTGCTTAGCTGAAGGGTTTGAAGGTGGATTTCTCTCAGGAGACTCAACAAATTCTGAACATTATTGGAATGTAGGGATAATGAGAATTCATAAAAATCCTGAAAGTATTGTACCTAAAGATATAGAAGAAACAGATGCCTTTCGGTTAACTAATGTAGAAGATATGTTCATGAAAGCAAATGAGCTTCCTGAAATAGGAAATGGTTTTATCGGAGCTATTCCAACTTTTGAACAAGGGACACATAACGGGAAAATATATAACGGTGTAATTTTTATTCGAGAAAATGCAGCAGACTTAATAAGTGTTCCAGTACTAAAACTTAAAGAATATGCGCAAGATGTCACGACCTCAATAAAATCTAGATTTTTTGCAGTAAATAGATACTTACATGATCAAGGAGCCTATTCAGGTGGGTTTCCTATCTTTAGTGAAGGACCTTCATTAAATGATGAAAGCTTAATTAACTTAATAGCTTTCAAGGAGAACTATTGTAGCCATGAAGGTATCCCAGATCTAAACTTTTACTCTCAATTTTACGAATACCATAATTTTGTATGGGATGATGAATTTTATATTCGAAAAGCTATAAATGAGGTAATACGAGCTTTTGCAGATTCTCCTTTTCTAAAGATCGATGAAAAGAAAAATTTAAGAGATAAAGCAATAAAAACTAAATTGTTAATTTTCCCAGAATCTGATCCAACTTTAAATGGAACTGCTTCGGGAAACAAAATAACCCTCAATTTGAATAATTTTAGAAACAAAGATAATGGTTTTTTGGAAATGTGTCGAACGACTATTCATGAGCTTATGCACATTTCTGGTTATGATCACCCTAATAAGCTTGAATCATTTCAAGCTTATGCCGGCTGTGGTTGTACAGGTCAAACAGCTGGCGTTCCACAAGATGCATTAGATTATTGGACCAGCGTCCCTCTAAAAGCAGAATGTACTTTCGCTAATACTCAGACTGACCATATTTAATTTAATATCTTATCGATGCTACAAAAAAATAAGTGGTTGATAATAAAAGTGGTCTTGCTTTAAAGATAGTCTTTTTTGTTTTTTTGTACTTGTAATGGAATAGGCCTTTAGAGTATAAGTGCCGTTCAAACGTCCTTATGGGGAAAATTTAATAAGTGAAAAGGAGGCGAGAGCCATCGTACTACCTATTAATTCTGGAAATTGTAATGATTGACTCAAATTTACCTAGGAAAACTATGTAAGCTGTCCAAAGTAGATGCTGATAAAGCAATTGAGTTAATTCAAGCTTGGAGGATGGGAAAAAGGAGTTAAGTCAATGTGGAATGATGCAAACAATCAATCAATTAATCAAATAAAGATTATTACTAAATGCTAATTTCTCAAGGGTTGTCATCTTGGTAACCCTCTATAGAAGGTACTTTATAAGTCCACTAGTTTGACATACAGCATCAATACCCTCCAGCATTCTTCTATATTCGCAAGCTGACGAAGAAATCAAAATTTCTTTTGAAATGAATAGTTTTAATATTAAAGTCATGACTGATAACTTGAATAAACATTAAGGCGGTAGTATAAAAACAGTTATAACTATACTTACTTTACTGACTTAAATGAAGTAAACTTTGAAGATACATCATTAAAAGGAATAGATATTATGTTACAAAACTATGTCGGTGATTACTTCGATTCTAAAACGAATCATTATTTATCTACTCAAAATGGTATAATACATTCTAGTAAAACAGGCTCTCAAATTGTTCCATCCGCACCTTAAGAGAGGGGAAATGGGAATTGGTTTATGACAATGCTGTTTTAAAGTTGCTTGAGTATAGGGGGTATCAAAGCCCAAAATTAGAAATTACGTGGGAAAATGGAAAGACTAGTATTTGTGAAATCGACACATTCTACGACTCCGATAACGGGTTAGAACTTGACGATGATAAATATCAAGAATACCATGTAGCACTAGTTAGAGATGTGTTGAATAATAATCAATATGTTGAAATTGGAACAGGGGAAAATAAACCTATATCTTATAAAGATAGAGAAAACAGGAGAAGTAATTTTTAATAGTGACTGATTTTCTGTAACTATTGAAAGACAAAGCCCGGGTACTCAATTAATTTTGAGCCTGGGCTTTTGTGTTGAATCATTTTGTAATTCCTTTTCTTTTGCATTGATTAGTTGCTTTAATTCCTCCTAGTCCTCCTAGTCCTTCTAGACAAGAGACACGTATTTTGGCAGCTGGAGCTAGGTGCAAACTATATAATAAATCATTATGAAAAATTTGCTCAACAGCTTAATAGAATGGGTTTTGAAGCAGTTATTTAAATTCTGTATTTGAATTTGAAAAGATTATTGGGCTAATATGGCGGAGGTTATCGCTTCACAAGAACAATTTGTTCCATTATGAACCACTTGATTTGACAATAGAGCCACATCAAATCACTTTGAGCGTTTTTAATGAAGGTGGTTAAGGGTAAATGTTACTAATGGAAGGGTAAGAGGGTAGAACGGGTTCTTCTGCAGCTAACGAAGAAGTATACTTCCATAAGGAGAAATGTATATGGGAACTTATATTAGTCCCCAACGTTTTAAAATTAAGAGAAAGTGTAGAAAACTTGAGATTTAAGTGTGATATTTAGAATGTGGTGAAAAAAGTTCAAAGATAGTACCACCTAAAATATAACGGATGTAGTTAAAGATCAATGTAAAAACTGAATATTGTTAAGAGCGATATTGAATCCCTACTAAAGTAATTAGATAGTGTAATTTCTTCAAGGCAAATGATGGGAGAGATGATATGGAAAACGACTGGGACAAAGCTATGGGTTCTCTTTCTAAAATAAAAGTTTTTTCAAATCCAAATAACGAGCCGGTAACCATATGTGGTGAGGCTGATGATTTGAAGTGTATAGGTGTTGGTACAGATGCAGCTGTTTTTCAGTCTCTTTCCGCCCCGGCTTATGCATTTAAAATATATGCCAAAGACAAAGTACACAAAGTAAAAATTGAAGCAACTGTTTATCAAGTATTAGAAGAATCACCTTACTTTTCAAGATGTTTTGCTTCATACAACGAATATCTGGTTTTAAGTTACGAAGAAGGAAAAACGCTCTTTGACTGCATTCTTCAAGGTATTCACATTCCAAAACAGGTTGTAAATGAAGTGGAGGAAGCAAGAGAATATGTTCGGAGGAAGGGACTTAACCCTCGTGATATTCATTTGAAAAATATTTTACTACAAAATGGAAGGGCAAAAATAATTGATGTCTCTGAATACACTCTTCAAGGTAATGATCATCGATGGGAGCATTTAAAAAAAGGATATGAGCAATACTATCATTTAATAGATGGAAATTCAGTGCCATTTTGGTTAGTAGAAACGATTCGAAAGTGGTATAACCAGCGTGGAAAAAATTCTTCATTTGAAGAGTTTACAAAATATATTTTAAAACTTCTGTTAAAAAATAATTGAACTTACGGCTAGTTTAATAACAAGTAGGAGCCTAACCTCTTACGAGATTATTTCATATTGGTCAGTAACGCTACTCACACACTGAGTAGCGTATTTTTTAATAGTAAGAGGGTGAGAGTATGTCAATTTACTACAGCTATCATGATTATTATTATGATCCATTTTAAGTGTGATAGATTAATTAACAACTATAAATAAAATCATTGTTAAAAGCCTCCAATTGTATGGAGGTTTTTTATATGCATTTTACATTTTAGCTATATCTTGTTACTAAACGTCTTTAATATTGCTATCTACGTCTTTGTCTTTTAATCTTCTGAACATAGCTATGAAAAGCAGTAACAGCAATAGCTAGGGGCCAAGTCTGCTGGTTGTGTTTAACGGAATGAATGATGTTTGAATGAACAATTTGAGAAAGCGCTATGGAAATCATTCCAAGTGGTAGAATTACAACCGCAAAAGCTAGCCTTAAACTAATCTTAAAACGACGATAGACGCGCTGATAACCGGTGTGCCTCCAATAATTGTGTTTAAT
The DNA here is from genome assembly GCF_002429815.1 of Lysinibacillus sp. UBA5990. Lineage (NCBI taxonomy): Bacteria > Bacillati > Bacillota > Bacilli > Caryophanales > Bacillaceae > Lysinibacillus > Lysinibacillus sp. UBA5990. The sequence goes on from NZ_DJAY01000015.1 coordinate 1,097,343, forward strand.
AAAGCTGTTGGGTTCGGATGAATATTTCTTAAAGTAAGAACATCCGATGAATTTAAAGGTGTTATTACTTGACCATTTTGCGGGTCGGAACCACCATTGCCTCCATAATTGGAACCTGCTATTTGGTTGTCGCCATTGAAAAGGGAAAATGCAAAAGGACCACCTGTAACGAACACTTCATAGGTAATAAGATAAATCCCCGTTTGATTGATAATGATAGGTTCTGTTCCTGGTACATGTGATACAAATCCCGCAGGTGTAATATTACCATTTGTATTGAAAGTAACTTGGCCATTATTCGGGATAGCTGGTTGTGCAGTTGTATCATAAATATAAGCAAACCCTGGAAGCCCCGTCCCTACAGGTTGTTGTGGAACCTGTACTCCATCATGAACATTTTTGTTAATACAACTTTTTTCACAATCATCATGAATTCTGCTAATTTTTTTATAAGTAGGTTCCTTTTCATTTCTATTGAAATTGTCAAAACCCAATTTATCACGCTCCTTGTTTTTACATTATTCAACAAAGAGATACATTTAGACCAAACCTTTATGTTTTATTTGCTCAAAATTATTAATTTATGGCGAAAATTTAATTAAAATCATGCTTTATTTCCACAAATTAATACTTGTCAAAACGTAAATATTTGTTCTGAAATAATAAAAACAAATGTTCTGTCGAAAGGGGGTTAATTATCGAAAAAACTAAAGCACCTCCTAAAAAGAAAGAGCCACAACATCCAGAGCGAGATGAGTTTGATTTAGAGGAACCTCAAAAGGTCATGACGTCTGTTTGGCTCTTGTATGTTTTATTGTTTTTCGTTTATACGGAAGTGTCGAGTTTGTATAAAGCCGGTCGTAGAGAATGTGTATTGATTATGTCATCCAATTTGGGATACTATCTATTCAGGCTAAACGATAATGATTATCACTGTAAACAATCGAATTGTTTTGCTACTATACATAAATTATGGGAGTGAATTTAATCATGGCAAGATTGATGCTTATGAAAACAGGATGGGTATCGCTTATAACCGCAGGAATGATTACGATGTCATGTTGCTCCTCGACAGGCGACCAAGCTGTGGGAACGGCCGATCAGCCTGCAAACGCAGCGGCAGTGTCAAGTGAAGGTACGCCTCAGATCGAAACACGCGTCGTAACCGATGGCTTCGGAGAGGTAGAAATTCCGATAAATCCGAAGCGTGTCTCAGCTCTTTATCGTGAAGATTATTTGGTTGCACTTGGGGTAACGCCTATTGTGCAATACTATAACCCGATGTGGGGCAAGCAGGATTATTTGAAACTGGATGTGCCATTGTTCGACGTGACTGGGAACATTGAAGCTTTGCTTGTATCCGAGCCAGATTTGATTATCGGCGCTGGAGAGGTAGATGCAGAACAATACGAGCTCTATTCTAAGGTTGCACCGACGTTCCGTTTGCCAGACGACGTACTTGTGGATACGCGCAAAACATTGACCTTAATCGCCGATTTGCTTGGTCTAAGCGATAAGGCGAAGCAGGTTCTTGCTGATTACGATGCACGTATTGCGGATGTGAAAACTAAGCTCAACGCGGCGATCGGCGATGAGAAGATTGTTGTTCTACGAATGAACGTCGTAGACAAATCGATTAATATTTTCGGCATTCATAACACGTTTGTTGGACAAATTTTGTATGAGGATCTTGGACTGAAGGCTCCGGGGTTCGCCGAGGCAATGACGGAGGGCAATATCGTCTTGTCGGAGGAGGTCATTCCAGAGCTTGACGCGGATCATATTATTTTGCTTCCATCCAATGGGACGTGGGAGGAAGAGAGCAACGCGAAAGCTTTTGAGGAAATGAAGGCAGATCGGTTATGGCAGACCGTTCCTGCATTTAAGAACGGCCATGTATATCCAGTAGAGAGATCGTATTGGCAGACGGGAGCCATTACGGCTAACGAGTTGAAACTGGATGATTTACTTCGATTACTGGCTCCTTAGTACGAAATACGGTGATGACGTTCCTTGGCATGACTTATCGCCATAATGGGAAATATAACTATACCTTTTATAAAGGACAATTTTAAGAAAGGCCGGGTACTTTTTTGAAGCTGCCGCTGTATTTTGCGGCAGCTTTTTCAACTTCCATTGACAATTTTTTCTTCTAAGCTTTCACCTTTTGACGAACGTCTTGTATTTGTTTTTTCGCATATCTTGTAAACTTTCTACTCTAGTTATACGTTAAGATGGTACGCCAACGTTTCCCCTGAATACGCTTTAAACCAATTCATTCAACATCTAAAACTGCTGCTTTAAAAATTTCTCTAGGTAATTTACCTTTTTCAGTTCTCCTAATAAAATGACAGTGACATATTTTTGTATATGTAATCGCTAGAATTGCATTTTAATGGTTCCTGTTTTTTTAGTAAAGTATCTATTGGACATTTCTGCATCGACTTCTTTTTTCTCCACTTAAAAAAGTACAGTTTAAGGTTGATGGGCGGCTCTTTTTGAATTACACTATATTCATTGAGAATGAATATCAATTAAAGGCGGTAGTTAGTAACAATGGATATCGAACAGTGCAAACAAGCCGAGATGGCTCCATTAGTCCAATATGTGCTGAGATCGATCCGCTTCATCGTTGTGGGCGATCAAGCCGAAATGAATGATTCAGATGGCAGCAATAGAAACGATAAGGAAAGCTTTGAACTCCTCTTTATTATGAGTGGCACGGGACAAGGAAAATGTTATTTAAAGGGGCCTGGCAGATATTTCACTATTGATCAAAAGATTTCGAACTGCAGTTACTATCAGGTGCGCTTCGTAACGAGAGGCTATGACGCAGCTTCGCGTTTACTGCCGGAAAAGCAAGAGCTTACCTGCTCACCATTCACAAAGACAATAGAGCTCCTTAATGAGTTATATGGACTCCGCAGAGCGAGCAACGAGCTCGAGCTGTTCCAACGATTTGTGAAATTCCAAGAGTTGCTGCTCTTTCTATTCCACCAAAATGCACCTGCAATCGAAGATAAGGGAACGAATACCGAGTATCCTGGGATCGAGCTCAGTATACGGCACATTCATCAATATTACCGTGAGCTTCTGACCGTGGAAGAGCTGGCCTCCCTCGCAGGTATTGATCGTTGGAAGTATACCCGTTTGTTCAAAGAGGCTACTGGTCAAGTACCGCTCCAGTACTTGAATGAAGTACGGATTAATCAAGCCAAGAAGTGGCTAGCGAGCGCCGATGACAAGTTGCTCGATATTGCTCTAAATGCAGGCTTCAGCAATGAATATTATTTCAGCCGTCGATTCAAGCAGACGGTAGGCATATCACCCGGACAATACCGTCGCAGTCGCAAGGAAAAGCTTAGAGTAGTAGCACCATATTTGGAGGATTTCATCGTCGCGCTGGATATGGAGCCTATCGCCCAATATTGGCATGAGAAATGGGGAAAACAAGACTATCTAGACTTAAACCATATTCCGACGTTTGACGAGAACAGCGGCAATCTTGACGAGCTTTCCTATTATAAACCAGATTTGATATTGCTTGTGGATCGTTACGAACAACAGCAATATGCTCAGTGCCGACGCATATCCAACACGTGCATCTTGCGTGAGCCGACCAATAATTGGCGTACACTGCTGCGTACTGTCGCCGATTATTTCGGGCGGGCGGAGTTGGCCGATGAAGCTATCGCAAATTATGATTTCAAAGCACGGAGTGCGAGTGATACGCTGAGTCATCTTATGAAAGGTCAGAATGTTGCTTTTTTACGTATCTCGGCGGACCAAATCATCCAATATACGGAAGGAGGGCAAGGCTTTGTTTCAACAGTTCTCTATGGCGATGTTGGTTTACGCTCCCACTCCGCAGTAGGTGTAGCCTCAAAAGGGAACAGGCCAGGTATGTTCACTCTCACTGTGGATGACCTCCGTATGCTAACCGCAGATCACCTGTTCATTACTTTCGATACATGGCATAGCCAGGAAGAAGGGAAGGAGAGGGAACTGCTCGAGAAGCCAGAGTGGCGTGATCTACCCGCTGTTAGAAACAAACGTGTGTACGAGGTTGATTTTCTAACTTGGATGAATAATGGAATTATTTCCAATGGCAAAAAAATCGATGATATACTGCGATCGTTAGCTTGATTTGGTTTTACTTGGGGGTCTCAGCTTTTACTGTTAACGGTAAGCACCTCATCCAAGGTATGCAGTCCACCGTTCTATTTTTTGCGTGCTTTTAAAGAAGCTACCAAACTTATATCCTAGGAGACATCTCATTTTTGGCAGTACCTTAAACGACCTCCTTCATAAACAAACACATCATTAATACTTTTTTTGAATTATTCTACACCGTTAGTTGAAAGATACGCCCTCTTTTGACTTTGACAGCTAGATTTTTCAATTTACGTCTATTTACTTTTTCTCCCTTTACTTTAATACGCTTCATATGAGTAAAAGTTCCATTTTAAAACAATTCGCCCAGTAAATATGATGTGTATGGCTAAAGACGACATAGTGTTACAAAGGCATATCAAGATTATTAAAATGTTATCTAACTACAGCAGGAAATGACATTGCACTACGCTATGCTAAAATGGCTTTTAAAGCACGAGTAGAAAATTATTAATCATTCACCAAAAAAGCCCAGGCACTCATCAATTAATTTTGAGCTTGGGCTTTTTGTGTATTTTCTTAAATACTTGACCATTCTATAATGGACAGGAGTGAAACAATGAACGATATAAGTTACTTACAAATAGCCAGTGAAACGGTTATAACTTTTTTTGTCCTTTTAGCTCTTACACGTCTCTTAGGAAAAAAACAATTAAGTCATTTAACTTTTTTTAACTATGTAACAGGAATAACAATAGGATCAATGGCAGCAAATATGGTTGTTCTTAGTACAAAAGATTACACAAAAGATCTACTCAGCTTAGTAATTTGGTGTTTACTTACTATAATAATTAGTTATATAAGTCTTAAGTCAGGGAAAATTAGAGTAATCCTTGATGGTCAACCTACAATTATTATAAAACATGGGGAGATAGACAGAAAAGCATTAAAAAGAACAGGTGTTAATATCGATGATTTAACGATGTTGACTAGGCAATATCAAATCTTTTCAATAACAGAAATAGATTTCGCCATTCTAGAACCCAATGGTAGACTTAGTATTCTCAAAAAGCCTGAATTTCAAGGAACACAAAAAAGTGACTTAAACCTATATCCTTCACCACCGACTTATTTACCGATTGAAATAATTACGGATGGAAAATTATTACCTAAAAATTTATTAGAAGTAGGTAAAAGTAGAGATTGGTTAAAAAATGAATTAAGCAAGGCCAATATAAAAGAGGTAGAAGAAGTGTTTTATGCTGAGATTCAATCTGATGGAAGCTTATTTATACAAAAATTCTAAACAAAAGTAACCAGGCACTCAAAGGACTACCTGGTCATTTTTTTGAAGCTCAGGCAGCAGCCAGTAAAAAATTTATCGAAGACTAGCTACGCAAGTAATAAAATATAGCTATATTTATTGACCTTCCCCTTACAGGAAACATTATATTTAAAGTAATTTATTAAAGGAGGTGATTATTATGCTTTCAATTGGTGAATTCTCGAAAATATCACATCTTACGTTGAAGACACTTCGATACTATGATGAAATTGAGCTTTTAAAGCCTGCTTCCATAGACAGTCAAAATAACTATCGCTACTATCATCTTTCCCAATTAAGAACGGCTCTTTTGATTACGCGATTAAAAAACTATTTATTTTCGCTTGAAGAAATTAAGGTTATTTTAGCAAATTTGGAAGATACGGACTTTTTAAACGCTAAAATGCAAACCAAGCAAGAAAAATTAACAAAACATATAACTGATTATTGTTCGCTATTAAAAAAATTAGAGCTTGATATTCAACGCTTAAATAAAGCGGAACCTATCATGGGTTACTTAGATAAAATAGAGATTAAACTTATGAATCACTTGACCTTTCATATATTATCTCAACGAAAACAAATGAATACCGCTGATTTTCTATTACACTTTAATGAATTATTGAGTAGAGCTTTGTTTGCAAATTTAGCACCTATTGCGAAACCACTTGCCATTTTTCATAGCTCAGAATATGTACCAGAACAATATGATGTAGAAATAGCAATTCCCTTGGAAGAGGCCACAAATGAAACAAAAGTGTTTAACCCCGGTCTTTGCGCAATGGCAACGCTTACCGGTTCTTATGATGAATTACCGTCTATTCATACAAAGCTACATATGTGGATTAAAGATAATAACTATAATCTGAATGGAGCGCCGTTTGAAGTTTATCAAACGAATCCATATAGTACATCGGAGGAAAATAATATTGTAGAAGTATATTTTCCTATCCAATAAATAGTTGAAGGAGTGTAATACAATGTATGGCATTAACCAGCCAACGATAAAAGAAAAAATCTTGATTGTAGTTGCTGAAATTGTCTATCTAGTCATTGCATATTATTTACTTTTCATTACTTATGACAAATCAGGCATTGCACTAGGGCTTTTTATTGCTTTGATCATTACAGCTTTACGATTAACGTCTATGATGTTTATATGGTTGACTAGAGGCATAGCATGGCAAGAAGCTATCATGAACAGTATTGCTTTTGGGATCTATTATTTAGGCTTCCCAATCTTAATGATTACTAGTAATCAAGATCCAAATGTTATAGTAGTTATTTTAGGTTGGGTATTATTTGTAGGAGGAAGTATGCTAAACACCGTTTCAGAGCTGTTAAGAAAGCCTTTTAAAGACAATCCTGCTAATCAAGGAAAGCTATATACAGGAGGATTATTTAAATATGCGATTCATATTAATTATCTAGGGGATTGCCTCTGGGTATTAGGTTTAGCGCTCATCTCTAACAATATTTATAGTTTACTTATACCACTTGGTCTAATTTTAGTATTTGTATTTGGATATATTCCAAAATCCGACGATTATCTACAGAGCAAGTATGGTGAACAATTTACAGTGTATAAACTGAAAACAAAAAGGTTAATTCCGTTTATCTGGTAAATCCGAAACAAGCGTTTCAAACAGAGCAAAATCACCCTTTAACTTAGGACAATTGCCTATTTTTATTCTATAAAAAATAATTATTAATATGTACCATTAACGGGTTTTGCTTGTTGCTTTGCATGTTTGGACTATCTAGTTCTTCGTCTTACAAAAATAAAAAAGCTGTGGCTTTCAATAAATGCCACAGCCTATAAAAAGTGCGTGCGAGGCACCAATATTAATGTATGTAATGGAATGTTCCTTATTACTTTTTAATTATTTCAACTAGGACGTGATGTTCTAAAATAAAGGATCTAAGAAGAAATGTACTTGTTATAATAAAAAACAAACGTCACTTTGAAATCTCTTCAGCTTCTTTAATAGAGAAAAACAATGTGAAGTTCATTTTATACTTCAAAAAGCTTATGGAGTGATGAGATTCCACAATAGCTTTGCGGGAGGATTCTTAAGAAAGAATGTAAATACAACCGGCAAAGGCTGCCGGTTGTTGATGATGAGTAAATTTACTTTGTATTGTTTTCGTTTGAAAATTGACCAGAAGCAAATTTTTTGTTAGCTTCAGCTTGTTGAATTTGCTGTCTGATTTCATTAACATCAGTCTCGTTTCCAAATTCTTGGCTCATCGAATTCGTTGAACCAGAAGCTTGCATTTTTTTAGCTTCAGCTTGTTGGATTTGTTGTTTAATTTGATTTACATCAGTTTCATTTCCAAATTCCTGGCTCATGGCATTTGGAGTTTTTGAGTTAAAGTTTTGATTGTTGTTCGCCATTAAAATCACCTCCTGAAATTAGTGTGTACAGAAGGTGTATTTGTATCCGTTTTTTTCCAAAGCTCGAACGTTTAAAGGTTTCGACCTAACAGAAGCTTGGCTTGAAGAGGCAGAAACAAAGTAATAATATAAATAGCACAAATCTCAAATATTGTAGATAGCCTAATAGAAATGACCAGCAAAGCCAATTTAGCGAAGCTGGTCATTTTAATTTACGTAGTTAATTATAGGTCTTAAGCCTGAAAGGGGATAAGTCTATCATTGTATTTACGAACATAGTATACTACGATATTCTATTTATAGTAAATATTTCTTTTTCCTAAGAAATGTATGCTTAAAATTAATTACTTCACTAAGGAGGAAATTTTTTTATGAAAATTAAATTATCTGGAGTATTAGCTGCTACATTAGCGTTAACGATGAGCCTACCAACAGGGGTTATGGCAGTTTCAGACAATCAGACTACGGTTGTAGTTAGCCAAGAAGTTGCTAGCCGTGAATTGAAAAAAATTGCAGCAGAGAAGGCAAATTTACTCACTCAGTCCTACGAGACGACTAGTGTACAGTATGCGCTAATTGATAATGGCAAAGTCATTTTGTCGGATCAAACAGGCAAGAACGACATGGAAGGGAAACAGCCGCTGACTAAAAATACCCTATACGGGATTGGCTCAGTTAGTAAAATCTATACAACGGCGGCTGTGATGAAATTGGTCGACGAAGGAAAAGTTGATTTAGATGTTCCAGTCGTTCATTATGTTCCTGATTTTCAGATGAAAGATGAGCGTTACAAACGCATTACGCCACGTATGCTGTTGAACCACTCATCTGGCTTACAAGGTACTGGGTATGGCAATAGTTTTTTATTTGAAGATAATGATACCTATGCCCATGATAACTTGTTGCAACAATTGTCCAAACAGAGCTTAAAAGCGGACCCTGGTGCATTCTCGGTATACTGCAACGACGGCTTTACGTTGGCTGAAATTATGGTAGAAAAAGTAAGTGGAATGAGCTTTACCGAATTTATACATCAGCAGTTCACGGAACCCTTAAAGCTCAATGATACGAAAACACCACAGGACATAGGGGAAAACGACAAGTATGCTGGGCTTTATTTTCCAACGTACGAAGGGCAGCTTCCTGCTGAATCGGTGAATGTGATTGGAACGGGAGGAATATCATCCACAGCAGAAGATATGGTGCGATTCTCACAAATATTTATGGGACAGGGAAAAGGAATTCTCTCTGATAAGGCATTCAAGGCAATGGAGCAAGAGGAATATAAAAAAGGAATGTGGCCAGGGGATGGAGATAGTATAGTCAACTATGGTCTTGGCTGGGATAGTGTGAAACTATATCCATTCAGTGAGTATGGGATAAAGGGCCTAGCTAAAGGTGGCGACACGGGACTTCAACATGCTTCACTGGTCGTACTTCCTGAACAAAAGATGGCAGTAGCTGTGTTGTCATCTGGCGGTAGTAGCTCTACAAATCAAATGATGGCGACAGAAATACTGCTCGCTGCGCTTAAAGAAAAGGGCGTAATAAAGGATATCAAGCCGAACAAATCCTTTGGCAAGCCAGTCGAGGCCAAGATGCCTCAAGACATAGCAAAGAAAGCGGGTTTATACGGCAATAGTTTCAGTCATTTCAACATAGAAATTACGAAGAATGGAGAACTAATTTTACCCGGTAATTCAGAAGAAAAATATGTATATACTGCGGATGGAAGCTTCATTCATGAAACAGGCACTTCCAAGCTCTACTTCATCAAAGAAAAGAATAACCGAACATATTTAGTGGAGAGCTCATTTATATCGTTACCAGGTTTAGGGCAAGTAGCGGTTACTCAATATTTAGCCGAGAAACTAGAAGACAATATGCTATCGAAGGAAACGACTGTCGCATGGGCACAAAGGGAAGGGGTTAAGTATTATCTCGTAAACGAAAAATATAGTTCTGCTCTATATCTCCTACCAATGATGCTGACAACACAAATTAATCGTAATGAAGGTCTAGATGGCTATTGGAATGGCAGAAAAATTACAGGTCCAAACACGGCTGCGCATGAGCTTCAGATTCCTGTAATGGCAGGTCGTGATACGACGGAAGCTCGTTTTTATAAGGAAGACGGTAATGATTATATGGAGATGGGCGGATTGTTATATGTCAGTGAATCCAACCTAAAATCACTTGATGCAGATCAATCATCCAAAGTGAAGCTACAAGCAAATGGGCATGCGGAATGGTTTACGATCCCGCAAGCGGCAGCAGGGAAAACGATCACTGTGTCGATGCCAGCCAAGGGTTCTTTCGCAGTGTATGATGAGGAAGGACTATGCGTCAATTTTACTGTTGTGAGCGGCAATAACAAAGTAAAGCTGCCGAAGAACGGAACGGTTGTATTTGCGGGTGCGCCGAACTCAGAATTTGCAATCACATTGAACTAGCTACTCTGATGATAAATTTAAACCACATAACGCATTAACTTGTGTCATGAAATATGTAGAAGATCATAAATAATACACAAATGAAAGATAAAATGTAGGGATTCAGTAAAGCCCAATTCTAGTAATACTGCAGGAGCAGAATTGGTCTTAAAAACATTCACTGCCTTTAACACCACGTTTTTTAATAAATAATATCATAAATAAATTGAAAATATAATTAGTCCATAATCGGGGCTATTGTTGTACAAAAGTAAAAGAGTGATACATATTAGTCATATGTATCACTCTTTATTTTTTATGACTTACAGGGAGGATGCAAAGTTTATAGGAAACTTGGGAAAGAACTAGAGCATAGTGGTCTTCTGTGTAGGTGTACTAAGTGGAAAATTGAAACATATTGTGCAGTAAAAATCTACAAATAAAATAATTCTTACTGCACAGAAAAATTAATCGGTAGTTGATGTGTTGATAAGGTGTTGGTGGATATACTCATTTACTTGATCAGGTCTATCTAAATTTGTTGCGTGATGAGCACTTTTAATTATTTTTAACTGTGACATTTTAATCTTTTTATGTAGATACTCTTGTTGCCTTTGAATCATAGTATCGTGGTCACCATGCAAAATTAAGGTGGGACAATTTACTTTATCTAATTCATTTCCACTTTCCATTCTAGATACGGCATTCCAAATTCGAATCCAATTCTTATAAGACATTGCTGCAACTGTGGAATAAATATAGTGTTTATTTGCTTCGTTAAACTTAGATAGTGTATAAGCCTGTATTTTTGCAGAAAGTGACATTGGAATGAACAAGCTAGAAAAACGATTAACAGGAACAAGTATCTTTTCATACCAGTTGAATTTGTTTGTAAAGGGTGTACCTATTAATATAAGTGATTTTACGTATTCTGGATAGTGAATGGCTGTTTGTAAAGAAATGTGTCCACCCATTGATAAACCACATAAATAAGCCTGCTTGATTTTTAGATGATTCATCAAACCGATTAAATCTTTACAGAAATCTTCAGCATGTACCTTCCCCTTTGGAAGAGAAGAAGCTCCATGACCACGAACATCCCAGGTTATGGTTTGATAATATTTAGAAAAATAATCCACTTGTTTATCCCATTGTTTATGATCCCATGATGCACCATGAGTAAAAATTAATGGCTCACCATTGCCTTTTGTTTCATAATACAAATCTACATTATTAATTGTACATTTTGGAATTTGGAACACCTCCCATTTAAATTTTAACATGAAAGGAATTGTCAGAGAAAAATATTCCAATTTTATATTTTGATTAAAAAAATGCTGTGAGGATATATAACAATGGTGGAATAACTGAACAAAATGAGATTTTCCTCCCTTGGTATTTATTTCAACCCTAAATAGTAGGAAAAGAAAGATTGACGACCAATCTGCGCCCTATAAACATGTTCAAGGCAAGACATACATACCGCCCTATTTTTAAAGGTAACTCTATGTGCACAAGATCCATCAAAAGTAATTTGCCATGCCTCTGCAAATCGCCCATCATTTACAGACGTTTTGTCCCATCATTGGCTGTAAATGCAATCGATCAAGCAAGTAGATGGAGGATTATGACGGGGAATAGTGAAACGACATTTAATCCAGACGGTTCCTTAACAAGGACGCAAGCCTTAAAAGTACTCAACCAATTATTTGAACGACCAGCTCAAAAAGGAATCACAACGTCTACATTTAGTGATGTCCCTTCTCCACATTGGGCGATTGGAGAAATTGAAGCGGCTGCAACAGAAAGAATAGTCAAACAATAAAAAGATACTACACATGGTATGAGCCAATGCTGACGTAACATGTGTAGTTTTTTATTGGCTTCATCCTTGCCAAGCTCTAATCAATCCCTTGCCCTTTACCCGTAATCGTCTACCTTTTTAGAGCAGTTTTAATCAAGCGTCCATATAAATCCGCATAGAAAAATGTATTTTTACAATGCGGTAAAGGGGAGGGAGGGGAATGGAGGTACGACATATAATCTCCTATAAAATATGAAAAGTACATGTAACCAAAAACCTTTAGAAAAAACACTCATTTTTCCCTAACATAAATACCAAGCTTTATTCAATAGCTCAATACCTTGATAAATCTCTTCTTCATCTAAGTTTGCAAACCCAATCATTACTTTTGCAGACAATTCTTCTGAAGGATTAGCGTAAAAAATGGAGGTTGGATATACTTTTACTCCTTCGATTTTTGCCTTTTCAATAAGTTCTTCCTCAGTCATATTATTATGGGGCTCTAGTAGTAAATGCAGACCACCACTGTCCCCATAGATTTTCACTTTATCACCGAATAGTTGGTGGATGGCTTTTATGAGGGCTTCATATTTTTTCTTATAACTATTTCTCGATTTATTGAGATGTCTCTCCCAATGGCCACTTTTCATAAATAGCTGTAATGTATATTGATGTAATCTCGATACAGTTTGAACATAATAACTGTTTTTACAATATACATTCATTAAATTCTTAGGTAGTACCATATAGCTTATTTTGATGGATGGAATTAAGGATTTAGAAAAGGTCCCCATATAAATTACATGATCAAATGAATCCAATCCCTGAAGTGCGGGTATTGGTTTTCCAGCATATCTAAATTCACCATCATAGTCATCCTCTATAATATAGGCATTCTCTTCTTTGGCCCACTCTAACAATTCTAGTCTTCTTGAAATAGGCATCACATTACCTATTGGGAATTGATGGGAAGGAGTGACATAAATAGCTTTTATTTGACTGTTTCTTAAATGGGTAATACTTATTCCTTTTTCATCTAATGGTATGGGTTTCATCTTTATTTGATGATCTTTAAATAGATAGCGAACTCGGTGATATCCTGGATCTTCCATTCCATAAAGCTCGTTTCTCCCAATTATGTTACACAACACGCCTAAAAGATACTGCAAACCAGCTCCTATGACAATTTGATCTGCTGAACATTTAACACCTCTAGCTTCATAAAGATAGGTTGCAATACATTGTCTTAATTCAAGCTCACCTTGTGCATCTCCATACATAAAAAGGTGACTCTGTTCTTCATGAAGGCTGTGCATACTCAATTTACGCCAAATTTTATAGGGAAAATCTTTTACATTAATATCTCCATATTTAAAATCAAGCTTAATGGCAGAGCTATCTTTTACTTGGTTAAATTTTTGGGGCATCCTCTCAGCTGATTCTAAACCAGAATTCTGAAAATAATGCTTCTCGAGTTCTACAACATAAAGCCCTTGTCGTTCCTTACTTACCACGTAACCCTCTGCAAGGAGTTGTTGATAGGCCGTATCTACAGTATTACGACTAATATTTAAGTGATTTGCTAGACTTCGTTGAGAGGGCAGCTTGGTTTTAGCGACAATATGGCCATTTTGAATTTCAGCTTTTAAATATGTATATAACTGAAAATAAAGTGGTTCTTCATTGTTTAATATGGGGGTAATTTCAATCATATGTTTCACTGGCTCCTTCCAAAATTACATATTTGGCTCTGTTAACAGGTGCAATCAACCTCTTATAATCAAATTACATTGTGAAAGAGAAACTGTAAACAAATTGAGGATCGTTATTTTTTGTTTCACAATGATTGTAAATAGGAGGGGTTATATGTTTATTCCAAAGTATTATAAAATAACAGATATGAAAGAAATTAAAGAATTTATTAAAATGAATTCATTTGCGACAATCGTGGCAATAAGTAAGGGGAGACCCGTAGCATCCCATGTTCCATTACTGCTTAATCAAGATCAGGATGACTATTACCTAACGGGTCACTTCGCTTACGGCAATCCGTTATGGAAAACGTTCGAGGAGACGGATCAACTATTAACTATTTTTAATGGTCCACATGCTTATATTTCTTCATCTTGGTATGAACAAGAAAATGTACCCACTTGGAATTATCAAGCCGTTCATATTTATGGGAAAGCAAGTATTATGGAAGGTAAGGAATTAGAACAGGATTTATCAAAATTACTAGAAAAATATGAGAAATTCCGTGAAAACCCTGTCCTGTGGGAAAAGCTATCTCCTGAAATGTTACAAAAAGAAATAAAAGGAATAAAAGGATTTAAAATAAAAGTAGAAGAGGTTCAGGCTGCCTATAAATTAAGTCAAAATCGAAATAGTACGGATTACGCCAATATTATTAAAGAGCTTTATCAAGAAGACGATCCACATGCTTCTGCAGTAGCTGAGGCAATGAAGAAAAACAGAAATGACTAAAACAAAAGGCAGAAACGAGGTATTAAGAGCGTTTCTGCCTTTTGATGAAATTGAGTGAGTGGAATCGAAGAAAGCGAAGAATAAAAATCAAAAAAGAGCTGTGCAATAAAAGAACAGCTAATAACTAGTAAAATTATTTAGCACATTTAAAAAGAGCTTTCCCCTTGTTGTATACAAATCTTTCCCACTTAGCTAACAGCCCATTTCCGTTCTCGCCATTATCTAATGATAACACGTGATTTTTAGGGGCGACCCTTTTATGATAAACATAGAAAAGGAAGTTATGATTATTTTACCTCGAAGAAGGGAGGGGATATGAAGACTATTAATTATTGCCCGACATTTATTTTGAGCAAAGCTAGCGCCTAGTACCGACAATAATTAATAGTATGAATAGGACAACGATTAGTGCGAATGATAAATTATCGTGTTTGTCATAGTTTGTACCCATTATAAATCCCTCCTTCCTATCATCTAGAATATGTAAAGTTATAGATAGAAGAGATGCTATTCATCTAATCAATGCTTTCTTTTGAAAAAATTAATATTAATATTTCGTCGATAAAGTTCCTATTCATTTCATGTAAATAGAAGATTGCTGAAATCAGTCGCTTAGTGCTGTAATATGAATCGATAATGTCAGTTCCTGCGCTTACCCGGGAAATTTTTTCTTATTTCCTAGGTGAGTAACCCAGTTGATTAGGGAAATATAGATTATGGCAGTGTATGAAATAATAGCGTATGAACGGATAACCGAGGAAATAAGGCTGTACAGGGAAAGTCATTTTGCAGTGAAATGATTGCTAGCATATAGAGAACAACTCTTCATTTTAAAAAAGAGGAAATAAACTTGTTATATTAATGCCTTTACAGATACAAAATTTGGTGGGAATCCAATTATCACTTTAAAAAGGTGAACTTTAATAAGCATACGGCTCTATAGAAATGAATTACGTTCTAAAAATGTTAAAAAACAGGATACAATTTGTGTTAAAATAATACAAAATTAAGGGGTGATTCATTTGATCAACTATCCATTTTTAAAACAGGACATGACCATTGGCGTTACAGCACCATCCTCTGGTGTACCCATTGAACTTCATGATTTATTGAAAACAGCCTGCATTCGTATGGAAAATAAGGGGTTTAGAGTCATTTGTGGAGAAACTGTTTGGACTCAGGATAAGGCAAAATCTGCCCCGGCTATTAAGCGTGCCGAAGAGCTTCAGCACATGATGGCTAATGATGATATCGATATTATTATTCCTCCATGGGGTGGGGAGCTTCTTATTGAAATACTTGAATATATTGATTTCTCCAATATTCAGCCAAAATGGATATTAGGGTACTCAGATGTTAGTCTATTATTGTTGTCAATTACATTAACAACGGGTATCGCTACTGCACATGGAACGAACTTAATAGATTTAAGAGGAGAGTACTCTGATGATACAACGGCCATGTGGCAATCAGTTTTATCCTTAAAAAAAGGAGAATCCATCGTACAGCATTCGTCAGACCAATATCAAAAGGAATGGCAGTTCGATAACCCTACGCCTTATGTTTTTAATTTTACGGAAAAAACGAAATGGCAATCTACATCAGTGGAGAGGGTGAAAATTGAAGGGCGTTTACTTGGTGGATGTATAGATACTATCCAACATTTGATTGGAACGAAATTCGGTGATGTTCAAAGCTTTCAAGAAACGCATATTCAAGGTGATTCTATTATATGGTACTTTGAAAACTGCGAATTATCCACGACTGATCTACGCAGAACCTTTGTACAAATGAAATTAGCTGGATGGTTTAATGATTGTTCAGGTATTCTGTTTGGTAGAAGTGCTGCTAATACATCCGTTGGAAATTATACAATTGAAGATGTCTATCAAGAACTTTCCGGGGAGCTACAAATTCCTATAATCTATGACATTGATTGTGGGCATGTGCCACCACAAATTACTTTTATAAACGGAGCATATGCAGAAATAGAATCATATAACGGTAAAGGGACTATTGTGCAACACTTTATTTAAGTAGTTCCCAATATAAAACCACCCTCTAAAAGATTTAGAGGGTGGTTGTTTGTATGGTTATGCGATTAGATGGAATTTCGATAAGCTTTTTGTGTGGTGAAGTACTTAGATTTTGATAAAATATTTTGGAGATTATGTTGCGCTAATGGTCCTAATTTATTACTATTAGAGCCCAACAAACCATCCTTAGCCGCATTTTTAAGTGTGTCAATTTGTTTAGTTGTGAGTTTAGAGGTTTTGCTGCTTTCAATAATTTTATTCACATGATCGATTCTCTCTTGTTTCTCTTTAGGAGTACGGTTAATGTCGTTACTGTTTTGGTTGTTTTGCTTTTGTTGTGTGAGACCTTGTTTATAAGATCGACGAGTCATTAAATATTGCATAGTTGATGATGAGTTTCTCGATGTTATCATAAAAAGTTTCCACCTTCCTAATTTTTTAGTATTTACCATACATATCCTATTATCGTCCAAAACTCTCTTCACATTAGCTTCAAAATTAAATTATGGAGAAGATGAACATGAAAATTAACTTAGCACAGATGAATTTAAAAACTTTACCTCATTTCAAGGAATCCCAAATAAAGGGAATAGGGGATTTGAATCTATTTGATAACGATTTGAGGGAAATACCTACACAAATCTTTGAAATGACGAATATAGAAATACTGAATATTTCAGTCAATAAAATTAACAATTTGCCAGCAGAAATCACGAACTTAAAGAATCTGAGAATGTTAGATGCAGGGCATAATCATATTGATCTCATTCCTCCTGAAATTGGTCATTTAGTGAATATGGAGGACTATTTGTATTTTCATCATAATCAATTGCAATCGATTCCTCCAGAAATCGGCCAGCTTACAAAAGTAAGATATTTAAACCTAAGTGATAATCTGTTGAGTGAACTACCAGAGGAAATTGGGAATCTAAATAAACTGGTAGAACTGCGAATAATGAATAATCGTTTAACGGAGTTGCCAGAAAGTTTGAGTAGATTAACGAATTTAAGAGAATTACATTTGAAAAAAAATAGCATGACCTTTTTGCCTGAGAAAATCGGAGAACTAGCATTATTACGGGTATTGGAGTTAGAAGAAAATCAATTACAGGAAGTACCTGATTCAATACATACATGTATAAAATTAAGACGGTTAAATGTAAGACAAAATAAATTGAAAACATTGCCAGCATCGATTGGTCATTTGAAAAATCTATTAGAATTAGATCTACGAAGTAATGATTTAACGGAATTACCTGAATCACTATTAGCAATGGAAAGCTTAGAACGACTAGATTTAAGGTGGAATCATGAATTAAAAATCCCGAGCTGGTTAGACGAATTAGAGGCAAGAGGCTGTATCGTATATTTGTAGAAGTAGAACAGTTGAGTATGCTTTGACCATATAAGTAAAGTTCGAAAAATACGTGAATAGTTCTCGCTAAACGTTTTTATCGTAAATAAAAAGGCCTTCCACAATCAAATGTGGAGGGCTATTTTTATGCAATTGTCTAAGGCTATCCAGTATGGTTAAAAGTTTTTTACCTTGATCAAATGGTCTTGATAAATTGTAGTTTCAACTATTTATCCTCTTTTTTTGTGCAAAAGTATCTTTCTTTTCAACAATAAAGATTTGTGTAACAGAACATATAGATTATTTTTACAATAGTGTTTAATTTCGCTTGTTATTGTAACAACAATAGTGTACGATACATAGTATGAATTATACACTGTATGTCATATAGTATAAAAAATTGAGGTGGGTGAATGAGTACACTACTGAATTCATTATCGACAGAACTTAGGAGAGGAACGCTGACATTAGCCGTTTTAAGTCAATTACGAACACCCCAGTATGGGTATTCCCTTGTTCAGTTATTAGAAGATTCGGGCATTAACATTGATCAAAGCACCCTATATCCATTGCTTCGCCGATTAGAAAAACAGGATTTAGTGACGAGCAGCTGGGATACATCTGAGAGTAGACCACGAAAGTACTATGTATTAAGTGAATATGGATTAGAAATCTTTTTGCAATTAAAAAGTGAATGGATTCATAATTCAAAACAACTCTATGAGTTATTAAAAGGGGATGAGGATAAAGATGAATCTGATTGATATTTATATTCAAGAGGTTACACGGAGATTGCCAGAAAAAAATCGTGAGGATATTGCACTGGAGTTACGCTCAACTATTAGCGATATGCTGTCTGATGATTACAGTGATGATGATGTAAAGGATGTTCTTGAAAAATTAGGGAATCCAGCAGAATTAGCGAGTGGCTATCGAGATCAACCTATGCATTTAATTGGCCCACGCTACTTTGATGTATATTTATCGTTATTAAAAATGATCTTACCAATTGCCGCTGTCATTGCGTTAATCTCGATGGTGGCTGAATATTTTATTGGTTTTGGAGGAGAAGAAGAGGTTATCAATGCGGTCCTCACACTTTTAGGTGAAGGCATATTTAGAATCATCGAAGTAGGAATCCACGTCTTTTTTTGGCTAACGCTTGTTTTTGTTATTGTTGAACGAACGGATAAAGATAAAGATCAGCATCCATTGTCAACGAGTCTTAAAAAATGGACCCCTGAAGATTTGAAAAACGTCATTTATATTCCTAAGAAAAAGGCGATTACGAAGCTTGAAGTATTTGGCTATTTAATGTGGACGGCGATTTGGGCAACTATTTATTTTAATGCCAATCACCTTTTAGGAATCTATGAAGGCGGGAGAAATGGACTCGAATTTGTAACTCCAGCATTTAATCAGGATGTATTCCTTCGTTATTGGCCAATTATAGTAGTTGTGATCGCACTTGAAATTGGGTTAGCACTCTACAAATTATTCAAAAGACAATGGACGAAAAAAATAGCCATCTTAAATGCTATTCTTGAGCTTTTATCAACGGTTGTCTTTATTGTGATAATAAGTAATCCGAATGTCATGAACCAAGAATTTATAACTCACATGAGTAAATTATTTACCACAACAACGAAGCAATTTGAAATATGGGTAGTTAGCGGGGGAATCATCATATTTATTTTATCTGTAGCCATCAATATATTCGATGGATTCCGTAAGGCTCGAATCCGTTAATTCTTTTTGTATCTTCCATTACTACATGTAACTTAAATGATTTTAGCTATTCCAAAAAAAGAACGCGAATATGAACGTTGAATAAGATAGCTTCCATCTGTTTTTTGTGTGCCAGCTCATGTTATAATGAGGAGCTTAAGTTAATTAAGACCTTGAACGGATGCCAAGAAAAGCCTCCGCAGAACGAGAAAGTATGGAGGTGTAAGAAAATGAATAAACGTTGGACGATTGGTAAAATTAAAGAATTTGTTGAGAACAATTCGGAAAGTAAGTTGCTATCGACGGAATATCACGGGTTTTCTCAAAAGTTACTCTTTAAATGTGCATGTGGTAGTAACTTTGAAAAAACATTTACTAAATTTAAAAATAAACATCAAAGAAAATGTGATGTATGCCAGCCACCAAAAGAGTCACGCTAAACGTAGTGCCGAGATTTAATAAAGCTATGTGTGACCTATAGCATAATAGCATAATAATTTTATATGAGTTTGATGTTAATCACCTTCCTCCTATAGTTTCTTTATAGAGGAGGTGATTTTTTGTGTCTGCTGCTGAAGTTTTTCCAAGCAGGATGCGGGAGGAGAATAGTGTCATCAAAAAGGAAGACATAGATACAGTAACGCTTATTAGTTATGAAAGAAATCTTCAGTAAGACGGTTTATCTGTTTTGGGTGTTGAACATCTGGAATGGAGAGAAGGGGAAAGTGTCATTTTTCATTCAAGCTATGCCACTACAAGAGTCAAATTGCGCTAGCCATTAAAAAGGCAGAAATGTTGCCTACACAACATTTCTGCCTTGTTTCGTTTATTTTTGGGTTATTCGTTGGAAAAATTCGCGTGTTCTATTCATATCTGATACATGCTCGTTACATGTTTGGCTATCTGCACAAATATAATTACTATGGTTAGTAAATGTACCAACGACTTGCCCTTTAATGGAAGTCGTAAATAAGCCAACATCTGAATGACGGTTACAGATGGCGCAAATACCGCGAACAGTATTGTTGGAAAATACCCCTTTAATCCCCTGTAGTTTGTCGTCTTGTTCGAGGACAACGTATTTTCGATGTGTCCCAACATCATCCCATGCTAGATAACAAATTTGTTGAAAATCAAGTTCATCTAAATTAGGTAGCTTCAGCTTTTTCTCCTTTTTAAACAATGATTTAAGCGTGCTAGCTGTTACTGGCTTAAACGGTATGACATAAGGCTTTAACTGCTCTAACAAGACATCGCCGTGCGCACGATCTGTGACGGTGAAAAGCTGTTCAACAAGCTGTGTTTCCTCAGTGGATAACTCTAATTTGGTAGTAATTTCCGTTTCGACAAGACCTCTTACTGCAAGAATGACACTTTTGTCCTTCGTTGTGGTAAGGGCATGTAAAATTTTACTCAATTGCTGTTCCAGTAAGTGATAGTTTGCGACCGTTAAGAACGGCTGAATTGTTTGTTTTTCCATTTGAAATCTCTCCTGTTTTATAGGCTAATTTTAAAAGCATTTGGCCTAAGAGATCATTCAATTTCTGTTATGGTTATAACTTAATTTAGACCTCTTTGACCTCAGAAGCCGTTCTAGAGCATGCATTACAAGTGAATGCGGACATTTCGATCCCTCCCTTAAGGATGATTGATTTATATAAGTTTTTTATTTTTAGTCTAAAAAGCGAATGATCTTGATTTTTTAATTTTATCAAATGTTACGCTTGATTTTCAATAGTCAAATGACCAGTGAAGTGGTGATAAGTATTTAAACATGTATGACCCAATTGCCTTCATTAACTATGGCATATGGATCGAAGTTATGTCTAAGACCATGTAAATTTATCAAGTTGAGATCGTTTATACTTTAAATAATTCAAGCATGATGTTTATGCGCGATTTTTTCTTTTTTGGAAGACTGAATGAGAATGTTTTAGTTTTTTACATCAAAGTACAATTGTTTATTAATGTAAATTTTATTTTACTCATCATCTATATAACAGCCTGTCTTTCTTGAAATCCAGAGCTTCTTAAGAGAAAACTTAGGATTGTTTGCTTATTTTTAATAAACTTATTATTTTTCTACCATAAAAAAGAATAAAGTAAATAAGGGTAACATCTATAAAGAAATAAAGTATATTAAATTGAATTGAAGTAATACCATTCCTGGTAAATAAAGAAAATACAGATGATAACTCATTCTCACCGATGTAACTTATAAATTGAAAAGGGGCTCCAAATTTATTGGTACCATAAGATACAAAGAAAATGGACAATAAGGTCATGATAATGCTAATCCATAATAACCCCTTTTTATTTGTAACTTGGATTAAGCCATCTCCTTTTTATATTTTAGCTACTCAATATAATTATTATTTCATAAAAAATGGAATATAGGAATATTTCGGTAATTAATATTTCAGTATTTAACTTTTGCATCCGCACAGAGTGTTAATGCGCATGAGCCAGTAGCACAGGAAGAAGTATCTACAGCTGAACAAGAGCTTAGAGAAATTCAACAAAAGTATAATATTTGCTAATTGCCCTATATATTTTCTGAATTGTTCGATAGATAAAAGATTGCTATAATGGAATGAATTGGTTAATAAAGGAGGAATTGTGATGACACAGAAAATGAATTGTCAACGAAACAATGCTTGGAGAATTTATTCAATTTAGGAGGCACTATGCTATTAAATCAACAAGGTTTTGATCTATGGGCGGATGGCTATGACCAAACCGTTCAACTTAGTGAAGAAAATCAGCAATACCCATTTGCAGGCTATAAAGACATTTTAAATAAAATTTTTAATGAGGTCATGCAAGTTCCGGCATCGACTGTATTAGATATTGGCTTTGGGACAGGTGTTTTAACAGCTAAACTTTATGAGCATGGGCACAAGATCGATGGCTTTGATTTTTCTTCGAAGATGATGGCTATTGCACAGGCAAAAATGCCACAGGCTAACTTACTCGAATGGGATTTATCGAATGGTCTACCTGCAACACTGATGAACAAACAATATGATGCGATTGTTAGTACGTATGCCCTACATCATTTTACTGATGAGCAGAAGGTTACGTATATCACGCAATTATTACAGCAACTAACACCCAATGGAAAAATTTTAATAGGCGATGTTGCCTTTCAAACAAGAGAGCAGCTAGAACAATGCCGTCAGGATAGCAAAGGCTATTGGGATGATGATGAGTTTTATTTTGTCCATGAGGAGCTAAAAACTAGCTTGCAGGATCGTTGTCAGCTACAATTTTATCCAATCTCGCATTGTGGTGGTGTTTTTGTCATATCGAACTATATAGAGGTAGAGAGATAAATGTTCATTAAAGACGCTTTATATGGAGAGTTCGAAATAGATGGTGTGCTAGAGGAACTTATCCAGTCAGCGCCTGTTCAACGACTAAAAGGAATTCATCAAGCAGGAGCTGGTTATTTGGTGAATCGTCAATGGGACATTACGAGATATGAGCATTCTTTAGGTGTTATGCTACTGATTAGACGATATGGAGGATCATTGGAGGAACAAATTGCGGGGTTATTACATGATGTTTCTCATACCGCATTTTCGCATGTAGTAGATGTGGTCCTTGAAAATACAGAGGAAGATTATCATGATACGATATTGCTAGATGTTATCCAGCCTTCTGCAATTCCTGGAATTCTTAGCAAATACCGTTATGACATGGAGAAAATTTTATTTGATATAACGAGATGGTCTTTGCTGGAGCAGCCAGCACCAGAATTATGTGCAGATCGAGTAGATTATACATTAAGAGATATGTTTCACTATGGAGAAGCCTCATTCGAAGAAATTCAACGATTTCTAGAGGATGTCTTCGTTTATCAAGGGAAGCTATGTGTAAAAACGATCGATAGTGCAGAATGGTTTGTGAAAACGTATTATCAAGAAGTGATTGATTTTTTCATGGAACCAATCAATATTTACGCAACGAATAAGCTAGCACATGTCCTACGGCTCGCCGTAGCAAAAGGAATTCTATCCATGGTCGATTTTCAGAAAGATGATGAAGCGGTATGGGAACAGATAAAAGCATCAAATGATGAGGAAGTTCAACGTTTATTACAGCAGCTTCACGAAAAGGTAGAAGTGATTGAGGATGTAGAGAACTTTGATATTCATAGTCGACAAAAAGTACGTTTGATTGATCCGAGCGTGTATCATCACCGGCAATTGTATAAGGCGAGCGATTTATCAGACTATGTAAAAGAAATAAATACCCGTGCGATTAAAAAGTTTGAGAAGGGTGTTTATGTGAGAATCATCAAAAGCTAGTCTATGACAGATAGGGCTAAGGTAAATAATGCAAAAGGGGCTGTCAAAAGATAGCCCTTTTGCTTGTTAGGCGAATATCGACAAAAAGTATTTGCCAGAAAACATAATAGCATAGACAACTAGCGCACTCATTAACGAAATTTTCATATTTTTCATTTGCATGCCCATGTTAATCAATGCCAAAATCGGCAGGGCTGAAATGATACCTGATTAAAATAAATAGTTGGATTGGCTTTGTCACCGTGCTAACACCAAGATGGTGCCGTCTACTAAAATATAGAAAGTATAACATAGAATGCCCTCAGTTAAATTCAGAATAGAGTAATAATAATGTCGAATATCCATGTCAACAAGTAGCAATAGATGCGCAAAAAATTAGATTTTTATGAAAATGAAATAGCATATTTTTGTTAACGAGAATCATCATATCTTTCTAAGTTGGTTCTTCTCATAGACTCCATTTGCCAATTTTGCTCTAGTAAACTATCTGAAAATATAAACTTTATGGGGAGTACTTTTAATGTATCGGTTTTTACGATATAATCGTATTCAACGATATATAGAAGGGGTACCAATATGATTACAAATATAAATGAGTATTTTACTACGATCTTTTATCATCTACATACAACACATGAAGATGTGATTTCTCACCAAAGCGTGCGGATTTTACAGATGATCCAAAAGGAAGAAGAGGTAACAGTACGCGATATTGCAGGGTTACTAAATATCTCTCCTAATACAGCATCAGAGCATGTGAAAAAATTAGAGCGACATGCCTGGGTGTCAAAAGAACGTGCGAGCGACGATCAACGTAAGGTTATTCTTCATTTGACAGTAGAAGGCTTACAAGTACTGAAGAAAAACTCAGAATTAGATGAAGAGAAGCTCGAGCATGCGCTTAATCAGCTAACAGAACAGGAACAACAAGCCATCCTACAGGCATTCCGACGTCTAAGTGAGGTGGCGAAATAGTGTATACATTGTTTAAAATTCTTAGCTCTGCAGCAATTATTGGTGTGGTCACAGAAGTGGCCCGAAGATTTCCTTCCTATGGCGGGGTCATTGCGGCATTACCTTTAGTGAGTATTTTAAGTATCATTTGGCTGACGGTTCAAAGTGAATCGAGTGAACATATTCAACGCTTTACAGTTGGTGTCATTGTTGGTTTACCGGCAACCATGTGCATGCTGTTTGTTATTTACATGGCTATGAAATCCTCTGTTCATATTGTCTTCGCTATTGGTCTAGGTATTCTTTCCTGGGCGGTTTTCTTAGGCATTCAAAAGGCCATTGCAGGCGTTTTTCATCTATCCATTTAACGAGGAGTTCAGACATGACGATCATTGAAATTAAACAATTACCGCAACAAAATGTGCTTTATTTTTTTAAGGAGCATTGGGGAACTACTGAAATGGTCATTTCAAGTGGGATCTATGACTGTAGTCAATTAGAGGGCTTTGCTTTTGTCAATGACCGTCAAGAGATGATAGGGCTTGTTACTTACATAATTCATAAGCAAGACTGTGAAATCATTTCTCTCGATAGCCTTGAAGAAGGTAAAGGTATCGGATCATCGCTTGTACAAGCAGTAGAACAAATTGCTGTGGATCACGGTTGTACAAGCATTAATCTTATTACAACGAACGATAATTTACATGCCTTAAAATTCTATCAAAAACGGGGGTATTACATCATCGAAATATTGCCTAATGCGGTGGAAAAGGCAAGAGCCTATAAGCCTTCCATCCCCCTTATCGGCAATGATGGCATTGTGATACGAGATGAGTTACGACTACAAAAACAACTTGACTTCTAAAAAGTCAGGTTGTTTTTTGTTATACTGGGAAAGTGGAAAGAGAGGGAACATATGAAAAAAATAGTATTTGCATTATTACTAAGTGTGCTTGTGGTGGGCGCCGCATTTATGATTTATCTTAAGAGTAATCCACCGCTTGTCATTCAAAGTTACACAAGTAAACAGGGCAATGAAGCGGTAAAGATCATTGCGATTGAAAATAAAGGATTACGTGAAATTAAGCTTAAGCAACTACTTGTCAATGAAAAACTTCCTGACAGTGCTGAGCTTGTCATTAGTAAGTCTGAACCATTTGAGGTCGAAACAAAACTAGAGGGAAATACCAATATGTCATTTCATAAATTAACGCAAGTTAAAGTTTTACCTCGTTCATACATAGATCAACAAGCAATTGGTAAACAGCCACAGCATTACGCGGTTCAAGTCAATGCAGCCGACATCAAAAAGGTGAAGATTCAATACGAATATTTACGAATACCTTTTACCCTAACGGCAGAACTTCAACAAGGTCAATAGACAGACGAGGCGCTAATTTTGTCTTATCATTTATGCCTGTGTCATTTCCTAAGAATGTTTGCTGAAAAGCACTAATTACTCCTAAATCATGGTAATATTATAGTAACAGCAATCGTGATACTAGGAGGGACCTAATGGCAATTATCATCATGGGTATAGTACTATTTATCTGTGTTATCACTGTGGCTTTAGTGTTAATGAAGAAGTTTTCGAAGAATGAAATTATGCTTGAAATAACAGCCACTTCAGAAGGAAAAAATGAATTAGATCAAGCCATAATGAAAATATATTTTACGTATTCTATCGGCAAACTTGCTAGTAGGAAAGGTCAAATCCTTGGCAGTGTTGAATGGTCTGATGGGTGGATGCCTGTTAGCTATAATCTAAAGGAGAATGGTGTGTATCGTGAGGAGAGACTACTTTATGCAACAAAAAATCAGTCCTACTCAACCTTTGAGATTCATGCACCCAATGCAATTGATGATCAAGGGAGAGGTGAAGGCTACGCTGTTCTTGTATTGGAAAATCCTGATATTTCCCATAGATCATCTAGAGCAGGTGTCATCCTTGCCGTCACAGCCAATATGATTACATATCAATTATCAGATTCCACTAGCTGGCACAATGAGGTTGTCATTAATTAACTTGAAAAAAAGCTATCCAAATTGGGTAGCTTTTTTTATTAGTGCTAAAAAGTAAAATTAGGCTGATTATGGAACTAAATGATGGGAATAACGTATAGAAAGAAGAGGGATTTGTAGGATAGAGGAGGATGTAGATGAACGAAATGTCAAGCACACACCAAAAACGATTGGCAATAGATGAGCAAATATGTGCGCTCTTATTTCAACGGAAAGAGCTCTCCGCTCATACAAAAGATAGTCCAACAGATGAAATGATGAAGGAATGGGCGCAAAAATATGGCCTCAATGACACATATTTAGCCATGATTTTCAGTGTGATCAAATCAGAAAAACACTATCAATCACGTGTCGAGCCAGTCGGATTTCGTCACTATATTCCGGTATTACAATCACAGCAAGTGGGAGATCGAATCTATACGATTTCCTATGTTCGCCAATACGAAAATGCAAGTGTCGTACAGCTTTTGATTGACTGGGATGATGAGGAAGATTCCTATCAAGATATTCGTCAAAGATTAAACCGCCATTATTTAGGGTTATTTATAGACCAACATTATGAATGTCACCATACAGGAGCAAGTGGCTCAGACCAGCATGAAAGTAATAGATATGTAGTGACACCGCCATTACCAGATGACATACAAGGACTCAGCTTTATTTTTACAGAATACAAAGATGTATTTGAAGAAAAGCCAACAGGATTGACTGTCACCATGCATTGTTAGGGGGAATAAAGAATGAAGAAATGGATAGTGCCAATGATTTTACTACTTCTGTTAACAGCTTGTCAGAGCGATGAGCAGGAAGTGCATTATATCGCCAAAAGTGAACATTGGAAAGCAATCTATCATAGTAATTCTGATCAAGGATTACGCTTATATTATCTTGATGAGAAGGATGATTTAGGACCCTTACAAATCACCATTGAAGGGGAAAAGGAATCTCAAAATATAGTGGATGTGCAATTAAATAAAGAGGGGTATTATTCCTTTACGAAAAAAGAAAGTGAGAAGTTTTTTAAACGGAGTGCTAAGCCAATTATTCATATGCAATGGCTATCCAAAAGTGAGACTTTAGAAATAAAGAATCATTAATGGATAATAATAATTCGATACTGGACTTTTGTGCTTATTGTTTCATTTGTTAGAGAGATAGCGTGTATGACGCGTTATATATGTAAGTTGAAATAAATGTAAGCGTTATAAATTTCGACCAGAACAACCGTGGTCATTGAAACGGACGATTTTTTTATTTCAAGGTTTGACAAAAAAAACAGGATTCGTTATAGTAATTAACAATTTCATACAAAAATGAAATGAGCCATGATAAGGACAAGAGATTCGATCAACCATTTTCAGAGAGGGAGGCATTCGCTGCAAGCTTCCTAATGTTGTGATCCCTTCTTACTACCTTGGAGCTGTGCTTGGAAACTTGCACCGTCTTTTGCAACGTTACAGCAAAATCAATGAGCCACTAGTCAATTTACTAGTGGGAATTTGGGTGGAACCACGGGTAATGAACACATACTCGTCCCTATGTAGGGGCGGAGATGTGTTTTTTTATTTTGATCCCCATTCTAAAGCTGAATGAGGTTCATGTCTCTGACAGGGCCATAGATTTTCGAATTGTATGCATAATCAGGATTTCTATGACACCAGAGCAAAATTGAAAAATATTAAAGGAGTCGAGAACATGTCAAATCAAATTATTCACATTCAATTTCCAGATGGTCAACAGCAAGCATTTACAAAAGGCGTGACACTAACCGAAATTGCCCAAGCGATTCGTCCTGAGCTTCGCAAAAAGGCAGTAGCGGGGAGTGTCAATGGAACCATCTTTGATTTGACGCGCCCGATTATGGAAGATGCTCAAATTACATTGTATGATGCAAGCTCTAAGGAAGGGATTGAGGTTATTCGTCATTCAACGGCCCATTTGTTAGCACAGGCTGTCAAACGTCTATACCCCCATGCACAGTTTGGGGTAGGGCCCGTGATTGAAAACGGCTTTTATTATGATATAGATATTGCTGATACACTGACACCCAGTGATTTACAACAAATTGAAAAAACGATGAAACAAATTGTGCGGGAAAATGTACAGATTAAGCGACGAGAGGTTTCACGGAATGAAGCCAAGGAGTTTTTTGCTCATGACGCATTAAAGCTGGAACTGTTGGAGTCTATTCCCGCTGATGAAACCGTGACGATTTATAAGCAGGGGGAATTTTATGATTTATGTCGAGGTTCCCATGTTCCGTCTACGGGGAAATTACAACATTTCCGATTAATGCATGTATCGGGTGCGTATTGGAGAGGCGATAGCAACAATCAGATGCTACAACGTATTTATGGGGTCGCCTTCGCAACAAAAGAAGAACTTCACCAATACTTCGTGTTTTTAGACGAAGCAGAAAAGCGAAATCATCGTAAACTAGGCAAAGAACTGTCATTGTTTATGTTTTCAGAGGAAGCGCCGGGAATGCCCTTTTATTTAGCAAATGGTCAAATTTTACGGAATGAGCTGGAATCCTATTTGCGAAATTTACAAGCTAAATATGACTATCGAGAAGTACGGACACCTCTAATGATGAATCAGCGCTTATGGGAACAGTCAGGTCATTGGGATCACTATAAAGACAATATGTACTTTACACAGGTGGATGATCAAAGCTTTGCCTTAAAGCCAATGAACTGCCCAGGACATATGCTCATCTTCAAAAATAACCTCCATTCTTACAGAGATTTACCGATACGAATGGCGGAATTTGGCCAAGTGCATCGCCATGAATTTAGCGGTGCGTTGAATGGATTGTTACGCGTTAGGTCATTTTGTCAGGATGATGCACATATTTTTGCGACACCGCAGCAAATTGAGGATGAAATTGCATTGGCTCTAAAAATAATAGATGAGGTGTACAACGTATTTGGTTTCCGATATACGGTAGAATTATCGACACGTCCAGATGACTATATGGGAGAATTATCGTTATGGGATCAGGCAGAAGAGGCGCTTGAAAATGTTCTGACTAATTTAGGCATCGACTATACGATTAATGAGGGGGATGGGGCTTTTTACGGACCGAAAATCGACATTCATATTAAAGATGCCATCCAACGAAGTCATCAGTGTGCCACAGTACAACTCGATTTCCAGCTACCTGAGAAATTCGATTTAACATATATTAATGAACACAATGAAAAAGTTCGACCGGTTGTCATCCATCGGGCAGTGTTTGGTTCCATTGATCGTTTCCTAGGTATTCTCATTGAGCATTTTGGAGGGGCGTTCCCCATTTGGCTTGCACCACAACAAGTGCAAGTCATTGCAGTGGCGGATGCACATCAGGATTATTCCAATCAAGTAGTAAAAGCCCTACAACATGAACAAATTCGGGTGAAACTTGACGATCGTCAGGAAAAGCTCGGTAAAAAGATTCGGGAGGCACAATTGCATAAAATACCGTATATCCTTGTTATCGGGGATCGGGAGACTGCCCATCAAAATGTGTCTGTTCGTAGACATGGACAACAAGCCACTGTTGAATATTCAGTGCCCCAATTAATAGAGGAAATGACAGAAGCCATCAAACAAAAGAGCATATAAAAGAAAGCTTGCTTTGAATAGATCTACTATTCAAGGCAAGCTTTTAAAAAAATTTTTCTATTTTTTTGAAATGACTACTAGAATCTAGATGCGATGCATACAATGAATTAAAGGTCCTTGGTCCTCTCTTGGAATTGGGATTGACCAAGTAATACTGTTTGTGTTTCAGCGTCGATGACTAGAAATTTTCGATAGGTCTCATCGGTATTGTGCTGAAAGGATGCTAAAAAATAAACTTGTCGATTGGGATGAACAAAAGTATGTTGAGAGAGGTCTATTGTTTCTTGTTTACTATTGGTTTGTAAATAAAAATTTTCTGTTGCCTCTGCTATATCTCTAAAGGCCATTTTCTGCCGAATATTCCATGAAGCATGGGGATACTCCTCGTAAATTGTACGATTAAGTTGCTGATAAAATTCGTCCTCATCACGAAACGATTGAAATTGGTTGTTTGGATATTGATATAGTGTATTTATTTCAGTTGGTGTGCAAAGTGTGGGTGCCGTATGGTCTACTGAATATTGGGGTGGCAATAATATTTTGGAAACAACCATAAAAGTTAAGATGAATACATGCATTATTCAACCTCCAGATGTCTTCTTATCAAAAACATCGCCTACTTTTTTGGGATCTATACATGTAGAGGTTGGCTAGCCGAATGCAAAGATAAAACCAGCCAGAATTCAGGTCTGGCTTTACCCATATCTATACTTTCTTCTATTATATGCCTCGTTATGATTAGGAAGCTTGTGCTTGTTTTAAATATCTATTTAGTAGGACGTCCAATTCTTGACTGTAATCTACCACAGCAGGATGAGTAAAACCAAGATCCTTTGCTTTTTTATACATAATTCTACGTTTGATCTCAATTTCCGCCTTCAAGAATTGTTTAAGCAATAAGTTTACCAAGATATTTTCCTCCTAATTTTTTATCCTTATTCATAAAATTAATTACTAATGACCTCGATTCAACTTTTTCATTGTATATCACTTATATTAAAAAAAATGTCATATTGTGTATCGTAAATCAAATTCGTAATTTAGTCACAGATAGGGACCTTCATCCTGTTATGTGAAAAACAAACTATTTTTTCTTAGTGGTTATAAAGTCATAGTTAAAATACCAATTAATGATTAAAAAATAAGTAAAATAACCCTTACAATTGAGTTGGTGGGGTTGTTTTTGTGTTTGGATTTAGAAAAAATTAAGTGAGAAAAAGAAATTGCATAAACCATTTATACTATGAAAAAAGTTGTTGTTTGAAATTGAATTTTCTAACAATTCATGGCGCTATACGTATCTTGTCACATTTTATCAAATTAGCTTTGATGTTGTTTAGAAATGGGGACATTTCATTGAGTGTGGAGAATTATTGAGAATTTTTGAAATTAATGGAATAATGGAAGGGGAATGAAAGGGTAACTTTATGTCGTTCGTTAGTTTTCCAAAAACCTAGCAGGAGGTGACCTCACAGGAGCCATCTATTGGAATTACCTTTAATAAAATAAGAAACGTATCATCTTTTCTTAAATTGGTAATATGGCTTAGTTGGCAAATACTTGAGCATATGCTGTCTCGTTTGGATGCATTATATGCAATTACATTTAGCAATCATGAATACAATAAAAGAATTGTTTGAGCAACCACTTGAAGTGGATTGGCTTGTTGGATGTAATGACGAATAGCAATGAAACGCACATATCTAAAATGTATGTTTATTTGAAAATTTCTGTGGATAGCTAGGGATCTTATTTCATTTATCCTGAATCAGCAAGTGATGAGTAGAGGAGACAAAAATGACAGAATTATATTTTGTGAGGCATGCACATGCCGATTATTCAGAGGATGAATATCATCGTCCGCTCTCATTAAAAGGGGTGAGGGATGTAGAGCGAGTGACATCTTTTTTCAACGATCACCGCATTGATGCAATATATTCGAGTCCTTATAAAAGAGCCATTCAAACAGTACAGGGTATTGCTAGGTATCGTGATGTACCAATCCAAACAATGGATGCACTAAAAGAACGACAGCTTGCCAATGGAGCAGTGGGAAATTTTCAGGAAGCGCTGCAACGAGTTTGGCAAGAGCCGAGTTTTGCGTGGTCTGGTGGAGAATCCAATCAGCAGGCAATGACACGGGCTGTACAGAGCTTACAATCTATCATTCTTTCTCACCCCCATGACAGCATTGTTATTGGTACACATGGCAATATTATGGTGCTGATGATGCAATCCTTTGATTCACAGTATGATTATGCTTTTTGGCAAAAGCTGTCTATGCCTGATGTCTATCGATTATCTTTCCAAGAGCTGACTTTAGTAGAGGTAGAACGAGTATGGCAATAGGGCTGACAGATAACTAGTGATGGTCTTATGGAGGGTCTATGTAAAAGGGCTATTATTGAGGCAGTTGGATAGAGCAACGTGGATGGATTCGTTAAATCCAGTCTGAGTTGGTGTAAAGAAAGAACCCCCAAAGAAGACACGATTTATATATCTCCCTTGGGGACATTTATTATCTGACTAGGGTCCATTCCGAACGCAATAAGCCAAATACTATTATGTCATGGAAGGTGCCGAAGCGGAATATTTCATTTCGTAAATGGCCTTCCTTCGTGAAGCCGCATTTTTCATAGGAGCGAATAGCTGCCGTATTAAAGCTGAATACTTGCAGTTTGATTTTTTGAATAGCCATGTATTGGAAAATAAATTCAATGAGTGTTTTCATAGCATCCGTGCCAAAGCCCTTTCCTTGCCATTGCTGTCCAATTGAAATGCCCACAGAGCAAGTGCTATTTTGCCAGTTAACAGCAAAAACACCACAGGAACCAATCAGTTGCTGAGTCGCTTTTTCATAGATACCAAAGAAGAATTCATCTTTTTTTCCACTGATAGAACGAAAGAAAGTGGAATGGTCCTCCATAGTTTGGGGGAAGGGAATTTCATCATTAGCTAGGAGTAAGGTTTTTGTCTCACTTTCAATGGCTACAAATGATTCTAAGTCAGCGGGGGCCATTTGCTGTAAAGTAATGGATTGACCCACTAAAAATGTTTTTAAATAATTATCCATGTATTATTCTCCCTTTAATAAGGGCTGCAAGTAACGTTACAACCCCTAGTTTGATAGCAAAACCTTAACGTCTACTACAATTTTCGCACTCATAGGCACAACTCCTTTAGTTTGAATGCTTAAATTGTACCATGACTACCAATTTCGGGGAATATTTTTCAGAGAGGAAGGAATGGCCGTGCATACAGCCTATTTTAAAAAGTTACTACAATATTTACCGCAAGAGGAGCAACAACAATTACAGAAAGCACATGGTGCCACAGACGCACAAATTGAAAGCTTACTAGATATATTTCCAAATAGTCCGCAATCCTTAATAGAACTATTAAAGGATGTCAATGGCACTTACCATTGTAAGCATGGACAAGAAACTATTAGTGTGCTTGTACTAGGTTCTGATTTGGGAGAATATCCGTATTATTTAAAGTCAGTTGAGCAAATCCTAGCAGATGTTCAAAATCAGCGTGAAACGATTTTTGAGCGTTATCAGGACTTTTTAGAGTATGTGGACATAGATAAAAAGATAAATATGCATGTACCGTTAAATGAACGACTATGCTTTGCAGATTGCATGAATAATGGAGGAACATCCAGTTTGTATCTTGATTTTTCGCCAACTGAAGAGGGCCAAATGGGGCAGGTGATTCGATATGTCCATGATCCCGATAGCTTTGAGGTCATTGCCTCTTCGTTTGATGAATATTTACAACAGCTTGTTGAGGGGGATTATGAGTTTACAGCTCTTTACGAGGAGGAGTTTTGATGGCTTTGACATTGAAGTTTTATGAGGACATGGCTCATTCATTAGTAGAGCAATATACCATTACAGAAGAGCAGCTTCGCTATACAAAGTCACCAAAGGATAGCATTGAGCTTGCTAAGGAGGATGACAGTAGACATGCTGTTCTAGCTTTAGATGGGGACAAGCTAGTGACCTTTTTTGTGTTACATGAAAAAGAAGGTGTGAAGCCTTATTCCTCGAATGAACAGGCATTACTAATTCGCTCATTTTCCACGGATTATCATGAGCAGGGCAAAGGCTATGCAAAAGCAGTTCTTCAATTGTTACCAGGCTTTGTTCGTCAGCATTTTCCATTGATTAATGAGCTAGTACTTGGCGTAAATATCCCAAATGTAACGGCACAGGCACTCTATATAAAATGTGGGTTTGTAGATGAGGGTAGACAGGCGACTGGCTTTGGCGAAGAGCTCAAGATAATGAGTAATTATATGAAGGATGTGGAGATTTGAGTGATATAAAAGTGGCAGGGTTGGAGCATTTGCAGGCACTATGTGCAATCGATCAAAAGGTGATTGGGAACTCATCCAGAAGTGATGAAATTCAGCAAGCTATCGAGGAGAAACGTTGTCTGCTTCACCATTTTGCTGATGACATTACAGGATTCTTAATTTCTACTGAGGACTTTTTTGGCTATGACTTCATTTCCTTGGTCATTGTTAAGCCATCAGCGCGAAGAAAGGGTATCGCCTCTGCCTTAATAAATGCCTATGTAAAAACAACCAAATCGTTGAAGGTTTTTTCCTCTACGAATCAATCTAACACAAATATGCAACATGTATTTCAGGCCTTAGGGTTTGTTAAAAGCGGCATTATTGATAATCTTGATGACGGAGACCCAGAAATTATTTATGTAAAAATAGCCTCACCACAGCAATAGGGTGAGGCTTGCCTTTATTTTTTGGCTTTTACAAATAAAAAGGATGGTCGGCGAAGTTCCTTTTCAATAGAAGGAAGCTGTTGAATAGCTTCCTCGCTTGGATGAGGTTCAACAATTTTGTCAATCGATAAGCCATGGTCGATTAATGTATTGATGATCGTAGCGATAGTGCGATGATATTTGACCACTCCGTCCACCAGCCATGTTTGTTGTCGTATGCCTTCCGCTTGGTAATCATCCATTGCATAATGTAGCTGTTTACCTTGTTCATCATAAATCCAATTATCCTCCGTCGTGCGGCGAGCAGTAGCAATCGGATGCTCCACGGAGAAAATAAAAAAGCCGTCTGGACGTAGCATTTGGGCTATTTGGCCAATGACTGCCTCAAAATTTTTAACATAATGAAGCGAAAGTGAGCTTGTTATACAATCAAAACGATTGGCGGTTGCTTCATAATCCTCAATGGCTTGTAGCTTGTAATCAATTTGTGGATGCGCATTTTCAGACTGAGCAATGGACAGCATATTACTTGAAACGTCCAAAGCAGTCACATGCTTGGCGTGGTGTTGAATACAGTATTGGGCGAAGTCTCCCATGCCACAGCCAATATCGAGTATTTCTAAATTCGTTAAAGATGGCAGTAATGATTTCATGGTAGGCTGCTCTAATAAGCGGTTATAATTAGTTGGTCTTTGACGTAATGCCTTGTATTGATGGAAAAATTCAGGATTGTCATAAATATTTTGTTTCATTTTAACCTCCAGCTTGTGAAACATAACGTTATGTCAATTGTGCGCACTATTATTTTCCCATGCGAGATGAAAAAGAAATAGACTTATAATACAATTTTTTGTAAGATGTAGATAGAGGCATGCCATCTTTCAATAGCGATAAAATTCCATATATTGACAAATGTATGCTTTGTTTTTGAGGAGGAAACTAATGAAAAATTATGTTCTACTCATGACGATGTTTTGTATATATAGCCTCACATTTTTGACTCATTATTTTCTAAATTTCTTAGAAAATGGTAGAGAATTTCTTGGTGTTAGCATGATCATCCCATTGCTATCAGTGATTATTGTTCAAAAGATTTCACCCAGCTATCCATTTTATCAACGTTTTCCTTCACAAAGCCTAAATGGTCATGGCTCCTAGCCAGTATTTTCATACCCTTTTCGTTAGGTCTCCTAGTACATAGTTATTTTTATTTGGCGTATCATCAATCCTTTCTCATCATCACCCCATCTCAATTGAGTATGTTATTACTAATTGGGCTCACCATTAGTACAGGCTCGGCTTTACTAGAAGAAATCATCTGGCGAGGCAATTTCCATGTTTATTTGCGGCAACGCTATAGCTTTTGGTCGACCGCTAGCCTTATCGGAGTAGGGTGGTCCTTATGGCATTTACCTATAGCTGTACTATATAAGCCCTATATGATGCCGGCTGTTGGAATACCTGCGTATTTGTTGCTCCTTTTTGGGTTATCCATCGTGCTTTCAATCATTCGAGAATTAGGTCAATCCATTGTGCCTGTTGCTATTTTCCATGGAATGATGAATGTCTTTTACTTAGGGGATGGACAGAATATGACCGTTTCTCCAGATAATCAAGAGATCGTCAAATGTCTTGCGATCATCGTATTCCTCTTCCTTTTTTGCCATAAAAATGTAACAATTTTTAAAAATTAAAAAATTTAAAAGGAAAATATGGCACTTCTTGTCATCTTTAGCGTTCTTATTATTTGGAAGCAAATTCCGTATTAAAAGACGTTGGAGGGATTTAGTTGAATCAAGAAACCTTATTATCCATTAGTAGCAATGCCTTATTCATGGCCTTCATTCTACTACTGATTGCGATTGTGCCATTAGGGCTTGCTGTCAAATCGAAAGGGAAGATGTTTGGCAAGCTGGGTATACTCCTTACTTATGCTGCCTTTGTCCTACAACTCGTTTATTTTGTAGTTAGGTGGGTAGCCGTGGATCATGCACCCGTCAGCAATATGTATGAATTTATGACGTTCTTTGGCATCATGCTTACAGGGAGTTATCTCATCATCCATTTTTTATACAAGCAACTTGTTGTGGGCTTATTTACGATACCTGTGTCCTTAATCATTCTTGGCTATGGAAGCGTTTTCGCAAAAGAAGTGTCACCACTTGTTCCTTCCTTGCAGAGTCACTGGTTAACGATACATGTGATGACCGTCGCTTTTTCCAGTGCGATTTTATCAGTGTCCTTTGCCACTGGATTAATATTTTTATTAAGAACATTGGATGTTTCTAAAAAATCCATCAGTACATATTCGTTAGAATTCGTCTTGTATTGCTTGGTTGTCGTAATTGGATTTATTGGCATTTCGACTTTTTTCAGCCTAACAGCGGATGACCTACAAGTACAATTCGAGAATGCTCAAGGCCAATCAGAAAAAGCAGTCTATTCCATGAAACCATTAATCGTGAATAAAGGAGCGGTCACAGAAAATGGTGATGCAGTGGGATTATTCGAAATGACAAATAAAATAGATGCTAAAAAGTTAAATTCGATTGTCTGGGCATTTATGATTGGTACGGTCTTATATACGGCTATTCGTCTCGTTACAAGGAAATCGGTGAGTGTCATATTAAAGCCATGGACGAGTCGCGTTCAACCACAATTAATGGATGAAATCTCCTATCGAGCAGTTGTCATTGGCTTCCCATTATTTGCATTAGGTGGTCTGTTGTTTGCCATGATTTGGGCACAAATAGCTTGGAGTCGTTACTGGGGATGGGACCCTAAAGAAGTTTGGGCACTCATTACTTTTTTATTCTACGCAGCCTTTCTCCATTTCCGTTTATCCAAAGGCTGGGAAGGGGAGAAAACAGCCTGGCTTGCCATCATTGGCTTCGGTATCATCGTGTTTAACCAGGTGTTTGTTAATTTAGTGATTGCAGGCTTGCATTCTTATGCGTAGGGACCCTTTGCTCATCTGCCATATGATGCCGATCTTAAGTAAACATAGGAGCAGCTCATTTAGATAGATAGTACGTAATTCGACCTATTCTAGCGAAGCCATACAGTGAAAGGAAAATTTATTGACTATGTCCTTTTTTCTAAAATTGAATATTGCTAGTCTGCTGTATGGTTTGATTTTCTTTTTTTCTATCGCATTACAACTCAACT
Organism: Lysinibacillus sp. UBA5990; assembly: GCF_002429815.1. NCBI lineage: Bacteria > Bacillati > Bacillota > Bacilli > Caryophanales > Bacillaceae > Lysinibacillus > Lysinibacillus sp. UBA5990. The sequence goes on from NZ_DJAY01000015.1 coordinate 1,135,834, forward strand.
ATTATCGGCTACTACGACTTACTGGCTGGTCTGCGGGCAATTTGGATCTTTTCTTGCTAATTGTTCAATTAGTGGGGTTTATTGTAGCGACGATATTTATGTATAAACTCGCAGTTACATGGCTAGGGCATCGCCGCTCGGTTTATGCAACAATGATTCTATGGTTACCATATACTGTGATCTTCACAATGGTCTTTGCCTATTTGTTTCCTATTTCCGATCGAGGAGATATGCCAGTACCTGTACAAGGGCTTATTCTGTTGTTCATGCTTGGTGGATATCCGTTGTATATTGCTATCATAAGTCTTGCTGCGAGGACATGAAAAAAAGAGACATCCTTAAATAGGATGTCTCTTTTCATTTGCTCGTCTATGTTGGGTGAATATTATAGTTTCACTACATTCGTTGCTTGAGGTCCACGGTTGCCTTCTTCTACGCCGAATTCAACTTTTTGGCCCTCTTCTAAAGTTTTGAAGCCATCTGTTTGGATAGCTGAGAAATGTACGAATACATCATTGCCACCTTCAACTGCGATGAAGCCAAAACCTTTTTCTGCGTTAAACCATTTTACTGTCCCTTGTGTCATGTAAACACCCTCCCAAAAAAATTCAACAATCAATTTCTTCAATACATATAAAAAGCCGTATTCCCTTTGAATACCAGTTTTTAATCGTAGCAATGAAGTAATGTAATTATTAGCTTTATTATAGTACAGAATTGTTTGTATATCCAGTAAATTCCGTTTTTAGTAAGAAAAAATTTACAATTGTAATCTATTAGTAATGAAACGGTCTTCTAGCATTACTCAATCCATGCTTTTTCCTTTGCTACAATCACTGCCTCTGCACGAGATTCAACGTTTAATTTTACGAATAATTTTGATAAATAATTCTCTACGGTTCTTTGGGTAACACCGATAGCAGACGCAATGGCTTTATTCGTACAGCCTTGAGCCACGAGCTGTAAAATTTCCTGTTCTTTATCACTGAGTAATACTTCCTGCTGGGTATTCGGCAAATTGGATCGTTGCTGGACAAAATCTAAGAAGTCAGCTGCAAGTAATATTTCGCCACGTAGGGCAGCTTGAATCGTTTGGATGACTTGCTCTTTTGTTGCTAGTTTTGATAATAAGCCATCGATCTTTTTCTCAATTAATAGCTCATAATAATCGGAAAGCTCGTAGCCTGTATATAGAATAATGAGGGCCTCTGGTTGTTTTTTCTTAATCATTTCTGCTAGTTGGATACCGTTGATCGGTTTCATATTAATATCAATGAGAAATAACTGAAAGGCTTCTGTATCCATTCTTAGTAAAACTGCTGCACTATCCTGCTCTGTTTCAATCTGGACATTGACTAAATCCTGTAACAATGTTTTTGTACCATCTAAAACGACAGGATGGTCATCTATAATAAGTATGTTCATCATATGAATCCCCGTCCTCTTGTATTTGAATATAAATATGCATGCCTTCATTGTGGCTAGATTGGATGGTGATGTCTCCATTAAAGGCACGGACACGCTCACGAATTCCATTAATGCCCATGGAAGCTGAGGATTGAATTAAATCCTCTATATCACAGCCTACACCATTATCATCATATTGTAGAATAAAGCCTTTAGGTATCGCTTGTAGAGTTAGTGAAACTTCTGTAGCATTAGCGTGTTTAATCGCATTATTTAATAGCTCCTGTACTAGGCGATAGACGACTAGATGGAGTGTGACATCCTGAAATTCTACTCGTTCAATTTGCGAGCTTACTAAAAAGTCAGCCCGGATTTTTACCTTTTGAATTAATTTTTTTAAGGCTATTTGTAAGCCAAAGGTATCCAGTAATGGTGGGCTTAAATTCTCACAATACTCTCGTAGATCCTTTGTGGCATTCAGTAGCTGTTCACGAATATCCAAGATGGTGTCCTTTTGAATAATAGGGGTGCCAGCGAGGACATCGAGTTCTCTTGCTAAATGTAGCTGCTCCTGCAAAATCGTATCGTGTAGTTCCTGTGCTAAAATACTCTTTTCCTTCTCAATAATATTCCATAATAGTTTATCAAGCCAAGGAAGCGGCGTATCACTGGTATTTTTCATATGTTGAACTTCGAGTACTAAATCTTCAATTTGCTGTAAATTATTAATAGACATTGAAACATATAGTGCAAGTAGCTCGAGCCACAGTAGTTCTTCCTTTTGTAAAGTATGCTTTATTTCTAGCATTATTTTTTCATCACCTGCATCATGTAGTAGCAATTTTGTGTAGTGGCTTCCAAGCAGGGGAGCTGGTGTATCTTCTGTGACCGTACTTATAAGAAAGGCTGTCGTGCCTAACTTTTCAGTGATTTCATACTTAAAGCGTTCCAATAATTCTTGTTGATTTTTAGCCTTACCCATACGTTGAACGGCTGCATATAAATTATGTACATAATTCCCAGTAGAGGAAAAAATAATTTTTCGATACTTAAAATCAATACGTTCTTTAATATAAAAACTAGCCATCATCACCATGAAAACTAGTAAAAAAATACTTGTAACATGGACAATAGATAATTGAACCATAATCAAAAGGGCGATGCCAGTTGTCAGTAGAAGCGCACTGAAAAATGCTAGAGTCGAATAATAACGTAATCTTGTTAATTGGTATTCAATATCAAATAATCGTTCATTCACTTGGATGAACAGAAATGAAAAAGGGATAAATAATAAAAATAACGAGGCAATATCAGCATGTAATAACGGCTTATGGTCTAAAATTTCAGGTATCACGAAAAAGATCAGGAATGGTAAAAATGGAATGATAAAGGCAATGGCAATCAACCGAATTTTAGCTAGTTTTGTCTGTAAATAACTGGTTAATAAAATGTAAATAGCATAAAGCACGAGTATTGCGAATATACCTAAGTTCAGGAGAGGGGTAATCTCTCTGAATGATGGTTTAAAACCTTCCAGTAAGTAACAAAATGGGATGATTAATGATGATAAATAAAGCCATTTGCTGTCAATATAAGACCATTGGATTTGAAGGTAACGGAAAAAGTGCTGTAAAAAATGAATGAAAAGCACCATGCACAAAATAATACATATGCCAATAACAAACTGGCCAATAAGATTGCCCCTTGCCGATGCCCCTGTACTAATATAGGCCAACGAACAGGTTAACAAAAATAAAGTCAATAAAAATGTCGGAGGGTTATCCTTATTGCGTCGCCATAAATAAATGGCCACACCGAAAGCTAAAAGAAAATAGAAGATCGGGAATAGAATTTGCAAATATAATTCTTCTGGCATATCTATATGCTTTACATCAATTGTTTGTATTGTCCCATCAAACTTTTGGATAGTTAATTGTTTAGCACTTCTAATCAATGAGAACAGTCGCACAGAGCGATTTTCCCAGGCTGGCTGCCCATCAATAGCCAGAACAATATCACCCTGTTCAATATTTTTTTGATGAGCCCATGAAGTGTAGTAGCTATCCTTAATAGCTGCTTGCCCATTTGTTGTATCAAGGGTAAGACTAATAAACGGTGTTTTTATGGCAATTGCTAATACGTAAATGCCGAGAATTAAATAGGTAAGAAAAATACAATATATCCATTTTTTCATTTTGAAACCTCTGTTTGCTAGATGATAATAAACTCCTATATATTATCGCTAATTATTGATAAATTTGGAATACCGAAATATAGGCTTTCGGAAAACCACTATTGCGTTTTCGGAATGACGAAATAGTTTTTTCGGACATGGCTATGATAGTGTAAGTTTAATAATCATGACGAAAAGGGGGACTATGACGTGAAAAAAGGCGTTTTAACACTAATTCTTTTTTTCTTAATCGCTTTGATTACGATCCCGTTGACCACGAAGGCAAAGATGGTTAATGAAGATAAAGTCGAGGTTGAAATTTGTCTAATCGGTAGTGATAACCATTTTGTTTATAAAATTCCAAAGAGATTACATAAAGATATACCATATTCGGAGATGAGAAATGGCATTCAAGCATCTTTAGCCAGTCATTGGGAAATTGAAGAAGCACGTTACGATACGAATAAATCGAATGTTTCCTATACTTTTTATATTCAGGATTTATTCCAAGAAAAGCAAGATGGGCAGCTAAAAGTAGCAATTCCATATAGTATCTTGGTAGGGATGTTTGGAGAGCAAGATCCGATTCAATTGAAAATTTTAGCGAGTAAGTTATCGAATTGGACGGTTAATACGAAGGATTGGACAGCGCTCGGTTTTATGGAGCCTTTTACTTTTTTAAGTGAACGTCAATATGTTTATGAAGGAGCCGTTAATGATTTATTGAACCAAAGAGTAGGTCATTTTGATGGTACGATTCAGAAACGTCCATTTATCCTTTACGCGGTCATCTATTTTAGTTTTATGGTGGTCCAATTGCTTGCTTGTTTAATTTTATCGAGACGATTAAAAAAGAAAGTCATCAACAATCCAGCCAATTTACATCAGTTCCGTAAACTAAATTACATGTACCAATCATTGCCAATCATGATTATTGTTGCGCAAATTATTTTCCTTGTACTTTCGGGGTTGATTACGGCATTCGGTCTTTATTTCAGTCCAGGCATCGATTTATTAGTTATTGTTGGACCTGTTTTATTAAATATCATCTTACTTCCTACCTTTTTTGTCACAACAGAGAGTGAAATTTCAAGAGAGATGAAGAACACTTCCTCTCATTCTGGCTTCTAATGAAATAATTTCTTCATACGAAAATACGTGATGAAATGGTATAATGGTCAACAGCAAACTGGAAGGAGCTGTTGAAGAAAAATGACGCATCCAGAAATGGCGTACTTAAATTTACTACAACATATATTAGAAAATGGCACGAAAAAAGAGGATCGAACTGGGACGGGTACATATAGCGTCTTTGGTTATCAAATGCGTTTTGATTTAAGTAAAGGATTTCCTCTCTTAACGACAAAGCGCGTACCTTTTAAGCTTGTCGCGAGCGAATTATTATGGTTCATCAAAGGGGATACGAATATTCGTTATCTATTGCAACATAATAATCATATTTGGGATGAATGGGCATTTAAAAAATGGGTTGAATCAGATGACTATAAAGGACCAGATATGACGGATTTTGGTCGACGTTGTTTAGTCGATGACGCATTTAATACATTGTACCAACAAGAGTTAACATCCTTTTGTGAGCGTGTCTTAGCAGATGATGACTTTGCTCAAAAATACGGAGAGCTTGGCAATGTCTATGGTAAACAATGGCGTCATTGGACAGCATCTACTGGTGAAAGTATCGACCAGTTGCAGGATGTCATTCATCAAATAAAGCATAATCCAGATTCACGCCGTATTATTGTCAATGCGTGGAACCCGGAGGATGTTATCAATGCAGGTGCGAAGGGCAGTAAAGCCGCATTGCCACCATGTCATGTTATGTTCCAATTTTATGTATCTAATGGTAAATTAAGCTGTCAGCTTATGCAAAGAAGCTTGGACACTTTATTAGGCTGTCCTTTTAATATAGCTTCTTACGCATTGTTAACACATTTGATTGCACATGAGTGTGGATTAGAGGTGGGCGAATTTATTCATAGCATTGGGGATGCTCATATTTATGCGAACCATGTGGAACAAGTAAAGGAACAGCTAGCTCGGGAGCCAAAGGAACTACCAACGCTACACATCAATTCAAATAAAACATCGATTTTTGATATCGAGCTCGAGGATTTATCAATCGAGGGGTATGATCCACATCCGGCTATTAAAGCGCCGATTGCCGTCTAACAAAAGCAGCAGCCATTTTGGTTGCTGTTTTTTTGCCACTATAAGTGGGTCAAAATATATGTTTTGCTAAATAGGCTAGTAGTTGGATGACTGATAGCTAGGAAGTTGATTATAGTAATTGTGGGATTGTTAGCATTATTTGGTATGGAAGGTCGGTCAAATTTATGGTAGAGGTGAAAGTTGTGAAGAAAACAATGGTCCAAGTAGAAGAAAATGAGCAACAGTCCGATCATCTAAAACGAAAAAAGGTTTCCGAGCAACAAGTGCAGGACGCTAACACCTCCAATTTATCCCGGCAACAACTTTTCGACATGATGCAAGTGATTGAAGAAATCCGTATTAAAGGCTATAAAGAAAGACTATAAATGTAAGCACCTTCTAAGCTATAATGGCTGAGGAGGTGTTTTTTATGAACGTAATCTTTGTAGATTCAATCACGGGCGATGAATTATTACACATGGTATCACACGATGTGGCAGGTATACTTGCGGCAGCACAGGGGGAAAGTGTGACTTTTCCAGTGGGTCATTTTAAATATGAATTTCATAATTTAGATTTTTATGAGGACAATGGGCAAATACGACAGGAACTATTGATTTATGTAAATAAAATCTAAATGAATGTATAGATAAGTAAAGAAACGGAAAAATAAAGACAGGTAGCGAAAAGCAAAGTGCTTGCTTTTTTATCTACCTGTAACTATAATAGTTACAACAGGTGGTGATACATATGGTGAACAGTCGATTTTCGGTGGCGATCCATATTCTTTCGCTAATTGCTACAACATCTGATAAAAGCTTACTTACGTCCGATTTTATCGCTGGAAGTGTAAATACAAATCCAGTGGTTGTAAGACGTATGATTGGTGTTCTGAAAAAGGCCGGCTTACTTTTATCACATTCAGGGGTTGCGGGGTATGAGCTTTTAGTGGAGCCAAAGAATTTAACACTTTTAGCAATTTATCAAGCAATCGATGGGCCAGAACAGCTTTTTGCGATTCATGATGAGCCGAATCCAGCGTGTGCAGTGGGGCGAGAAATCCAACATACTTTGGAAGATGTGTACACATCTATTTGGCAGGCAATGGAAGCGCAGCTACAGGCACAGACTTTGCAGGATGTGCTAGATCAGCTTCGTACTTAAGCGAAGATGGTCTTTCTGTATCTAACCTGTAACTAAAATGGTTACAACTATAAATAAGGAGGAACATACAATGAAAATTGCTGTCATTGGTGCAACAGGTAAAGCAGGACAAAAAATAGTAGAGGAAGCGGTGCAACGTGGTCATGAAGTAACAGCTATCGTTCGTTCTGCAGCAAAAGTAACAACAGCTATCCCCGTAATAGAAAAAGACGTGTTTCATTTAACACAAGACGAAATGAAAGACTTCGATGTTGTAGTGAATGCGTTTGGCGCACCAGCTGGTCAGGAAGATTTACATGTGAAAGCTGGTCGTCATTTAATCGGAATTTTCGAAGGCATTGATACAAAATTATTTGTTGTAGGAGGGGCAGGTAGTCTTTTTGTAGACCCAGAAAAACAAATCCGTGTAATGGAAACACCTGATTTCCCAGCTATGTTCCTAGCAACTGCGCAAAATCAAGGACAAAATCTACAGGACCTACAACAATCGGCTATCCAATGGACATTTTTAAGTCCGTCTGCATTTTTTGATCCAGAAGGTCCACGTACTGGTCACTATATAACAGGGGTAGATCATTTATTAGTAAATGAAGCTGGTGATAGTTATGTAAGTTACGCAGATTATGCAGTGGCAGTATTGGATGAGCTTGAAAATCCCCAACATCAAAATAGCCGTTTTACTGTAACATCGAATAAATAATAGAAGAATGAACAAACCAATAGAATGAACCTTGTCGGTTATTCTATTGGTTTTTTAATTGCTTAACGAGGACAGTATCTGTTTTAATGCTATTTCAAACAGTTGCCTAATTATTTTGCATCGAACCTTTATCGGCTAATAATGCTAGGGCATTATTAAAATGTGCTCGGTTTTTAGCGATTTCTTTGCTTTTTTGAAGGATTTTTTTCGTTTACAGAAAAATGACTGTTTACAATACGACTTTTATTAGCTACTATCAAGTGTGAGTATTACATAAAAGGAGACGACAATGATGTCAACACAACGTATAGAAAAAGATTTTTTAGGTGAGCGCGTATTACCAGCAGAGGCTTATTACGGAATTCAAACACTACGTGCAACGGAAAACTTCCCAATTACAGGCTACACAATTCACTCTTCACTTATTAAGGCGATGGGGATTGTGAAGAAAGCAGCTGCTTTAAGTAATATGGAAGTACACCTATTATCAAAAGAAATTGGTGAGGCAATTGTCGAAGCAGCACAAGAAGTAATTGATGGCAAATGGGATGCAGAATTCCTTGTAGACCCAATCCAAGGTGGAGCAGGTACATCTATCAATATGAATGCAAACGAAGTCATCGCCAACCGTGCCCTAGAAATTTTAGGGAAAGAAAAGGGTGACTACCATACAGTTAGTCCAAACAGTCATGTCAATATGTCACAATCAACAAATGATGCTTTCCCAACAGCCATTCATATCGCTGTGTTAAATTTAATAGATGAATTATTAGAAACAATGGATTATATGCAATCCGTTTTCCATCAAAAAGCAGAGCAATTTGCACATGTCATTAAAATGGGACGTACGCATTTACAAGACGCTGTGCCAATTCGCTTAGGACAAGAGTTCGAAGCTTATTGCCGTGTCATCAACCGTGATATTGTACGTATTCGTCAAACACGTCCAAACTTATATGATGTAAATATGGGTGCAACTGCAGTAGGTACAGGCTTAAATGCTTTCCCAGATTATATTAAATCTGTCGATGAGCATCTTGCTGAAATCTCTGGTTTACCATTAAAGGGTGCGACACATTTAGTGGATGCTACACAAAATACAGATGCTTATACAGAGGTATCTGGTGCGTTAAAAATTTGTATGATTAATATGTCGAAAATTGCTAATGACTTACGCTTAATGGCTTCTGGTCCACGTGCCGGCTTAGGGGAAATCCTTTTACCAGCTCGTCAACCAGGTTCTTCGATCATGCCAGGTAAAGTGAACCCTGTTATGCCAGAAGTACTGAACCAAGTGGCGTTCCAAGTAATTGGTAACGACCATACAATTTCATTAGCTTCTGAAGCTGGTCAATTAGAGTTAAATGTGATGGAGCCTGTATTAGTATTTAACCTTATCCAATCTATCAGCATTATGAATAATGTTTTCCGTGCGTTTACAGAAAACTGCTTAAAAGATATCGAAGCAAATGAAGAACGTATGAAAGAATATGTAGAGAAAAGTGTAGGGGTATTAACTGCTGTGAACCCTCATATTGGCTATGAAGTTGCTGCTCGTCTTGCACGTGAAGCGATTCTAACAGGTCGTTCAATCCGTGAGCTTTGTATTGAAGCGGGTGTTTTAACAAAAGAACAACTAGACCTAATTTTAGATCCATATGAAATGACACATCCAGGTATCGCTGGCTCAAGCATCATGAACTTAAAATAATAGTATGGACTGTAGATATGCCTTTGTGGCTGTCTACAGTCTTTTTTTATGAGATTTTTAGAACTTTACTCATGTAAAAAGGGGCTTTTTCTTATGTTTTTTAGGAATATTCAACTATAATACTGGTATGGAAGTAATATTTTAGTTGGAGGAATTTGTTATGAGTTTACGAAATAAGAGTTTACTTGGCTTTTCAGCTTTAAATGTGTTAATGATTATTATTTTATTTTTAGATTTAGCCAATGTAACAACATTAGAATGGCTTGCAACCGTTTTAACTATCTTGGGAATTGCCATTACACTTTCGTATACGGTCTATGTTCATTTTAAAGTGATACAGCCCATCAAACAGTTAACGGAGGCTGCACAAGGGATTACCACAGGCAAATTGGATACAGTTGTCATCGAGGTACATGATAATGGGGAAATCTCTCAGCTAGCACAATCTTTTTTAGATATGAAAAATCAATTACGAACAATGACACAAAAAATTGCGAATAGCTCTACGGATTTATCGACAAGTATTGAAGAACTATCAGCAAGTACAAGTGAAATTACGCTTGCTGTGGAAGAAGTAGATCAGCAGATAGAGAAAACATCAGATGGCTTGAAGCAAGCTGCACAATCCGCTAGTGATAGTGCCCATGCCATGCAAGAAACTGTCGATGGAATTGAACGTATTACCGTTGCCACACAGGATGTTTTTAGTCATGCCAAAGAGGCCAATGAAATTGCCGGGAACGGGGTAGCCATTTTACATGTAGCAAAAGAACAGATGCAATTTATTTCATCGTCTACTGACAAAACAAGTGGACTTATGCAGCAACTATCGACTAAAATGTCAGATATTAAATCGATGACAGATATGATTACAACAATTACCGATCAAACAAACCTATTAGCTTTAAATGCAGCCATTGAAGCTGCACGTGCGGGAGAACATGGTAAAGGATTTGCAGTAGTAGCAGAAGAAGTCCGCCAATTAGCTGAGCAATCGAAGCATTCCGCTACGCAAATTGTTGACTTAGTAGTAGGCATTGAACATGATACAAAACAAGTCGCTTCATCGGTGGAGGAGGATTTGAAAAATGTTCAGCAAGGTGTTTATGTCATTGATGAGGCGACAAAATCATTTGGGACGATCACACAGCATGTAAGTCGCATGAATAACCAGCTTGAAGACATTTCCGCAACAGCCGAACAGCTTTCCAGTAGCGCTAATGAAGTGGCATCAACGGTCATAACTATTGCGGATGGAATGGGCCGATTATCGAATTACACAGAGGCTGTTTTGCAGTCAATGGATGAGCAAACTGCCTCCATGCAAGCTGTCAATCACGTCACACAGAATTTAAGTGTGCAAGCTGATAGTTTAAAAAAGTTAACCAATCAATTCGAGGTTTAAGAGGTAGGTGGGAAATTTCAAGGGTTTATAGCCCTGAAATAATGATCCTAAACAAATAAATTTACAAGTTTTTTAGTATAATTTTATTTTCACTTTACTCAACTTGATAAGAGGCTTTTTTACAGTTGACCAATTTTCTGTAAAATAAGCCTCTTTTTTTATGAATTATTAATAAAACTTGTAAATTCACAGATAAATAAAAATGTTGAATTTTTTAATTTAGTTTCTTATAATGGACTAGCTGTTACCTCTATTACTCACTTCAACTATTGCAACCCGCGTTCGCCGGGTCAACAAGTCTTTTCTATTTCTCTTCGCATATCCCTTGCGAAATCATAATTTGTAAGACAACAATTAAATGCAAAAAAACTAAATGGTATTAAAAAGCTCATGTAATTGAAAGGAAGTATGCTTCGAAAAATATTATTGAAAGATAATTCTGAATATAGGAAGAGAGAGATTCATTTGAAGCTATCACCAGTAGAACAAGAAAAACTACTCCTCCATGTGGCAGGAGAACTTGCGCTGAAAAGAAAAGCTCGCGGCTTAAAGCTAAATTATCCAGAAGCTGTTGCCCTAATTAGTAGTTTCATAATGGAAGGTGCTAGAGATGGAAAAACTGTTGCACAGCTAATGAGTGAAGCTAAGCATGTTCTGACAGCAGAGGACGTAATGGAAGGTGTCGGTGACATGATTTCAGATGTACAGGTAGAATGTACCTTCCCAGATGGAACAAAACTTGTCACAGTTCACCGTCCAATTCAGTAAAGGAGTGTTGGCAGATGATTCCTGGAGAAATCCGACCAAAAAATGGTGTGATTGAAATCAATGTTGGCAGGGCAACAAAAAAGGTTCTAGTAGCCAATACAGGTGACCGCCCGATTCAAGTAGGTTCACATTTCCATTTTATCGAAGTGAATAGATTTCTAGAATTTAATCGTGAAGATGCAATCGGTATGCATTTAAATATTCCATCAGGGACGGCAGTTCGCTTTGAACCCGGAGAAGAAAAAGAAGTAGAGCTTGTCGAATTTGGTGGGAAACAGCATGTCTTTGGCTTAAATAAACTAACAGAAGGGTCAACTCACCATAAAGATGAAATTTTAGACAAGGCAATTGAAGGTGGCTTTAAAGGAGCGGAAGAAAAATGAAGGTAACACATGAAGCTTACGCGAAAATGTTCGGTCCTACAGTCGGCGACAAAGTGCGTTTAGCCGATACGGATTTGTGGATCGAAATTGAGAAGGACTATACATCCTATGGAGATGAAGGTGTCTTTGGTGGTGGTAAATCTTTGCGTGTTTCAATGGGGCAAAACGGTAAAAATACACGCAATGAAGGTGTGCTAGATACAGTCATTACTAACGTCATCATTATCGATTATACGGGTATTGTGAAAGCTGATATAGGTATTAAAGATGGCCGAATTATTGGCATCGGCAAAGCAGGCAATCCGAATAGTATGGATGGTGTCGATCAGGACATGATTATCGGCGTAGGGACAGAGGTTTATGCAGGGGAAGGGCTCATAGCAACAGCTGGCGCCATTGATACACATATCCACTTCATTAGTCCCGATCAAGTAGAAACGGCCCTATTAGCAGGGACAACAACTTTTATTGGTGGCGGAACAGGACCAGCGGCAGGTTCAAAGGCGACAAGCTTAACTGCTGGTGAATGGCATCTACATCGTATGTTACAGGCTGTGGAAGGCTTTCCAATCAATGTTGGATTACTTGGAAAAGGTAGTGCTTCAGACCCGGCGCCAATTATCGAGCAAGTTCGTGCTGGTGCCATTGGATTGAAGATTCATGAGGACTGGGGGGCAACACCTTCTGCACTTGACCAAAGCTTAACCGTTGCAGACGAATACGATATTCAAGTAGCCTTGCACTCCGATACATTAAATGAAGCGGGATTTGTGGAAGATACAATCAATGCCATCGATGGCCGTGTTATTCATATTTTCCATACAGAAGGTGCTGGTGGTGGACACGCGCCAGACCAGCTAGTAATGGCATCTTTACCAAATATTTTGCCAGCCTCGACGAACCCTACGAAACCATTTACGATGAATACGATTGATGAGCATTTAGATATGCTGATGGTATGCCATCACTTAAAGCATGATGTGCCTGAAGATGTCGCATTCGCAGATTCACGTATCCGACCTGAAACGATTGCAGCAGAAGATATTATGCAGGACTTAGGAATATTGAGCATCATGTCTTCGGATTCACAGGCGATGGGTCGTGTGGGAGAGGTGACAATACGGACGTTCCAAACAGCAGATAAAATGAAAAAGCAACGTGGACCTTTACCACAGGATGAGGACAAGGAACACGATAATTATCGCGTCAAGCGCTATATGGCGAAGCTAAATATTAACCCAGCGATCGCACATGGTATTAGTCATGAAGTTGGTTCACTGGAAGAAGGGAAATTAGCTGATATTGTCCTATGGGAACCAGCGTTCTTTGGCGTAAAGGCAGAAGTGGTCATCAAGGCTGGTATTGCCGTTTATGGCATTACAGGTGATCCAAATGCATCTATTCCAACACCACAGCCAATGAAAGGCCGTCAGACTTATGGCTTCTATGGGCAAGGTCCTCAAAATTGTGGCATGACATTTTTACCGAAAATTGCAGTCGAAGAAGGACTGCCGGAAAAATTAGGCTTAAAACGAATGATTGGGACGGTTTCGAATTGCCGAAATATTCGTAAATCTGATATGAAGCTAAATAACGAGACGCCAAAAATTGATGTGAACCCAGAAACATATGAAGTAAAAATTGATGGTGAATTAGCAACATGTGAGCCGGTAGATGTACTACCAATGGCTCAACGATATTTCTTATTCTAAGCAATTAAAGTGAGAGTAACAGCCAATAAAAAGACAATGAGGTGCTAAACGTATGTTAATCGACAAAATCATTGGGAATATTGCCCACGAAGAGGAACATCAACAAAAGACAACAGAATGGATTGAGCTAGAGTGGGAGGAATTAAGCAAACGAATTCTTCGCACAGAAACAGATCAAGGTACAGACATTGCTTTACGTTTAGAAGGTGAGGAACCATTAAAATATGGCGATTTATTATTTGAGGATGATCACCGTCGTATAGCAATTCGTACAAAATTAGAGCCTGTCATTGTCATTACACCAAAAGACATGCATGAAATGGGAAAATCAGCTTTCGAATTAGGGAATCGCCATACACCTTGCCTAATTGAAAACGATGAAATCATCGTACGAGCAGATCATACGATTAATCCATTATTAGATGAAATAGGGGTGCACTATGAAACAACAGAAAGACGTTTCAAGCAGCCATTCAAATACCGTGGACACTCTCACTAATTTATCGATACTGCAACTATTGCAAATTCATGATTCGGCATTTCCAATAGGTTCATATACACATTCCTATGGTATGGAAACGTATATTCAGGAAGATCTCATTCGCACAAAGGACCAATTAATCGAATTTTGTCAGGGCTATTTATTTCATAATTTAGTGCACGGTGATGCGATTCTTATTCAAGAAGCGTTCTATGCAGCAAAAGACAGAGATATTGCTCGTCTTACAGAGCTGGATGAACTTTGTGGAGCTATGAAGCTTGCCAAGGAATCTAAAGAGGCGAGTGTCAATGTAGGGAAGCAATTTGTGCGAACAGTGACACCGCTTATGGAATGCCCTTTTTTATCGCAGTGGAAGGAGAAAATCGAGCGTGAAGAAGTGAAGGGACATTACGCCGTGCTTTATGGAATCTATTGCGAGGCGCTAGGTGTCAATGTCTTTCACGCAGTGATGACCTTTATGTATGCTTCAATTAGTGGCTTAGTACAAAATGCTGTACGTGCAGTACCGTTTGGTCAAAATACAGGTGTCCAAGCTTTGAATGAGCTATTGATTTCGGTAGAAGAAGCAGCGCAAACAGTGATGTCATTAACGATGGATGATTTAACGAATAATGCGTTAGGGATTGAATTGGCTTCCATGAAACACGAGTTTTTATATTCCAGATTATTTATTTCATAGAAAGAGAGAGGATAAGAATGAAACCAATACGTATTGGTATCGGCGGCCCAGTTGGGTCAGGAAAAACATCATTAGTAGATCAATTAACACGTGTGATGCATGAGCATTATCATGTAGCGGTTATTACAAATGATATTTATACAAGGGAAGATGCTCAATATTTAATAACGAATGGTGTTTTAGAGGAAGATCGTATTATTGGGGTGGAAACAGGTGGTTGTCCTCATACAGCTATTCGTGAGGATGCATCGATGAATTTTGCAGCGATTGATGATTTAAATAAACGCTTCAAAGATTTAGATATCATTTTCATTGAAAGTGGTGGCGATAATTTATCTGCAACATTTAGTCCTGAGCTAGTGCATGGCTATATTTATGTAATTGATGTGGCAGAAGGACAGGATATCCCCCGTAAAGGTGGTCCAGCGCTAACACGTTCAGACTTACTGCTAATCAATAAAACATCATTGGCGCCTCATGTTGGAGTGGATCTAGAAATAATGGATCAGGATGTAAAAAAAATGCGTGGTGGCCGTCCATATATTTTTGCAGATGTTCGTTCACAAACGAATGTAGATAAGGTGGTTGAATGGATTCAGCACCATATGCTACTTGAAGGTGCCGAAGCCATTGACAACCATGCTTAATCAACAAACGATCAATCATTTCGGCAAATTAGAAATGGCCTTTGAGCCTAGGAGGGGCTATACACGACTAGTTCATGTGTACCAGCAGCCTCCCTTAAAGGCTAGCCGCGAATTATATGAAGGTAGTGATCCAACTGCTACAGTATTTTTAATGGAATCCTCTGGTGGGATGGTAGCGGGAGACCGCAATGAAATCAACGTCAAACTGGCGCCAGAAAGCCGAGTAAGGCTGAAGCAACAATCGGCATTGAAAATCTATCCTTCGCATACAGGCGATCATTGTACCCAGGCTATTACAGTTGAGATTGCTGATGAGGCACGGTTAGAATGGCTTCCTGAAGTGACCATTCCATTTGAACGAGCCAAGTTTCAAGCGGATACAACCATTCGCATGAAGGAGAGCTCGACATTAATTTGGGGTGAAATTATTGCACCAGGTCGAGAAATGCGAGGGGAGGTCTTTGATTATCAAGCCTACCAATCTAAATATAAGGTGTATGTAGAGAATAAACTAATTGCGTTTGACTCCATCCATTTTAAGCCACAGGAAATGAATTTTGCAGCGCTTGGCTTGCTAGAAAAGGCCCTCTATATCGGTTCTCTATGGATTGTATCACCACTAGTAAAAAATCTTAATATGAGAGATTTGCAGGATTTGATTCAACAGGAGCAGTCTCTACAGGCAAGCGTAACAAAGCTAACAGATCAGGCGATTCATTGTAGATGGCTCGCCAAAGAGCAACGAACACTTCACAAGGAAATAAACCGTATGTTTGAACATATGACAGCATTACTGTAATTTCTGTTGTGATAAAGGAGATAGTGAATTGAAAAAGTTTACAGTATGGATCCTTCTAATGATCCTTTGTCTTGCAGGCTGTACGAAAGAGTCCAGTCAAGGCGAAGAGAAACAGTCATCTGCTTCGTCATCTTCTCAGGCAAATGAGCTTGTTTTTGCTTCAGAGTCTGAGTTTGCAGGTTTAAATCCTCTTTTAGAGGAAACGAATTTGGATGCCTTTTTATTTAGAGGTTTGATGCGTTTCGATGAACAAAATGTACCTATATTTGATATTGCTAAAAGTATTAATATATCAGATGACCAGATGACATATACAATTGTGATTAATGATAATGTGACATTTCATGATGGACAGGCTTTAACAGTCGACGATATTATTTTCACCATCGATAGTATTCTTGACGATGCGAACGGCTCCTATTTAAAATCAGATTTTATCCATGTGACGAGCATGAAAAAAATCGACGACACGACAATGACCATCCAATTAGATGAACCATTTACGCCGATGCTAGACAAATTAACTGTGCCTATTTTACCAAAGCATGCCTTCAAAGGACAGGATATGAGAACCGCGCCATTTAATCAACAACCAATCGGTGCCGGCCCTTATATGTTTGAACAATGGGATAAAGGGACAAGTCTGACACTCAAAGCATTTCCTACTTTTTATGGTACAAAAGCTTCAATTGAACAAGTTATTTTTAAATTTATCCCTGATAGCAATGTGCGTGCCTTACAGCTAAAATCTGGTGAGGTTGATATTGCGTTACTTGATCCCAATCAGGTAGAGGAACTGTCAAAAGTAGAACATTTAAAAATGTATGAGGTTGAATCCGCTGATTATCGTGGTGTTTTATTCAATATGAAGTATCCTATTTGGAAGGATGTTTCATTAAGAAAAGCGATTAGCTATGCAACGGATCGTGCTGGCATTGTAAAAGGTATTTTACATGGCTACGGCACAGAAGCTTATTCGCCTCTACAAAAACATAATTTTGTGAATGAAAATATCGAACATTATACTTACGATGTACAAAAAGCAAATGAGCTGCTCGAGCAGGCAGGCTGGCAATTAGCCAATGATGGTTTCCGCTATAAGGATGGTCAAAAATTAACTTTTACCATTACCGCGCCAATTACTGATACTGTGCGTGTGAATATGGCCAATTATGTGGCAGAGGGCTATAAAGCTGTTGGGGCAGATGTGAAAGTTGCTGCACTAGATTGGAGCAATATTGTCATTGAAGAAACAGAAGCCTTTATGGTTGGATGGGGAAGTCCATATGATGCGGACCATCATACGTACAGCCTATTCCATTCGGGAGAATCCAGTCTCACGAGTGCTGGCTATAATTACGGCAGCTATGCCAATGCAAAAGTAGACGCATTGCTGGAGGAAGGTCGTACTACGGTCGATCCTGAGCAACGTAAGAAAGTCTATATGGCATTGCAGGAGGAGCTAGCTCAAGACCCACCGTTTGCCTACTTTGCTTATGTAGATGCTGTATATGGTATCGATAAACAGATTAGTGGTGTTAAAGAGCGAATTTTAGGTCACCATGGAGCAGGCTTCTTATGGAATGTCGAGGAGTGGAAATGGAATGATCGCTAAATGGCTTGGGAAGCGAGTGATAATGGGGACAATTGTCCTCATTATCGTGAGCTTCCTCTCTTTTTTCATGATGCATGCCGCTCCTGGCAATCCCGCAGCAGCTTATTATGGAGGCAATGCCCAAACATTAACGACGGCTGAGAAAGAGCGTATTGAACAAGCCTTTGGACTCGATCAACCCGTTCTCTTACAGTATGGGACTTGGTTAGGTGAAGCATTACAGGGTAATTTGGGATACTCAGCTAAAGAGGGAAGGCCTGTTTTGACGATTTTACTGGAGCGGTTACCCAATACGCTACAGCTCGTTACTTTAACGTTAGTCCTAGTAACCATTGCCTCTATTTGGCTTGGCTTACAGGCTGGCATGAAGGAGGGCTCATTACTCGACCGTGGACTTTCTATCTTTAGTATTGCTAGCTCCGCGATACCACCATTTTGGCTAGGCATATTATTCATCATGGTCTTTTCCATAACATTAGGTTGGTTTCCGTCTTCGGGAATGAATGATGTGCGAGGAGATGGGGGGTTCGGGGACCGTTTATATCATATGGCACTCCCACTAACAGTCCTCGTTATTTCCCATGTTGGCATCTTTGCCCGTTTTTTGCAGGATAGTGTGAAAGTAGAGAATCATAGCTACTATATACAAGTGGCACGTGCTAATGGAGTATCTGAACGTGAAATTCGAAGTATAATTTTACGAAATGCAGTCATTCCTTATATCAATTATGTCGGTGTGACCATCCCATCATTTTTCGGAGGCTCCATTGTGGTCGAAACATTATTTGGTTGGTCAGGCTTAGGTCAGCTTTTGGTAAAATCCGTCATGATCAAGGATTTCCCCGTTTTGATGGGGGCTATATTGATCATAGGCGTGGTTGTGGTCATCTGTTTATTCGTCATTGATATACTGATGATTGGTTTGAACCCTCGATTAAGAAGAGGGGGATTTGTGTGAGAAAACAGCGGAAGTACCCGATCTTTTGGCTTGTGCTTTTAGCTCTCATTTTTACAACGACCATTTTTTCTTCATTATTAGCGCCTTTTGAGCCTAATGTAATGGATATGAATCAAATTTATCAAGCACCCAATGCCACACATTTATTAGGGACTGACCAGCTGGGTAGAGATGTTCTTTCGCGCTTATTAGTTGGGGGAAAGGTGACGCTACTCATTGCCACTGTGTCGGTTGTGCTATCTAGCATAATTGGCATCATCTATGGGGGCATAAGCGGTTATTTCGGCGGTGTCATTGATGCTGTAATGATGCGTATTCTCGAAGCCTTTTTAACAATTCCTTCATTAGTCATCGTCCTAGCTCTACAGGCTATTATGCAGGGCAGTGTGTGGCGAATGGCGATGATTATGGGGATCACGGGATGGTTTGTTACGGCTCGTATCGTCCGCTCTGAGTTTATCCGATTAAAGGAACAAGAATTTGTGCAGATGGCGAAAATGTTCCGCACGCCGTTATGGAAAATTCTCTTTGGACATTTATTGCGTAATTGTATCCCTGCGATTTTTGTGGTGACCATCTTTAATTTTGCTGGGGCTATTTTTACTGAAGTTTCCTTAAGCTTTTTAGGAATTGGTGTCCCACCAGCTACTCCATCATGGGGAACAATGCTGTACACAGCACAAAATGATTTACTTGTAGGGGCTTGGTGGATGGGACTTTTCCCTGGGCTGTTAATCTTTATAACGATTTTATGTGTGCAAGTTATTGGAGGTACTTTCAAACAAGGAGGGAGCCGATCGCATGTTTGAGGTTGACAATTTGGCTGTTCGATTATCTGGCAAATCCCTTATTCAAGGTGTGACTTTTACTGTGCCTAAAGGACATATTACCGCTATTATTGGCGAGAGTGGTAGTGGCAAAAGTACGACTCTTTCAGCTCTGCTTGGGATGCTGCCAGCAAGAGCAAGTATGGAAGGTTCGATTTTATTTAATGAAAAAAACATCATGGCAATGTCAGAACAGGAGCGTGTGGAGCTACGCAAAAAGCATTTCTTTACCATTTTCCAAGATGCCACGAATAGTTTTTCGCCAACCCAAAAAATGAAGCAACAACTCTATAGGTTGACGGCTTCGAGGTTAGGGCAAAAGGAAGAGGGATTTTTAAGTAAAATCACTGCCATTTTAAAGGATTTAAACTTACCAGAGGATGTGTTAAATCGCTATCCATTTGAGCTTTCAGGAGGCATGCTACAACGCTGCATGCTTGCCTGCGCCTTCTATAATGAACCAGATGTTTTGATGGCAGATGAACCGACCTCTGCTCTAGATATGCTCCATCAACAAGAATTTATCAAATTGCTAAAAAATCTCCATGCCCGCCTTGGGACGACCATTCTACTAATTACACATGATTTAGGAGTTGCTAAAATTGCTGATTCTATTCTGGTGATGAAAAATGGCGAAATTGTAGAAAGCGGGCAAATGTCGGAAATTTTTAGGGAGCCCAAGCATCCATACACGAAGCGGCTTGTCGCTCATCATTTTTAGGAGGCGTTGTTATTGTTGCTTCACGTTGATCATGTGAATAAAAGCTATCGAGCAGGACAGCAAGTATTAAAAAATATAAACCTAACAGTGGGAAAAGGTGAAATCGTAGGGCTTGTGGGAGAAAGCGGTAGTGGCAAAAGTACTTTGGCCAAAGTGATTATGCAGCTAGAAAAGCCTGAAAAAGGGGCTGTTTTTTTTGAAGATCAATTAATGACGAAGCAAAATCGCTCATATTTTTATAAAAATTGCCAAATCATTTTTCAAAATGCTACGGCTGCCTTAAACCCCGTGTGGACAGTCAGAGAATTGTTACGCGAGCCCATACAGGTGGCATACAAGTCTTTCACTGACCGTGAACTACAGACAATGCTTGAAATGGTGATGCTCCCAACAGATATTTTAAAAGCCCTGCCTTCTGAGCTAAGTGGAGGGGAGCGACAACGGGTTAATTTACTAAGATCGATTTTAGTCGAACCCCAACTATTAGTATGTGATGAAATCGTTTCGAGCTTAGACCGCTTGATTCAAAGAGAGATGATCGATTTATTAATGACTTTAAATAAAGAAAAAAACATGGCGATTTTATTTATCTCGCATGATTTAAAGGCCGTTTCTTATTTGTGCAATCGCATTTATGTGATGAAATCGGGTGAAATTGTTGATGAGAGCCGTAAATGTGAAGGTGGCTTTGCTTTTACAGACAAGTATGCGCAAATGCTCTTTCAAGCCGTAGAAAGCGAATAAAATATCCATGTTATAAATTGAAGATAAACCGAAAAACACTTTCCTTTCTTGAATGGAGAGTGTTTTTTATTCTTGTACCAATGATCTTAGTGGGGCGGTCAAATCCTCAGAGATGCTAAAAATTGTATGGGTATCCTTTACGTTCATCAACGTACTTTTTTGACCTATTTCCCCTAAACAAAGATGAAAGCCATATTGGTTTCCAGCCGTGTCCACTACTTCTACATCCAATTGTGGGGCAGCCATATTGACAATCCCCTCATTTTTCACAGCTGTCGTCATTCTTTCATGGAATATGTTGAGAGAAGCCTCATCCTCATATCCTTTCATAAAAGCAGTATGCACAGAGCCAAATTCAACGCTGTTAGAAATGTTGACCTTAGCCAATTTGCCAATTGCTAGTTCTTCATCCGTATAGCCTAAAACAACTGTAGCTAATAGGGACATGACAATGATTAGGTATGTTCGTAATAAGCCTCCTCCTTACACGATAATAATACAAAAACTTGGAGTCGTAGCTCGGTCCTCTTCATAATATAGTAAACAAATAAAAGCTGAAAGGAGATAAAGCATGGGTTTATTTGATGGATTAATCGGCAATGCAAGCGAGGTGAATTTAGAAAAATTACAGGAGGAGGTCAATGATTTACTAATTCCAAACGAAACCATCAAAAATGCCTATAAAATTATTAGAGACATATTTATTTTTACGAATAAACGATTAATCCTCATTGATAAGCAAGGAGTTACGGGGAAGAAGACGGAATACCATTCGATTCCCTATAAAAATATTGTCCATTTTTCAGTAGAAACGGCAGGTACATTTGATTTAGATGCTGAGCTCAAAATATGGGTATCAGGCAGTTCATTACCCATCCAAAAAAACTTCAATAAGGCGACCAATATTTATAAAGTGCAAAGTGTTTTAGCGCAGTATGTTTTAGGCTCGAATTGATGGTATAATAGTAGTAACAATAGGAAAACACATCCAAAGCCCGCATGTATGCGAGGCTTTTTTTGTTGTGCTTAGAAAGGGGTAGTAAGGATGGGGAAAAACCTTCGCGTAACTGATTCTAGTCCTTCTCTATTCTTTGGAAATCGAACATCAATTAAGCGCTAAATAAATTCACCTCTCATCCTGTCATGACTTGGATGCCCTCTTAAAAAGGAAAGCTTTAACAGGGAGCTAATTAGTCAAAATCCTTCCAGAAGGAGGCTGGGCTCACAAGTGCGTCTCACTGTGCCGATGTTTTAATACGAAGATGATGCTATTTTGTATATCGGTAATAATGAGATTTTATTCAAGTGGGATGATGAAACACGCTCTATCTTCTCTGAATTGGATACAGCAGATCTTATCGAATTGCTAGCGATCCTTGCGCAATCACAGAAAGAATTAGCTTAAATTGAATCATACTCGCGCCAACTGGCTTAAGCGATGAATACGAAGAATCGTTGCGCCAACAGTGGTCATTGAAAACTAGGTGCCCCAATGCCTAATTTTTCTATTCTAATAAGCAGAATATCCGTTAATGGAATAGAAAAATCCATCATAAATATTGAAGAATTAAATTATATAATGCTATGGAAAGCCCTAAAATACTAGCTTTCATTTTAGCTGGATGATTTTTTTCACTTCGAAACAAGTAAAAAAATACTACTATAAATCCTAAAGGAATCCAAAGCTGAAAGATACCATCTTTTGTGCTGCGAGAAAAGATTGGAGCAATGTAAGTACTAATTAGAAAGTAAAAGTAAATACTAAAACGTCTTGTTTCTAATTGCTTGCTCCACTTTACTAAAAGGAAAATAACGATTATGGCGATAATCGTAATATGTAAGGGTGGTAGAAAAATAGAACCGCCACCAAATTTAAATTCCACTATGTATTCCCTCCTTTATTACAGTATATCACCATTTATAGTAAAAATTGTGTTTTTAAGGGGATCTCATCCAGAAAGGTGTTTGAGTTCGGGTATATATAGTAGGGAGTTTATCGCCTTCATTTCGCCTTTATAAACGTGGCTAAGAACAGCTTCATTTCGCAAGTAGACGTATTTATCCGAAGCTAGAACGCTTAAAACAAAGGAGAATTTACGAACTAGTTTTAAAATAGTGCAAAAAACTCCTTATTACGTTATTGGCTCTAGCTGAAGTGTAACGCAATTTATTCATAGAGCGAACGCAAGAAGGTAAAGCAATCGCAAAACAACGCGATGATTTCCACGAAGGTAGACCGAAGAAATTTACGAAGGAGAAACTCAAACACGCAATGTAGTTAATTAGAAAGTAATAGCTACAAAGAAGTAGCAGCAATAACTGAAATCTTTGTCTCAACTTTAGCGAGAGAAAGAAGAAAACGAAAAGCTAACGAATTGATTAACGATTGAGCAAACGTGCTTGATCGATTTTTTGCTTGAAAGTTCGTGACCCCGGAGTCCTTTATTCTGAATGTGCTTTCTAGTCTTCTTATTTTGCACATCAATTTTAACTATATTGTAAAATAATAGATTTTTTTCAAAAAGATTGCTAAAATTTACATAACGGAACTGGTTTGTTGAAGACGTGTGAATAGTAAAACCTTATAGTGAAGGGTGAGAAAAATCGTTGGAAAAATTGAAACGAATAGTAAATCTATAATTTCATTAACGCTTGGTATTCTTTCTATTATAGTACCACTTATTGGATTAGTTCTTGGAATTCTCGGAGTAGTTTTATCAAGAATAGCAACAAAGGAAATTTCTAAAAGAAATGAAAATGGTAGAGGATTAGCAATTTCTGGTTTAATTTGTAACGTGATTGGGATTATCATTCAAACCTTTGCAGTATTGTCTATTATCGCTTTTTATTCATTAACTAGTATAAGTTAGTATTGCAGGTTCTTATTTACTAACGGGTGTTTTAGCTTACTAGTTGACCTCAGAAAATTCCACTTTAACTGAGGCAGTCAATGGCAAACTACAGTATTGGCAATGATGAACTTCACAAAATTTATAAAGTAAGTGTAGTAGAGTTTGTGTGTACGCTAATGAATGGAGAATATTTAATTGAGGATGCATGTGATTTAGCAGAATTAACGAATTATAGGGAAAGAGAATAACAAGTAAATTAAGTATAACTTCAATCCGAGATAAACAAACTACAAGATAAAGTTTTAAAAAATGGAATATTTTATGTTATTTGACATTGGAAATAGACTACCTTACAATTGATTTTAATAGTCTATAAGGAATGTATACAACATTTCATTCCTTCACAACTGAATAGCGTGTAGTAATAGGTGTAAATTGCGTGCAATTTGCTTAAAAGGGAAGTCGGTGTGAATCCGACACTGTCCCGCAACTGTAAATGTGAGCGACTTTTCAGCAACCACTGTCAAATGATGGGAAGGGGAAAAGTGGCGATGACCATGAGTCAGGATACCTGCCTAGTTACGAGTACACACCATAAACCTACGAGGAATAGGAGGTGGCATGTTGACAAAACAGAATGCTCTGTTCGTCACAGTACGTCAAACGCCCAAAGTTCATGAAAGGGTTCATTTTAGAACTTCTTCGCATTTACTTAGGGTTTGTTTGGCATTGTGTGATGAAGCACATTAAAGCGAAGGATTTCCTCAAACATAGTAGGAAGTCCTTTTTGTTTTGAAAATATGTACGCAAAGGGGATGCACATAGGATGAATATTCATGCAACGACAACACAGGAAACGCCTTTTGTAGATATGACGATTTGTAAGCAGCCACGGACAGAAATTGCCAAGAAAGCGAAAACCAGAATGGTGGTTGAATCACTAATTGATCAATTATTAGCAACGAGACTGATTCGCAACGATCGCTTTTTTGGGCAAATCTTATATAATAAAGACATTATTTGGATACAAAATGGGGAGGTAGAGGGCCATCTTTTTGCACAGGCAACGTTAACGGATCAACTGAAAACGAAGACGAATAGCTTTATGATGTATATGCCAACCAACCCTATTGTTTATGAGGTGAATGGGGAGCAGTACCACTTAATTACACGCATTGATTCAACACGAGCAAAGCCTAATCTTGACCGTCTTTCACAGGAGCCCAATCCAGTGTTAAGCGCTGCACGTGTCAATGATTTACTGTGCTCGATTGTCATTCGTTTTTATGAAACGTATATGAACGATTTAGAGAAAATTCCTCATCAGGATAAACTAATCGCATTTGTACAGCAGGAATACACACAGTTTCTTCAAGCCGTTCAGGAATTAAATGATTATCACTTTAATTGGCATCCACGTGGGAACGGCCACCAGCTATTATTAACATTAATTGATCAACTACAAATATTAAAAAGTCAGCCTGGAAAAGTAGTTATCGACTTCACGAATACGCAAGGTTACGTGGTGGTTGAACCTGCCTATCCAGTGCACAAGCCTTCAAAGAAAGCTGTTGGTGCCATATAAAAACAAGCCCTCCATGAAGCGGAGGGCTTGCTTTATTTTTTGCAAGACATCTGAAATACAAGTCCAACACATCTGCCATGCTAGTACAGGAAACTTAGCTCTGACAATGCATGGCTGCTTGCGCCTCTTGCCAGGGGACGGAATAGCCTTTACCTTTTGCACAAAAAATGCTGGAAGAACTGTATTCAGGGTCGACATTTTTATCATAGCCTATTTGAGTTATTACTTCTTCTGCATTATGACACACATCATAGCCATCAAATTGGAGGGTAAGCGCACCTTTCCCATTTGTATAGGCGGCAAAAATCGTGCTATAGCTCATGAAGGTCGCTACTGGTGCACGTCCTGTTAATACAACGTCTGTTTCAGTGAGTACAGGGTCGTCAAAGGTGCCAGCAGCCTGTTGAATGTCGGTCATCATACGGCCAATAAAATCATTGGAAGCCTTCATTTTAAAGCGATAATACGGCTCAAGCAGGACGTTCTGTGCTTGTTCCAGTCCTTGGCGCAGTGCTCGGAAAGTGGCTTCTCGGAAATCACCGCCAGACGTATGTTCATTATGCCCACGTCCCGTTAAGAGCGTAAAATGAATATCTGTTACTGCGTAGCCTGTGAGTAAGCCATGATGATCACGTTCAAACAAATGCTTTTCTACGAGGCGTTGGTTGCCCACTGATAAATCATCTGCATGACAGGCATTGCTAAAGGTAATGCCTGTCCCACGTTCATTTGGCTCCATTAATAAATGAATTTCTGCATAATGCTTTAGTGGTTCAAAATGTCCGTAGCCTGTAACAGTTGTCGCAATTGTTTCCATGTATAATATTTGCGGCTCTCCAAAAGAGATGTTTAATGTAAAGCGCTTCATAAATATTTCAATCAGGACCTCTAACTGAATGACACCCATTATATGCACATGGATTTCCTGAAACTTTTCCTGCCATACGACACGCAATGATGGCTCTTCGGCCTCTAGTAAACGGAAAATCTTTAATACTTCTTTAATATGTTGCTCACCCTCATATTGAACTTTTGCCTGTAATGTAGGGACAAGCTCATAGGGCTGTGATAGCGTGTTACTGCCAATGTGATCGCCAATGTTTGCCTGGCTGAGTCCTTTAACAGCGAAGATTTCACCAGCCTCAACATGCTGAACAGTTTCAAATCGACTGCCGTTATAAAGACGAATTTCTGTTACTTTCTCTGTAAGGTCTCCAAACGTAAATTCATCTCGAACTTGTAATTTGCCTGTTAAAGCCTTGATGAATGTTAGACGCTGATGGCCGTCATGTCGTATTTTAAAAACCTCTCCTTGAAACGGTGCTTCCGGCTCGAAGTGAGTATCAGTTATGAGTGGAAGTTGAGCAATAAATTCTTGAATGCCTTCATCCTTCAATGCAGAACCTGTAAAGCAGGGGAAGGCGTATTCATTTTTAATCATCGATTGTAACTGATTGATGCACTGGCCATGCGCCAATGTTTCATTCAAAAAGGCATCCAGCAGCTCTTCATCACGCTCCGCCAGCCATTCCATGATTGTCCTTGAAACATAGTTTTCCTGAAGTGGTTCATCTACAAATAATACATGTTCAGAGAAATCTTTATGGAGCTGAGTCATCACAGCCCTTACATCTGCTCCGTCACGATCTATTTTATTAATAAAAAAGAATGTAGGGACATGATAGTTCCGTAAAAGCTGCCATACCGTTTCAGTATGACCTTGTATACCTTCTACTGCACTAATAATAATGATAGCATAATCCATGACACGGATGGCACGCTCCATCTCTGGGGAGAAATCGACATGTCCTGGTGTATCAATCAACGTATATGTATCGTCGCCAATAGTCATGCGTCCTTGCTCGGCAAATATCGTAATGCCCCGTTTGCGCTCAAGCTCATGATTATCTAAATAGGCGTCCTGATGATCGACACGCCCCCGCGCTTGTATACTATTTGTATGAAAAAGCATTTGCTCGGAAAAGGTTGTTTTTCCTGCATCAACATGAGCAAGAACCCCAATCGTCTTGTACATAATAAATCCTCGTTTCTATAAGTGGCTATCTTCTCATTGTATCAGAATACTAGCACAACTATTTCTTGTAAAATGATTCGTCTTTTTGTCGAAATAGTGCTAATATAATGATGATTATATTTTTTGCATTCTACTACAGATTGTGAAATAACTCATGAACTGCTAGTCTATCAATAGCATGAATAGAACATATTGGTGCAAATGGCCTTTGTCATTTGCTTAAAAGGGAAATCGGTGCAATTCCGATGCTGTCCCGCAACTGTAAATGGGGAGTCTATACAGCATGCCACTGTAGTTTTACTATGGGAAGGCGTATAGATGATGAACCTAAGCCAGGATACCTGCCAGTATATGTATGTTAACTAAGAACCACGAGGATGGGGATAGTGATAAAGGTACTAATACCGTTTTTTCACTATGCAACTCTCTTGGCGACAAGAGGGTTTTTTTATGCCCTTCCAATTATCCTGGTAGCAAAGAAGTCTCTGATTTCTTTCTATATTTATCACAACAAAGGAGAAAAGGACATGAAAAAATGGAGAAGTATATGGCTAGTCATGGTCATCGCCTTAATCGCTGTATTAGGAGCGTGTGGCGCAAAGGACAAGCCTGAATCAGCAACACAAACTGAAAAAGTTGAACCGTCTGAGGCGACAGCATCTGAAGTCATCATTGAAAATAATGAAACTACCCAAACCTATAAGGAAGCACCTAAAAAGGCCATTAGCCTAAATCAACATGTAACAGAAATTATGCTTGCATTAGGCTTAGAGGATTCCATGGTAGGGACAGCTTATTTAGATGATAAAATCTACGAGCCGCTTCAAGCAGCCTACGATAAAGTTCCAGTTCTTTCAGATCAATATCCAACGAAGGAGCAAGTCATTGATGCCGAAGCAGATTTCTTGTATGCAGGCTGGAAAAGTGGCTTTGGTGAAAAAGGGGTAGGAACACCAGAGGAGCTTGAGGAATTAGGAATTCATACGTATCTACATACGGCTTCCAATATGACAAAGCCAACATTAGAGGATATTTTCACTGATATTCGTCATATCGCGGAAATATTTCGCGTGGAAGATCGTGGCGAAGCATTAATTGAACAAATGACAAAAGGTGTCGAAGAAGTTCAAGCTCAATTACCAAAAGACAGCGAAAATTTACGTGTGCTTGTCTTTGATAGTGGTGATAAAGATGTGTTCACGGCTGGTCAAAACTTTATGAATGAGCTAGTAACAATTGCTGGCGGTCAAAATATCTTTGGAGATGTGGAGTCAGGATGGACAACGGTATCGAAGGAAGATGCAGTAGATCGCAATCCAGAGGTGGTTGTTGTCATTGATTATGGTGAAACAACTGCCGAACAAAAGATAAATTTCTTAAAGAATGATCCAGCGTTGAAGGAAATGGAAGCAGTCAAAAATGATCGCTTTGTCATCCTTCCACTTTCAGCGGCATCTGAAGGAGTACGTGCCGCAGAGGCCATTCAAATTTTAGCCAAGGGCTTCTACCCAGCAAACTTTTAAAAACATTCGAGCTAGCGCTTTGCTAGCTCCTTTTTCTTAAGGAGCGATAACAATGAATGCATTTCGTCAAAACATACCAGATAAAACGTTTGAAACCCTTAATCAGCAAGGTGGATATTCACGATTAGCAGTAAGCCCTGGCATTATTAATAAGCATTACACGCCAGCCCAATTTCAAAAAATAGCTGAAATTGTAGGGGAGAAGGGGGCCATTAAATATTCGGCTTCCTATAGCCTATTATTATCGATCCCCTCTAGCGAACTGACAGAAGCTACCCATGCCTTACAGGAGGCTGGGCTGTTTGTTGCTTCGTCAGGTCCTCATATAGCCATGAAGGCATGTGATTTTTGTGATGGCGAAAAAATGGAGGCAGTTCCTCAAACAGAACAGCTCTATCAGGCGTTGGACGTTATAACTGTGCCTGCAAGAGTTCGAGTCAATGTGAATGGCTGTGCATCGGCTTGTTATAATCCTACATATGACGATATAGGACTAGTCTATCAGCATGAGAGCTTTGATGTTTATTTAGGATCCATTCCAATGGGGGCAAAGGCACAGGCGGGTACTCTCTTTGCGAAGAGAGTAGGGATCGACCATATTGAAGATTTCTTGCTACAAATCATTCGTCTCTACCAGGACCAAGCTCGTGCCAATGAACCTTTTTATAAGTTTTATAGCAGAACAAAATCGAATGCTGATTGGGAACTAGTAAAAAAATTGATAGAGTAGCAGGAATAATACTTAGGGTGTCGAAATATTGTAGTAGAGCATAGAAAATGACAATATAAAGGAGTAAGAACATGACATCTAAACAAGGGATTCAACCAGAAGATCTTTATCACTTGAAATCAGTGGCAGATCCACAGCTCTCACCTGATGGGACTGAGGTAGTTTATGTAGAGACACGGATTGATGAGAAGAAAAAAGACTATGTATCTAACTTATTTTATTTAAATTTAAAAGACAAACGTCCTCAGCAATGGACATATGGTGAATATCGTACAAGCTCTCCTGTATGGTCGCCAGATGGCAGTCAAATTGCTTTTTCCTCTACAAGATCAGGCAAGCCGCAAATTTTTGTACTGTCGAAAACAGGGGGAGAGGCGAAGCAAGTGACGTATTGTAAAAACGGTGCGTCAACGCCTGTCTGGTCTCCATGTGGAGAGAAAATTGCGTTTTCAGTGATGCTAGGTAAAGATGAAACTATCCTAGATAAAGCTGAAGATGACAAGAAAGAAGAAAAAGAACTCAAGCCACTTGAAATCGATAAGATGAAACATAAATCGGATGCTGGTGGATTTATGGATATGGACCAATATACTCACATTGCCATTGTCGATTTAAAATCTGGTGAATTAGAGCAAGTAACAGAAGGGAACGAGCATTTCCATCTGAGTACATGGTCGCCAAATGGCAGTTATCTTACTTACTTAGCAGATCGAGCAGAGGACTTAGATTTTTCGTTTAATGCGGATATTTATTTATTCGATCTAGAAACAAAACAGAGTCGTAAGGTAACAGAGGGGATTGGCTCTTATTACCAAACGTCTTGGTCGCCTAATAGCCGCTTCCTTTCCTTTGTTGGAGGAAAACGTGAGTTCGAAAATGCCACACAAGCGAAGCTATGGATTTATGATATGGAACAAAATCTGCTAAGCTGTGTAACAAGTGAATTTGATGCCCCTGTCGGTGATTATGTCATCGGTGATTTCCTGCAAGGGGTAGCAGCACCAAGTGTACAATGGATGAATGATAATCATAGTTTCTATTTCCAAGTAACAGATCACGGCAATGCGGCAATTTACTTTGGGAATGTAGATGGTGAAATTTATCCAGCTATTCATGATGATCAATACGTTTATGGTTTTTCATTAGATGCTCAAAATGATCAAGCCATTGTCGCCATAAGTACGACAACGAATCCGGGCGATTTATATTACGTTAACTTAAAAACGGGTGAAAAAGAACGATTGACGACAGTCAATGAAGACATTTTAAAGACGAAAGAGTTAGCTGTGCCAGAGAGCATTGAGTTTGAAGGAGCTGAGGGCTGGAAGGTCAACGGCTGGATCATGAAGCCAGTAGGCTATGAAAAAGGAAAGAAATATCCCCTTATTCTTGAAATCCATGGTGGTCCGCATGCGATGTATGGCAACACCTATTTTAATGAATTCCAAATCCTAGCTGCTCAAGGCTTTGCAGTCCTATATACAAATCCGCGTGGAAGTCATGGCTATGGGCAAACATTTGTGGATGCCGTACGTGGTGATTATGGGGGCAATGACTATCAAGACCTGATGGCCGCTGTTGACTATGCTTTAGAGCAATATGATTTCATTGATCCAGATCGACTAGGTGTAACAGGTGGGAGTTATGGTGGCTTTATGACAAACTGGATTGTTGGGCATACCAACCGCTTTAAGGCAGCAGTTACACAACGCTCTATTTCGAACTGGATTAGCTTTGCAGGAGTTAGTGATATCGGCTATTACTTTACAGACTGGCAAATTCAAGCGGGGCTCGATAATATTGAGAAGCTATGGCATCATTCACCATTGAAATATGTAGACAATGTTGAAACACCTTTGCTCATTTTACATGGTGAAAAAGACTATCGTTGTCCAATTGAACAGGCGGAGCAATTATTTATCGCCTTGAAGTATCGGAAAAAAGAAACGAAATTCGTCCGTTTCCCTGAAGCAAATCATGAACTGTCAAGAAGCGGAAAGCCAACATTAAGAATTAATCGTCTCGAATATATACGAGATTGGTTTGTGGAAAAACTTTAAAAAAGAAGTGGCTTAAGAAGTGAACATACTTCTTAAGCCATTTTTTATAGAAAAAAGAATCACAGCAAAGTGTGATTCCAGATCAGTTAGTCCATTTTTTGAATAAAAACGACCTTCAAATAATTAAATTCAGGATATTCACGAGGCACACGGAAATCCTTTGGTAAACTGTATTCTTCTACAATTTTATAGCGTGTACGAGTCTCTTTAAATGCTTGGTCGATAAACCCTTTAAACTTTTTCATACCGAAGCTTGCGTTGTTTGTAGAAGCAACAATAATGCCATTTTTGGCTGTAATCGCAATTGTATCCTTCAGTAATTTCGGATAGTCCTTCGCCGTTGAGAACGTCATTTGCTTTGTGCGGGCAAAGCTTGGTGGATCTAATACAACAAGGTCAAATTTTAATTCGTGACGCTGTGCATATTTAAAGTAATGAAAAACGTCCATTACTTTTATATCCTGAGCTTCGTAATCAATTTGATTGACGCTAAACTGCTCAATCGTTTTGGCTAAACTGCGCTTCGCAACATCGACACTTGTTGTTTTAATAGCTCCTCCAAGCGAGGCTGCTACAGAAAATGCCCCTGTGTAGGAAAAGGTATTTAGCATATTTGTTGTGTTCGCATAGCGCTCACGAATAGCTAATCGTACTTCCCGTTGATCAAGAAAAATCCCAGTCATCGCACCATCATTTAAATGGACTGCATAGGTCATCCCATTTTCCTTAACCATGATTGGAAATTCGCCAGGAGTCCCCATAACAAAATCATCCTGTTCCATATATTGCCCTTTACTATCGAATCGTTTTTTCTCATAAATGGCTTGGTAGTTGATGGTTTCAGCAAGCGCCTCATAAACGACTTCTTTCAACGAGTAAATGCCCTCGCTATACCAACTCACCATATAGTAGCCATTAAAGAAATCGATAGTTAGACCACCGATGCCATCACCCTCGCCATTGAAAACACGGAAGGCTGTTGTATGTTCATTTTGGAAGAATGCTTCTCGTAGCTGTATGGCTTTTTTGAACTTTTTAATGAAAAAAGCTTTATCGATGGTTTCATCTATATCTGTCGTCAGTACCCAGCCAATCCCTTTATTTTGAATACCGTAGTAACCTGTACCAATAAAACGATTATGGTGATCCATCAGCTTAAGCAGTGTCCCTTGCTCGGAAGGTAGTTGTCGTGCATCCACTGCATCTTTTGAAATTAATGGGTAGCCTTTTTTTACTTGATCAGCAAAAGGCTGTTTTAATTGTAGTGCAATTGTTTGTGTCATGTTGTCATCCTTTAAAAACGTTTTGCTCTATTATCGCACTGTTTGGATGGGATAGCCAAACTTATTTCAGGAATTCAGCAATTTTTGCCACCGTTTCGATTGTTGCCTCTTCAAAATAATTCATTTTGCTAAAATAACTATGAATTAAACCAGACATGGTCATATGCTCCACAGATACTCCAGCGTCGGTCAGTTTTTGGGCATAACTTAAACCTTCATCAAAGAGAACATCTGCCTCTGCAGCAATGAGGAGGGTTTTAGGCATATGGCTTACATCCTCGAGCTGTAGGGGAGACACCAATGGATTTGTAAAGTTCGATTCATCCGTATAGTGTTGAGAAAACCATTGCATGCCCTGTTTATCTAGGCCGAAATTTTCCCCATAAGCCTGATAGGAAACGGTTGTAAAATCCACATTCGTAACAGGATAAATGAGTGCTTGTGCTTGCAAAGAGGGTCCACCTGAAGTTACAGCTAAGTAGGCCACAACAGTTGCTAAATTTCCGCCGGCACTATCCCCAGCCACTGTCAACCGAGCAGCATCGCCGCCAAATGCTTCGATATGGTCATTCACCCATACTAAGCTATCGTAGGCATCCTGCAATGGAGTTGGAAAAGGAAATTCAGGAGCCAAACGATAATCCACTGAAACGACAATTGCTTGCGCTTGCTCTGCTAAAAGCTGACAGCCAGCATCAACAGACTCTAAATTGCCATATACCCAGCCACCGCCATGATAATAAACAATAACAGGTAATGGTTGATCATGAGTAGGTATATAAAGTCGTAGCGTAATTTGAGCCCCATCACGCATGTTAATTAGTTGATCTTGCATCGCCGCTAATGTTGGCTTATGGGGCGATTGCCATGGCGTAACCGTACGCATCGCGCGAGCTTCCTGTGGTGTAACTTGATAGTAGGGTGTGGCAACTTGTTGATCTTCAATATAATGAACAGCTTCTTTTCTTAAAGTAGTCATCCTCATCAGTCCTTTATCGTGACGTTTATTACTTATATTATAAACTATTCATATAATTTTACTAGGATTTAATTTTAGAAAAAGAAAATTCTTTCATAATAGAGGTGAAATTAGCGAATTGTGTTTATAATAAAAGGGAAGAAAGTATTTGGAGGGACAGTATGATTTCTTTAATTGTGGCACATGATGACAACCATGTAATTGGTTATAATAACGGAATGCCTTGGCATTTACCGGGAGATTTGCAGTATTTTAAAAACAAAACAATGGGCAAGCCAATGATAATGGGACGAAAAACGTTTGAATCCATTGGTCGTCCACTACCAGGACGTCGCAATATTGTTATTACACGAGATGAAAATTATCACGCAGAAGGCATTGAAACTGTGACAAGCCTAGAAGAAGCAATAGCGGTAGCAGGGGATGTAGAGGAAATCATGATTATTGGCGGCGAGCAAATTTTCCGTTTATCGATGGAAATGGCAGATCGCTTATATATTACAAAAATCAATCATTCATTTCAGGGCGATACCTTTTTCCCGAGCTATGAGGAGGCTTTTGTAGAGGTTTCTGCTGAACAGCCCGAAACAGCTTCAGAAGGCTATACTTTCCAATATCAAATTTTTGAACGTAAATAACATGGGAAACGCACGGTTTTGATAGACCGTGCTACTTCTGTATTTAGGGGAGATATTGATGCGCAACATAATATTATCGAGTGGAGAAATTGCTCATGTTGATTGCTTGAGCTGTGCAATCATAAGTGGACAGGTCGAGCCCAATGGTGGTGTTGTTATTGAAACGGATTATTTTCACGCCCACCAGGATATAGCTTATCCAATAAAAGGATTAATTATCTTAGCTTCAAAGCGTCACATCTATTGCTTTGATGAATTAAATAATGGCGAAAAACTGGATTACATCAATCTCTTAACAAAAATTAGAAAAGCTCAAAGGGAAGTATTGGGCATAGAATACGTTTATTATTTTTACAACGAAGATACGACTCATCATTTCCATACTTGGATGGTGCCTCGCTATGACTGGATGAATGCATTCGGGCGATCCGTTGAATCCTTGAGGCCAGTGTTACTTCATGCAAGAAATAATTTGAGTAATGAGCAGCATGAAAAAGAAGTAAGGGAAGCTATTAAGCTTTTAAGAGAATCCATAAAAAATCGCTCCTTATGAAGGGAGCGATTTTTTTATAAATAGAAGTATACACAAGCGTACATGGAAGCACAGCCAGCTAACACAAAAAGATGCCATATTGCATGGTTATAAGGTAGAGAACGCCAAGCATAAAAGAGGGCTCCAATTGTATAGAACAGTCCACCTGCAAATAGTAAAGCAAAGCCGTAAAATCCTAAGTATAAATAAACAGGCTTAATAGCAAAGATGATTAGCCAGCCCATGCCAATATAAAAAATTAAGGATAGCACTTCAAAGCGATTAATGAAGAAACATTTAAAAAGAACACCTAATATTGCGAGGGACCAAATAATACTTAATAAAGTTATGGCTAGGGTGCCACCAACAGCAATTAATAAAAACGGCGTATACGTACCGGCAATTAAAATGTAAATGGACGAGTGGTCCAAAATAGCGAAAAAGTGTTTATATTTTTCTGGCATACTGTGTAGCAATGTGGACATTAAAAACAGGATGATGACAGAGGCACCAAAAATACTAAAAGTAGTAATATGTAGAGCATTACCTGTTTGCACAGCTGTAAGCAGTAAAACAACTAGAGCCGGAATACTTGCAATAAAGCCAATACCGTGTGTAATGGCATTCCACAGCTCTTCCTTCCAAGATTTATAGTCAAATGAATCAATCATTTACAACACTCCTTTCGTTCATGTATTTACTATACCCCAATAATTTATACATGAACATTTACATTTGTCATATATTTCATATCAAAAATGTCATAAGGCTGTCATATTCTTTTAGGGGCTTTGATAGACAAGAGATAAAGGAAACGCTATAGTATCAAAGGTAGCGTTTACATTCTCAAGAAATCAATGCTTTGCCTAATGACAAATGTCATGTTTACATAATGATTCATTAGTCTATATAATAAATTTTAATGAAGTAAAAGGATGTGTCGAAGTGGGACGAATTCATATAGTAACGGACTCAACTTGTGATTTAACAAAAGAAGAAGTAGCACAGCATGGCATACATATCGTGCCATTAACAATTCAAATTGATGGTGAAACATATATAGATGGTGTGGATTTAGAGCCACAACCTTTTTTAGGCTTAATGAAAAATGCTAAAAATTTACCGAAAAGTTCACAGCCTGCGCCAGGGAAATTTAAGGAATTATATGATGAGCTAGGCAAGGAAGGCGATCAAATTATCTCCATCCATATGACAGGTGGTATGAGTGGCACGGTAGAGTCAGCACGACAAGCGGCTCAAATGACAGACGCTGATGTGACGGTGATTGACTCCCGCTTTATTGCGATCGGTTTAGCTATTCAGCTAC
This sequence comes from Lysinibacillus sp. UBA5990, assembly GCF_002429815.1. Lineage (NCBI taxonomy): Bacteria > Bacillati > Bacillota > Bacilli > Caryophanales > Bacillaceae > Lysinibacillus > Lysinibacillus sp. UBA5990. Next base: position 1,172,462 of record NZ_DJAY01000015.1, read on the forward strand.
GTGAGGCAATTAAAATGCGCGATGCAGGAGCAACAGTTGAGGAAATCGTAGCTCGTCTGGATAAAGTACGTGCAAATACACATTTATATGTGATTGTGGATACGCTTGAAAATCTTATTAAAGGTGGTCGAATTGGTAAAGGAACGGGCTTTATCGGTTCATTGCTGAACATTAAAGTTATTGCTAACCTAGAGGGTGGCGTTTACAATCCTGTTTCTAAGGTGCGTAGCCATAAACAGGTAGTGAATTACTTATTTAAACAATTCCAAGCAGATACGGCTGGGAAAACAGTCAAAGCTGTCGGTATTTCTCACGCAGATGGTCTCATCACAATGGGGAATCCATTAAAAGAGTTAATCGAAGGTACTGGTTTTAATGATGTTGAGATTGCCTTTACATCTCCAATTATTTCGACACATACTGGACCGGGTGCCATCGGATTTATTTATTTTGCAGAATAATAGTGAGGAGCTACTACATAAGTAAATGTAGTGGCTTTTTTTCGTTTTGGCTCTTAAAGCTGGATGCTTGTTCGACTATTTGGAAAAGAGGAAATTTGGCAACAACACAAAATTATGGAGAACAGAGGGTAAGTCACTTTTCATTAGGGTATGAACTATTCTATAATAGAAGGTACAGAAAGGGATGGAAGGTGGTCAAATGGACATTTGGCGATTTATGTTGTCATGTTTGACCGTCTTAGTACTAAGTGGTTGTGCAATATCAATCGATGAGCCGAATCCGCAAGCAGAGCCTGACGGTGAGCAAGCAGAAACGGAGCAAGATATGACGCAGGATGAGCAACAAACAGTAGAAGAGGAAAAAACCTCCAAGAATATGTTGACGCAAATTTTTGAACATTTTTTTGAGCCATCAGCAGAGGATTTATCGCAAATTGATGAGGAAAATGCAAAGCAACTGCATTATCTGGCACTAGGAGATTCATTAACAGATGGTGTCGGTGATGAGTATAGTCAAGACGGTTATGTTGGAAGATTAGCAGATTCATTGCTTACGTGGCCCTCGATTTCCGAGGTAGATGTTGATAATCGTGGCAAACGGGGCAGACGTAGTGATCAGCTACTAAAATTAGTGAAAAAAGGGCATTATGATGAAGAGTTGCAACAAGCGCAGCTCGTTTCTTTAACAATGGGTGGCAATGATGTCATGAAAGTTGTTAAACAGGATTTGTTTAATTTAAAGCGTGACGCATTCGATAAAGAATTGCGGACGTATAAGCTTCGCTATAGCAAAATCGTTGAAGGCATTCGTGCAAAAAATCCGACAGTGCCCATTCTACTCATTGGTTTCTATAATCCGTTTTCGATTGTGACCAATGAGGCGAATGAATTCGATACAATTATCACAGAATGGAATAATGTGATTGAGGAAGTAGCGAGTGAAGATTCCAATGCTTGCTATGTATCGGTGGAGGATTTATTTGATTCAAATGAAGAGCTCGTCTATCATACAGATTTTTTCCACCCCAATGCAAAGGGATATGAAAAAATGACAGAACGTATACTAGCGGCAATGGAGCAGTGTGGTATGGAAGAAAAGATTAACAAGGCAATAGGCTTCGAGGAGTGACAAAATGAATAAATGGAAAGTCGCGTTTTTCGCCTTAGCAGGCACAGTGCTTTTTGCAATCCTCCTCGTCGTTTTTTTAGCAACTAGACCAGTAGATGGAGTCGATGTTGCCAAGAGTTCAGCAGGTGAAAGTGAAAGCAAAGGAAATGTACTCGTGGTGCAAACCACAACAAAGGAATTAGAATCGATTTCCAAAAAATATTTAAAGGATGCAGCAAAAGGCTCGCCTTTACCACTTGATTTTACAATCGGTGATGATATTCAATTACGAAGCACGCTTACGGTATTTTACACGGAAATCCCAATTTCCATGAATTTTGAGCCCATTGTGGATGACAAGGGTAATATTATTTTAAAGCAGACGGGAATGAATGTCGGGCTATTAAATATTCCGCCGGAGACGACGATGAAAATTATGCGGGATTCGGTGGAATTCCCTTCATGGATTACCGTGAACCCGAATAAAGCAGAAATCTATATTGATTTATCGCGCGTTAACATTGCATCCGGATCACGTGTCCGTGCTAAAGAATTGGACTTACCAAATGACAAAATTTTATTAGAAATTATTGTTCCTGGTGAATAAGGAGTGAAATGAATGGCAAAGCAATATGCAACATTTGCAGGAGGCTGTTTTTGGTGTATGGTCAAGCCATTTGACGAAACACCTGGCATTGAGTCGGTGCTATCAGGCTATACAGGTGGACATGTTGTCAATCCAACCTATGAGCAAGTGTGCTCAGAAACTACTGGTCATGCAGAAGCTGTGCAAATCGTATACGATGATGACCTTTATAGCTATGAGCAGCTACTGTCTATCTATTGGACCTTAATAGACCCGACAGATGCAGGAGGACAGTTTTATGACCGCGGCGAATCCTATACAACAGCCATTTACTATCATAATGAAGAACAACGTCAATTAGCAGAGCGTTCAAAGGCTGATTTAGAAGCCTCTGGAAAGTTTAATAAACCGATCATGGTGAAAATCTTACCTGCTAGCACATTTTACCCGGCTGAGGACTATCACCAATATTATTATAAGAAAAATCCAATGCACTACGAACGCTATTCGGTTGGAAGCGGTCGCCGAGCATATCAAGAGCATCACTGGGGGAATAAACATGAATAAAGAACAACGTTTAAAAGAACTGACAGACATGCAATATTATGTGACACAGGAAAATGGCACAGAACCACCGTTTCGCAATGAGTTCGATGAGCATTTTGAAGAGGGCATCTATGTGGATATCGTCTCTGGAAAACCGCTATTCAGCTCATTGGACAAATACAACTCAGGCTGTGGCTGGCCAGCCTTTACGAAGCCCATCCAAAAAGAAGAAGTAACCGAGCACTTCGACACAACCCACGGTATGCGCCGGGTAGAAGTACGCAGTAAAGAAGCAGACTCCCATCTAGGACATGTCTTCCCAGACGGCCCAAGCGAACTAGGAGGCCTACGCTACTGCATTAACTCAGCATCCCTTCGCTTCATAGCAAAAGAAGATCTAGCAAAAGAAGGCTACGGCCAATTCCTAACATTATTCAAATAAAAAATCCTAGCAAGAGCAATCTTGCTAGGATTTTTTTGTTTGGGTGGATACGGATCGAGCCGTAAGGGTGGGGAGAGGTAGAGGAAGAATTCTAATGAATGGAGGGAATTAGCAATGAAGCGGATGGAATTATCAAAGTGGCGGATAGAAAGTGAAAAGCGCCGGATAGCTCACTCAAAGAGAGGGATATAACTCAAAAATTGAAGGAAAGCCGGATTAAGAGAGAGGATCATCCAAAATAATGGAGGGAATTAACTAAGAGGTGGATAGAACGGGCAAAGAGACAGATAGAACTCCGAAAGTGACGGTTAGCTCGCTCAAAGAGAGGGGCATAACTCACAAAGAGCCGATTAACACCATGACCGTGACTAAGCCACCTCTCCCCAATGGAAGCATTCCCCAGCCAAAAAAAGAGGGGATCCTTTCAACGAAAAGATCTCCCTCACAAATTCGTAATAAAAAACTTAAACTTTAAATGCACCTACTAAATTACGGAGGCTGTCTGCTTGTTGGGCAAGCTCTGTGGCAGCCGCATTGATTTCCTGCATGGAAGCGGAGCCCTGTGTGGCAGCGGCGGCGGATGTTACGGTGTTAGCTGCGGACTGCTCGGCATAGGCATTGACGTGAATGAAGTCGCTTGCTACCGCGTTGCTAAAGTCCAGTGTCGACGCAATTTTATCCACCATGGCTGCAATTATCGTTGTAGTTTCTTCTGTATGCGATAAAATGTTGGCCAAGGATTGATTGGTTTCATTGGTCACTTCTACGCCACGAATAACAGTAGTGACCCCTTCATGGTTTTGGGCAATGATGGATGTGACTTCATCCTGAATAGATGTCACTATAGCAGTTACTTCCTTGGCAGCACTTTGGGATTGCTCTGCTAGTTTTCGAACTTCATCCGCTACCACGGCAAAGCCTCGACCATGCTCCCCAGCTCGAGCCGCTTCAATCGCTGCATTTAAAGCTAATAGATTTGTTTGCTCGGAAATGGCCGTAATGGTACCAATGATCGATGTAATGTCGGCAGATTTACGACCTAACGCCTCGACCGTGGATGTTGTGGAAGCCATTGTTTCTTCGATTGATTGCATAACAAGCGAAGATTGCTCCACAGAAAGGCTTCCTTCATCGGCTGCTTGCTGCATGGCTATAGAGGCACGATGTACGGCACTCGCTTGCTCGTTTAATTGATGCATAGAGTGCTCTAGGTCGCTCATTTTTTGTTGCGCACTATTCATACTAGAAATGGTATTATCACTATCGCTTGCAATATCTGCGGTTGCATCTGCAATATCTTGAATAGTACGAGCATTTTCATCTGCTAATGACATGAGTTCCTGACTACTACTTGATACATGATCAGCCAGTTCGCTTACACGTCGAATTAAATTAGAAATCGATTCAATCAACGTATTTGTGGAAGCAGCAATAATGGAAAATTCATCGCGATTTCGCACTTTCACACGTCTAGTTAAATCGCCTCCTGCCTGAGCAATATCAAGGATGGAGTCATTAATCGCTTGTGTATTACGTTTCAAAGATTTAAATAACATGAATCCGAAAATGATGATCGCTAAAAAGCCGATAATGGATACGATAAAAAATGTAGTGATCGAAAGGTTGACTTGCTGATTAAGCTTGTCTAACTTTGCTTTATTCGACTCATCCATCACGATATTTATGGATTCGATATTATTATCAATATGTGTTTTCATTGTTTCCCCAGTAGCACCCATCATGAGCTTGCGAGCCTGCTCAAGACCAAGTTCATCACGCATAGTCATTACTTTTTTTGAATAATCCAGGTAATTTCTATAATACTGATCAATGGCCTGCATATGACCAAGTTCAACTTGCCGATCCTGAAATTGTTCATTTAATGCTGCTAATTTTTTATTAATGGTGTCAATTTTCAAATGATATGAGGTAGAATAAATGCCATTCCCTGTTATTAAGTAACTTTGCTCCAAATTCGTCAACCTTGCTATTTCATACGCAAGTTGGTTAACTGTTAATTGCTCAAGGACATTCTTCTTAGTGAAGTCCTCCATCTCCTGCTGAAGCTTCTGTATATTGGCGTAAGACAATATACCCATTACACCGTTAATTACAATAAGAAGTGCGAACATAATAAGCACTTTGCCTCGAATTAAATGGTAAAAACGTTGTCGTTTTTCTTTCATAGGAGGGGGATTAATCCCGGTTTCCTCTTGTATAGAGGCTTTCTTACTCTTAAAAAAGCTAAAAGTGAAGAGAGTCGGGCGTTTTTTTGCTGCATCATGAGTTTTTTTAGTCTTTTTCATCGCATCACCTTCCTATTTTTTAGTAATCGATTTCAATTTTATCTTATTTTACTAGATTTTTCTATGTTTTTTCTAAAAATTAAAATTTTTCTGATAGATACAACTGTGTCAAAAGTCAGGACGTCCAAGAAAATAGTTCTAAAATTATGAATAGGTAATATATCTTAGTAGTGGGAATTATGACGAATAACGTTTTTTCTGATACACTATCGAAAAGTAATGCAAAAAAAGGGGAAATTGTGTGATGAAAAAAAGCTTTTATTTATATGTCCTTACATTTCGGGGCGGCGACTGGTCAGATGCCAAGGTACGGTTTGCAGAGGAAATGTTTCATGAGCATAATTTTCCAAAGCAAAGTACAGACTTTAATGAGTTATCTAACTACATTGAATCCTATGCAACAGAAAATTTAACAATTGAAGCTTTTGATCATTTGTGGGAGCTATATGAGGGACAGGCATAATTGTACGAAAACTATAAATAATTTTTAAGTTGCTAGACGTCTAGCATTGCGTAAATGACAGAAACACAGTATTATTTATAGTGATAACTGACAGAAAAGAGGGATTGCAGTATGAGTGTTCATATTAATGCAAAAAAAGGTGAAATCGCTGACACAATTTTACTTCCAGGAGATCCACTTCGTGCAAAATACATCGCGGAAACATTTTTAGAAGATGTAACTTGCTACAACGAGGTACGTAATATGTTTGGTTATACGGGTACGTATAAAGGCAAACGTATTTCAGTACAAGGAACTGGTATGGGTGTGCCATCTATTTCAATCTATGCGACAGAATTAATGCAAGAATATGATGTTCAAAAGTTAATCCGTGTAGGTACTTGTGGTGCAATTCAAAAAGATGTGAAAGTGCGTGACGTGATTTTAGCGCAAGCAGCAACGTCTGATACACGTATGAACCAAATCATTTGGGGCGGTGCTATCGACTTCGCACCAATCGCAGACTTTGACCTATTATTAAAAGCGTATAACGCAGGAAAAGATGCTGGACTTAACTTACAAGTGGGGAATATCTTCACAGCAGATTTATTCTACTCAGATGAGCATCAAAATGAAAAATTAGCACAATACGGTGTACTAGCTGTAGAAATGGAATCAGCAGCTCTTTACACATTAGCAGCTAAATTCGGCCGTAAAGCACTTTCTGTTCTAACAGTAAGTGACCACATTTTAACTGGCGAAGTAACAACATCAGAAGAACGTCAAACGACTTTCAACGACATGATGGTTGTAGCGTTAGAGGCAGCTATTCAAGACTAGTTGATATAACAAGGTTTTCAACATGTATTAAATACCTTAATAAGAGCAACCGACCAAAAACCGACCGTTTTTTATAAAATGGAGTTGAAGTAGTCGGTTGCTTTTTCTTTATCTTTCATAGTTAAGTGGCTATAAGTATTAATCGTTCCTTGAATGCTAGCATGTCCAAGTTGTTCTTGAATAATTTTAAAATTTACATTTTTACTAATCATAAAAGATGCGTAGGTATGCCTTAAACCATGAAATTTTATTTTAGGTAAATTGTGACGGTCTACAATCTCACGCCATCTTCCAGACATACTATCTGGATGTGAAGGAATTGTTTTTGTAAATAGTAGATTTATTGAGTTGCCCTCATTATCCTTCATCGGCGTCTAAGCTTCACCTGATGCGACCACCTTAAGTGGAATGTAAGTTCTGTTTGAGAGTAAAAAATAATTAGTAGTATAAAATAATTATCATGATCCGTATTTTTGATGTTCAGTCGGCGAAGTAGTCAAAACAACCACGGGGTAGATTGTGGAAGACCATACCTAATCCTTATTCTTGTTATATAGAAATGGCCATTATCGTTGATGGGTGTGAAGCAAGTGTGATCATGCCATATAAGTATAAATGGGTACAAAAATACAAACGTGAGGGATGGTTTACTAATAAAGAGTATATAAAAAGTTGCCGAAAACGATTAAGTAAAGTGCAGCTGGAACTAATTCACGAATTAGGTTGCTGAATAATATGAGGATAGAAAAAAGGGTCACTCACGGTTAGAAGTGACCCTGTAATGGGATGATGTGACGGTCAACTAGCGTCACAATCTGGTAAGTGCTTGCGATACTCAACCTTAATTTGTGCAAATCGAGATCTCTTATACATTAAGAAAGCCGCAACGTTTGCAGACGCCACAGCTTTCTTAAGTGAACAATATGAGAAGGGTCACTTGGGATAACCAACTAATAAGAGAGGTTTTGTTAAACTAGTTTAGCTTACCACTACTATTTATATGTCGAGTTAACTTGGGTTTTATAGTTTTTGGCCTTTGAAAAAATTAAAAAAAGCTATAACGGCAAGATCGTTACAGCTTCGAGTAGTGTATGAAGACAATTTCATCATTTCTAAATTAAATCTAAATTATACACATTTAATAGAAAATGCCTCTTATTTTTTAAGAAAGTGATCAGATTAACGAAATTACTAAGTATTATCAACTGAAAAGTGATGTTTTGAGTGTTCTTTTAATTTTAAGTACCAATAAAAACTTGTGGCTACAATTAATGCCACAGTCTGTAAAAAGCGCGTGCGAGGCACCACTATTAATGTATGCAACTTAATTTGCCTTATATGTATCTTGGGATAGCTTAGCTCAGTAATCGTGGGGCGATATTAGAAACAGTTTGCTATCCCAAGTAAAGGGTTTTACACATTACCATTATAAAAATATTATTATTCCGTTCTGAATATGACTAAATAGGTATGACTGTAAAGTTTTAAAAATAAAAAGGAACAGTATCGATATAGAGAAGTCTGGCTGCTATGGTGTTGAATACTTCTAAGCATCTCTGCGGAGTGCTTTTTAATATCTTTATATTTCTAGTAGAGAAACCTGATACCATTCGCGCTATGATTAGTGTATAAAGGGGTGCATATATGCTAATTGAATACTATAATTTTAGAAATGGGGAAGAAAAACATAAGGTGGAAATTGATATTGAAGAAGATATCTATGGAGATAATTTAGAAGAAATTCAAATCATCAACCAGAAGATTTCAGAAGCTGCCAATTTACCAATAGGAACTTTTAAATTCCGTAGAGTACTTTAATAATACTTGAAGCAAGCATCTCAAATGAGGTGCTTTTTATTATGCCACGAAGTCCGTTAGATGTATTAAATGGACTTTGCGAGTAGGACTATGAATTGTGGAGGGAATAATTAAAAGGATCACCTTGAGGAAGTGACCCTAAAGAATAGAGGTGTAAGGATTATATAAAGTTATCACATCGGAGGATTTTGTTTTTACGGTCGGGTCAATGGTTCAAAATAAATTAATATGAATTATACATGAAAGCAGCACCAACAATTATTAGAAGAATGAATAGAACTACAATAAGGGCAAATCCTGAACCACTACCATAACCACCGCTACCGCCATAGTTTTGGGACATGAAAAATGCACCTCCTTTCCATAATTTTATTATATGTATAATTTTTGATAGGAGTTGTGACAACTGTCATAGAACCTAAAAGGATAATTAAACATATCAATTTAAGTTGTATCCCAAAAAAGGTACGGCTTTTTATTTTTTTAAGATAAGGGACAGCAACTAGAAAAAATTATGATGGCAGGGTTAGAGACAGCAAAGTCCCGAACTTTGCGATACCAAACGATTATTAGTTAAAGAAAACGTACTGCTCCAACCTTTCATGGCTTGATAAGTTTGACAAAGGAGCTATGGCAAGTGGTGATTTTAAAGGGTTGAAGATTATCATTGCACAACGTTAAAGAGAAAAGCCCGTTACCTTAATTGGTAATGGGCTTTACAAAATTATTGTTTATTTCTAGCTATTAATGAATCTTACCAATGAACTTGAAGTTTATTACCAGTTGGGTCATAAAAGTGGAAAAAGGCATGACCATTATCTTCTTTAATATCTTCTACCTTAACTTGATTATCAATTAAGTGTTGGTGAAATTTGGATAGCTCTGAACTTGTAAAGCCAATGCTAAATTCTTGTTCATTATCAATTGTAAAATGTGCAAATGTTTCATCTTTGGTTGGAACTAAGATAAGTAAGAAAGGCCCTTCATTTACTTTTAATATCGCAAGTTCCTCAGTAATGTTTAATAACTGTAACCCTAATACGTCTTGATACCATTGTACAGATAGTTCTAAATCTTTTACTGGAATTCTAACATAATGCACTTGTTCAATAAATGATTTACTCATGCCTCTCTCCTTTAATTTAATATGGTATATCAAATAGTTCCCTTTCTATATACATTTTTCCTTCCAATTATCAAATTAACCTGCACCGTAGAATAAGTATCAGTTTCACAACTTTCAAGCAGCGAGTAATAATGCTGACAATGCTCCAATGTAAAATAATTTCTTGTATAAAATCTCCCTTGTTATTACCATTTTAGGAAATAACGCAAAGAAAGTATACAAAAAACAGACAACCTTGTTTAGTTATCTGTTGAATGATAAAAAGTTTATTTTGTAATCTTTACATTATTAAATTTGTAGTCTTCCCAGTTAACAGTAATCGCAATGTTAATTGAATCTGCATTGACAGGCTCAAAGAAAATCACATTCTCAGCAGTTACACCTGGTTCTATAGATGAATCAGCGTGAGGAACATCTTTTTTATACCATCTTTTAAAATTGAAGTCAGAGTTGTAACTGTATTGTTTTCCATTTGCAACTACCTTAGACAAAGAAACAGTAGTATTTACTTCATCATCTGAATTATTAACATAGGTTAAATAAACTCTTAAAGAATCTGAATCCTGAATTACTTTGTCAATTTTAACAGTTACTCCATCAATAGTTTTCGTCAATTCAGATTGAGTAGTAGATTCAGTAGCGTTGGTTGAAATAGCAAATGTTTTAGTTTTGCCATCGTAAGTTAGTTTACCTTCAAATAGTTTAGTAACTTCAGCTAACGGTACATATGCAATATTATTAATATACTGTATATCAGTAGATTGCTTTTTTCCGTTAAAAGTTAAATTGTATTTAGTTGCAGCGTAAGCGCCCATACTAAAGGTAAAAAGTAAAATAATTACACTAAATATAACTGTTGATTTTTTCAAATTAAATCCCCCCTTTTTTAACTATATTAGGGAATTTAACAGGCCTTGTACATAACAAAAAACAGACAACTATATTAGATATCTGCTCTTTAAAACTGAGTGATTTCGGAATCGTCGTCGATTTTAGAGCTTCGTCGATTTTTTCTAATGCATACTTCTTATAAAAGTCTCTTCTGATCCCAACTTCGTTTTCCATAAATCTAGTCCGTACAAAGACTGTTATCGATCGATGAAGAAATTAGTGAAGTTAGGAATCATTGAAAAAGTACCAAGCATTAAATTGTACGGCATAAAAGGGACTAATAATTATCGCATTTTCGTATGTCCCAACGAGAGAAAGTCGATGAAGCTAATAATGACAAGGTTTGCCCTCCACAATCTCAGAATCAAGCACTTAATTCTTTTAAGTTCTTTCATGAATATTTTGCCATTGGCTGATAACTTGAAAGATGAATTTCACAAGGTTGTATTGGCTACTCAGGTTCAAAATGCACCTGACTTTATAAAAGCAAAGAACGTGCTATTTAAAATTGCCATGGATAGTAAAGAAGGTACTTTGTATAGTAGCAAGTACATTGAGAGCTGTATTTGTAGGAGCGTATAACAAGGTTGTAGAGTGTTCAAAAGTGAATCCTAATAAAAGCATCATCTATAGAAGAAACTTCTTCTAAAGAACGTCCAGTACCTTTCAACAATTGGTTAGAGGGACTAGGCGCTCAACTACTTTTTAATAAGGAGATATTGTTTTAGAAAATTTGAATGTTGATGTATGTAGCTTGTGCACTATCGAACCAAGTTAAATAGTTGTTTTTAACTGCTTTCATTACATCTTGTAGCTGAAATATGTATCTTTTCTATCTTTGCTGTAAAATTGCTTTCTCAAAGAGAAGGGGATGGTCCTATTGAAATTACGATATAGAAAAGGTACTTGTGCAATAGAGAGACAAAAGTACCTAGAATCTATATTTAGGGTTTTAAAACTACTTTAATACAGTCTTCCTGTTTTGTATCGAATATTTCATAACCATGTTTTGCTTTTTCAAGAGGAAGTACGTGTGTAATGATATCACCTGGATTTACTTTACCATCAGCGATTAAGTTATAGACATAAGGCATGAGATGAACAACTGGAGCTTGTCCAGTACGAATTGCTACATTGCGCTGGAAAATATCTCCTAGTGGGAAGGCGTTGTATCGACCACCATAAACACCAGTAATTTGGATAGTTCCACCTTTACGTACAGCTTGACTGGCTGTTACAATGGCTCCCATAGCACCACTTTGAAGTTTTACGCCACTTGCAAGAAATTCGAGAGGCGTCATTTTTCCGCTCATACCAACACAATCAATGACAACGTCTGCACCACCCTTTGTAATCTCTTTTAAATATTCACCACAATTTTCATGGTCTTCAAAATTAACGATTTCGACGTTATTTGTCTTCTTTGCATGTTTAAGACGATATCCGATGTAGTCAACTGCGATTACTCTTTCTGCTCCTTTCAACCAAGCAAATTTTTGTGCTAATAGTCCAACAGGGCCGCAGCCAAGAATAACAACGGTATCTCCTTTCTTTACACCGGCATTATCTACACTCCAAAAAGCAGTAGAGGCAGCATCAGCAAGGAGAACTAGACTTTCATCAGGAACTTCAGATTTCTCCGGAATTTTGAAAGGGATAAAATTGCCATATGGAACCCGCATATACTCTGCCTGTCCTCCCGGAAAACCGCCTGTTGTGTCTGAATAACCAAAGTAGGCACCCATTTCACCATTATCGTTTGCATTATCACACTGACTTTCCAAATCATGATTGCAATACCAGCATTCCCCGCATGCAATATTAAAAGGAATGACAACTCGGTCACCCTTTTTAACTTTCGTCACACTTTTGCCAACTTCTTCTACAATGCCCATCGGTTCATGGCCAATGACATAGTCTTGTCCAATATTTGGGATCATTCCATGGATCAAATGCAAGTCTGACCCGCAAATGGCAGTAGTGGTTAAACGAACAATAATATCATCGGCTTTTTTAATTTTAGGGTCTTTTACTTCCTTAACCTCAACATTTTTTATACCTTGAAAAGTGACAGCTTTCATAAAAAATTCCTCTTTTTCGTTTATTTTTTCGGTGGGGTAGGGAACAATCCTTTTCGATTCATGCTTTTAGGGAATAAATCCAACTGAGCAATACTAATCGCATTTTCGGCAGATTTAATATCCAGTTCTTTTTGACCTTCTAGATCATAAGGTTTTAACCATTCTTTTTTTAGCATCAGTTCAGAAATTTCAAAGTATAAATCAATCATGACATCCAGCTGTGTTTTCATGATTTTCCGAAGCGCAGGAGAAGCTGTTTCTGTTAAGGCAATTGAAAGATTTCTAATACCAGTCTTTGTTGTAAGTAAAAACTCCAGAGCAAGCCCCGAATCAGTTAGTTCAGGCATTCCAATTGAATTTATAGGATCTAAATAGTCTTTCATACAATTGTCCTCCTAATATTCTAATTCCGATTTAGAGTAGAGCTTAACCATAGCAGTGAGTGCGGGTGTAGATAATTTTACATTTTTGTCCAATAATGCTCTTAAATCATCATCAAAGACCACACCTTGACTCAGCTTCGATTTAAGTAAACTAGTTGTCATAAAGTTAATGACTTCATGAAATTCCATTGTTTCATGAAGTGCTAATTTTTTCTCAAACACGTATTTCCCACCTCCAGAATTTTCTTTAAAAAGTCTACCCTGTAGGAAGTCTATTTATACAAATTCGCCTTAGGGTTTAGATTAAATTGTAATTCTGAAAAATATTTTGATAGCTAGAAATCATGTATTAAAGCATGGTTTAATTGAAATAACCGTAGAAAAGCAAAGAGAACTCTGAATTTAAATTGATTATCCTCCATTAGTGACTATTTAAAAAAGACCACTCCATGATGGGTGGTCTTAAATGATAAAAAATCAACCGATTAACCGACTAAAAACTGACCAATTCATGATTTTTAAAGATTATTTATGATGATTCTTGAGGATTAACGAAAGCTTGAAGACAATAAAATACGGTTATATCAAGCTTTTGTCCAGTATTTGTTACAACTAACTATTAACAATCTTCTTTTTGCATAAATGTTGCGCCAACAATAATAAGTAGAATGAATAGAATAACGATTAAGACAAATGTTGAACTATTACCTTTGCCGTGGTCCATGCAGTAGCCCATGCTATATTCATTCCCATAACCGCTGTAACAACAACTGTAATTACCTACACTACCATAATATCCTGCGTTTCCTACGTTTCCGTAATATCCCATGAAAACCTCTCCTTTCTTCAGTTTATAGTATGTAATTTGTCATTGAAGGAAGTGGGGTATTCGTCTAATGTAAGCTAAAAAAGAGTCACTGAAATAATAATGGTCTACTTCGCATACATAATTAAACGCCAATGTAATCCAATTTGAGGTACTATGTAAGTAACAAGAGAAAAGGAGAAATAAAAAATGTTTACCTTTCTTAAAAACGACATGAAATTTGTGGAAACCGAAAAGAACATTATGAATTCGAATCAGGAATATAATTTAATCGCCTATGATAAAAAAGTTCTTGGGAATGAGGATATTCTAGATATACACGAAGAAACAGAAGAATTACAGATTGAAAGATATTTGGTGAAAAAAGGGGATGACTTTATTGCTATTTTGGATTATGGATTGTCAAGCCCCCGTCATCAAAAACCGTGGATAAGTTTATTGGCAGTACACAAAAAATATCAAGGTTTAGGATATGCAAAAAAAATTTACTTGTTGTATGAGGAACTGATGAGAACCCAACAAGTAAACTGTATCCATATTGCTGTACATTCTACCAATAAAAGCGCTTTAAACTTCTGGACGTCGCTTGGTTTTATACAGTTTGATGAAAGAATTTACGAAGATAAAGTTATCTTAAGTTTTGAGAAGACTTTAGATTGAAAAATTTACTTTACTCATGTTTATTTTAAACGAGTAGAATAAACATGAGTGGTAAACATTAGAATTTTTTGAATGCACCGACAAGAAGTATAACCAGTCCGACGAGAAATAAAGTGGGAAACAAGATGGCCATAAGTCCTACTGTTGCAAAACCATCGCCTTCTTTTATGCCATACAAAATAGAAATGACCCATGCAAACAGTGGAACTATGATTAACATTATAGTGATTCCCCAAATAATTAATGTCGTTTTCTTCGATTTACCAAGGCATATAATAAAAACAATGGATACGATCAACACCAAAGCAATAACAACTACGCCAATCGCCAACTTTCAACCCTCCTAATCTGTAATTAATGGCTGCAAATTCATTTGGGTACTTTTATTCATTCAATAATAGTTCAATTACTTTAGTGATATCATCCCATTCAAAAACTAACTCCTCTAATACTTTGCCACCAATATTGATTTCTAGGCTTGTTATAAGCTTTGCACCAAAATGTTCGTAGAAATATTTTGTTTTATTGTCAGCCAACACTTCTACATATATGGTTTGATAGTTATTCTGCTGAAAGAAAAGGAAGAGTTCTTTCAATAAAAGCTTACCTAGTCCTTTCCCCTGATAGGCTTCTAGGAGATAGAGTGTTTCTAAATAAATCGAATTGGGAAAAGGAGCTGTTTCCCTCTTACCAGCAGAAGAAAAGCCAATAATATCTCCGTCGTCATTTTCAACTACAAGTATCAATTTAGTAAGATCTTCAAGATGACGTTCCCATAAAAGTGTTCGTTGTTTATAAGATAATTTATTTAAAAATTCATCTGGAACAATATCTTTATAGGTAGTTCTCCAACTATCTACATGTACTGTCCCAATGCCTTCAGCATCTTGTACGATTGCCTTTCTAATTTTCATTATGAATCCCTCCAATAATATAGCTTTTAAGTAATATAACATACCATTATTTGGGTTAATAATATAAAATAGGAGATACATATAGTGCAAATTAGTAAAGATCAACTTTTCTTGCAACAAAAATACGAACATCTAATTTCATGAATAGGAGGTTTTCCATGAGTAGCAACTATCAGGTAAGAGACAGCTATTTTATACTTGTTGGTCCACTTCCAATTATTATTATCGGAATGACTATGGTATTTCTAATGATGTTTGTTTTAGTCTTGTGGAAAAAAAGAAAAAACGTATGACAGACCTCACTTGTTTGGGGCGATATCATTATTAATGTAGAAGGGATAATCCATCCCAACGTTTTTATGAAATAAAATCCAGTGATTTAAAAATGAAAATTAAAAATGAAACCATGGTCTATCTGCATAACCATAATAGAAAGGAAGGGTTCTATGGAAATGATTCAATCTATTCCTATTCAACCCGCAGTGAAAGTATTATTATCCTATGCCACATCAAAAACAAACGTGGATCAAGAATATGATTTGTATATATATTCTCCAGCAAGAAAATTATATGGCTATTACATGGATCAAGAACTTGTTGGCTGTATAGGTATTGAAATAGGTGATGCACATCAAAGTGTCATTAAACATATTGCCGTATCGTCAGCGCTTCGTGGGAAAGGAATTGGGCGTGAGATGGTTCAGTTTATTAACCATCATCATTCGTTTTCTTCCATTTATGCTGAAACGGATAGAGATGCTGTGATTTTTTATAAAAATATTGGATTTCACATTACGAGTTTAGGAGAAAAATACCCAGGTGTGGAGCGATTTGCATGCCTATTATCTGGTCCTCCATTGCAGCATACAACTTCCAACTAGTACATAATAATTATCAATCTATGGGGAAAGGAGCGGCATCTATTAAGAGGAAAATGTGGTTGACCATGAGTGTCTTGGCATTTTTAATAGCGGGCTATTCTATCGTCCAATATATTTTGTTGGATGCAAAGCAAGCAGGTTTTGTTCAATTAAAGCTCATGTTAAGTGATACTTTAAACTCATTTTGGTTCATCATGCTGTATATTCATATTATTTTTGGAGTGCTAGCGTTAGTAATTGGCCCTTTTACCTTGTCCTCAAAATTAAGAGAGAACAATGTGAAGTCTCATCGAATATTGGGGAAAATTTATTGTGCCAGTATTTTATTTGGGGGCAGTACAGGTCTTTATTTAGCATTTAACGCCACAGGAGGATGGGTCACGAAATTAGGATTTTGTGTATTATCGATAGGTTGGTTATTGACAATGTTGCAAGCGCTCATAAAAATCAAACATCGAAACATTCAAGCCCATCAAAAATGGATGCTAAGAAATTATGCTTTAACGTTTGCAGCAGTATCCTTACGCATTTGGTTACCTTTGTTTACCATCCTATTTGGGGGTGAAAATTTTCAGTATTATTATGCTGTTATTGCTTGGTTATGTTGGGTGCCGAATTTAATCGTAATCGAATGGTATATCCGGCGTAAACTCGGACCAATTCTTGTGAACATGTATTGAAAAATAATCAGACATTGAGTTCTAATTAGAGCCCAATGTTTTTTTTTATGTTATGGCCAAATACAAAAGCACTCATCTATAATTAACCAAATAGTCAATAAACTAGGTGCATTAATTATCCCCATAGTAAACTTTCGAATATGATGCAAAAGAATGGGAGGTGAAATGTTTGAGATTTAGTTACAGCCGTAATTTTGATAATTTCAAATGTGATTCCAAATGTAACTATCCCATGAAGTATAAGTGTAATGAATTTGGGTGTAATGGATATCCATATGATTTATCTGGCATCCAAGATCCTATAGGTGTAACAGGAGCAACAGGTGCCACGGGTGCGACAGGCATGACAGGTCCTCAAGGTGCACTGGGATTGCCAGGGGCAATGGGACCCCAGGGCATAACGGGCACAACTGGAGTGACAGGTGCCCAAGGACTAGCAGGAGAAACTGGCAATACAGGTCCACAAGGAGCGGCAGGAATAACCGGAGCAATGGGACCTCAAGGGCTTGTGGGAGCAACTGGTGAGAGAGGATTGCAAGGACTAGCAGGATTAATCGGTGCTACGGGATCTCAGGGAGCAACAGGAATAACAGGTGCAACAGGACCACAAGGAGAAATAGGAATAACAGGTGCAACAGGACCCCAAGGAAAGATAGGTATAACAGGAGCGACAGGACCCCAAGGAGAAATAGGAATAACAGGTGCAATGGGACCACAAGGAGAAATAGGAATAACAGGTGCAACAGGACCCCAAGGAGAAATAGGACTAACCGGAGCAATGGGACCACAAGGGATAACAGGGTCAAGAGGTGCGACAGGGCCCCAAGGAGAAATAGGTCTAACCGGAAGCATGGGACCACAAGGGATAACGGGATCAACAGGAGCGACAGGACCCCAAGGAGAAATAGGACTAACCGGAGCAATGGGACTACAAGGGATAACAGGGTCAACAGGAGCGACAGGATTACAAGGAATTACTGGCCAAACAGGAGCCACGGGATTACAAGGGATAACAGGTCAAACTGGAGCCATAGGCATTCAGGGAGTGACAGGACCTCAAGGGGCAGTAGGGAATACAGGGGCGACAGGCCTCCAAGGACTAGTAGGAAATACCGGAGCAACGGGACTACAAGGTACAACCGGTGTCACAGGAGTGACAGGGAATACTGGGGTAACTGGGATTACAGGAGCAACGGGTCTCCAAGGACTAGTAGGAAATACCGGAGCCACTGGGCAACAAGGTACAACCGGTGTCACAGGAGTAATAGGGAATACTGGGGTAACTGGGATTACAGGAGGAACAGGCCTCCAAGGATTAGTAGGAAATACCGGAGCTACAGGACAACAAGGTACAACAGGTATCACAGGAGCGACAGGTATTACTGGAATCACAGGGGTTACGGGGGCAACTGGAGCAAGAGGGACTACGGGTGTTACTGGTATAACGGGCACGACTGGCTCTACGGGTCCGAGTGGTTCAGGTCTCATGGAAGTATACTTATCTACAGATCAATCAGTTGGCAATAATGATTTTCTAGGAACAGGCAATTCGTCAGCTTCTTTTGTCAGAAGTTCAATCGTTATTCCGGAAAATGCTATCATTCGAAGCTTAACTTTGAATATACGGGATCATTCACTTAGCGCAGGACAAACCGCTTCGGCACAAGTATTTATAAGCACGAATGGTGGTTTCACTGCCCCAACTGCAACAGGGATTATTGCGACAGTAACAGGACCAAGTTCAATAACTACTCCAAATAGTTGTGCGAAGGCAAATGCAAACTATTCAATTAATAGTTGTACACTTCTTTCTGTGCAAGTGACTACAACTGGTGGAGCCTTTTCAAATGGCGTTTCGGCAACCATCATTTTGACCACTATTTAGTTTCGTTCGATGTGACTCATTTAATATAGGGAAAAACTGCAAATTGTCATGTTGATCGATGGTTGCTATGAGTATATTTTTTATATTCATTTTATGAGTTGTCGTTAGTTGTTCATGTATCTAGTCCTCCGTATGTTCAGTTTTTTGTAGCTCATGATAATCAATTTTTTCTTCTTTAATAAGAATAATTGGTAGAAAAAGGGGCTGAGGGTTTAGGTTCAAATCTGTACGCATAGTTGTTTGGTGTTGTGTGTGTAAAAAACTAGAGGTGGAGGATCCGTCTGGTTCCCAAAAAGCAACCGCAACATTTTGAACCTCTTCTATTGTTTCTTTTCTTCATTCAGTCAATAAAAAATCTACTGTTATTCGAGCTTTACGTAAGTTTTCGGATATGATTTTCCCATTTTAATATTGGGGAAGCGTCGATAAAATGTCGAAATGTTAACCATTTCGGACTCAAAAAAACACCAATCAGATATAAAAAAACTAAAACGGTTATGGTAATCATGGAACCCTTCATACCTAACCTTCATCAGATAAGGGAAGGGCGATAATAAAATCAAATGTAATGGCCATAGCAAAGTCCAATAATCTTAGTTGTGAAGTAGAACGCTGCCCCATTATTTTTGCTGCAATGAATAAGAAGAAAAAGGCTACAATTGCTCGAAGTGCCCATTGAATGGCAGTAACTTCGACTTTAGAAGAAATTCACATGACACATCCAATCTATATTGTTAAAATAGAAAGAGTTATTATTTAGAAAATTTAATAAAATTAGGAGAATCTGTATGAATACAAAATTACATAACATCATAATGAACATTCAACAGAAGGTTGATTTTTCAGGGACAGTGCTTGTGGAGAATCGAGAGAAGGGTGTCTTAGTCAATCAAAGTTTTGGGTATGCAAACCGTTCTGAGCAAATCAAAAATCAGGCAAAAACTCGTTTTGGAATTGCCTCTGGTTGTAAAATTTTTACGGCAATAGCTATTTGTCAGCTAATAGAACAAGGAAAATTTTCTTTTGACACGAAATTATATGAATGTCTCAACCATCATTTTGCACATTTTGATAAGGACATAACGATTAATCATTTACTGACGCATACTTCCGGGATACCAGATTATTTTGATGAGGAAGAAATGGAAGATTTTGAAGAGTTGTGGGTTGAAAATCCGATGTATCATTTTCGAACATTAAGTGATTTTTTACCTTTATTTCAAAATCGCCCTATGAAATATAAAGTAGGCGATAGATTTCACTACAACAATGCAGGCTATATTTTATTAGGATTAATTGTCGAGCATACATCTGGTATGGTTTTTTCAGAATACATTCAACACTATATTTTTGATCGAGTGAAAATGACGGAATCGGGCTATTACTCGTTGGATGCTCTGCCGTCAAATACAGCCTTAGGTTACATTGACAACCCAGACGGTACATGGAAAACAAATATTTACTCATTACCCGTGAAAGGTGGTTCTGATGGGGGAGCATTTGTCACAGTAGGTGATATGGCGAAGTTATGGCATGCCCTGATGAACTTTGAACTTTTAAATGAAGATTTAACGCAGCAACTTCTAACAGCACATGTAGAAACGGGTGAAAATAATGGCTATGGACATGGTGTATGGATTAAGAAAAATAGCAAACAATCTATTCTGAAATATCATGTTATGGGGTATGATCCTGGGGTCTGCTTCCACTCAGCATATTACCCCGAATATTCTCTCAGGGTAGTGATTTGTTCCAATAAATCAAATGGAGCCATTGATATTATGAGAGGAATAGAAGAGGCATTATTTTCAATTTAAGAGACTTGAATTGTGCGTATTTCGAAAAAAATTTTAAGAAGGAAACCGATTTTGTTTTTTTAATTTTTTCTGCTTATAAGTAATATAAGAGGTTTTCAAAGAAGCATAACTACCAATTGCCGCATAGCCATAAAACCAGCCCATAAATAATCCAGCTAACAAATTGTGGCGATGGCTAATGAAGACGGAAATGAGTAAGCCGATAACTAAAGCGATGGAGGGAACCCAAAAAGGCTTAATATTACACATTCTCTTAATCAATTGTGTTAGAATCATCACTACTGGAACGGCAATTACGGCATCCCAAAAGTTTGTATGTATTAGTGGGAAATGTTCCATACTTTATCACCTCGATTTGAACGATTTAAAACTATTGTTAGCCGTAAATAATATTTTATACTCAAAATGATGGAGCATTGCCTAGGAGGTAACGAATGAAATTAGTTCTTATATTTGGTCCTCAAGCTGTTGGGAAAATGACAGTAGGGCAGGAATTAGCAAAAATAACAGGTTTAAAGCTATTTCATAATCATATGACGATTGATTTGGTTAGTCATTTTTTTGACTATGGTACGAAAGAGGGGAAGAGGCTAGTCAATTTGTTTCGACAGGAGATATTCGAGGAAGTTTCGGCTAGTCAATTATATGGATTGATTTTTACATATGTTTGGGCGTTTGATTTTCAAGAGGATTGGGACTATGTGAAGCAAGTTGCTGAGCTTTTTGAATACAAAGGTGGCATGGTGTACTATGTAGAACTTGAGGCTGCTTTAGAGGAGAGACTTCAGCGCAATAAAGGCACTAATAGACTTGAGCATAAACCTTCAAAAAGGGATCTTATTTGGTCTGAACAGGACTTGTTAACCTCTATAGAAAAATACAGAATGAATTCAGTCGATGGTGAAATTCAATTCCCTAACTATATAAAAATAAACAGCACAAATTTAGGGGCTGAAGACGTTGCAAAAATGGTCCAAGAAAAATTCCGTTTATAAAAAAAACGCTTGGCACCCAAGCGCTTTTTTATTCAGAGGAATCTGGTCTTTTAATTTTAATGATTTCAGAAAACGTTTTGCGCCCTGGGTTTATTTGCGAAACGTCAATAGAAATTTTACGAATAGTATTCTCTTGTAAAGGAATTTTTCCATCTGTCTCCAACTTTTTCCATGCTTTGACGTTGTCGCGATAAAGCACCTCTGATAATCGAAAAATATCTACATCTAATTTTAATCCCTCATTATAGGTTTCACGAATTTCCTGTTTCACTTCCTTAATAATTTGTTTTTTCAGTTCTTTTTCGCTGACTTTTCCTTTAAAACCATTGACGGTTGCACGAAGTTTTAATTCCACATCAAAATAAACATCCTCTTTGTTCACTACAGGTATTTTTTTAACCTGTAATTTGTCAATACTGACGGTTAATTCCTCTTTACCGTCTGTTCTTAATTTAAAGGTGATTTCACCTCTGTTTGTGTAATTATGCATCCATTGATTACCTCGGGCAGCCTCATCCTTCACAAACCCTTTAAAGCCGTCTTTCGATAAAATGCCGACACCAGAAAAATAGGTTTCTTCTACTTTTTCCTCGTCCGTTTGCCAATCTTTTTTGATGGATACATAAGGTACTGTCACTTCATGATTTGGCTCATTTAATCCAATAACGATTTCTCGTAAATTTTTTGGTTCAACAAACGTTTCTTGTTCTGTTGGGTTGATCGGATTACTTAGTTTTGAGGAAGACAGTGAATTTTTTAATATTGGTGAGACAAGGAGGACATCGTGCACTGGATCCTTTGTACAATACATCCAAATTTGATACCTTGTATCTCGAAAACGAATAAACGTATCAATAACGGGGATAAATCGCTCATTTTCCAAGGCGCTCTCCGAGAAAATTATATATCTCATATGCCCCCAAAAAATTTGTTGGTCAGACGATCGATACAATTTGTAGATAGCTTCCTCTACGGTTCTTCCTTTGGCATGGCCGATTTCAGCAGGATCAGCATTTGAACTAGGTTGAACGGATTTAGCGACATCAGCAAAATTGATAATTTGTAAATACACCTCATATTCATCATCAACATAATCAACACCGACTGCATTGACATAGTACATTCTTTGTGGCTCTGTAATATCCCAGCAACCTGCGAGCAGGGTTGTTAGAAAAATCATCACTATAAATTTGAAGGTTGTTTTCATCGTTTCTCCACTCTCAAGTAGCTATTTTATAATAGTAGCTTGGACAAAAGCTGGTGTTTTTATAAAAAAATGTAGGGGGTATTAATACGTTTTGATTGTCTATAAACCTAGGGGAAAATGAATCGAAGAAAATGAAATAATTTTTTATTTTATTTGTAACTTTTTTTAGCGGAATACGCCTAATCCATTAGTAGAATACAAAAAACTAAAGCAAAGTAGTAAAATTCACTTTTCACAAAATGACCAGGGCTCACAATCGAGTACCTGGTTATTTTGTGTTTATTGAAAAAAGGACATGCGTTATTTGCATGTCCTCAGTCCTTTAATCGTTAAGCATAGCTTTTAATGTTCGTTTTTGCCAGCCTAGCTTGAAGTAGGCATACTGCATAATAAAATGTACACAGAAGGTAATTGGGTAGGCTAACCATACACCATTTAGGTCTAGTGAAGTGTGGTGAGATAGTAGGAAGGCTAATGGTACCTCAACTACCCAAATCGTAATAACTAAGAAGATTGTAGGCCATAAAACGACACCTGTTGCACGCATCGTAGCTGAAACCGTTTGTGTATGACCGAAAATTAAATAACTCCAAAATGCGATATATAAATAATTTTTGGCAATGAGCACAGTATCATGTGAATCGATAAAGAAGGCCAAAATTGGCTCAGCAAATAGATACATAATAAGTATAATGGAGCCTCCTAAAAGATAATTGATACGTACACCCATTTGGCGAATTTTTTTAATCATCTCTGTAGAATTTGCACCTAATGCCTGTGCGACAAATACAGATGTAGCAATGGCAATACTCATCGCAGGTACCTGTGCATAGCTAGCTACCTGATTAACAACGCCGTAAGCCGCCGTTGCATTGGAGCCATAGACGTTGACAAAGCCAATGACAGCAATTTCTGCGACAGAGATAGCGACCATACTAATACTAGATGGGATCGCTAGCTTTAATAATGAAGCTAAAATATCTTTCTTCCATTTAAAATGCTGTAAAATAGATTTGTCTAAACGCAGTAAATGCTTTGTTTTATGCAAATACGCCAGTAACAGAATCATTGTTACTAGGTTTGATAAAACGGATGCATAAGCGGCACCATTTAAGCCAAATGCAGGTAAGCCAAACCAACCGAACAGTAGTGGAGGAAGGAAGGCGATATTTAAGACAACACTAATAACTAAAAATAGGAATGGTGTTTTCGAATCACCAACTCCACGCATAAATGTTGTATACACCATATACCAGAACATAATTGGTAATGTGAAGAATAAAATTTGGGCATAGCTAATACTCATGTCTAATATATTTGCTGGTGTTTGCATAAAACGTAAAATCCACTCAATAAAGAAGCCGCCGAAGATTGCCACTACAATGGATAAAATTGTTGTGAAGGCGAGAGTTACCCCAACAACTTCCTTCATCTTAGCATGATTACCAGCCCCGAATGTTTGCCCGACTAAGATGGAGCTACCTGATCCAATGCCAATGGCAAATGCCATTAAAAAGAAGAAAAATGGGAAAAAGGCTGAAATCGCTGCAAGTGCATCGACACCTAAATTACGGCCCACTAAAAACATAGCAAAAACTTGGCCAACGGATTGCAGGACATTCGCCAACATAACAGGAATTAAAAAATTAAAAAAGGCTTTCTTAAGTTGTTGATCATCTTGTAACATTTGTGCATTCATCAATAGGTTCCTCTTGAGTTTTAATAACCCATTTCTTTTAAGATTCGTGACAATGTGCGCAGTCGTTCACCGATTAGCTCACCATCATTATTTAACGCTTGCTGAAAAAGTTGAATATCTTCATTGATTTGCTCATTTTCCGTGCAAACTTCCACAGTCATGGCATCTCCCTGTAAACCTACACGCTTAATCACAGGGTTTTCCTCATCATATAAATGCTCGAAGCGATAGGCCTCTTTAAAATGGAGTTGCGCCTCACATACTAAAATAGCAAGGTCGAGCACACGATGTAGAGGAAGTTCTTCTGATTGACGAGACCATTTGCCACCCGTATGGCGCCAAACTTTTGCTGAAATATCCACCTTACCTCTGTCATTCCACTGTGCTAAACCGAGAGAAAGCCCTTGAGCATCAGTTTGATAAGCTGTACGTCCATCAATATTGGCATAGTTTTCGGCAACAATTACAGGTTTATGTTTTAAATGTGTTGGGATGTTCATGTTAAAAAACTCCTTATCATTTGGATTTAGTAATTTACTAAATTACTGCTTTAGTAAATTTAGCATTAGCGACTTCATAAGTCAATCCAAAATTAGTGGAGTTAATTGTATGACATTGGCTATGCAATGGTACGCTAGACAAATTGAGGGTTATGATGCATGTTTTTATGATCCTAAGTTGACCCTGTTTTTTCTGGATGAATCGCATCGTTGTATGGAGCGTTATTATTTATATTGCATATGCAAATCGAAGAAGGATTACGAGATATTCGTATGTACAAGCAGTGGAGGGATATACATATTCTAAAAGTATGCTGGATGCTTTGGACTATGTCTTGTGATTTATTCTCATCGCTTACCTTGGAGGAATCGTTTAGGTGTTCATCCAAAAGATTTAAATGTAGAATTGAAATAAAGTGCGATGTTTATAAAAAAGATACGATGTTTAAAATAAAGTCGCGACGATTATAAAAAAGTTACGATTAATAACCCAGGTATTGGCTCAGTGGGCCACGTCCGGACGATGCCAGGTATGTGCTTTCCTTGTAGGTCGCCGTTTACATGCTTCAGGATGAGTTTGGAACGGTATCTGAAACCTTATTCCCGCAAGTTTTTCATCTTGTTCAAGGGCTGTTACTAGAAGATGAATTGCTTTACATTGAGAGAACGCTTGAAAAGCGCTTTGGTAGACCTCAAGTGAAAATAAAACATGCACAAACGACGAAAAGAATAGGAAATTGAAGGGAATTTTAGAAACTGCATAAATTTTTATGCAGTTTTTTCTTTACTTTCAAATAATTATTTTGTAAGATAAAGCCAACTTCAAAAGTGGCCAGACCACTTTTGGATTCATTCAGTAAGAGACGCCATCAACTGACGGTGGTGGATTTAGTTTCTTTATAGTAGGTATCCAAACACCTACTGAATGAAGATAAAGCCTTTGGATGTATTGTTTATCTGCGCGAAAGGAAAGCGACAGCAATAATTATTCCAAGGCGAATAGATTGATCGAGGAGTTGATCGTATGGATAAAAAAACCGAACAAAGGAAAGTGTTTTTAGATATCGTCCAACAATTACGACAACTTATTAAAATAGAAAAAATATCCTTCCGAACGAGTCCTTTCAGAACGTCTAGGTGTCGGGCGATCCTCTGTGAGAGAGGCATTGCGAAGTTTAGAGTTATTAGGTCTTATTGAAACGAGACATGGGGAAGGTACGTTTCTAGCTTCTACATAAATCATCAGCTCGTAGAAATCTTGTCGATGTTTATATTAGAAGATGAAAAATCAAAAAAGGATGTCAAATTAACGCGACAAATTCATGAAAAGGAAGCCATTCGCGTTATAAGTTGTACAGAGACTCTGTGAACACTACCAGTGTGGGGCAGTTTTTTTGTAAAGCTAGAGATAGAAAGTACGATTAATTGTCGGGATGTTTTACGAGAAATAATCATCACGGAAGGAAATCGTCTTTCACTAAAAGTCTGGTTTCAGTTAGCAATTTATGCCGGTGACCGTTTAAATCGAAACTCAACAGAAGAAGAAAAATTAATCATTCAAACTATGCTGAAATCGATGCAACTTTGCTATGAAAAAGAAGCATTAATAGCTTACGAACAGTGGATAAATGCTGAACAAGGCATTTAGACAACAAAGGGGGAGTAAAACATGGCAATACGTAGCTTATTTAGTAAAAAGAATGAGGACGGACAGGAAAAGGGATTTCCAGAAGGGCTTATGACAAAATGTCCAGAATGCCGTCACATTCAGTTAACAAAGGAATTAGAAAAAAATCATAGAGTGTGTACAAAATGCGACCATCATTTCAAAATGACTGCACAGGAGCGCGTAGCATATTTCTTAGATGAAGGTTCATTTGTTTCAATGGATGATCATTTACAAACAAGTAATCCACTTAATTTCCCTGATTATGTAGAAAAAATTTCAGTGGCTAAACAACAAACGGGATTAAGCGAAGCTGTACTGACTGGGGTAGGTACTCTTGATGGAGAAGAAATTGTTGTAGCCATTATGGATTCTCATTTCCGTATGGGCTCAATGGGCTCCGTTGTAGGAGAAAAAATCACACGTGCCGTTGAAAAAGCTATTGAATTACGTGTACCGGTTATTATCTTTACTGCTAGTGGTGGAGCGCGCATGCAAGAAGGTATTCTATCATTAATGCAAATGGTAAAAACGAGTGTGGCATTAAAACATCATAGTGAAGAAGGACTATTATTTATTTCGATCATGACGCACCCTACATACGGTGGCGTTTCAGCAAGCTTTGCTTCTGTTGGAGATATTAATATTGCTGAACCACAAGCATTGATTGGCTTTGCTGGTCGCCGTGTCATTGAAGAAACATTAAGAGAAAAATTACCAAGTGATTTCCAAAAATCAGAGTTTTTACTAGAGCATGGTCAGCTTGATGCAGTTTTCCATCGGAAGGATTTACGAAATCAAGTAGTAATGCTTGTAAAAATGCATACAAGAAGCGGTGTGCAACATGTTTAAAAATTTAGCTTTTGAAGAACCAGTAATACAATTACGAGAAATAATTGATGAATTAAAAACGATTGCTACAGAGGCAGATGTAGATATGACAAGCGAAATCGAAAAGCTTGAAACACGTCTAACACAGCTAGAACAATCTATTTATGCCAATATGAAGCCATGGGATCGTGTACAGGTTGCTAGAAATCCAGAACGACCAACAACTTTACAATATATAGAAGCTATGTGTGAAAACTTTATTGAGTTACATGGAGATCGTACATTTGGTGATGATGCAGCTATTCTTGGAGGAATTGCTCTCTTTGAAGGACAGCCCGTAACAATTGTTGGACATCAACGCGGAAAATCAACTAAAGAAAATATTCGACGAAATTTTGGTATGCCACACCCTGAAGGATATCGTAAGGCATTACGCTTAATGAAGCAAGCTGAGAAATTTAAGCGCCCAATTATTTGTTTTATTGATACAAAAGGAGCCTATCCGGGTAAGGCAGCCGAGGAACGCGGCCCAAGTGAAGCCATTGCTAGAACTCTCTCCGAAATGGCGATTCTAACAGTACCAGTTATTAGTATTGTTATTGGGGAAGGCGGAAGTGGGGGTGCCATTGCATTAGGGGTAGCTAATCGCGTCTTTATGTTAGAGAACTCAACGTATTCGGTTATCTCGCCTGAAGGGGCTGCATCGATCTTATGGCGAGATGGTAACCTAGGGAAGCAAGCCGCAGAAGCAATGCGTATAACAGCACCTGACTTAAAAGAGCTCGACGTTATTGATGGAATAATCCCTGAAATAACTGGTGGTGCACACCGCAATGTTGCGAAGCAAGCATCATATATAAAAGAATGTATAAGCGTCACACTAAAAGCATTGAATTCTCTAAATGGCGAACAATTAATTGAAGATCGCTATGAGAAATTCAGAAAGATTGGACAATATACAGAAGTTTAAATTCATTTTTAGGTTATTGGATATGTGTTTGCTCGTAAAGAGATAAAAATTGTTTCTTAAAATAAATTAATATCCTAATGATGGAAGAAAAAAGAGTTGTAGTTTGTAAAAAAGATTGATCAATTAAAATCAAGTTCGATTATTTATAATAAAGATCGATAATTTGTAATATAGTTTGATAAAAATAACTTCGCATTTAAATAAAACCCATTCATTTTGATCAACCTTTTTTCAAAATGCATGGGTTTCTTCTATTATAAAATCAACGTTTGCAACAAACTATTAATCAAACTTTTTTCCAAACCAACATTAAAAACTTTTAAATAAGCTGTAACTTTTCTAGCGAGAAGACGACTACTGTAATAGTAGGATACAAAAACTAAAGCAAGCTAGTAAGTTTCACTTTTCACAAAAAGACCAGGACTCCCAGTAAGGTGAGCATCCTGGTCTTTTTGTGTTTAGAGAAAGAGTTTGCCTGTAATTTGCTTGATTTTCATGATAGTATGGAATAAACATTTAGAAATTTCTTACAGAAATATACGTAGGGATTAGATAGTTAGTATGATTAGTGTCATGTATAACAGACAAATTCAACAATTACTGCGGTATTTGTGTCATTAAACAAAGGGGTGAATAAGGATGGAAGTAGTATATTTTGCAGGTGGTTGCTTATGGGGAGTTCAAGCTTTTATAAAAACCTTACCAGGCGTTGAATTTACAGAGGCAGGAAGGGCCAATGGTACAAGCTATACGCTTGAGGGTGATTACGATGGGTATGCTGAATGTGTAAAAACAGGATTTGATCCGTCCGTTGTAAGTATCCAGGAATTAATGGGATATTTTTTTGAAATTATTGATCCTTATAGTTTGAATAAACAAGGACAGGATGTTGGCGAGAAATACAGAACGGGAGTTTATAGTGAAAAACCTGAACACTTACTAGAGGCGAAGGCGTTTATTGGTGAGAGAAATGATTATGATTTGATCGTTGTTGAAGTATTACCTCTAACAAATTATGTGAGAAGTGCAGAAGAACATCAAGATAGGTTAGCAAAATGTCCAAATGATTATTGTCATATTCCAGAAGAACTATTAAATAAGTATAAATAAGATAGATTATTAGTTTGGGAGGCGAAAAATTGACTACTACTTATGTAAATTGGGGAGAATCAAAAGTTAAATTAACTTGGCAAAAAAATACCTTACTGCCCCCATATCATTTAATAACAAGTGTCCACGGCTTTTGTTTTCAAGAGGATCAATTATTATTGGTGGATGTAAATGATAGAGGATGGGATTATCCAGGAGGACATATTGAAACTGGTGAAAGCCCAGAAGATTGCTTTAAACGGGAAGCGCGGGAAGAGGGCTATGTGGAAGGAGAATGTAAGTTGTTAGGACACATCATCGTTGACCATAGTGAAAATCCATTATGGACAGAAAGCAGTTTCTATCCCAAAATGGGCTTTCAAATATTCTACAAAATGACTATAACAAATCTGCTCCCATTTGAAGGGGAATTTGAATCTGCTCAACGGATGTTTGTAAATCCGAATGATATTGCCTCTTATTATCACAAATGGAACATTCTTTATAAGGAAATAGTAGATTGTGCAATACAATAAAGACCCTCGGATCTATTAAATATACATGGAGTCTTAAGAGCTCGAATTTAAATGGAAGTTCCAAAATGGTGATGAAGTATACAGTATTTTTAGAAAAATGAAACTTTTGCCAATAGGATGCGTAAGGAAAGAAAGAAGGGGATTTTAGAATGAATCCAAAACATTTTGTTATGATGGTTATTGCATTTATTGTAGAATTTGCCCTAACTTATTGGATTGCATCTGTATTTTCTGTCAGGTTTATAGAAGTTATGTTTTTCACAGGGGCTGCCTTTACATTAGGAACGCTCTACTTTACAAGTAGTGGTGGAGCTATGTCAAGATTTTTTGCAGCTCAATCTGGAGCCGTAACAGGCATTATCCAGGAGCGAGACCGATTTCAATTTAAAGCGGGTCCTGTATTTATAGCATCACTTATATTTGTACTAATAGGTTTAGTATTCTTTATCTTACTTGTTACAGGCATCATCCCGCCGCAGAAATGATAATATGTAAGGGAAATCAAGATAGTCTCTAGACTGTCTTGATTTTTTTAGGGGGAAAATAGGTTGTTCAGATTCTGTATAAGTAGGCTTGGTAGAATAAGAGGTTATGGGATTACTTTTAGATTTAGGAGGTTATGATCATTTACTATGAAACATAGAAAAATAGCTGTCATCATTATATTGTTTATAGTCTTCTTAACAGGTTCTCGTATTTTATGGCTTCATTCATTTACCCAGCCAGATCAACCATATGCCATGAAAGGGCAAATGGATGTCCGTAATTTTGATTTTCATCAAAGTGCATTAACACTTGATGGCGAATGGTCCTTCTATCCATCGCAATGGTTGATGGAAAATCATTCTTCTAACCACACATACATACAAGTCCCAGATGGTTGGGACAAAGTTTTTCAGGAAGGGGAGCAAAGCCCATTTGGATATGGCTCTTATCATCTAAAAATACTGGTTAATACAGATGAGACAAAAACCTTTAGTATAAGAGTACCAAGTATTCGCAGTGCTGCAGAAATATATGTGAACGATCGCTTAATTGCGAAATCAGGAGAACTAGGTGAAAATCGGGCACAAACGGTGGCTAAAAATGTACCGTTTACAGCCTCATTTGAGACAAATGGTGAAAGTGAAATCGAACTGATTATTCAAGTAGCCAACTTTCAAGATCCTCGTAATGGGGGAATTGTACGTTCTATCAAATTTGGACAAGAAGATGTGATCAATCGGGAGACTCAATTGTCCGTCACAATGCAGCTATTAGTGGCAGTTGTTTTAGTCTTGCATGCCATTTACTCTGTTATTCTCTATTTAGTTGGAAATAAAGATAAACGCTTACTATTCTTTTCAATCTTAACCGTAAGTATCATGTTTTATTATTTATTAGGAAGTGATGATAAACTTCTTTCATTTTGGTTTCCAATAAATTATGATTGGGGATTTATATTAGTCCATCTTTCTATGGTGGGCATTGGCTATTCGTTACTGCAATGTATAGATCACTGGCTACCGCCACATTTACAGCTCTATAAACGTGTGTACACTTTTTTCTGCATTGTAGCGATCTTATTAGCCTTTACTTTACCTATACGTTATCTTGTTTCCATGCAAGCTTTTTATATTGTTATTTTAGGGGCTCCAATAGTTATTACTTTAATCTTGATGATTGGAAAATCAATAAAGGATATTCGCGGGAATGTTTTTATTTTATTAGGGATAGTGGCCTTTGTGAATAGTATGATTTGGGATGTCATGCTGCTAATTACAGGAATAAAAGTCATTTCTTATCCATTTGATTTGATTGTGACAATTGCCTGTTTAGCGACATTGTGGTTTAAAGATTACGCAAAGGTACATGCCGATACGAAGGAGCTTGCTCATAAATTGCAAGAGACTGATAAAATCAAGGATGAATTTTTGGCAAGTACCTCTCACGAATTACGTAATCCACTTCATAGCATCATCAATATGTCAAAAGCAGTACTTGATCGTGAAGCCAATATGTTAACTACAAAAAGCGTGAGTGATTTAGAAACTGTCCTGTCCGTTGGTAATCGAATGTCTTTGTTGTTAAATGATTTGCTAGATGTCATGAGCTTGAAAGACGATACACAAAAATTACAACTAAGTATGGTTTCCATTCATTCTATTGTTGTAGGTGTATTTGATATGCTGCGCTTTATGATTGAAGGGAAGCCTGTTCAGTTCGTCCTGAAAATACCAGAAGATTTTCAAAGAGTGCTGGCTGATGAAAATCGTGTGATTCAAATAGTCTTTAATTTAGTGCATAATGCTGTGAAATTTACGAATGAAGGGTCGATTACAATTTCGAGTTATACGCGCAATGGGATGGCCAATATCGTTATTACAGATACAGGCATCGGTGTGGAAGATGAAACCTTGCGTCGAATATTTGAACCATATGAGCAAGGTACGATCAGTAAAACTATGGTAGAAGGAGGGTTTGGGCTAGGGCTTAATATCTGTAAGCGGCTCATTGAATTACATGGGGGGACATTGGAAGTGCAATCCGTTGTAGGACGAGGCTCGACCTTTACTTTTACATTGCCCCTAGCGGATGAATCGAATGTCCAAGAGCCACTTGAAAAGGTACGACAGAGCGTTAGCAAGAGTTCAGAGCGCACAACAAATTTACAAGGTGACTTGGAGCACGATCAGAGTGTGGAGTGGAATTATCCGCGTATTTTAGTAGTGGATGATGAGCCTATTAATTTGCGAGTAGTTGAGACCATTTTAGCAAATGAACCATATGACATTGTTACGGTGACCAGTGGTATAGAAGCGCTAGTATGTATTCAGTCGTATGAGTGGGATTTAGTTATTTCAGATGTGATGATGCCGAAAATGTCAGGGTATGAATTAGTGCGTCTCATTCGGAAGCAATTCTCCATCACCGATTTACCTGTATTATTACTGACAGCGCGTAGTCAACCCCGGGATCTTGAAAATGGTTTTTTAGCAGGTGCGAATGATTATGTGACCAAGCCTGTCGATGCTCTAGAGCTACGATCACGAGTAGCGGCATTAATAAAGGTGAAGCGATCCATTCAGGAACGTCATCGTATGGAGGCTGCCTGGCTGCAGGCACAAATTGAGCCTCATTTTCTTTTTAATACGTTAAATGCCATTTTAACGTTGAGTGAGATGGATAGTGAACGAACAAGTAGATTAGTAGAGGCACTCAGTGATTTTTTAAGAGAATCCTATAATTTTCAAAATGTTGAAGCACTTGTGCCGTTAGAAAATGAACTTACGTTAATTCAAGCTTATCTCTATATTCAGCAAGAGCGCTTCGGCGATCGTATTCAGGTTAAATGGGATTTAGAGGCATCTACCGATGTGCTCATCCCATCATTAACTATTCAGCCCTTAGTTGAAAATGCCTTACAGCATGGTATTTTAAAAAGGACAGAAGGGGGAACAATCCATATTCGGATTTTTGAAAGTGAATCGCAGCTTGAAATTACAGTGTCGGACAATGGTGTTGGCATGGATGAACTACGTTTGTCGCAGTTACTTCAAACAAAGCAAAAGCCGTCCAAAAGCATTGGTTTAATGAATACCCATCTTCGCCTTCAACAGCATTATGGGCAAGGATTGAATATTACGAGTAAACTTCATGAAGGAACATCTGTTTCTTTTGTAGTTCTTGTTAAGAAGCCTGTAAAAAAAGATGCATGATACTTCTAAGTGCCATGCATCTTTTCTTTATAGTATAGCCTGTGGAACTTTTGTTTTAAAATGGGTGAATAGATAGCATCCCATAATGACGATAAGTCCACCTATTCCCTGGAGCCAAGACATATTTTCTCCAATAAATAAATAGGCGAGAAGGGCAGTGAAAATGGGATTGAAGTTTAAAAAAATCCCTGATGTTGTCGCGCCTAACTTCTGTACACCTATATTCCAAAATACCATACAAACAACCGTGGAGATAATGCCGGTATATAGCATGGAAAGAATGAAAGATGTATTGACATTCGTGAAGGTAAAATCTGTAGTTGTAAATGGTAGGAGCAGTAGCACACCAAATATCCCCGCATACAAAGTAGCCATTAATGGGGAGGTTGTTTGCATAGCCCATTTGCTACATACGGAATACAGTCCCCAAACACACACGGCTGCCAGCATCCATAAATCGCCTGTATTCAATTGGAAATCTAGCAACAGCTCTAAATCTCCTTTTGAAAGAACTAGAACTACCCCGAACAATGATAAAACCATGGCCGATAACTGCCATTTAGTTATTTTTTCTTTCAACAAGACAAACGAAAAAAGGGCAATGGATATTGTATTCATAGTAGAAATAAGCCCAGCATTAGTAGATGTCGTACGCTCTAATGCTAAAAATTGAAAAATATTAAAGAAAGCAACCCCTGTAACACCCATTAAAAGTAACGGGACAATGGCTTGTTTTGGGGGAATTAATTTTTTTTCTTTCCACCAAACCAAAGGGACCAGGACAATGATGGCAATTAACCATCTAACCATTGTCAATGTCATAGGAGAAGCATGAGCAACAAGCGTCTTAGCAACAACAAAATTCCCTCCCCATAGTAAACTTGTGACAAGCATTAGACCCATATACAATTTAACCAAATCTCGTAACACCCCTCTTAACCTTATGTATATTAAGAATCATAGCATTAACAGTTGTTTGGCTGTATAATATTTTGTGAAAGTGATTAAATTCGAAATAAATTAAAGTATATGTGGTTTTATTTGAATAATCTTCGGAAAAGAAGCTCTGTGGATACGTCGCGAAAAATAATCAAAAGGGGAGTCATCAATGGAGGATAGCAAAAATAAAGAACTAGACAGTATGGATCTTCAAATTTTAGATATTTTGCAGAGAGAGGTTCATATTAGTAATGCAGAATTGGCTAGACGTGTCAACTTATCGCCACCAGCGACTCATACAAGAGTCAAACGATTGGAAAACGAAGGCTACATCAATCAGCAGGTCGCTATTTTAAATCAGGAAAAACTGGGCTTTGATTTACTGTGCTATGTTTTTATGAGTACGGATATCCATCAAGCGAAGGAAATAGAGGAATTGGAAGCAAGCTTAAAAACGATGACAGAAATATTGGAATGTCACTGTTTAACAGGTGCCTATGATTATTTATTAAAAATCGTCATTCGAGATCGTCAAGAATTGAATCAATTTATTCGGAAATTAAATAAGTTAGGCATCTCTAGAATTCAAACAAATTTATCGTTACGGGAAATCAAATATTCCACGGTGTTACCCTTATAAAAACACAGCAAGTGTGAGTGATCTACTCATGCTTGCTGTGTTTTTTATCATACATCTATAGAAATGTATATACTTAAACCTGTATCGTTTATACTTATTGGCAACTAATAGGTTGCTTATTGTTGACACGCAACCTGAAAGTTGCCTATAATCGATTTATGAAATGGGACAAAGACGCTATATTTAAAGCACTTGCAGACTCTACTCGGAGGCTTATAATTGACGAACTATGTGAACGAAATGAAATGACCTTATATGAGTTGACGGTTCGTCTACTTATGAAGTATGAGCTTTCCATAACGAGACAAGCAATTGCTAAACATCTTGCTGTTTTGGAGGGGGCAGGGCTTGTCACTTCCAGGCGGAAGGGCAAATATCGAGTTGTTAGGTTTAACAATGAGCCACTTAAAGATTTATTAAAAGGATGGGTAGAGTAATTTTTCGACCATCATACACTAGGGCGGACAAGTATTTTGCGCCAACTAGCAGAGGAGGCTATTCAAATGAACATTATCGTGAACAGTATATTTGTAACAGACCAAGCAAAGGCATTGTCATTTTATACAGAAAAGCTTGGATTTGTTAAAAAGGAAGATGAACCATTAGGAAAACATAGATGGCTGACGCTTGTATCGCCAGATGATCAAGGTGGAACTGAGCTTTTACTAGAGCCGGATGAGCACCCTGCCGCAAAGGATTATCAAAAGAGAATCTTCGCTGAAGGTATTCCTGCAACGATGTTTGGTGTTGGAGATATTCACGAAGAGTACAAGCAATTATTAGAAAAGGGCGTGGAATTTACAATGGCGCCAACAAAAGTGGGCGCCGTCACAATAGCTGTCTTGGATGATACTTGTGGCAACCTTATTCAGATTATCCAAAAATAATTCATGATGAAAGCGTGTTTTGAGTCATTTCAAAACACGCTTTTTATTTATTCATGTATTGCTAAACCTCGGTCATTTTCAAACAAATCGAGGTTTTCTTTTGGTTGTGCATTTACGGTTTGTTCTTTAGCTTCAGCTTCTTCGCTTGGCGGTGCTTCTTCCGATGAACAGGCTGCTAAAGCAAATAGTAATAGTAATACCAAACTAATTGACAGTAATTTCTGCATGAGGCAAATCTCCATCCATAAATCGTTGATATGAATATTTTGCACATTTTCATACAGAATATGTTTAGTTTTCTGTTATTTTTTAAACAACGGTATTGCTAATAATTTTGTTAAATCCGTTAGTAGTGGCAGCATTCATAAGCCTTTGAATAGCCTGCACTGCATTATCTGAGAATATGTACCAGCTATTTTCATCAAAATTATGGAGAAGATATTCTGAATAGCCTTCTAATAGTTCCTCAGGGAATGGGCCATTTAACGTATAAATATCAAACTGCTCAACGCTTTTATTATCAATGCTCATAAAATCATATTGTCCAAGCTTGTAATAAGATCCTGGTGAATCTAGGTTAAAGTGCCAATAATATTCTTTTGGTTCGTCTACTTTATCACCTTTTTGTTCTTGAAAGATCTTATAAATTGCTTTGTTATAAGCATTTCCTTTAATCTCTTGAATAATTCCACCCATTGTCATGTGATATTCATAACGAAGAGTATTTACTTTTTCGTTTTCAAGTAATAGTGGTTCAGTAACTATACTAACAACACCTTGTTTGTAATCAACCTGACTGCCAAAAGTTTCTGCAAAAAAACGAATAGGTAGGTAAATACGATCACTTTTAAGGTATGGCTTTACTTCCAATTGTTCCGTTTTGCCATTTTTAATAACTGTCTTGCTGTCAGGATTTAAAGTAATAGTATCCTTGTTCAAAGTAATAGTAATTTTGGAATTACTCCACTGAACTTGAGCACCTAAATTTTCACTGATTACTCGTAAAGGGACCATTGTTCGATTGTTTTTTAATTCTGGAGCAGCATCTGTTTTTAGCACGACATCATCAATTTTAATTTGAGTCGTTGCTGCGTCAGCAGGTGAAGCTGCCCATAACATTGATGTTAAAACTATCCCTGTAATAATTTTTTTCATGGTAATTAACCTCCTCATCATCGAAATTTTACCATAATATTCTTATGTATATCATAAAAATTTTACAATTTTTTTATAATAACTACTTTTTTACAACGAATAAGATGATTTTCAAATCGAATACTAAACGTGAAAGGAGGTTTTTTTGTGAAATTTTTAACATGGGGCATAGTTGGTGCAGCATTGTTTGCTGCGATGAAAGGCTACGGGAAATCCAATCAAGGACAGAAGGATAGCTACCAACAAACGACAACACCTGTTCAATTAGTAGCTAATGCAAATCCTTTAACAGCGAATACACCGAAACAGTAAAAGGCAGGCATCACAGCTTATAGATTACTTTGATCTATAAGCTTGTTTTATTTTACATAAAAATCCTATGGTTTTTATATGAAAGATGGATAGAATATTTGTTTCATTCACGATCACTTTGAAAAGCCTCAGACAGAGACTCGTTAAGAATCCGATGAATCGTTAAGATGGCCTGCACATGCATGCCCTCATGGAAAATAGTCCGCACTAGTACTTGTTCTATAGTTTGCATGCCCATCTCAATAGGAGGGAATTCTTCCATTAATCGATCACCATATTGTTCCTTTAGCTGTTCGGGCTGCTGTGCCAATAACATTTTTAATGCGTCAAAAGATGGGGTTTTTTCATCAAAATGATCCGGTGAGGTACCGAATCCAAACCAGTTGGTGAAATTGTCTAGTTCCTTATG
Source organism: Lysinibacillus sp. UBA5990 (assembly GCF_002429815.1). NCBI lineage: Bacteria > Bacillati > Bacillota > Bacilli > Caryophanales > Bacillaceae > Lysinibacillus > Lysinibacillus sp. UBA5990. Next base: position 1,210,688 of record NZ_DJAY01000015.1, read on the forward strand.
TTTGTCTTTTGTTAGTGCCTCTATCCATAAGTATTGATCGAGATATAAATGTCCCATATTCCAGCGGATATTATTATGGAAGCCAGTCGGAATGATATTGGCCTTTTCCTCTGTTAGTTGATCAAGTATTTGTAGTAACTCGCTTCGGTAATGCTGTAGTTGTTGAAATAAATTTTCTTGCCGCTGATTCATTGTAAAAACCTCCTTTTAGTATGTATTAGCTATTTCCGTCAATTTTCCTCCAAAAAAAAGAAGAACTCCGATTTTGGGTTCTTCTCGTCATTTATTTGCTTTGTGTTTGTAGGGCTAATCTGACACCTAGGCCGATATAGACAAAGCCAACCGTTTTCTCAAGCCAACGGGAGCTTCCGCTTGTTTTCGTAAAGATCTTTTCACCAATAAAGCTTGTTACAACAGCTAGTAAAATAGTATACAACGCACTCATCACAACAAATGTAATGCCGAGTGTTAGCAGTTGGACTGTAACAGACGTCTCATTATGCTGGATAAATTGCGGCAAAAAGGCAAGGAAAAATAATGCCGTCTTTGGATTTAGTATTTCTGCTAAAAAGCCTTGGCGGAATGAAGTACTTGCAGGGCTTTGTTCCACAGTAGGCTGTTCAATTTTCTTCGGCTTCGTTACGAGCATTTGTATTCCTAAATATACAAGATAAGCTACACCTATATATTTCACTACTTCAAAGGCTGTGGCAGATTTCATTAAAATAGCAGATAGACCTAAAACAGCTGCCAGTGTATGGACTAAGTCGCCGAGACCGATACCTAAGGCTGTATAAATGCCATTCTTTTTACCACTTTTTAACGTTTGTGTAATTGTGATAATGACTGCAGGTCCTGGAATTAAAAATAATAAAAGAACTATTGCGATAAAAGATAACATGCTTACCATCCTATTCTAATAAACTAATCATTCTAGGGTGAATGCATGACATATTATATTCTAGCTACTATAGAGCTGTCGATAAAGAAATATTGAAAAAGGAATGAAAAAATATTCAGAAAATAATAAACGAACAGTATATTCGGATTGATGGATGATTCGCCTTTTAGTTAAGTGTATTTTTTAGTACCAACTAATAATATTTAATGATAGAATGAGATCATAATCAAAGTTGGAGGTATTCGCATGTTCACTAGTCAACAAATACAAGAAATTTTACCACATCGTTATCCATTCCTTTTGGTGGATCGTATTGAAGAATTAGAGGCAGGAAAACGAGCAGTAGGTCTTAAAAATGTGACGATTAATGAGGAATTTTTTAACGGTCATTTCCCCCAATATCCTGTAATGCCAGGCGTGCTAATTGTGGAAGCATTAGCGCAAGTTAGCGCGGTCATCATGCTGACGAAGGAAGGCAATGAGGGAAGACTGGGATTGCTAGCAGGCATAGATCAATGTCGTTTTAAAAAACAAGTGAAGCCTGGAGATCAATTGCGTCTTGAAGTAGAAATTACACGTGTAAAAGGTTCAATCGGTAAAGGTAAAGGTATCGCGACGGTTGATGGAGAATTGGTTTGTGAAATGGAGCTTGTGTTTGCATTTGGCAATTAATAAATTTGCTTAATGAAAGGTGTTATAGCATTTTTTGCGGAAAATAGCTAAAGACTTGCCACAAGGCGTACTACACCCCTAATTTTCTTTCATATAATAGTAATCATTATGAACGAATGAGGGGGATTGAGGGTCGCTATTTTTGAATGTAATGAAAAGCTGCTAAGGCCGGAGGAAGCATTGGATAATGATTTTTGTGATCAATTTGTGCAAAAAATGCATAAACAGATTCTCCATAAAACGCTTCACCAAGATATCTATCAGTCCTATTTTGTTATTTTTCAACAACAATATACAACACAGGAGCTACGCTTTATCATCCGTATTTTAAGGCAGCAGGCGGAGGAAATTATGCGTTTAAAGCCCATTTTCATCACTTTAAGTGGGGTCATTCTGTCCATGTTTACGTTGATCGCTACCGCTATGAATAGCCAAATAATGATGGGACATTCGCTTGTCCAAATTGTGGCATTGGCGATATTGAGTCTGAATGTCACGATTCTATTTATTTCCTATAAAATTGAAAAAGAACATAAAAGAGTGCAGGCTGTGATTGCGTTAGTAGATTATTACGTGACCATTTATCAAACAGGGGATGACCATTATGCAGAACATCATTGAACAATTACATTATTGGCTGCTGAAAGTGCCAGAAATGTTTCATGTTATGACAGAAACGGAAATGACAGAACGAACTGCTTCGAATAAATGGTCTAAAAAAGAATACTTAGGTCATTTATGCGATTCCGCTCTCATCAACTTGGAACGATTTATAAAGATTCAATACGACGTTTCACCATATGTAGTGTCTACATACGATCAAGTTCAATGGGTCGAGCTACAGGGTTATCAAAAAATTCCAATAGAAGAAATCTTATTATTATGGACGAGCTTAAACAAAAAAATAGTGGTGGTGTTGGAAAACCTCTCAGAACAGACAGTATCTCGGCCATGTGAAATGGGTCAGCAAAAGGTGACACTAAAATGGCTCATTCAGGATTATCTCGATCACCTAGAGCATCATGTGAAAAAGCACTTATAATATTTATCAAAACGTAAGCATTTTTTTGCGAAATCCTCAAATAATAAAGTACGAAAAAACTTTTGGGGACGTGAAAATTTGAAAAAATTATTACTGTTTTTACTGCCAATTTGTCTGATTACGGTGTCATTTTTCTATGTCAAGGCGAGTTCTTATGAAAATAAAGGCAGAAAGTATTATGAAGAAGCTGGGGAAATACTTTGGGAAATCAAAACGGAGGAGAAAATCATCGCTCTCACCTTTGATGATGGCCCACACCGTACGTACACAGCGGATGTTCTCGATGTATTGGATAAATATCAAGCAAAAGCCACATTCTTCATTGTCGGACAAAATGCAGAAAAAAATCCTGAACTTATTTCGAGAATGTACGATGAAGGGCATGAATTGGCTAACCATACGTATACCCATCCTTTAAAAACAAATGTATCAAATTTGTTGAAGGAAATTGATCAAACAAATGAGACTCTCTATAGTATTACCGGCTTTAAACCTACTTTATTCCGTCCGGTGGAAGGGCAATTCTCAGATGCGATGATAGATGCGATCGCAAAAGAGGGCTATAAAGTGGTGATGTGGTCATGGCATTTGGACACACTTGACTGGAAGAGCCCAGGCGTTAATCGAATTGTGAATACCGTATTAAAAGGGGTAAAGGCAGGGAATATTGTGTTGTTTCACGATGGTGGAGGTAACCGAGCACAAACTGTGAAGGCGCTAGAGCAAATTTTACCGGAGCTTGAAAAACAGGGCTATCGCTTTGTGACCGTTTCAGAATTGCTTGAAGTACAGATGGCCCACAAAAAAATGGAAAAAAAACAGTAGTGTTGAAAGCCTTTTTTCAACACTACTTTTATTGTGCTTTCTTTTTATGTAAAGGTTATTTTAACATTTTTTTGATGTGCTTCAGCTCACCAATTAAATAATCAATTTGCTTCTGCATATTATCAATTTGAACGTTTGACTGGCTGTCACCATTATTATTTTGAGAAGAATCCTTATTCGCATTGACGAGTGCTTCTAGAGCAAGACCTGCTGCTATGGTCTGTAGGCCATCTCCTAGTGTTGAAATAGCTGTGCCAATATAAGATAACTTAGCTGCATAAATTTCTAAGGAATCATTGTTTTGATCGGGCTTATTATTTCTCCCCATTATCCTTCCTCCTTATATTTGTCATTACTTGCATCATATGCGTGAGGAAGAGAAAAGGGGAATGATTTAAATGATTCATAAGAAATGGTAAAATTAGCAGAACGACTAAATATTGGAGGAGCGGCCATTGACACATATAGAGATTGTTGAAATGGATGGACAATTGGTGGAGGGGATAGGCAGTTATTGTTTAAGAAGCAAGAAAAAAGTGAAGGCTATGAAGGCAAAAATAAATGGCTAAATCAACAATTTGAAAAGGACTTGCGTTATGTTCAATTATTAGAAGATCATAAACAAGTGGGCTTTATAGAGTATACTGATGCAGAATACTCATCTAGGGTTGTGCATGCGGATGGCTATGTCATGATTCATTGTTTATGGGTTAGCGCAGTGGGGAAGGGGTACGGTACACAATTATTGAAGAAGTGCATGGATGATGCTAAACAACGGGGCAAAAAAGGAGTAGCTGTTCTTACTAATGACCATACATCATGGACCCCAAGTAAGGCTTTATTTTTACAGCACCAATTCCAACTAGTCGCCACTGCACCTTATGATTTCGAATTATTGGTTTATCCATTTAGTGAAGATGTAGAGTTACCGTATTTTCCTCATAATTGGCATGACCGATTAACTGGCTATCACAATTTGACGATTCTTCGATCTTTTCAATGTCCATATGTACAAGTCGCGACAGAGAACATCTTAGCCGCTGCCAGTAAGCTTGGTCTCTCTGTCGACTTGGTCGAAATCCAAAGCCGTGATGAGCTGATGGAGAAATCGCCGACACCTTACGGCATCTTCTCTGTCATCTATAAAGGACAACTTATTTCCTTTCATCGATTAACTGTTCAATCTGTTTATAAAAAGCTTCAAACACTATTAGAAGGACCTGTGTAAAAAAAACACCATGATTTGCAACTTTTTCAGTCTCTGGCACGTTATATTCTTATAGTATTTCTATGAATCAATTGATTTTTTAGTTGACTGCTACTAGGAAATGAGTAAAATTAGAAGGCAGTACCATTATATACCTTAAGCTTCTATAGGGAATGATGGGTCTATAAGCATTTGGATGCGAGTTGTTTGGAAGCAGGTTCAGACAAGGTCTGTCATAAAATTTCGACAGTCTTTTTCTTTTCGTCTTCTGTATAACCTGTTAAGATGGTAATAGTGTGACAACAAGTTAGTGTATATGAGAGTGGTGACAATCAAGATGGATGAACAGAAAAAAGAAAGTACGGAACAGCAGCAAGAGCCAACGCCCGCTGAGATCAAGCCAGCAGGACAATTTATACAATTAAAACCGTTTAAATTCATCATGCTAATGTTCTTTACAATTCTTATTACTGCCGGTTTAACGATTTTTGCGTTAACATTTGGTGATAAGAAAGTAGTAGAAGTGAAAGTTCCTGTAGAACGTGAGGAATTTACGAAATTATATGAAGCATTTGATTTACTGAAAAATAACTATTACAAAGATATTGAAGATGAGAAAGTAGTCGATGGTGCTATTAATGGCATGTTCGACGCATTAGGAGATCCGTACTCTGATTTTATGGTAAAAGAAGAAGCAGACCAATTTAACTCTGGTTTATCTTCAAGCTTCCAAGGAATTGGTGCAGAAATTCAAGAACGTAATGGTTATATTACAGTTGTGTCACCGATCAAAAATTCCCCTGCTGAAAAGGCAGGCTTATTACCAAAAGATATCATCTTAACGGTTGATGGGAAAAGCATTCAAGGTTTCAGTGCTACAGAAGCAGTAGCGTTAATTCGCGGCGAAAAAGGAACGTCTGTGAAATTATCAGTGAAACGTGGTGACAATACTGAGCCTATTCAAATGACAATTGTTCGTGATGAAATCCCAGTAGAAACTGTTTATGGTGAAATGCTTGATGGCAATATTGCCCATATTCAAATTACAACGTTTAGTGAACAAACTGCCCAAGAGCTTGAAAAAATCCTTGTGGAGTACGAAGGCAAAGGCATGAAGGGAATTGTTTTAGATTTACGTCAAAATCCTGGTGGCTACTTAAAGGCTGCAGTGGATATTTCTAATCTATTCGTTCCAGAAGGCAAGGCCATTGTACAGGTACAAGAAAAGGATGCAGAACCAGAAGTCACAAATGCGATTGCTGGTAAAAAATATAACCTACCAATTACAGTTCTAGTTGATGGTGGTAGTGCTTCTGCCTCCGAGATTTTAGCTGGTGCTTTAAAAGAATCTGTTGGTGCAAAGGTTGTCGGTGAAACATCCTTCGGTAAAGGCACAGTCCAAAATGTGACTCCGTTAAAAGATGGCTCTAATCTGAAATTTACTACAGGTAAATGGTTAACGCCGAATGGTAACTGGATTAATGAAAAAGGGATTACTCCTGATGTCAAGGTCGCTTACCCAACGTATGCCTCATTACCATACTTGAATGCTTCTATAGAGATGAAGGCAGGTATGCAATCAGACTCTGTAAAGGCTGCAGAGGAAATGCTCCAAGTATTAGGGTACGAGCCTGGTGAAATAGATGGTCTTTTCGATGACAATACAGCGCATGCAGTAGAACAATTACAAGCTGCGAATAATCTTGAAGAGACAGGTGTTTTAACAGGAAACACAACGTATGCATTAATGGATGCTTTACGTGCAAAAATGAAAGCTGATGATCCTCAGTTGTTAAAAGCAAAAGAGCTTCTTTTAGGTACAGCTGATAAGACTGAGGAAACAACAAACTAACATTACAGCTGTCGCAACAGTCGTCTTCACGGCATCTGCGACAGCTTTTTTTATAGGGGGAAGAAAAGTATGAAGGATGTATACCTATTTAGTGGCTTTTTAGGAAGTGGCAAAACATCGATGCTGACAGATGTAATTCGCCAACTAAAAGAGAAAAATTTAAAGCCCGCCGTTATTATGAATGAACTTGGCAAGCTACCATTTGACTCACAGGCCGTGGAAAAGGATATTCCGCTCAAAGAGATGCTAGAAGGCTGCATTTGTTGTTCAGGTGCTGAAAAAACGGAGGCACAAATTCAATCTCTTCTATTAGATAGTGATTTTGATGTATTAATTATTGAAACAACTGGTGCTGCCCATCCGGTGGAGGCTTTAGATGCGGTTTATTCACCATTGTTTGCTGATAAGCTTAATGTCAAAGGTATTGTTACAGTGGCAGATTCTAAGCTGTGGCTTCACCGTGATACTCTGACACCACAAGTACGTTCTCTATTTATGGAACAAATTCGCCATGCTCACTTATTATTAGCAAATAAAACGGATCTTTTAACAGAGGCAGAGCAAGCGCAAGTTGTCTATGAGTTACAAAGCTTAAATCCCCATGCCTTTATTTTGCAAACGACGAATGGACGAGTACCCCTGTCATTATTAGAAAATTTAAAGGCAACGGCACAAATGAATAAAGCTGATATTGTGAAAGCGCCGATAGCCTCTATGCAACTTGGCTCGCGCTTAGTGGAATTCACTGATATCGAGTTTACCCAGGAGCAATTTGAAGAATGGGTGCGTGCAATACCTGAAACAATTTATCGAATGAAAGGATATGTGCCGATAGAAGGCATTAAAAATCCAATGCTGTTCCAATATGCATATGGCATGGTTCAATGGCTACCTGAATATTTAAAAATGCCAGCGAAACTTGTTATTATCGGTGAAAACGTAGGATCTCTTCCTGTCATTGGAATTCAATAAAGAAAATGTAAACCTGTGGATTTTTGCACAATTTAGACAATGTGTAAATTACGCAGGTTTTTTTATTTTTATGTAAAGAGAATGTAACGTGTCTGTAATGTTTTTGTAATATATATGATAAGAAGAGCCACTAAAACTAGTGATATCACAATTCTGGCGCCTTTCGATAAGAATAATTAGAATGACTGAATCATTGAATAGCGCATACATTTGGGATACACTTTCAGAGGGAATATACGATAATATTTGCTAGATTTATAGGGGTGTCAACCCACTTTCAAACGTAAGTATTTCATAGATTGGTTAATTCTACAAAGAAATATAGCAAAAAAACCCCGATTTTTCGCGTATTTATTTCCGTGTTGGGGTAGTTAGCAGATGCTGGTAAGAATTTAATGAAATTTATCATTTACGATTAGTGGCATAGAAGGAGGAATTGCAAACATGAAAAAAACACTAACTGCAATTTGTGCAACATTTCTTTTAGCAGCTCCAATTCAAATAGCTTCTGCTGCTACAAATACAACAGAGGGGAATTCAGTAAAGCAAACAACAAACTGTAAAGTTTATTATAAATGGTCTAACAATCATAAATGGAATATTCAATTCCCGCAGGCATCTACACCATCTAAAGAGACGCCTACAACAAATAATAATAATACGGCAACTACGCCAAACAATAATCAATCATCACAAAACGAAAAACCAGCAACACCACCAACTAGCTCTACACCTTCAACAACAACTTCAGATGTGAACGCATTTGAACAAGAGGTAGTAAAATTAACAAACGCTGAACGTACAAAAGCTGGTTTATCTCCATTACAAACAGATGATAAATTAATGGCGGCAGCTCGTGAAAAATCACAAGATATGCAAAGTAATAACTATTTCTCACATACAAGCCCAACTTTCGGTTCGCCATTTGATCGTATGAAAGCTTTAGGCATCGCCTATAAAAGTGCAGGAGAAAACATTGCACAAGGTCAACGTTCACCACAAGAAGTAGTACAAGCGTGGATGGACTCACCTGGTCACCGTGCTAACATTTTAAATGGGAAATTCACACATATTGGTGTAGGTTACGTGAAATCCGGTAATTACTGGACACAACAATTTATTACGAAATAAGATTTTTGTTAACGAAAATGTCTTATAAGTCTATTAGGCTTATAGGACATTTTTTATTATATGAATGTAGAAGAGAGATGTACAGTTAAAGCTAAAATTATTATTAGTAAGATGCCTAGATAAAATCGTCGGGGCATCTTTTTTATGCCGATGAATTCTGTTATAAACTTGTTTGAAATAAGACAAAAATGCTTATACTCTCCAGTAGAGGAGGCGTTTTATGGATAGAGTGGAATATATGATGAAAAGCCTGCAAAAAGCATTCTACCATTCCTCTGATTTGACAGTCAGACAGGTAGATTGGCATAAAGGCAATACAGCTATTTTATGCTTTTACGCTTCTCTTGTAGATGCTAAGGAAGTTCAAAAAGTTTTAGATACAATATATGCACGTTTAGATACAGCAAAGCCGTTTTGGAGTGAAACATTAATTACGACATTAGAAAATTTTTCATTACCCCTTGCGATTGAGCGAGTTTGTCAGGGAGAAACCATCGTTATTTTGCCTGATACAGGAAAAATGCTGGCACTTACTATTGTGAATGAAGTCCGACGTAACCTCGAAGAACCGAGTAGCGAAAGTATTTTGCGCGGTTCGCATGAAGGCCTGATTGAACGTGTGGATACCAATTTAGCGTTAATACGTAGGCGTATCAATAATCCTGCTTTGGTAGTGAAATCATTTTCGATTGGCCAGCAAACGAAATCAAAGGCGTATTATCTTTATATGGATGGGGTTATAAAACCAGAGACATTACAAGAGATAGAGAAGCGGATTGCTGCTCTTCAAATTGATTATTTTTATAGCTCTGGTCAATTAAGCGATGCGTTGGAGGATTCTGTGTTATCTCCATTTCCGCAATTGTTAAATACGGAGCATCCAGATCGGGTAGTAGCCAATTTAGTAGAGGGTAAGGTTGTGGTCATGACGGATATTTCACCGACCGCATTTATTGCTCCTGTCACTTTTTTTTCATTCTATCAGACGCCAGATGACTATAATGGTCGAGTTGTTGTTGGTTCTTTTTATAAAATTGTTCGACTTCTGTCGTTTTTAACCGCTGTTTTTTTACCAGCCTTTTATATTGCAATCATAAGCTTTCATTTTGAAGTACTACCATTGGAATTAAGTAATCAAGTGAAAAATGATGTGAATGACATTCCATATCGACCGCTAATTGAAGCATTGATTCTAGAGATTATTATGGAATTGATTCGAGAGTCCAGTATTCGATTACCACAATCGGTAGGGCAGACGATCGGAATCGTAGGAGGATTAGTAATAGGGGATGCTATCGTCAGTGCAGGATTAGTTTCTAATTTAATGGTCATTGTTGTTGCATTAACGGCTATTTCCAGCTATGTTGTCCCGTCAGTCGAGTTAAATAGTACTATTCGCATGATCCGTTTTCCGTTTATGGTACTTGCCTCTTTGTTTGGTTTTTTAGGGATTGTTGTAGGAGTTGTCATTTTACTTATACATTTAATTAACTTAACGTCTTTAAAACAACCTTATTTTTCACCAATCATTCCTTTCCAACCAAAGGCTGTGCTTAAAATTTTTTTACGCTGGCCGTTTATTAAACCAACCGTGCAAGTCACATCGTTTCAACCATCAAAAGATGAGCAAACGAAAAACGAGGATACACCATGAATGTTTCCCTAACAAAGGCGCAGTTCTTTTTACTATTATTTATTTTTCAAACAGGTGTTGTCTATATCGCCTTTCAAACCCCTCTAATTATTTCCAGTAGAAATAGCTCATGGTTTATTTTTATTGTTGCGAGTGTCATACATTATGGTTTACTCCTATTTTTTGAACGTTATCACTCGTATTTCTACTTAAATGCTTTCTTTCGTTGGGTATATCAAATCTATTGGCTTCTTGTGACCGTTGTCTTTATTGCCTATATGAGCTATGTTTTGGCATCGTGGGTGCTACCACAAACACCTGAATGGATTGTTGTTGTCATCATAGTAGCCCTTTCGCTATATGCCAACTTAAGTAGACCAGAAACTGTTATCAATATTGGTGTATTACTCATTCCCCTTATTTTTCTATTTGTGATTTTTCTCATGCTCGCCATACCAGATTTAACGTGGAGTAATCTTTTTCCAATTGAATGGAATCATACAAAACAAATAGTAGCTGGCCTGATTCATAGTATCTATGCCTATTTTGGCATTGAAATGTATCTTATTTATCGCCCATTTTTACAAAAAGATTTACAAGTTAAGGGAAGACCATTATTGACCTATCAACTAGTCATTTTTGTCTTTTACTTTATCTCGGTTCTTTTTACGCAAATGTTCTTCTCTTTGGATGAAATCAATCTCATACCAGAACCCATTATGTATATTTTAAAATCACAGGAAGTCACATTTGTGAAGCGGCTTGATATTTTTTTCGTCTATATTTGGCTTTCCTGGTCGATTGTTACTATTATGATTTTTGGGCTATCTTTCCGAGTACTCCATTTTATGAAAGAAAAGAAACATCCGAAAAGAAGTATTATGGTGTATCATCTTTTACTAGCCATTCTACCGCTTTTTGTTCTGCATTTCCGAAGCATTGAGTTTATCAAAAATTCTTTACACTACGTATTTATCTTCTTTACTATTTTATTGCCTATGGTCATAATTGGTTGGAATAAATGGAGGGGAAAAAGTGTTTCGTAAAGGAATCGTGATGATCTTGTCGATGTTACTGCTAGCTGGCTGCTGGGATGAAAGACTTTATAAAAACTCTTCCGTTGTGACGCTTGTTGGGATAGAAGGGTATGTTGGCGCGTATAAGGGGTATTATGCCTACCCGACTTCAATGACTCAAGAAACGGAGATTATTGAGGCTGAAGGGTTATCACCTCGTGAAGTACGGACAAATGCCAATTTAAAAGTGGAGCAAACGCTTGATTTATCGGAGCTATCAACAATTCTGATTTCCGATCGTACGGCGAGGGAGTCCATCTATGAACTATTGGACATATATTTTCGGGACCCCCAAAATCCTATATCAATCAAGATGGCTCTTACTGAAGGTGATGTCAAACCGTTTGTAGATTTGACAAAAGATCTTGCCAGTAGCGCTGGGGGCTATTACCAGCGATTTATCGAAAGTTCAGAGGATAATACCTATTTTCCAAAGATTGATTTGCAAGTAGTGGGTTCTATGCTATTGGATCAGACAATTGATATTGCTCTGCCTTATTTTCAACTTAGTGAAGATAAAAAACATGCGGTGGCAGGTGGCTTAGCTTTATTTTCTGGACGAAGCTTTACGGGTACTGTATTAACACCGTCCCAATCCTTAACGATGCTGCTATTAATGAATCAAAAAAGTAAGGCAGCACGCATGAGCTATCTTTGGCAAAATGATGGGAAGGTCAATCCAATTACAGTCGATGTGTTAAAGGTGAAGCGTAAATGGACTGTCAATGAGGAATTGCGAACAATAGATATGAGTTATACCATTGATGTGGAGGTTGAAGAATTTCCTCACGATCATTTATATAAGGATGAAATTTTTCAAGACGTACAACAAATGATAGAGGAAAAAATGCAAGCTGAGTTTGAGGAAGTTTTGCGGATTCTTCAAAATCAAAAATCTGATACATTAGGGATTGGTCGTCATATTCGGGCGTATCATCCAAAAATGTTTAAGGAAGATTGGCATACAGAATTTACCTCTTTATTGCTTAAACCGAAAGTGGATGTAAAAATTATTCGAACAGGAGTTTTACGTTAAAAAATCGCCTTTCCTAGAACTAAGGAAAAGGCGATTTTTATTATGCAACAGTCACTCTTTTTTGAACAAGGAGCAAGCGAATCAATAGCGTAGCAGCGCCAGTAGTCAATCCTGCGACGAGCCCAATCCAATAGCCAAAAGGTCCTAAATCTGTGTGGGTCGCAAGCAGATAACCAACTGGTAAACCAATTACCCAGTAAGAAATAATAGCCATAATAAATGTTATCATCACATCTTTGTAACCTCTTAAAGCTCCTTGCACAGGGGCTTGAATAGAATCAGATAGCTGAAAAATAGCGGCAAAGACTAAAAACTGCACAGCATATTCAATTACATTGCTATCTGTCGTGTACATATGTGCAACGGGTTCTCGCAAAACAAAGAGTATGCAAGCAGAAATAAAACTAAAGACGATGGCAGTACCAACACAAAGGTAACTATAAGTACGTGCATCCCGCATCCGTCCTGCACCAATCTCAAAGCCTACCAATATCGTGACACCCATTGAAATACTTAGGGGCACCATATAAAGGAGAGAGGTAAAATTAATCGCAATTTGATGTGCTGCGATGATGGTGGTGCTAAAATTACTCATCATCATTGTGACGGCTGAAAAGATACTTGTTTCTGCGAAAAGTGAAATGCCTATCGGCACACCAATCAGCAAAATTTCCTTCCATTGTAGCCATGAAGGCTTGCGCCAATTGTGAAACATACGGAAGCGTTCGAAAGGCACTCGTTTTGCGATAATCCAAGCAGTAATTAAGAAAATTAGCCAGTAAGTAATTGCTGTGGCTACACCTGCTCCAATCCCACCAAGCTCAGGTGATCCGAATTTTCCGAAAATAAAGATGTAATTTAATACGATATTAATGGGCGTTGTCATTAAGGTAATGATCATCGTGACACGTGTTTGGCCTAGTGCATCAATGAAACAACGCATAACAAAAAATAAAAATAGTGGCAAAAGACCAGCACACATCGCATAGATGTAGCCCTTTGCTATATTATGTACAGATGTTTCTAAACTCATCTTGCTAAGTATCCAATCGATGCCGAAGAAAAGTCCAAAGAAAATAATGATGGACAGTGTAATGGCGACATAAATGCCTTGCTGAACAGCCTTTTTAGCATCCATTTCCTTTTTTGCCCCTACAAGCTGGGAGACAATCGGTGTAATGGCTAGGAGAATACCGGATAGTCCAGTATAAATCGGCATCCAAATGGAGGAACCAATCGATACACCTGCTAAATCCGCCGTCCCATAGCGACTTGACATTAACACATCAAAAAAAGAAACAAGGTAGATAGCTACTTGGGTCACTAAAATAGGGATGATCATTTTTAAAAGTAGTGCGTATTTTTCTTTCAAAGTGGATGTTTGATACATGTATGATACTTCCTTCATTAACATAATGAACAAGTATAGCATATGTAAAGAGAGAAAAGCTGAAATTTTATTGCTTCATCTATATCTTTTCGTCGGCATATAGTAAAATAGAACACTGTAAACAAAAAGTAGTCTACCTACAATGTTTTTTTAGGAATAGGAGAATTCATGTGAAACAACAAACAATCATTTTAACCGGTGGTGGGACAGCTGGCCATGTATCGTTAAACCAAGCGATACTCCCGTCTTTACTTGAACTAGGTTATGATGTCCACTATATTGGCTCAGAACAAGGTATTGAAAAAGAATTAATTGGCGAGGCGTTCCCTAATGTGCCGTTTTATGGCATTGCAAGCGGTAAATTGCGTCGTTATTTTTCGATGAAAAATTTTACAGATCCATTTAAGGTGCTTGCTGGAATGATGCAGGCTTTTCGTATTATCAAAAAAGTAAAGCCGCAAGTCGTATTTTCGAAAGGGGGATTTGTTTCTGTCCCTGTTGTCATGGCTGCCAAGCTGGCGGGTGTTCCAGTCGTAATCCATGAATCAGATGTGACACCTGGGCTTGCCAATAAAATAGCTTTACCATTTGCTTCTCATGTGTTCACCATTTTTGAAGAAACACTGAAGCATCTACCAAGTGACAAAGCAACTTGTACAGGTTCCATTATTCGCCCTGAATTGTTGAAAGGGGAAAGAGCAAAAGGTTTAGCATACTGTGGCTTTACGACATTAAAGCCTGTTTTACTTGTCATGGGTGGTAGCTTAGGTTCCGTTGTTCTGAATGATGCCCTTAGGGGAAATTTACCAGAGCTGTTAAAGCAGTTTTACGTAATTCATTTATGTGGGAAAGGGAACTATGATGAGTCGTTAGAGCCATTATCCGGCTACAAACAATTTGAATATGTGACGACAGAGCTGCCTGATTTAATGCATGCAGCAGACTTTATTGTGTCTCGAGCGGGATCAAACTCTATTTTTGAGTTTTTAGCCCTTCATAAACCAATGCTTTTGGTGCCATTATCTGCTCAAAAAAGCCGTGGTGATCAAATATTAAATGCCAATTTATTTAAAAAGCAAGGTTATGCAGAAGTGTTACAGGAAGAAGCTTTAACAAAGGAATCCTTTATGAAGTCTGTTTATACACTAACAGGGCGTAAAGAAGAAATGGTTGAAACGATGTCCAAAACTCAAAAACCAAAAACGCCTGACGAGATGGCGTCATTAATTTTGAACTATGAAAAATAAAAGTCATTAAAAAAGCTATGAGGGATGTCGATGATGACAACACCTCATAGCTTCTTCTTATTTTAATAGGCTTACATTGCTTGTTCTTCGCCTTCTTGCATTTCATAAGCAGTTGTTAAGTAGAATAAATCTTTTGGAATTTTAAATAGATCAAATTGTGCCATACCACTATTTACTTGAGCTAACAAAGTTGGATGACTTTCATTAGCGCTTACTATATAGGGTAATTTTAACGCAGCACGCTGTGATTTTATATTTTCAACACGAATACGGAGGAATACCGTATGGAAATTATAATCAAAAAATAACTCATTCAAAAAAAGCATTTTTGCCTTTTGATTGTAGCCTTTTCCTTGGTAAGGGAGTCCAATCCACGTTCCTAAAAAACCTGCACCGTCCTCAACATCGTGTATACTAATGGTGCCGATTGGTTGACCCCAGTCATCAGTGATGGTCCTCGAGATAGCGAGTCCTCTCGCTTCCTCTTCGATCAGTTGCTTTGTCATAAACCAGTATTCATCAGCGGATGTGGCTTTCTGACGGACAAAAGGGAATACAGAAGGGTGTGATAATAGTTCATAAAGCTCTGTACATTCATGCAGGTCTCGATGTTTAAGCATACGAAACGCCTCCTTTACTAGGGTAGTTAAAACAATTCCGTTGAAGCATAAAGAAGAAAACTAAAATTCGTACTGGAATTAAAACCCAAAGAACTAGACGTTATAACTATGAAATTCCATAATCTCCCGCTGTCTTACTGATTTCGACCATACCGAAAAAAGACTAGTTTTTTAAATATAATATAACATGCTAGCTGCTTGATGCAATCATTTTGCTCGTAAAAAACAAAATTTTAAGTTTAATAGTCAGTAAATTCTGATAAATCAACGAAAATATTTAATTTATTTTGCATGTTTTAAATTAAGTAAATTCTATCACTTTTATCTATAATTAATCAATTGTATGAATCTTTAGTAGTGCTTTTTTATGTTTAAATTGTTAAATTATCAAAAATATCCTTAAAAGGATATAATTTATCTAATTCGAGAAAGGTAATTTTTTATTTTTATGTTATAATAGTAGAATTAGTTTTTGCGTATAATTAAGCATATACATAGTTTTTTATTATGATGGCAATAGCCTTTTCTGGAGGTGACAGTATGGAGTATCTTTTAAGCGAAGATTTTTTTAATGAATTATTTATTGGTAATGATTTTGTTTTTCTTATGAAAAAAGTAGAGGAAGATTTTCAATATATTCGCTTAAACTATGCAGCTCGAGAACTGTTATCGATCGATGTAATTGGAAAAATGCTTTCCGCCGTTACCTCGAATCGGAATTTTTCGATCATTCAGAAAAACTATCATCATGCAATTGCAGAACATATACAGGTTGACTATGTAGATTATGCATATGTGCAGTCGGAGGTTCGTAAATATGAAACAACTGTACGCCCTTTGCACTATAACCAGGAGGACTATGTTTTAGCAATCACCAAGGAAATTCATTATGATCGTAGTATTGAAGATAAGTTTTTGTTTATGCGGTCCATGTTCGACCATGCCTTTTTTTCGACTGTTGTGTTATCAGCTGAAGGTATGATTTATGAAGTGAATTCAAGCTTTATGGAAGATTTTCAATTAGATAATGAAGACGTTAAACAAAAAATGTTTATTGATTTACCGATTGTTCCAAAAGAAGAAGTGAAACAAATTAAATTGTATTTACAACAAGCGGCTAGAGGAGAAAACGTTCATGAAAAGTTTGTAAAACTGCTTACGTTGGACCAGCAAGAACGCATGTATTTACTGTCACTATCGCCTGTCATGCAGGAGGATAATTCCTTTGCAATCTTTCTTATTATGCAGGATTTCACACAGTTCACCTTGCAAAAGGCAGAACTACGTTCGAAATCTCACGGCTTTGAAGTGTTTAAGTCGGCATTAAATTCAGCTACGGCCATTGCTATTTTAGATAGTACAGCCCGTATTTCAGAAGTGAGCGAGATGTTTTTGCAAGCTTCGGGTTACACCGAAGAGGAATTAATTGGGCAGTCTTATGCGTTACTTAAGCCTCGGTACCAAACACAAAATTTTTTACAATTAATTAATGACAAACTTGCTAGTGGAGAGATCTGGCGGGGAGAGTTGTGCTATCGCACAAAATATCATGCTGATTATTGGGTGGAGGCAACCATTGTTCCATTAAAAAATGAATTTGGTCAGATTGAACAAATTTTAACCATTAACTATGATATTACAGACAAGAAAAGAATGTTCACAGAATTAAAAAATATTGAACGTACTTTCCGTCTCATTACGGAAAATACGAATGATTTAATTGTCATTACGAATGAGGATGGAATCATTATTTATACGTCACCATCCTATGAAATATATTTAGGCTATGAAAATGTGGAGCTACAAGGTCAATTTTACAGTGCTATTATTGATACAGAAAGCCAGCAAGAATGGCAAACATTTTTAAATAACTTTACTGGTCAAACAGATACCCAGTTCGAACTTTTACTGAAGGCAAAGGACGGCACACCTATTTGGACAGAAGTTAATGTCACGGTGGTTCATGACCCTGATCGAGAAAAAGTTTCTCAAATTATGATGGTGTCCCGTGAAATTACCCATCGTAAAGAGAGAGAAAATGATTTGCTGTATCTGGCCTATCATGATTCTTTAACACAGCTCCCAAATCGCCGTTATTTACAAAAAGAGTTTCCTACTATATTGGCAGAGGCCGACGAAAACAATGCAAGTGTAGCGATGCTTTATTTGGATGGTGATGATTTTAAAGCTGTCAATGATCGCTTTGGTCATGATACAGGGGATGCTTTTATTCAGAGTTTTGGTCACGCTCTGAGCAAAACCGTTAGAAGTCATGATATCGTTATACGAATAGGGGGAGACGAATTTCTTGTCATTCTAACAGGTTTAACGAGGGAAATTGATAAAAGGCATAGTCAAATTATGCATATTATTCGTCGCATCCGAGATGAATTAGCAACAGGCTGGATGATTGAGGATCATCGGTTCACACCAACAGCTTCAATAGGAATTTCCTACTATCCAGATCATGCCCAAACGTTGGATGAATTAATGGATTTGGCTGATCAAGCTTTATATAAATCAAAAGAAGCTGGGAAAAATAATCTCTTTATTTCGGAAGCTCATTAAAAAAGTCTGTCCACAAGTTAATCCTTGTGAGACAGACTTTTTATTTGATGTTATGCTATAACAGTATAGGGATAAAAATCCTGCATCGTTATTTCGGAATAGAAGGTGATTATGTGCCTAAGAAAATATTAGTAGTGGAAGATGAAAAGCATATTGCACGTTTTGTCGAGCTAGAGCTACAGCATGAAGGCTATGACGTGACAGTTGCCTTTGAAGGGCGTGAGGGGCTATCTTTGGCAACAACAGTAGCATTTGATGTGCTATTACTTGACGTGATGCTACCGGGCATCAATGGTATTGAAATTTGTCGGCGGGTTAGGACACAATCTCAGGTGCCTATTATTTTAATAACGGCAAGAGACGCTGTTATGGATCGTGTAGCTGGCCTAGATGCTGGAGCAGATGACTACATCGTCAAGCCATTTGCGATCGAAGAACTATTAGCAAGAATTCGAACGATTTTACGCCGTACAACAATAAAAGAGCCTACAAATAGTGAATTTTTGAGTTTACGTGATATTGAAATAGATATCGCAGCCTATGAAGTTTTCGTGCAAGGGAATAAACTTGACCTCACAAAGACAGAATATGATTTACTGAAACTATTAATCGAACACAAAAATAGAGTTTGTACACGCGAGCATATTTTAACATCTGTCTGGGGCTACGATACAGATATAGAGACTAATGTGGTAGACGTGTATATACGTCATTTACGGACGAAGCTCCCAGGTGATACGAATGCCTATATTGAGACGGTTCGAGGGGTTGGGTATGTGATGCGGGAATGAACAAGTTACTCATGTATCTACGTCGTCAATCTTTGCAGAAAAAATGGATGCTCACATCGAGTATTGTGATTTTTTTAAGCTATACGATTATTTGCGTGGTTGTTTATATTTCTCTCCATACATGGCTTTTAAATGATGAAGAAAGCAAGGTTGAACGGACTAGCAGGGATATCATTTCATTTTTACAATCCCAGGGACAGGATATTACGATCCAACAAATCCAACAAAATACTGGTTTGCTCAAATCGATTGTCGACCGAGATGAAACTGTTAGAATGTTTAATGCGGACGGCGTGGATATTTTGCGTATCAATAATACTTCAGCTGCTGCACCACTTAGCTCCATGCAGGAGATTTTTGAGACAACTATTGATAAGCAGGATGTACTGGTCATGAATGAACCAATACGACTAGGCTTTTTTCAAGGATATGTCCAAGTTGTCCATCCGCTCACTGGTTTTCAATCGCTTATGCATTATCTATTAACAGCTATGCTCATCGCTGGTCTTGGGGCATTGGTGTTATCAGGCTCTATTGGGTATTATTTAGCCAATTATTTAATGAAACCATTACGTGAATTACGTGCTTCTATGAAAACGGTGATGGATCAAGGCTTTAATGAGCCCATACAGCTAATGTACACATCACACGATGAGATTGGTGATTTGTTGAAAATGTACAATGCCATGATGAATGAGCTGCAAATTTCTTTTACACAGCAACAACAATTTGTCGCAGATGCTTCTCATGAGCTTCGTACGCCAATCCAAGCAATTGAAGGGCATCTTTCTTTGCTCAAAAGATGGGGCAAAAATGATCCAGCTATTTTAGAGGAGTCGATCGATACTTCATTAACAGAAATAGCTCGCATGCGTAAAATGATTGAGGAGTTATTAGAGCTTGCAAGACGTGAGGAAAAAGATGAGATGAGTGAGGCAAATGCACTATCGGTGATTGAGGCTGTTATCGATGAAATGAGGCTTGTACACCCAAGAGCGCGAATTTTGCTGTCGAAAAATGATGAAATGGGTCCTTTATTTATAACTGAAAATGCACTAAGTCAAATCATTCGTAATATAATAGAAAATGCAATTCGTTATTGTGAAAAAATTCCTGAGATACAAATTTCTATTTCAGTTGCTGGAAATTATGCATGTTTAGAAATTGCTGATAATGGTATAGGAATAGCAAAAGACAATATTCCTTTTATCTTTGATCGTTTTTATAGAGTGGATGAGGCAAGGAACCGTCAAATTGGTGGAACTGGCTTAGGATTAAGTATTTCGAAGATGTTGCTTGAAAAATATAATGCAACGGTAGAAGTCAAGAGTGAGGTTAATATTGGAACCGTTTTCTCTTTAAAGATCCCGCTAAAATATTAAGAAAAATGCACGCTTTATTTCATTATTCTATCCTTTGCGAAAAAAATTGCTTAATTTGCTAAAAAGAGTTGTATTTTTTGTGAAGAGTAGTAAGATTGAGATGGAAAAAACGTTCTTTAAAATATGGAAAAGTAGTGTAAAACATTCTTTTAAAGAACGGCTAAATATTATATAATTAATTGCAATTTAATTAATGGAACTGCCGAAAGGCAAAATTTGGAGGTCATTTTTCATGTCGAACAACGTTACAACTGTAAGTTCTCCATGGTCAGCTTTCTCTGGTCCTAACCTAGGATATGTGATGGAGCAATACGACTTATTCTTACAGTCTCCTGAAGAAGTAGAACCGGAGTTAGTTTCTTTATTCCAACAATTTGGTGCACCAGTAGTAGTAGAAGGTGAAGTAGCTGTAGCTAGTCATACAGCAGCTGCTCCTGCTGGCGATTACAAAAAAGTGTTAGCCGCTGTGAAATTAGCCGATGCAATCCGTTCACGCGGTCATTTAGCAGCAGATATTTATCCTCTGAAAAACCGTGAACTACAAACAGCTCAAATTGAAGAAAGCGCGTTCAACTTAAGCGCTGCAGATTTAGCTGAAATTCCTGCAGCAATCTTCTTCAAAGATGTGCCAGCAAACGTGAAAAATGGTAAGGATGCAATTGACTATTTAAAAGCTATTTATACAAATAAAGTAGCGTTTGAATATGAACATGTAGTAGCTACAGAAGAACGTAATTGGATTCAAGCACAAATTGAATCTGGCTCTTTCCAACAAGCACTTTCTTCTGATGAAAAGAAAGCCTTATTAGATCGTTTAACGCGTGTTGAAAATTTCGAGAAATTTATCCATAAAACATTTGTAGGACAAAAGCGTTTCTCTGGTGAGGGCTTAGATACGCAAATTGTACTATTTGATGAAATCATTAAAACTGCAGAAGCGCTAAGTGTTGAAAAAGTACGTATTGGTATGGCACACCGTGGTCGCTTAAATGTTTTAACACATATTTTAAATAAACCTTATGACATGATGTTCTCTGACTTTGCACATGTATCAAATGATTTATTTATGCCAGAAAATGGTCGCCTTGAAATTACAAAAGGGTGGACAGGTGATGTGAAATACCATATGGGTGCTTCTTATAACCGTGATTCAGGTATGAATGTAAAGCTTGCATACAACCCATCACACTTAGAAGTAGGCAATCCAGTAGTTCTAGGTGCTACACGTGCAACGCAAGATGACACTTCAAAACCAGGTCAAGCGATTCATGATCGCACAAAAGGCTTAGGAATTCTTGTGCATGGTGATGCAGCATTCCCAGGTCAAGGTATCGTAACTGAAGTATTAAACTTCGCTAAAACTGAAGGATTTACAACAGGTGGTACTATTCACATTATCGCGAACAATATGATCGGTTTCACGACTGAACAATATGATTCTCGTTCTTCTGTTTACTCTTCTGACCCAGCAAAAGGGTATGAAGTACCAGTAGTACATGTGAATGCAGATAGCCCTGAAGCAGTGGCACAAGTTGGTCGTTTTGCAGCTAATTACCGCCAAAAATTCGGTAAAGATATTGTCGTTGATTTAGTTGGTTACCGCCGTCATGGTCATAACGAAACGGATGATCCAACGGTTACAAACCCAGAAACTTATAAATTAGTATCTAAACACGAAACTGTACGTTCATTATATGGTGCAGCACTTGTAACTGAAGGTCTTGTATCAACTGAAGATGTAGCTGCATTAGATACAGCTATTTATGCAGAAATGCAAGCGGCTTATGATCATGTAAAAGAAATGGCTTCAAAAGATGAGCATCATCAATTAGAAATGCCAGAAGAGTTAAAAATTGAATTCCCACAAATTGATACAGCAGTTGGAGCAGAACGTTTAGGTAAAATTAACGAAGAGCTTCTAGTGTTTGAAGAAAACTTCGAGCCACAGAAAAAGCTTGGCAAAATTTTAGAAAAACGTCGTGACGCATTTGCATCTGCGAAAATCGACTGGGGTCATGCGGAAACTTTAGCTTATGCAACAATTATCCAAGATGGCACACCAGTACGTTTCACAGGTCAAGATGCACAACGTGGTACTTTCTCACAACGTCACTTAGTGCTTCACGATAAAAACAATGGTAATGTCTTTACACCACTTCATCATATTTCTGGTGCAAGTGCATCCTTTTCAGTGCACAACTCACCACTGACTGAAGCAGGGGTAGTTGGCTTTGAATATGGTTACAACCTAGAAAACGGCCATGTATTAACAGTTTGGGAAGCACAATTTGGTGACTTCGCGAATATGGCACAGGTAATGTTTGATAACTTCATTTCAGGGGCACGCTCTAAATGGGGTCAAAAATCTGGCATGGTGATTCTATTACCACATGGTTATGAAGGCCAAGGTCCAGAGCACTCTTCAAGCCGTATGGAACGTTATTTACAAATGTCAGCAGAAAATAACTGGTTTGTAGCAAACTGTTCAAATGCAGGTAACTACTACCACTTATTACGCCGTCAAGCAGCGTTATTAGGCACTGAGGGTGTACGTCCACTTGTGGTTGTATCACCAAAATCATTATTGCGTCACCCATTAGCAGCAGCTAATGCTGAGCAATTAGCAGATGGTTCATTCCAAGAAGTGATTGAACAACCTGGCTTAGGTACAAAAACAGAAGCTGTAGAGCGTATTGTATTAGGTACTGGTAAAGTGATGATCGATTTAGCAGATCGCGTGAAAGATGGAGAAGGTTTCGATCACGTACACATTGTTCGTGTAGAACAACTTTACCCATTCCCAAAAGAGCAAGTTGCTGGTATTATTGCTAAGTATCCTAATGTAAAAGAAATCGTATGGGTACAAGAAGAACCTAAAAACCAAGGCTCATGGAATTATGCACTAGAAACATTATATGAACTTGCAGAAGGTAAAAAGCTTCGCTATGTAGGTCGTCCTGCAATGAGCTCAACTTCTGAAGGGGATGCAGATTCTCATAAAGCAGCTCAATCATCACTTATTGAAGAAGCAGTTGCTGAGCCAGTAAAGGTTAAATAATAACATATAAATATTGATAGCTGGGCTACTTGCCCATAAGCAGTAGCCCTTTTATGTGCGTCATGCACGTTAATCAAAGGAGGAAATGAAAGTGGCTGAAATTAAAGTCCCTGAATTAGCAGAATCGATTACAGAAGGTAGTATCGCACAGTGGGTTAAAAAAGTGGGCGATCGCGTTGAAAAAGGTGAATTCATCGTTGAACTTGAAACAGATAAAGTAAACGCTGAAATCATTTCTGAAGAAGCAGGTGTATTAACACAAATTTTAGCTGAAGAAGGCGATACTGTACTAGTTGGTCAAGTTATTGCTATCGTAGAAGCAGGCGAAGGCGCAGCAGCTGCACCAGCAGCGGCGGCACCAGCTGAAGCAGCTCCAGCTCCAGCAGCGCCACAAGCGGCTCCTACAGCACCAGTTGCAGCAGCTCCTGTAGTAGAAGAAACTTCTGGTGAGCGTGTGATCGCATCTCCAGCGGCACGTCGACTTGCACGTGAAAAAGGCATCGATCTTGCAGCGGTATCTCCAGTAGATCCACAAGGCCGTGTTCGTGTACAAGATGTATCAGCACATGGTACAGCACCAGCAGTAGCAGCACCTACACCAGTAGCAACTACAGGTGGCCCAGTTGTATTCACACCAGCAGCTAATTCTGACCGAGTAACAATTGAAAAAATGAGCCGTCGTCGTCAAACAATTGCAAAACGTTTATTAGAAGTTAAACAATCAACAGCAATGTTAACAACATTCAACGAAATTGACATGACAAACATCATGGCACTTCGTAAACGTAAACAAGAAGAGTTTGTTAAAGCAAACGACATCAAACTTGGTTTCATGTCATTCTTCACAAAAGCTGTTGTTGCAGCACTGAAAAAATACCCATATGTAAACGCTCAAATCGTTGGCGATGAATTACATTTAAATAACTTCTTTGATATCGGTATTGCAGTATCAACTGAAGAAGGTTTAGTAGTACCAGTTGTACGCGATGCAAACAGCAAAAACTTCGCAGAAATCGAAAAAGATATCGCTAGCTTAGCGACTAAAGCTCGTGAGAAAAAACTAGGATTAAATGACATGGCTGGTGGATCATTCACAATCACAAACGGTGGTGTATTCGGTTCATTAATGTCAACACCAATTATGAACGGTACTCAAGCTGGTATTTTAGGTATGCACTCAATTGTTAACCGCCCAGTTGCGGTAAATGGTGAAGTTCAAATCCGTCCAATGATGTATGTAGCACTTTCTTACGATCACCGTATTATTGATGGAAAAGATTCTGTAGGATTCTTAAAAACAGTTAAAGAATTAATCGAAAATCCTGAAGATTTATTATTAAATTCATAATTCCTTTAAACCCTGTAAACTTTGTTTTACAGGGTTTTTTTCTTGGTTTTCTGTATCACTAAAGTCTTTAGTGATTTTGAAAATCCGAACCTATCTACTTAGTATAAAAATAATTGATAGTAAAATTTTGCTTTTTATCAGCGGATATATTGACAAAAATACATAGATTATTAATGGATAGGCCAAGCATAATACCCTAATATTGTCATTAGTCAGAAAAATGATAAAACTCTCTTGACGTACATACTAGTTTTATAGTAGTATCTAAATATCAATTAAATAAACAAACCTCACTAACATATAACAGTGAGGTAGAGGCGCGGTATTTATTAGTTCATTGTTGAGTACAAGCAAACAAAGACGCAATGAAGAAGGAAATATCGCCGAAGTATAAAAGGAGCTCGTACTTTTATGCTGGGTCTGCAGTGAATAAGTGCAGGACTGTCCTAGTAAATTCAATTCCAGGTTTACTAGGTTGTGCTATCTCGGAAACATGGAATAATAGTGAGGATTTGGGCAACTGTCATAAAAGGTAAGACCTAAGTTCACAAAACTTAGGTCTTTTTTCGTACAGTTGTCTTATTTTTTTACAGAAAAGGGGAGTTTTTCATGAAAAGAAAATGGTTGTTAGTAATGATTTCTATCATGACGGCAATTGTGCTAGCTGCATGTGGCACTAGTGACAAAAAAGAGGGCAGTTCAGGTGATGCTGGCGCAGATAAAGAAGAAAGCGGCGGTGAATTCCGAATTGGAATGGAGGCTGGCTACCCACCATTCAACTGGACACAGCAAAATGATGCAAATGGTGCAGTGAAAATTGCAGATAACGCAGAGTATGCAGGCGGCTATGATGTACAAATGGCGAAAAAAATTGCTGAAGGTTTAGGTAAGAAATTAGTGATCGTTAAATTGGAATGGGACGGCTTAGTACCAGCGCTACAATCTAATAAAATTGATGCGATCATCGCGGGAATGTCGCCAACAGAAGAACGTAAGAAAACAATTGATTTTACTGAAAACTACTATACTTCTGATTTTGTCATGGTTATTAAAAAAGGCAGTAAATATGAAGGCGTTAAATCGATTCAAGATTTCTCTGGCGCAAAAATTACATCACAACTTAATACATCCAACTACAATGTGATTGACCAAATTAAAGGTGTCAATAAACAAACAGCAATGGAAAGCTTCCCAGCTATGCGTGTAGCTTTAGAGGCAGGTAAAATTGATGGCTATGTTGCAGAACGTCCAGAAGGTATTTCCGCAGCTGCTGCCAACGATAAATTCACATACGTAGCATTCGAAGAGGGCTTCGATACAGATCTTTCAAATACGTCAATTGCTGTAGGCTTACGTAAAGACGATGCGAATCTTGATAAAATCAATGAAATCCTAAAAGGTATTTCTGAAGATGATCGTCAAGCGATAATGGAAGAAGCTATCTCTCAGCAACCAGCAGCACAATAAAAAATGGCACGGACTAGTGGCTAGTCCGTGCACTATCATTTCATCATTATTAAAATGAGAACCTCTCTACATAATGATAATGTCCTAGCGAAATAAAACATAGACTAGTAAAAAGAGCTAAGGCACGAAAAGATAGCAAGCAACATGAAATTGTTAGGAGGAACATCATGAGTCTTGAATGGATACTTTCAATTATTGAAAACAACTGGCAAATGTTTTTACGAGGTGCGTATTATACGTTACTGATTTCAACTATAAGTACAATTATTGGTGCATTTATCGGATTTTTCATCGGAATTATGCATACGATTCCAGTTCGTAAAAAAGGTGTGAAATTTTATAGCTTAAAGCTTATTAATTTTATACTCACATGCTATGTTGAATTTTTCCGTGGTACACCAATGATTGTACAGGCAATGGTTGTCTACTATGGATTAGATATTGCATTTGGCATAGACATGCACTTTATTACAGCGGGGATTTTAGTTGTTTCGCTTAATACAGGTGCCTATATGGCAGAAATTGTTCGCGGTGGTATTGTGTCGATTGATAATGGTCAATATGAGGCAGCATCAGCTATCGGTATGAATCACTTCCAGATCATGCTTCACGTAGTTTTACCACAAGTAGCGCGTAACGTACTACCTGCGACAGGCAACCAATTAATTATGAATATTAAAGATACAGCCGTATTAAACGTTATCGGAGTAACTGAATTATTCTTCCAAACAAAATCTATCTCCGGTAACAACTTCCGTTATTTTGAATCATTCTTTGTAGCTTGTATTCTTTATTTCATCATGACATTTACTGCATCACGTATCCTGCTATATGTTGAAAAACGTTTAGATGGACCAGATGCCTATCAAAAAGAACAAAAAGAAGCAATATAGGGGGCGCACAAATGGCAGTCATTAAAATTGAGCATTTAAGTAAATCATTTGGACGTAACCAAGTGTTAAAGGATGTTAATTTTCAAGTGGAAAAAGGGGAAGTCGTATGTTTAATTGGCTCCTCTGGTTCAGGTAAATCCACTTTACTTCGTTGCATTAATTTATTAGAAATACCAAGTGGTGGGCAAATTATTTATCAAGGGGAAGACATCCTAGACGAAAAACACAATATCCAAGAATATCGAACACATCTAGGAATGGTATTCCAGCAATTCAATTTATTTAACAACCATAATGTTTTAAATAATTGTACAGTGGGTCAAATAAAAGTTTTAAAACGCTCGAAGAAGGAAGCTGAGGAAACGGCGCTTAAATATTTAAAAATCGTTGGTATGGATCAATATGTAAACGCAAAGCCTCGACAACTTTCAGGGGGGCAAAAACAACGCGTAGCCATTGCCCGAGCATTATCCATGAATCCAAAAGTGATGCTTTTTGATGAACCTACATCAGCACTAGACCCGGAGATGGTAGGAGAGGTACTCAAAGTCATGCGTCAATTGGCCGATGCAGGCAATACGATGCTAATTGTGACGCATGAGATGGAATTTGCCAAAGAGGTAGCAGATCGCGTAGTCTTTATGGATAAAGGTGTAATTGTTGAAGAGGGCCCACCATCACAAGTATTAATAAACCCGCAACATGATCGTACGAAAGAGTTTTTAAAACGAACATTAAAGTAATAGCAACAAATGAAAAAGTGAGTCCTAATTTAAGGACTCACTTACTTTCTAGAATTCCACTCTGCATAAAGGACAAAGCAGATTACAAATGCTATTGCAATAATAAAAAACCATTGCGGTACTCCGCCAAAGCTCATTATAACACCTCAAATGTAAAATTATTTTTGGTTAGATTAGGGATTGTATTTCTTTTTTCTCCACAAAAGCCTAAAAATATTATAAAATAAGCATTAGACATTAGCTTTATGCTAGTAAAGAGAGGTAGAGAAAATATGTTACATTTAAAATGGAAAGATGCGCCAACATTACGAACAGTGACTTGCAAACATACCAATGCATCAAAATACTTAGTATCGAACGTTTTAACAGTAGGAAAAGACTATGAAGTGAAAAATGAAACAGAAGAGTTCATTTTTATCATCGATAACACTGGCAACGTCGGTGGCTACTATAAAGATTATTTTGCATAAAAAGAAGACAGGGTGGTTCAGGCAATTTGCTGAGCCACCCTTTTTTCATTAGTCCCTCTGATAGCCTTTTATATCCGTCGCATCTTGCAACTGTTGTTTTTCTTGTTCAGTCGCCGTATGTAAGGCGAAGACATCTTTTATAGCTGTTTGTAGCTCATGTTGTGTTTCCTTGAATTTCGATACTTGCTGTTCAAATGAAGGCCTTGCAAAACGATCCTGTGTCTGTGATAATCTTTCCTCCAGCTGTGCATAGTGATGATCCATATGCATGGAAAGCATCATCGCCAATTGATTTTTCCATAAAGGAATTAGTGTTACAATGGAAAATTCAATTTTTTCAGCTAATGTTTGATTCGCTTGCTGTATCATACGAATTTGTGGTGCCGTTTGAAGGGCTACTTGTTGAGAAACCTGTAAATCATAAATGCGTTGATCTAGCCTCTCAATTTGTGCCGCGAAATCATTTAGCTGTTGTATGGCAAGCGGCTGTTTATTTGCTTGGACACTTGTTATTTTTGTAGGAAGCTCCACTTCAATGGCTTGCTGTTTTTTCATTTGACCAGCTGCAATCGCAGTAGCTAATTCCTCGAAAAACCCTCGATTATGTGTATAAAGTGCTTCTAAATTTTCTACATCACGAATTAGTTGGAGCTGGGCACGTTCCAATTGGACCCCAATACGTTCCACCTGAATACTAATACGCTCAAATTCTGTTAGCGTTTGTTTCACAGTAGGCTCTGTTTTACTACCAAATATTTTATTGAAAAAGGTTTGCTTTTTCGGTTCTAAAGCTGTCGGGTCTACACGATCTAAAGTATGCATTAAGGAATCCAGCATTTGACCGATTTTGGTCACGTCTTTTTGCTTCACCTGCGCTAACATCCGATCTGCAAACTGGGATAGGGAACGCTGTGAATCTTGCCCTAAGGACAGCAAAGATTCAAAATCAGTTAAATCAATTTGGCTAGCATAAAGTAAGGCTCGACTTTGCGCAAGAGGCGATAGCGTTTCGTACGTCGCCATCGCCTCATTTTGTGGAGTTGTTTCTAAATAAGATTGTACTAATGGAGAAAGACCTGGAATGGTATTTAATTCGAAAGCATGTTCATTTGCCGTCATTTATCATCGCCTCGCCAGTCCAATTGTTCTCTACGTCTAAGATTAGAACGATTTGCGAATTCAATCTCCATTTGTAGGTGGTCAATATCATTAGCTAGCGCATCCTTTAAATCAATTTGAATCGTATCATTTAAATCCGTAAGTGTTTCACGCGTTTTTGATAACGTCAACTGAATTTCTTTGTCCTTCACTGGCTGCCTAGAAAGCATTGTATACTTATCCGTTAATTCCACTGCTGAAGGTAAATGTGCATAGAAAAAGGGTTCAACATTATAAAATTTACGTGGATCCGTCTTTACAATTTTGACGATATTTTTTGAAATACGCGTCATCTCTAGTAATTGTTTAAAAGCCGATACAGAACGTACACGTAAATAGTTTTGACTTAATGTTTGAATTTGCTTATTAGCGGTTGATAATTGTGTTTCAATGTGTTTGAATTCTTCTTTTGTGATACCTGCTATTTGCATGACTTTCTTTTTTTGTCTATGTTTCAGCAACGCTGTACTCGTCGCATATGAACCAGCAAACAGTAAACCACCAAGGAAGAATCCAGGATTTGCTGCTATTGCTGCGATAGAAACAGTTGTTAGCGAAATAACGAAGCTAGCAGTATGTCTAGAAAAAAACTGTCCAACACTAAGCATTGTTTCTTCCTCCTTGCATTTCAATATGTCTATCTTCTTATACGAAATAATCGACATAAAGTTTCAATGAAAAATGAAACCTTACATAAATTTTACTGCGAATCGCAAATTTTCTCAATGATATTACCTAGAATACCTAGGAATAAGTCGTTCATTATTTATGTCCACTTATTTTTAAGAGATTTGTGAACACTAATTATAGGTATAGATTCGAATTTCTTATGATTAGGTTTATGTACGGTTTGATTAGAAAATAAACGTGGATGGCTTGTTGTTATGAATAATTATTGCTAGCATCATACTTTTAGACTGTGTAATTCGTGTTATCTATATATTTGAATTATATGGAAAAATTAATTGGTCTATATTATTTTTAGCATTATGTATGATTGGTTTAATAGAAGTCGCAATAGCTAATATAAAATAAAATTATTAAACAGAACATAGATCATGAACTATTAAGGTATTTTTAGGGTCATACTATGGCCTTACACTTTGTAAAAAAGAAGAGCCAGACTAAACAATGTCTGACTCCATTCGTACATATCCTTTTAAATCATCATAAAGCTCTAAAGAAAATGAGTTGGAATCGGCTTGGGGGCTGACACCTTTTTGGACAAAAAGAAGGAATTCATTTAGCGCTTTTTCAGCTCCTTCTACTTCAACCTCAATTTGCTCGGCGGCATTCAATCTGCAATACCCTTTTAGCCCTAATTCAATGGCCTTTTGTTTAATAAAGAATCGGTAGCCTGTCCCGTAGACGTCACCAAAAAATTTAATACTTGCTCGTTTGTTCAAGGAAATACCTCCTACCATTAGAGAGAGGGGAAGAGCCTCTCTCTTTAGTGCATAACTCGTTCCTTTTCTAAATAGGCGATTAAGTTATTAATATAATAAAGAACTTGAGTAGACGCTTCATCCACTTCTTTTAGATGGCTATCAGCTTGTGCGATATTGCCAGCTTTAAAGGCAGTAGCCGCGCGCTTCGCTGATTCGTGGACAAGTAAATGATAATTGTCTAAATCATGATAATCCTGTAAATGGCCGAAGCGTTCTACCGTGCGAGAAGCTGTATACCATTTGCCAAGTCGGCATTCTCTATGTGAAGAGACATCGCTTGGCTCAACATGTTCTAGGCCAAGGAACATATTGTAAATGCGCCACTTCCATAAAATATGATCAGCTTTAGATAGCTGTAAAAGGGCAATAGATGAAAGCTGTACATTATTATTGGCAATAATATCATTACGGAAACGATTGATTTCTTTCCCTAGAAGATGAATATCACTTGATGTATTATGACTATAGTCTCGAATATCCTCCTGTAAGCTAGATATTTCAATCATTCTAGAGGAGACTTCATCGATAGCCGCTGCCTGTTGCTGGGAAATGGCTGCCGTATTGGTCACATCCAAGTTAATACCTTCAATCGCATGCACAATAGCATTCAATAATGGTAACGATTCTTTCGCCTCAACGGTTGCTTCTTTAATGATTGCTGTTGTTTCTGTTATTGAGTCGGAAACGTCATTGGAATAGCTCTTTAAATGGTGAACATTTGCAGAGACTTCGCTTAAAGCTGAGACCGTGCTTTCCGCAAGTTTTCGTACCTCCTGTGCTACGACCGCAAAGCCTTTACCATGTTCACCCGCACGTGCAGCCTCAATGGATGCATTTAGTGCTAGTAAATTGGTTTGATCCGCAATTTGGTTGATCAATGTTACAACTTGTTCAATGTCATTTACTCGTTTTTGCAGTTCTGTAAAAGATTCTACAATCGAAGTAAATGTTTCTTCTGTTTTAAAAATTTCTGATAATGCATGCTCAATTGCATTTTTACCCTGTGTCGCATGGTCAACAGATTCAGTTGTTTTTTCTGATATATGAGAGGACATACGTGCTACTTCATTTATAGAAGCGGCAATTTCTTCAGTCGCAGCTGTAGAGGACTGAATCTCCTCATTTTGCTTATCTAAACTAAATACTAAATCTTTCATATACATGATTTTGGCATTGACATCCATCAAGGATGATATTTCACCCACAACATTCTCAATGATGCGTTCTGTTAAAACTTCCACTAATAGCTCCTGATCAACATTGACAGCAGACTGGAATGATTTCATAAATTGGAAGGCTTTATTGGGCTTCATCCCAAAGTTATGTAAAATATAAGTAGTAATATAGAAGGCGAATTGATTGAAAACGACAATTAATTTACCAGGCTCATATTGATGCTTGCGAAATAAATTGAAAAACTTGACGGTTTCATCCACATACTCGTCATCACGTGTTGCTAGGAAAAATTGCGTTAAGTATTGATTTATATTTTCTTCACTAATGGTTAATTGAGAGGTAGGGGATATCTCACTTAAATAGTGGTGAAAAATGGCATTCATAGAAGGGGTAATATCTTTTAGCTTTTCATAGAGCGTCTTTAAATGCTCTTCATCTTGCGTATTAAAATGATTAAATGCCAATGTTTGATGGAAACGGCCTGTTGCACGTAAATCAGTACCACGCTTTAGTAGTTCTTCTAGCTCAGCTTTAGGTCGAATGCTTGAAAACATATAAAAACCTCCAAAAATTATGTATAATAAGGTAATAATAGCATAATTCAGGTTGTTTTAATAGACATTTCAGATGTGTTTGCTAAAATGAAAATATCTTATGACAGCAAGGAATGGGCAAATATGTATACAATTATTTACATGAAAGCGGACTATGAGCCTTGGTGGAAATTTGAGGGCTGGGAAGCTTTTATTCAAACACACGATACATTTGAAGCGAAGGAGCAGTTTGAGCTGGCTTTACAGCATAAATTAGCACATTTTCGCTCAACATATGATAATGAAGCAGTAAAAGAAGGTCAATATTGGGCTTTTTGGTCAGAGGATGAAAGTTTTTTCTGTGAGGCGTGTGATGATGACGCACAAGTATATCATGGAATTATTGCATGTAAAATGGAAAATAAGTAAAATATTTTTGAAATAAAGTAAAAAAACAATTTTCTTTATTTGACAATATTATGAATGATGGTTATACTTAGGTTAACAATTTAATTGCTTCACCGGAAACATGAATTCACATATTACAAAAAGTGATCGCGTTAGTACGGTACTCTTTGTAATATGTGAATTTTTTTCAATCGCTGAAGAAATTACATATTGTTCACTTTTATTTTTTGGAGGTTTTCTTAAATGAAACAAGGTACAGTAAAATGGTTTAACTCAGAAAAAGGTTTTGGATTCATCGAAGTTGAAGGTGAAAACGACGTATTCGTACACTTCTCAGCTATCCAAGGCGAAGGTTTCAAAACACTTGACGAAGGTCAAAAAGTGGAATTCGAAGTTGTAGATGGCAACCGCGGACCACAAGCTGCTAACGTAACTAAACTTTAATTCTCAGAAATTAAAATTACTTTCGTTAAACCCAGACATCCTATGCAAATAGGATGTCTTTTTTTATATCATTGCAATGTTCAATGATTATAAATCTTAAAAATGGATAAATATAAAGTAGTGCTGTTGGGTAAAGTTAATAGCGCGGTGGAAGTGCTGGATAGAAGTGTAAGTGAAGGATAGAACCAGAAAAGAGACGGATAGCTCCGCAAAAGTGCTAGAAAGCGCCATGAAGGTAAATAATTAGCCCACAAAAATAGCATACAAAGGTACTTACTATTGGAGGTAGATTTATTTATGGAAGATTTAGTGAAATTACCGAATGATCAGGAACAGCAGGATTTTTATCAAAAGTTACGTACAAAATTAGTTGGTTTTCTTGGGTCGAAGAAGGGCAAAAGTAGTAAGTTTACACCGTATTTAATGTTTGTGCCTGATTTATTTCATCTATTAGTTAAAACGTTAACAGATGCGGGGGTGGATAAAAAAAGTCGGGCATTGATCGGTTCATCGATTGCGTATTTTGTGTTTCCGATGGATCTGATGCCTGAGGGGATATTAGGGTTTGGCGGTTATTTGGATGATATCGTGTTGGCGACGTTTGTGGTGAATACGATTATTAATAAATTAGGGCCTGAAGTGGTGGAAAAGCATTGGACAGGGGATGATAATCTTTTGCATGCACTCCAAAAGGTTGCTGAGGTTAGTGATGAGGTTGTTAGTAAAATTCCTGTGAAATCGGCCATTGCTCAGTTTGTGAAACAGGAAAGTAAAGATAAATAATATTATTATGTAAACTTATTCAATGCCAACAAAAATGAACCTGCACTTTACAGGTTCATTTTTTGTTTGATTGTTCTAAAATATGGTGAAGTTGTTGGACTGGGACAAATAGGCCAACTCGCCCTATAGGTTCATATTTCATCGTTGCGAAGATAATCCCGATGACTTCACCCTGTTGGTCAATGACGGGGCTGCCACTATTGCCACGGTAAACCGGTGCTTTCAGCATCATTACAGGTACTTGCCAATCGTCTAACTGAATGGATTCCAGCAAAGTCCCCTCATTAGCTATTCCAGTAAAGGCAAGGGGGTTACCGATAAAATGGATATGCTCATTGGCAGGGAAGGTTGGATCATCTGCTAGTGGAAGATAGGGAAGCTGATCTGCCTGTACTTGCAATAAGGCTAAATCAACATCCGGATAGCTTTTAATTAGCATTGCTTCCATTACTCCTTCATCAGGAAACACAACGGATAATGTCTGTGCTTGTTCTACTACATGGGCATTGGTGACAATGAGACCGTCCTTTGAGATGGCGAAACCAGTGCCTTTGCTGGAACCTGTTGAAATTTCCACGACAGCTTTTTTATAGGTTTGTATATCCTCTTGTGCGGATAGCTTTGTTGATACTTTGATAAATTCGATAGCCGGAATGGAATAAATTTGAAAAATAAGCGCAAATGTATTGAAAAAAAGTACAAATGCCATACTCCATACAATCCAGCGTACGAATGGTTTGGGCTTTTTTGTTTTTTTCCCATAAAGTCGTTCTTCTTGCTCTTGTGCTAATGCTTTTTGTTGTTCAGTTAATACAAGCTCAATAAATTCTTCTTCTGTTAATTCTTCCTGCTCGTTAGCAGACTTATGTAGGTCACTCATAGGATGATGCCTCCTTTTGCTACATAACAGGCGCCCAAGCAGGACGCCTATCACCACCATACTATTCTATTTTTTGTAAAGTTGAAGTCACGATAAATGGCTGCTCTTGATCAGACTCCATCGTATCTTCGATTTTGATGAGGCCAACCCGTTGAGCAAAGTATTTGGTCGTTATGAATTTGTCTTCAGTGCGTGTGAGCTGGATGACATTCGTATAGACTTTTGTTCCAGTATCGACTTGAGCGGTTGTGGATTGAATGGTCCAGCCTTGGAAGCTTGTCCCAACTTGTATAGGTTGTTGCAGTATCGTTTCTAGCACAGGGTAAGCTGCAACCTCAGTTGTACTAGGTAAGCTTGGGTTACTGTCAACGGGTTCTCGATAGACTAGTTCAATCTTTGAATCTGTAATGCGATAAATTTTTAATAGGGTCACACCACCATTATCTTCAACTTGAGCAATATGTTGCGTATCCATATAGGTAGTTTGTAGGGTAAAGCTGGCAAATTCGTTTCCCTCTCCTTGAAAATATGCGATAGAGCCATCAGGTGGGAAATAGGTGAGTAGTGATACTTGATCTTGAACAATTGGGGGCACAGGTTCATTTTTCATTTCTTCATTGCACCCTGTCAATAAAAATACAAGAGCAAGTACGAAAATAGAATGTTTCATTGATACACTCCTTCGCTACTTTTTATTCATTATACGTGAATGTTGTGCATTATACGAATCATAGGCAGTTTATATATAATTTTATTATGTAAACTAAAAGCTGAAAACTTGTAACTATGAAAAAAAATAACTAAGATAGAATTGTAGTTAAAAAATGGGGGGCATGGTTATGTATAGACAAGCGGATGATTTTTTACAGGAATGGACGATGGCTGCAGAGGGAACATTGAAAGTATTACAAGCAGTAACTGACGATAAGTTAAATCAAAGTATCGTAGAGGGTCATAGTACACTTGGCTGGCTTGGTTGGCATTTAGTAGGAGCAGCTGGATATTTTAGTTATCTAGCAGGCTTAAAGGTACCGATGATTCGTCAAGAAGATCCTGTACCAACAACAGCTGTAGAAATCGTACAAGCGTATGAGAAAGTTGTATATGGTATAAAAGAGGAAGCGGCAAAACTTTCAAATGAAGATTTAGTAGAAGTGGTGAATGGCTTTACAGGGCCAATACCAAAGGGCGCTTTATTACGTGCATTAATTGATCATCAAACGCATCATCGCGGTCAAATGACAGTTCTACTTCGTCAAGCTGGTTTACCAGTACCGGGTGTTATGGGACCAACAAAAGAAATGAAATAGACGTCAATTCCAGCAGATAAACAACTTATCTGCTGTATTTTTAGTTGACACTTACCTACTAGTAAGTTAGTATAAAGCCATGACAAATAGAAAATCACAAATTATTGAATTAACATTGAAGAATATTCAAGAAAAAGGTTTCACATCATTTAGTTATGACTATTTAGCGAAAGAGCTCGGTGTAACAAAAGCGAGCATTCATTATCATTTTGAAAAAAAGGAAGACTTAGGGATTGCTGTTTGCGAAAGAATTCAAAAAGGATTAGGGGAGGTTTATACAGTAATTAAGGAATCTACAGTAGCAGCTGAGGAAAAACCTATCGCCTTTATTTTACGACGGATAAAATTCCTAGAGCAAGACGGTGTTTGCCCCATTTCTGCTTTACAAGCGGACTATCAAGAATTGTCACCTGCGATGCAAGAAAAAGTTCAACAGCTTAGCCAAATGGAAGTAGATGTTTTGGTGGATTTACTACAAGATGCTAAGAACCATGGCTCACTTGAGTCGACAATGGATTTAGAGGCATTAGCCATCCTGCTTATTTCTAGTACGAAGGGTGCTTTACAATACAAGCGGGTTTTAGGGGAAGATTTCTTTCACAAAATGATGGAGCAATTAAAGGAACTGCTAAAGTAATCGAAAAAGGAGAGGAATATATGGTACGTAGAGTAGTTGTCACTGGATATGGTGTCATCTCACCATTAGGTCAAACAGTATCAGCCCTATGGGAGAACATTAAAGAAGGCAAATCAGGTATTACAAAGTTAGAAACGGAGGAATTCAGCGGCATTAATACACAAATTGCTGGTTCTATCACTGACTTTGATGCCACTCAGTACATGGATAAAAAGGAATTAAGCAAATATGATCTTTTTGTTCAATATGCACTGGCTGCATCTCAGCAGGCTTTGGAGCAAGCAAACATAAATATGGAGCAAGTTGATAAGGAACGTCTAGGTGTTTATATTGGCTCAGGTATTGGAGGAATTGAGACGATTTTAGCGAATCATCAAGCCATGCTTGATAATGGACCAAGGAAAGTGTCACCGTTTATGGTGCCGATGATGATTAGCAATATGGCCGCAGGGATTCTCGCGATAAAAACAGGCTTTAAAGGGCCAAGCTTTTCACCGGTTTCCGCTTGTGCAACGGGTAACCAAGCAATTGGTGAAGCGTTTTTAAATATACGTCATGGCTATGCTGACGGAATTTTAGCAGGTGGGGCTGAGGCACCGATAAATCCGCTGAGCTTTGCTGGATTTTCCCGTATGAAGGCGATGTCTACTAGAAATGATGCGCCAGAACATGCTAGTCGACCATTCGATAGCCAACGTGACGGCTTCGTCATGTCAGAAGGAGCAGGGGTTGTGTTTCTAGAAGAATATGAACATGCAAAGCAAAGGGGAGCCACGATTCTTGGAGAAATCGTAGGCTATGGGGTGACGACTGATGCTTTCCATATTACAGCGCCTGATTTTACTGGGGCAGCTAATGCGATGAAATTAGCCTTAAACATGGGGGACATTGATGTGACGGCTGTGGATTATATCAATGCACATGGTACTAGTACACCAGAGGGAGATAAATCGGAAACAAAGGCTATAAAAAGTGTATTTGGTGAGCAAGCCTATCAATTAAAAGTGAGCTCCACGAAGTCGATGACAGGCCATCTTTTTGGCGCAGCTGGCGGAATCGAGGCCATCATTACCTTAAAAAGTATTATGGAAGATATCATTCCACCAACAATCAATTACGAAACGCCAGATCCAGAGTGTGATTTGAATTATGTTCCAAACGAGGCACTTCATCAAACCGTCAACATTGCTTTGTCTAACGGTTTTGGCTTTGGTGGTCATAATGCTGTGTTGGCTTTTAAAAAGTTTGAGGAATAATAGTACAAAATGGTATGAAACGATCATTTCATACCATTTTTTATTGTCTTTATTAAATGACCTATACATTTTTAATAAGTTATACTTATGACATTGCGCAAATAATCAATATTTTCGCTTATGTTCTTTCTGTGATATGTTAAAAAAAAGGAGGATGGATAATGAGAATTTTTGATGCACATTTTCATATTATTGATTTTGATTTTCCGATTATAGAAAATCAAGGATACACACCACCAAGCTATGTAGTAGAGGACTATCAAAAGGAAATAGCTCTTTACAATGTAGAGGGAGGCGCCATTGTTTCGGGTTCCTTTCAAGGATTTGATCAGAATTATTTACTGAAGGCTTTGAAACAACTAGGCACCACATTTTGTGGAGTGACGCAATTACCGTATACAGTGACAGATGATCAAATCCTTCATTTACATAAAAATGGGGTTAGAGCCTTGCGTTTCAATATTCAACGAGGCGGTTCAGAGGATTTGTCCAGACTCGATAGCTTTGCAAGAAGAGTGTATGAGCTGGCGGGTTGGCATAGTGAACTTTATATAGATGCTAAATATTTACCTGAGATTGCTTCCACGATTGAAGCATTACCAGCCATTTCAATTGACCATCTAGGCTTATCGGAGGAAGGGTTGCCCCATTTGCTAAAGCTTGTAGAAAAGGGTGTACGTGTGAAAGCGACTGGTTTTGGACGGGTAGAATTGAATGTGAAAAATGCTTTGCAATCCATCTATAGCATCCATCCAGATGCATTAATGTTTGGAACAGATTTGCCATCGACAAGAGCAAAACGACCTTTTGAATTTGCGGATGTTGAATTAATTCAAGAGCTTTTTGATGACCAGGCTGCGGATAAAATTCTCTATCAAAATGCTAGGAAATGGTATGACAAGTAAATGCAAAAAATCCTCTACCCAAACATTTGGTAGAGGATTTTTATTGGGATTAGTTTAAACCTTCGCGATCTTTCCACTCTAAGAATTCATCATATGTTAATTGCTTATCTAAAATTGAGCCGTCTTCACGGATTTCAATCACACGGTTAGCAATTGTTTGAATGAACTGATGGTCATGAGATGTGAAAATCATAGCCCCTTTGAAACGAATTAAGCCTTCGTTCAATGCTTGAATGGATTCAAGGTCAAGGTGGTTTGTTGGTTCATCTAGTAAAATCACGTTTGCTGTTGCAAGCATCATTTTTGATAACATACAACGAACTTTTTCGCCTCCTGATAAAACAGAAGGTGATTTTTTCACTTCTTCACCCGAGAACAGCATGCGTCCTAGGAAACCACGTAGGAAGCTTTCTGTTTCATCATCAGGAGAATATTGACGTAACCATTCCACTAATGATTTTTCTGTGCCTTCGAAGTACTTGTCATGATCGTTTTCGAAGTAGCTTTGAGAAGTAGTTACACCCCATTTAAATGTACCAGCATCTGCTTCTTTATCTCCCATTAAGATATCAAGAAGCGCTGTTTTAGCAAGTGGACTACCAAGTAAAACGATTTTATCATCTTTGTTCATCGAGAAACGAATATCTTTGAATAGTGATTCGCCTTCATGACTTACAGTTAAACCTTCAACTGTTAATACATCATTCCCGATTTCACGACCAATTTGGAAGTTGATGAATGGATATTTACGGCTGGATGGTTTAATGTCATCTAACTCGATTTTATCCAGCATTTTTTTACGAGATGTCGCTTGTTTCGATTTAGAAGCATTCGCAGAGAATCGTGCGATAAACGCTTGTAATTCTTTGATTTTTTCTTCTTTTTTAGAATTTTGGTCTTGAGCCATTTTTTGAGCTAATTGAGAAGATTCATACCAGAAATCATAGTTACCCACATATAATTGGATTTTAGAGAAGTCCAAATCAGCAATATGTGTACATACTTTGTTTAAGAAGTGACGGTCATGGGATACAACAATGACTGTGTTTTCAAAGTTAATTAAGAACTCTTCTAACCATTGGATAGCTTTTAAGTCAAGGTGGTTGGTAGGCTCATCGAGTAACAGTACATCAGGCTGACCAAATAGAGCCTGCGAAAGTAATACTTTTACTTTATCTGAACCTTCAAGATCACCCATTAGCATGTAGTGAAGGTCATCTGAGATACCTAAACCGTTTAATAATGTCGCTGCTTCTGACTCAGCTTCCCAACCGTTTAGCTCTGCAAATTCACCTTCTAGCTCAGCGGCACGCATACCATCCTCATCTGAGAAATCTTCCTTTGCATAGATAGCATCTTTTTCTGTTTTTACGTCATAGAGGCGTTTATTCCCCATAATTACAGTGTCAAGCACTGTATAATCATCGTATTCAAAATGGTTTTGTTTAAGGACGGATAAACGTTCGTCCTTGCCCATTGATACGTTACCTTCTTGTGCTTCAATTTCACCAGAAAGAATTTTTAAGAATGTTGATTTACCAGCACCGTTTGCGCCAATTAAACCATAGCAGTTACCTGGTGTGAATTTTATATTTACGTCTTCAAATAGTTTACGATCGCCATAGCGAAGACCTACATTACTAACTTGAATCATGCAAGTTCCTCCTTTTTTCACAATGGCACTAGTATATCATGAAATATGTTCCATAGTCTATAAACATTATGACAGCAAGGTTTATTGGCAATTGTTTTATTTATCGATTGAAAGAGGTATGGAGAGTAATCTAAAAATAGATTGATCGAAATATTTCCATTTGTATTTAAACGTTTCTAGGGAAAAGAACTGGGAAGTGAATAAAATAATTTTATCCCCAATTTGTTACCTTCTTTATTTTATTGAAGGGAAGAGGTTAAATGTCTAGAAAGGTAAAAGAATTACGAATGGAAGATGTAGTTTTTAAGCCAACTTTACAACCTAAGAAATCTGAGAAAAAGAATGTAGTACAAAAATCTGACTCTTTATCTATACTCAAGGCTATTGAAATTGTAAATCGACAAATGCAATTACAAGGATTAAGGCATAAAACTTTGCTGACCTATACCCAGACGATGCAAAAATATGTAGCATTTTTAAAACTTGAGACAGTGGATGATATTAATAAAGAAGGATTCGCGAATTGGTTGGAATCACTTAATCATTTAGATAAGACAACTCAAGCTAACAGATTTAGGTTTGTATCAGCAATTTTAACTAGGTTTTATGATAACGGTTGGTTTAAAGATCAAGTTAAGTTTTGGAAGGATACTAGAATTAAAGTTGATAAAAAGGTTAAAAAAGCAGCCGATGTAAAGGAACTAGAAATATTATTATCGCTAATTGATACTACTTCATGGATTGGTTGGAGGGATGTAACGGTATGTTGCGAATGAAAAATCTCAAACTATGAGATCATTTCACTTAGTAGGACAAGCATTAGATTGGGTTCTAGTGGATGCTAACGGAAATACAATGTGGAATGCTTATAAAACTCCAAATGCTGATAAGGTAATAAATTATGCAAAAAAATTAGGATTTGAGAGTGGTCGTGATTGGGGTTGGGACGCACCTCACCTACAGTACGATTATAAAGGTTATGGAAAAGATACATTTGGAAAAATTAAAGAAAATGGAGATGAGCTTACTATATCACAGTTTAATCACCTCAAAGAAATGATTACTGCTCTTCAAAAAGAAAATAAAGAATTAGAGAAACAATTAGATTATAAACTAGATAAACAAAAAGTACGTGAACCATTGAAGTATCATGTCGATGATTGGAATTGGTTAAAAACTAATGGTATTACAGATGGTTCGAATCCACAAAATTATATAACTCGTGAACAAATATCAAGTATTCTAAAAAAGTTCGAACAGTATTTAACCAAAAAATTAAGCTAGAATCTTTATACAATAGTATAGTAATGGTAAAATGGTATCATAATACAGAAAAGGGTGATGCTTTAATTATGAAGAAAATATTGGCGGGAGTTTTAGCAGTAGGTTTATCATTATCTACACTAGGAGTAGCTTCTGCAGAAGTACTCGTACCAGATAAAAATGGTGTATTTGAAAAATATAACGAGCATTTAAGCGGATATGGAGATATTTATAATTTCGTTGTATATGAAACAACATACGACAAGAAGTACTCTGAAAAATATCAGAAGGATTACAATATCGCAGGAATACTTTATGCATTTGAGAGTAAGACATATCGTGATGGTAAGGAAGTAGACTCATTTTATATCTACTTGAATCCACTACTGATGAAACACGCAGGTCATCCAAATAAGCCAATTGACGGTGATACTTATTTACTTGTTAAAGATAATAAGAAGATTAAGTTTACTAAAGTAATAAATCCACATCCAAGTGAAGAAAATAAAGAAGAGCCTAAGAAGAAAATCAAATTCAAACCAAAACCAAAGAAGTAATAATACTGAGACTATCTCTTAATTGAGGTAGTCTTTTTTTTTAAAATTTTTTTATCAATTATTTTAGTAATTTTACTGTAAGAATATTACATTGATTCTAGCATATAAAAATAATAACAGGAAGATTAGAAATAATGAGAGGATGGATGAATGGGTAGAAAAATAAAGATTCATAAAACAGATATTGAAATAGAGTTAACAGATCCTGCTGCTATATGGTTTTACGAATCACAATTAAAAGATGCAAAAGAAAGTGGTCAAGTACTTCGAGCGAAATTAACTGAATAGGGAACAATCTACTATACAATAGGAGAGTTAAATATAGATAGGGCTGCTAGGTTATTTTATGAAATGTTAAAAGAACAAGGGAAAATCTAAAATGTTTATTTATCTGTAACTAATAAATCTGAAAAGCCGTTTAAACTGTTACTGAATAAAGCTACGGATTCCGTTTCCATTTCTTTTAAAACATGTCCGTATACTTTATAAATCATATCAGGTGTATTTCCCAGTCTTTCAGAAATTACTTTCACATTCATTCCTTGATGTAATAAGATGGTGCAATGTGTGTGATGTAATCCGT
The DNA here is from genome assembly GCF_002429815.1 of Lysinibacillus sp. UBA5990. Taxonomy (NCBI): domain Bacteria; kingdom Bacillati; phylum Bacillota; class Bacilli; order Caryophanales; family Bacillaceae; genus Lysinibacillus; species Lysinibacillus sp. UBA5990. The sequence continues at coordinate 1,254,007 of NZ_DJAY01000015.1, forward strand.
GCAAAGTAATTTTGGGAATAAGAGTTCTTTTTATAATTCTATCAACTATTTTTTTGTTCGTTCAGCGGATAACGGTTCAAACGAGTTAGCGGAGAGAAAGACAAATGTACTTTCAGTTAATTGAGGAGCAGGAAGATGAATGTAAAAGTAGTAGATGGGATTCAATTTTTTGACAAAGAATTAGAGTGTTTATACAAGTACGAGTTTGAATATGTGCATGATCCGAAGAAAAAAATGACTGCTTCTTCTTTAGTCACTTACTTATTACTACGCTCACTTTGTGATGAAGTGGGCCTTATTCTGGAGCAAGATTTAAATTTAAAGGAAGAATGTGAAAAGCGTAATCTTCCCTATAGTTCGATACATAATGGTTATCATCGTCTTTTTGACATTGGTTTAATAAACATTGACCGTATAAATGGTCGTACATACATTCAACTACCGATAGTGGCTGCTTATGTGCCTACTGCAAAAGATCCTAAGATACCTGGTTACTTCTATGTACCAAAAGTTATTTTTAGTAGCAAAAGAGGTTTCATTAAAGCGCGTAATGTACGCGGTTTATTAGGGTTACTTGACCTTGTTAATGGTCTTTTAGGGAGTTTTCACGTAAGCGTAGCACCTGGTTAAAGCGCAAGAAAACCACGTTGTTTAAAAAATTCCAGCAGTCTAAGAAGGTATTTAACAAATGGCTGCAACGTGTACTCTATGGCCAGAATAGTTTGATTCAAGTTAAACAGGAACTAGATGGTTTATATGAATTGAAATTTACAGAAGAAGCTTTCAGAGAAAGAAAGCAAGATCCGGAGTTTGACCAATTCAAGGCATCAGCTCACAATACATTGTCATCTCTATTGAGATCAAGTAGTGTACGTTATACAAAAGATGAATTACAAGACATCCAGTTTGCTTGCAAGCAAGAAGTCATTACGCCAATGTATTATGCTGTTGAGGCGAATAAAAAAGCGATGTCAACGGTGAAAGCTGTCATGGCGGATATATTAAGCGTTAGTGTACGAGAGCTTGAACGCCAAACTGGCAATGTTAAAGTGCTAGGGGCATTTTTCCGCAAGACTTTAAGACTCCATACAAAACGTATTTTGCAAGAAGAGCAGCCATTACGTTATCTCATTGCTAGTTCATACAAAGATGCAAATTGGGAAGTTCCTGAGCAGTTTCAATAAGTGCATAAGTGCCTTTTCTGAAAAAATCATTCAGAAAGGGCTATTTGTCATGAGGAAATACATGCACCTGTACAAAGTCCAGCTTAAAAAATTAAAAAAATAGTGTATTTTGTTGGTAGCACCAGGAAAAAGTTTGGGTGCTGCCTTTTTTACGGACTTTTAATCTAATTCAAGCTGTGGAATAGTGGAATTTTGAAAACTAAATCCATTTAATTATGTGGATGATTTTTTTCGTGGGTTCCCTATTTTGAGGATAGTTGAAATGGTTGTGTGAATGAACCATTTCTTTTCGCCATTTTTAGCGGATAAACCATTTGCGGAATCTAATAAGTCGTGAAAGCCTTGCTATCACTCGGTTTGTCGGCTCGTTGATTGCTCTCTATTAATATATGAGTACTATATTGATTACTATGTATTGTTTTTTCTCTAGGTTTTTTTCTATTATACTTTCCTCATCTTTATGATGATGGCATGGATTGGTTATGCTTTTCTTTCTATCAAAGAAAGAATGGAAAATTTAAGTTATAAATAATGCCAACCATCCCTTATAAGGAATATAAAAAAGTAAAACACACACAATAATATGACAATTTTTAAATCATTTTTTTGGTGGCAATAAAATTCACTATGGAAAAGAGGACTTTAGTTGGCAGAGGTATACAACTTTTGTGGTGTAATAGCATATTTTTTTCCCGGAGCAGCTACAACGAAACCGGACGGAAGGGATCGATTTAGTACGGACATGATAGAAGCAAGGGAGATTTGGAATCTTCGCTTTGTGGAGATGAATACAATACATTTAACTCAACAAGAAGCAAATGAAATTAATCTGCAACAAGCTGATGTAGATTGTGATAGTGATTTCTTAAATGATGATGGCCCAAATAACAAAGCTCGCGAAGAGATGGCCAAAAGAAGATATCGAGATTATGTTAACCTCGATCTCATGGGGAACTGGATCTCTGTTTGGTATGTACCCTTTGCTACGTTTTCAAACGGTACAAACATTGGATGCGCTTGGCCCCAAGTAGGTAACCCTGTATTTCATTATATTATTTTGTCGGAGGATTCAAACAACCCGAACAATCAAAGTTCTTTAGCACATGAAATTGGACATATTCTTTTTGGTACGGTGTCTGGTGAAAATAACTCTGATCCAACCGGACCAGAAACCACAGTTACAATAGAAAATGATGATGGAACCACATTTACAATAACGCCTTCTCATAGTTTAAAAGAAGATAATGTTATGTATCCGACTGCTGGAAAAAGAACTGGTATCGAGTCGAGTCAGCGTGAAAAGGCTGCAAAATCGAGAATACTAACAGTTTCAGAGCCAAGTGTGCATGATAGATGAACCATAAGGATCAATGGTTCCTAGTGTGTATTTAAAATAAAGTTCGATCGTTTAAGATAAAATTTAACCGTTTTGCTTGCTAAATTCTTAAATGCACAAGAGAACTCTTCATTTTGAGCAAGCTTTGTTTAATGAAGAGTTTCTATTTGACACTAGAGGTCTGCTACGCGGATAATCAAACTGAAAAAATTAAGTTTATATAGTATTGCAATTTTTAATAATGCAGATTATGCTTTTGGCCATTCTTGTTTTAAAAAATGTTCATTTTAAGTAGACTCTAGTTGAACAAAACGAAATGTAGTAATATCAATGTATTGAGTTGTTCGTTAAAAGTTGTTCAATTAAAGGAGTCAATACATATTAATTTTTGATTGTGTGCGGGTTAGTTGTCACTTTAGGAGGTAAATTGCGCTTATTTTAAGTATTATTTTGCACTATAAGTAAATATAAAAAAGCCCAATTTCTCGCATTAAAATTGAGAAATTGGGCTTTTATTGTTATTCCAGAAAAGCGCCCGATTGTTGAGTACCTTATTGAAGATAAGCGCCTGATTATGGAACAACTTGTTTATTTGTAATACGTCCTATTTGTTCTCTTGGCTTCTTTTTCAAATTTTTGATGGTTTTTGGCACCATACTACATTTATAAATTATTTTTATTAGGACAAACTAAACTCGATTTCAAGAAGTAAAACCTTGGACTTCCGAATTTTTCATACATGAAGATAAGCAATATTACAAATAAGAAGAGGAGTTACACCCATGAGTCCATTTAATAGAGATTTATCTATCCCGCCACCGAACTACTTAATAAATTTAGAAGAACCGAACGGTATAGATATCGATGGTCATCTAAATGTATTAGCAGCTATTGTCGAAGAAACAAGTAACCCCGACAATACACGATCAATTATTCTCCAACATATTCTCCCTACAACAATTGAGTATATAGACTTAGTCAATTCGATTTACCCTGTTGAATTAATAATTGCTATTCCATACTCGGCTGATTCTTGGACAGTTGAGCAACTAAAAAATAAGGGATATGATGTAGTAGTTCCTAAAGATATAGACGATATGCTTAATAATTCTTGGAAACTTGTAGAGAATAAATTAAAGGCCACACAACAACCGTTAATTGTGCAAGAGGTCGGTGGCTACTTTGCAAATTGGACAGTAGAACTTGGAAAGTATCCACACTTCAAAGGTATTGTGGAAGACACAGCTAATGGACTATGGCGGTATCAAGCTGCAGAACGTGAAAGGCCACTTGCGGTACCTGTGATTTCTATGGCAGACACTCCCTTAAAACACGTAGAAGACGCACTTATTGGGGATGCTTGTGTCTATAGTTTAGAAAAAGTTATGCGGTCCCAAATGTCAGCTATTCTTGCTGGACTTCGTTGTGGAGTTGTGGGATGGGGGCATATTGGTAAATCTGTAGCAGCAGCATTTGCTGGACGGCATGCAACAGTCTCAATTTATGATATAAATCCAATCGTAGACATGCTTGCTTACGCCAAAGGATATTTTCCTTTACCGCTAGCCCAACTCCTTAGTGAATCGGACATTGTTATGGGATGTTCAGGTAGGCGTTCAATACGTGTAGCTGACCTTGATGATTTAAAAAATGGAATAATCCTATGTAGTGCCTCATCCAAAGATATCGAGTTTGACCTTAAAGGTTTTGCTGAGGTTTGCGACATTGAGGATATACAAATTGAAGAGTCTGGCAAGTGTTCAATACAAAAATATACTGTAAGAGCCAGCAAAAAATACTTTTATGTTCTCAAACATGGTACTCCAATAAATTTCTTAGATAGGCCACTACAGGGAGCAATCCTAGATTGTACTTGTTCAGAATTATTTATGTGTATGAAGGAACTCGCTAGTAAATCACACCAGCCTGGCATTATTTCTTTAACTGACAATCTCCAAATTGCTGTGGCTAAAAAGTGGCTAAAAACTTATTTAGATATATTTAATACTATAACTGCGGAAAAAGATAAGGTCTTCTTCTTTCCTGATAGTTGGGATTGGGAGTAAGGGATTTTATTCTCATACACAATAGCAAAAATCACTTCAAAATACCACCTGAATTTCAACATAAATTTCCTGGATTACCTTAAAATGTTATTCAATTAAATGGCCCAGTTTGCTGAACAAAAAAATTCCAGATTATACGATAAATAAAAGAGTTACCAAACCCTCGTTTGGGGACTTTTCTTTGCTTACCGTTGTAAATGCGCATAAATCTGACTAGATCCTTTATTCCACAATCTGGCCCAGATTGCTGAACAAAGTTAAAAGAGCACACATATTACTATTTGTTCCAAAACTCGTCCTTTTCTGAACACGCTCCTTTTAAAATCAAAAGAGGCGTTTTTTTGCTATTGAAATGTAACAAAACTCCGTTCATTATTCTATGTCCATTAACCCTTCGATAATTATCTTATGTTACAACAAAAGAAGAAGGAAAAAATGAGAAATGAGTGATTTTTGGTATTGATTGGATATGCGCGTGTGTCAACAGGATTGCAAAATTTAGATTTACAATTTGATTCTTTAACTCAGTATGGTTGTACGAAAATTTTTCATGACAAAATGAGTGGGACAAAAAAACTGCGCCCTGGTTTAGAGGAAGCTCTTCAGTATGCTCGTAAAGGTGATACTATTGTAGTTTGGCGATTGGACCGATTAGGACGAAACATGCAAGATTTGATTCAAATTGTTAACAGCTTAAATGATCGAGGTATTGGCTTTCATAGTCTGCAAGAAAACCTAACAATGGACAAAAGCAATGCAACAGGACAATTGATGTTTCACTTGTTCGCAGCGTTTGCGGAATTTGAACGAAATCTGATTGAAGAACGTTCGGCTGCTGGACGAGCAGCTGGTAAAGCTCGTGGGCGACTTGGTGGGCGCCCAGAGAAATATGGATCAAAAGATATTGAAATGATGAAAGCTTTAATTGAAAGTGGGACACCGATTAAAGATGTTGCGGAAAAGTGGGGTGTATCTCGTACTACGATTTATCGTTATTTAGAAAAACAATAAATCGTAAAGGTTGATGTCTTGGAAACTGATGTTGTAGTTTTATAAAAAAATTTGATCATTTAAAACAAAGTTCGATAATTTATATTAAAGTTTGATTAAACATCCTGTGTTGATATGCAGGATTTTTTTGTTCAACAAACGGGCCATTTAATTGAATAACGTCTGTAAATAAATTTGGGGAAATTCTGTTGAAATTTAGGTTAGATTGTGAAGTAATGTACTCAAACTAATGGGGCAGAATAGCTGAGGAACAGGAGGTAATTATTATTAATAATAAAAAACTGATTCATTTTACATTGGTAGATGTTATTGAAAGAAAAATACACTTCACAAATACAAATACTATATTTAATAAAACAGATTTTAAAGATAATGATGAAGGAGAATTACTGGCTTATCATCAAATGTTGGTGGACGTTAAAGAAATGAATGAAAACGAATTTGTGAATAAGTACCTAAATATAGTTAAGAAAATTACAGTACAGTTCGAAAATGAAGAAATAAAAGACGAAAAAGAAATAGAAAAGGTTTCTGGATACAACAATGCAATTGTTTCTATTTTGAAATGTATAAATCCATTATATGAGTATGAAGTAGAGGATTGATTATAAAAATCAACTCTTTCTTGTTCAACTAAAGGGGGCTTTAGTTTAATAACACTCTTCAACAATCGGGCGCGTTTATTTAAGAACGCGTCTTTTTCTTTTAAGGGCCAGATTGTGGAATAAGGAAGGTAATCAGATGATTCATCTCGAAATTATTAGTTATGCCATTATAGATGATTGGAGAGAATATAAAATGGATGTAAGGACACTTTTGTTACAACAATGGGCAAGCTGCTTAGATAAAGAAGACTGGTTCCCACCACTTGAAAAAGTACTTGAGAATATTACATTGGAACAGGCAATTTGGAAACCAGTTGAGGGGGCACATTCCATTTGGGAATTAGTTTGTCATTTACTTTTCTATGAAAAGAGAATTCTGTTACGCTTTCTTGGTGAAACAGCAAATGAACCAAAGGCAGAAAATAATGACGCTACATATCGATTACCAACTGAGACTTTTCAAAATTGGAAGGAGACAAGACAAGAATACTTTTCTGTTCATCGTGAACTTGAAAAAATACTAGCAAAATCAGAACTAGAAGATTTGTATAGACCGATTCCCGATGACAATCCATTAGTGCTTGAACTGAAGAGTTTAGCAATGCACAATGCATATCATATTGGGCAAATTGTATTCCTCAGTAAAATGCAAGGAGCCTGGGCAGGAAAACGCAGCTTTTAAAAAAGCTACATTAGCTTTACAGTTACATTAACGGGCGCATTTCTTTAATAAAGAGATGCGTATTTTTAATTAAAGGGCCATTTACTTCAATGGGGATTGTTGTAATTGAACTGGATATACTAAACCCAAATACAATTTAAGGTGATGGAATTGAATAAAAGTAAACCTTTTCTTTTGGTTTTATTTAGTATACTAATTTGTGGTTTGTATTATGGAACAGTAAATGCAAAATCGGATGATACTCCTCCTTCCTTTGAGGAAAAGATTACTGAAGGTAAACAACTCACTCCTTTAGAAAGCCAGTTAATGTCTTTTATGACTGGTTTGATGGTAACCGAACCAAAACAAGCTGTTGAATTGTGGATATCAGGAGTAAATAATCGAAGTGGTGCTGTTCAATATGCGATGTTGTCCCCTGCGCTTCGAAAGCAATCAAGGAGTAAATTCGAGCAAACTCACTGGATAACAGGTCAGTCAAGTCCTTCGGTTAGTAACTTTCGTTTTACTAAAGTAGAAAAGCTCAGCGAATCAAAAATGCAGTATACCGTTAAATACGATTTATGGGCATCATATGGAGACTTTGGTGGTGGGGAGAAGATTATAATTGTGGAGAAGAATTTAGAACCATTTAGAGAGTATTGGTTTATTTCATCAATTACAACGAAATATAATCCATGGGAAGCATTTACCCCAGCCGAGACAGTTTTAAAATAGGGCATTAAAGATAAAAAAACTATTTTGTAGAGTATTTCTTTCTTCAACAATCGGGCGCGATTGTGGAGCAACAATGGTAGAAAATAATCAAACTTTTTTATAAAACCTAACTTAAAACTGCTAAAGAAGAATCCCTTTTGATCAATCTTTTTTCAAAAGGGATTCTTCTTATTTAACGTAAAATAAGGGATTTGCGAGGCATTTTTGCTCAAACTTTATTTCAAAGCAACAGATGTTGAGGATTAACCTGGACAATTTGCGGACTTTTTCCGGACGATTTGCGGACTTTTTTTCGGAAAATCTGTGCTAAAGTATTAGTATCAGAAGATTATGTCCAGAGGAAGGAGTTACTTTTCTTAGGATATATAAGGGATCTTTCTTATTAAATTAGGAAGGGTCCTTTTCTTTTGAAATATTTTAAGTAGACAGGAGGAAAATAGAGATGACAGAACGTTATGGGTATGATCTTGAACCCGTGGCCATTTCAGATGTGTTGTCTTTTGTGGAAAGTAGGCAAGAAGTACATGGCAATATACCAAAAGTTAATTTGAGCATGTATGGTGATGCTGGAAAGTGGCATGTAGATGCAGCTGTAAGCTATAAAGGGCGTGAAGGACGAGATGAGCATCAAACCTTCTTATTAAAGTCGTATAAACAGCTTTGGCGCGCTGAAAAATATGTGAAGGAACTTGCTGAAGAACATGGTTTTTCATATGAAGGACTTAACCCAAATTTAACTAATGAAGACATGTACCTACAGTATCAAAAACGACAACAGGCGAAGGATACATTCACAAACGACTTGAAAAATGAAATGACTCAACACAGTACAGAATTACAGGAAGTCATTGAAACGCAGTTAGTTGGTGATGAAAATGATCAATCCTTCTTAACTAAGAAAGAAGTGGAACAATTAATAAGCGTTCATTTTAATCGTATTGAAAAAGGTCTTGGACATTTGGTCGAATCTATGGAATAGCAATCAAGGAAAAGGACATTCGCTGACTATTGTGATGAAATGAAGAACCTTTTAAAGGAATGTCGCCAGCATTTCAAAGAATCTATTATTGAACGTACTTTAACATCCAAACAAAAATTGGATGACAAAGTAACTGGGCTACGCAATGATGTTCGAGATAATATCATAGAAGTAAAAGACTCAGCTAAGTCAACGGTGAAACAGACCATTCTTTCGATGAATGAACGCTTAAAGGATTTTACAAATGCCATCGATCAGAAATTATATGAGCATGAGCCAGTACAACTTGATAGGAAGCAAAATAAAGCCATGGCTGCACAAGCACATGAACGATAAGGATTCGCCAAATTAGGTGAGTCCTTTTGGGATTTTAGTGAAAATGACAAAAAATTTTAAACGTAAAATGATGGCGGTACCGTTCGCTGCTATGACAACTATGATGCTAATGACATCGGCTTTTGCTGCTGAAGTTGATGCAAAGCCAATTAACCAGGTGGAACCAATTGTAGAAGTATCACCAACAAATACAGCAACTAATCTAAAGCTTGAATCTAACAATGATACAGAGCGTAGACAAGCATTAGAAGAAACATATAATGTGAAGCTTTCCGACACAGATATTTGGGCGGATAAAGCTGGTGAGCATGTGTATGATCCGTATGGTAATAAGGTTGAATACACACTTCATGAAGCACTTAAAGCACTAAATGTTTATGCTGTGAATGCAAATCGCCAAGAGCTTATTCAATATGGTATTCGTACAAATGATTGGTAGCCATATTATGCATTTGAAGCGCAAAAAACACCTGCTTACTTTGATCTTGTTGATGGTAAATATGAAAACAACAAAACTTCCTGGGGAAATCAAATTGAAAATACTTTAAAGAATTTGAAAGAAAAATTGGATGATAATTGGGGTAACGAAGAAAAAAGTGCCGAAAACGAGGCTGATATAAAAGCTTTGATGGATAGTGCTGTATGGTCTGCAGCAATCCACTATAACACGGATAATCTTTATGTTCATATAGCGACAGTAGAGCCAATACCAACACGGGTTAAAAAGTGGACAATGAATTTAGAAACAGGTAAATGGGAAGAGCAAGTTCGGGCCAAACGTAAACAAGGTTCCCTGGATAAAATGAAGTCGAAAGTAGCCAACCTTATTATGGATCGGACAAAAGAACGGAATCTTGTTACCGATTTGATTCGGGGTAGTGTGAATTTAAAAAAAGAAAAACGATTTATCTACACACCGCCAAACAAAAAAATTATTTCGAAAAGCACTTCAACGATTACCTTCAGATTGTTCTCAATGGAGGTACGGCTATCAGTCTATCGATGAGGCAAGACTGTATATTGATCAAATCGTTGATATTTATTTAGATGTTACTATAAAAATGAAAGATCTTCAAAGACTTCTGGATGAAGAAGTTGAAGTTATGAGGGAAAAGTACGGTGAGGGTAGCAAGTATCAAAACTATAAGCAGACCAAACTAGATGATTTGAAAAAACGTATGGGAAATGCGGTTTTAACTGAAATGCGCGCCTATCAAAAAGAAGTGTATGAACTATCTAGATCTCAAAGGAAGTATCAAGCTCCTATGTATCGTCAAAATTTACAGGTTTCTAAACGGTTAAATCATGCATTAAACAACTTGAATTTTCGATTACGAAAAACGTACCACGACTTTAAAAAGGAACGAAATTTGGATGAATTTGACCGCTTGTTAGATGGATATGATCGTTAAAGGAGGTTGCTAAATGATCTATCAAGTTAAGTGTGAACTATGCAATAAGGTTCTTGATGTAGTAAAAGAACCCTATCAAGGGGCAAAGTGTATGTCGTGCATTGAAAATAACTTGGATAAAAAGGATGGGGAAAAATGAACAACATTGTATATGCATTTATCAAAGAGTTAAAAGAACAACATGTTACGCTTCGAATAAATAATATAGACGAAACGGTGAAGCTAACTGAGGAAAATCGACAATTTATTTTTGGGGCAATTCAACAAGGGACATTCATTGTGCCATTCAATCAAGAGAGTCATGAAATTGTTATGGATACCTCGTTGCTTGAATATTTTCCTGAAGCAGAACGACAGGAATTAACTGACGTCCATTTAGTACCTGAAGATTTATAAAGGAGTAGATATTATGGTGACTGCACGTAAGAAATATACAGCAAAAACAGCAGAAGAAAAGCAAAAAGAAATAGAAGAATTATCAGAGAAAATGACCAATCAACTTAGCTCCTATTTTGTATCTGAGGAAGCTCTAAAAGAACATTTAGCTTTTATGTCAATTTTTTATAACTATTCCTTGCGTAACATGACTTTGATTCAAAGTCAGTTCATGGGTGCACAAGCAGTAGGTTCATTTAAGTTTTGGCAGGACAATGGCGTATCTGTTAAACGAGGTGAAAAGGGGATTCAACTTTTTGTTCCTACACCTGTTACGTATTTTAATCGTGATGGTGAGTGGATTCAAATGCAATACGCTAATTCAAAAGAAAAAATGCAAATTAAAAATGGAATGTTAGAAACTCAAAAAAAGTTATTTTTCAAAATTGGCCATGTGTTTGAATACAGCCAAACAGATGCAAGAGAGAAAGGGATGCCTGTCTCTGAAATATTTGGCCAGTACTATCAGGATGGAGTCATAGATAATGAAGATGAAATGTTAGTAGCGTTACATAAAGTCTCTGAAAATGTCGGATTTGAAATATTACCAATACCTCCGCGTGAATTAGGAGTGGCGAAAGGTGTTGCTTATCCAAACGAAAAAATAATTGCCCTTAACCCAAGAAATACTGCCTATGAGAATGTCACAACGTTACTTCATGAATTAGCACACGCTAGACTGCATACACCTGATGTTCGAGGTAACTTTACTAAAGCAGAACGTGAATTTCAAGCAGAGATGGTATCGTATGTCGTGGCCAGCCGATACGGAATAGACACCGAAAATTTTAGCCTTTCTTATTTGGCCGGATGGACACAACAAGGGAAAGAATTAAAAGATAAAGAAATGTTACTGAATGGAGTGAGGACAGCAGCAAGTGAATTTATTGAAACAATCGATCAACATTTTTCCGAAATTAAACGTTCAAAAGAGAACAAACTAATGCAGCCAACGCAGCTGTTATTAATTGAGTATGGGGCTTTATCGAATGCTGGCTTGCGGACAATTGATGCTGAAGACTTAAAAGAAATGATTAATGACTTAATCATTAATAAGATCGAGCAACTACAACATCCAGCTTTCCAACAGGAATTGGCTCAACTAAGGAGCGTAAGTGATGAATTACTAGCCTTTAAGCAAGTAAATAAGGATTTTATTCAGTTGTTTAATGATACGTTTAAAGATAATTTTGCGCTCATTAATCAACAAGAAGTGACTAATCCAAAGATTCTAATCCAGTTTTCAGAAAGTGAACTAATGTCTAATGAATTAATGGGATTTGCCGAAGGAAATATTCGCATGGCCCAACTTGAAAAGGAAGTATTTTCTGATAAAGAAAAAGCCTATAGTTATCTCAAAACTCGATACCATGTATTGATTCCGGACGGAGATAAAATCAATCTAATCAATCCAGATCGATTAGATATTGGTGATGGACTTTATAATAGTCCTTATCAGCAGCTACTAGCAGAAAATAAATTAACAGACCAACAACATCAAGAGGTTTTAAAGGACCTTGTAGCCTTTACACCATGTGAAAAAATAATTGAGAATCAGTTAAGTGAGCTTAGAACCTTGCACTATTGGCGAAGAAATCAACTTATTGCTAAGCAAAATCAAGATTTTACTGAAGTCGAGAAAAGCGATCAAGCTATTCGTCATCAGTTAGATCAAGCTGATGAACAAAATATCCCTTTCAAATTACAAAATGAAGTTTTACATCATGCCGAGCATCATCCAAATGCGAGCTTTAGCGAAATGAAGCTACATGAGATTTTGCTATCGAATTATTTTCTTGATAATAATCCGGATATACAGCAGGAAGTCACTAAATCAAAAAAACACCAAATAAATATGAAATTTGAGTGTTTAAAGTAAAACGCAGTCGATAATGGCTAGCGTTATTTTTTATGTCTTAAATACCAAGCGTTTGGAAATTTACCTCAAATGTAAAAAAGAGGCTTGCACAAAAGCAAGCCTCTTAAATACTGAATAAGAACGAGAGTTCCTAATCGATATTCATTATAGTGTATCGGGAGGGAAAAAGATATGCGGTTTTTAGATTTTTTTTCAGGAATTGGTGGTTTCAGACTAGGAATGGAAGCCGTTGGACATGATTGCGTCGGTTATGTCGAATGGGATAAGTTTGCACGAAAATCATACGAAGCTATTCACAACACAGAAGGAGAGTGGACTGCACATGACATTACAACAGTTTCAGATGCAGAATTCGGCAAATTTAGAGGAAAAGTCGATATTATCTGCGGAGGATTTCCATGCCAAGCATTTAGTGTCGCAGGCAAACGACATGGATTTGAAGATACTAGAGGAACATTGTTCTTTGAAGTTGCAAGGGCAGCTAAACAAATCCAACCACGGTATTTATTCCTTGAAAACGTTAAGGGGTTATTATCTCACGACAAAGGGAAAACGTTCGGAATTATCCTCGATACGTTGGATGAACTTGGGTATGACGTTGAATGGCAAGTGCTTAACACTAAAGATTTCTCAACAGAAGAACGCCCAACACCACAAAACCGAGAAAGAATTTTTATTATCGCACATCTTAGAGGATCAGGTACCAGAAAAGTATTTCCTATCACAGGAGAAAGTGAATGCTCTAATAGCAAATCAAAAATAAAAATATTTGGTAGTACACAAAAGGAGGTTAAGACATCCCTTAGTCAAAGGGAGTTAGTTTATGATTCTGATGGTGTTATAGGTTCTTTGATGGCTTCGGATGCTAAGAATCCAAAACAGGTTGTTATTCGTACTGTAGGAAAGTTACCTGGAAAGCATGAACAGAAAAGTCGTGTATATCGCATTAAAGGTTCTCAACTACCAATACCTAAAATTTGTTTGCCAATTCTTACACCGGATCGGATAAAAACAAGACAAAACGGTAGACGTGTTAAAGGACCGGACGAACCTATGTTTACAATTACGGCACAAGATCGTCATGGTGTAGCCATTAAAGAAGCAACCACGCAGGGCTTTGATATGGCTTATCCAGGTGACAGTGTAAATTACAGTGTTCCTAACTCGACAACTCGTAGAGGACGTGTAGGAAAAGGAATTGCGAACACATTAGATACTGGTTGCCAACAAGGAGTTTTAACAGATGAATTTCGAATTAGAAGGCTCACACCGAAAGAGTGTTGGAGATTACAGGGCTTTCCAGATGAAGCATTTGAGAAAGCTGCAGCTGTTAACTCAGACTCGCAACTGTACAAGCAAGCAGGGAATAGCGTAACCATTAATGTAATCCAAGCAATTGCGGAAAATCTTGCTGAACAATAATTTGATGTGTTTTTAAAGGAAGTGGCTCGGTGATTAATTTACTATCACTTTTTGGTGGTATCGGTGCAGATATAAAGGCATTAAAAAATCTAGGGATAGAAGTTAAAACAATTGACTATGTGGAGTGGAAGGATAACAGAGTAAAGGCATACAACGCCATGAATCCATTCAGGTACACTTCGCAAGATATTAGAGGCTGGAACTTAAAACCTGATATTTTAGTACATGGTTCACCTTGCCAAGATAATAGTGCAGCAAATTTGAATGATGATAAAGGGCGTTCAAAGTTAATGCTTGAAACGATTAGGATCATTCGTGAAATGGGTGAATGGAGACCGAAAGTTGTTATTTGGGAAAATGTGCGTGGTGCATTGTTTAAAAAGAAGCGACCCATATTCAATGAGTATTTGCGTGATATGGAATCATTGGGATATACAAATTCATATCAGGTATCAAATGCAATGGATAGATGTATTCCCCAAACGAGAGAGCGAGTATTTTGTATAAGTATTTTAGGGAATAAAGCATTTGATTTTAATAAGGTTAAAAAGAAATCATTAAGACCAATGAGTGATTTTAAACAAAATGATAACGAAATTGAGAATATTGAAAAGTATGTTGTAAATGCTCCGTCAATGTTAAGAAGCTTTAGCCAAGCTTTGAGGAAATAGAGCGTAATAAAACCAAATTCCGTTATGTCAAAACAATAACAGATGTCTGTAATACCATTACTGAACGTCCTGATCGTTGTCCAAGTGCTGGTGTGTTTAAAATGGCGGATGGTCGTTATAGATACCCAACAGAGCGAGAGTGGTGGAGGCTGATGGGGTTTGATGACGAAGATTTTGATTTAATGTTAAAAGAATTTCCACAAAAAGAAAACTGTCGTAGTGCTACATTGTATGCGTTAGCAGGGAATAGCATTGTTGTCCAAGAGTTAGAGGCAATATTCGAAGTCATTCTGAATGAGGATTATGTTACTGAATTTATTACTGACTCAACAGGGCAATTACAATTGATTTGCTGAACAATTTAAAGAAATTGATATTACAGTAAATTTAAAAAGTTAAGGATTCACCAAAATTGGTGAGTCCTTTTTTTATCAAAAGGAGCGAGCGTGTAACATGGGGATTTTAAAGCTTTTAAAGAGGTTGAATGAGTGGTTTTTGATACTAGCGATGCTTTATATGAGTATCGATGGAATGTGTGTCTTAACATCTATTATTAGTGATAATGGTGGAAAAGAACGTGAAATTGTCGAGGGTCTTATGAGTATTTTAGTTATGATTTCCTTAACCGAGTCACTAATTTTAAAATTTGTGTTTCGGATGTCTAAAACCTTATTAGAATACTTTTTGCTTGGTTTATCTCTTTATACATTGTTAGGGTTATCGTTTTTAGGAAACGAGGAACGTACAACATTAATAATTGTAATTTACCTTGCTGTAAACACGGTTTTCTTCATAGTTCAAAAATTAATACTACGAAAAAATCTGAAACTGAATAATTTAAGTACAAATAAATTAGTAAATAAAGGTGGTCATTGAAATGAGTGTAGTTATATTATGTGAAAAACCATCACAGGCAAGAAACATCGGTGGCACGTTAGGTATTGAATGTAAGCATGATCATTACTTTGAAATTAAAAAATCAGGTTTACTTCCCAACGGTGCTACGCTAGTTTGGTCAGTCGGCCATTCAGTATCACTAAAGGAACCACATGAGTATGATGACAAGTATGAAACTTGGCGATTAGAAGATCTACCGAATAAGCCCGAAAGATACGAATATAAAGTAGATGAGAGTAAACGAGATCTTTTCAATACTATGCAAAAGCATTTGGCTGAAGCCAAAATAATAATTAATGCAACAGATGTTGGAATCGAAGGTACTCATATCTTCTTTTCAATTCTTGAAACTGCGAAAATTGACACAACAAATAAGACGCTTAAACGCTTATGGATTTCCTCAGAAGAAAAAAGTGAGGTACTTCATGGTTTCCGGAATTTAGAGCCAATAGAAAAGGATTTGCTACGCTTTGAGCGAGGGAAAGCAAGAGCGATTAGCGATTGGTATTTAGGTATGAACACAAGTCGATTTGCAAAACTTAAAGCAAAAGAGAAAAATCCTAATATACCTAAAATCGCAATCGGTAGAAATATGCAAGTGGTTCTATCTATGGTTTATCAACGTCAAAAAGAAATTGAAAGTTTTGTTTCTAAACCTTTCTACGAGCGAGCTCGATGCTGATTTTGTTAGCGATCAAGGCGATTACAGAGGAAGATCTAAGCTAAAATTCGATACTAAAGACTAGTTAAATACTTTCATTGAAAAAAATAAGTTGGTTCCAGGTGAAAATTTTGATGCTACAGTTTCTAGTATTACAAAAGAAACTAAGAACCAAAATGCGCCTACATTGCTAAGTCTATCGTCACTTCAAAAACTAGCATTTAAAAAGTATAAGTATAGTCCAGATAAGACCATTAAAATTGCTCAAGATCTCTATGAAAAACGCGTCTTATCATACCCACGTACATTATCTATAAATTAACTATGGACATAAAAGAATGAAGTTTGATTTACCTCTTGATAACACTCAATTTTGTAGTGAATATTGATTGGACATAATTAGCATGTGGACATGATTGTGAGATAAAAGAAAAATAGTAAACTTTGAAGTACTCAATAATCGGGGAGAAAAGTTTGTTGGTAAAATAAAATGTTATAATATTTTATATGTAAAGCCTTGGAGAAGGCATTTAAATAATATACCAGGGGGGATAATATGGACGTAAAAACTATCTTTAGAAATATTTCTAAACAGCTTATATCTGACTTCGATATTTCAGCACAAATAAATCACTCTGGAATTAAAGGAACGTACAGAGAAGATACATTAAAAAAATTTTTGTTGAACGGTCGTATACCTAAACGGTTTTCAATAGGTTCAGGGGAAATTATTGGACCAAATCATGATGTATCAAAACAATGTGATTTAATATTCTATGATGGGGATAATTGTCCTGTCTTAATGTTTGGCGATTCTTTTCATGTTTATCCTGCTGAATCTGTATTTGGGATTATTGAAATAAAATCTTCCTTAGGTAAAAAGGAATTAACAGATGCTCTAGCGAATGTAGCAGCGTTTAAGAGTATGGTTCCTTTTGATTCTAATGCCACACGACCTTTTGGAATAATATTTGCGTATAGCCTTTCTTCTAATTCACTTGATTCTTTAGAAAAAAACTTAAAAGAGTATGAATCGAAGAATGTAACAGATCTTTGGCCAAATATGGTTGTGGTATTAAATGAGGGAATTATCTATCATAAAAATCGATTTAATAATGTTTTTAAAAGTGAGGAATTCAATGATTTATCGTATCTTATTTCAATAAAATTTAAAGAAGATACATTGTTAGAATTTTACTTATCATTGTTTGATTTATTATCATCTAAGATTAATGCCCCTTTAAATCTAAGAAAATATAAAGAACTCCCTACCAAGTTAGGGAGCTACTATGTTACAGATCACGATAGATTTGTTGATAGTGAAAATGGACTTGTATTGTCTATAAAAGAATGTTTTATTGAAAAAATTTATACATATTGCAAAGCAATTGGAAAAAGGTTATATAGTGAAATTTTATTACTAGAATTGGGTGGATTGCCAGAGAATACAAATATAGAAGATTTTAATCATCAAATTTACTATTATGATCCAGATAACTTGCCCGGATTGCATGAAGTAGAAAATCCTATAGTTATGCTTGAAAAAGGATGTGTGACTTCAGAAAAATTAAAAGTACCTAGCCATACAATTACAATAAATGGTGAAAGGTTTACATTTCCAATGGCGTATTTGTCAGAAGAGGACTTTGAAGTTCAAATTGGAAAATGTATTAATGATTTGTAAACAAGATAATTAAATAGAATGTTAAAAATGATCAAATTTTTTTAAAAACGAAACTAATATCTGCTGATAAAGAAATTTTGATCAATCTTTTTTCAAACTGGATTCTTTATATTTATTGTAAAATGTTGGTTTGTGGGATTTTTTGATCAAACTTTATTTCAAAGCAACCTAAGAAAAGCGCGAGAGATCAATGTTCTTAAAATTGATTTCACGTGCTTTTTAAAGTTTTGATCAATTTTGACTCACCTCTTTTAACCATTATAAACCATATATTGTTACTATATATATATAATGGTATGATTTAAATGGTATATTTGACATGGTTAATGTTTATTTTAAAAGTTTAATTAGAGGCTACAAGGGAGCTTCTTTATTAAAAATTAATATTACTAGTAACAGGGGGAACTGTAAAATGCAAAATAATATAAAGCATCTATTCTTATCGAGAATATTTATCAAAAATTTCAGAAACTTCGGAGAGCTAGATCTTAAAATGACTAGCAAACAAATAATTATAGGAGAAAATAATGTAGGAAAATCTAATTTAATTAGAGCGATTCAATTAATTCTTGATCCAAGTTTATCTGAGCAAGACAGACATTTAAAAGAAACGGATTTTTTTGATGGATTGGAGGAACCTCAAACTAATGGTAAGGAAATAATTATTTCTATTGAGTTGCAAGGGTTTGAGCATAATAAACAGTTAAAAGCTTTGTTATGTGATGCTATAGTTAATGAAAATCCTTTTACAGCCAGAATAACGTATAAATATAAAATTATTAATCCGTCAACAAAAGAATATGGTTTCGTTATATACCAAGGGGAAGATGAAGAAATATCGTTTGGATACAGGGAACGAAAGGTACTAAATTTTATGGTGATTGATGCTATTAGAGATGTTGAATCAGACCTAAAAAGTGAAAAGCGATCACCAATCAAAAAGTTAATTAAACGTATAGATATTTCAGACGAAAAGTTAAAAGATATCGCTGAAGCAATGAAGGGTAATAATGATGAAATATTGAAAATAGATGAAATTAGTATATTAATAAAATCAATCAATAAACAACTTAGTAGAGTTACTGGCAGTAATGGGGACGTAGAAATTGACTTACAGACTAATGATATTATTCCATCTAGAGTACTAAATAATATTAATCTTTCAGTAGGGTCAAAAGCAAGATCAGTTAAGGATTCTAGTTTAGGTATAAACAATTTAATTTACATATCATTGTTAATGATGCATCTCGAAGATGATACGGTACCTAAATTATTGAACGAAACAGCATTTAATGATTTTATTGGTCTACAAAATGGTGAACATAATTGTTTATTAAAAAAATGGTTCCTTAAAAATGACGAAAATTATATTTTGAAAGACTCTATTCCTAATGAAGAGTATATGGAATTGTACGAATTTTTTGATGAAAACCGAAGCAATGAAAGTTCCTTTACTTTATTAGCGATTGAAGAACCAGAAGCTCATCTTCATCCTTCTGTACAGCGAACAGTTTATAGAGAAGTAATGAAAGAAAATACTTCAATATTGGTGTCTACTCACTCACCTTTTATAACATCTATTGCTCCAATAAAGTCAATAGTTCATTTAATACCAAGCAAAAATAAAGGAACTAATGGCTTTTCGACCTCAGAATTAACCTTAAGTGAAAGGGAAATGGAGGATTTACAGAGATATATCGATGTAAAAAGAGGGGAATTATATTTTGGTAAAGGTGTTATTTTAGTAGAAGGAGTTGCTGAAGAATACTTAATCCCAAGATTTGCAGAATTAATGGGTATTCAATTAGATATCGAAGGAATCATATTTTGCAATATTAACGGTACTGATTTTAAACCATATATTACTTTTTTTAAGCAGCTAGGTGTACCTTATGTGGTTATAACAGATGGAGATTATTATTACTATAACAAAGAAGGGAAAAAAGTATTTAACGAAATTTATTCAGAAAGTCATGAAAATTATGGTTATGATGGAATCGATAGAATGAGAGCATTGAATGAGGAAGTTGGGTTATTTCCAAAAGAAACTCTAAACGAAAAAATGGATTTTAATGATATGGATAAAATTTTTAATGAAAATCACATTTTTATAGGAAATCATACATTGGAAACTGACATTATGGAATGTATTGAGGATTGTGAGGGAAGTAAAAACATATTATTTGATTTGTTTGAATCATTAACTTCTGGGGGAGATGGACAGAAAGCTAATTTTAAAACATCTTATAACGCAGGCGAATATGATAAATGTCTAGCTAAAATAGAAAGTAGCCACTCTAAAATTGGGAAAGGTCGATTTGCACAATCATTGGCAAGTAAATGCACTTCTAAATTTAATCCATCGTATGTTAAAAATGCCATTGAGGACATTTTAAAACAGATTTTGAATAAAGAATAGGATGGGATAATGTGAGTATTTTTAGTAAGAAATTAAAAGAACTAGATACTTTACAGTACGAAGCATTTATTAGCAAACAAAACACAATTGTTAGGGCAGGACCAGGTAGTGGAAAAACAACAATTCTAACAATGAAAATTGCGGATTTGTTAAACAATAATATAAAAGAACCTAGAGGATTAGCGTGTATTACCTTTACAAAAGATGCAGCCAAAGAATTTAGTAATAGAGTAAAAAAATTAGGTGTAAAGCCAAGGGAAAATGTTTATTTAGGTACTTTACATGCCTTCTGTATAACACAAATTATATTACCCTTTAAATTAACTTCTACAAAGCATATATCTACTGATATAGCGAATTCTAGTGAATTAAAAAAGATCTTTACTGAAATAAAAGATAGCTTTTTAAAAAACTATAATATTGAACAATTACCTAGTAATCTAAATGAATTGGATGAATATAGAAACTCCTGCTTTGTTGGTATTAGTAAACTAGAAATTGAGGTAAATGGAATTTGGGAAGAATTTATTTCAGTATATGAAAAGGAACTTATAACCTTAAACAAAACAGACTATATATTCCTAGTTAAACAAGCTATAAAGGTTCTAACAGAGAATCAAAATATTAGAAATATTATTGAGGCTAAATTCAAATGGTTACTAGTTGATGAATACCAAGATTTCAACAAACTATTCCATGAGTTGGTATTAGTTTTGAAAGAAAAGACTGATATAAAATTATTTATAGTAGGAGACCCTAATCAATCGGTATATAGCTTTATGGGTGGGTCACATGAATATTTTTATGAGTTTTATGAAGATAGGTCATTTAAAGTAATTAATTTACAAAATAACTATAGAAGTACTCAAGATATAGTAAATGCCTCAGCAAGTTTTTTAAATATAGACGATATAGAATTTATAGCAATTAATAAAGATAAACTTAAAACTAAATTTCAATTTATAACTTGTGAAACAGGTTGGAAAGATCAAGTAAAATATATAGCTGAAACAATTATTCCTTCATGTGATACGAATAAAATACCTAGAGATGAAATTTGTATTTTAGCCAGTAATAATTATAGATGTAAAAATATACAATCCGAACTCTTGAAGTATAATATCAAAGGTAGAATTAATAAGGATGAATTATTCAATAATGAGATTATTCAATTTATTATTACCATAATGAAATACTTAACGAAAAATGATTATTCTTTTAATTTTATTATTAACACATGGTTTAAGATGAAAACACAATCTGGATTAGCTGTTCATGATAGTTTATATAATAGAGAAAGACTATTTTTTTACAAAGTTTTAGAAGAAAGTAGAACTTACTTAAATGATATTAATAATTGGATTTCCAAAATAATAGAGTTATTACAGCTTGAAAATATAATAAATGGTAATGAGAATTACACCGAAATTACTGAAGTTAAAAAGTACTTTTTTGAAGAAGAAATAATAACAGTTAATCAAAAAATTGAGAAGTTATTCCCACCTAATGAATTAGTTATTTCTACTAGACATAGCTCTAAGGGTTTAGAGTTTGATGTTATAATTCTATTAGAAATGGAAGATGGAAAATTTCCTAGCACGAATGTAACTGATGAGTATAGCAAATTTATAGAGGAGAAAAGGTTGTTTTTTGTATGTATAACTCGTGCTAAAAAAGATGTTTATCTGCTTAAATCGGCTTCTCAATGGGAATTGGCAGAAGAAAAATGGGTGAAAAAAGACCTGATTTCTTCTGTGTTCTTTGACGAGGTATTGACAATCTGTAGTGATATAGGTATTAATTACGATGTGAAAACTTTAAATTCAGATGTTTAAAGATATTGTAGTTTTTTGAAGAAGAAGTAAAAACGAGTAAATCTATTGTCTACTTTAGTACCTTTTTAACATAATAAAACGAAATTACAAAGCGTCAAACAAAATTTTGCATTAATTATGTGATATTATTTGGCGCTTATTTTTCGCTGAATAAAAAGTCTAGTAAGATTTAATAAAAGGGAGGTAATCTAATAGAGTTATCTAATTATTCGAAAAAAAGTTTTATTATCATAAATTTAAAGAAACCAGTATTGGAGTGGATACGTAAGATATGTAGGAGAGGAAAGTAAATTAAAATGAACCGATTACAACAAGGTAAGAGACACGATTAAGATACAACATCAGTATATATTAAATTCTCTAATGCGGGGGATTAACTCGATGAGATTTCTTTTAATATATGTGAACGTGGTCATTTTGGTTGGGTCTTCAATTGTTTGATTAACCTATTCTTTGATCAAAAAAAACAAACCATACAAGAAAGAACTAGGTCGTTAAACTTAAACTTCTCAAAAGATTAATGATATGTTTTTTCAAAACCCTTTTTAGGTAACTTTACTAATAGCCTATTATTTATCGATACTATAAATAGATTAACCACGCTTTAGAAATGTTAGAAAGTCATTCCTCAATCTTGTAGCAAAATAGGAAGGAATTAGTAAAAATGGGTTGATTAGATCTGTTAGAAAAAGTAAGATGGATAGAGAAAAGTATAAATAAAATTTACCAGGAGTATAAGTATGAATAAGACACAATATAATAAATTATTACCTGACAGCTTACAAAAAAATATAAAAATGAAAAGTTGCGGTTTTTTTATTGGAGCTGGTATTAGTGTAAAATCGCCAACAAATCTACCAGGGTGGAAAAAACTTCTGAAAGATTTCGTGGTTTATGCAGAAAAAAACAAAGAATTAGAGAAAGACATTATTGAGCAATTGTACGACTCTTTAACACAAGATAAATTACTTGAAGTTGCTGAGTATTTACAAGGAAATCTTAAAGAAAGTTACACAAAATTTTTAACAGGAATCTTTGATAATGAACAAACACTTCCTAATCAAAATCATAAATTACTTGCAAAAATAGAAAGTCCTTTGTTTATAACTACGAACTATGATAAATTGATAGAAAATTCTATGATTAAAAAAAGTATTAACCCAATTGTTTCTACTGCTAATAATAATGAAAAGCTTGAACAAATTCATAATGTTTCATTAAGGCAGAAAATATTGAAAATTCACGGAAATATTGATGATACTGAGACCCTTGTTCTTTCTGAGACAGATTATATGAAAACCCTTAATAATCAAATGTTAAATGTTATTTTGAATAGTTATTTCCATAGATATTCTTTCGTCTTTGTAGGTTGCAGTATGACTGATCCTGATGTATTAATATTTTTAAAAAAATTAAAATCAATATTTAATGGGTATAGTCCAAAACATTATGCATTAGTAAGAAAAGGTTCAATTAATATAGTAGATCAGTATATTTATAAGAAAATATATAATATAGAGTTTTTATTTATTGATAAACACGATGATGTAACAGATTTTTTACAACATACAGTTGCATTACAAAAACCACCAAAAAAAGTTAATCCTTGTGAAGAGGCTCTTAAAATACATAGTAAGTTAAATCATATGGAATATTTATTATATAATATGGAACTTATGCATGATGATAATACTTCTTATGATGATACCTTTAAGTATGATGAAAAGTATATTGAAGAGGATCTTAAATTTGCTGTGATAAAAAGGAATACTTTTGATGAATTCAAAACAATGGATTTAATTAACCTTATTTCATATCCCGAGAGTGATTTTTTGAATGTTTACAACATGGTTAATAACCTAGAAAATGATATATCAGAGCTTGTGAATAATCCACAGCATAAGGCAGTTTTATGTGATTCATTAAATGATACCAAAGATAATTTAACTATATTTATAAAAGAGGTAAGGGATTATATACTAAGAAAAAGATTAATAGTTAATGATGAAATTATAAAAGAAGATAAGAATGAGACAATGTTAAGCAATCTAAATAATAATTTATAGTAAATAAAGAGCAAGTATATTACTATCTTGCTCTTTTTCTATAGGGATAAATAAATTAATGTTTTGACAGGGTGGATATGTCAAAGCTCTAGCTAGTATTAAAGGTAAAAGTTCAAAAATATTGGAGTTCATTAGAACACAAGGTTTTTTTGGATTCATCATTTCTTCTATAGTTTCAAAGAAATAAACATGTAACACCAAAAACGTCTAAATGTACAGTTAGTTTTCAAGAGACGCAAAATCTATAGTTGGTTATGAATAATTCAGGTGAATAATAAATTATTTCGTTTATCGGTATCATACCTAACAGTTTCAGACCACATCTTAACAGGTGAGGCAACATCTTCAGAAGAATGTCAAACGACTTTCAACGATATGTTGAAAGTAGAATTGTTAGTTATTGTGGAAATTTAAAATTAATCTTACGTTCTTTTTCATCCCAAATAAGGTGGGCATTAAAAGTTTTCTCGCCTTTTTTAAATCCTTTTATCAAGTCTGTTTCACGAGCTGCCAAGAGTTTTTTCATATTCGATTGTGAAATAGTTTTTCTTAAAAGTTTCTTTGAAACCGAGAATTTACAATTAGCTGTTTTATAATTTGAACACCCGTAAAAAGTGCCATGCTCTATGATTGACCCCTCGCAAAGGATACATTTCCCAACAACTGTTTTTTCTTTATTATATTTTTTATTATACGGATTATTTGCAGTGATTTTATCGACTGCATTTTGATTAAATGACCATTCCTTTTCACGCTTGTTAGCATCTGAAATCAATTTGTCAGCAAGCTTTTTTACTTGTTCTATAAATACTTTAGGTGAAGCATTGCCTTCGCCGATTTCAGATAGTCGTTGCTCCCATTTTGCAGTCATTGAAGGAGACGTTAAGATGCTTTCACCTAGTGCTTCAATTAATAGTAAGCCTTTAGTCGTTGCAAAGACTTGGTTTTTCTTAACTTCGATATAGTTTTGATCTTTAAGTGTACCAATAATTCCAGCGTGAGTGGCTTCAGTACCTAAACCTTCAGTTTTAGATAAAACCTTTTCTAATTCAGCATCTTCTAAATGTTTACCAGCTGTTTTCATCACTGTAATTAAATTTCCTTCAGAATAACGATTAGGTGGTTGAGTTTCACCTTTTTTTACGTTAGCTTTCGCAACGATACCTTGCTCATTTTCATGTAACGGGGGGAGCAGTTCATCTTTGTCTGTAGGTGAGTTATCTTTAGAATGATAAATAACCTTACGCCAACCTTCTTCCATTAGCACTTTGCCCTTAGAGATGAATTCTGCACGTTTATCAACAAGTGAATGAATCGTTGTGTAAGAAAATATGGCATTGTTGTAATGTGCTGCAATGACTTGTCTTGCAACTAAATCATAAATCTTTTCTTCTTCTGTACTTAGCATTGCTACGTCTGGTATTTGCTCTGTAATATAATACAGTCTTCCTGTTTTGTATCGAATATTTCATAACCATGTTTTGCTTTTTCAAGAGGGAGGACATGTGTAATGATATCACCTGCGTTCACTTTACCATCTGCGATTAAGTTATAGACATGAGGCATGATATGAACAACTGGGGCTTGTCCAGTACGAATCGCTACATTACGCTGGAAAATATCTCCGAGTGGGAAGGCGTTGTATCGACCTCCATATACACCTGTAATTTGGATAGTTCCTCCTTTACGTACAGCTTGACTGGCTGTGACAATAGCTCCCATAGCACCACTTTGCAGTTTTACGCCACTTGAAAGAAATTCGAGAGGCGTCATTTTGAAAGAGGGGAGTAGGGGAGATTCAGGTATGGGGGAATGAATAGTTTTATAAACAAAAAAACTACTCTAAATTGAGTAGCTTAAAAAAGTAAAAATATTTAAAAGATATTTCAAAGATACATTATTTCAAGTTTACATTATCTATTCCCATTTTTACGCTGCCTAGCAATATTTTTAGCCCCAATTCAGCCCCAAATCGCCCCAAAACAAAGCATTAATATGCTATATCTTGCACAGTTCAAAAATACGAAAAAACCTGTAGAAGGTTGATGTAATGGGATTTCCGTCCTAGCTGTTGTTATACTTTGCATCGGTTTCACAGTATATCATGAAATATGTTCCATAGTCTATAAACATTATGACAGCAAGGTTTATTGGCAATTGCTTTATTGAATAGCCCCAGCCACCTGTAAACTGTTACTGAATAAAGCTACGGATTCCGTTTCCATTTCTTTTAAAACATGTCCGTAACTTTATAAATCATATCAGGTGTATTCCCCAGTCTTTCAGAAATTACTTTTACATTCATTCCTTGATGTAATAAGCTGGTGAAATGTGTGTGACGTAATCCATGCAAAGTGATTTTTGGAATAAGAGTTCTTTTTGTGATTATATCAACCATTTTTTGGTTCGTTCAGCAGATAACGGTTCAAACGAGTTAGCGGAGAGAAAGACAAATGAACTTTCAGATAATTTTTTGTCACAGGGAAACATTTATTAACACGAAATGTTTAGTAATGAATATTCACCAAGAAACAGGTCTTTCTAGGAACACTGTTTACTCATTTAAAAGGCAATTAGAATTGGATGTAGATTCGAAATAAAGTCACGACGTTAATAATAAGTAGAAATCCTGTGTTGATAAGCAGGATTTTTTTTGTACCAACGGGTCAGATCATGGAATAAGCATCAAATATGGATAGGATATCTTTCTTGCGTATGAATATTTGCCACAATATTTAACAAGAAATGTTATGAACTGTTGATAGATATATCCTTAAATCCTCTATATTATAAAAATAAAAGGAGATGAAAAACATGATTGGTATGAATATTCGTGTTTTGCGTAAAAGGCATAAACTAAGTCAAGAACAATTGGCTGAAAAGGTAAACGTATCACGGCAGACCATAGCGAAGTGGGAAAACGGGGAGGCTATACCAGATATTCACAAATTCAAAATGCTCGGTGATATTTTTCAAGTAACCATAGATCAATTATCCCAAAATATGAATGAAGAAGAAGCAAACCGGATCAGTCCTAAAGGGAAGCAGTTCTTTGGTGTTGTGAAGGTAGGAGAACGCGGACAGATTGTAATTCCAAAACATGCACGTGAAATGTATCAGATTCATGCAGGTGATAAACTGGTTGTTTTAGGAGAGGATGCGACAAAAGGAATCGCTGTCTTAAAAAGTGACGGCTTCCTAGAATTTGCAGAGATGATTCGAAATGCGGAATCGAAGGATGAGATTGAATGAGTAAAATCATCTTTTTTTCGTTACCCGCACATGGTCACACCAACCCCACTATTCCGGTAGTAACCGAATTAATAAAGAAAGGTCATCAAGTTTGGTATTATTCCTTTTTAGAATTTCAGGACAAAATAGAAGACACGGGTGCTTTTTTTATGGCTTGTGATGAATTTTTACCTAAAGTTACACATATAGAATTGGACCGTAAGGTTGGCAAAGATTTTGCAGCATTAATTGAAATGGCAGCGGATATAACGATTGCTTTGGATAAAAAGGTGTGTAAAGAATTAAGGGATATTCAGCCAGACTGCATTGTATCTGACTCTTTATGTATTTGGGGAAAATTATTTGCTGAGAAACTAGGAATTCCATATATTTGTTCGACTACTTCGTTTGCCTTTAATCAGTATACAGCAAAACTAATGAAGCGGAGTTTCATGGAAGTCTGGAGAATGATTCTAGGCATGCGAAGGATTAACAGAAAAATTAAACTATTAAATGATCATGGTTATCGAGTAGAGAATTTTGTATCGTTAGTTCAAAATGATAATGAAACGGACACCATTGTTTACACTTCGAAAGAATTTCAGCCAATGGCGGATACCTTTTCTGAGCGCTATGCCTTTGTTGGACCATCCATAAAGCAGTCTATACCGATACAGAATGATAAAAGAGTTAGAAAAGTAATCTACATCTCTCTTGGAACTATACTAAATCAGAATCAGGATTTTTACCAAAACTGTCTCAAAGCATTTGGGAAGACAGACTATGATGTTGTGATGTCAGTCGGAGAAAAAACTGAGATTTCGTCTCTTGGTAGCGTACCAGAAAATTTCATAGTGAAAAACACTGTGGA
Organism: Lysinibacillus sp. UBA5990; assembly: GCF_002429815.1. Lineage (NCBI taxonomy): Bacteria > Bacillati > Bacillota > Bacilli > Caryophanales > Bacillaceae > Lysinibacillus > Lysinibacillus sp. UBA5990. The sequence goes on from NZ_DJAY01000015.1 coordinate 1,282,403, forward strand.
TCAGATCTCGGTATTACAGAAAGCAGATGTATTTATTACCCACTGTGGGATGAATAGTACGAATGAAAGTCTATATTTTGGAGTTCCAATGGTTTTATTTCCGCAACATAGCGAACAAAGAATGGTAGCTGACCGAGTTGCCCAGCTCGGTGCAGGATTAAAACTTAATAGAAAAACTCCAAAGTATTTAGCAACAGCGGTAGCTGAAGTGCTCACAAATCGAGTATACCAGGAAGAAGCGCAGAAATTGTCAGAAAGCTTTAGGAAAACTGGTGGTGCGGTAGAAGCAGCTAATGTGATCCTGCGTAAAATTGGAGAGAAATCCTAACGGCTTCGTATTCTGCAAAAGTTTATATGGTGAACAAAACTTCAAGAAGCAGGCGCATTTCTTTATTAAGGAATGCGTCTTTCTTCATCTAAAGGGCCAGATTATAGAATAACGTACTTTAACGAAAGGTTCCAAAACGATGCTGTGGGAATTTTATTTTCTGTAATCTCCAAACTAAAAATGGATGACAAAGTAACTGGCTAACCAACGATATTCGAGATAATATCATAGAAATAAAAGTCACTGATAAGTCAACGGTGAAACAGACCATTAATTTACTCAATATGCTGGTGCGAGTTTTCAGTCTGTACGTAAGCACCGTATTGAACACACGCTGAACAAACACCTGAGAAGACGCTTGCCTTCGTAAAGAAGCATAGTAGGAAATAGCTCAATACGCACATCAGGTTTGGTTTAATGAATTGGCTTCTGTCCGTTACTAGTAAGCTAAAAAACATTACATGGTATTAATATCACCTTTGTAGGAATACCTTGTAACTTCATTTCAACTGCTTTTAATTTTACTTCTTGCGTATAACTCACTCTCGTTCCCATAAAAAATAAGCACCTCCAATTGATATTAGGATACATTACCCTAAATTCAATTGAAGATGCTTTTTTGTTTTGTCTAACCCGAAGGGGGCAGTTCAAGGGGCAGCCCACCCCTCTTTTTGTTACCTAATTGAGTTTTGTGAAGTATCTTATCTCTTCTTTATCCGTATAAAAGCCAACCGATTCGTATAGAGATAAGGCTGATTTATTTGTCGTTAGTACCATGAGAGTAGCTTTTTGTAGCTTATGAGACTTAAGATATTTCAAAGCCTGTGTAAGCGTAAACTTTGCAATTCCACGCTTTCTCCATGGTTCACGGACAAAAACGTCCTCAATTACACCGTAGTCTTCTTCCTGCCATGTCATTAGTCCGCCAATAATAGTGTCTATTTGACGTATGACCATGGATGTCCATAGCTTGTTATTTTTGTATTCAGACAACCTATTAAGACCAAGTGGAGCATCTGGCCAAATTTCAGCTTCAATATCAAGGTAATCTCTTTCCTCGCTACATGTCTCCATGTTCCAGTGTGAGAATTGAAACTCCTCCTGAAGTTTTAACTCAAGAACCTGTTCAGTCAAATCTCGATTCATGCTATACAAACTATTCAGAGGGAGATATCCTTTTTGGATAAAAAACTGATTGTTTGCAGTTTCTTTCGAATCGTTACCAACACAAAGTATTGTTCCATATTCTTGAGGTAAAGTTACCTTTAATTGCTTTGCTCTTGTTAAAAGATATTAATAGACTTTGTCAAGCAGAGTAATGTCCTGTTCTCTTTCAGAAATGGTTTTCAGATTAATATATATAGAGTGATTGTTCTCTTTTGAACGACCAGGAGGAACAACATTAATGATGCTAACTTGCCCCTTAGCGACCATTTTCCCATCTTCAAATGCGCAATAAACGTTACTCCAATTATCTTCGTCCCCGACCCACCAAAATGTCGCGTTGTCTTTTGCTGTTACTGATTGGTACAACTCACCAAGTAAAGGCATATCTCCATGTTCAAAGTTACGAATGAAAAATTCTGTTGGTGATTGGCTCAAAATAATACCCCTCTCAATAGTAGGGGGTTCCGCAGTTTAGAGGGCTAGCTATGCGTTTTCCCCTTGATAAATTTGCCCTTTGCTAACATTCATTTTATCACAGTAAACTCCTTCTTTTACTATTATTACCATTTAAAATAACACACTTTAATACTTGTATCTACATATTTTTATCTCTATATTAATTTTTTTCAACAAGTATATAATCGAATTTCGATAACACACTAATTTTATTCTATTAATAAAACTTCAATGACAAATTCAATTAAAATTTATGAATATAGCATCGATTTATTATGTATTTAAAAAGATTCCTTTGTTTCGCGTTGGATAGCCCGAAAGAAGTAATCAAAGAATCTCTTTTTATCTTATAATTCCTAGGGATTCACTAGTAATTTGAGTATTTGGATACAGATTCAAAAAAATATATAGTTCTTAAAGTAAATGAGGTAGCCGTTATAAGGTATATAGTGCATCTAAAAAATATATAATTTTTCGAGTGCTTTTTAACTATTTTTTCGGTTATAATGAGAAAAACACGAAATATGATTCTAGTTTTATAATTAATGATTCTTGAATTAGTCATGTAATCTATACAATATCGAAGGGGAACTAAGAATGTTTTTAAAAAAAGAACGGAACATAACAATTGGCGATCTTATTAAGTTGAGTGAGGCTCAATTGCAAATGGCTAAACAGGGTCAATATGATTATGAGTATACTTTAGCTTCAACAAATGATGAGGAATTAAAACAGTTAGTACATAATTTAAATCAAGTAAATAGGCTTCGGAAAGAATCTGAAGCTCAATTGCAGAAAAAATTGGGTAATGTATTGAAAAGTAATGAAATTGGTCTTTGGGAATTACAAGTATTGAACGGGCGCTTGGATGATCCAAACAATGTTTTTACAGCTTCGACAGAATTAAAAGAGCTCTTAGGATTCGATAGTTATGCTATTAAAGACAGTTTTCAAGATTTTTTGAAGGTAATTACAGTGGCGCATCGTTCTGATTTTAAAAAGATGCTAGAGGAAAGTTTAGAAACACAAACTCGTTTTAATATGGAGCATTTGATATGCTGTCGTGACGGTCAAGAGCGCTGGATACAGACTACAGGAATGGCTTCTCATCTTGAAGATGATCAGTATCAAATAATTGGTTTGATTATGAATATTCATGATAAAAAAATAAACTTGGAAAAATTACAGGGATATGTAACACGTTATGATTTAATCAATAAAGCTCTAGTAGAAGCGCCATGGGATATGATTGTAGATCAAGGTGATCCATTAAATCCACAAAATTCCTTTTGGTGGAGTGAACAATTTCGAAGAACATTAGGCTTCAAGGATGAACACGATTTTCCAAATATTATGAGCTCTTGGAGTGATCGCTTGCATCCAGAGGACAAGCAGCTTGCATTAGATGCGTTTAGTGCACATTTATTAGATTTTTCTGGGCGTACGCCATTTCAAGTAGATTATCGCCTTCAATTAAAATCAGGTGAATATCGCTGGTTTCATGCAAACGGTACAACGCTTCGTGATAGTGAGGGAGCTCCTTTGCGAGTGGCAGGAACTATTCGAGATATTACACATGAAAAAATGAAAGAGCAAAATGTGCAAGAAACTATGACACGTATGGAGGAATTATCAGCTTCTATTAATCAAATGGTTGTAGGCATTAATTCTATTACTATGCAGGCACAGGAACTGGCGAACACACAGGAAAAAACAACAGAAGCTGCCAATGATGCGAAAGGGGTAGCAGATGAAACACAGATTATATCTCATTTTATTCGAGAGATAGCAGATCAGACAAATTTATTAGGGTTAAATGCTGCAATAGAAGCCGCACGTGCAGGAGAACAAGGAAAAGGTTTTGGTGTAGTAGCTGAAGAGGTAAGAAAATTAGCAGTTAATTCGGCTAAGGCAACAGGTAATATTGAATCAAGTTTAATGCAAATAAAGGTTTCTATTGATACAATCATTGACTATATGGATAAAATTAGTGAGCTTGCGCAAATGCAGGCGGCTCTTACAGAACAATTGAATGCCTCGGCAGATGAAATTGGTACAATGTCACAGGATTTGGTGGAATTTTCAAAGCAACAATAAAATTAAAGAGTATTTATATGATTAATTTTTACTCGGAAATGGATGCAACTCTTCAGGTTACAAATCCAAAAGATGCAATGCTATTAAATAGAACAAAGACTAAAGTGGTAAGGCTAAATAAGTGATTATTTAAAGGCTTTATATAATTTCCCTCATATTCATGATTGGAATTGGAGTAATCCTATTCCAAGATCAGGTGTTTACCCAGCCCAATTTTAAAATAAAAAACTATGTTGTGATTTTTGGCAACATAGTTTTTTTAGTAATCAATTAGTTATCCCCATACTGTCAAACTTGTACGCGTATCATTTTCGTTAGTGATATAGTTAATATTAGTGTAATGAAAACTTTTTGCACGTTCGAAAAGTTTATGAGTAATTGACTCATCTTTTGAAAAAATGGAGACATAACATGAATCTATAATTAAAAGTGCAAGTTCACAAGTGCTCTTTAAAAAATCGTCATAACTTTTAATTTCCATTACCTCTTCCATATTAGGAAAAGCCTTTAGATCCGTAAATATTAAATAATATTCATTAGTTGAAATATATTCTAAGAATGATGGACCATTTAAACTAACACTGTGGGGGAATAAATCTGAACCAAGTGTTCCTTTTTCTATTTTGTAAGACTCTCCAGGACCTACTGACCAATACCAAGAAGGATCAATGATATTTGAAAAAATATCAGATAAAAACTTGCCATACTCATTATTAATCTCGAAAGAAATACCTCGCATTTTAACATCCTTTCTTCGAACTACTAATTTTATTATAAAACAAAAAAATCTATCAATTACAAAATGTAATTTACTGGGCAACTCTCAATAGAAAAATGTATAATTTAGCTTATATTGGAAAATGCAGACGTCTATGCATACCTAAAATAAACAAATCAAGTAGGGGAGTATAAAATGAGGATAAAAATTATCATAACAGTAGTCATTTGTTTATGGATGTTGCCATTTAGTCAAAATGCGCAGGCAGCAAATCTTAGTGAACATTATAATGATATTACAGAAAATGATCTTCATAACAGTATCATTATGTCGCCTGAAAGCTCAAAGGCATTTGTCAATGGTAATATGGTTTCTGCAGTACAGCCACTTATCAAAGATGGAAGAACCTTAGTGCCACTTCGCTTTATTTCTGAAGGGTTTGGCGCAAAAGTCGATTTCAATGCTAAAAACAATACTATAACTATTAAAAATTCTGATAAAATAATAACCTTGAAAATCGGAAACAAGGCTATTGATGTGAATGGCCACTCTATTCAAATGGACGTTGCGGCTAACCTTCATCATAATTCTACCTATATTCCTTTAAGATATATAGGGGAGGCTTTTGATAAGAAAGTAGTTTATTTAAAAAATGAAAACCTACAACCTTATAGTTTGATTATTATTAGGGATGTAAAGGCAGTGGAGCTTGAAAATCTTAAACTTGTCCGCATTTGTGAATGGCTATTTCAGGGGAAATCAATTGTCTATAGCGATCGTTTTATGGCAGTGATCCAAGAAAAAGGCCAATTATTCTATAGCAATTATTTTTCTGATTTTGAACCATTTGTTTATGAGGAATTTGTTGAGGATAAAAATATAGTTAAATTAGGGGATATTTGGATTAAAACAGATATGGGCAATTTTTATATGGACTACGCTTATAACACTACAAGAGAATTTATTTTATATTATGTGGATGGACAATCCATTTCAAGAGTAGCCGTAGAAAAAGCACCGATTAAAGCTGTAAAACCTTATGAGAAGAATGTCTATTATCTAACAAGATATGAGCGTGGTATTGTAAATGCTCATGAAACAAGTAATTTAAAATATGCAACACGAACAAATGGGCAATGGGTTACTGATTATTTAGGTAAACCAGGGTTCTACTATGGTTTTGATACTATAGGCAATTCATATAACTGGAAAATAAATGATAATGGCATCTACATTTTTGGGTATAATAGGTTTGGCCATTTAAGCTCAGAAGATAGAAAAAAAACTTTTGGAAATTACAGGGTAGACGTAAAGGGGCATAATCATGAGGTAATATACCCTTAAAGTTTGCGTATTCATGATACAGCGAATTGGCTGGTTTAGGTTCTGTATTGTACGGAACTTGAGCCAGTCAATTTTTGCTTACTCTGTTCGTAATGATTGGAATGGGGCATTGCCATTTGTTTGATACTACTTTCCGACACGTAAATGTTCTATTGTTTACGTTTCTTTTTAGTATAAAAAGCAAACCAAATATAATATAAGATTACAACAAGTGACAAACCTAATGAAACATATTTATTTTGCTCATTATTCAAAAGAATAATAGAGATAATAGCTAATATAATTGCAGGGGATACCGTGTAAAACCAGATTCGCACAGCTTTATTTTTAAAAGTAACTTCAAATCGATCCATACAAGCACCTCATTTATTATTTCTAAGTTCAAGTAGTTGAAAATTCTTACTTAATAAAAAACATAACATAACAAATTTTGAGTTAGAAGTGAAATGGTAAATCGATGCTGAAGGGACGGAAGAAATTAACCCATGAAAGATTATTGAAAAAAATCTTTTTTCATGTAACTTTATTTGAAGTTGATGCGTCTACATAGTAGTGTATTAACTATTTTTGAAAAAGAATAGTAAATTGACATCATTTACCACAGGGGTTTTAGTTGCTTATTGACAAAAATATAGACTAAAATGATTCTGACTGTTTTTTTATCAGGTATAATTTATCCAGATCATCTAATTATGCCCACAAGCACATCCCCGTTTTGACTGCCTAATGTAAGTGACGAAACGAACCTTGCCTGCATATCGGAAAAAAACATCCCAACTCTCTATATGATGGAATACACGTATCCTTTGCGCTAATTTTATAGGAAAAATACGGTAGTAAATGATATGCCAAACAATATTCGGCAATGAAACAAATAGGACATTCAGCTCTTTTAAGAGACGGAAATGATGATAAAATAAACATGTTATTGGAAATATTAACAATCGGAGGTATATTATGGGTAAGGGCTTATTATGGACAGCCACTTCTATCTTAGTAGTTTTACTTGGGTTTGGAAGCTACTATTTTATCAAAGAAATAACAAACTCTATGGCATACAATAAATTAGTGGATGAGTATAAAAAGCCAGTACCAATTAACAATATAGAGTCTGAATATGATGTAATTGTCATAGGTGGTGAGCCTGAAGGTGTCGCTGCTGCGGTTGCTTCAGCACGTAATGGGGCTAAAACATTATTAGTAGAAAAACGTGAAGAATTGGGTGGATTATTTACATATGGGATGTTGAATTTCCTAGATATTCCACGTGATGGTCATAATAATTCCATCAGTGAAGGTATTTTTAAAGAATGGCATGAGCTTGTTCGAGGCAATGATGCTTTTGGTATCGTCGGAGCTAAAGCAGCATTTAAAAAGCTGATTGATGAGGAACCCAATTTAACATTGTCGGTGCAAACGGAAGTTGTCAAAGCGAATCTTCAACAACACCAACTAACGTCTGTTGAGCTAAAAAATGAATACGGTACATATGTCGTAAATGGAAAATCATTCATAGATGCTACACAGGATGCGGATTTTGCTACGATGTCTAAAGTTCCTTTCTTCGTCGGTGGTGAAGATATAGGGATAAAGGATAAGCGCATGGCTGTAACATTAATGCTTCACTTGAAAAATGTTGATTGGGATCAAGTAAAAAAAGCGGCCAAGTCAGATGTATTTGGCGGGGCTAACTTGAATCATACCGTTATGTGGGGCTTTACAAAGCTTCATGATGAATATAAACCTTTACAAGAAGGTACAAGATTAAGAGGGTTAAATTTAGCGCGAGTGGATGATGAATATTTTATTAATGCCTTACAAATTTTCGGGATTGATGGCTTAAATGATCATTCGAAGCAGGCGGCCATTGCTGCAGGTAAAAAAGAAACATTGCATGTAATTAAATATTTACAGGAAAACTTCCCTGGATTTGAAAAAGCAGAAATCGTCAGCTTCCCAGAAGAGCTTTATGTACGAGAAACTAGACATATCTGGGCGGAATATCAATTACCAATGTCCGATATTTGGCAAAATCGTGATCATTGGGATAGCATTGGCATTGCCTCTTATCCGGTAGATGTGCAGGCTCAAACACCACATGATTATGGCTATGTCATTTCTGCACCGAAGCAATATGCGATTCCTTTCCGATCTCTAGTACCAAAGGATATTGATGGTTTACTTGTTGTAGGACGTTCTGCTGGTTATTCATCTTTAGCAGCGGGAAGTGCCCGAATTGTTCCGACTGGTATGGTGACTGGGGAAGCGGCAGGGACAGCGGCAGCACTGGCTCTTCAACAAGATGTTACTTTTAGAGAAATGAGCAAGGATAAAAAATTAATAGCTACGTTAAGAGAGCAATTGGATAAACAAGGTGCCTACATCAATTCATTTTCTGTGGACTATCCTTATCAGGGCGAATGGTATGATGAAGCCATTCAATCGTTAATTAACTATGGACTTGTAGTGGGTGGTTATGATAATGATTTAAAGGTCGACAGTAAGGCAACGAAAATTAAGTTTGCTAAAATGTTTAAAGAAAGTATGATTCGTGCAGGCGGAGAGAGTACAGCCAATAAAAAAGATGAGCTGGAGATTGTCATTAATAAGGTATATAGCACGGGTGATGAAGCTATTACGCGAGATGAGCTGGCGCAATATTTGGCAGATGTGCTTATCGATGAATCAACTGGAACAAGCTGGGAAAGCTTAATTGAAAAAGAAATTGTTACTGAAAAAGTAGCGAAAAAAGTGAAAGACAATAAGCAACTGAAGTTAAAAGAGATGTATGCCATCATGGCAGATGTCATTCATTATATAGAAAAAGAACGTTCCTCTAAATGAGGAGCGTTTTTTTTATGTGGATCGTTTGAATGCCGTCTGTAACTCATGAAGGTGAATGCAGATGCAATCAGTGCCAACGTTGTTGCTGACCAGGCAAGATATTCTAGACTCCCTGAAGTGATGACAATGATTATTTAATACAAAAAATGTTGACGCCAAGAGAAGACTCCTGTAAAATATGTCAAAATCATAGAAAAATTCGATGAAAAAGAGAGTAATTGATGGGACAACTGGAAAGCGAGTTAGGGATGGTGTGAGCCTAATACAGAATCCATGAATGAAGCGCACTTTGGAGAAGGTTCTCGAACTACTAGTAGAGAATAGCGGGGCGTCACCTCGTTAACAATGGAAAGTGGTCATTATAAATGGCAACTAGAGTGGTACCACGGGATTACTATGCTCTCGTCTCTAATTATAGAGGCGGGGGCTTTTTTTATTGAAAATGGAGGAGACTATATATGAATAAACAAATTGCAAACAATATTGCTGAAATTTTAAAGCATCAGCTAACAACTCAAGACGTGGAACAATTACTAGAAAAACCAAAAAATTTAGAAGTTGGCGATGTGGCATTTCCATGCTTCACCTTGGCTAAAATATGGAAGAAGCCACCTCAACAAATTGCAGCGGAAATAGCGAACCAATTGCAAAATGAGATGATCCATCAGGTGCAATCTGTTGGTGGCTATGTCAATATCTTTTTAAATCAAGAAAAAGTAACGCAACAAGTGTTGGGCCTTATTATGCAGGAACAACAAAATTTTGGTACGAATCAAACCGAAATGGGAAGCGTTGTCCTCGACTTTTCTTCGCCCAATATTGCAAAACCGTTCTCTATGGGGCATTTACGTTCAACCGTCATTGGGAATGCCTTGGCAAATATTGCCGTGAAAAATGGTTACCAGGCTATTCGTATTAATCATTTAGGGGACTGGGGCACCCAATTTGGCAAGCTTATCGTTGCATATCAAAAATGGGGTGATAAGGAAGCCATTACAGCATCCCCTATTGAGGAATTATTAAAGATCTATGTTAAATTTCATACAATGGCCGAACAAGATCCAACATTAAATGAAATGGCACGCTCCGCGTTTAAAGCATTAGAAGATGGTGATTCAGAGGCGTTAGCATTGTGGCAATGGTTCCGCGATGTATCGTTAAATGAATTTCAGACTATTTATCAGCTGCTAGGTATCAATTTTGATGAATATACAGGAGAAGCCTTTTACAATGATAAAATGACAGAGGTTGTGACAGAGCTACAAAGCAAAGGGCTTCTAATCGAATCTGATGGTGCCTTTGTAGTAGAGATGGAGGGAATGCCTCCTTGTTTAATAACAAAAACAGATGGCGCCACACTTTATGCAACTCGTGATTTAGCTGCTGCCTTTTACCGACAACAACAGTATCAACCGAACAAAGTTTTCTATGTAGTTGGCAATGAACAAACGCTCCATTTTAAACAATTATTTCAGGTGATCGAAAAAATGGGGTACGGCTGGGCAAAAGATTTACAGCATGTACCGTTTGGGATGATGCTTAAAGATGGTAAGAAAATGTCCACACGTAAAGGAAAAGTGGTGTTATTAGCTGATGTGTTAGCCGAGGCGATTGCGACAGCTAAGCGCAATATAGAAGACAAAAACCCTCATTTGCAGCAGAAAGAGCGAGTAGCACAGCAAGTAGGAGTTGGAGCGGTTATCTTTAATGACCTAAAATATCATCGTTTAAACGATATTGAATTCTCCATCGAGCAAATGATGAATTTTGAAGGGGAAACTGGGCCTTATGTACAGTATACCTATGCTCGTATTTGCTCAATCTTGGCAAAAGGCGATGTGCCCTCTCAAATGAAGACATTTGCTCCATTAGGGCAACAGGCTTGGCCAATCATTTTATTATTGGAACAATTTCCGAAAGTGGTGGACACCGCTTTTAATCAGGCAGACCCATCCGTTATTGCAAAATATGCGTTACAGCTAGCACGTTTATTAAATAAATATTATGCTCATCAAAAAATATTAGCCGATGATGCCCAGCAAGATTCACGTCTAGCGCTCTGTTATTGTGTAGCAATTGTGTTAAAAGAGTCATTAGCTTTATTGGGCATTGAGTCGCCAGAAAATATGTAGTGAACGGTCACTTAGAGCATCATTGACCATTTATTGAATACATGGTAAAAGGATAGAAGAATAAAAGAAAAACTCTTCCATTGACTGGCAGCAGAGAGGATTAAATAAAATGGATAAAAAACAATGGACCGTTTCACTGATTTTAGTCGTAATGAGTATATTTTTTGTGGCACTGAATATGAGACCCGCAGTAACGGGAATTGGGCCACTCTTTAATGTCCTCATGACAAGCTTACAGGTTTCCAATACGAGTATGAGCTTTCTCACATCCATCCCTGTTTTTTGCATGGGTTTATTTGCTCCTATTGCTGTACCATTTCAGCGTAAGCTTGGAACAAAACTAGCAATCGTGCTGTTAATGGTTATACTCATCTTCGCAAATGGGCTACGCTTTTTCGAAGAAAGCTATCTTTTATTAGTTGTTACCAGTTTTGCGGCAGGCTTGGCTATTGCGATGATTGGGCCTATATTAAATGCATTTATTAAGAAAAAATTCCCTCAACGCTTTACGATTGTTATTGGTATTTATTCATTTGGCATCGGCGTTGGTGCGACATTAAGTGCAGCATTGACTGTGAGCTTTTATCAGTATTTTGATAATCAGTGGACAGTTGCACTGGGTATGTGGGCCTTACTGGCTATGATCGCCCTTATTCTATGGAGCTGGGCAATTCCGAAAGAACAAGTGGCAGATAGTGAAGAATTGGCTAAAAATGAACCGGCACGTAATCCTTGGGTAACTGGACGTGCTTGGTCAATTTTATTGTATTTTGGCTTACAAACCTCACTGTTTTTCTCTATGATGTCGTGGCTTACACCTCTTTTACAGGACAAAGGTATGACGCTTAAGGAAGCGAGTATGATGCTAACGTTTATGTCCATTGTACAAATGATTGGTAATATTGCTGTGCCGATGCTTATGGAGAAATGGACTAATCGATTAGCTTGGGCAGTGGCATTAGGCTGTTTAGGGCTGATAGGCTTTACATTATTATGGCTTTTATCAGGTATTTATTTGTGGCTGGCCGTATTTATAATCGGGATTGTTCTAAGTGGGCTATTTCCGATCGGCTTGCTGTTACCGCTCGATGAAGCAAGAAATGATCAGGAGGCCAACAGCTGGTCATCGATGGTATTTTCAGGCGGCTTTATGCTAAGTGCAATCATTCCTGTTTTGATTGGCGTTTGCTATGACATGACAGGTAACCATACATGGACGTACGTCATTTTCCTAGCATTAATGCTTGGAATAATCGCGACAACAGGGCTATTGCGAAAAAATTAATTCAAGAAGACATGCCATTCATAACGCATGTCTTTTTTTTGTCAAAAATATTTTGAAGGCCTAAAATCCATCCATTTTCACAGCAAATCAAAGAATCCATAAATTTTAATAGGTAGAATGGAATAGAACTAAAGCGATTGCTCTATTTTACTACTAGTTAAATTCGAATAATTATATTATGTAAACTTGAAACATCCTAAGTCCTTGATTATGATAGATAAGAGAGATAGTTGAAAAGAAAGTTTTGGTGAAGGTATGTATAAAAAGATGCTCGTTTTAGGAGCGGCTACAATACTAATGACAAGTTGTGACAGTCAAATAGGTGCAGGATGGTTTCAAGCAGAAAAAGCAGAGACTCCAACAAAAACTGTGGACAAGCAAGAAGAAAAAATAGTGCCTGAGGTTAAGGTGATAGGTGAGCATGGAGTTGGTGCAGGCATTATTATTCAGCAAAAGGATGATGAGCTTTATATTTTAACAAATGGCGCACTAGTAGCCTCAAAGCCAACTGCCCTTGTGCAAATTGGTCAGAATAAGCTAAAGGCAGCGAATGTTCATTTTATGTCAACAGCTCATAATGTTGCACTTTTGCAGGTGACTTATAAAGCGAGTGTACAAGTGCCAAAAATGTATGAGGGGGAGCTCGATCAGCTATCAGTTTACGTGAATGGCTTACCCTATACGATTCAAAAATACGAAGACAAAATAGCTGCCTATTACATTGATACACAGGAAAAGCTACCTTTGGGGAGCCCCGTGTTGGAGGCGGAAAACGGAGCAATTGTCGGTCTTTATTTTAACCGTCAGCAGCAAGGTGAAGCACAACCATACATATTGCCGATTAAGGAAATTCAACCGTTTATGCGGAAATGGTTAAAGGAAGGCATGAAGCCGAGTGTACGCCTATCCCAATCGAAAAATTTATATTCTTATATTGAACAGGGTGATCAAGAAGCCGTACAGCAAGCCATCGACCAATATGGTGAAAATATATTTGCGTATAATATAGATGAAATCAATCTTTTTTTAGATACATTCCATAAGCATCTAAAAGGAGCTGTAACTATTCAAGATGCAAGTGTTATGGAGCCGATTGTAGGATCAGAAGATTTGCAAGACACTTTGACAGGCATGGTTGCCTACTATGCCTCCAAACAGGCGAAGATTCATTTCTCGAACACAGATATTCAAGATATTCGAATAGTGGATCAGCATCTTCGGGTACGTGCTAAAACGGAGTATGTATTGACCAATGCAGCTGGGCAGGAGGCACTTGCCCATTCCATCATGCTTTATGAAATTATGAAAAATGAACAGGGCGAGTACAAGCTACTTCGTCTTACTACCGAGGAGTGAACTTTGCATGGAGCAAGCAAGACAAATGCTACAGCATCATTTTGGCTATGAAGCCTTCCGGCAAGGACAAGCCCAAATTATTGAACAAACTTTACATGGACAATCAAGCCTTTGTGTGATGCCAACAGGTGGAGGGAAATCTATTTGCTATCAGATTCCAGCGTTAATGCTTGAGGGGCTCACAATCGTCATATCGCCCCTTATTTCTTTAATGCAAGATCAGGTGGAAGCTTTACGAGCAGCCAATATTCCTGCTGCCTATATAAATAGTACATTAACAGCACAAGAAGTGAATGAAACGATGCAGCTAGCTAGTGCTGGTTATTTAAAACTACTATATATCGCACCTGAAAGACTTGAAAGTGCTTCCTTCCTTCAAGCATTGTCCTATTTATCCGTCCCATTAATTGCGGTGGATGAGGCACACTGTATTTCTCAATGGGGCCATGATTTTCGACCAAGTTATCGCTCCATTCAAAAACTTTTTACACTATGGCAGCAGAAGCCAACTGTTTTAGCGCTTACCGCCACTGCGACACCTGCTGTTTGTGAGGATATACGGCAATTATTAACCATTGATGAAGATGCAACAGTGATGACAGGCTTCACACGTGATAATCTGGCCCTTTCAGTGTTAATTGGTGAAAATAAAGAACGTTATATTAAAAATTACTTACAGAAAAATAAACAGGAAGTCGGTATTATTTACGCCGCCACACGAAAAGCGGTAGACGCAATTTATGACATGCTTAGTCGGTCGGGTGAAGCGGTAGCCAAATACCACGCTGGGCTATCAGAAGATCTACGGATGTCTGAGCAGGAGCGATTTTTAAAAGATGAGGCACGCATTATGGTGGCTACCAATGCATTTGGTATGGGGATCGATAAAAGTAATGTGCGCTTTGTATTGCACTATCAAATGCCCCGTAACATGGAGAGCTATTATCAAGAAGCTGGTCGAGCTGGTCGAGATGGTCTTCCAAGTGCTTGCATACTACTGTATGCCTCCGGCGATGTTCAAACCCAACGTTTTCTCATTGATCAATCACAAGATGAGGCACGAATACCCCAGGAATTAGCGAAGCTCCAAACAATGGTCGATTATTGCCATACAGAGGGCTGCTTACAAAATGCGATTTTAGCGTATTTTGGTGAAGTACAAGAGGAGCCTTGTGGCCGCTGCAATAATTGTAACGATGGCCGAACGGTAATGAATGTGACGGAGGATGCACAGAAGGTACTCGCCTGTGTTGTACGAATGGGCCAAAAATTCGGCAAGACGATGGTGGCACAAGTACTAATCGGCTCCAAAAATCAAAAAATGAATGAATTTGGGTTTGCACGTTTATCGACCTATGGCATTTTGAAAGGGCATTATTCGTCTAAAGATGTCTCGAACTTTATTGAGTTTTTAATTGCTGAAGGCTTATTAGCAGTTAAGCACGGCACGTATCCGACTATTTATGTGTCAGCCGATGGCAAAGAAGTTTTACTTGGACAACGACAGGTCATGCGGAAAGAAGCTGTTACAGTTAAAAAACTGGTTGATAATGATCCTTTATTTGAACATTTACGTGTGTTGCGAAAAGAAATTGCAGATGAAGAGAAAGTTCCACCATTTGTAGTATTTTCGGATAAAACATTGCGTGATTTATGTGACAAGAAGCCCGCAATACTGGATGATTTACGCCAGATAAGCGGCATCGGTGAAGTGAAATTTGATAAATACGGCAAGCGTTTCTTTGAGGCGCTACAATCGTTTTTAGAAACACCCATCTAAAATTATGCATGTGTTTTTACAAAAAAGAGGTGTCTCAATGAAAAATTGAGGCACCTCCGTTTGTTTATTTATCCCAATGCTTCGTTATAAACTCATCACGGCCGGAAATAGCACGGTCTTGCTTATAGTGATCAGCTTCTTTTTTATAGTAATCTTGGTGATAGTCTTCCGCTGGATAGAAGCGTTCAGCATCACGAATTTTGGTTACAATAGGTTTATCGAAGCGTCCACTAGTGGCAAGCTTTTCTTTAGAGGCCTCGGCGATTCGTTTTTGTTCATCCGTGTAAGTAAAGATGGCTGTTGAATAGGACTCTCCACGGTCATGGAACTGTCCAAAAGCATCAGTGGGATCGATTTGCATCCAATAAATGTCTAGCAGTTGTTCATAGCTAAAAATGGCTGAATCGAATTCAATTTCGACGACTTCTAAATGGCCAGAAGTCCCTTTCTTAACATCTTCATATGTTGGGTTTTCTAAATGGCCGCCCATATAACCAGATGTTACTTTATGTATACCATCCCACTCGACGAATGGCTTAACCATGCACCAAAAACAACCGCCAGCAAATGTAGCTTTTTCTATCATGTACAACATCCTTTCTTTTGTTAAAATATTATAGCATTGTTTGGCGAAAAAACTGAGCATTTGGGTGTAAAATAACAATAAGATAGATGAAGATGGGACTTCCTCTATCAGTTAAATGAAACTTTCCGGCTAATCAATCGTTACATTAACTATAAAAAAATAGAGGAGTTAGTCATTATGGAAGAGCAAGATTATACAAGACGCTCACAACGCCCTACAAAACGAAAACTTCGTAAAGGGAGAGCAATTTTTACATTATTATTACTTTGTATCATGGTAGTGGCAGGTTACTCTATCATGCAGTACCGCAGTGGACTAAAGCTTGCCAATCAAACACAAGTCGAGCAGGAGGATTTTTCTGGCGATACGTTAAAAGGCGATATTGAAAATTACTTAATCCTCGGTGTTGATACACGTGGCGAGGAAAAATCTCGAACAGATACGATGATGGTATTATCTTGGAATAAATCAAACAACGATATTAAACTCGTATCCTTTATGCGTGATATTTATGCGGATATCCCTGGCTATCAATCCTATAAACTTAATACAGCGTATTACTTAGATGGTGTACAGCTGCTGAAGGATACATTGACAAATATGTTCGGCTTACCGATTCACCATTATGCCCTTATTGATTTTAAAAATTTTGAATCGTTGGTGGATATTTTAGCGCCTAATGGTGTAGAGATGGATGTTGAGAAGGATATGTCTGAAAATATTGGGGTAGAGTTAAAGCAAGGTGTTCATCACTTAAATGGACAGGAGTTACTAGGCTATGCACGATTCCGTCATGATGCGGAAGGTGATTTCGGTCGTGTAGCACGTCAGCAAAAGGTCATCGAGGCTTTAAAAAATGAACTTATAACACCTGCAAATGTATTGCATTTACCAAAATTCGTAGGGGCAGCACAAGGCTATATTACAACGGATTATTCTTCTGCTGAAGAAATGCAACAAGTGCTGAAATTGTTATCTAAGGGCAAGGTGAACATTGAAAAAGCAACGATTCCAATTGAAGGTAGCTATCAATTCAAAAACTTTAGTCATGCCGGCGATTCAATCGTTATAGATGTAGAACAAAATAAGGCCTTTTTAAGTGATTTTTTAGGCATTTCACTGGAGTGATGTTTAGCAAAATCCAACATTATCCTGTAATATAAAGGTAGAGCTTTTTGATTGGGGTGGATATATGGAAAGAGAAAGACCAAAAGAGCGTTCAAACCTGTTAGCAACCAAGTTTATTCGTTTCTTAGGTGGTAGAAACCTATTATTTACGCTGGTTATTTTATTATTAGTTGCATGTGTTATTTTTATGTTTAATCAAGTTTCCTTTATCTTTACCCCGCTTCAAGTATTATTTGAAGTAGTCATTTTACCAGGGGTACTAGCCGTCATTGGCTACTATTTATTACGTCCATTGCTGGCGATTTTGGTTAGATGGCGTATCCCGAGAATTTGGGGTATTTTAATTCTCTACATTGCGGTCGTTGGTGTCATAACACTGCTCGTTGTGTTGGTTTATCCGTTTTTACGTGATCAATTCACGAACCTAGTGCAGGAATTCCCAGAGTATTTTATGAAGTTTACGGAAAAATTTGTTGCATTCTTTAATCATTCACGTTTTAACGATTATTTAGATAAAATTAATTTTGACTACAATGAAGTGGTTCAAAACTTTACTACAGATATGGTGAAAACTGTGAAGGATACAGCTGCAAATATAGCACAAGGTGTAGCATCCGGTATTACGGGCTTCCTATCAACGTTAACAGGCATTGTTCTATCGCTTGTAACAGTACCATTCATCTTGTTTTATTTACTGAAAGAGGGCGAAAAGTTACCGAAATTTATGCTGAAAGTTTGCCCACCGCGTATGCGTAAAGAAGTGACTGAAATTTTCCATGATATGGACAAGCAAATTAGTTCTTACATACAAGGGCAAATTTTAGTATCAATGTGTATAGGTGCAATGGTAACGATTGGCTTCTTAATTATTGGTATGAAATATGCTTTATTGCTCGGCTTCCTTGCAATGATTACAAGTGTAGTGCCTTATTTAGGCCCTGTCATTGCCATCACACCAGCCGTTATTATCGCCCTTGTCACATCACCATTGATGCTGATTAAGCTAGCGATTGTATGGACGATCGTGCAGTTAATCGAGGGAAAATTCATTTCTCCTCAAATTATGGGGAAATCGCTCAGTATTCACCCGATTACAATTATCTTTGTATTATTAACGGCAGGCTCACTATTCGGTGTCCCTGGTGTCATTTTAGGGATTCCTGGATATGCAATTTTTAAAGTGCTTGTGACGCATCTATTTAAGCTATTTAAACAGCGCTATAACCGTTACGAGGACGACGTTCATCAAAAATATGATGTATAAATAAAGAAGAAACAGCTACTGCCGATTGACAGTAGCTGTATTTTTAATAAGAGATGAAGGATGGGGGAAAAGGGAATGACATACATACTGATTAATTTTCAAGAAAAATTAGCGAAATTCCAAGAGCACTGGTCACCAAAGGTAATTGCCGAAATGAATGAATATCAATTCAAACTTGTTAAAGTAATGGGAGATTTCGTCTGGCATAAACATGATGATACAGATGAAGTGTTTATTGTTATTGAAGGAGAGCTCCTCATCGAATTCCGTGATGGAGAAGTGAGATTAAAGGAGGGTGAAATGTTTGTTGTACCACGCCAAGTCGAACACAAACCTTATGCCGCTGCCGAGTGTAAAATCTTGCTTGTAGAGCCTGCTGGTGTAGTGAATACAGGGGAGGAAAATTCTGCGCTTACTGCTGAAAATGATGTTTGGATATAGTTAAGAAAACCCTTCTAGCATGTTGCTAGAAGGGTTTTCTATGTTAGTTTTCTTGTAGTACTTGTATTTGCGCTAAACGATCAACAGCTTTCTGAAGGATTTCCGCTGGTTGCACGAGTGCTAAGCGCAGATAACCTTGTCCTGCCGTTCCAAATACAGTACCTGGAACCGTAACTATGCCAACCTGCTCAATCAATTTAAAGGCAAGTTCTGTGCAGTCCATATCATATGGGTATTTTGCCCAAACAAACATCCCGCCATTGGAAGGCGCTGCGTCCCAACCTAGTGCCTGTAAGCCATTCATCAGTGTTTGATGACGCTTAGAGAAGGTAGCACGTAAGCTTGCCGTAATTTCTTCAGCATGATCAAGGGCAACGACAGCTGCATCTTGAATAGGCTCAAAAATACCAAAATCTAAATTCGATTTTAGTTGCTTTATGATCGCGATCATTTCAGCATTTCCTGCGATATAGGCAATACGGGTTCCTGCCAGACTAAAGCTTTTGGAAAGGGAGTTAATTTCCATCCCAACTTCTTTTGCACCCGGTGTAGCAAGGAAGCTAATCGGTCCATCGCCCGTAAAATAAAACTCAGAATAGGCTGCGTCATGCAAAACGATGATGTTATATTTTTTAGCAAAGGCAATCACTTTTTCAAAATATGCTAAGGATGGCATCGCTGGTACTGGATTTCCTGGTAAGTTTAAAATTAATAGCTTTGCTTTTTGGGCAATATCTTCCGGAACAGCGTCTAAGTCAGGTAGATAGTTGTTGTCAGCTGTCTGAGGCATGTAATAGGGTGTTGCACCAGCTAAGTGAATACCTGCGTCATACGCAACGTAAGCTGGGTTTGTGGAAAGCACGATGTCTCCTGGATCACAAAAGGCCATTGGAAGATGCACTAAGCCTTCTTGAGAGCCAATCGTTTGAATAATTTCAGTAGTGGGATCTAAATCAACATTGCTACGGCGCTTATAGTAGCGACTGACTGCCTCATAAAAACGCTGTGTGCCTGTAAGTGTATAGCCATATGATTCAGCTAAACCTGCTCGAAAAGATAGATGTTCACGAATTTTGGCATGTGGGGGAAGGTCTGGGCTTCCTAAGCTTAAGTCAATCAGGGTCATGCCCTTTGCTTGCTGCTCTCTGGCAAAATTTTTCAAATCTCCGAAAATTGCTGGTGTAAATAATGACATTTTTTTAGATGGTACGATTTTCAAGACTAGTACACTCCTTGTAGTTGTATAACAGAATAGTAGTTCACATTTTATCATACTAAAGCACAGAAAGGGACAGATATTCTGAAAAAAGAAAATATTTATATAATGTAGAGGATGTGCGCATAGGCTAGCGAAAATGGAATGCCTAATGCTGGGAAAACCTACTGTAAATTCCGTAAATGTAGAAGTTGTATTATACTTACTATATAGTTTTCAGTCTGAATTATTGGTGCGAATTGATGGATCTAACTGCTATCATTAGCATAAGAGAGGGTGAGGGCCTTGAAGGTATATTCGTTAAGTGGACCAAGTGGCACAGGGAAAAGCACTAGTGCTCTGTCTTTTGCCCATAAAATAGGCGCACAGGCGATTATCGATGATGGATTACTCATTGTCAATGGCGTGAGAGTCGCAGGAGTTTCTGCCAAATTTGAAAAAAATACAATTACCGCTGTAAGGCGTGCCATTTTTACGGATCAGGAGCACCGTGAGGCCGTCAAGAAAGCGCTAGCAAGCCATCGAGTGGAGTCTATTTTACTTATTGGGACGTCAACGAAAATGACGAATAGTATTGCAAAGCAGCTGGAGCTAGGGGCTATCGAGCATTATTATGATGTGGGAGATGTTCGTTCCTTTAAGGACATCCAAAAAGCTCGTTTTATACGTCAAACGCAAGGGAAGCATGTCATGCCGATCCCTTATCGACAAGTTGAGCAAAACTTTTTTAAGCGACTGGTGCTAAAGGGAATGGAGATTTTTTCAACAAAACGTGAAAAAATTGGGGAAACAACCATTGTTCGTCCTGATTTTCAACGGGAGTATATTGAGATTAGTAATCATGTGTATGTCCAGCTACTTACGTATTGCTGTCAACAACAAGATTTCGTACAAAAGGTGGAGCAAGTCCAATTTGTGCTAGGTGAACAGGTCCAAGCTATATTGTCCCTACAGGTAAGGTTACCGATTGATTATCCGTTGGCAGAACATTTATATAACTTACAACAAGCAGTGCAGACGGAATTTTATGAGCATTTTGGCTATGAATTGGATGCTATCCATGTTCATGCCAAATCCGGAATACAAAAGAAAAAGTCATAAAAAACAGGTACTCCCGTCGCTATTGGGCGAGAAGAGTACCTGTTTTTTATTTAGGTTGACGCGTAAACTGTGGCTGGCGTTTTTCAACGAATGCTCGGCAACCTTCTTCAAAATCATTACCGACAAATGGCGTGGAGCCTTGCCATAAGGCTGGAACACTATCCAGACATTCTTGGACAGATTGCTTTACTGCCAGTAAGGATTCAGGAGACATCCTCGCCACAAGCTTACCCATGCGGATCATGTATTTATTTAAATCCTTCTCTGCTACAAGATAATTGAGCATCCCAAGCTTATAAGCTTCCTCTGCTTTAAACATTCTTCCTGTAAACACTAAATCCTTCGTTGTAGCAGGGCCAACAAGCTGTACTAAACGCTGTGCAAACTTATTATTTAATGTGATCCCCAATTTACCAACAGGAATGCCGAGTTTGGCTTTATCGGAGCCAATACGGATATCGCAGGCTAACGCTAATTCCAACCCAGCCCCCATTGCAGGACCATTAATCACACCAATCGTAGGAATCGGCAAGCGCTCAATAGTGGAAATGGTCTTTTCCATATGTATAAACGCCTCTTCAGCCTTGTCGAGAGAAATGGCATTAAATTCTTTAATGTCAGAGCCAGCAGTGAAATTTTGTCCTGAGCCTCGTAAAATAAGGACTTTATTTTTGGGATTATCTAATACTTGTAGGGCAATTTTTGCTAATTGGTCCCACATATTTGCGGTTAATGCATTTTTCGCTTGTGGTCGATGGATTGTAATAATTGCTAGCCCAGCAGTTTCTTGATAAATAATTTTTGCGTCTTCTGCTTCCAGTCGAGTCGTCTTTACTTGCATTTTAGAGAGCCCCCTACATATTTGTCTATATCTTTATTATATAGCACAATGAACGATAAACACGAAATTATACGAATTTTCATATAAAATTGCGTTGTTATACAAAATAGGTGGAATAAATAGCAATTGTTCTACAACAGAGGAACGGAATTTACTATTGTAAGAAAGCAAAAGTTGTGAGAAACTAATAGTCGAACATTTGTTTCTTAATTATGCAAGAAGCATTTGAATGATGGAAGCGGGTATGAACCTTTGAGTACAGATTATCCGACACTATAATATTACATAAAAACCAGAACATACGCACCCAATATATAGTAAAATAAAAATAACTACCGCTCAGCTAACAAGGAGGGAACTCATGATCACACTCAAGGATGCGTGGAACAGATATATTTTGCTGCTGCAGTCATTAAAGAAAAGTGCAGCAACGATGAAGCAGTACAATATGGACGGGCAGCATTTTTTATCCTTCGCCCATGAAAAAAATTACTTGTATGTAGATCACCAATTTCAAGAGTTATTACTAATTTATTGTCACTATTTAAAGGAAACCTATAGCAATATCAATACATTTAATCATAAAATAGCAACAATGCGTGGCTTTGTAGACTTTATTTTCTTACGCGAATGGATGGAGCCCTTTGATTATCAACATATTTTACAGCCGAGAAAAAGGCAAAAAGAGGCGTTACAAGTACTCACAACTAAGCAAATAGGGCAAATGGCTAATGTTTGGCCAAATTATTTTCAATATGCAAAAACAGCAGAGCATGCATGGCTGGCTAGACGGAATGGTTGTATTGTTCAGGTTTTGATGGAAACTGGTTGTAAGCCGGCAGAGCTTGTACGGATGAAATGGTCGCATTTCCAAAAGGAAAAATCAACTCTTTTTATTGCCAATCAGAACGGGCGCCGTGAGGTAAAGTGTTCGCCCATACTTATGGACATGCTAGCACATTATAAGGAAGAAACAGAAGCCATGCATGACAAAGAGGTAGAGGAATGGGTGTGGGTGAGTGAAGCAAGCATGACAAAGCCGATTACGACGAAGACAGTGGAACGTATTTTTCAAACGATGTCTAAAGATATTGGAAAAAACGTCAGAGCCACCGATTTGCGTTATACCGTTATGCAAAGGGCGTTTCAGGAAGAGAAAACACTGGAACATATTCAGCAAGAAATGGGCTATGTTCGCAAATGGGTACTAACAGAAAGACAACAGCGCTTTGAATAAAAAATGTGCAGCAATCGCGTATATCGCCATTCCTGCACATGTCATTATTTATTATAAATGATTCAATGCTTTGACACTTACTTTTACGGTTAAATCATGCTTGCCTCCTGAATAAACCCCTTCAACAGGGCTTATATCACTATAATCTCGACCAATACATAAAATAATATGGTTTTCTAATACTTCCACATTATTTGTAGGATCTAAACCAATCCAGCCAATACCAGGTATCATCACTTCTACCCAAGCATGTGTTGCAATATCGCCGACGAGAGCTGAATTTTCATCGACATATAAATAACCACTAACATAACGTGCTGGAATTCCTTTAGAGCGCAATACACCTAGCATAACATGGGTGAAATCCTGGCATACTCCACGTTTTAGGGCAAATGCCTCACTGGCTGTTGTACCCACATCTGTTGCTGAAGGATCATATTCAAAGCTAGAGTATAAGTATTGCATTAAATTAAGCGAAAAGAGCACAGGATTTTCAGCATGGCCAATTGCATGAAAAACTTCCTCCAGCTGTTGCTCGGTCATATACGTAAAATGAGTTGTTTTTAAATAGGGAAGATAATGTTCATAAAATAGCTGTGAGTGAAAAATAGTTTGCATTTCGGGCGAATATTGAATGCGATGAATAAATGGCGCACGCTGGATACTGACAATCGACGATGTATGAATTTCTAGTACTTGATGCTGCTCAGGAATATAAAATGAACCTACTGTATTTCCCCAAATATCCGTATGCTCACGGGTAAGAGAGGATGGAGTAATCGCAATTCGATAGGATAACAGCCGTTGACGCTCATCACTCCGCGGCTTTAAACGAATCGTATTTAAGCTTTGATCGACTTCAGACTCATACTGAAAAATATTTGTATGTTGAATTTCAAATTTCATCGTGTCCGCTTCCTTCTGCTTACTGACTTGCCTGTTGAAAGGGAGCTGTGATGGATTCCTTTCAAGGTTGTATGCTGGGTTCATATAAATGATAGATTGTCGAGAATGTTTCGCTAAATGCAATCCATTGACTCAATCTTTCCTCCATTATTGTGATGGCTTCCTCAACGCTCATTGACCAAAAATCAAGATGATCGATTCCTAGGACAAAGCTTTTGATGGTCGAATGAAGCGTTAAACATCTTGACGACAAAGGATCATGCTCGATGGATTTGAGAGCTTCTTCTAATTTTTTCAGACAAAACATGACAGAGCAAGGAAAATGTTCATCCTGCAATAAATATTGAATGACGGTTAAGAGATTGGTTTGGCGGTGCTTCTGCAAAAATGATTCTTTTGCGGCAGCAAGGTCCAATAGAAACGTACCATCCATCTCATGAAGAGATTGGCCAGTTATTTTCTGTTGTTCTAGAATAATGAACGTCATCCGCATTGTTTTTTCTGCTCTTTCCAGCCATTTCCCAATCTGCATGAAATAAAAGGGGAGATCCCGATCCATCGTGCTCTCAATTAATCCAGTCACCATCCACAAGGTCTTCCGTACTTCCTGTAAAAAAGCTTGAAGATCAATTAATGGGATAGGCCGATCCGTTGTTAGTATGTCCTGTTGCTTAGTTAAATAAAAGGCATTTTGTATTTCCCAAAGCTCCGCAGGTATACGATCTCTCGTAACTCGAGCATTCTCTCGAATGGCGCGTAATGTAGCAAGGAGAGAGTTGCCGTTTTTCTCAGAAAACAGAAGATAATCAATTAATGGATTAACACGTATAGCTGTATAATTGGCTAAATACTCCTCCTTTGAGGCACAAATATTTAATACAGCCTCCCAATGATCAATATAATCATGTTCTTGCCCAGATTGCTCCAACATATTCAACAGCTGTACCTGTAATATATGTGTATTGGTTTGCGTGCGTTCACTATACCGTGCCATCCAGTATAACGCGTCGGCTACTCGACTCAGCATGCTGCAACTCCTCCTTTAAGATCCATGTGTCCTTAGCACCACCACCCTGCGATGAATTGACCACAAGGGAACCTTCTTGTAAGGCCACTCTTGATAATCCACCTGGCAACACATAACAATCCTCACCCTTCATGGCATACACACGTAAATCCACATGGCAAGGATAGAATCGCCCATTTTGAAAGGATGGTGCTCTAGACAATTTAATAGTTGGCTGGGCAATATATTGGCATGGATGCATCATAATTTTGTCCTTAAACAAAGCGATTTCTTCCTCATCTGCATGGGGGCCAATCAGCATATCATAGCCCCCAGATGCACTCACATTTTTAACGACTAGCTCCTGAATATGCTCCAGTACCCATGCTCGCTGTTGCTCATCTTCTAAATGATAGGTTTTCACATTGGGTAATATCGGCTCTTCTTGTAGGTAATAGCGAATCATTTGAGGGACATAGGCATACATCGCTTTATCATCTGCCACACCATTACCAACAGCATTTAAAATGGCCACATTGCCTGCTTGGTAAACTGCCATTAAATGAGGGACGCCCAATAAGGAGTCCTCACGGAATGCAACCGGATCTAAAAAATCATCATCGATACGGCGATAAATAATATCGATTTGCTGTAAACCGTAGATGGTTTTCATATAAACCTTCAAATCCTTTACGACTAAATCACGGCCTTCCACCAGTTGAATCGTTAAATGCTGAGCTAAAAATACGTGATCATAATAGGCTGAGTTGTACATTCCTGCTGTTAGTAGCACAGCTTTTGGTTCTCGCCCTTCATCCATAGTAGGTGGGCGATGGGCAAGCAATGTTTTTTTCATGTTAGCCATCTGCTTATCAAGAGATAAAATAGTATGTTTTGAAAAAAATTCTGGATACACTTCCTTCATGACGTCACGGTTTTCAAAAACATAAGAAATGCCAGAAGGATTCCGTAAATTGTCTTCCAGCACGAAATATTCACCTTTTTCATCCCGGATTAAATCAATACCTGCTAAAAATATATGATTAGCAATTGGCACATTAAGTCCCTTCATGATAGGCGAGAAATATGGATTCTTTTCTACCAGCTGTCTAGGAATATAGCCATCACAGATGATTTTTTGTTCATCATACACATCCTGTAAAAATAAATTCAGTGCTTCTACACGTTGTTTGACACCTGCCTCAATAATCGCCCACTGTGTTTGAGGAATAATGATAGGGACACAATCAAAGGGCATAGTCCTTTCGGTTCCATCTTGTGCACCATAGACAGTAAAAGTAATGCCTTGTCTGAGAAAGCTTGCTTGGGCTTGACGATATTTCTCTTCGAGTTGCTCCTGAGAAAAAATGGATAGCTTATGATGAAAAGATCGATAATGGGGCTTCGGTTGATTGCCATCAAACATTTCATCGAAAAACAGACTAGAATCATATAAATTCATCATATGGATCCCTCCGAATTTGAGTAGTAATAAAAAAATGGTACACTGTGAGTAAATACATAAAAGGAGCTAACATTCATGACAATCATTAATCTAATGCAAGCTTATGAACTTGATAAACTATCTAAATTAAATTATTCAGACGAGGAGATCTTACGTGCTTTACGGGCAGGGGATGTATCAGCTTGGCAGGAACAAGTACCAAACTATGAATTTAGTGAAACAATGGCACTTTTTCAGGATGACGAACAAGAGTTCTTAGATGCGTTACATGGCCATTATCGAATCAAGTATGTAACTTTGCCTGGCATCCAACGTTTATTGCACCTGCGCTTTAACCTTGAAGAAGGAGTAGATTACCAACTGTTAGAAACTGGTATCCAACATTTGATGTGTGATGAGGAAACGGTCACAAAATTACAGCAAATGTTATCGACGAACTGGTCACTTACAAAACAAGCCGATCAGAAGTACTCGGTTTTTGTAAAATAGTTGTTTTATCCAAATAATACCATGCACGTTATGAGACGAATCGACATAGGTAGTTACCCACCTTTCTATTTTTCGAGTCGCCTCACAAAGCAATAGAAGTATACTAGATTTTAATATTCATCGAACATCAACTTTATACCTAAAAACCAATAACTGTCACAATTTAGTTAGAAGATCCTCTATATAAAAGAGGATCTTTTTTATTCGCATGTATATCGAACGAATGTTTCTAAAACGTAAAAAAGTAGCTTGTTTTTTCAATAAAGTTCCCAAATTTATATTTGGGAACGTTTTTTATGGTAAAATAGAGCAAATAGAGGTGATTGAGATGCAAAAATCAAAACAACCAAAAATCATGAAGGACTTTCTTGTTTATTTAACGACCATCAAAGGAAAGTCACAGCGCACAAGAAAAGAATACGAATATGATTTGACTTTATTTTTCCGTTTCCATACAGCTGTCCAGGAGGAACTGGATTTAGATAATTTAGCAGCCATTAATATTGCCACCATTACAATAGATGAAATTCGAGATATTACATTGGAGGACCTTTATTACTTTATGGAGTATTGTGAGGTACAGCGCGGAAATTCTGCAGCTTCAAGAGCACGGAAGGTAGCGACATTAAAATCCTTTTTCAAATACTTAAAAGGTAAACGAAGACTCATTGAGGAAAACCCAGCAGAGGAATTAGAAACACCAAAAATTGGTCGGAAAAGACCCATCTATATGAATTTTCAAGAAGCTACACAATTTATAGATGGCATACCTGCCAATCAGGCATCACCAAGAAATTACTGTATGATGATGTTTTTCTTAAACTTAGGAATTCGTGTGACAGAGCTATGCCAGCTTAATATTACATCTATACAAGGACGCCATTTAACCGTCGTTGGGAAGGGAAATAAGGAGCGTACTGTTTATTTGAATGATAGCTGCATGCAGGCACTTGCAGACTATGAAAATAGTGGAAAAACACCATATAAGGGAAACGGAGATGAGCCTCTTTTTGTCTCACAGAAGGGAACACGTTTTACGCGGCAAACTGTTGCTAAAATCGTAAAACGTATTAATCAGCAATCAGGCCTCCAAAAAGAGCGACTTACACCACATAAGCTGCGCCATACTTCTGCAACGATGATGTATAAGACGGGTGCTGATATTCGAAGCTTACAACACATCTTAGGGCATTCAAGTGTAGCAACCACTCAAATTTATACACATATCGAGGATGAGCAGCTACAGCAGGTTTTAGAAAACAATCCATTTAATATGGTGCATAAAAGATGATTTACACCCATCTCTGTCGAATATAAAGGTATAACGATTATGGGGGTAGTGTATGATTTTATTTGCAAAGGATCAATTTGATGCCACAAGAGAGCAATTACTTCAGGAGATTAACCATTTAAGTGATACCGAATTTAATGACAAGCCAGATGCACAAAATTGGAGTATAGCACAAATCTGCCATCATCTGATTTTAGTAGAGGAAGCAACAAAGAAGGCTGTTACATGGGGCTTAAAATCACAAGAACAGTCGTCTCCTGAACGAAAAGATATGCAACTGCTGTTAGACCGTACACGAAAATTCCAAGCGCCAAGCATAGTGAAGCCTTCGGAAGAACCATTTCATGTTCAAAAAATGGTGGAATCGCTAGCAACAACAAGAGCGGAATTTCTCGGATTTTTAGAAACGATTGAGGACACTGATGCTTTAGCAAAGCGCACTGTGAAGCATCCAGCTCTTGGTGAATGTCCACTCGATCAATGGATTGAGCAAATTTATCTCCATGAACAACGTCATATTCAGCAAATTCAGGAAATAAAAAATAGCTGGCAACAGGCTCCAAATTAATTTGAAACAACCCATCTATCTGTTTAATAGATAGATGGGTTGTTTTTGCGATTTATCATTGATCAGGAAGTTTTTGGATAAGGTTTGAATAAACGCTTATCTTCATTTTCTTTTCTATAAAATGTCCATTTATATCAGCATAAATGGCTTTAGTTGTACCGTCCTCATACTCTGTAAAAAGCACCTTTCCATGGTTATAGGGTTCCATGATGGAATCTGTATCTAAACTCATATCCGGTAAAATATTCTCTGCGGCTATAGATAGTACTCTTCGTTCACGGAAAAGCTGTCCAATGCCTCTATGTTTACATTTGTAGAAATTAAAAATGAGCAAGCCATTGCTTTTGCGCAGGTACCTCCATTTGCACGGCTCGCCCATTTTTAGAGGCAGTATGGTATTTGCAGTGATTTTTAAGTAATCACCATTTTTGCTTTGTACGATTGTCATTTTAGTCTTAGCATTAAAACTTTAAGAAAATCCAAGTGATGCAAGGGCACGAATCGGAACGAAAAGATGATGACAGTCCATTAGTGGATGTACATCCTGCTTTATACATGCACTATTGACAACAACTTTGAATGGCCTAACCTCCTCTTCTGGCTTTGATACAGACGCTACGAATGCAGGAGTTTTGGCTATTATTCCGAAACCTACTATTAAATTGATCCCTGCTATGATGTTCTTCGTTCCCTCGTTCTAAAGTTTATATTTTAGCATTGAATACCAAAAAAACGCCCTATTTTAGGAGTTCTTAAACGCTAGCAAAGCGATGCAAGCTTGAGATGATTTTTTCTGTCATAAGCACTTGACGTCCATCATAATCTGTTATATATTAAATAAAAATAAAAACAACTGTTATAAAACAGATTCAACTAAGGAGGAGTTTTTAATGTCAAAGTATCGAGATGGGTATGAATTTTATTGTGAAATGTGTGAGCGTTATGGATTAGAACCAATTTCATTCCGCTATTATGTATTACAGTTATCACAGCAACAACTTTCTGCTTATAATATGCAAGCGAAACAATTAGGGATTTAAAAGGATATGGTGATGACGGAAGCCGACGCGAATATTTTATGAAAAGCCCAGCCATACTAATTAATATGGACTGGGCTTTCATCTTTCTAAAAAAAGATTTCGGAAAATTCGTTGATTTATAAAGTAGAGACGGAAAAATATTATCAAAATAAAAATACAGTTATAAGTACAAGGAAAAGTAGTTCAAGTGAAAGGAAGAAATAAAGATGACTGATTATCGTGAAGGCTATGAATTTTATCGACATATATGTGAGGAGCATGGATTAGAGCCCATCAATTTTCACTATTTTATTTTAAATTTATCGCAAGAGCAGTTAAATGCTTATAATGAGCATGCTAAAACATCAGGAGGATCAATAGAATATGAGGTCTCCTAGCTATTTTAGCTATTAAAATGCCTTACTGCTGCTTATGAATGACAGTAAGGCATTTTGTCTGAGTACTTTTACAATCTGATAAATTTATAAGTTATTAGTATGTTGTATTTAATGGAGAAATAGCCTAAGGAAAGTACTATCAATAGTACAAAAGTATTCAAAAACCTTAAAATTAGACAATTTTGTATGTTAATAATAACTAATATTTGTATTTTATATCAAAAAATATTCCAACCTTGCTTTGAATGATTTCATATTTGGGTTGAATTAACTGCTTTTCTAAGACTATAATATAATTACAGAAAAAAGGGCGATATACCACAACTTTATACCTCGCTGTAAAATAAAGCAAAAGTACCAAACCCTTCATATTTTAATGAATGGAGAATGAAAATGATGAATATCACGCCTAGTAGTAATCAAATGAACTACAGTCTTAAAGAATTGCAAGATATTTTTTCCGCTATGAATAGTTCCATTATTGTGGCAATTACAGATCGTACCGGAAAAATTACTTTTGTTAATGATCATTTTTGTAAAATTTCGAAGTATACGCGTGAAGAATTAGTAGGCCAAGATCACCGTTTACTGAATTCAGGCTATCATCCTAAATCTTTCTTTAGAGAGATGTGGAGAACAATCGGTAATGGTGAAATGTGGAATGGCGAGGTTTGCAATCGTGCGAAAGATGGCAGTTTATATTGGGTGAAGACAACTATTTTCCCATTCCTTGATGACCGGGGAAAGCCTTATCAGTATATCGCAATCCGCGTCGATATTACAGCGCAAAAGGATATTAAAAAAATTACCCACATAGCCTATCACGATGAATTAACAGGGCTACCAAATCGTCGTAAATTAGAACAGCGTTTAGAAAATGAATTCCATCAATCTCGACGTACAGGAGAAAAGTTTGCGTTATTTTTCATTGATGTGAATCGTTTTAAACACATTAACGATGGGCTTGGTCATATTATCGGTGATATGTTTTTAGTGGAAATGTCAAATCGTTTAAGGAATATTGATTATACCTCTAATTCTTTCTATCGCCACAACAGTGATGAATTTGTCATGATTTTAAATGATGTGAATCGTATAGAGGAAATGGCCAAGGAAATTATGAGTGTCTTTAATGAAAGCTTTGTAGTAGATAACTATGAATTTTATGCAAGTATTAGCATAGGCATTAGTATTTTCCCGGATCACGCAAACACTGTAGAAGAGTTACTGAAAAATGCTGATATTGCGATGTATGCTGCTAAATCTACGCGAGGAAATCAATATCGCCTCTACCGTGCCAATATGGATGAAGCGAATGATAAATGGCTTTTACTGGAAACAAAATTACATCAAGCATTAAAAAAGGATCTTTTAGAATTACATTACCAGCCTAAAATTGATTTAAAAACTGACACAATTATTGGTATGGAGGCATTATTGCGCTGGTATGATCCAGAATTGGGGCATATCCCGCCGGATCGATTTATTCCATTTGCTGAAGAATGTGGACTCATTAATGATATTGGTGTATGGGTGCTAGGTAAAGCCTGTGCACAGGCTAAACTTTGGAATGAATCATATAATCTCAGATTACGTGTAGCTGTTAATATTTCACCGATTCATATAAGTACATCAGGCTTTGTAGATATGGTGAAGGAAGTCATTGTTGGAACAGGCATTGACCCACATTTATTAGAAATTGAAATTACTGAAATGAGCATGCTTGATTATACAGAAGATTTAATTAATACGATTAATCAATTGCGCGCGCTTGGGATTACGATTTCATTAGATGATTTCGGGACAGGCTATTCATCTCTAAATTACTTAAAAAAATTCCCTGTGGATGTACTTAAAATTGATCGTGCTTTCGTTCGTGATATCGTTCCTGAAAAATCTGGTATCGCGATGATTTCTGCAATGATTTCTTTAGCTCATGCGCTCAACCTACAAGTAGTTGCTGAAGGTGTGGAGGAAGAGGCTGAATTAAACGTACTTCGTGAGCATGGCTGTGAGTATGTTCAAGGCTATTATTTTAGTAAGCCACTTTCTGTAGAGGATTTTACAAATATAATCGTACAGTCGTTCACTAATAGTTCCAGTTATTAATTGCTATTCATGAATAATTTTGCTAAAGTGAGAGATAATATAAATTACAATTTGATGATGTGGCCAAGTAAGTAAGAATAGTGAAACAGAAAATATAGCACCTGCTGAGAGCTATATCACCGCTTCTTTACTGAACACCTACCACGGAGAAGTTATGAAAAACATAACCGAGTCGTTTTCGTTACTAAACGCTAGAGGGTTTTAAGCTTAGCTTAAAGCTAAATTCAAGGTGGTACCACGTCGATCCAGCACAAAGACGTCCTTTATACAAGGACAGCTTTGTGCTTTTTTAATTCATCAAATAAATACTTACAAAAAAATGGAGGTAAGCACAATGTCAAAACAACTAGAGGATTTTTCAAAATGGTATATCGAAACCATTCAAAAAGCAGATTTAATGGATTATACGCCAGTTCGTGGCTGTATCGCCTTTAAACCAGATGGCTACGAAATTTGGGAGCATATACAGGAGGCAATGGACCGTCGTTTTAAAGATACAGGCCATCGAAATGCCTATTTTCCAATGCTAATTCCTGAATCCTTCTTCCAAAAGGAAAAGGATCATATTGAAGGGTTCTCACCTGAGCTTCCTTGGGTGACTGAAGCAGCGGGTGAAAAATTAGAAGAACGCTTAGCACTTCGTCCGACATCTGAAACAATGATTGGCCACCTTTATTCAAATTGGATTAAAAGCTACCGTGACCTACCTGTTCTCATTAATCAATGGGCAAATGTCTTCCGATGGGAAAAGAAAACATTACCTTTCATTCGTACCTCAGAATTCCTTTGGCAGGAAGGGCATACGGCCCATGTTGATGAGGCAGATGCACGTAAAGAAACGATGCAAATGCTAGACATTTATAAAGAAGTGGTGGAACAAGTTCTAGCGATTCCAGTCTATGATGGACAAAAAACACCATCTGAACGTTTTGCAGGAGCTGTCGATACGTATTCGATTGAGGCAATGATGAAAAATGGGAAGGCTGTGCAAGCTGGTACGTCCCATTATTTAGGAACAAAATTTGCAGAAGCCTTTAACATAAAATATTTAAATAAAGCGAACCAGCACGAATATGTACACACAACATCTTGGGGGACATCTACACGTTTAATTGGTTCTGTCATTATGGTACACGGGGATGAGCAAGGACTAGTTTTACCTCCACGAATTGCTCCAACCCAAGTGATTTTAATTCCAGTAGGACCATGGAAAAAGAATCCTCAAATTATGGAGCAGCTGGATGAAATTTTTGCGGCATTAAAAGCGAAGGGGATTCGGGTACGACTTGATGATTCAGACCAATCGCCTGGCTTTAAGTTTAACGAATGGGAGCTAAAAGGAGTGCCTGTTCGTCTTGAATTAGGCCCACGTGATCTTGAAAACAAGCAAGCTTTACTGAAAGCACGTGATGAGGATGAAAAACAGACGATTGAATTATCAGCAGTTGTGACAGCCATTGAGAAAGAATTAACGACGATGCAAACACGATTACTAGAGAAAGCTCGTCAATTCCGAGAGGCAAATGCTCATTCAACGATTGATACATTGCCACAATTACAGCAGCACATTGAAACAGCTAAGGAAAATGGGACTATTCCAGGCTGGGTACTTGCTGGATGGTGTGGGGAAGATGTGTGCGAGGAAAAAGTGAAGGAAGAAACGAAATACACGACTCGCAATATTCCATTCAATCCACCAACAACAAAAACGACTTGTATTTGCTGTGGGAATGAAGCAAAACATACCGTTTGGTTTGCCCAAGCATATTAATAGTACGTACACGAACCCCTGGGCGAAAACTCAGGGGTTTTGTCCTTCTATATGAAGTAACTTTCTAAACGCTCCAACGAATGAATCTCGGCATATGGCTGGATAGCAGTGTCATTTTTGCGAATGGATGGATTAAACCAGACGCCCTTTATATGGGCCTGTTGACACCCATTAATATCCTTCTCTAAGTCATCCCCAACAAAAAGAGTTTCCTCTGGATTGACATCCAGTCTTTTTAAGGCCATTTCAAAGATACGCTTATCTGGTTTACTAAATCCCACTTCCTCAGAAATAATGACCGTATCAAAACAGCGATCTAATTTTGTGTAGGCTATTTTAGCTTTCTGCCTTTCTACAGCGCCATTTGTGATTATGCCCACTTTCACTTGCTGCTTTATACGATGAATGAACGTTATCGTATCCTGATGAACAGCAAAACATTGAGGAAAGTGAAGATTCCAAAAGTCTTGAATAGCATGGTTTGGCATGCCGTTTTGCGGCGGAAATTCACCAAAAAATGAAGCGATAACATCGGTTTTATCACGCTGACCAAAGTATGTTCCATCATATACTTTAGATTGTTGTCGCATTTCATTTTCTAACGTATGATCAACATCTCTGTAACACATTTTTACCAGCTTGAAAAATAATCTATCTACTGCCTCATCTCTATTAAGTAAGGTGTTATCTAAATCAAATAACATTGCTTTAAAACGGTTCAACCAAGTCACGACCTTTCATCCTATCAGTGATGTTTTCCTTTAATAAATAGGTATTAATAATATCTATTGCTTTCTTGACGGTATTAGATGGCAACGCATCTAAAGAAAAATAGGCTAGCTGTAAACTCTCACCATCAACCGTTTCAAGCTGTCCATCTATTTGTTCTGCCAAAAAAACGGCGGTTACCCCATATACTTCATCGCCATTTGGGTATTGATAATAATCCTGCTGACCAGATAGCATCGTTACAAAACGTAGTTGGGAAGTATGTAGCCCAGTTTCCTCAAATAATTCACGTCTTGCGGTATCCTCTAAACTTTCACCAGGTTCCATCGCTCCTCCAGGTAAACCCCACATTTTTATATCAGAGCGTAGCTGGAGCAGAATTTGTTTCTCATCATTTAAGACAATGACCGTTGAACCTACCAAAATTAGAGGCATTGTCCCAAGCTGTTGTCTGAGTGCTTTTACATAATCACTCATAGCATTCCTCCTTTTTCCATCAACCGTTAAGTATACCTTAACATAAATATCCAGATTCTCAGCATGCTTGTGATAAAATAAAAGAGTGATTTCCTACTACATCCCTATCATGTAAAATTATCAATAACGTTGGTGAAAAAAATAGATGAAGCAAGTAGCTTTAATAGCGACTACCTAATAAGAATGCAAGAAGGATTGATCTTCATGGACAGTAAAAGGAGAAATAGAAATGACAGAAACAACTGGCTGGAAAAATAATGCGCACAATCATCCATTCATCGCTTCATTCAGTGGGGGAAAGGATAGTGTTTTAGCTTTATATAAAGCATCACAGGTGGGACGAGCGATGGGTCTTATTGTCATGCTAGAGGAGGAAGGGAAACGCTCTCGATCCCACGGCATGCCACCTGAGCTTATACAGGCTCAAGCCGATTCGATCGGATTGCCAGTCTATACGGCTGCGGCAAGTTGGACGGATTATGAACGTGTATTTATCGAACTTTTAAAAAATGCGAAAAATCAAGGGGCAGAGGTGTTAGTTACGGGTGATTTAGATATGCCTGCACATGGCTGCTGGCATGATGAGGTGACGAAAAAGGTTGGTCTAAAGCTTGGCATGCCATTATGGGAGATGAATCATCGGGACGCAGTTGATGAATTTATTCACTTAGGGTTTGTCACCATGGTGGTGACAGTAAATTTATCATTAGGCATGACAACGGAGGATTTAGGACGAGTACTTACTCCTGATTATATAAAAGAATTGGAAGAGCGTAATATCGACCCTTGTGGAGAAGGGGGAGAGTTCCATACTACAGTTTTGGATGGACCACTTTTCCAATATTCCATTAAGGTTCGTAAATGTCCTATTATTCGAGATGGGGAATATGCATTTTTACCATTAGAACTTGCTTAAAAATATCCTAAAAACAACGATGGATGCCTGTTTTATGGTATGTCCAAAGCATAATATCCATAGACAATTATCATTCATACAAACACAAAGGAGCTCACCTTTGTGTT
Source organism: Lysinibacillus sp. UBA5990 (assembly GCF_002429815.1). NCBI lineage: Bacteria > Bacillati > Bacillota > Bacilli > Caryophanales > Bacillaceae > Lysinibacillus > Lysinibacillus sp. UBA5990. Next base: position 1,318,975 of record NZ_DJAY01000015.1, read on the forward strand.
TTTTGTATTCATAAGTATAAAATCCATAACAAAATGTCCAAAATAATAATTGACTAGACACTAAATGGTGTCATATAATTAGGACACCATTTAGTGTCCTAATAGAAAGGGTGGTGGTTTTGAATAACAATCATCAAGAGCGTGACGTGTATGTAGCCATTGCTGACCCTACAAGACGCCAATTGATTAATTTATTAGCTAAGGCAGATGAGTTACCGCTTCACGAATTAACGGCTCACTTTGATATGGGACGTACTGCCGTGTCTAAACATTTAACTATCTTGAAAGACGCAGGCCTTGTGATCGCTCGAAAAGAAGGTAGGGAAACAAGATATAGGCTAAATGCGGCTCCATTGAAAGAAATACAAGATTGGATATCGATTTACGAAGATTTCTGGAAAGCAAGAATTTCAAAATTACATTTATTATTGGGGGAAGACAAATGAAACCAGATGTAGCATTAGATTTTAAATTTACAAGTTCCATCGAGCAAGTATGGCATGCCTTAACTGATTCGGACACACTGGCAAAATGGATTTGGAGCAATGATTTTCAGCCGATTGTAGGCCATAAATTCCAGTTCCAAGCTGAGCCAAACGAATGGTGGGATGGCATTGTCGATTGTGAGGTACTTGAAATTGATGAGCCGCATAAACTATCTTACACTTGGACAAGTGCGGGTGAAACAACAACTGTAACTTGGACATTATCGCAATCATCTGACGGTACAACTCAGTTACATCTCGATCAAGGTGGATTTAGTGAAGAAACAAAAGCTCGTCAAGGAGCAATTGAAGGAGCTAAATACGCTTGGACTAACATGGGTAGTCAGCTTGAAAAAGTATTAGCCTAGTAATTGAATCAACCTTTATGAAAAAGAGCGCAATTCCTTTAAATGAATTGTGTTCTTTCATTTTCTGAAGGTCGCTCTTCTTAGATAAATAAAGTGTCCATGTGAAAATAGTAAACACGGAAGGAAAACAGAATGAAGATTAATCAACTTATTGCCAACAATATTAACCGTTTAGATGTCGACTTACCTGAAGATCTATCCCTTGGCATTGCTGGCTTGTCTGGATCAGGGAAAACCACTTTTTGTCAAACAATAGGGGAAGAATCCAAAAAGCGTCTTGTTTCTTTATTACCTAAAGCTGAATACCAATATTTGTTTCCAGCGATTATGGAAACGAATTTTAGCGCCATTAAAATGGAGGATATGCCATTAGTTCTTTTTCTAGGGAAATCATCCATATCTACAAATCCACGCTCAACTATCGGTACGCATACAGGTGTATTTAAGGAAATACGTGATCGATTAGCGGAAGAGTTTCATTTATCTCCAGAAGTTTTTTCCTTTAATAATGCACTAGGCTGGTGTCCGACGTGTAAAGGACGTGGGACGACGAAAAATATTGAATGTAAAAAATGTCAGGGGAAGCGCTATAGCCAGGAAGTAGAACAGCATCAGCTAACATTAAGGGATGAACTATATAGTATTTCAGATATCCATCAATTAAGTGTGGAAACGATCTATTCCTTATCAACAGAATTAAAGATTAGTGAAGAAAAACAACGTATTCTTCAAAATATTATCCAAATGAATATTGGCTATTTATCATTAAATCGCATAATGGGTACATTATCAGGAGGAGAATTAACAAGACTCTATTTAGCTGAGTTTATGGCAACGAGCGAAAATACGGTAATTATTGTTGATGAAATCTCCGTAGGTCTTGACCATGACACACTCTTGAAAATTTTAGAGCAAATTCAACGACTTGGCTCTAAAAATCAAATTTGGCTAATCGATCATTCGGATACGGTTTTAGATACAGCAGATAAACATCTATTCTTTGGACCAGGGAGTGGAAAATACGGAGGAAAAATCGTGGAAGAATCTCCTCGACCACAGCCTATCTATTGGGAACGTAGTCAGGTAAAACCAAAGACCTTCTATCAATTCCGCGACCTACATTGCCGCAATATCCAAATAGACGCGATAGAAATTCCACAAAATCAACTTGTCACCTTCACAGGAGAGTCTGGCTGTGGGAAATCAACACTAGTTAATGAGTGTATCGCAAAGGATTTTCTAAAGCGCTATCCAAAAGATAAATTAGTGATGGTTGGGCAAGATCGAAATCAATCGATTACAAGCCGATCCACTGTTGCGACATTTCTTGATATTAAAAAGAAATTGACCAAATATAGTGAGGAAATCGATGATATTTTTCAACGCTCGATTGAAGATATTATCGAGGAGCTCCCGAAGGAAGATATTGCTCATAAACGTTTAAGCTTGCTCATCAAACTTGGTCTAGGCTATTTAACGCTGGAAAGAAAAACACAAACTCTATCAACCGGTGAATTCCAATGTGTGCATTTAGTGTCAGAGCTGTTCGCCAATTCTCGAAATCCTCACACACTGTTTATTTTTGACGAGCCTTCCAAAGGATTATCACAAAATATTTTAAACCAATTTATTGATAGTATTAGGGATATTCTGAAAGATGATTCGATCTCCATTATCATGATTGAGCATAATGCCTATATGCTTGAAAGCTCTGATTATATTGTAGACTTTGATAAAAGGCAGCAGGGGCCAGTGACACATCTTGATGTAGTGGGTCATGAAGCATATTTTAAACAATCGCACCTTACGAAAAGCACCACTGACCTACAAATCACATCTACCTTAGCATCGAAAAATGGTATTCATTACTTACATGACCATCCTATTAGCTATTTTAAAAATGCCGAAAATATTTACAAAGGTGGCATCTTAAAAAGCCTTTCATCAATGGCCCGTCTAATTTACGGTGAATATGAATCGAATAAGATTGCTCCTGTCATTGCGATTGATCTTGAAAGACATTTATACAGCCAATATAGTTTTCTATATGAAATAGGTGGCCTCATAAATCATATTGTCGCTGCCCATCCGACGAATAAGGATACGAGAAGCTTTGATTTCTTTAGCCAAGAAAATCATTGTCCTAGCTGTTCAGGTCGATTACAAATTGAAGAATTCGATTTTGATTTAGTCATTCAAAATAAAAATGTGCCATTCTGGGACGGCTTATTGCATCCTGAGGTGATGGATGTTCTAAAATACTACCAACATTCAAAATTAGCATTCCTTTTTGAAGAGATAAAAAATGAACTAGGTCAAGACATCAGTAAGAGCTATAATGATATGACTGAAGAAGAAAAGTATACATTTTTATATGGTTATTGGGACAAATCATTTTATGATAAAGCAACAAAATCCTCGAAAAAATGGGAAGGCTTTAATTTTATTATTGGCCGTTATATTGTCATCTCTAAATCCATCATTAAAGAGCAAATGAAGGAAACAAGGAAGATGGTACCTTGTCCAATTTGTCATGGCTCTGTCCTGAATCACCAAAAGAAATTACATTTTGGTGACACGGATATTCGAGAAATAATTCATCAACCGATTGATGAGGTCATTAAACTAGTAGGCCATTTACCACAGCTTGAAAAAATCCAAGCCATTGTAGGTAGTGATATGTCACTGATACAAGATGTTTCATTACTGCCAAGGGAAATGCAAGTATCACTGAAAATGATGGAATTAGAGCTTGCCAGCTTTGTTGGCTATGAGATTGTTCTGCAAAATACATTACCATTCTGGGATAAAATCAAAGATAATATTGCTACGATCAGCCGTAAAAACCAAGTAACGATTTGTGATTTCCCGAATATTTATGAAACAAGAGACACAATTATTGATCAATATTTTACGAATGGTAAATATAAAAAACTAACGTATGTTTATGAAGCTTTCGGCTACAAAAAAATTGTGACGCAAATCAATAAAGTGAAAGGCAGTCATTCTTGTCCATTTTGTAAGGGGAAAAAAGTTCTAACGGAAGATGGACTACATGACGGTGTCTATAAATTAACGGTTCCATGCGTTAGCTGTGGTGCAACTGGTATTAATGATGAGGGCCAAAAGGTAATCATCGAGGGCATTGACGTACATACATGGCTAACGGGTACCGTCAGTGATGTTGTAACGGAAGGAACCCAGTTGGAAGCAGTGGCGCAAATTCCTATTTTCAATCGTATTAGAGAGCTAAATAAACAAGAAATGATGGCGGTTTATCAGTATCTTGAACATAATCGTTAAAATTTCGGTTCAAAGCCCATTTGCCAATGCAGATGGGTTTTTATGTATCACTAATTTTTCCAAAAAAGTAAACAATCTGTGTCGTCGTTGACATAGGAACCGTACTATAAGGATAGGTGAATTGGCAGTAAAAGGGAGGCTTATGTTTGATGAAAAAAGTGTTACTATTTGGGGACATTGGCATCGACGATACGATAGCATTGATTTATGCCAGACTACACAAAGAAATCGAAATTGTTGGGTTAATTGCTGATTATGGAAATGTCTCAAGAGAAGATGCTGTATCTAATATTTATTATGTCATGAAATTATTTGATTTTCCCGAGGAAATTCCCGTTATACTAGGGGCAGAGATCCCTCTAACTGGCGAACAGCCAACGTATTATCCAGAAATACATGGAGAGCATGGGCTTGGTCCCATTATCCCGAACGAAGATCATGAAATAAAAATCGAAAACTTTTTGGAAATCGTGCAAATCATCGAAAAATATAAGGATGATGAACTGATCATTGTCAATATTGGACGTCTTACATCACTAGCGACCATGTTTATTCTTTATAATAGACTCATGCAACATGTGAAGGAATTTTATATTATGGGTGGGGCATTTTGGGTGCCAGGCAATGTTACGACCGTAGCGGAAGCAAACTTTCATGGGGATCCATTTGCGGTAAATATTGTGCTCACCTATGCAAAAAATGTTACTATTATTCCATTGAATGCCACACAGAAGGCTATTGTTACACCTGGGATGGTCGATTATATAGACTCATTTGGCAGGACAAAAATCCTCAAACCTCTAATGGAATACTATACAAAATTTTATCAGGAACGGGACCCGTCATTACTAGGCAGCCCCGTCCATGATGCGTTAACGCTAATGGCAACGATTTATCCTGAGATGTTCATTTATGAGTCATACCCTGTAACGGTCATCGATAAATTAGATGGACCAGCAAGAGGGCAGAGCATTGCCGAAACACGACCATTTAAAAATGTAAATAATGATGAAAAAAGACATCGTATTGCATTTGATATCCACTACGACATGTTTTTTCATCATTTTATATCCATTATGACAGGCCATGATAGGCAATAGCCTATTCAAAAACACCATCTCTTAAGATAACAAAATCAACATTCACATTCACTTTCATATCTTTATACATTTTATGCCATTTGTCTTTTGTTAAATCGGAATGTCTCACAACGCTTCTATACTTCTCACCAAAGCCAAAAATATCGGATTCCACTTTCTGACTATGAGCAATTACTCTTGCTATTTCCTTTGACATTTTTTTTTCAACTGCTTCTTCTAATATTCTTACACTTTTGGGGTCATCAAAATTGATATCTGGATAAACCTCTAATACACGTGATCGTATGTTGATGTTGAGGTCAAACTCTGGTGTATCGGCATTTACTAATGTCATTTTTCTTTTTGAATGTATTGCATCAAAAGCAATAGTTATTTTATTTGCGGGTTTTTGAAGAATTTTGGATGGAACATCTTCCTTTTCCAAAACGGCTTCATATAAGCCTACTTTAAATGTATCCCTGATAATCCTTACATAAAAACTGTCCCTTGCAGAGAGCGAACTAACCATTTTGCCACCTTTAAAGAGAGCTACACCACTGAGCTCGACTAATTCCTCATCTCTTTTAATGATCGGCATTGCTAAATCCTTACCAACAGAATAATAATCATGTGCTATCTGATGAAGAGTGGCCGAGATCATGTATTCCTGTCTCACATTTTGCTCGATTAGCCTGAAAATATGCTGTCCTATATCCTCAATATCTTTATATTCGTATTTCAATAAGGGTGCTGTTTTGCCTTCCACCACTGCCATATAGATACCATTGCTAACGCTAGCGTTTTCTAGGTTTGTATCGATGTAGTAACGAAGATCATCTTTCGCCAAATCTTCTCCAAACAAAACAACCCTCATTTGACCAACCATAATTTTTTTTGAAAGCTTACGGTTCGCTTCCATTCGAGTCCCTTTACTCGTATCATTTTCTGTTGTCAAAATTTCTACTTTACTTTGGAATTCCGGATTGACTTCACGAATAACCGCTGTTGTAGCCATTTTATGTTCTGTACCCACATCATAGCCGACTAATGTGGTTAAACCTACTTTGTCTAAAATATTTGTCTGAACACATCCATATAAAAAAACAAACGGTAAAAGAACAATAAAATAGCGTCTAAGCTTGTTCATTTTTATGCACCTTCTTTGATGTGAAGTTCTTTTTCAGTATGGCCAAAATCCATAGCAATACAGGGTAGACAAAGATAACATAAAATGCTATATGTCCAAAAACTGTGTTAATTGTATTAATCTGTATGCGTGTTTGAACGATTATTGTACAGATGAAAGCAAAGAAAGAAAATAGCCAAACAAACGTTGTACCGCGTATATTGACTAATCGAATTACCCCACGATAAGCAGCCCATAAATACAGGCACATATTCGGTATAATAATGAGCATCCAAAAACAAACGGCTATAAATTCAAATCGCTCTACAAAAGGGAAGCTAATAAAACTAAATAATGTCAATGTTGCCCAGATTGTTTTCAAAAGCTTTCCCTCACTATAATAGGTAATCGACACCATCATGACGGATAAATAGATAAATGTTGAAAACAACAAACCTAAATGAACGGGTTTTCTGACATTTTTCTTGTCTTTTACAAATGGATATATAACGTTAATGATTTCGAAGCCAATAATGGTAAAGGTCATTGAATGGGCTCCTTTTAATATAGAAAGAACATCGTTTTCTAAAATAGGAAGCAGACTTTCAGCCACTGAATACTTCAATGGGAAGGCCAACATTGGGAAGATCCATAAAGAAAGTATAATACTAAAAAAAGAAATACCTACAATCACTCGAAGCCCACCCGTAAAGGCATAGATAGTGATAATTAATAAAGTAGCTGACAGAAACCATGTCCCAATACTAGGAAATAACCATACCTGTATCACTTCAATATAATTTCGTAAAACAGAGAAAAATGCAATAAAACAATAAAAGACATACATAGCATTTAAGAAATTGCCAATCCATTTTCCAAATATGTCCTGTTGGATTCCATATAAATCATTGGAGCCGTAGATCTCTAATGTTTTAATCATACAAAAGGTGACAATATGTGAGGCGATGCCTGCAAGGAGAACGGATATCCATGCATCCTGTCTGGCATCTTGATAAATAATGCGTTGAAATCCTTGTATACCAACCCCAACTTGAGCGCCATGCACAACAAAAAAAAGCAAATAGGCATTGATCATATCTTTAGGGCTAAGTTGTATAGGATTTTTCATTTATTTCACCTTCACTTCAACTTTTTTCTGGTTTGACAGGCTCAGGCTCGAATTTGTTTTCATCTTTTGGTCTAGTTAAAGCAGGTCTTTTTGCTGTTAATGGGATAGGCAATCTGATAATACTATCCCGCATTTCTTTCAACCTTGGTGGGTAGAAAGGAGACATATAAGGGGCACCTAAGCTTGTTTGACGTAAAAGATGAATAAGAATAAAGCAAAATGCTAGCATAATGCCGTAAAATCCCCAAAAACCTGCAAGGATAATAATGGGAAAACGAATCAGACGAATTACATTGCCCATCATATAACTTGGTGAAGTGAAGGATGCGAGTGCACTTAAAGCGATGATGATCAATAGAATATTACTAGTAATTCCTGCCTGCACTGCTGCTGTCCCAATTACGATACCCCCAACGATACCAATGGTTTGTCCAATTTTAGTCGGTAGCCTTGCCCCAGCTTCTCTGAGTAGTTCAATAATAAACTCTAAAAGTAACGCCTCGAATATCGGTGGAAAAGGGACCAAGGCCCTGGACTCACTTAATGGCACTAAAAAGGCTTGTGGAAGGACCTCATAATGAAAGGTTACAGCTGCAACATAAAATGGTGTTAAATAAACAGATAAAAAGAAGGCGGCAAGCCGCAATAAACGAAGAAAGGTGGCAATTTGCCATCTTAAATTTTGATCTTCCTGACTTCGGAAAAATTCTGTAAATGCCTGCGGGCAAATGATGGCCAAAGAGCTACCATCCACTATAACGCCAATTTTGCCATCTAATATGGCATCACAAAACCGGTCAGGCCTTTCCGTCAGAAGCATCTGAGGAAAAACGGACAATGAATTATCATCAATCATTTCTGACAAAACGGCACTATCAAGTAGCTCGTCGATATAAAGATCAGTCATTCGTTGGCGTAATGTATTGACCATTTGTTCATTAGCGATGCCATTCATATATAATAGTGCGACAGAGGTATTCGTACGCGTACCGATTTTTAGTTTTTCATGACAAAGGTTAGGACTGACTATGTAGCGACGGATCAAAGAAATATTCGTAGTTAAACTCTCATTAAACCCAACCTGCGTCCCGATTACTTGTGATTCATTTTCAGGGGCTGATAATGATCTGGATTCTCTTGTAGCGATATTGGCAAGAAGAACCTGTGAGTAGCCATCTATATGAATAACGACAGACCCATTGACCATCGAATCTACTGTTTCCTGTAGTAGATTGGATTGTACGATTTCAGGAATAGAAAGAGTCCATTCAATGGCATCAGGTGTTTCTTGAGGACTGTTCAGCAAATTAGCGAGTATGTCATTGTTCAATGTCTGATTATCGACTAAATTATCTATATAAATAAGCGTAAGATTCGGTGGGATAGATTTAATAATTAGATCAGCTGGGTTATTCGTCGCATTTTGAATCGACTGAATAAAATGATCAGTTGTCGGGGCGACCCTTACGAGATTTTCTTTTTCTTTTGGTGCCTCTCCGACGGATGGTGGTTGTTGCTTATTGAAAGGTAGTTTAAATTTCATGCTAAATTATAGGCTCCCTTCATGATTAACTTCGTTTATAGATTTAACATTTGAAGGATATTCTATACTTAGTTCATTCTTTTTAAGTGTAAACATTGTCAATGAATCTCTAGACAACTTTTAACAGAAAGTGGTAAGATTAAAGTAATCTTAAAAACAGAAGGGAGATTAGACATTTATGCTAAAACTTATTATCGCAAATTAAATTCCCATGAATTTAATAGAAGGGCCATTCTATAATGTTTGAAATATTATAGGATTATTTAGTATTGCCCTTTTGCGATAACGTAGAGAAGCATAATTTTGTCTGATCCATATAAACAGATACTATCGTAGCTACTGAAGTGGTTAACGTTGTTTTCTGTGTATAAACAAAGGACTTTATGAGGTTTTCTCATAGGGTCTTTTTTTGTTTTTAGGAGGTGATGATTCCAATATTAATAATAATGTATAAATAGATAAAATCGGAGGGAATAAACATGGAAAAGTACGAATTAGTGAGCGATTATCGTCATGATGATCGATTAAAGGAAAGCTTTAATGATTTAGCGATAGAAACGTTTGGGTTGGATTTTCGAGATTGGTATAGCAAAGGGTATTGGAACGACCAATATATTCCTTATTCATTTGTTCAAGAAGGAAAAGTCATTGCAAATGCTTCTGTTTATAAAATGTCGATTCGCATAAACGGCGAGCAATTAAAGGGGATTCAGATTGGTACGGTCATGACCGATGAACATTATCGTCATCAAGGCTTGGCAAAGCAGCTGATGCTGCATATCATGAACGAGTACGAAGGAGCCTGTGATTTCATGTATCTCTTTGCCAATGAAACAGTACTAGATTTTTATCCGAAGTTTGGTTTTACTCGTATCCATGAAAGTGAATTCAGCTTAGACCTTACAGCAAAACCTATTCAACGACAGCAGACCAGCATCCAACAGCTAACAATTGAGCAAGATCTAGCACTCCTTGAAGATTATGCAAAAAATCGATATATCCATTCAAGTATGATCGCTGTTGAGCAAAATGAAAGTTTATTAATGTTTTATTTTACGTTAGTTTTCCCTCACGCCATTTACTATTTAGAAGACTTAGAAACAATAGTAATCATGGAGGAAGAAGAAGGGGTGTTAAATATTTTTGATATTATCTCCCTACAGTCCATTGACATTGAGGAGTTGTTAGCCAAAATTGTGAAGGATACTACCCAAAAAATAGTATTTTATTTCACACCAGAGTTTACCTTGAATGGTATGACCGCGACCATCCAGCCAAATGATGACGACGCTTTATTCGTTCTTTCGAAAAAAGCAATTTTGCAAGGTAATTTTATGTTCCCTTTAACCTCGCATTGTTAATTGGAAGAGGATGGAACAAACTATGCGCAAGCCCGTACCTTAAAAAGTACGGGCTATTTTTTACAACTTTTAATGTTTTGTCAAATAACTGTAACATTGCTGTTTTACGATACAACCATCAGTTTAATGGAAATGAGGTACAACACAATGAAAAAAATCTATATTCTATTACTTACCGTTATTTTAGCCCTATATATGGTCAAGCTATTTGGACAAGGCCATCAAGACGAAGTTGAATTTATTGATGAAATAGCACCAATAGCCGTTGCATTAAATAAGCAAAATCAAGAGATATTGCCTAGTGTAATTATTGCACAGGCTATATTGGAGTCGAATTACGGTAAAAGTGAATTAGCTGTCAATGCAAATAACCTGTTTGGGATGAAAGGCAGGTATCATGGAAAGTCCATTAAAATGCCGACAGTTGAATATGAACAAAATAAAAGCTACACAACTGAAGCAGAATTTAGAGCTTACCCTGATTGGAAAAGTGCAATAAAGGACCATCGTCAGCTATTATTAGAGGGTACCAGTTGGAATGAACAACAATATGAAGAGGTTTTGGTTGCTTCAACCTATCAAGAAGCTGCCTATGCCTTGAAAAAAAGCAATTACTCGACAGATCCTTTATATCCCGAAAAATTAATTGCTATTATCGAGCAATATAATCTGGAAAAATATGATGATTAGGAGTTTCATACATGAATATTCTCATTGCAGATGATGAATTAGATATGTTAAAGATTTTACAAAACTATTTTCAAAGAGAAGGGTTCACGGTTTTTACCGCAACAAATGGAGAAGAAGCACTTGCCGTTTTTTATCAAGAAAAAATTGATTTGGCCATTTTAGATTGGATGATGCCTAAAATAGATGGGATGATGGTTTGTCGTGAAATGAAAAAAACACAAAAGATTAAGGTCTTAATGTTAACAGCAAGGGACACAGGTGAAGATGAATTTCAGGCGTTAGCAGATGGGGCTGACGATTATGTCAATAAACCATTTTATCCTAAGGTACTGATAATGAGGGCAAAAAAATTACTGCAAATCGAAGCTATACAACAACTACATGATGTGTCCTTCGATGTGACAAGTAAACGTGTTTGGCGAGCAGGGACCGAAATAGAGTTAACGAAAACAGAATTCGAGCTGTTACGAATTTTTAGCCAAAATCGAAGACAAATCTTGACGAGAGATCAATTACTAGATTTAGTGTGGGGGTTGGACTATATGGGAGATCCACGAACGGTGGACACACATATTCGACGATTGCGAGAAAAAATAGGAGAGAACATTATCCAAACACACAGAGGGATTGGATATAGTACAAGCGAATGAAACAGAAACTCGGCACAAAACTAACCATTTATATTACTTTAGTAGTTATTCTTACATTTTCTATATCCTTTGCTGTAAGCCAGTTTTTCCTCCCTAAATATTATCTATATCAGCTGAATAAAAAAGTATCAGAAGCCTTTGATTCTTATCAAGTATTAGAGGATGTAGAATTGGTGGAGCGACAATTTGATGTCACGATTGTAGCAGTCCCATTAGAGGACTCCATTAATGACCTGAATGAAAATTTAAGACTTCAGCTGGCGAGAGAGCATATTGCCCTAAATAAATTTTGGGTTTCCGAGGAAGTACTACAAACTATCTCGGAAGATAAAATTGTAGGAAAGCTCTATGATCAAGGGAAACAAAAGTCTAGCTTTATTGTTCATTATGCGAAAGAAGGGGATCAGCTTGTCATGATTGGAGCCTCTATGGCCCATTTTACAGATATAGCCTATTTTATAAATCGTTTTAATTTAGCCTTTCTGATAGTGAGTATTTTAATCATTATTATGGTCACAGCGCTATTATCTCGGAAGATAACCAATCCATTAAATGAATTGCAACAAGTAGCAAAGGAGATTGGGGAACTGAATTTTCAACAAGCTACCATTCAAACAGGTGATGAAATCGAAGAGTTAGCCAAAAGTATTAATAAAATGAGTACAACGCTTGAATCAGCGCAGCAATTATTAACACAACGGAATCTAGATTTAAAACAATTTATGATAGGCCTAACACATGAGTTAAAAACGCCTCTCGCCCTAATCAATGTATATTCAAGTGGGATCGAAGATGGGATGGATGATGGCACCTATTTAACAGTTATACATCAGCAAGTGGATCGTATGGAAAAAATCATTACAGATATGCTTTATTATGCTCGAACCGAAGAAAATGCTTTGAACGTATCACATTTTAACTTTTTCTCGCTACTACAAGAAATTATCCAAAACTATCAGCCCTTGCAGGGGGAGAAACAAATATTTCTTCAATCTGACGTAACGGAATTTATGCTGAATAGTGAGCAGGAAAAAGTCTATTATATTATAGAAAATTTGGTGAGCAATGCACTAAAATATACATCAGACAATGAAATACAGATTTCCTTTACATCGGGTATATTGGAAATAAGTAATCATACAACACTACAAGATATTTCTAAAATATGGCAACCGTTCTATGTAGGCGAAAGCTCTCGAAATAAGCATTTCTCTGGAACAGGGCTTGGTCTCGCGACAGTGAAAAGTATTGCCGAACAATTAGGCTTTGGAACGAATTCCACACTAACAAATGGAAAAATATCGTTTACGATAGATTTTTCAAGCAAGTAATTGTATTCTGTACAGATCTCTTTTTATGTTCCCATCCGACAAGTGACCATTATTGCCATAAAATACCTTATTTTTGGATAGTTTTTAAATGACACTATAAAAATTGGGCATTTCTCTATAGAATGGTATATATCAAGTAATTTTACTAGGAGGAAATAATGTATACAGTTGGAGTCATTGGCCCTAATTCATCTGTAGAGCGCATCATTAAATTAGGCAAAGAATACGAAATGACTATGAATTTTATAGCATTTCCATATCATGATTTTCATGAAACCGTAAATATTGTAAAGGAAAATCATCACGCTGTGGATGCATGGTTTTTTTCTGGTCAAATTTCGTATATGGTTGCGAAAAATACGTTACATTCAGGTGAAAACTTAGTTTATATTCAACATACTGAATCTGGCATTTATAAATGCTTGTTGCATATGGGCTTTTATCAGGGAGAATTTTTAAACAAGGTAAGTATTGATGAAATCACGACCTCTCATTTGGAGCAAGCCGTAAAACAGCTAGATTTTGCGCCTAAAGAAATCTATGTCAAAACCTTTGATGTAAACACCAGTACAAAGGAATTAGTGGATTTTCATATTGATTTATGGAATCGTGAAAAAACGGCAGGTGCTTTAACTTGCTTTCAAGCTGTCTATTTAGGACTGAAGGAGGCTGGTGTTCCAGCTTATCATATATCGACTACAGATATGGAAATTCTTCAAGCATTACGAATACTAGAAGAAAAACGTAGAACTTTTTATTTTAAAGATACTCAAATTGGTGTTCAAATTATCGAAATTGAGCAATTTGACAAGATTTCTGAAAAGGCGAAAAGCACTTATCATCTTCAGTATTTAGAATTAAAGTTAAAAGAAACCTTACTGCGATTTTGTGAGCAACTAGATGGCTCTTTATTAGAGAAGGGGAATGGCCGCTATATTATTTTTAGCTCTCGTGGAGCTATTGAACGGAAAATTAAGGACTTGCAGGAGACGATCTTTCAGCTTTCAAATGAATCCAATACGACTGTCACTGTTGGAATTGGCTATGGGGTAACTGTTCATTCTGCAGAAATTAATGCTCAGCGCGCTATTCAGCTATCGAAAGAAAAGTCAGAGCTGCCGATTGTCATCGTGCAGGAAGATGGAACGATCATTGAATCTGTAGGTGAAGAAGATGAAGTCAGTTTTTCTTACCAGAGTAATGATGATATTTTATTAGAAAAATTGAAAAAAGCAAAAATTAGCTTAAAAAATTATAATAAATTATGTGCAATCGTCAAAAAAATGAGCTGGCAAGAATTTACCATTAAAGATTTAGCTGCGCATCTTTATTGGGATGAAAGCAATGCTAGACGAATTTTAACAAGTCTAAGTGACGTGGATCTAGTAGAGTACACAGGCAAAGACGCTCAAATTAGCCGAGGAAGACCAAGTAAAATTTATCGTTTGAAATAACCATCTTCATGGATGGTTATTTTTTTTTGAAAAAAATATGTTGAAAAATTCAAACGATTAAAATAAAATCATTTTAAGGTAAACACCTTTTAATTACCTTTAATTAATGGTGCCTAAAAAATGTGTGCAATGTTTCATCATCTAGAAAGGAGCACAATCTATATCAATCACCTACACTACATTGCGCTGCAGAGTAAAATATGTATTTTTTTCTGCCAAAACGTCATTTTATTGAAGCGTCCAAATTAAAAGGTCATACCAATATTCTCTTTTCAGAGAGGGGAACATTCATGAGTCAAGAACAATATTTGAAAAAGAAAATGGGGTTTTGGTCACTTACAACATTATCTCTAGGGGGAATAATAGGATCTAGTTGGCTCTTTGGACCATGGGTAGCTGCAAAATTGGCAGGCCCGGCAGCCATACTTTCTTGGATTATTGGTGCGTTTGTTATCACACTCATAGCGCTTGTTTATGCTGAGTTAGGAAGAGTAAAACCTGAAACAGGAGGCTTAGCAAGATATCCGCTTTATTCTCACGGAAAAATGCTTGCTACCGTTACTAGTTACTCCATCTGGTTTGGCTATTGCGCTACAGCTCCCGTAGAATCATCAGGTGTTATTCAATATGCCAATCAATTTTGGCCAGGATTATACGATGTAACGAAGGAGCAACTAACAACATCAGGTATTCTTGCAGCGATGGTTTTAATGGTATTTTTTGTTGTTTTTAATTATTTTGGGGTGAAATTATTTGCAGTCACAAACAATATTATTACAACCGTAAAGTTTATTGTTCCTGTTCTAACGATCATTGCCTTTTTCATGACAGGCTTTCATACGGAGAATTTTTCAAGCCAAGGATTTGCACCAAATGGCTATAGTGCAGGATTAAGTGCCATTTTAACAACCGGAATATTTTTTGCTTATACAGGGTTTGGCAATGTCATTATGATGAGTGGGGAAGTAGTCAACCCTAGAAGAAATATTCCACTTGCCCTCATTACATCATTAGGTGTTGCGGCAGTATTATATGTGTTACTTCAAATTACATTTATCGGTGCAGTTCCAACAGAAATGTTAGCGAATGGTTGGAGTGGCATTAAATTTGATTCACCATTTGCTAATTTAGCCATGATGGCTAATATGGTTTGGCTATCATGGATTATTACAGCTGATGCGATGGTTTCGCCAACAGGTTCAGCTCTTACTTATACAGCTGGTACGTCAAGACATGTTTTTGGTATGGCGAAAAGTGGTTTCCTACCATCTTATTTTGGAACAATTAATAAAAAATTCGGTGTCCCAACACGTGCACTTGCACTCAATTTCCTAGTAGGATTATTATTTTTATTCCCACTTAAAAGCTGGACAGCTATCGTTGCGATTGTAGGAGCTATCGGTATTTTTAAATATGCATCTGCATGTGTAACGGTTATGGTTTTCCGTAGGGTAGGTTTGACAAAAAATAATGGGTTACCAGGTATGCAAGTCATAGCGCCAATGGCATTCGTTTTTGCCACACTGCTTATTTATTGGACAAATTGGAGTAAGGTACAACTAGCTATTACAGGACTTGTGATCGGTATTGCCTGTTATTTAGTGATTTACTTTATCCAAAAACATCAATCAGTGGAGTTCCTTGGTGGCATATACATTATTTTTTATATTTTAATGCTTGTATTTATGTCCTTCCTAGGGAATTTTGGTGGTAAAGGCATAATCCCTGATCCTCATATGTCCGTAATTGTCGCTATATTTGGCTTAGCCTTTTACTATTTTGCTGTTTACAATGGTGTCTGGTATATGCGTAAAAGAGGAAATATACAGGAATTACAGGAAAGCATTTCTGAAATATCATAACGTTTAATAGAATGGTTGAAGGAGAATGAATGATGAAGCTTTGGGGCGGTCGTTTTAGAAAAGAAGAAAACAAATTAATGGAAGATTTCAACAGTTCACTAAAGGTGGATCAAAGACTTTACACAGAAGATATTAAAGGCAGTATTGCCCATGTCCATATGTTAGTACAATGCGATTTATTGACTGAGAAAGAAGGACAAGATATTGTTAATGCACTTCTTTCCATTTTAGAGGATATTGATAATGACACATTACGAATTGAAGGAAATTATGAGGATATTCATAGTTTCGTAGAGTCGAATTTGACTCTGCGGATCGGTGAAACAGGGAAAAAACTTCATACAGCGAGAAGTCGTAATGACCAAGTAGCAACAGATATTAGACTTTATGCAAAAAACAAGGCGTTTGAGGTGATTGCCTCTATTGAAGAGTTACAACTGAGCTTAGAACAAAAAGCAAAAGACAATAACGTTATTATGCCAGGATACACGCATCTTCAACGTGCGCAGGTTGTAACGTTTCAACATCATCTGATGGCTTATTATAATATGCTAAACCGTGATAAAAAAAGAATTGTGAAAGCGATCGAAATTATGAACGAAAGCCCGCTTGGGTGTGGCGCATTAGCAGGCACTACTCATTCGATTAACCGTGAAATGACAGCTAATGAGCTAGGTTTCTCTAAGCCTGTAGATAATTTCTTAGATGGAGTAAGTGATCGCGACTATTTATTAGAGCTAATGTCAGATTTCTCCATAATCATGATGCATTTAAGTAGATTAAGTGAAGAGCTCATTTTGTGGAGTAGCCAGGAGTTTAAATTTATTACGATTGATGATGCCTATTCTACTGGCAGCAGTATTATGCCGCAGAAGAAAAACCCTGATGCAGCAGAGCTTATACGAGGCAAAACAGGCCGAGTATATGGCTCGCTAACGTCTCTATTAACAACAATGAAGGGTTTACCACTTGCTTACAATAAAGATATGCAAGAAGATAAGGAGCCATTTTTCGATGCATTGGATACCGTATTATCTTGTCTACAAATTATGTCAAAAATGATTGCTACGATGAAGGTGAACAGTGAAAACATGAAAAAAGCCGTCAAAGGAGGGTTTCTGAATGCAACAGAGGTCGCTGATTATTTAGTGAGCAAGGGGGTTGCATTTAGAGATGCTCATAGTATTGTCGGAGCCATCGTTATTTATTGTGAAGATCATGACAAAGCGATTGAGGAATTAACAATAGATCAATTGAAAGAACTAAGTTCATTTATTGATGAAGATATCTATGACTATATCGACTATCAAAATATACTAAGTAAAGGGATTAAAGTAGGTTTACTATTATAAAAAAACAAACCGTTATTTTGACTATTTTATAGTCAAGATAACGGTTTTTTTATTTCAAAGATGAATTAGATTTCTCCGTAAGCCAAATAAGGGAAGAAGCATTCGTTTTTTTACGTTCACTTCATATTTTCTACATTTAAACATTTTGTTTCACAGTAATAGCCTTTGCCGCCAACATAAACTTTTTCTATTTCATTCTTGCTATTGGTTGCTAATTTAACTAATATTTCGGAAGGAGAGTGTAAAGAATAACCTTGTTCAAATACATATACTTCTTTTTGCAATTGGTGTTGTTCATAAAGGTAGCAAGCTAATGCACCATTTGAAGTTCCAGTTGCTGCTTCTTCATTAATATCGTATAGTGGAGCAAAATTTCTGCATATCATTCGATTGTCATTAAAAGTATATAGATGCATCCCGACAACATTATAATATTTGCTAATTTCTTTAACTTTTTCAAAATTAGCTTGCAGTGCATGTAATTGTGTTTCGCTTGTTATAGGAATTAAAATATCTTTTAAGCCCGTGGAAACAATTTGAATTGGGTATTTATTGTCTATATCTTTAATGTCAAAACAGTCGATAAACTCGTTTGGAGATATAACATCATAGAATATCGGTTTGTTTTGTTCCATGAAAATGATGTCATCTTTTATGGTAATAGTAAGAACACCGCTGTTTGTTTCAATCGTATAGCGATCTTTGAAAAGTTTATTTAAATGCATCAGTATCGTGAAAGCGCCAATTGTGGCATGTCCACATAAATCTACTTCTTCCTTAGGTGTAAAATACTCAAATTTGTAATCAGCCATTTCAGATTCTGATATAAATGCGGTTTCCGCATAGCCCAGCTGTTTGGCTATGGCCATTTTTTGAGTAGTGGTCAATGTATTCTCATTAAATACCACTCCTGCTTTATTCCCGCCTTGATGATCCTTGCTAAATGCACTTGCAACGTAAACAGATATTTTCATAAGACTCTTCCTTCCTCACTTATAGTGAATAGCAGTATATAAATTACTATTTAAAAGTATTTTTTGGATAAATTTTCTATAAAGCAAGAGACAAACTATTTTAGCATCTGAAATCTCTAAATATAGTTTGTCTACAGTCTAAAACACGGTTGAAACACTCCGTCATCTACTAGGTAGAACGCGAATAGTAGCTGATTCCGTCTTTGTTTTAACCTTTAACGTCAGCCCCATAATAACGATGATTATAAATAATAAGGTGAAAAGGGCAACGTCAAACGTATTCGTCATATCCTTGATGACACCAACAAGCATTGGAATGATGCCGCTAATGATATAGCCACCAAATTGAATCATCGCTGTCCATTCACTTGCCTCTTTTGGTGTAGTCGTTGCATCTAAAGGTAAAATCATTGCTAATGGGAATAAGCCACCAGCACCGATGCCCGTTAATGTCGCACAGAAAATAGGTGAGATTCCGCCCATGATTAACATCATAATACCAATAAAGGAGCTTGAAGCACAAAGTAGCATCCAAGGTTTTCTCTTTAAACTATTATTTATTAAGATGGGAATGATAAAGCTACAAATCATTTGCATGACTGAAAAAATAGTGACCGTTGTTGCGGCGTAGGCGTCACTATATCCCATATCCTGTACTTTAGGAGCGAGCCATGTAGCTAGGGAGTAATAAACGCCAGATTGTAAACCGAACATGACCATAAGGAGCCAAACATATCGGTTTCCCCAAGGTAGTCGACTTTTTTGACTTGCAGATTTCTCTAATGACTCTTGAGATTGCTTGGATTTTTTGATAATTGGAATCCAAACAATAATACCCATAAGAGCGAATACCGCCCATATCGCTAAAGCTGCGTTCCAGGATTGATGAAAAGCATGCATAGCAGGTACAACTAAACCAGCACTTAAAGACGCTCCAATTCCCATACCCGCAGAATAAACACCGATCATCGTAGAAGAATATTTAGGAAATTCCTTTTTGATATAGCCCGAAATCAGTGGACCTGTGATGGCAATACCTATCCCACTAAGAATAGCGGTTACTAATAAAAATAAAGGGAAAGTTGCCACTAAGCGTAAAGCTGTTGATACACCAATTAATAAAACGGATAGCCCAATCGTCCATTCGATACCCCATCGTTCACTTAGCTTGCCAGCCAAAGGTGCAAAAATCCCCATACAAAATACGGGAAGTGCTGTTAATAAACTTACAACAACACTTGTCATCTGCAAATCCATTTGAATATTTTTCAATACTGGCGAGATAGATGTTATCGAAGCTCGTAAATTCATAGATAGTATAAACAAAGAAAAAACGCTCCAAATAATCGGAAAGTTTTTTGATTTCGCCATCACTGAAAACACCTCTTTTAGTTATTATTTGATATACTATAGTTAACTTTTTAATTTCAAAAATAAACTATAATTAATCGACTTGTATACTATAATATACTTATTGTGCAAAGTCAATGAAAGGGGTGCCATCTATTGCAGGAGGAGAATATGGATTTATCTAGTCAAGTAGGTGTGAACTTAAGAGAGATTCGAAAAAACAAAAGGATGAGTCTCGAAGAGCTTGCAAGCATTAGTAATGTCAGTAAGCTAACATTAGGGAAAATTGAACGAGGGGAAACAAATCCAACTGTTAATATTCTTTGGAAAATATGTAGAGGGCTTCATATTCCATTAGTTTCTTTATTATCTTTTGAAGAAAATGTAGAGGTCCATCGTTTTGGATCGGAATACCAATTTGCAGGTCATAATAACAACTGGTTTGTTGAACCTTTATTCAAAACAAATGCAACTGAGTGGTTTAGAGGTCGTCTTGAACCTAAAAGTGAATACAGCGAGTGTCACTTAGCAGGCTCTGAGGAAATAGTGCTTGTATTGAATGGGCAATTGGAGATAAAGGTAGGAGAGAAAACCCATCAGTTAAACCAATGGGATGTCATTAAATTCAAGGGTGAAGAACTTCACACTTATAGTAATCACTCGGATGAAAAAGTACATTTAATGCTGTCATTAACGTATACAACCCCCTAAGTATGGATAAAGAAAGTCATATTACTCTGTAAGTGTACTGCCAAAAAAAATCGTCCTTACTTTATACAAGTAAAGGACGATTTTTCTCTATTTAGATATACCCCCAAATCATACATAATAATGTTCCGAAAATGGTAACGAGCGCAATGACTAACCCATAATAAATATTCGTATAGATGGCTGGTTTATCATTGGTTTCACCAGCATGCATAAAGACAACTAACTGCAAGCCAGCCTGTATAAATGCTGTGACTAAAAGTATCGTCATCGTAATCGGCATTGATATCTGAAAAAAATAGACACAAGCTGCAATGATGGTAAGGATGATTGACAAGGCAAATCCCATCACTTGTTTTAGTGGGAATAAATCACTCATTTCACACCATTCCTTTCAAGTAAATGAAACTGAAGATAAAAATCCAAACCACATCCAAAAAATGCCAGTATAAGGAGAAGATGAAAGATTTATTAGCTGTTTCAGGCGTTAATCCACGCGTAATTAGTTGGTAGACAATAAACATGCCCCAGAACACACCAAATGTGACATGGGCACCATGCGTCCCTAATGTTGTCAAAAGGGTAGCTGTAAAGGCGCTCGTTTGTAAGCCTGCACCAACATGAACATAATGAATAAACTCATAAACTTCAAACCCAATAAATGTTACACCTAGTAATAGCGTCAAAACATAGAATGTAATCATCGCTTTCATATAGCCTTTGCGCATAGCATGAACGCCTAGACCAATGGTAAAGCTACTTGTTAGTAGAATAAATGTTTCAAATAAAACAGGTGTTATTTCAAAAATGTCCGCTCCAGTTGGACCTGTTCCCGTACGATCCACTAGCACAAAATAAGCTGCGAACAGCGTTCCAAAAAGCATGATTTCAGCGCCGATAAATACCCAAAAGCCTAGTATATTCAATTGATTTTGCTGTGTACTATATTCTAAAGGGAGTGATTGATCGATTTTCATGATTGACTACCTCGCAATTTTGATTCCGTTTCTTTCACTTTTTCGACAGGTACATAATGTCCAGGATCTTTTTCCAATGAACGGTGAGCCATGCAAATAAAAATCCCGATAGTTGTAACGATCGTTGGAATCCACATACCAAATACAAATGAGAAGCCCCAAGCAAAGAATATACAGCCTAAAATAAATGGTATACCGCTGTTATTTGGCATATGAATTTTTTCGTATTTTTCTGGGAACAAATCATGCTGACGATATTTTGCATCCCATAAAGCTTCAGTTGAAATGACATGTGGTACTTTTGCAAAATTATAGTACGGCACAGGACTTGGTGTAGCCCATTCTAGTGTACGTGCGTCCCATGGATCTGAGCCAATGTTTCTTGGTGCATAACGAATACTGTAATAAACGTTGTAGACAATTAACAAAAAGCCAATTGTAAGACCAATAGCGCCGACAAAGGAAACCATATTCCACATACCAAAACCTGTAGATGCTGAGTAAGTATACATGCGACGTGCTTGTCCATCTAAGCCAGAGAAGAACATCGGCATAAAGGCAAGTAGGGTGCTGATTGCAATAATCCAAGCCGTCACTTTGCCGATTTTTTCATTTAACATAAAGCCAAACATTTTTGGCCAATAGTAATGTAATCCTGCTAGCATGGCAAATACAACACCAGGAATAATGACCATATGGAAGTGAGCTACTAAAAACATGGTATTATGGTATTGGTAATCAGCTGCTGACATACCTAGCATTACACCTGTTACGCCACCTATTGTAAAAGTAGGGATAAACAACATGGAATAAAGCATCGGTGTTGTAAAGACAATTTTTCCTTTCCACAAGGTGAATAACCAGTTGAATATCTTCACCCCAGTCGGCACAGCAATAGCCATCGTTGTTATTGAAAAAATACTATTTGTTAAAGCGCCTTGCCCCATTGTAAAGAAATGATGGGTCCATACTAAAAACGATAGGAAGGAAATAATCACCATGGAGCCGACCATCGATTTATAGCCATAGAGATTGCGTCCAGAGAAGGTCGAAATAATCTCACTGTACAGCCCAAAGGCAGGTAAAATGAGGATATAAACCTCAGGATGTCCCCAAACCCAGAAGAAATTGGCCCATAGCATATCCATACCACCATTAGATGTTGTGAAGAAGTTCGTAGCAAATAGGCGGTCGAATGTTCCCATGACAAGGGCAACCGTTAATACCGGAAAGGCAAAAACGATAATTACGTTTGCGACTAATGAAGACCACGTAAACATAGGCATTTTCATTAATGTCATTCCTGGAGCTCGCATTTTGAGAATGGTAACAATCATATTAATACCAGTAATTAATGTACCTAACCCTGAAATTTGTAGAGCAAACAAGTAATAGTTGACCCCTACAGATTGACTAAATTCATTACTAGCAAGAGGGAAATAATTCGTCCAGCCAGCATCAGGTGAACCGCCAATAACAAAGGAAATATTTAATAACATAGCTCCCATGAAAAATAGCCAAAAGCTTAAAGCATTCAAACGCGGGAAGGCCACGTCTCTTGCGCCAATTTGAAGCGGTACAATGTAATTCATAAAGGCCATAATAAACGGCATTGCCATAAAGATAATCATGACCGTACCATGTGTTGTAAATATTTCATTATAATGCTGGGCATCAAGTAATTTATTATCAGGAACTGCCATTTGTGCTCGCATCATAATAGCATCAGCACCGCCACGGAATAGCATAAGAATGGCAGAAATTAAATACATAATACCAATGCGTTTATGATCAACTGTTGTTAACCATTCCCGCCAAAGATAACCCCACTTTTTAAAATAAGTTAATCCAACAATAATCGCTATAACCGTTAGACCAATAGCGACCATAGATGCATAAATAGCTGGGCTTGGATGGGGTATAGCAAAACGTTCAAAGTAATCCATCTGACTATGTCTCCTTTCGACATAAACCTTATCGTAAACTAGTTTCGTTTGAGAAATTCAAGATTGATTTATTGAGAGGCATGATCTTTTTCGTGTGAAGAGCCATGCTGATGTCCACCATGTTCACCCTCAGGTGCCGGTAGAAACGTTAAATGCGTTCCATTGAATGTGGACTGTCCCACATGACCTGGTTCTAATAACGTATTAAATTTTTCCTCTGTTAATAAATCTGCTGTTTCCTTTACTTCCTTCACCCATGCATCAAATTCATCATGAGTCATCGCTGTAACATTAAACGTATTTTCCGCGAAACCTTTTCCATTAAAGTTTGCATTTCTTCCCATAAACTCTCCGGGCATATCCGCAGCCAAATGCAAGGTATTCACCATATCGGCCATTGCATATTTTTGACCCCCAAGCTGAGGAATCCAGAAGCTAGTAATCGGTCCATACGAATAAAGCTTGAATTCGATTGGACGCTCTGCAGGAATATACAAATAATTTACGGTTTCAATATCTTCTTCTGGATAACTAAAATGCCATTTCCAGTTAGATGTTGAAGCATAAATGACCAATGGCTTTTCATCTTTGTATTTTTCCGGTGTCGATTCCACCTTGTAATTACTTTGAACTGAAATAATAGACATGTACGCAACAATTAACACAGGGATACCTACACAAATTACTTCAACCATTGTGCTCCCTTTAATATGGGGAGGCTTATAGTCGGGACTTTGCTTGGAAGCACGAAATTTCATTAACATATAAGCTAAAATCACAAAAACGACTAGTACGATAAAGGACATAATCCCTATCGATAGCATAATATCTTTGGCTTGTACTTGAGCTTGAGGACCTTTTGGATCTAATACTAAAAGTGGGTCACAACCGGTTAACATAGTGACAATAGTGAAAAGACCAATTAATCTGAGCCAACTTTTTTTCATAAACAAACCCCTTTAACTGATTCTTTGAGTGGCTATCGGTTACTATAGGTTTGTATGGATTTTGATTCACAATTGATTTTTATCATAGGGGTACATCCATTGAAAGACAAGGCGTTTTGCAAGATAACACAGAACGTTCTAAAACTAAGAAAGTAATTTTAGTATAATAATATCGAGAGGAATATGCGTCAAGTAAGGGTTTTCATAGATTTTTATGGACTAAAATTAAAAGTGGATGGCGAAAGTATTAAGAAAGTGGATGGTTATTTATCGTTAACATTATATTACGATTGACTTTTTAGCTTTTCAGACAAAGCTAGAAAAAAGAGGCATATAGAGGTGAGATTAGATGAATTGGAAACCAGATCGACATGCAAAAAAGGCTATCTATAAACAACTTGCAGAATATATTGAAAAGGGGATTGCTGACGGAACATTTCCGCCCGATAAACCATTACCATCAGAGCGATATTTAGCGAATGCTTTACAGGTAAATAGAAGTACAGTTGTTAGTGCCTATGACGAATTAGAAGCAATGGGACTAATTGAGCGCAATAGAGGAAGCGGTACAACCATTAGTAAAGATATTTGGGGAATCACAAGAAAGCGAATTCCGAGCTGGAATCGATATATTGAGGCAGGCTCCTTTTTACCGAATCTTCCTGTTACGCAAAAAATAAGAAAAGAGGCAGTGGAACACAAACTCATCAATTTAGCGACCGGAGAGTTATCGGAGGATCTTTTTCCTAAAAGCGCATTAAGAGAGATTACAGCAACACGTTCTTTCATTGGTAGTCTTGGATATGATCACCCACAAGGAAGTGAGATTCTACGAACAACCCTTACAAACCATATTAAAACTACCAGAGGAATTGATACAAAGCCTTCTTCCATCCTGATTACTTCTGGAGCTCAACAGGCGTTACATTTGATTGTCCAATGCCTGTTAAAGCCTGGAGATGCTGTCGCGATTGAAGATCCTTCGTATAACTTCAATTTACCTATTTTTAAATCAGCTGGTTTAAAAATCCATTATCTTCCTATTGATAAGGATGGCATTAATCCGGATGATTTGCAAGCACTATATAAAAAGCATCGAATTAAAATGATATTTTTAAACCCAGATTTTCATAACCCAACAGGCTCTTCATTAGCTATAAAGAAAAGAGAGGCTATTCTAGAAATATCGTCCAAGCTAGGCATTCCAGTAGTAGAGGATGACCCCTATAGCTTAACAGCCTTTTCAGGTGAGAAAAGACCAACATTAAAATCATTAGATAAAAACGGAAATGTATTATATATTAGCTCCTTATCTAAAATTGTAGCTTCAGGTTTACGAATTGGCTGGATTATTGGTCCTACATCAGTTATTGAAAGACTATCCGACGCCAAGCAACAAATTGACTTTGGCCACTCCAGCTTCACGCAATGGATAGCGAATGATTTTTTAGAGTCAGCCAATTTTAACTTGCATATGAAACATTTAGTGAAAGAATTAGAAAGACGCCGAGATACAATTGTCCAAAGTCTCAATACGTACTTAAAGGATCAGGTAACATTTTTTCCACCACAGGGCGGCATTCATATATGGTGCCAAGTACTGATGGAAGATTATAATGAAACGCAATTACTAGAAGAATCTATTAAACGTGGAGTCATCTATGTGCCTGGCTCGACTATGGGTTCACAAAAGGGATTTGTCCGTTTTACGTACGGCAGAGAAGATATTCGGTCCATCGATGAAGGAATCAAAAGGTTTGCACAAGCACTGCATTGCCTAAATGGAAAAAGATGAGTTTTTGTCAATAATAGACAAGTGGATGGTTAAATTAACACTAATGTGGATGGTTAAAAAAGTAGGGAAAGTATTTATGATAGAAACATGGATAACCAACATCCATCAAAGCTATCGACAATCATAGACGTGTGGATCGATTCACAATTATTCGCACAAGTAATGAAATCTGTAAATGGGGAAGGTGATAGGGAAACCTTGACAGAATGCCGAGGATATTAGGGACGAGGTAGGTCACTAATGCTAGTAGGTCCATGTGTCACAGAGGTTTTTACGAAAAAATGCTAGAAGCCCACTTTTAATAAAGAGGTTATAACATTCACAACACCTATCGTTAATGTTGTTTTAAAGCTTTACCTGTTCGAACAGTCTCATTTTTAGCTTTAGCTGCCGATGAAAAAAATCAAGGCAGTCACTACTTATTATATTTTATTGCCCACGAGAATATATAAGGGATATAGGCACTCCTTATATACTCCAATCAAATCTAGTTAAAAACATGAAGTAGCCACCTAGCTCCGCACTACCATCAGCGCGCTAGGTGGCTACTTTTATAGAAAAGCTAGGGAAAATAGTTGAGTAATCTATCAATAAGTTTTAATATTCTGATTATAACAACTTTTTGATTACTTAGCTAAGGGGGATGATGATGGTATTACAAATAGGGGAAAAAATAACATTTGAACGTACTTTTATAAAGGAAGATGTAGAATTATTTACGAAGGTTTCTAAAGATGAAGGTGCTCATCATATAACGCCTGACGAACAAGGGCGGTTTGTTGTGCAAGGGCTACTAACAGCCTCACTTCCTACAAAAGTAGGGGGAGACTCTAATGTGCTAGCTCGTAACATGAATTTCGAGTTTTTACGTCCAGTTTTAGCGAGGATACGATTCGTTGCAACGTCATAATCGAGCAATTTGAACGAGATGAAAAAAATCGAACAGCCATTACAGCACTATTTACATGCATCAATCAATTGGACAAAGAAGTATTAAAGGGGAGTTTTTCAGGTATTATTTTATAAATCAAAGTAGGGGGTATATATGAAAAGTACTGAGATTCTTTTTTTTGAACGTCCATTTCCAAGTGCGAATAGTATAATTATTCGTGGTGATCAATCATTTTTAGTAGATACTGGATTTGGCAGCGATATTGTGCGAACTGAGCAGCTTTTAACATCTGCAGGGATTTTACCAGCGCAATTAAACGGCATTATTAATACCCATTATCATAGCGATCATGTTGGAGGAAATCATTATTTTCAACAGCAGTATGAAATACCCGTTGCTGCACATCCTTGGGAAGGTGAAATGGTGAATCAATGCGATTTAGAGTCCTGTGGTGCACATTTTTTAGATCAACCCGTGGAACAATACACTGTTCAGCAATTACTAGTAGATGAACAGCAAATTATGACGGGGCAAAGTGCTTTCCAAGTTTTACATACACCCGGACATACATTGGGTCATATTTCTTTATACGAGCAAAAACAGGAAATATTAATTTGTGGAGATTTATTTCATTATAATGATGTGGGATGGCTGAATATATTTAGAGAAGGGACAAACAGTATAAGACGTTCCATTGAAAGTTTAGATCGACTCGCTAGACTTTCTATCAAAAAAGCATATCCTGGTCACGGTCGGGCTATCGATGAGCCATCCATAATGATAGACAAAGCAAGAGAAAGACTTGAAAAATGGATAGAGTCTCCTGAAAAAATGGCTTGGCATGCCTGTAAGCGAATTTTTTCATTTACGCTGATGATAAAAAATGGATTAAAGAGTAGAGAAATCACTCCTTATCTACTAAGCTGCAGTTGGTTTTACGATTTCGCTGTCCACTCTTTCCGTTTAAAACCCGAGGAATTTGTACAACCATTGTTAGATGAAATGATTCGATCTAAAGCAGCAGCATGGCATCAAGACAAATTAATCTCAACTGCACCTTATGAAGCACCAAATCAAAAATGGATAGAAGAGGATTGGAAACCAAGTGATTGGACAAAGTAAATGTGCAATTTTGTACTATAATGATTTTAATAATAGATGTAATAATTCAAAGAGATAAACTTGAAAGGAAGTTTGCTTCATGGATATTACATCTTTTTTATTGTACTGTTTTATTATTACGGCTACACCAGGGCCGACAAATGTGGTTATTTTATCAACGACACAAAATTACGGTATTAAAAAGGGCTTACATTTTTCTTATGGTTCTACAATTGCGTTTTTTATTTTATTAGCATTATCAGCTTTTCTAAATTCATTGTTTTCAACTTTGGTCCCAAAAGTCTTGCTAATCATGCAAATTATCGGAACTGCTTATATGCTTTATCTAGCCTATCAAATAGTTAAAATCGATATTTCGAGTGATGCTACTAATAAAGCTGGAAACTTTAAATCTGGTTTTTTCATGCAATTTTTAAACCCTAAAGTCGTATTATTTACAATGACAGTTATTCCAAGCTTTGTGCTACCATACTATGAATCGTTTTTTGCGGTATTCGTAAGTGTATTCGCCATTACCCTCATCGGATTAATAGCTTTCTTATTATGGGTATTGTTTGGAGCTATCTTTAAACAATTTTTACAACACCATAAAAAAGTCGTCAATGCTTGCATGGCATGTTGTTTAATATACGCAGCCATCATGATTTGGATTGAATAGAGGGGAAAAGAATGCAGCAATTTACTTATAAAAAAATGGATGGAATTACAGCATTGAAGGCAAGCTTTACTGATTTTAAGTATAAAAAGCATGCTCATCAAGAATATGCATTCGGGGTAACGTTAAAAGGTATCCAGCATTATCATCTAGATGGAAGTTTACAGCTTTCACACCAAAATGGCGTTATGCTTTTTAATCCTGAACAAGTACATGACGGAATGGCTTATAATCGTGAAGGACTCGAATATGTAATGCTTTACGTAGAGCCATCTTTATTTTTAGAGGCTATTCAAAAAAGAGAAATCATTAGTTTTGATAAGCCCATTATCTATAACAATCGTATAAAGAATCATATACTAAAACTGTCACATGCCATTTTAACAGAAGAAAATTCAGCATTATGTCATGAGTTGTTTTTACATTTATCAGATGGCTTAGTGGAGCAAGATTTTAGTCCAGCAATGCAAATGGATAGTATTATGATTAGAAAAGCCAAAGAAATCATCCATTCACATGTAGAGAATACACTAAAAATCGAAGATATCTGTCAGGAGCTACAATTGACAACATTCCAATTCATTCGTCTTTTTAAAAAGCACACTGGGATTACGCCTTATCAATATTTCTTAAACTGTAAAGTCGAACGAGCTAAATCCATTATTGAACAAACAGGTGATATTTATGCGGGAGTTGCACAATGTGGATTTGTTGATTTACCCCATTTGAATAAACATTTTAAAAGTATTTTTGGTATCACAGCATTTGAATATTTATCCATTGTTAAAAACTGAGAGTAAAATGAATGAAATTGACAATAAATAGAATTTTATGTTAAAGTAGAGTTACTTAAATTGATCGGAGGGTGAAAAGATGAGCCATTGTTTATTTATTCGAAAACATCATTTCAATATAAATAAACAAGAAGCCATTCTTCACCTATCATATTTAGAAATTACTACTCTATGACTGTTTATGCTCATTCAAAAAATGTTGAGTGTTCGAACAAATACTGAATCAACATAAATGATCAAATGGTTGCCACTGATTAAAAAATCTGGACACCCATATAGGTTGATACATAGGGAAACTATTTTCATTGAGCAAGATGCTTCTGTTTATAAACAGAGGCATCTTTTTTGTTTTTATCAAATGTCGGGGTGATGCATATGAACAACTAAAAGGAATGATTACGGAAGAATTAATGAAGGGAGCATTCACATGATTGAAATTCAACATCTAACCATCAGAACAATTAAAGACAATCGGACGTTGATCAATCAATTCCAGCTAAGTATTGAAAAAGGAGACAAAATTGTCATTATAGGTGAGGAGGGCAATGGCAAAAGTACATTATTAAAATGTATTTATAACGAAAAATTAATGACGGATTATTGTACGTTTGAAGGAAAAATTCATAAGGACGGCTACTTAGTAGGTTATCTTTCACAGGAACTATCGGCACAGGAAGAAGTGTTAACGATCACTGAATTATTTTTAGATAATAGTTGGAATAAGGCTCTGTTAATGGCCATGGATGATTTTAATATCCAATCCTTGGTTTCAGATCAAACGATTAGTGATTTCTCAGGAGGGGAACGATTTAAATATCGTTTTTTAAAATTACTCTCCATGAATCCTGATGTTCTGTTACTGGATGAACCGACAAACGATTTAGATATAGGCACAATAGATTGGCTAGAAACGTATATGCAGCAAACTACGATTCCCATCATATTTGTATCGCATGATGAAACATTTATTAAAAATACAGCGAATGCTATTATTCATATGGAGCTTACCAATCGCAAGCAAATACCCAAATATACATTTTCAAGAGAGCCCTATGAAACATACCTAGTACATCGGGAAAACGATTTACGCAAACAAGAGCAGGTAGCGAGGAAGCAAGCAGCCGATTATAAAAAACAGATGGAAAAATGGCATGATGTATGGAATAAGGCAGAGCATCAGCATCAAAATGTAGCTCGCTCGGACCCGAGATTACAGAAGAAAGTAAAATCATTAAAACACCAAAAGCAGCGAATGGACAGAGCTACAGAGAATTTTTTCGAGATTCCAATTGTAGAGGAGGCAAGCGAATTCCGATTCGATTCCTCAATCCATATACATCGCCATAAAAAAATTCTAGAGCTATCATTGGAAACGCTTGAAATAGCAAACAAACAGCTTTCCCAAAATATAAACTTATCGATCATTGGACCAGAAAAGGTTGCGATTATTGGGGAAAATGGGGTAGGGAAATCAACCTTGCTAAAAAGGATATTGGACACGTTGAAGGACCGTTCTTCATTAAAAATTGGATATATGCCGCAAAATTACGAGGATTTATTGGACCCAAATCAAACTCCTATTCGTTTTTTAGAAAGAACAGGTGATAAGGAAGCAATGACGAAAGCTTTTACTCATTTGGGGAGCATGAAATTTACGAGCGATGAAATGCAGCAAAAGATTGGCCAGTTAAGCGGTGGTCAGAAGGCTAAGCTGCTTTTGTTAAAGATGATTATGGACGGTTGTGAACTATTAATATTGGATGAACCAACGAGAAACTTTAGTCCTTTGACAACGCCTGTACTGTGTCATGCATTAGCCCAATATGGTGGCGCCATTATTAGTGTTTCGCATGACCGCCGATACTTAAAGGAAGTTGTATCAACCATTTACGAATTAACGAATGATGGCTTAATCAAGAAATAAGCAATAAAAAAGTCGATTCTCTGTAAGAAAAGAATCGACTTTTTTCAAAAAAATATATGTAGAACACATTGAAATCAACAATGGTTTATGGTAAATTTATAGAGATAGACATTGTATAATTAACTTACCACGTACTTTCCCTATTTTAATTATACAATATACTCTATTCTTTCGTCAACAGTTTTATTAATTAGTTTTTAAAGGGGTGGTTGCTATGAAATCAGCAAAGGCACTACAACAGATGGGAGGAAAAAACTACTCAGCTCATTGACGAAGAAGTCCAGACCTAAAAAGACAATCGAAATTCTCAAGAAAATGAAAAAGTTAAAAGAAAGTAGGATTGATACTACATGTCGGAGAATACCATTTCTGTCGAGACAAAAGCGCCATACGGCATGATTGCCATTTTATTTATTGGGGCATTTGTCGCAATTTTGAATGAAACATTATTAAACATTGCTCTCCCAGCCATTATGACGGAATTTGACGTAAATGCTACTGCCGTACAATGGCTTTCCACAGGCTATATGTTGATTAACGGTATTTTAATACCGGCAAGTGCATTCTTTATTCAACGTTTTACAGATAAAAAGCTATTTATTACCGCAATGGCCTTATTTACACTAGGTACATTCCTAGCAAGTATTGCACCAGCATTTGGTGTATTATTAGCGGCACGTATGATTCAAGCTGCCGGCTCAGCCATAATGATGCCTTTACTAATGAATGTTATGCTTACTGCATTCCCAGTTGAAAAACGAGGTGCAGCTATGGGGATGTTCGGTCTCGTGATGATTACTGCTCCTGCAATTGGACCTACACTGTCCGGCTGGATCATTGAGCATTATAGCTGGAGAATGTTATTTGATATTGTTCTACCAATTGCTATTTTGACATTAATCTTTGCAGCCTTTAAATTGAAGGATGTGACACCACAACGTGCCATTAAGCTTGATGTGCTATCACTCATTCTATCGAGTATCGGATTCGGCGGACTGCTATACGGCTTTAGTTCGGCAGGGGAAAAGGGTTGGGACAATGTACTTGTCTATGGAACAATAATTGTCGGAACGATTGCTTTAATTACCTTTGTCCTTCGTCAATTTCGTATGGATGAACCAATGCTTGAGTTTCGTATTTTCAAATATCCTATGTTTGCCTTATCATCGGCAATTTCCATCGTCATTGCGGTAGCTATGTTCTCCGCAATGATATTAATGCCTATATATGTACAAACGATTCGTGGTATTTCACCAATGGATTCAGGTTTATTAATGCTACCAGGTGCGATTGTGATGGGGATCATGTCGCCAATTACCGGGAAGCTCTTTGATAAATATGGCGCAAGAAGCTTAGCCGTATTTGGATTAATCATCACGATTGTCACTTCTTATTACTTTAGTAAAATAAGTATGGATACGGCTTATTCGACACTTGTTCTGCTATATACATTACGTATGTTTGGAATGTCGATGGTTATGATGCCCGTTATGACAAATGGTCTGAATCAGCTACCAGCACATAATAATCCACACGGAACAGCAATGAACAATACGCTTCAGCAAGTATCCGGTGCGATTGGATCAGCTGTATTGATTACAGTAATGAACAATAAAACAACTGCTAAAGCTGAAGAAATAGCTGCTAGTGCCATGAATAATATGAGTGCCAATGCACAGACATCTACACAGGGTGCCGCTGAACTAAAACAACAAATCATGAATGAAGCCATGCTCCATGGTATCAATTACACCTTCTTTATTTCAACATTGATTGCGGTGATCGCACTCATTCTTGCATTCTTTATTAAAAGAGTTAAACCAAATCAAGAAAATATGATGCCTAATGAGGCTGAAAAACAAGTAGAAGTGAAATAGGTAGGGAAACGGGTGTTGCTTAAATTAGCAACACCTGTTTTTTAGTTAAAATAATCTCATTATAACGACTAATTATCGATATAACGCAATCATTTGATTGGCGATATACTCTGAACTAAACTGAATGCCATCTTTAAGCCACCACATAATGATGCCTAGTACCGACGAGGCGAGTATATCCATAGATAGTGTTATTTCTGTCGGATCCAAACATTCCCTTTCACGCTTAATCACAATCATGTCTTTTAACATTCTATGGAATTTCCTTTTGAAGCCAGGATGTTCAAAAAGCACAGCTAAAATTTTTCGATGTTTATAAAAATAATCTAAAAAGGTCATCAATTTTTCTTGATTATTTAAATTGTCGATTTGTAAAGTAGGTGATATTTTCATCGACAGGTCGTCAAAAATATCGTACACAACTTGCTTTAATAAATCATTGATATCTATAAAATGCAAATAAAAGGTTGCACGATTTAGCTCAGCACGCTGGGCTATTTTTTGTACGGTAAGTTTTGTAATGTCCGGATCTTCAATTAATATTTCTACAACAGCTTCTTTAAACACTCGTTTAGATCGAATAGCTCGTGGATCTTGCTTTTTCTGTGACATCAATGACATTCTCCTTTATCTATTAAATTCTATTTTATTAATAGTTTTTATAAATCTGTTGTTTAATTAACACTTCTTTAAAAATTGTAAATAGGCATCAAAAAATAAAAATGTTATTATCTATTTTATTGACAGTGTGTTAATAAAACAAGTAGAAAGAGGAATTTTAGCATGTCGGAATTGATCAATAAAAAAGTGTTGTTAACTGTCTTAATCTTAGGCTGTTTTTTATCGACACTGAATCAAACATTGTTAAACGTAGCATTGAGTAATTTAATGGAAGTATTTTCAGTTTCAGCTACAACTGTACAGTGGTTATCTACTGGCTTTATGTTAGTGAACGGAGTATTAGTTCCCATTACGGCATACTTAATGAAACGTTTTTCTACACGCCAATTATTTATTAGCTCCATGCTATTTTTATTAATTGGTTCGATTATATGTGCTATGGCACCGAACTTCGCTTTGTTGTTAATAGGGCGTATGGTTCAAGCCGTTGGCGCAGGAATTATTATGCCACTGCTGATGAGTATCGTCATGTTTATTTTCCCACCTGATAAAAGGGGCAGTATGATGGGGTTAATAGGACTTGCGATGATTTTCGCTCCAGCAATTGCCCCTACATTAGCAGGCTTTATTATCGATTATTATTCATGGCGTTGGTTATTTATCGGTCTCATTCCGTTGGTGGTCATCATTATTTTATTAGCCGTAAAATACTTGATAAATGTCTCTGAAACAGCCAAAACGAAGTTAGACGTAATGAGTGTTATATTATCAACTATTGGTTTTGGTTTAATTTTATATGGATTTAGTAATGCAGGTAGTCACGGCTGGGATGATAAGGTGGTCATCAGTACGATCATTGTAGGGATCGTAACCATTGCAATATTTTGTTTAAGACAAATAAAATCCAATGATCCGCTTCTAAATTTATCCGTATTTCAAAATAAAGTATTTACATTAACGTCCATCATCAATATGATTGTCACAATGATGATGTATGCGGATATGATTTTATTACCAATCTATTTACAAAATGGGAGAGGATTTACGGCATTAGACGCAGGTTTATTATTACTACCTGGTGCACTTGTAAATGCCTTTATGTCTCCTGTTACAGGAAAAATGTATGACCGTTATGGAGCGAAGCCGTTGTTTATCATTGGTTTAATTTTCATCATACCTTCTATGTGGATTGTTACAGATTTATCAGAAACTACATCTTTTACTTTTTTAATGATCCGTACCATTTTCCTACGTATAGGTTTGAGTTTTATTACGATGCCTTTGAACACAGCTGGGTTAAATGCCTTGCCGAAAACACTTATCACACATGGTACAGCAGTTAATAATACGTTGCGTCAAATTTCGGGTGCGATAGGAGCTGCTGTGGTCATCACCATTTTTACAGCACAAACGACAAGCCATGCGAAAAGCTTGCTTGTAGAAACACCCAATGCTACGGCTGAAATGGTTCGAACACTAGCATCCATCTTAGGCTCCAGCGATGCCTATTATTTCATGACCATCTTAGCGATTATCGCATTTATTTTAACACTATTTGTTCCCTCTAAAAAAATGATGCAACAAAACGGTTAAGAAGGCTTTGCGATGGATTTGAGTGGGGAGGTGAGCTTGAAATTAAAAAAATGGCGTTTCATCAATGTGAAACGCCATTTCATATTATTGAGTTAATCGTTGGATAAAAGCATCTAAATGTTCGATTGTAACATTATCGTTAACACCAAATAAATTATCACCTTTACCTACAGTAATATTATTGGATGCAAGGATGGATACATAGCTGTTAGCCCAATGTGATCCAGGAACATCTACAAAGTTTTCTGTAGCTCCTTGTTGTTTTAAGTGGAATGCTTCTACTAAAACTTTTGATAGTTGACCGCGTGTAATAGGTGAACCTGGATTGAATTTCCCGTTTTCATCACCAGTAAATACACCGATATTTTTTAGGGCTTCAGCAGCACCTGCATATTTAGATCCTGGCTTTATATCAGGAAAACTTGAATTTGTATGACTAGTATCTAATTGTAGCTTCTTAGCTAATTTAAGAGCGACTTCTCCACGTGATGAATAAATAGTAAAGTCTATTTCAGCATCTTTTACCTCTCCATAATCAGAGAAGCTTGCAACACGTTTTGCCCCCACGTAACGAAATCCCCAATAATACGGGTCATTGATTTTATCAATTTTAACCCCTGAACTAGTAGTAGCCGAAATAAAATTGCTGTCACCTATGTAAATGCCAACGTGAGAAACACCGCTTCCCGAAGTATTAAAAAATACGAGGTCGCCAGTCTTTAAATTGTCCTTAGCAATAGAAGTACCTTGTTGATATTGAGCATTCGATGTACGTTCTAATGAAATACCTAACTTAGAAAATACTAATTGTGTATAGGCAGAACAATCAACACCTGTCTTAATATCTGTGCCTCCATATTTATAAGGAGCACCAATATATGCTTTTGCTGTATTTGTTATATCTGTATATGTAGCTGCTTGCGCATCGTGAATACCTATTCCTGTAAAGAACATAAAAGATGCAAAAATCGGTAGTAATATTTTTTTCTTCAATTAATCCTTACCCCTTTCAAAAAGCAATCGCTTTTGAACTAAAGTAAGAATATCATGAAACGGTTAAGAGTTATTTTTCAATAATATTACTGATTAACACTTTCCTATGATTCTGACATGTTATTTTTAATTGTGTAATGTATCTGCAATAATTATGGTCAATTTTGCTAAAAATATATGAATTAATTGGATATTAAGGGATATAAGTTCTATTAATTATATTTATGCTAAATATGGAGACATTCAATAATCAATTCTCTTGCTAGAAAAAATATAAAAAGTTGAGATTTAATAATGAATTCTCGTTAAAAATAGGGAGGAGGGAATTATGGTCAATAATTTGGCATGCTTTAGAGGAATTAGTTGATCACCACGATATAGTAGATATTATTCATTGGAACTTGACTTGAATAAATTAAATCTTCTTCTACGCAAGACGCTATCAACTAAAGAATATTCAATCCAAGGCAAGTTTCCATGAGATGACGAAGAACTTACAGAAAAGGTACAAGGGAAAGTAATCCTAAAGCGTATTTCTAGTTATTTTAAATAGTAGCTTTAGTCAAAAACATGTAATGTCGTTTCTGTTTTTGTTTAAAGTGAACAATGTTATTTAAATGGACCTATCCTACAATTAAATTAAGCAATTAACATAATAAAAAATAAAAAAGGAAGTGACTGAAAACGAAAATACCTGATTTTTTTGTGCAATATGTGCAAAAAATATCATCCACCTCTTGCTGTGAAATAACAGTCTTGAAGAAATGCGAATCTCTCTTCTATAAACCTATGGTAACTAGTTAATCAACAGACGTATTAATAAATAATAGGAAGGAATGGATTGAAATGTTAGTCAAATTATTAGAACCATTGAATGTTTCAGATTCGATCATTGAAAAATTAGCGGAGCCAATCAAACAGGCCGGTCACGAATTTGTTTATTACAACAAGAAAACAACCGATAGTGCAGAATTAGCAAAACGTAGTGAAGGTGCAGATGTGATTATGATTGCTAATAATCCTTATCCTTCAGAAGTGATTGATCAAAATGCCAATTTACAATTAATAAATGTAGCCTTTACAGGTGTTGATCATGTAGGTATCGGGCAAGCGAGAAATCAAGATGTTATGATATGTAATGCAGCTGGATATGCGAATCAAGCAGTTGCTGAATTAACAATTGGTTTAGTATTAGATGTGTACCGTCATATCACTCAGGGTGATAAAGAAATCCATGCCGATCATTTCCCAGGAGCATTCCAAGGTAGTGAAATTAAAGGGAAAACAGTTGGTTTGATTGGTACAGGAAAGATTGGTATGATGACGGCTCGTTTGTTTAAAGCATTTGGCGCAAAAATAGTAGCTTCAGACCAATCTAGAAGAAATCCGGAAGCTGAAATTTTGGGTATCGAGTACATGGAATTAGATGAGTTATTAGCACAATCAGATATTGTGTCATTACATATCCCATTACTTTCAAGCACAAAAGGATTAATCTCTAAAGAAAAATTAGAATTAATGAAGGAATCAGCTATTTTAATCAACTGTGCACGTGGCCCAATTGTTGATAATGATGCATTAGCAGATGCATTAAATGAAGGGCGAATTGCAGGAGCGGGAATTGACGTATTTGATATGGAACCGCCTATTCCTGAAGACTATAAACTATTACATGCCAGAAATGTTGTTTTAACACCTCATGTAGGCTTCCTTACGAATGAGGCAATGGAACTGCGGGCTAAAATTGCATTTGATAACACAATGGCATTCTTAGAGGGAAAACCTCAAAATATTATTCGCAGATAATCATTTTCTGATAAACGCTAAATGACGTGGGACTAGTTTGAAATTCGAAACAAGGAGAAAATACCATGACATTAAAACAATTAGCAAGAGAAGATTTAAAAAATCGTATTTTCCATTGGCCAGATATTCAAGAGTTTAGAGAAGAAGAAGCAACAAAACATATTTTTTATGAAACACCTAATACTGTTGGAGCTATATGGTGTATGCGCCCAGGACAAACTTTGCCACTTCACTCACACGAGAAAGCTGA
This sequence comes from Lysinibacillus sp. UBA5990, assembly GCF_002429815.1. Classification (NCBI taxonomy): domain Bacteria; kingdom Bacillati; phylum Bacillota; class Bacilli; order Caryophanales; family Bacillaceae; genus Lysinibacillus; species Lysinibacillus sp. UBA5990. Next base: position 1,357,932 of record NZ_DJAY01000015.1, read on the forward strand.
TGATATTTGGGTTGTTGTTGAAGGAACAGCAGATTATTATCCAGAATGTGGTGAAATGGTTCAAATTAAAGCTGGTGATGTTGTAGTTTCACGTGCAGGTGAAAAGCACGGAATGACTAATAATTCTAGTAGAGATTTCATCATGTTAGGGATTGCAGGTCCGACACCAATCGGCTTTATTGCGCATAAACATCATTAAAGAGTTAACCATCACGTCTGTTGATTAACTAGTTTTCATAGTAAAAAAGATTCTTCCTTGTAGATGCATTATCCACAAGGGAGAATCTTTCGTGCGGTTACAAAGGATTGTCACACCTGAGTAAAATTTTTTTACAAAATAGGATTTGAGCAAAGGTGTTTGCACTTAGATTGCGATCGGTCCGATTACCTATAGGGTAGTCGGGCTTATTTTTGTTTATTCGAGCCGAGAAAAGTTTGTAGATACAAAAGCACTGAGTAGAAATCGGCAAATAAGAATGCCATAAGTCATGCATTTATAAACTTCTCAAACATTGTCTTTTGTCTAAAATGTGCAATGCTGGTTCTGTTTTTGTTAAAAGTGAACAATGTTATTTACGTACTCATCACCTAAAATTAAATTAAGCACTACATAAGTAAAAAAAAAGAAAAATGGGAGTGTCATATTATGGGACAAACAGTTAAAAAGAATGACCCGAATTATTACAAAAAAATCATTTTTGCCCTGTGTTTAGGTTGGGTAGCTATTTGGATTTATCGTACAATACTCACACCAATATATCCACAAATTCAAGAATCGCTTGGTAATATTAGCGATACTCAAGTAGGACTTATTGCTTCTATTTATTTCTTTGCCTATACGGGTATGCAAATTCCATCAGGAATACTCGTTGATAAATTTGGACAAAAACGAGTATTGATCCCTGCGTTTATCATATTTGCATTAGCAGCAGTCGTCATTGGATCAAGCACGACAATCACTCAAGTTTATGTAGGCGCCTTAATGGCGGGTCTTTCAACTGGCTCATACTATGGTGCGGCCTTCTCATTATCCGCTAAATATATGCCAAAAGATAAGAAAAGCTTTTCTAATGCGATCATCAACAGTGGTTCGGCATTAGGGATGGTTATTGGTCTAGTAGGCTCATCTGTATTAGTAGGTGGCCTTGAAATCCAATGGAATTACATGCTTTATATGATAGCAGTCTTAATAGTAGCTGTAACATTTGTGTTTACCTTATTTGTTAAACAAGACAAAAAAACAGCTACAAACGAAACATCCGAAGATAAAATAACAGCACAAGCCACAGTATCTCAAGGCGTAGAATTATTCTCGATAAAAAAATTAGCTATTTACTTCGTCTATTTTGCAACATGTTATGGTTATTACATGATCGTGACATGGTTACCATCATTCCTTGTCGGAGAAAAAGGATTTGAACAAGGTTCAGTAGGATATGTAGCTGCTTTAGTTGCAGTCACAGCAGTACCTGGTGCATTGATATTTTCTAAGTATATTGATAAAAATGCACATATGCGTCAGAAATTAATAATCTTCTTGTTAATTGGGGCAGCCGTAACAATTAGTTTAACCGTATTTGCACCTAACCCTTCTGTCCTTTATGCAGCATTAATTTTATACGGTTTATTAGGTAAACTTGCCATTGATCCAGTTTTAATCACATATGTAACGGATTCAGTACCTTCCAATAGCATGGCCAAAGCACTAGGTATCTTTAACTTCTTTGGAATGACTTCATCAGTTATTGCGCCAACTCTTACAGGTTATATTGGTGATATCACTGGTTCGAAAGTATTAGCATTCTATATTGCAGCAATACTTCTTGCAGCAGCAGCGATTTTATTCTTCCTTGTCGTGATGTTGAAAGAGAAGAAAGAGAAGAAAGTAATCCATCCCCTAACTAATGAATAAAGTAAAGCTACCTATTAGCGGAGGTTTAATACATCTCCCGCTGATAGGTAGTTTTGTTATTGCGGCCCAAAGGCAGCGACCAGCTGGAAGCAGCGATGCTCGTGGAACGGTTGTTAAAGCAGCTCCATTTATATGTGGATTCAATCGAATAAGCGTCTGTTTATTGATAATATCGTGAGTAGGAGCTACTTCATTTGCATACTCATAATTGAGGTAGGGAACCGAGTGTTCCGGTAAATTAGGTAAAAAGAATCCCGCTAAAAAGCATTCATAACAGCTTTTTAGCGGGATTTTTAAGTTTATAAATTTACTTTCTCTGAAGCAAATAATGCTAATCGTAGATCCAATGATATATCAGGCGATTCGATAGACTGACCTAAGATCTCTTCACATTTTTTAATACGATATTTTACTGTATTCCGATGAATAAATATATCTTCAGAAGTCTTTGTCAGATCACAATGATTCGCCAAATAGATTTTCAATGTATGTTTTAGTTCTTTTTCTTTCGTCGATTTTGGATAGGCTAATGAACCAAGTGTATACGTGATAAACGGTTTTAATTTATTGGCTGGAATGAGTTGTAACAATTCTTCTACACTTTTAGATTTATAGAGTTCTATAAATTCCACTTTACTACTTTCAGACTTATGATCAAAAGCTTCATTCGCTTCAAAATAAGAGAGTGGTAACTGTGAGAATTCAGTCACTTCATTACCAATACCGAATGACAGTGTACTATTAAAAAGTTTTTGATACTCTTTTTGGATATATTTACAGTAATCTAAATAATATTGATGTTTAGTTTGTAATAGGATCGTAAATCGATGATTACCTGGAGACCTATAAACACTGATAGAAGGATCAATGTCAGTAAATTTATGTGTTAGCCATTCAAAAGTCATTTGATAACGTTCATTCAAATAGATATTATTTTCCACATCCCTTTCTTGATCAATCGCACAAACGATCACTTGATAAAAATTGGATGGTTGAATAAGGTGCTTTTTTAAAAACTCAGGGTGCTGTTTGACTGAAATAAGATTATCAGGATGTTCAGACATCAATGTTTCGAAAAATCGGTTGACATCTTGTTGTTCCGCTTCTTTGATTTTACTATTTTTATAAATGGCGAGACTGAGTGTATTTACGGCTTGTTCTATGGCAAGCAAACTAAATGGATATGTGAGCGTATTAACATTTGAAACCATCAAATAATACGGAAAATATTTAAATGCTGGAACTTCAAATATAATATGTTCCTCTTGGAAAGATGCTTTATTATTAGGTGAAATTTGCTTGGAATTAACACATCTTTTGAAGTAACTAAGATTTTTTTGAATTTGCTCTGAGTGTTCTTGGAAGTGATGGCTCATCGTTTTAATTTGATGAAAAGGATTTAAGAGCATTACAGGGACTCTAAGAAGTCTGCTCATTCGTTCAATCATCATTTCCAAGCTTAAACCTCTCATAAGCATTGTATTTAATTCTTGTTGGATATCTAATGCAAAATATAACTTTTCAGTTTCTTCATCCAAGATATAGGATGATATATGATGTGTAATGGATCCGAGATTCCAACTATCAGGGATTCTAATAATAGGAAATTTTAACTTGTTTGCAAATTCTATTACTTCATCATCAATTTTTTCTAAAAAACGCGATAATTTAACGCCTATGCCAGCAACTTGTATATCATTTAATTCTAGAATGAGATCCTTTAATCCGGATTGGTCGTGTTGATAACACATACCCGTAGTGACGATAAATGAATGAGGTGCTGTGAAATTTTTAATATCTGGTGTTTCCGTAATATCGACCATTTCTACTTCTCTATCTAAATCTCCCTCATCATTTAATAATGTTAAATCAGAAAATTGTTGGACAGACATGATTTCTTTTAATGTTGTCATAAGGATCATCTCCTTTATATTTGTTAGAAAAAGCCCAAAATAATAAGAAATATATTTGTAAAACGCTACAAGGATAACCTATCACTCTGATTGTATACTATTTTTGAAGGTTATTATACGTATAATTCTTTATTTCGAAATAGTAAAGGAGAATCTTACAATCGTACTTGTAATGACTTTTGCCAATCTTTCTGACTTCTCTGGGCTTAACATTTCTCTATTACCCGGACCTGCCAAAACGGGTGAATTCTTCGCATTTGTTAGTCCAGTATTAGGCTGGATTGGTGGCTTTCTAACGGAATCGGTTGTAAATAATCATGCACTATTCGGTAGCTTACAGGCAGTTACCGAGAGCAGATAGGCATCTCGCCATCATTGCTAATAGCAGCTAACACTGCTGGGCGAAGCGAAGCAAAAGTGATTTCTCCACAATCTATCGCGATTGCAGCAGCAGCTGTTAATCAAACCGGGGATGAGTCTAAAACCTTTCAATAGCCAATACGATATAGCTTGGGCTTGCTCCTATTTCTAAGGTTCTTGACACACGGGCTATCGTTTATCCTTTAATCATTTTAATAGGGACTATACCACATAGATTTACTATGTGGTTTTTGTTTTTTAGTAAGGATAGAATGGATGATTTACTCCACTCATACGCCTTCTTAAAGCCTTTCCATAATCGATAGCAAACAGCGTTCTTTTTTACTCCGAGCTACTTGCTCCTTATCCATATCTATTTGTCTAAAGTGCATAAAAAGACCATCCATTATTGTTCATTGTGTCAATGAATGGTTATGGGGGAGGACCTATAATAAAAGTGTAGAAGGAAGGAGTGAAAGAGGTATGGATATTCAATCAACTTTTGAAATGTTAGATAAGAAATTTACAGGTTTTGGTGGCTTAGAACAGGGTGGAATTACACGCCTTTTATATTCTCAAGAATGGAATGATGCAGTTCGTGAACTGGAAAAAACATTCAAAGAAGAAGGATTAGAAGCAAGCTTTGACGATATCGGGAACTTAACTGGGCGTCTGGTTGGCAGTAAATATCCGGAAGAAACCATTTTAACAGGATCACATATCGACACAGTAGTTGAAGGCGGTCATCTAGATGGCCAATTCGGTATCTTAGCTGCACTAGTAGCTGTGAAATATTTAAAAGCTAAACACGGCCAACCACTACGCTCATTAGAAGTATTATCTCTTGCAGAAGAAGAAGGCAGTCGATTCCCTTACACATTCTGGGGTAGCAAAAACTTCTTTAACTTAGCTAAAAAATCGGATGTTGAGACAATTGCAGATGCTGAGGGCATTAAGTTCGAAGACGCGATGCGTAAATCAGGCTTTGATTATCGTAAAACTACTGACGTTCGTAATGACATCAAAGCATTTGTTGAAATTCATATTGAACAAGGCAAAGTGCTAGAGACGGAAAACAAAACAATCGGTGTTGTTAATGGCATCGTTGGTCAAAAACGCTTCACGATCAACTTAAAAGGTGAAGCAAACCACGCTGGTACTACGCCAATGTCATTACGTCGCGATACAGTTGTTGCCTATAGTGAAATTGTCTCAAATTTAACAAAACGTGCTAGAGAAATTGGGGAACCACTTGTTTTGACGTTCGGTCATATCACACTTGTACCAAACACAGTCAATGTAGTTCCTGGTGAAATTACGTTCTCCGTAGACTGTCGTCATATTGATCAGCAAATATTAAATGATTTTGCAACGGAAATCGAAGACAAAATTAAATTAGTCGCTGAAGCAAATAGCATGACTTATGACATTAATTTATGGATGGATGAAGCACCAACATTGATGGACAAAAAAATTGTTCAAATCATTGAACAAGCAGCAAAGAATAATGTGGGTAATCAATATAAAGTGATGCCATCTGGTGCAGGACATGACTCACAAATCTTTGCTCAATATGTTCAAACGGCAATGTTGTTTGTACCTTCTATTGGTGGAATTAGTCACAACATTAGTGAAGAGACGAAGATAGAAGACCTTGTTAAAGGTATTGAAGTATTAAGTGATGTACTTTATGAACTAGCATACAAAGAATAAAAATAATGAAAATAATGAAAAAGGAGCCAGATACTTATGGGTTACTTAAATCAAGTTCAAGGATACAGAGAAGGTTTATTAGAAACACGTTCTGTCATTAAAAAAGACAATTATGCGGTAATCACACCAGATGGCCTAGTTAATAATGTTGTACCTGGCTTCAAAGATTGCGACGTCACAATTTTAGGGTCCCCGCGTTTAGGTGCAAGATTTGTAGATTACTTAGTAACAGTAAAAAACCAAGGTGGAAACAAAACTGGTTTCGCTGGTGATGGTATTCAATCTTTTGTATACGTTGTTTATGGCAAAATCAATGCGTTTGCTGATGGTAAAAAATACGAATTAACTGAAGGTGGGTATTTATATGTGCCTCCACACTTACAGTTAACTTTTGAAAATAATAATAACGGTGAAGATAGCCGCTTATTCTTATACAAAAAACGTTATCAACCTCTTAAAGGACAACCTCTTAAAGGGTATACCCCAGAAGTCGTTACAGGTAATGTGCACGACATCGAACAAGAGGCATATGAAGGGATGAAAGAAGTATTAATTCAAGACTTATTACCAAAAGAAATTGGCTATGATATGAACATTCATATTCTTTCATTCAAACCAGGTGCTTCACATGGTTACATTGAAACACACGTTCAAGAACACGGCGCTTATGTTTTAAGTGGGCGAGGCATGTACAACTTAGACAATGAATGGATGCCGGTTGATAAAGGTGATTATATCTTTATGGGCGCTTATGTACCGCAAGCAACCTATGCAATTGGTTTAGATGAACCATTCTCATACATTTATTCTAAAGATGCAAATAGAGATATTGATTTATAAAAAGGAAGTCTATTATCTCCGATAGTTAACCAAAGATAAATTAGGCATCTTAGTTACAAAAAAATTTCTAAAATAAAATTCTGATTATTTAGAATCTGAGTCAAAATATTAATTAAATGAGGAGTAAACAAGATGCGTGTATCTAAAGAAGAACTATTTAATTTAATGAAGCAAAAGTTTATAAAAGCTGGATTAAATGAAGGAGCGGCACATGATGTTGCAGACGTATTAACATACGCTGACCATAGAGGTATTCATTCACACGGTGCTGTACGTGTTGAATACTATTCTGAACGAATTGCAAAAGGCGGGATTACAAACAATCCCAACTACACATTTGAACAAACAGGACCAGCATCTGCGATCTTTAATGGGGATAATGGTCCAGGTCACCAAATAGCAAAACAAGCGATGGAAAAAGCGATTGAAATGGCTAAAAAATCAGGTGTTGCCGTTGTTGGTATGAAAAATATCTCACATAGTGGTGCTTTAGGTTACTTTGTTGAAATGGCAGCAGAACAAGATATGGTTGCTCTAAGTATGTGTCAATCAGATCCAATGGTCGTACCGTTTGGCGGAACTGAACCTTATTTTGGGACAAACCCAATTGCTTATAGTGCACCATCTGCTGATGACCGCATCATTACATTTGATATGGCGACTACTGTCCAAGCATGGGGCAAAATTTTAGATGCAAGAAGTAAAAATGCATCGATTCCAGATACATGGGCTGTGGATGCTACTGGTGCACCTACGACGAATGCAAGAGATGTTCATGCACTCCTGCCAATTGCAGGTCCAAAAGGATACGGCTTGATGATGATGGTAGATATTTTATCAGGTAGTCTTCTAGGAGTCCCACATGGTATACACGTGTCTTCTATGTATCAAGACTTAACTAAAGGACGCGATTTAGGTCAAATTCATATCGTCATTAACCCTGCCTATTTCACAGATTTGAATGCTTTCAAGCTACAAATTACAACAATGCTCAATGAATTAAAAGCACAGCCCGCAGCAGAGGGTTATGGAGAAATTTATTATCCAGGTGAACGCGGTATATTAAGAAGTAAGGAATATGATAAGGAAGGTATTGAAATCGTAGACGACATTTACAACTATCTTGTGTCAGACGACGTTCATTACGATCGTTATCATGGGAAAAATAGATTTGCAGAATAATAAAATTGGAGGATCATCATGTTATACACAATTATAAAAGAAAACACTTATAAAGACTCCATCGTGTTAATGCTTTTATCCAACAAGTTGTCTGCAATTGATGGTGTAAACAAAGTATCGATCATGATGGGAACACCAGCGAATAAGGACATTTTTAAATCTTCTGGCTTAGGCACGGATGAATTAGAAAAAGCAAAGCCAAATGATATTGTCATCGTTGTAGATACAGAGCAAGAAGAAAAAGTAGACGAAGTGAAAGAAGAAGTAGAAATCGCTTTAAAAGGTGATTCAGATTCACAAAATACGTCTAAAGATCAAGAAGCTCATAACTGGAAACGTGCAATGGAGCTTGCGAACAATCCAAATTTAGCGTTAATTTCAATTCCTGGTCAATATGCTGCAATGGAAGCGGAAAACGCATTGAACGAAGGTTTACATGTGTTCATGTTTAGTGACAATGTTTCGAAAGAAGACGAAGTGAAACTAAAACAAAAAGCGCATGAAAAAGGGTTATTAGTGATGGGTCCAGACTGTGGTACTGCCCTTATTCACGGCGTCCCCCTTGCTTTTACAAATAACGTCAACGAAGGCGATATAGGTATAGTTGGGGCATCAGGTACAGGGATTCAAGAAGTCACAACAATTATTGACCGTTATGGTAAAGGTGTTACGAATGCTCTTGGAACAGGTGGACGTGATTTATCGACGGAAGTTGGTGCCATTACGATGTTAGATAGCATCAAAGCGTTAAATCAAGATCCAAAAGTAAAAGTCATTACAGTGATCTCCAAACCACCTGCGGAGGAAGTACAACGCAAAGTATTAAACTTATTAAGAAATATTGATAAACCAGTTGTTACGCTATTTTTAGGTGACAAACCTTCCTACCAAGAAGAGAACATTTATCATGCTTATACACTTGAAGAAGCAGCAGTTGTAGCTGTCCAATTATCTAATGGTGATAAACCGAATTTTGAACCGACAACAGCTGATGTTAACGTTGTATTAAAAGAATCACAAGTTGGTATTAAAGGTTATTATTCAGGCGGTACATTAGCATCTGAAGCGGCTATGCTAGTGAGAGATGCGTTTAAAGATACAATGACTGAAGAGAAAAGCGAAAGCTATGTTTTAAAAACAAACACTCATGAAATCATTGATTTAGGTGATGATGTTTATACAAAAGGTAAACCACATCCGATGATTGATCCTGAAAAACGTATCGAAATGCTTGAAAAATCTATGAACGACCCTAAAACTGCAGTCATTATGATTGATAACGTGATCGGTAACGGTGGTCATGAAGATATGGCTAGTGAGCTAGCACCAACAATCAAACGTATTTTGGATAGTGCACGTCAAGAAGGTCGTCAGCTTGCAGTGCTTGCAACGGTTGTAGGTACAGCACAGGACATTCAAGGTTACGATAAACAAATTGCCATTTTAAAAGAGAGTGGTGCAATTATTTGTAAGACAAACGATCAAATGGTCCGCACAGCTATCCAACTTGTAGGCGGTAAAGTGGAACAACCAATTACTGATGTACAAAAATTTAACTATACAGAAGAAAGCTTAATAGTGGATGAGAAAATTCTGTCATTCATCAATATGAAACCAAGCGTTATCAATATTGGGCTAAAAAGCTTTACGGAAGCTGTTCAAAACAGTGGCTCAGAGTGTGTTCAATTTAACTGGCGCCCAATTGCTGGTGGCGATGAGAAGTTAATGAAAGTACTTCAATTCTTAAACTATTATGAAGGAGGTACAATCTAATGGGATACAAAACAATAAATGAAGCGAATGAAGCCGTTATCCAGAAGATCATAGCAGCAGCACCATTTTTAACGGATGTTGTACCTGCTAAATCTGTGATTCCTGAATTAGAAGAGTACGTGCTATTACATGCTGGACCTCCAATTAAATATGAAAACATGACAGATCCTATGCAAGGTTCCTGTGTTGGTGCAATCCTTTTTGAAGGATGGGCAGAAGACGAAAAGAATGCACGTGAATTACTTGAAAACGATAAAATCAAATTCATTCCATGTCACCATGTGAATGCAGTTGGACCAATGGGTGGTATTACTTCCCCTAACATGCCAGTCCTTGTTGTTATTAACAAGGAGAGTGGTAACGAAGCGTATTGTCAAATGAACGAGGGGATTGGTGCAGTATTACGCTTCGGTGCTTATAATGAGCAAGTCATCAATCGTTTACACTGGATGAAGGATGTATTAGGTCCAGTATTAAGTAAAGCCTTAAAAACATTTGATGGAGGCTTGAACGTCAACGTATTGATTGCTAAAGCTATTGCAATGGGTGATGAGTTCCACCAGCGTAATATTGCAGCTTCACTTGCATTTTTAAAAGAACTGTCTCCAGTAATTGCTTCATTAGATAACGTTGAAAAAGATCAACGTACAGAAGTAATCCAATTCTTAGCTGACACAGACCAATTTTTCTTAAATATTGCTATGGCGACAGGCAAAGCGATGATGGATGCAGCACGTACCATCGAACACGGTACAGTTGTTACCGCAATGTGCCGAAACGGTGAAAACTTTGGTATCCGTATTGCCGGTATGGGAGACGAATGGTTTACTGGTCCTGTTAATACCCCGCAAGGATTATATTTCACTGGTTACTCAGCAGAAGATGCAAACACAGATATCGGTGATTCAGCGATTACAGAAACAATCGGTGTCGGAGGTATGGCGATGATTGCAGCACCTGCAGTAACACGCTTTGTTGGTTCGGGTGGATTTAATGATGCACTTGAAACAAGTAATCAAATGACTGAAATCTGTATTAGCGAAAATCCGAACTTTGTTATCCCAACTTGGGACTTTAAAGGCGCATGTTTAGGTATCGATGCACGGAAAGTTGTTGAAACAGGGATCACACCAGTTATCAACACTGGTATTGCCCATAAAATTGCGGGGTACGGACAAATTGGTGCCGGTACAGTACATCCGCCAATTGAATGTTTTGAGAAAGCCATCACAGCATATGCTGAAAAGCTAGGATTTAAAGGATGATTTTACAAGCAAGTGCGGTTGGTTCAATCGCACTTCAATTATTGAGTGAAGGAAAAACCTTTACCGTGCACAGTATGTTTGAAAAAGGTTTAAATATGGTTGATCAAGATGGAGAATTGATATTTGTTGGTACCGATGAAAATGGGACATTTCCGTTCGGGATCCTGCTTGATCCTCAAACGAGACAAACAGTAAAGACCAATATTAAGGTAGGCGATACATTAATATTTCGTAATAATCGTCTTTTTCATAACCACTTCGAAATGGTGTTTAATATAAAAATAATACCGTTAGATATGGATTTTGAACATGCAAATATAAATAAATTGAAAGAAAATTTTAAATTCATTTCATTTACATCATACGAATCATCAGATTTTGAACGAGCACGTGTATTATCCTTGATTAATCGATTACAAGATCCAACCCAAAATCTTGACGAGACATTCCGTTATTTTATTGGGCGTGGACAAGGCTTAACACCAACAGGTGATGATATATTAGTCGGTATATTGTACGGACATTTTATTAAAAATTTTATCGAACATAAACATCTAGAAACACTAAAAGCTCTTATCAAGGAACCTTTAACAACCATTGTCAGTAAGCGTTTCTTAACCTGTGCTATAGACGGTGTATTTAGTTCGAAGATTACAGCATTGCAACATGATCCATCTTTAGAAAGCATGAACAGTCTTATAAAAGTAGGATCATCATCTGGGATGGATACGTTATATGGCATTTACTTGTCATTAACTAAGGAGTGAAAGAAATGGGAAAAAGTGTAGTTATTGCTTTAGGTGGTAATGCCATTTTACAGCCGAAACAAGAAGCAACTTATGATAATCAATTTAAAAATGTAGTGTCGGCAACAGGCCATATGGTGGAAATTCGAGAAGCGGGTCATAACATCGTCATTACACATGGTAATGGTCCGCAAGTGGGGAATATCATTGCCCAAAATGAAGCTGCGAAAAATGTAGTCGAACCACTACCAATCCATGTTTGCAACGCAGAATCACAAGGTTTCATTGGTTATATGATGGAAACAGCTTTAAAAAACCATATGAAAGAACGTGGCATAGCTACAAATGTGGTTACATTGTTAACGATGGTTGAAGTCGACAGGGATGATCAAGCTTTTAAAAATCCGACTAAACCAATCGGTGTATTTTTCTCGGAAGAAGAAGCGAAACGTTTAGAAGAGCAAGGCTTTACTATGGCAGAAGATGCTGGGCGAGGATATAGAAGAGTTGTCCCTTCACCAGAACCAAAAGTGATTCATGGTATAGATGAAATTAAACGTTTAATTGATGAAACGATTGTTATTTCATCTGGTGGTGGCGGTATACCTGTATATCGTGAAGACAGTGGTCAATTACATGGTATTGAAGCAGTCATTGACAAAGATCGTTCAGGATTAAAGCTAGCGCAACAAGTGAATGCAGAAGTTTTCATGATGCTAACAGATGTGCCAAATGTCTATATTAATTTTGGTAAAGAAAATGAGCAAAAGCTAAGCCACATTACCGTAGCAGAAGCTGAACAGTATGTTGCAGAAGGACAATTCCCGGCAGGTAGTATGTTACCAAAAATGCAAGCAGCTATAGAATTTGCAAAATTAGGGAAAGAGTCAATCATTTGTTCAATCGATCAAGCAGTAGCTGCATTAGATGGAAAAGCTGGTACACGTATTACAAAATAAGTTTAACGTATGGTTCAAGAACCATCATCCATTAAGTTTGCAAAGTCATGAAGTGAGTAATCACGGTCTATAGACGTTGCAAACTTTTTGACGCTTCAAAAAGTTTTTCATTTGTAGAATTAGTGTGGAAAAGGAGTTTGAGACATTCTATGATTTCCCAGCCATTCACACACTATTAAGTGGTGTGTTTTTCAATAGAAGAGAAGAAAAGAATCTGGAAAACGTGAAGGAGAAACAAGTAGTTGATTTTGTTGAGGAAAAGACGAGGAAAATAGTAAATTAGTAATTTTTTTCACATTCCCGAAATGGTTTTGAAACTTAATGAAACGAAAGACCTCATAGTTAAAAAATTACTTAAACTTTGAGGTCTTATTTATATACCACATAAATTAACTTATCTTCGTTATCGTTAACATCATTACTTAAGCAATAGTAATTTAATGGAATAATTATTGATGAGATGGACTGGGAGAGTAACACCTTTCAAGCACAAGAGGCAATTGGCAGAACATCTAGTGTACTGTTCTTGGTATGGATGTTGTTTAACATAGTCAATATAAGTTGATTTTTTATTAAACAAAATTATCGAATCTTTTCTTAAATTTACTTCTGAATACTCTTACTTTTGTTTGGGCAATATATTTTTGAACATTAAACGTGATTATATAACTTTCAATTCTTTTTTGATTTAAAAGTAGGCGTGACGGACAGGGGTTGCAGTTCTATTTGGTGGAGGTCTTAGAAATAAAATGGCCATTTGAAAATTCTAAATAAAGATTTGGTAAGTAAAATTCTCGAAGCACGAGGTACAATTTAAATTTCAGGAGGAAAAAATTATGACAAAAGATTTCTACACTACACTTAAAGAAAGACGTTCTTACTACGGAATTAGTAAAGAGATAAAAATATCGGATGAAAGAATAAAAGAAATTGTAGAATTTGCTGTGAAATATACTCCATCAGCATTTAATTCCCAAACAGCGCGTATTGTTGTCTTATCTGGTGACGCACATAATAAATTATGGGACATCACCACGGAAACATTAAGAAAAGTAGTTGGAGATCAAGATTTTTCAGGAACTCAACAAAAAATGGATTCCTTTAAGGCAGGTTATGGGACAGTATTATTCTTTGAAGATCAGGCTGTAGTTAAATCGCTTCAAGAGCAATTTGCACCCTATGCTGAGAACTTTCCAATTTGGTCAAATCAAGCATCAGGTATGCACCAATTAGTCGTATGGGCGGGATTGGAAGCAGAGGGATTAGGAGCTTCTTTACAACATTATAATCCACTAATTGATGATGAAGTGAAAAAAGAATGGAATATACCTAAAAATTGGAAACTTATTGCACAAATGCCCTTTGGTAACCCAACGGTAACACCAGGTGAAAAAGATTTCCGACCACTTGAAGAGCGAATGAAATTTTATAAATAATTAATTACAATATATCCCACACCATGTATCAAACCAGTACCGTAACGGAACTGGTTTTTTTGTACGTAGAAACATTAATTTCTTTAAATAATTAGGCTTATTCTTATCACATATCTCATATTCGTGATAAATGGAAAGGGGGTTTTTAAATGAGTATCAATTGCTTAGAGCAAGGGTATAAAAGTTTTTGTTAAGTTTCATATTACTATTGTACGTCTCTCCTTATAAATGAGAAGAACTCATAATCATAATAAACATACAAATAGTTGTAAAATAGCAAGCTAAACGTAAAGTACTATTGCAGAAAGGCCAAATAATAAAAAATTTATCATAGATAGGAGAGCAAAAAATGGATATCTTCCTAGCAATTTTACCAGCTCTGTTTTGGGGAAGTATTGTGCTCTTTAATGTCAAGCTTGGTGGTGGTCCCTCCACTAAGTTATTTAACCTAAAAGGTTTTTTCTTTAGATATTAAATGGTACATTCTTCAACAATCAGGCGCAATTGCAGTACAATTATTGTTCCAGAAACGGGCAAGATTGAGAAGTATCTTGTAAAGGCATTATGGGTTATAGAATAATTTGTATCCTATGGTATGACTTGAAAAATATGTTTTAATATAGTACAGTAGGTTAAAATTTAATAACTGAACACGATGATGGGAAGTAGTAGCAAGCACGTTTTTTTAAGAGAGTCAGCGGTTGGTGGAAGCTGATAAAAGCACTTGTGAATCCGTCCCGGAGTTGCACAGTCGAAGTCAATGAAGTAGGCTGTTGCCGGCTGAAATGCCGTTATGAAGTAAGTGGATTAGGTATGCCTAATCAATTAGGGTGGCAACGCGGGTAGCTCTCGTCCCTTTTTAGGGGTGGGGGCTTTTTTGTGTTTATTTTTATTCAAAATGGAGCTATGCGAATAGCCTGCAACGCTATTTCACCAAGACTTAATGGATGCAACGATTCTCATCATTAAACTACTGGAGGTATGACTATGTTAGATATTAAACGCGTACGCGATAATTTTGCGGAAATTAAAGAAATGCTATTAACACGTAATGAAGATTTAGGAAACTTAGATGACTTTGAAGATTTAGATGCAAAACGTCGTGAGTTAATTGCTAAAACAGAAGAATTAAAGGCAGAACGAAATAAAGTATCTGAACAAATTTCAGTGATGAAGCGCAACAAAGAAAACGCAGATGAAGTGATTGCTCGTATGCGTCAAGTGGGCGATGAAATCAAAGAACTTGATATTCAATTAAATGATGTGGAAGAGCGCTTTAAAGATATGATGATGCGCCTGCCGAACGTTCCTCATGAATCTGTACCAGTGGGTACAACAGAAGATGACAATGTTGAGGAATATACATGGGGTGAAATTCCAGCATTTGATTTTGATATTAAAGCACACTGGGATATAGCTACAGATCTAAAAATTGTGGATTTTGAACGTGGCTCGAAAGTAACCGGTAGTCGATTCTTATTCTACCGCGGCCTTGGGGCTCGCTTAGAACGTGCGTTAATGACATTTATGATGGATTTACATGCAGAAGAGCATGGCTATGAAGAAATGCTGCCACCTGTCATTGTTAATCGTGATAGCTTAACGGGTACTGGAAATCTCCCTAAGTTTGAGGAAGATTTATTTAAATTAGAGGAAACAGATTATTTCATGATTCCAACGGCAGAGGTACCTGTAACAAACTTCTATCGTGAGGAAATTTTACTAGCTGAGGCTTTACCACAAGGCTTTGCTTCTTATAGTTCGTGCTTCCGTTCAGAGGCAGGCTCTGCGGGTCGTGATACACGTGGTTTAATCCGTCAGCACCAATTTAACAAAGTAGAATTAGTACGCTTTGTAAAACCAGAGGAGTCATATGAGCAGTTAGAGCTGTTAACGGGTCATGCTGAAAAAGTACTGCAATTACTAGGTTTACCATATCGTAAATTAAAAATGTGTACAGCCGATTTAGGCTTTACTGCTGCGAAAAAATATGATTTAGAGGTTTGGATTCCTGCACAAAATATGTACCGTGAAATTTCTTCTTGTTCAAACTTTGAGGACTTCCAAGCACGACGCGCAAATATTCGCTTCCGTCGTGACCCAAATGCAAAACCAGAATATGTTCACACATTAAACGGTTCAGGTCTTGCGATTGGTCGTACAGTTGCCGCTATACTAGAAAATTATCAACAAGCCGATGGAAGCGTAGTAATTCCTGAAGTTTTACGACCACATATGGGTGGAAAAGAAGTAATTGCCCCAAAATAAATAACGGGAAAAAGCGATTTTTGATATCCTTAACAGGTAATCGTATTGCCTTTTATCGATTTAAAGATACTTTTAATAGTCGCCGTGGAATAAAAAAGTGCTTTATTACTTTAAGGAAATTTAGCTAGATTAAAAAAGATGTTACTTTAAAAAAGGTGGGGAGCATTAGAAAAAATTTAGAAATGACATTTTACAGCTCTTACACATATTCCACTATTCCACAATCGGGCGCTTTTCTGAAATAAGGAAAGCGTCTTTATTCATGGAAAGGGCCAGATTGTTTAATTGTTAAACCAAATTTTATATATGGTAAAATTATGTTATAAAGAAGGGGTTGCATGAATTTTTCTGGAGATATGGTTGGATTGTTGTTTCCGTTAACACCCATATTGTTAGTAGCGAAACTATTTAGATGGGTTCAGATCATTTGGGTAAATATTGAAATCCAAATTGAACAAAACAAAGAAATCATCTCTTTACTAAAAAAATAATAGAGATAAGATAAGAGGAGATAAAAAGCAATGATTGAACAATGTAAATGTGATGAAACATATGATTTAAGAGTAGAAGCAGATATCGGGGCTGATGCTATATGGTGTAATAAATGCCTCTGTAACTTTGAAATATCATATGTTCCAATTTCCATCGAACTGCAATCGGAATTAACAAAATGGATATTAAAATATGGTGAGTGGATTGATTGGGCTAATGATGGAATAGTTTCTAATGGGATTGAACTTGAAGAAATACATAATCAACAAGGATTAAAGCTAACGGAAAAAGTAAAGAAGGAACTTGAAGGGAAATACAAAGTTTCATTTTCCTCTTCTACATTTGCAAAAAGGCATGCAAACAAAAAGAAGTAAACTGCTATTACATAAACGGACGATTTTCTGAATTTAGGAAATCGTCTTACTTCATAAAAAGGGGTGGGTTTGTTAATAAGAAACTAGTTGGATAATTGTGGTAATATATGAATTAAGGAGGATAGATACGGTGAATATATTTCCATTTTTAGGGTTAATTGTATTAATATTAGTATTTGGATTAGCTGGCTTATTAAGCCCCCAAAATAAAATGAACTCCTCTAAAAAGAAGGTATATCTTTTAAGTCTCATTTCAACTGTTATTTTTGCTTTCATACCTACGGGTGGCTATCAAGTCGATAGTAATGGGTATCTTTACTTCGGTTTTCCTGCTGAGAGTTTTGTATATCGTGGCGGATTAGTTTTCACATTTAGTTCTTTGGGATTATTATTTAATTTTTTTCTGTTTTATTGGTTTTTTAAGCTATTACTATATCTATGGAGAGTGTTAAAGGTACAAGTAAAGATGTAAATTCAGACTTATATTTGTAAATCATCTTATTTAGCTAACGGAGCAGATTAGTTGAAGAGTGGTGTTTTTCATGTGTTCAACAAACGGGCGCTTTCCTCGAATAAGGAATTTAAAGGGCGCTATTCTGTAGTAGGGTAAAGTATATCCTTTTGCAACTAATGATGGCTTTTGTTGAAGATTTGAAGATGAAATAAATTAAAATGGCTTGATTCTTTTAGTGAATCAAGCCATTTTCTTTGTCGAAAAAAGCAACAATATATATGCTAATTGGGGTAATCTATTTACCTCGATGTACGTAATGTTGTGTGGTATTTCCTGCATTAAATTGATCAGTAATATATTGTACAGCCTCTTGTAGCGCTAATTTACTGTTACAAGTGAAAACATCTATTGCCGCATAGCCATACTCTGGCCACGTATGAATCGTTAAATGTGATTCTTGTATAATGACTACACCGCTAACCCCGTAAGGTGAAAAATGATGGAAATGTTCGGTCACAATAGTTGCTTTTGCTTTATGGGCAGCTTGACACATAATCTTTTTAATGTGTTGTACGTCATTGAGCAATGCATCATTGCAATCATGCAACTCTAATAAAATATGATGCCCTAATGCGTGCTGGGATTGTGATTTTTTTACTGTTCTCTTAATTTGTGAAAACTTGTTATTTTTGCAATTCGGACAACCACTGGATTGAAGCTGTGTAATCGTAGTGTATTCGTTGCCAGTGCCTACTGTAAGTGAGTTCTTACAATGATTACACTGATAAACAACAGATTTCTTCTCAATCTCTCCTGTGTAAATTGGTCGCGTAAATTTACGCTGATTAGGAATATAAGGAATCATTTGCTCTGTAGTTTGTAATACGAATAACTGACTTGTAGCACCTAAAATCTGCGCACCTTCATAGTTGTTTATGTCGTAATGAATATTATTAATCACAAAGCCCATAGCATATAAGCTTTGCTGTAGCTCCCAATGCTTTTGATAACTACGTTTGGCATAGGAAAAAAACACATGCCGCATTGCTTCTGGCTTTAGTGCATTAATTGCACGAGATAAAAAGAGCTGTGCGCCAATCAAGGTATACGGTGTATCTGTATATACGCAATCAAACTGGTCAGCATATGTTTCGGGCAAAGGCTCCTGAACGTTATAATAATCTGTTGTAATCGAAAGCTCATAGTCTTTAGCTATTTTGCTAATAGTACTTAAAACTCGTCTATCAATATCTAATACAACAATTTTAGTTGCAGAGTGTGGAGCGATTTTCTTTATTAAAAATGCTAATGCAATACTGATGAAATCATCATCGCCTAAACACAAAATACGCTTATTGAGTAGCATCGTATAGTCTAGTGCCAGCAATGCACGTTTTAAGGCAGTCTCAACTGTACATTTTGCTTGATCAATTGCCACGTCAGCTATAGGCCTAGCCTCATAAATAGTGCTTAATTCGCTTATATTTTGTGAAATCCATTCTATTCGAAATGCATCATCTGTCGTTAATTGTAGGTAGAGTTCAGCATCGGCACCTGAGAGTTTGAAATATTGCATAACGGCTAGCTGGCCTTTTTTCGTTAAGCTATGTTTACCCCAACCTTGTTTGGCAAATTCTTTCTTCATAGCTGAAACGATAGGTATTGGTAAGGCTGTCATATAAGCTAAAGATTTAGTTGTACAATTATTATGGAAATATAAAGTAAGTAGAGCTTTCTCTAATGTATGGTAATGTTCTTCAAGCTGCATATCAGCTGTAATTTGTTGTAATAGTTTTTGCATTGTAGATTCGTCCTCTCAATTTTAATAAGTAAAAAATTAAAATTGTCTAAATCAACGAACAGAAAAAGCGCGACTAAAATTAGTCGCGCTAAAGGTTTATACTAGCCTACTAATTCTAATCTTGCTTTTTTTGCACAACAAATAACACCCATATTAGGTGGTTTTGTTCAACAAAATTTAGCTATAACGTTGATTTAGATTAGAATTCTACAGTAACAAAAAGTTCACCCTTTAATAAAATAGTACTTCAACTATAAAATAGACATAGTAATTTGGCAAGTTATATTTATCGTTACCCTTTATTAAGCTAATGGATACTTTACTTTGATAACGATATTCAATAATCGGGCGCATTTGGTAGTGACCCCTTAAAGTTAGAGTTTTTATTATGCAGCTAAATTGGCTGGTAGTTTCGGTAATTTACTGGACTCATGCCGGCCAGTTTTTGTTTAATGCGATCATTATTATAATAACTGATATACTTTTCTATTTTCTTTTGTAATGCTTCGTATGAGATTGATTGTTCTCCGTAATACATTTCCTGTTTTAGTAAACTAAAGAAGTTCTCCATGGCCGCTATGAAAGAGCTTCAAAGGCGAGGTCTTATTGTTACAGCAGTGCATAATCATTGGCTTTTTGATAATCCTAGATTAATGTACATGCATTGGAGAACGTTGGGGATCCAACAGATTTTGCAAGAAGAAGTTTTAATGCTGCTGTTGCAGCAGGCTTATTCAAAAAGTAAAAGGGATACTATCTTAAACTTAGATGAAGTTTATTGGTGTATAAACAACGAAGCTCAATAGTATGTTCCTGTTTTCCACCATGTCTTTTAAGAGGCTACTAATTTGGTAGCCTCTTTTTTTCCATTGTAAATTGATTTATTTCGCCAATAAAGGGAGCCTGATATTCAATACTCACTTTTTGGTATAAGTCAATTCTTAGTACATCGTAAGAATGTTTATGAAACTGGCACTGATAAACGTTCAACGTTTTGATAAGTGTTGAATTAAAATAAAGATTAATGATTGATAAAAAAGAAGCGAAGTTCGCGATTTTTATAAAAAGTTGCGATGCTTCACCTCTTTGGATAAGGATATTTCAAAGGGTAATAAAGTTTGATCATTTTTGATAAATTCTGTTTTTTATTAGCCTTTTGATACTCTTTTATCATCTTAAAAAAGTTAAGGAAAAAGATGGATGTGCCAAATAACTTTTATCGCCATCTAAAAAATATTAGAATCCCCAAGTAACCAGCAATAAGAAACGGCGAAATTAAAATGAAATAAATCACCATGCTATGACCTAGACTGAAAAATATAGCAATAGACAGACCACGGGTGGCCTACGGGTCGTTGTACTCCTGATTGTCTTCCTGATCGATGGCCGCCGACACTCAGCCGTTTGCAAAAAAAAAAACAAAGAACCGAACCTTTTTTTGATAGAGAGACAATATAGTGTGTAAGCTTACTTAGGAGGACCCTCTGAATGCAAAATGAATATATGTACCAATTACTCCAAAAAATGAAAGAAGGTGATCAACAGGCGTTTCGTACGATGTATGATGCCACCTATCAGGACGTCTACCGGACAGTCTCCTTTCTGGTGGATCATCAGCAGGATCGGGAAGATGTCATGAATGAGATATATATGCAAATGTGGACCTCACTTGCTAACTATGATACGAACAGACCTTTCCACTTCTGGCTAAACGGCTTGGTAATCCGTCAAGTGCAAAGATTTCGGGTCAAGAGCTGGCGGAGATTCCGAATTTTTGAACGCATCCGTGCCTTTTCTCGGGAAGAGCCTCATTGGGATCAACCTTCTGTGTTGATGGATGGGACGAAGCAAATGATAACACAGGCAATCCAAAAACTGACCGATAAACAACGATCGGTGATTGTCCTCCGCTTTTTTCACGACTATAAACTTGAGGAAATAGCGACATTGCTCGAAATTCCGCTGGGTACGGTCAAGTCCAGGTATCATGCTGGCCTTCAGGTGCTTCGAAAAAACTTAAGTAATCTCCCCCCAGAAAGGATGGAAGAAATCAATGCCAATTGAACGCAAAATCCGTGAATATCTGCACAAAGAGGCAGAAACTATGGAGTGCCCTCCGGCCATTTCCAAACGAATAGAACAATCCTATTCTCAATATTTCCAACGAAAAAGGAGCGAAATAAACATGAAAAAACGATTAATTAGTGGATTAGTTGCTACTGCGATTTTGATTCCAACCGCAGCATTTGCTGCCCCAAACCTGATTGAAATGCTTACTAGAACACCAATGACTGTTGAACAAGTCAAGGTGGATGAGGTTGGCAAAGCAACACTAGAGAAGCTGTATAACGCATTTCCCGAAACAAAATCGTTTGAGATTATCAATGCAAGCGAGGTACAAGGTGTCCAAACAAGCATCATACTGCAGGAAAAAGGAGGAATGGGCAAAAAGATTTCCCTTCATACAAACGGTATTACGGGTGCGATTGAACACGTGAATCAGGAGAATTGGGAGCCAAAGGAGAAACCACTCACTGCCTTAACCGAACAGGAAATCAAGTCAAAGGTAGATTATCTAATTGATAAAATGTTTGGCAACATCGAAGAGTACGAGTTTGCTATGGAGCAAATGGAGAACCCAGATCAAAAAACGTTTATGTTGAATTACATCAAAAAGGGATCAAAAACACCTTTCTACCAGGTATTTGTTCAAGAAAATACAATCAGTGTTTCTCTAATCGGAGGTGAGACTACACCTTCAAACATTAAAGTAGAAGGTTTTTTCTCTACAAATGGTAAGCCCGATTATACTGCTGATTCCTTTTTAAACGATGAAAAACTGTTTTCTTTACTAAAAATTAGCCCAACAAAATTACAACAAGAATTAGCAAAAGGGAAATCTGTTGTCGAGATTGCCGCATCTAAAAATGTCTCTAAACAACAAGTGATTGATGTGATTGCACAAACACAGGCTGAAGGACAAATTCAAGGTGAAAATAATGACGATGTTCCTTCAAGTGAACAAATGATGAAAGCTGTAGAACCGAAAGTATTACAAGTTATTGAACATAAAACTGAAACGCCATGGTAGTAATAACAAATCCTAGGCGGTTGAGGTTGGCAAAATATCGCTTGAGTACATCTAATTCAATGGTTGTTTCTTGAATATGAATTTGAATGGTGGCATGAGGGGCGTTTAATCAAACTTCATTACAAGCCTGAACTTAAACAAATGCTCCTTTAGTACAACTAGGGTTTAAAAAATAGTCAAACTTTTTTATAAAGAATTTAATCTGAGCATGTTTTGATCAATCTTTTTTCAAAACATGCTCTTTAGATCTATTCAGACCTTATTAATCTTCGGTGTGTGTATGTTCGTGAGTGGTTCCATTATTGGTTCCATAGCAAATCAGTATATCTTTGTGATCATTGCAAGGATTATTCAATCTACTGGAGGTAGTGCTTTCATTGCCTTGTCCATGATTATCGCCAATCAATATATGACAGCCTCTAAAAGGGAACTGGCATTAACGTTAATTAGTGGATGTTTATCATTAGGTTTAGGAATAGAATTTTTAATTGGCGGCACGTTTACTTTCTTATGGGGCTGGCATTCTTTGTTTTTATTGATGTTGTTGGTGGTCCTGACACTAATCGGGTTATTTATGTTTATGCCTTCAGGGTATGCCGACAAGAAAAAAGTTACCCGTCCTTTTGACGTCGTCAGGTTATCATATTTACTGATTTTCGTTGTGTCGTTTATTCTGGGTGTTAAAATGAATGGCTATCTCCTTATCATAACTGCTCTGTCAGTAGTTAAATCGCGCTAGTATAAAAAAGAGTATACATCCGCATTAATTACGACACAGCTATGCAACGCATATGATTAATAACGGTGCGCCAATTGATGTCATTCAAAGTTTACTGGGTCATGAAAAGAATGAGACTACAAAGATATACGCTCAACTAAACGAAAAGCTAAGACAAGATTTATACAGTAAATACTTTTAAAAAACTTTTATTCAATTAAGACACTCATGTAGAAATGGGTGTTTATTTATTATAGGGCCAGATTGTTGAGGAACGTTTTCGATAAATTGGATATTATTATTGAAATATAGAGTAAGATTGTGAGATTCTCACTTTAACTGACGGAGAACTTTGGCAAATTATTACTGAGTTGCATAAATGGTCCACTTTTATATTGTAGAAATAATAATGTAAAGCTTATAATTTTATTAGGTGATTAAAAGTGACGATACAATATAAAAAGATAATCAATTTCTATGATAGGCGTATACTGTTCAATAAATATCATAAAAGTACACCCAGCGTAATCTTTATTGCAGGGTTAGGCGATAGCCATGAAACATGGAAAAAGGTCCAAGACCGAATATCGGATGAAACGTCAACCTAGTCCTATGACAGGGCGGGTATTGGCAGTAGTCAAGACCTAGCTGTCCCGCGAACTTGCTGTGATCTTGTTGAGGAGCTCTCCGAATTGGTGCAAGCGCTTGACGTGGAGAAACCTTATATATTAGTAGGCCATTCCTTTGGTGGATTGGTCGCCAGATTGTATACCAGTCTTTATCCGCTGGACATCTGTGGTATGGTTTTGGTTGACGCTGCACCGGAATATAAAGAACTTGCCTATGAAAAGGTTCTACCAGAAAATCTACTTGCAGGAAATAGGGAATATTTCGAGAATCCCATGTTGAATAGTGAGAAAATTGATAAAATACAGAGTTATAAGCAAATTGTTGATTATTCAAAACAAAGTGACATTCCTCTCTCAATTATTACAAGAGGTTTACCCGATACTAATGAAGATGGATGGCCCTCGCAAGAAATATTAGTAATTGAACAAAGTCTACAAGCAGAATTCCAATGGCTGTCAACGTCAAGTAAGTTCCGGATTGCTAGTCGTAGTGGACATTATATACATCATGATGAGCCTGATATTGTAATTGAAGAGATTTTATTAATGTTAAAGGAGATGGGAAAGTGAGCGAAATAAGGTTGAAACTTATGGAGGATTTACAAAGAATTGAGGAGAATGAGTATCAGTTAGGCGAAGGTGAACAGCATCAAGATTTCTTACCTTTGTTACTTCAATATATTGGCGATCCTCAGCCGGAATTGCGGGATAACTTGATTTATCCGATGTTTTATATGTGGATTAAGGAAGAGAATAAGTTCAGTGAAGAGGAGTTGCGTAGTCTTTTAACTGTTCTGACTGATGAGAACCATTTGTTCTATAATATTGGCAGCGAGGAGGATCAGTCAGTTTTTACAAGAACGTTTTCTGCCTTGCCAATCGCTTTGATTATACAACGCCACAGACAGAATCCATTTTTAAATCAAGAAGAAATTGAGCAATTAATGCAAGTAATGCTCCGTTATTACAATGAGGAGAAGGATCTGCGGGGTTACCTTTCTGTAGGAGGCTGGGCTCACAGCGCGTCTCACGGTGCAGATGTTTTTGTTGAGTTGGTGCAGTGCGAGGAGAGCAGCGTTGCAATGCTACGTGAGGTTCTTGTCGCTATTTCTGGCATGCTACATAATGGAATACATATTTTTAGTGATGAGGATGATGAGCGGTTGGTCAATATCGTGGATACGATGATTGATCAAGGGTTACTTCCACATCAAGAAATTGCTGATTGGATTAGCTGCTTAGCGCAATGCTGCAATTTGCCGAGAAGTCGCAGTCAGGTAATTGCTCGCGTGAACAGCAAGAATTTTTTACGCAGTCTCTATTTCAGAAGGGGACAAGATAGCCGAGGGAAAGAGCTTAATACTGCCATACTTGGCACTGAGGCAAAATTAAACAGGTTTTCTATCAGTTAAAGGTTTAACTGATGCTCTGGATGATTTTATAGGTTGTAATAATCGTGCTGAGGAACTATTTATTGCCAACTCATTAGCTGATCTTGTTCATGAGTTCGTTTTAAGAACTAATGGATATTGGATAGGTTCTTCGAAATGGATTATACGTGCCCTGAAGCATTATGATATAAAATTTACGGAAGAATTCATTGAGGCCTTCGATGACTTTTATAAAACTGGTCAGAAGAGAAAGGATATTCAACTAACTGAAATTGTTTCAGAACCATTTGGCGGTCGACTATTTGAAGGTTTTTCGTTAGGAAAGGAAAAACTATAAAATAACATTCTCTAAACAAACGGGCGCTTTCCTGGAAAACTAGGAAAAGGTCTTTGTCTTTATTTGGACACGGTGTTATTGAACACTGCATTCATTAGGAGGAGGCATTGTTATGGAAATATACTGGGTAAACGGTCAATATCAAGAAGATGAGCGTATTTTTGATTCTCAGTTCGAAGTTTATGAATGGACGGACTCATTATATCAAGATTTTTCAAATGGTTTTTTAAGAAAAGAAAATATCGGTTATGCAACTCCTGATGTAAATGTAATTGATTGTTTAACGGAACTTATACCACAATGGGCGGAATACACAAATGTACATGTAACAATGCACAGAGATAAGATTGAGGTAGACGGTAAAGAAATATATAGATTTTGGACTTCATATAGTGGATAAAATTATTCCACAAACGGGCACGATTGTGGGGCAACACAGATAGAAAATAATCCAACTTTTTTATAAAACCTAACTTAAAAC
Organism: Lysinibacillus sp. UBA5990; assembly: GCF_002429815.1. Taxonomy (NCBI): domain Bacteria; kingdom Bacillati; phylum Bacillota; class Bacilli; order Caryophanales; family Bacillaceae; genus Lysinibacillus; species Lysinibacillus sp. UBA5990. The sequence goes on from NZ_DJAY01000015.1 coordinate 1,384,067, forward strand.
TGCTAAAGAAGAATCCCTTTTGATCAATCTTTTTTCAAAAGGGATTCTTCTTACTTTAACGTAAAATAAAGATTTGCGAGGCATTTTTGCTCAAACTTTACTCAAAACAACACCTGTCTCTACACGCATTGTTTATTCTGGAGTGGGAGAAGTTAGTGTTTATATATATCAAGTGATTGTAAAGGGAAAGGTATTGCCTCAAAGCTCTTTAAAATAGCAGTAAAATCAATTAACGTTAGCTTTTTTGCTCAATTTTTTATTAAACTAACAAAAATACTTGCGACACCTATTGTAGTACTGTATAGTACTACTTATGACAAGAGTAAAATTAATGAATCAAAAACGTGTGATTGAAGTAGCTGCAACATTATTTTTAGAAAAAGGGTTTGCTTATACAAGTATGGATGAATTAGTTCGTGTAAGCAAAGTTTCAAAGTCTAATGTGTATTATCATTTCTCTAATAAGGAAGAATTGTTGGAAGGGGTCGTTGATTATTGGATTGAAATGTATCAAACTGCAATTGATGGCTTACTATCTCAAAACCAATTATTAGTTGAAGATCGTATCCAACTGTTTTTAAAGCAATTATCACAAGGAGTTCAGACGAGAGAATATCAGGGGAGCTGTCCATTTATTACGCTTTATATTCAAAGTCCTACAAATGCCACAAAAGTAAAAGAAAAAATAGGTCTTTTCTTTATAGGATTACAAACGAAAGTTTCTCTATTCCTTAAACAAGGAGTAGAGAATGGCGAATTTAGAAAGACAATTAATATTGACGAGGTTGCATCTCTTTTTATTACAAATCTTGAAGGCGCGCTATTTATTTCAGAAACACTGAAGGATGCAACTGTAATCATGAAAACAGCAGATCATTTTTTTAACTTGCTTCGATAAAAGAAGCATTTTTTTTACATCAAATTAGTACTAACTAGTACTAAAAGGAGGATTTATATGAGAACAGTATTTTTAACAGGTGGAACAGGTTTTATTGGAAAGCAATTAGTGAAGGAATTAGCCAAAGAAGAGCAAGTTACAATTCTTCTATTAGTGAGATCGAAAAGTAAAGCAACACGCATTTTTCAAGAAAGAGGCATCTTAAAAGAGGCAGTGATGCAGTTTATTGAAGGTGATTTAACGAAAATAGACTTAGGTCTAAGTGCTGAAGATAAGGAGTTGGTATTGAAAACGGATGTGATTATTCACGCAGGTGGTCCCATGGATATTCAAGCGACAAGTAAAGAGGCAGCTTCCGTATTTTTGAATGGTGCCCAACATATTAGTGAATTCGCTAAAAATATTCACCAATTGAAGGGATTGCAACAATTTATTCATGTTGTAGGTTATATGAGTCCCTTTGATGATAAAAATAGCAAGATTGCGATAGATGTGTTTAAAGAAGGAAACGATTTTTTGAAAATAAAAAATCCATATGAGAGAACAAAGTTTTTAGCAGATCTTTATATCCGTCAGCAGGCATCAACAGTAGGTTATCCGCTGTCTGTCATTAATCCGCCAACTGTGGTCGGTAGTAGTAAAACAGGGAGTACAGAGCAGATAGCAGGATTAGGTTTGCTTGTGACAAGTATGCGAAGAGGGCTCATGCCAGTGATTCCTGGAGGTAAGGGATATAGGTTGCCACTGATTTCAAACGATGAGTTTGCGAAGTTTATTGTGCAGGTTTTCAAATTGGGGCAGCCGGCTATTCAAACATATACACTTGTTGAAGACAAAGAGAACGATCCGAACATTGCTGAATTATTAAGTGTTATGTCGGAAAGTATGAATATGAGGGCACCAAAAATCTCTGTTCCAATGCCGCTTATGAAAACAATAATGAAAAGTGGAGTAAGTAAAATAACAAACATTCCTTCTGATGGATTGAATTTTATGACAAAACGAACATTTTCAAATGTTTCGGTGAAAAACATGATGGGGGGAGATTGGTTTAAAAAGACGAGTGTCATGAACTTTTTCCCTGCCGTAGTAGCTGATCTGGATTATCGATTGATGTATCAAAATGGTGAGCAGCATCATTTTTTTGAGCGAACATTATGCGATAACAATACCCTTTACCAATCACAAGGAGAGGATAAACCGTTTATTTTATTACATGGTTTATTAAGTGATGGAGAGGATTTATTTCCTTTAGGGAAAGAACTTCATGAAAAAACGGGTCGACCTGTATGGATCATGGACCTTCCAGGTTTGGGACGTTCTCCTTCTAAACGAGGGAAAAATCTTTTAGATATCTATTTGAATGTAGTGAAAAATTTATTGGAGAAAGCTACTAACGGTGCCCATCTAATTGGTCATTCATTTGGTGCCTATATTCTTTTGGAAGCATTAGTACAAAAGTACATAGATAAGAAGTATACAATTACTTTACTTCAGCCACCTGTTGCTAAAAAAAATGCTAAATCGATAAATGTTCCTCCATTTATGAACAAATGGACATTGAAATTGGCAACTACTAATTTGATAGAGCGATATTTATTAAGTAATGGTTTATTTGAAAGTATAGAGAGCATCCCTGAACATTATATTGAAAAAATAATTAAAAGTTTTACTTCTCCTAGAATTTTAAATACTACCGTTCAGCTTAACAATTTACTATCGAAAAACGTTCAAGGTGATTTCAATGAAGTAACAAAGTATAATCTTCACATTATTTGGGGGGATTCTGACAAAGGCTATTCTGCTCCTTCGCATCTGGGTAAGGTTGATTTTGTTCCATATGGTCATCATTTTCCTCTTAACCATCCGAGTGAAACGGCTAATTTGGTAATAAAAAATAGTAGCACTAGCAGATGAGCGTGTGGGATAAATAAATAGCGTGTAGTAAGATTGTGCCAAAAAAGGATGAGATCTTGTCTCAGGTGATAAAAACTATCTGACCTTTTATCAGGAACATTATTAATGGAAACTCCCGTTAAAAGCAGCATAAAGCTATTTCACAGAGTTCTTTTTGAGTAAATAGAAGATAATTTGAATTTGAAGACCAACAAAAATTGGTCTTTTTTTGTAGAACCGGTCAATCAAAATCTCTTTTATTTATAAAAATGCTGGCTTGTGTAGTTTTATAGAAACATTTGATCATTTAAAACAAAGTTCGATCATTTATAATAAAATTTGTTTAAACATCCTGTGTTTATATGCAGGATGTTTTTGTTCAACAAACCGGCCAGATTGTTAAGGGACAGTTATTTTGCAAGTACAAACGAGGCTTTGCTAAGGTTATATATACTGTAGACTGGAATTCGTAAAGTATTTAGAAAGGTGGTGTTGTTAATTGGAAAACAAAGAAACCTACCTTATAGTATTAGATAAAGAAAAATATCTTTCAATAAATGACTAGTATGAACAAAAAACCCGAATAGCTACACTTTTTCAGTGTTTACTATTTGGGCAAGTTCGGTTCGGTTTTTTATTTACTGAATAGCTGAGATTAATACTTCAATTATGTAGTCTGAATCATTTACAATGCAGGTAAATACATATACGGGCTGATAATAACCTTTTGTATCATAAGTATAGGTTAGGCGAACATCCGTTATCGTTAATGTATCACCTTTTTGTAAAGGATTGTATGTGCTAAACTCTCCGGTTACCAATACATTGTATGCTTGCTGTTGTGAAATTAATTGCTTTTTGGCAACCATTTCATTGTCACTGATGTCAAATAATATGTCGGGTACTTGCTGATTAAAAAGACTAATCAAAACCAGACCCTTAGAGAAATCTTCACATGTGGATTGTAAATTCTCTGGTTCAGCTAAATCCCATCGAATTGTACGTTCATCTTGCTGCTGATAGATAGCGTTATTAGGTAATAATCCTTCATTTTTTAACCAATTTTCTAAAAGTTGCTTTTGCTGTTTAACATCAACTTTTTGGGGGGCATCATTTATATTATCGAATGATAAGGACCAAGAACCATTTGACATGAAATAAGTTAAATAATAGGCACTGCCTTCATCGTCTTGAAATGTAAATATACGATTATCCACTTCAATCCGTATGCCACCTTGTTGTTTCAAATTAAATTGTTTAGCAATGGATTGGGCAATTAATTTTCCTTTTTTTATATCATTCACATCTTTATTGTAATAAACACATGCGTTAGGTGATTTATTGGAAAGTTCAGTTTCCAGTTGCATCTGTATGTGTTCCATATTTTGCTTTTGTGCAGGTTTGAATGGCAGATTCCCAAATTCTTGTGCGTTATATACCATATTTGCTACGCCAAATAACGTAATAAAAACTAGTGGAATAGAAATAGCTTTCACAATCGGTATGAATGTTAATTTTCGTTGTTCGGTCCATAAAATGAATACCATCACGATAAAGTACCCTGCTAAACTCCCAATGGTATTATGCAAAAGGTCGTCTAATTCAAAAATCCCTTTACCTGTAATCAATTGGGAAATTTCAATACACGACGTGAAAGTAATTGATATGACGAGTACACGCCAAAATGATTTGTTTTTATGATGAATCAACGGTAATAGGGCGCCTAACGGTACAAACATTAACATATTAAAGATGATTAATTGAAATTCAGTCAGTGACCACTTGTTCCATGCATTTACATAACTGGTGAATAGACTGAAATTAATCTGTTCTGTATATTTTGCCCCTCTACTAAGAGTAGTGATTCCAAATACAACAATGAACCAACAAATTAGTAAAGTGATGAAAACAAATTTAGAAAGGTGTATTGGATACTTCCCCTGATAAAATTTTCTATATATTAAGTATCCAATTATCAAGATTATGATCATAAAAATAGAATATTTTACATACGGTAAAAGACCCGATACTATACTAATTAAATCCATTGCAACGTAACCTCCTAAATAATTTGATTTGTTCATTGTAGCAAGTAATTCTTAAGGTTTTTTAAGTATAAAACTTAAGATTTTATGAAGTATGTTTAGTTATTAAGTATTTAATAATGGCTGTTTTTAAAAAGTTCGTTGTTATTCGACTAATAGGGGCTTTACTTTAACAAGCAAAAGACTAATCACCGACTTGATATTCGGCAAAAGGGCGCTTTCCTGGAAACAAGGGAAGTGCCTTTTTAATTAGAGTCGAACTATCAATATTTTTTTAGTTTGTTGAATATCCTTGTATAGTAAAATCTTTCATTGAACATAATGTCCTCGAGCAGATCATTGACAATAAAGAAGGATGGTTTTTTTACTGACTTGGTTGAAAGGCTATCTGGAATACAGAGTCCACGGAATACGAGGAGGACTTGTAAAATGAAAAACAAACCCGGGATTGGATTCCCGGGTTTGTTTTTACTTATTGGCAACTATGACCAATTTACCTGTATCCAGTTCCTTTTCGAATTGAGCAGCTTCCGATTCACTTAATCCGACAGAAGCTAACTTATTGCGGAGTTCATCTCCACGGGAATTCACCAGGTTCTTCATAGAAGTCAGGAACCCTTGCTCGCTAATACCAGCTTCCTCTGTCCCGAGTGCTTCGTTAATATCATCTTCACGCTCTTCATAGTGCGCAAAGATGTAAATGTTATCTCGAAGATATCCTTGCGCTTCTAATTTCTCCACTTCTTGTTTCGCCTGTACTACGTTTTCTACTGTCAATTTGACTGTCATTATTTATCCCTCCTATATATGTTCACATTCAATCTATTCCACTAAATTGAATGAATAAAACATCTTTTTAGTTTTTAATTATGTTAGACTGGCATTAACAACTAATGGAATACTAATGAACAACTCGAAAACATTGTAAGTTTTTATTCTATAATTGGGCACTATTCTATTTAGGGATTGTACCTTATTCAAGAATAGGGCGCGATTCTGTAATAAGGATCAGTGCTCGTTTTCATTAAAGGGCCAGATTGTGGAATAACGAATTTAAATAATTTGAGGGAATTATGTTAAAATAGGGGTCATTGTGTTCAACCAATTAATACCTACATAAGAAGGAGTAAGATAATGCGCTCTACGAAATTAATGTTATTTGGTATCTCAATAATGATAATCTCATTATTTATTCAAAATGAAGAAGGAATTAGATTTTATGGTAACGAGATATTTATATTAGCTTTTGGTTTTATCTTGACACTAATTGGATTCTTTATTAAAGGTAAAAGTAATAACAGTTAAAGTATATATCCTAAAACGAGAATTAAATAATGAACTTCCACAATCGGGTGCTTTCCTTGAATAGGAGAGTGTCCTTTTTTCATGAAAGGGCCAAATAGTGTAACAACAGTTTTTGATAAGTAGCAAACTACGCTTTGGGAAAATTTCTTCACCTAACGATGCAGGTTTGTTTAATAGTGAAACTTTATTCTTTCAGATTCGTACTTAAAATATAAGTGAAAATTAAACCACTTATGTTAAATACAGTTAACTGTATCTAGGAGAGAAAATGATGAAGCCAAAAGACTTATCCGATGTTTTACTTAGTGGAAACTTTGAGAAAGTGTACAAACAAATAAGCGAATATTTTCAAAACGAAGTATCCTTAAAGCAGTTTCAGGAGTTATGTGAAGAATTTAATAAAGATATTACTAAATTTATATTACAGTCTGAGCTTCCTTACGATAACGGGGCAAAACAATATGTATGGACTGATGATAGTGGTACTAAAGGAATAATTGCAGTTTTTGACGTAGATTACGTTATACAGGCATTACAGCTGATTCCACTAGCTGTTCATCACGAAACAGATGAAATTTTCACTAAAACAAATTTACATTTACCTTTTCGAGACGAGTGGTTCGTATTTTGGGGAGGTACGAACAAGCTGGTAAATTACCATTATGAATTTGAAAATCAACGCTATGCTTATGATTTTGTAATAATGAATGAGAATAGGTCCTACAAAAGTGATCCAACCTTAAATGAAAGCTATTTTGCATTTGGCAAGGAATACCTGGCACCTGCTGATGGAGTGGTTGTTAGTATGGAGAATAATGTAGAAGACAATCGACCAGTTGGTACATTTAATGAGGAACAACCTTTAGGTAATTATGTTATTCTTGATCATGGAAATGAGGAATTCAGTTATCTTGTTCACTTTAAACACCAGTCAATTGTAGTGAAGCAAGGGGATAAAGTAAAGCAGGGTGACTTGCTTGGACTCGTCGGAAATTCAGGGAATTCCAGTGAACCTCATATCCATTTTCATGTAGCTGACTCTCCAAACCCCATGAATTCAAAAAGTATCCGTATCAACTTTAACGGAAAGAGGGATCTCATTCAAGGGAATTTTGTGAAATAAATCCTTTTTGAATTAGAAGGTAGCTTTATATAAACACTACAGGGGTTTTAGTTGAAAACAATCTTCAATAATCGGGCGCAAATGTGGAAGATCAAAGGTAGAAAATGATTTTATAAAAACCAAACTTAAATCTGTTGTAAAATATAGGTTTGTGAGGTGAAAAAATAATAATTTGATTTTAATTGTACTTTTAAGGAGGCGTTGTCGATGAGAAATTATTTATACTTGATTGGGCGAAAAAACAAGGGGATAACGTTTCAATAGCCCGTAAACTACGTGGTTCCCCTTCAAAGGAAGAGTATCAGATTGAAGAAAATTTATTTAAAGCCCATTGACAAAAGTAATTGGGAAGAAGCAATTAGATTATCTGTTAAAGAAGAACAACAAACATTTATTGCATCCAACCTTTATTCTATCGCAGAAGTTCAATTTCTTGATAATTTCTATGCAAAAGGTATTTATCTTGATAATAAAATGATAGGATTTACTATGTTTGGAATAGACCCTGATGATAATAATTATTGGATTTATAGACTTATGATTGATGAAGAATTTCAAGGTAAAGGTATAGGCAAACAAGCTATATATCTGGTTATTGAAGAGATAAGACGAAATAATAATGCAAATATTTCTTTAATAATGATTGGATATAATCCTGAAAATCTTACAGCAAAATTTGTATATAAAAAAGCAGGATTTATTGAGACTGAATTATCATCTTGGGGTGAACAATTAGCTAAGTATTCCTTGTAAGCACGTGAATTTACCACAATGACTTTTAGACTTATTAAAGTAAAGGGCCAGTTTAGTTAAACAAATAAATAACTTTTATAAACTGGACAAACTACCTTAAGTGATTAAATAAGGTGGTAATTAATAATATGAAAAACAAACAATTTACCTTTATTTTGGTTTTATTCATTTTGTTATTGACGTTATTTGCTACGGGAGTAATGTTATCGAACAAAGATACAGCTGAAGCTGAGAATGTCGGTGCTGAAAAAATACACTCTGATTTATATGATGTATTATTAGTTTTATTAGACCCTGAAGCAAGAAAAGTAATTAATAAGGAATACCCAAATCGTAGTTATGCACTTTGGAATGCAGAAATATTAGAAGTAAAACGACTAACTGGCAGGTATTCTCAATATGATTTTACTGTGAAAGTAAAGTATGATACGTATACAGGTCCTTTTAATCCACCTGAAGGTCCTATTACAATAACCTTTCATGTAACCACAGATGGAGTTTCAGTAGTAAAAATTCAAAAATGAATCTCGATACACTCGATACATTGTATCTAATTTATCTAACACGAAGACTTTAGTGAAACTAGGATTTATAACGTATACAAACTAAACCTACTAAACGTTTCCAAATCAAAGTTTAGAAAGAGATCAAAATCCAAGAAATGCTGTTAAACCAACATTTCTTGGATTTACCTTTGAATATTGTTTATACAGCTATATATGCAAAAATATATACAGGAAGTTAAGCATCTTTATTCATGGAAAGGGCTATATTCTGAAACAAGGAAAAGCGTCTTTTTACGGATAAAAAAGATTGAGTTGAACGTCTTCTTTTGCAATAATTGGTAGTAATCAATAAGTTAATTAATGAAGGAGGGTAGCCCATGGATAAAAATGAATTACTATCACTATTTCACAAAGAACTTCGACAAGAGGCTCAAGTAAAAGGGTACAGAAGAGAGGAAACAGAGCATGTTGTACGTCACATTTCACAGTTTGGTGAAAAAGGATTCATTGTCTCATCTAATGTAAACGAAGGTGATGTAAGAGAAATTATTAAGAACGAGTTAAACTATTTTAGTAACATTGAGCAGGATTTTGAGTGGAAGGTGTATAACTACGACAAGCCTGATAGTTTAAAAGATATTCTTAAACAAGAAGGATTCACAATAGATGATCCTGAAGCATTAATGGTCATGAAGTTAGATAATCAGCACCCCTTGCTTAATAATGGCCAACACGTCAATTTAAAGGAAATAACAGATGAACAAGGTATTCAAGACATTATTAATCTAGAAGATGCCATCTGGAATGTACCGCATGCTGAGCTGGGAGAAAGACTTTGGAGAGATAAACAGAATAATCCTGAATCCCTATACATTTATGGAATTTATGAAGATGGTCAGCTTGTAAGTGCTGCTTGGATGTACTTAGAAAAAAACTCCTCCTTTGCTAGCTTATGGGGAGGTTCAACGCTACCGTTGTTCCGAGGAAAAGGTTACTATACAGCACTTTTAGCTACTCGTGCAAAAAAGGCATATGAAAATGGGCATCCTTTCCTTACTGTTGACGCCAGTCCAATGAGTAGACCTATCCTAGAAAAGTGTGGTTTTCTATGTCTTGCATACTCTTATGGCTGCCAGTCACCTACTACAAAGTAGTAAAGCATCTTATTATAAAACTAGCAAATAGTTGTTCATGTGTAATGGACGCTATTGTTGAACAACATCGCTGAAAACAATCAACCTTTTTTATAAAAATCTCATACTTATATAAAAGGAGTAACTCCATTTTGAACAATCTTTTTTCAAAATGGAGTTTTTGAAGTTGCTATTAGATAAGGAGTGAAGGATATTTTTTAATCAATCTTTACTCGAAAACTACAGTAACATCGATAAAAAGGTAAAGATAAACAATTCCAGAACGAAAAGTAGGGACTCGGCAACATTACCGTTTAGTAGAGAATCAAACGCCACTGATGAAGGGCATTTTAGAACAAATTCATTCTTTAAACAGGTGCAACTGTGGCACAGATTGTTGCCATGTAGGCTACTACTGGCGAAAAAGTAACAAATCATAAATGGCTAACAGAAAGTGAGTTATCTTCTCCATAAAAAATTAATACTAAGAGATGTTCGATGAGTCAATTTTGATAAATTGAACATCTTTTTTTATATAAGAAATTCTAAAAATCCTCTTTAATTTTAATCCATAATTTCTCCATAATTGTTCGTTATATTCATTATTAATAATGTAATAATAACCGAGGAGGTATGGGAAATTAGAAAGAGGGGAATTATTTTCACTTTAGGATTATTAGCTGTTTTTTTAGAGGGTTGTACAAACGAAAATACAAACTTAAATAAAATAACAATTTTAACAGTAGAATATTTTAGTGGAGAACCACTTAATGGTTTATATGTGGAATTATTTGATGAAGAAGGAAAAGAAGTAGATTCAACAATTAGTTTTGATAACGGTGAGGCTGAATTTAATGATTTGCAACCTAATGAAACTTATACAGTAAAAGTAGGGAGCCCAAACAATTTTACAACAGGAATGTATTTAACAGAGAAAAAATTTACGTATACGTCATCTACACAATCAATATTAGTTCAAACATATGCAGTAAATCATAATAAAGGATTTGGAGTACCTGTAATTCTACAAAATCCTGAACTACCAAATGGGTGTGAAATAACTACTCTAACAGCAGTACTTAATTACTATGGTGCAGAAACATCTAAATTAGAAATGGATCAAAATTATTTACCTAAACAATCGTTTGAATACAAAATGAAAAAAAAGTATGGGCCAAATCCTAATCAAGCATATGGTGGCGAGCCAAGTAATCTAGAAACGGGAACATACGTTTTGCCGAACCAATTGTCAAAGCAGCTAATAATTTTATCACAGAGAGAAAGTTAGATTTACATGCAAAAAATAGTAGTGGAAGTACAATAAAAGAAATAACAAATTATATTAGACAGGGAATACCAGTTATTACATGGGTAACATTGGACCTCTCACCACCAAAGGTTAAAGGGGGATGGATTATTGAAGAAACAGGTGAGTACCATCAAATGTATCAAAATTTACATACAATGGTACTATTATCTGTGGGAAATAATACTGTGGAAGTAATGGATCCACGTAAGGGAATAATAACATTGGATAAGGGAGCATTTTTTAATAGTTATGAAGCATTAGGTGAACAGGCAGTTGTTATTTATTAACAAAAGTTCATGATATGCAAGTAATAGTTTAAAAAAGATAGAGTTTAATCATGGAAGAAAAATTACTTCAATTACTTGAACAATCTGGATTATTTGCAATTTTGGTTAGTTTAATGATAAATACTTTGGTTAGTATTATAGGTGTACTACCAAGTGTTTTTATTACAGCCACTAACCTTGTGTTTTTTGGAGTATTCAACGGGTTGCTAATTTCTATTATCGGTGAATCACTTGGTGCAGTTATTAGCTTTATTTTATATAGAAAAGGACTCAATAAATGGAAAAGACCATTCGTATTGCACCCTAAACTTTTAAGATTAAAGGAGTTGGAAGGATCTGATGCATTTTGGATAATTGTCAGTTTAAGGATTTTACCTTTTATGTCATCAGGTCTTGTGACTTTTACTAGTGCATTTTCTAAGGTGTCTTTAAGCACATTTACGCTTGCTAGTACTATTGGAAAAATACCAGCTTTAATCTTTGAAGCAGGAGCAGTATATGGTTTTATGCAAGTAAATTTTATATGGAAAATTGTAATAAGTATCTTATTTATTTCAATTATCATTTTGATTTGGAAAGTTAAGAAATAAAAGAAGGTATATTAAAGTTTTCTTAGATAGAGTGGTTAATATTTGTCTCATTTAATTTCAAATCCATAAATTCTCCATATTTATTGGTTATAGTGCCTATGTAAAGAATAAAAGGAGGAAACATAATGAAATCTAAACTTTTGATTACTTCATTATTAGTAGGCGCTATTATAATAGGAGGATGTAGTGCGGGTAATTCGGAATCTAATAATAAATCAAATATGGACCATTCCAAGATGAGTGATGAAGAAATGAAAAACATGGAGGGTATGAATAATAAAGATAGTAACATGGAAAATGGTCATGCGAGTCATAACAATCCATTAGCATTAAATAATTCAACTGGGGAAAATGAGCTTGCGCTTCCACCTATTCTTGAACCTAAAAATGGAATTGTTGATATTACTGCTCAACAAGGAACAACAGAAATCTTTAAGGGAACTAAAACAGAGACATATGGATATAACGGTTCCTTTTTAGGGCCAATCATTCGTATTAATAAAGATCAAACGGTAACGTTTAGAACAAAAAATGATTTATCTGAACCAACAACATTTCACTGGCATGGATTAGAAATTCCAGGTAATGGTGATGGTGGTCCACATCAAGTCTTAGAATCAGGTGTAACAGAAGATGTAAATTTTACAGTTAATCAAGGAGCATCTACGCTGTGGTTCCACCCACATCCAGAAGGTGCTACAGCAGAGCAAGTATATAAAGGTTTAGCTGGCTTAATTTATATTGATGATGAAAACTCGCAAAAAATCAATTTACCAAATGAGTATGGTGTGAATGATTTTCCGTTAGTATTCCAAGATAGACAATTTACTGAAGAAAAGCAATTAAATTATCAAGTAGTCCTTAATGAAGATGGTACAATAGGAGATACTTTATTAATTAATGGTACTTTGAATCCTAAACTTACTGTTGGTAAAGAAAAAGTAAGACTTCGATTATTAAACGGTTCTAATGCTCGTAATTATACTTTTAGATTGAATAATGGAGCTACATTCCAACAAATTGCTACTGATGGAGGTTTCTTAAATCAACCTACTGATATGAAAGAAATTACCTTAACACCAGGTGAGCGAGCAGAGGTAATAGTGGACTTTTCAAAAATGGATGACAAAACGGATATAGCATTAATAAATGAAGAAGGAACTACCCTTTTACCATTTAAAATTGAACAAAAAGCTGCAAGTACAAGTAACATTGCAGAAAAATTAAATGATTTTGGTGTTACTGAAGAGGAAAAAAACTTACCAGTTAAAAAGAATCTTGAACTATTTGGTATGGGAACAATGGTTTCAATAAATGGTTCACAGTTTGATAGGAATCGTATTGATTTCACTCAAAAACAGGGAGAGACTGAAATTTGGGAAATATATAATAAACCTGATATGATGGGTGGAATGACACATCCTTTCCACATACATGGCACTCAATTTAAAATCGTATCGATTGATGGGAAAGAACCTCCTTTAAATTTAAGAGGGTGGAAGGATACTGTTTCAGTTGAAGCTGGTCAAACAGTTAAATTAGCAGTTAAGTTCAATAATAAGGGCATTTACATGTTCCATTGCCATGTCCTTGAACATGAAGAAAATGGTATGATGGGTCAAGTTGAAGTAAATTAATAATAGATACATGTTAAAAGCCTCCAAATACAATGGAGGTTTTTTTATGGGATATATTGATACTGAAAGTATACAGGAGGTTTACATGAGCTTATTTCTATAATTTTAGGGTTATTGGAGAGAGCTTAAACAAAAAAACTGCTCACTCAATAGAAATAATCGCCGGATTCTTTATTATTTGCCATCAATGACTACCTTGGATTAAAGGAGCAGGTGAAATGATTGTGGCATTGAAACGAGTGCTTACCCTTCAGGTAATGAAAGATTGAAAAGTTGCCTTGCAATCCTTTCGCACTTTACCAATCCCGAAATCCTCGAAATAATATGTGCGATTATCTTAAAATGCTTGATGGATTAAATAATCTTGTTGAGGTTGGTGCGTCCGAAAGAGAAATAAAGTCCTTTAGAAGTATATTGAAAATCCTTTTACTTTAGGTATAGGCTAAAAAATAGCCATAGTAATGGGAGCTATTTAAAGAATACATATGCAATTGCGAATAAAACACTAACCCACCTAAACGAGAAGGTAGTAAATGAGCAACAAAAGATTTATCGTTTAAAACAAGTTTGAACATTTATAAAAAAGTTTGATTAAAAATCCTGTGTTGATATGCAGGATTTTTGTTGTTCAACAAACGGGCCAGATTGTGGAATAACAGTCTTTTAAGAAATGTTACCTAACGACGACGCATGTGCAAAATAATATAGGTGTTAAAAAAACCTTATTCCACGAACGGAGCAGGTTAGTGGAAGTAATAGTAATTAGGTTTGACTGGGAAAATTGTCAATGATATTAAAAAAGACACCGAAGTGTCTTATGTTATTTCAAATAAGGATACCAATAAATTGAAATGTAATTCCTTAACATTATGCTTATAATGGGAGCGAGGCAATTATCGGTGAGTGTATAAAAACCATGTAATGCTTGCTGTTAATAATGCTGACGAAATCAAAGCTGTAAGAACACTATATGTTCGCCAAATAAGTATCGTTGACCAATCTAAAGCACAGCACAGTATACCCAGGGCAATCGTAGCGATCAGGAAAATAATTGTTACGATTATTCTCTTTTTTGTCATTGGCTGCCGCTCATTCGTTTTCCTTCTGCGTAATCCTAAGAGAAATAACAAAACGGCCAATAGGCAAAGAATAATTGTGATAGACGACAAAGTGATATCCAAAAGCTGTGTGCCGCTTATTTCATATGACTGAGTTAGATTGCCGTCTAATATATCTTTAACTTTTAGTACCAGGTTTATATTGGTATTTGCACCGTTGCTCAGCAAGCAGACGGCTGTTCGTTCATTTAGCAGTATGGCTACTTCGGTTCTGAAATTTGGATTGCCCCCAGTGTGTTCTATAATCGTTTGGTCGGCGTTTACCGACCAGCCTGCCGCATAATGCATATCGTTGACAGCCGAAACAGACATATCACCCCTATGTGATTTTTCGATAACCGTGTGAAATATTTCGGGTATGTCCTGCACAATACCCATCTGTATACCCATCCAACGCGCCATATCTTTTGTATTAGAAATGATGTAGCCTGCGGGTTTATTCCCCGCATAATCCGGAGCTTTAAATGGAGTTGTCATAAAAAAGGAAGTACGGTAGCCCTGTGCCAACTGTCCAGTGGCTTGAGCATCTTCTTTATAAGCATACGTCTGGTGAAGACCTAACGGCTGAAATACCTGTTCCCTCATAAAGTCTTCATAGCTTTGTCGCGACACAATCTCAATAACCAAACCCAATACGTCATAATTAACGGTTCCATAGTTATACTGTTCACCGGGAGGGAACGCCAATTCAGCATCTACGAGCATTTCCACAGTCTTTTGCAACATATCCGGTGTATTGCCTTGTGGAATATTTTGAGTATGTCTACTATTTGTTAGACCACTGGTATGGTGAAGAAAGTTATTTAGTGTAAGGCTTTGCATATCAACAGGTTTCCCTTGATACTTTAACGTAAACCAAGGTAAATATTTTTGGACAGGGTCAGTCATTGAGAGCAGCCCTTGTTCTTCCAACAGCATAATACCCATACCGGTAAAAGCTTTACTGACCGAAGCTAACTCATAGAGTGTATTTTCACTTGCAGACAACCCCTTTTCACGGTCTGCATACCCTGAAGAAAAGTAGAACACTTCATCATCAGCAAGTATTGAGATTGACATTCCCGGCACACCTGATATACGAGAGGCATCATCTAGCAACGCTTGTATTGCCGCAGATTTCGAATCTGACAACGCATAACTTTGTGTTACGAATCCTGACAATAATATTAATATCGTTAATACAAAAACAATAATCTTTTTCATTAACTCACCTTTTCGAAAAATTATAAGAGAATAATATAAATAACCTACTTAAAACTAAATTTTAATTTAACTTTCTATTCACCTATATAATATCAAGTAATTGTGAAGAGTTACAATCGGGCCCGATTCTGTATTAAGAATCAGCGCTCGTTTTCGTTAAAGGGCCAGAATGTTGAGGAATGGTTCTATGCTCCTAAATAATAAGTTAGATTTATATTTAAATTTAAGGTTACTATTTTATTAAAGGAAAGTTTCATAAGATAAACTTATGCTTATTAATAATTAATTTAAGATTTACTTATATATTTTTTGCTGTACTATTGGAAATATAAGGATTATAACTAAACCTTCCTGATAAAATAGTCTAAAGATGAAATGCGATAATAAAAAACTGTAAGACAAATTCAACTCGAAATAGAGGGCAAGGTGAAGCCCTTTATATCGACTTAGTAAGCAACAATTACGATTTATAAAGTGTACTAAACAATGTTTTTGTTAAAAATTATATCTAGAAACATAGGGGGTAATTATGTCATTTATCATTGAACCAGTTGCTTTTGTAAACAATAATAGAAAAGAGATTTTGGATGATAATTGGGGATCAATTCTATCCGCAATTGAACTAGCAGAGAACATAGATGTATCTGCAATAAAAGGTATAGAAGAGTTTTCGCATTTAGAAATCGTTTTTTACTTTAATAAAGTAGAAGATAATAAAATTCAGTATGAAGCAAGGCATCCAAGAAACAATAAAGATTTTCCTTTGGTTGGGATATTTGCTCAACGAGGAAAAAACAGACCGAATAAATTAGGTATCACAATTGTAGAACTTATTGAGGTGAAAAATAGCCGATTAATTGTAAAAGGATTAGATGCTATTGATGGCACGCCAATAATTGATATAAAACCTGTAATGAATGAATTTTTACCTAAAGAAAATGTGAGACAACCTAATTGGTCCACAGTTTTAATGGAAAATTATTGGGGGTAATAAAAAACTCATATTTATAAAATTAGTATACCTGCCTTTATTATTGATCTACTTCAATTGCAGGATTTTAGTTGAAAAACCATCTTCAACAATCGGGCGCTTTTCTGTAATAAGGAGAGCGTCTTTATTTGTGGAAAGGGCCAATTAATTGAATAAAATACGATAATTAAATTGGACATGGCGATTGTGAAGAAAAGTACTTCAACTAACGAAGCAATTTAGTTGAAGAATCTTTGGTTCATACGGCAATGATAATTGTAAAAGAGGCTTATTTTTGTTGACTAGCCTCTTGAATTATTGAAATTCTATCAAAGAATCTATTGATTATTACTACTGTCTGTATGCTCAATAATTTTCTTCTTCATTTTTTTTACTTCCGTTTGACTATAAAAATAAAATAACAGCCAAACAAATGCAAAAATTAATACATTGAAAAGCAACAACAGGATAGTTAATGTTATCGAAAATGTAGGAATCCATTTTAAAGAAAAGGCAACAACTATAAAGGTACCTATAGCTATAAAAAAATGATAAGCACTTTGTTGTAAGAATGTTAAACGTTCTATTCTATAGATGTAAGAAGGGAGTATACATGCAATTCCAACAATAATTGATCCTAATACTTGTTGAGGAAAAGTAGCCATAACAGCATCTAAAAATAACTCTCCTTTAAACCAATATCCAATAAGATTAACAATAACAAACACTGTACATCCCATACTTATACCGTATCCTAAACTCTTGAAAAAGTTCATGTAACTATACCCCCAAACGCTCTTTAAAAGTTTTTTTATAATTACGAGAAATCACTTCTTTTATTCCTAAAATAAGCTCAATTTCCATTGTTCCATTAAAGGAAGCTTCAATATTTCTGATTTTTCTAGGATTAATTATTGCTGATTTAGAAATCCGGATAAAATCATCACCTAGCTGCTGTTCTAACTCATATAAAGGTTTACTCATAATAACACGATTACCATCGTCGCTATATAGTACTAATTCTTTTCCTTCTGTTCTAATAACAATTACAGTATGAGGTTCGATAATATGTACTTTATTGTTTGCAGTCCCTGTTAAAATTTGTTCATTTTCTTGTTGTAAGAGTGAGATTGCAGCCTGAATAGCTGGTGTTAATTTGGACACGCAGATTGTTATATAGGGTTCATCGATTTGTGTATCAATTTTTATTTCTATCTTCATCACTATCACCTCTCTCTAAAAATATAGCATAAATTACGATTCGAATAATGCAGGTTATATGTAATAAAAAGCATTTCACCTAACAATAAAGACATGTTACTCGTAAAGTATTGTTGCTAAACTTTTATGTCGTTATATTTGGCTTTAACAAAAGTAACTTAAGAATATAACTCAAGGAGGCAGCTAGTATGAACGAGGTAACAACACTAAAAGACCGAATTAAAACGGGATGGATATTAATAAGCATATCAAGTATGCTTACAATAAGTGTTATTTATTGGTATATAAATAATCCTAAGAGGTTTATTGAGAATGGATTGGGATATTCACCGGAAATGTTACTTAATTTACCTATGTGGTTTTTCACTTTATTAATTGTTATAGGGTATATTTCCTATACGATGTTTGCAATACCATTTGTGAAAAGAAATTTATTAACATTTTCTTGGATTAAATTAATTGGTATATGGGCTGCTATTGTAAGTGGAATAGTAGAAGAAGTTGTATTTAGACATCTGCTCATGGATTATCTATTATCTATTGGATTTCCATATCTTTCACAAGTGTTAATCTCAGGAATTACGTTTGGGGTTGTTCATGGTTCATGGGTATTAATGCGAGGAGAGATAAAAATTGCACTTCCAGCCATTCTTTCAACTACGATCTTAGGTTGTCTTCTTGCTATGCTCTATATTTATACTGGAAGGAGCGCCCTTGCACCAATTATAGCTCATGTTTTAATCAATATGGTAATAGAGCCATGGTTAATGTTATCTGCCATTTCAGGGATATGGCAAATAAATAAAAGTTTAAAGTAATAATTGAAGGGGATGTTGAATAATTTCACCTCTAAATCAAATAACTCTATGGGTAAAAGGCTAGTTAATATACCACCGTTAGCAAATTTGATTTTTTTCAGAACCTATGAGAAAGTAAGGTTCACCGTCTTTCATCGAATAGCTCAGTTGTATAATCTAAGTTCTTCAACTAACGGGGCGCTTTAGTCGGATAAGGATCTTCAACAATCGGGCGCATTTCTTTAATAAGGAATGCGCCTTCTTCCATTAAATGGCATATAATTGAACACCACTTTTAAAAGATCTGGATATTTATGTTAAGATATAGGTCAGATTGTGAAGAATGACACTTTAACTAACGGTGCAGGTTATGGGGTGCTTTACTTGAAGTGAATTGAGCTGCTTGGGTAGCTCTTTTTTCTTATTGAACTAACGAGGCAGTTTAGTTGAATAAGAATTTATAGTTAAATATTACATAATAGAATTTTGGAGGTATTTTATGGAATCACTCATTTATGCTTTGTTTTTTTTAATTTATATGTGTATTGGTTCGATACTTAATATACTGCTTAAGACGACTCAAAAACGAATTGGCTTATCACATTCTTTGTAAAGTAATGAACAAACCAAATAAATTTTAAATAGAAATATTTAAAATTTGATGAAGAAACATCCGAGTGAAACAGCAATGAAAATTATGGCAAATACTAAACTATTCCATAGGCCTAGCATAATAAAAGGAGAAGTACTTTTATCTCCGTCTTTCTTGATGCCTGTGAATGTTCGCCAGGTTATTATTAGCTGCCAAATACCTATCAATAAGAAAATGAATCCAAATAAATATCTTATATAATTACCTCCTTTAAATAAAAATACCATGTTTGGAAAGAGTTATCAATAAAATTGGAATATAATGAAAAAATGTTTTATATTGTTAATCGCGAAGTAAGTTTAGGTTTAGCAAGAATAGTCGTACCACTATTAAATTTATCCACTGCAATTTTTTTGGATGAAGACTAACAGATGTTTATTAAGCTAACGGGTGCTTATCTTCAATAAGGTACTCAACAATCGGGCGCGATTATTGACAACATAGCTGGAAATGAGCAAACTTTTTATAAAAATCTCATACTTATTTAAAAGGATTAAAATGGAGTTTTTGAAGTTGTTATTAGATAAGGATTGAGGGATATTTTATAATTAGTCTTTATTCCAAAACTACAGTAATATCGATAAAAAGGTAAAGATAAACAAATCTTAATTCTGATGGATTGTTTAACGGAGCAGAAAAAAGAAATTTTCAAATTGGGCAAATTTCTGTTGCAATCCAAAACATTAAATCATAATATAAGAATATAGTTATATAAGAATTAATTCACCTTTCTTTAACGAGGTGATTTTATTTAAAATAATATATAAGCAAATAGTTATATAAGGAGAGCAGATAAATGGAAAACACACTAATTGAAAAACAACTAAAAGCAGCAGCAGATTTAAATCGCATTAAATTACTTGCATGCATGAAAAATGGGGAGGTATGTGTATGTGATTTTGTGGATGTGCTAGGAATATCACAACCAGCCGTTAGTCAACATCTACGAAAATTAAAGGAGGCAGGCATTATTACGGAACGAAAAGTAGGGACTTGGAAACATTACCGTTTAGTAGAGGATCAAACGCCACTGATGAAGGGCATTATAGAACAAATTCAGCCTTTAAACGGGTGCAACTGTGGCACAGATTGTTGCCATGTAGGGGGGACTGAACATGAGTAATGAGTCTTTAACCAAACAGCTATCTTTTTTAGATCGTTACCTTACCCTTTGGATATTCGTTGCGATGGGAATAGGTGTTGTATTAAGTATCACCATGCCTAATGTTGGGGAAGCGTTAGAGGCCATGTCTATTAGCACAACGTCCATACCGATTGCTATCGGGTTAATTGTCATGATGTATCCACCATTAGCGAAAGTAAAGTATGAAGAGATGTGGCGTGTATTTAAGGATTGGAAAGTGCTTTTACTTTCTCTTTTTCAAAACTGGTTACTAGGCCCGTTCCTTATGTTCTTTTTAGCGATTATCTTCTTACATGATTACCCAGAATATATGGCTGGGCTCATTATGATTGGCTTAGCTCGATGTATTGCAATGGTAATTGTGTGGAATGATTTAGCGCGTGGAGATCGCGAATATGTAGCTGGTTTAGTTGCATTTAACTCAATTTTCCAAATTTTAACATACTCTATCTTTGCTTACTTTTTCTTAAATGTATTACCTGGTTGGTTTGGTTTAGAGAATTTCAATGTATCAATTTCTATGTGGGAGATTACAAAGAGCGTACTTATATACTTAGGTATCCCGTTTGCTGCAGGGTTCCTCACACGTTGGATAGGGATTAAAACAAAAGGAAAGCAGTGGTATGAAGAAAAGTTCTTACCGAAAATTTCACCACTTACTTTAATTGCACTGTTGTTCACGATTGTGATGATGTTTGCTTTAAAAGGTGAGCAATTAGTAGAACTGCCACTTGATGTAGTGCGAATTGCTATTCCATTATTTATTTACTTTGTGATCATGTTTGCTGTGTCATTCTTCTCTTCCCGTAAAGTAGGTGCATCTTATCCTGTCACAGCAGCTCTTTCTTTTACAGCTGCAAGTAACAACTTTGAGCTAGCGATTGCGGTTGCAGTTGGGGTGTTTGGCCTGCATAGTGGCGTGGCATTTGCAGCTGTTATTGGACCACTTGTGGAAGTACCAGTACTCATAGGACTGGTATGGGTTGCCTTACGTTGGCAGAAAAAATACTTTAAAACTATTAAATAGGGAGCAATATTATGACAAATACACTTTATTTCTTGTGTACAGGGAACTCATGCCGTAGTCAGATGGCAGAAGGATGGGCAAAAAAGCTACTACCAACCAATTGGACAGTTAAAAGTGCTGGTATTGAAGTACACGGGGTAAATCCGAATGCCATTAAAGCAATGGAGGAGGTAGGAATTGATGTTTCAAATCATACATCTGATTTAATTGACTTTGAGACATTAAACAGTGCCACACTAGTGGTTACATTATGTGAAGATGCAGCTGATAAATCCCCAATGACACCTCCTCACGTTCGTCGTGAGCATTGGGGATTTGAAGATCCTGCAAAAGCAACAGGTACAGATGAGGAAAAATGGACTGTATTCCAAAATATACGTGACGCAATTGGCCAACGAATTGAACATTTTGTAGCTGAGGATAATACGGTCTGTTAGTAATTATTCAATCTGTTGAATGGAGGATTTAAAAATGACAGTAAATCATGCTAGCGTATTAACTAAAGATTATTTTATTGCTTATTTAAAGTTAATAATGAATAGTAGAGAATACACAATAATAGAGGCTAAAGAGTTTGCTTTTAATTTCTTCTTTAAAGGAGATATAGATCGTTACGGCACTTCGACATGTTTGCAAATTGATAAAACAATGTGTGAAATTGAAATGTGTTAATTACACATGCAAAGTTTACAACGTCTAGCTAACTGCTAGGCGTAAAAAATATATTTTATATAAGGAAATGCTTATGTAAAGAAAATAGAGGAGAAGTTAATGATAAAAACACTTAAAATAATCAACCAAAATGGATCTTGTTGTACTACAACTAAGGCTATTGAAGTCCAAGAGACTGTTAATAATTCCAATAAGAATTTACCGATTGTCATAATTGGTGCAGGTCCAATTGGATTAGCTGCAGCTGCTCATTTAGTGGAGCAAAAGCAAGCATTTATTTTACTAGAGGCTGGGCGTGAAATAGCACACAATATTCGTACCTGGGGGCATGTTACATTATTTTCACCATGGCGATATAACATTAATAAGGCTGCTAAAGCTTTATTAGATGCCTCCGGTTGGGAAGAACCTAATTTAGATATTTTACCGACAGGACATGAATTAATTGATCTTTATTTAAAGCCTTTATCTGAGCTAGTACAAATAAAGCCTCACATTCAATTGAACACAAAAGTAGTAGGGATTTCACGACAATTGAATGATAAGATGAAGACAAAAAATCGAGTAGTACAGTCCTTTACTATTTATATTGAACAAGAGAATGACATCCATATGATTGAGGCGAGAGCAGTTATTGATGCGACGGGTACATGGGGGAATCCAAACCCAGCAAATTCTACAGGTGTATGGCTGCAAAATGAAAAAGCATTAGCAAATTACATTGAGTATGGTATCCCAGACATAAATACCAATGCAAAGCGATATGCCAATAAAAAGATTGCAGTCATTGGTGGTGGCCATTCTGCTATCAATACATTATTGGCACTTGCGGAATTACAAGAAGAGAATCCTGCAACAAAGCTAGTGTGGATTATGCGTAAAAAATCTGTAGAAGAAGCCTATGGTGGAGAAGAAAAAGATGCATTAGCAGCACGTGGCGCACTCGGTGTTCGCATTCACGAATTAGTGGATACAGGCAAGGTTGAAGTAATAACACCTTTCTATATCTCACAAGTGAAGAAAGATGAGAACATCCATATTGTTGGTACTATAAACGAAGAACAAAAAGTATTAACAGGATTTGAAGAGCTTATTGTCAATGCAGGAAATAGACCAGACCTATCAATTAACAGTGAACTACGCCTTTCCATTGATTCAGCAACTGAAAGTGTGCATGCATTAGCGCCATTAATTGATCCAAATGTGCATAGTTGTGGCACAGTAAGAGCGCATGGAGAAGAAGTTCTACGCCAACCAGAAAAGGACTTCTATATAGTCGGAGCTAAAAGTTATGGACGCGCACCAACATTTTTAATGGCAACTGGCTACGAACAAGTTCGTTCAATAACAGCTTATTTATCAGATGATGAAGAAGCTTCAAAACGTGTGGAATTGGAATTACCTGAAACGGGTGTATGCGGTATTAATCTTGCCAATTCATCTAATTCATGTTGTTAAAATTTTGACTGTTAGGGAAAGCTAGCAGTCCTTTTTTAAATACTAAGGGGGAATTGGCATGGACACACTTATAATTCGTGGAATGGAAAATAAGGATTTAAAACAGGTATTAAAGATTTTGAACTGTTCGCAAATCCACGTTTTCTTTATTTTGCTGTAACATCAATGTTGCAAAAGTATGCCGTAAGTGATGTAGCGTGAAGCGGGTAGGTGGGAGGCCTGCCTTTTTCAGCACATCTTTAAATATGACATGCAAACCACGTGGATCTAATGCTTTACGATTTTTATTCAGGAAAACAGGCTCTGATTGATCTTAAAGAAGCTTTATAAGATGCCAGAAGCGGAATTAAGTGTGGATGAAGGGGCAATATCCGTTCTTTTTTCCCTTTTCCATCAATTCGAATCGTTTCATTTACCAGATCAACTTGTTCCCATGTTAATGAAACAAGTTCAGAACGTCTTATACCTGTTGTTGCTAATAATTTAAACATGAGCTCATTCCGCATCGAAAAACGCGATTGGGCGCGTTCTAGATAGTCAAATAGCTGCTTTAGATCCGTTAATGTCATATACACAGGAAGTTTATCATCGGTCTTTGGCGATTCAATCCCGTGCGTAAAATCATTAGCAAGATATTGTTTTTGTAAACAATATTTGGTGAATGATTTTAAGGAAGAAATTTTTCGGTTCACCGAACGAGGTTTTTGTTTTAATGATCCTAATAGATATTGGATAAAGCGACGTACTTGGGTCTTGGTAATCTCATTTAAACAGGTTGAACAGCCGTGATCCGTTAAAAAGGTTAAGAAGAGCTGTAAATCGTATTCATAACTCGTAACCGTATTAACTGAGTAATTCGTCAATGGCAGCGTGTAGTTGCAAGTATAAAACCTCCAGATATCGTATTAAACAATAATTATTATCTGTACAAAATCATCCATTATCATCATCCCATTATCGTAAAAATCGTTCACATGATTATTATAAGGAACTTAAGAATGACAAGTCGAAAAGTACAGATATTATGGGGAGTTGACGTATCCAAGCCCTCCTCCACGCCAAATAATTTTAGTTTACATAATATAAATTATAGGAAGTTACGTTTCATTGAAAAGTATACTAATAATAGTGAGACGGAATTGAAATTGTGTTAGTAATCGCTCAATTAATTAATTATCTTTGGTCAACAAAATTTTATATGGGTACATGTAAAATGACCCGTCCATAGATGCTTCTATTATCTTTAAACAAATTATTTATACCTGCTTGTTACCAAACGTTTTTTAATTTACAGAAGATCATTGTTACTTTTTGTGCTTATTAATTAATATGTGTACTATTAATTAATAAGCACGTAGTCTCAAACCATCATTCCTTAATAAAGTCGCTATTACAGCTAAAACTCCATTAAGAAATGCATTCCTGAGAAAACCTTCAAGTGCATGATTATGTGGTTCTCTAAACGCTATTCATCTCTATAAATTACAGTCTTTTTAAGGCTCAAACCCAGCCTGGCTCACATAAACTTGATTTTCGGGAAAGACTTCAATAAATCGGTTATATACATTTTTAAGAACATGTGGTCCATACCATTCCTCTAAGCCAAGTTGGGCGTATTTGTTCTCAATACCAAGTTTTCGTGTGCGTTTACCACCACTGCCATCGCCCATGAAATAGTCATCGATACAGATCCGATCGACATATGACTTTAGTTTCAACGGAAAATGGTCCCCACTTGGTAATATGGGAGCTATAGCAACTTGGGTTGGTATGCCTGCAGCTGCTAATTTTTCCAATGTTTTAAAGCGCGCCTGGATTGGCGGTGCCTTTGGAGTGAAATGTTTTCGTATCGTTTCGGAATCGGTTTCAATCGTCATACTTACTCGAACTTTGTCCTTCAATTGTTGCAGCAAATCGATATCTCGACTTACCAGTGGGCTTCTAGTCTGTATTAATAAGAAGTCAGGTGGATCTTCTACCATAACTTCTAGTAGAGATCGTGTCACCTTTTCCTTTTGCTCTATTGGTTGATATGGATCTGTACTTGATGACATAAATATGGTTACATTCCCTTTAGTTTTGGCGCGATGAAGTTCTTTTTTTAATAAATTTGCAGCTCCATTTTTAATATCTACCCAATTTCCCCATTCACCTTCTCGAAACAAAGATACTGGCATTTCACGTACATAACAATAGGAACACCCAAAAGTACAGCCTGTATAAGGATTAAGTGAATGCGTATATCCAGAAAGGAAGCCAGTCCCTTTATTCAGAATTGTTTTTGGATTTTTATAGAATAATTCACTACTCATGACGGCATCTCCAATCGTTGTGCAGTAATAATTAAATTACTCAATGTTTAATGAAACTCTCTTTTCCAGATCAAGTAGCCATGTTTTCATTTCTAATCCGCCCCGATAGCCAGTTAATGAGCCGTTCTTTCCTATTACGCGATGGCATGGCACAGTAATTAATATCGGATTAGCCCCGATAGCCGCTCCTATTGCCCGAACAGCTGCCGGTTTATTAATATCATTTGCAATATCGGAATAGGATTTCGTCTGTCCATAAGGGATATCACAAAGTGCCCTCCAGACTGCTAGCTGGAATGGTGTACCTACGTACTCAAATGGAATCGTAAAGGTTTTCCGTCTTCCATCTAGATACTGAGTGATTTCAACGACAAAGGGCTCAAGCTTTTCAGCATCTTCAACAAGCGGACATCCTGGAAAGTGTTTCGTCGCCCATTTGACTAATTCCTCGAATGGCTTGTACTGTGAACCTATAAAGACAAGACTTTTTGTCGTTGACGCTATATGGAAGTTCCAATCTTTAAACTTTAGTAAAGACCAGTAAAGTGTTGGTTTATTCATTTTTTCCATTGTCCTGTTCCTCCATCTTCCTCATTTGACGAAATTGCGCTGGTGTCTGGCCCGTTTTCTTTTTAAATAAAGTAATAAAATAAGACGTGTTAGCCATCCCCACACAAATGGCGATATCTCCAATCGCTTTATTTGTCTGAATCAAATACTTTTTAGCTGCGTGAACTCTAATTTGCTGTATATACTCAACTGGCGTAATGCCTTTAACCTTTTTAAATGTCCGTTGCATATGATACGGACTTCCATGACAAATATTTGCTAACGATTCTAGCGTTAGTTTTTCTGTAAAATTTTTATCAATGTATTCCGTAATTAAATCAACCCACTCGCTATCAGGCAGATTTTCATTTGTGGGCTTGCACCGTTTACAAGGGCGAAAATTAGCACGGAGAGCTTGTTCTGCGTTTTGAAATATGCATACATTTTCTTTTTTTGGAACGCGTGATTTACATGAAGGCTTACAAAATATTCCTGTTGACTTCACAGCGTAAAAAAAATGATTATTGTACGCTATATCATTATTTATGATGGCTTGCCACTTCTCATCGGTTATCATTTCTACATCATTCAAATGACTATGAGCATAGCTCTCTTTGTGGCTGTGATCAATTCTATCTGGCATTTTTCTCACCTCACCTTATAATATACTCCCTATCCATTCGAATGGACATTTCAAAGAATGGACTAGCAAAATATTGAAATTAATGTTTATTTAGAATCGTGAAAAATAATTCCAAGACCGTATCGTTCTCCCGAAGTAACCGTGCTTACACCGTGCCGTACTGTATTTTTGTAATAGCCTTTTTTACCAAGCACAGGTCTGTGGTTAGTAGGAAAAATAAGTGCGCTGCCTTGCTCTAACGTAATGACATGTCCCCTGCTTTGAGCACGTGGGATTTGTTCTATTAATAAAGATTCTCCACCGCAAAAGTCTTTATCTCGTTGATTTAATACAAACACTACTTGAAACGGAAAAAATAGATCGCCATATAAATCTTGATGCAAACAATTAAATCCGCCTGTTTCATACTTTAATATCAAAGGTGTCGGTCTCATTTGATGATACCCCTCACACGTTTTCAAAAAATCTTGAAGTTGTTCTGGATACTGCTCTGTTTTCTTTAAATAACTCAGCCACCGATTCGCTGTTTTCGCTAATTCCAAATAAAAAGACTCTCTTAAATGTTGGATGATATCGGGTAATGGATAAGAAAAATATTTGTACTCCCCATTCCCAAAGCGATATCTCGTCATATTGATGGTCGTTCTGTATGACTCCTCCTCACTATACATCTCCATGAAAGATTCACATTCCTCTTTTGTTAAAATTGCTGGAAGCTTTGCGAAACCTTGCTCATCTAATTCATTTTGTATGGACTCCCAATCTAAGCTTTCGACACGTGTCTTTATGTCTTGCGCCATTTTATCCCTCCTATTTAGCATTCTTGATAACTAACACTATAACCTCATCAATCGAAAAAAATAAGGTGTTTAGAATGTAATAGCAAGATAACAAAATTAGGACAGGTGATGATGTGATAAAGTAAAAATGACATCAATGTATTTTGTAAAGGAGAATGAAAGAATGATATGGCATGAAGTCAAGAATGGTATTGTCATTACCCTACCTGAACATTTCAACATGAATGCCAATCTAGGCTATCTATCAAGAGAAAAGAAGGAATGCATGTATGAAATAGAGAACGACAGCATTATAAAAGTGATAGCTGTGGGAGAAATTCGGTATTTAGTACAGGTAAACGTCATTAAGAATAAACAAATGATCGTTCAATTCTTAAATGAATCTAGGCCTATTGAAAGGTGGCAGCTAGAACAGGTTGTAAAATTTATTCATGAGTGGTTTGATCTAAATAACGATTTAACACCATTTTATGAAATGGCAAAGGGAGATCCTTTACTTAAAGTACCTGCCCGAAACTTCTATGGATTGCGAGTAATAGGCATTCCTGATTTATTTGAAGCTTTATGCTGGGGCGTTTTAGGCCAACAAATTAACTTAGCCTTCGCGTACACCTTAAAGAGGCAATTTGTAGAAAAATTTGGCGATTTCATCGACTGGAATGGTAAAAACTATTGGGTGTTCCCAACGTACGAAAGAATTGCAAAGTTAACACCCTCGGACCTTGCAGATATTAAAATGACCGTAAAAAAAAGTGAATATATCATTGGCATTGCGAAATTAATGGCCAGTGGAGAATTATCGAGGGAAAAATTAAAGGAAATGGACTTTAAAGATGCTGAAAAAAGCTTAATTAAAATACGGGGAGTCGGCCCTTGGACAGCCAATTATGTATTAATGCGCTGCCTCCGGTTCCAAACAGCCTTTCCAATCGATGATGTAGGTCTTATTAATTCGATAAAAGTATTACAAAATATGAATCGAAAGCCAACGAAAGATGAAATCTTAGAATTATCAATGCCATGGAAAAACTGGGAATCCTACGCTACGTTTTATTTATGGCGTGTCCTTTACTAGATAAGAGCGATACGAGAACAATTATAAAGAGCATGCTTTGAACAAATGAATCAAAACATGCTCTCTGCCTCTTCGCTTCAAAATTCATATTAAAGCTGTAAATCTTTCATACAATCCATCGTTGTCTTTATAAACGCTTTGACAGCAGGAAGGGATTGCTTCTTTGATCGAGTAATAATGCTTATTTCACGGGAAGGTTCGGGTAAGAGAGGTTTTACAATGGAACCTTGTAAATTATAGGGTAAAGCTAGCTCCGGCATGATGGTAATGCCTAATCCTTCCCGTACCATTGCAATGATAGTTTGATTATCCTCCACATTAAACTGGATGTTTGGGGAAACTTGTTGTTCCTTTAAAAATTTCTTTACACTCACCTCACATCCTAGCTTGGGCATAATAAAAGCCTCCCCTTGAAGATCTCTCACTTTTACTTGTCCATTTATTGCAAAATGATGATGAATAGGTAATGTCAGGACTAATCTATCTCTAAGTATAGGGATTGACTCCAAATGATCCAATGGATTACTTAAAGACGTAAAACCTATATCCACTTTCCCCTCTTCTACCCAACGCGTAATTTGATCATAGCTGCCCTCATAAAAGTTTATTTCAATTCCCTTAAATTCTCCTCTAAACTTTGAGATGATAGTAGGCAACACTTTTGATGAGAAACTTGAAAAGCTACCAATATTTATCTTTCCATTTTGTATACCTAAAATAGAAGCGGTTTCTTGTTTAATGCTTTCTGCTTCAGATAAGATATTTCTCATGTTCTTTATAATCCGTTCTCCACTATCTGTTAATGAGATTCCATTTCTCCTTCTATTCAAAAGTGTAATTCTGAGTTCTGACTCTAAAGAAGCAATATTATGACTGATTCCAGATTGTGTCATTGCCAATATTTCCCCTGCCCTTGTGAAGTTACCAATATCGACTACTTTGACGATTTACATTATTAATGAAAAAATGTAAATAGAAAGGAGGCTAGAATCTTATGAAATTATATTTGATGATTATGTTTTGGAGTTCAATTTTGGTGTTAGCTATTCTAATTATTAAAGATTATCAAAATAATGTTAATCCGTTTACCGAACCTCTCACTGCTCTTGTGTATTTAATAATTATTTTTTGGATTATATTTTATTCTATAATGTATTTCACAAAGTATAAGAAAATTAAAATGGATTAGAAGTTGCTACTCTTACTCTTTTTTATTTATTCCCTTTCTTCTAGCCAACTGTAGAAGGCTGATAGAATATCGCTGTTTTTTAGTAAATATAATATAAATTTCAAATAAAAAAACGTTCCCAAATGAAAGTTTGGACACACACCAAAAAGCCATGAATGTTGTTAAATCGCGTTTTATGGCTTTTTTGATGAACGTTGTTTATACAGCTTTTTATACAGGCAGCGTAAACACTTGATACATCAATATTTACACGATTATGGCTTGCTGTTTCGTGTGCATAAAATCATGTATATTTCTTAGCGTTGTAAATCCACCTTTTTAGTTATTTATTCATGTTCATCAAGCCAGTTATAAAATGGCACATAGTTTGGTTTGCTGGTAATGTCTTTCTTTCAACGTGCATCATCTAATTGACTTTGTAAGCTGCATAGATGACCTTTTAAGCGTTGTAAAATTTCATTAGCCTTTATACTGGTTAATGTCGTTGTCACTTCTACACGACATTTTAAAACCTTTTGAATGATGTTCATCAGGTGCAGTTTTTCAAGATCCATTTCGCCCAGTTCCTCAAGATAGTTCCACATATCAACTTCAACTGCATCAAGAATCGTTGTAATTTCTTTCAATTGATTTTCCGTAGCAGCTGTCTCTTGTTTACTTGCGACTGACCAATGTAAATCGAAACCGACAATCACACGTCCCTTCTTCTTCTCTACATACCAGGACTCTAGTTCCGTATATTGATTAATTTCTCTAATCGCTACATCAAGAACACCACGTTTAAATTGTGCTGAATCTTTGTAGGAAGAAACACCTTCTACACTGAACAATTTCAACAAATCAACTTTACTCATTTCTTTATGCCAATAACCATAATGCCCTTTCAAAAGTCCATGTAAATGAGCTTTTAAATTTAGAGGTAATAGTCAACTCATTAGTAATATATTTTTCTTTCAAGTTTAAAATATGCGGTAAAAATTTAGGACTCCATTCAAATTTAAATAAACCTCGTTCATACTCCATTCCTAAAAAAAATATTCCAGTAAATCTTTCCATTCGAATTCCTCATGTTGATGATCAAAAACATGAATTTTACTTATTAATTTTATCATAATACAATAATCATAGAATAAAGGAGGAGTTAGTCATGAATAAAAAGATAGAGTTCTTTTATGTAGATGCTTTCACAACAGAAACTTTTGGAGGAAATCCAGCTGGCGTTATACCGAATGCAGAAAACTTAACAGACGAGGAAATGCAAAAAATAGCGAACGAATTAAACCTTTCGGAAACGGCCTTTCTTTTACCACCAACGAATGCAAATGCCAATTATAAAATAAGATATTTTACACCTACCAAAGAGGTAGATTTTTGCGGTCATGCCACTTTAGGTACAGCATGGTTAATGGCCAATAAGTATAATTGGATTGATAAGGACGATAAAATAGTCTTTGAATCAAATATAGGCCTAATTCCAGTAAAATGGCTGATGGAAAATAATCAATTAACTCGAGTATCTATGACTCAAGTAAGTCCCCAAGTAAAAAGTATCGACATTAGCCCAGAAGTCGTTGCGGATCTTGTAGGTATACAGGATACTGACATTGATGATAGATATCCAATAAAAATAGCGAATACAGGGGTACCACATCTTATGGTTCCAGTGAAGACCCGTCAAGCAATTGACCAAGCAGAACCTAAATTAAACGAGCTTAAAAAGATGAACAATCATTTTAACCTATCAACTACTCACCTCTTTACCTTTGATACAAATGGGCAATTTGATATTTATACAAGAGATTTTTGCCCCAATATAGGAATTGATGAAGATCCAGTTACAGGTGCAGCAAACGGCGCATTAGGCGGTTATTTATATCTGGAGAATATACTAGCTCAACAAGAAAGACATCAAATAATGATCGGTCAAGGACATACGATCAATAGACCAGGGATTCTTTATGTAACGATTACACCTGATGGGGAGAATGCAGTTATTGAAGTAGCAGGAGCGGCAGTTGTTTCCATTGAAGGAAAAATATTTGTATAAAGAGCAATATATATTATTTTCTGAATTTTTAGTATTTATTTCCGAGATAGAATAATCTTCTCTAAATTCTTCGCTTTTTGCGCATTTAGAGAAGTTTTATTTTAGGTGGAAACACCATTTTAAAGTCATTGATGGCACCTGAAACCATTGCTAATAATATCATTGTGTTATCTCAGTAATTTCCAGATCCCGCATGGTCGAACAAAAGGTACAATTCATGATAAAACCTAAACTTCTTGTTGCCAAGGTTTGATCAAATTGATACTTGAAAAAGATCAAAGCAAAGAGCGTGTTTGGATATAAAGATTGATCCAAATGCGCTCTTCCAGTTAAGCTATTACCATCCACTACAGCTAGAGCGTCTCATCTAATTTCTGAATTTTTGACTGAGAAATTAAATATACGTTGCCTAAAATGTCGATGTTGTCTCCCTTTACACGTATAGCGCAATCTTTATTCGATGCATAAATATTTAGTTCTTCCGATAAAGAAGACAGTTCGTCCTGCACCAACTCCATGTTATTTTCAAGATCAAAATGAGACAGGACGGAAAAATTGTCAAGACCGATTCCGTCGTATAAAGAGCTTTTTTCAACTGGATAGCCAAAATTTTTCGAGCATAACCATTTAGCGGACATATTGATTGCTCCAGCGCTTGCCCCTAACACAACCGCTGTGCTTTTTTTGATTATATCCGCCAATTCATAGTCTATTAAAAACCGATTCTGTTTAAGAGTATTTCCACCTAACAAGAAAATGGCTGACGCATTTTGAATGAAGGCTTGGGCATCTTCCTTCTGTACGTGATAATTAATTAAATGATAGTCTTCGAACATAATGCCTGCCTGGTCAAGCCACGAGCGTTCAGCAGCGCCAACATCTTCATTCAAAAGTGGATTCGAGCTAATCATAGCAAGCGATTTTCTATCAGCTATATCCTCCTCTAACACCCTGCCTAGATTCTCTGGAAAAAAATCATTAAACCAACCTAAATAATAGTGTGTTTTCATATGTACCTCCGTTACTCATTCTGTTTCTAACACTAACTCAATACGATCCATATGTTCTGCTTGTCGTTCTAAATGTAATGATTGCGATACAATTTTATCAAATTCTTCCAAACAATACGACTTTATTTCAAATCTATATTTCTAATAATGTATAAATTAAAAAGCCCCTATGTAGGAGGCTTGAAAAAGTTGCTTTTTTGAAAAGCCGTATATATTAAGTTAGGCTCTTTGTTATTTCTCTATAAATCTCTTACTCCATTCCTAAATAGAAGGGACCAAAGATTGGTTATCGTCATACCATGCCAATGCTTTTCGTTCTAATTCTTTAGCAAAAGAATCTTTCTCAGCTATGTATGACTTCATGTTATTAGGAAATTGTTGTGCTAATCTTTCCTTTAAACTTCCATAAAGCTTCATTTCATCAGGATGTGATGTTAAATAATCCCGAAAGGCCAGATGCCTTGTGATTTCACCGCTTCCAATCTGATAAAAGTGAACGTAATGCGTGCGATTGTTCCCACCTTTTGAAAGTATCTACGCTGAGCTATTCCATTTTCACCTTTAGCAACATACCCTATTTTTTGCATCTCCAAATTGAATGTATCAACGAGATGAATATCTTTCACGACAGGTAGGATGTCTATGATTGGTTTAGCCTTTAACCCAGAACAGAGGTACTACCTATATGATAGATGTCTATGATTTCATTTTTTTAATATAAAATTCAGTTTTTCAGCCTCTTCCATAAACAGTTGAATCCATTGCTCATCGTACAAACTGACTACTAGTTTTCGCAAAGTATTTCCTCCTAACCACTTCATTAACCAATACTTTATAATGTTCGTGTTTTACGAAAAAGCAAATGTGTCCAGCCGGTGAGCAATTCGCATTTCATTATTAAAAACACGAACGATTAATTATTTTCACAACGTTAACGTACGCCTTTTCTCTTTACTGCCAACAATTACTACTAACTATATAGCTCGCTCTACGTACTTAATTGATTAAATTGAGTCAACCAAAACAGCATTGAACTTTTTCACGGTTTTATTAGTTAATCATTTAAATGAGCTTTTAAGAATTGCATAAATGGTTGCTCAATTAAATCAGATTTCCGCGAGCAAATAAATAAACTTTGCTGAATATCTGCCTGCTCAACATATACTTGAGCTAATTTTCCATTTGTTATACTTTCAGACACACTATAGGACGGAGCTAAAGTCATACCGTATCCTGCCTCCACTACTTTAATGGATTCATGTAAGCCCTGCATTTGAAGTCCTAATTTAGGTAACGGAGCATTAAACGTGTAAAAAATGGACTCCAATAAATCGAGTGTCGAGCTGCCACGTTCCCGATAAATAAAGTCTTCGTCCGATAATTCATAATATGAATAAGCAATAATTATATATTTGTTTTATGTATAGTTTATCAGTAATTTAAGTATAGAGGTGATGAAATGGAAATTTTACTACAGGAATGGTTATCAATAAAAGGGTTTATTTTATTTACGATTGGTTTACTCGCGGCCATAATAGGAGTTCTGTTTGGTGCAGCAGGCTTTATTTTGATGCCTTCCTTATTACTCGTTGGCATTCCCATTCATACAACGGTCGCCGTTAATAAATTTGCGACAGGAATATCTGCCCTATCGAATGTTGTTTCATTTGTTATAACAGGACGTTTATCTTTTAAGAAATACTTTTCTTTCATGATAGTTTCTTGCTTAGGAGGTGCCTTGGGTGCATTATTTGCAATTCTCTTATCGGAGCGAATCATGAATGTGGTTGCTTGTATAAGCTTAATTTTCGCATTTATGATGGTCCTTCGCAGTAATAAATGGATTGTAAAAGATGTCAAGGAAACAGAGGAACAACGT
The DNA here is from genome assembly GCF_002429815.1 of Lysinibacillus sp. UBA5990. NCBI lineage: Bacteria > Bacillati > Bacillota > Bacilli > Caryophanales > Bacillaceae > Lysinibacillus > Lysinibacillus sp. UBA5990. The sequence continues at coordinate 1,419,315 of NZ_DJAY01000015.1, forward strand.
ATTAACAAGCTTGTTCCATTTGCCATTTCAATGTATGACGGAGGTTTTGGACCAGGCTCAGCACTTATGAATATAACCTATTTCTTAAAGAAACAACACAATTATTTAAAAGCAGTGGAATTAACAAGAATAATCTCGTTGTCAAGCTGTACAGGCGCTTTCCTCTTTTATTACTTTAATGGCATTGTAAATTGGGGAATTGCTATTCCTGTTTCGCTTGGCTCAATTGCTGGCTCTTTCTTAGGCTTAAAGATTATTCCCCACATCCAAACAAAATGGATTCAAATTATATTACCCATCATTTTTTTATTCTTAATTGTTCAAGTTGTGACGGATTTAATAAAATAAACTTACATCCACGCAGAAAACAAGTCCTACCCTTTATATCCAAAATTTAAGGACATAAAAGGCAGGACTGCCATCATGAATAAAATTTTAAGACAATGACAGTACCCTCTCCGGGAGTACTAGAAGCAGATATTTCCCCTCCATGGGCTACTGTTAGTTGTTTAGCGATGCTCATGCCCAGCCCTGAACCACTTGTATTTTCCTCTGAATTAGTACCACGATAGTACCGTTCAAATAATTGCTCTAACGTGGATGAATCCATTCCAATACCATTATCCTGAATACGAACAGTGAAGTAATGATCACTTTCCTTCTGCACAATAATATCAATTCTCGTATTTGTCGGATTATGCTTAATAGCATTAGAAATCATATTATCAATAATACGCGTGAACCATTTCATATCAAGAGGATATGTTATCGACTCTTCAGCAGCATGAAATGTAATATCATAGGAAGTAAATTGTGGATCATTTATAAAATGAATAACGGCTCTTCGAATGACTTCGTTTACTTCTTGCGTTTGACGAACCATGGGCAATGCATTGTTTTTTAGGCGATATGTTAAGCTTAAATCATCGATTAATTCAGACATAAAGGTTGATTTTTCACGTAATGTTTTCCCAATCTGCTTAAACTCTTCTTGTGACCAATTGTAGGGGGCTGATTCAAGGACATGCGCATAACCATTTATAGAAGATAGAGGTGTTTTCAAATCATGAGAGACACCAACAATCCACTCCTCGCGAGTTTGTTCAATTTGTTTGCGAAGCTTTTCGTTCTGCTTAAGCTGCTGGTTCAAATCATTCAAGGAATCATTAATTTCTCGAAATAAACGGAAGGACCGCTTCTTCTTGCCACGACGATTAAGTGACCTATCTTTTTTCTTAGCCTCTTGCTCGTGATAATTACCATCTGCCAATCGTTGAATAAAGTTAACAATATAGAGAACGGGTTGCCCAAATCGTTTACCATACCAAAACGCTGTGGCGATGATGAATAAAATAAGGGCTACTCCATATAGTAGAAATGTTTTTCCTAAATAGGTATTATGCTTACCTCCCTCCACCTTTACTGCAGCGGATGGTACTTCAATGACCCATGTCTGCTGTTTCTCTGCATCAAAATATATATATTGGCTGCCATTATTTCTGAGATGATCAGCCTTATCCCCAAGTAAATGATCGAGTGAAAGTTTTGCTTCAGGATTTTTCACATGCCCATATTGTTGGATGATCTCCCCATTGGCTGAATAAATTGCTAGCGTACCATGAGCTTTTTCCAATAGCTGCTTCCCTCGCTGAGAAAATCGATTTCCATCCCATTCTAATGTAAGTTTTTCTGCTAGCTGTCGGGCAGGACGTTTTTGACCAACTACAACAAAATAGGTTTGTCCACCTTTCTCCTCTTGGCTAATAATGAGCTCGTATGGGAACGGAATGCTTTTCTGCCAAAAGGCTATTAATTGACCAGGTTCGTAGTGCGGTGGAACATCAGATGGTAGTTTGGAAGAGGCCAACATATTTCCATGAGAATCGATTATTTGTAGCCATTCCTCACGTTTTTCTATATCAGAAATTTTGTTAGCATCCAACAACACATCGTTATTTTCAATTGAAAATGTTTGCCTTAGTGTACTATTGCTACCACTCGATACTTCCTGTGTTTCAGGTTCACTTTCTAACTGCAACCCAACATATACTAAAAAAATGATGGTACCTATTGCTAAAGTCACTAATACAAAAACAATTTGTGAAATAAAGGTAAAGGCAAGTCGACGACTAATTCGATTCATACCATCCCCTCTTTTTGAATTAATTTATAGCCTAGCCCTCTAATGGTTAATAACAATTCGGGGTCCTTCGGGTCCTTTTCTATCCTCTCCCGTATACGGCCAATATGTACGGTAACCGTATTATCATCCCCAAAGCTATGATCACCCCAGACAGCTTCATATAACTGACTTTTCGTAAATATTTGATTAGGATGCTTGCAAAAAAAGAGTAGTAATTGATATACCTGAGCAGGACAAGAAATGACTTGTCCATCCACCATTAATTCCCCAGCACGCTCATTCACCTGGAATCGGCCAAAATCGTAAATGAACGTATTGGAAGATACGTGCTGTGGTCTTTCCTCCTCATATAATTTAACGCGGCGTAGTTGTGCTTTCATTCGAGCGACTATTTCTAATGGGTTAAAAGGTTTTGTAATATAATCATCCCCGCCCATAGCAAAGCCTGTTAATTTTTCTAAGTCTGAGTTTTTTGCTGTAATAAATAAAATTGGGGCATCTGTTGTCTCCCGAATAAATGGACAAATATCAAAGCCACTCCTATCTGGCAGCATGACATCCAATAGGATCATGTCGTATGACTTCTTATTACATGCATTTAACGCTTCTTGAGCAGTGCTTGCACGATCAATTTGTCGAAAGCCCTCTTTCGTTAAAACCATTTGTAACATATCTAAAATTGCTGATTCATCATCAACAAGTAAAATGGCCACATCCTGTAAATTCATATTTTAAATCTGTCCTTTCCCGTCTAACATGGAATTCATTTTAACATGTTTTTTCCAATGAATAATACTGCTAGTTTGTCACCTCTACGAAGGAATATAAACAGAACATAAACAGCATTCTTAAAAGTTTATGAAAACGTCATCCAACGTTTCGGCTTACGTAAAAATCAGCCTTTATACTTTAAAGAGTGTTAAAAATATATTTCTATTATGGAGGAACCACTATGATTGCTATTTGGAAAAAGGAATTTATTCAATCATTTCGCAGTATCTTTTCACTTATTACGATTGGCATTTTTATTGCCGTCTCCTATTATTTATCTGATTTTGTCACAAATAGCAGTCTCCTTACTGGCATTAAATTTGCCGAGGCTGGCTATGTAAGTGGGCTGGTATTTCTAATTTATATGATGGGCTTTTTATTTATCTTTTCTTTATTTCACGACACCATTAATAGGGAAACGGAAAGCAGAACAATTCGGTTCCTAGTAACAAAAACATCCCGATCTTCTATTATTGTAGGCAAATTATTAGGAATCTTTTCATACTGGTTTATTTGCTTATTAGCTTCATTTAGTATTATTGCATTCTTTTCTCATGAATTTTATATTAAAACATTCGGTAGCTTATTTGTTATGCTAGCGTACATCGTGTCTTTATGTGTGCTACTTTCCTGTCTCATTCCTAAACGATCGATGTCAATGTTTATCGGATTACTAATTAGTATGGCTATTCCTACATTCGGTTTATGGAGCCTTTTTTCAGAAAAACTCTGGTTAAAAATCATTAAATATATGACTCCGTACCATTATATGCTAGAGGGCGGAACATGGGGATGGCTCGTTGTTCTGTTATTTGCAGCTATTATGGTAGGAGTCTCGATACTTAGTCTTCAGAGGAGGGATTTATAATGACCGTAATTGAAACAATGGATTTAAAAAAATCCTATCACAAGCATTTAGTTGTACGGGGCATCGATTTACAAGTACAGGAGGGAGAAATCTTTGGCTTCTTAGGAAGAAATGGTGCAGGGAAAACAACTTTCATTAATATGCTTACAGGAATTGTCCTTCCAACTAATGGTCAATTTCGAATATTAGGTGTACCCAACAATCAGCTTGATCGTGTCAAACGCAAAGTTGGTGTTCTTCCAGACTACACAGAGTTTTACGGCAATGATACAGCTCTGGAACATCTTCAATTTTTTGCAAAGTTACAAAAGCACAAGGTGACTAAACAACAATGTGTGGATTTATTAGAACAGGTTGGTTTAAAGAGCGCTGTACATGTTAAAACAAAAAAATTCTCGTTTGGGATGAAAAAAAAGCTAGGCGTAGCACAGGCTGTCATCGGAAATCCAGATTTAATTTTCCTAGATGAGCCTACTTCGGGGATGGACCCGGAATCTTCGTTAGAGATGCAAAAATTCATACGAACATTAGCCAGTCAAAACAAAACTATTTTTATGACATCTCATAATTTAAATGAAGTGGAAAAGCTATGTAGCCGAATTGCTATTATGAAAAACGGCATTATTTCAGGTCTAGGAACCATCGATCAATTGCAAAAGCAATTTCAGACAACGATTGAAACAACTATTAAGCTCTTACCTAAAAATGACACGTTGTACCGTCATGCTCGCGAGGAAATCGAAACTTGGACGACGATTAACTATTCAGATAACCAACACATTACTGTTGAAATACGCGATGAATCAGATATTGCTAGCATTGTGCATTCCTTATGTAAATTTGATACGGACATTTTTGATATTCAAACGAATCGACCTTCGTTAGAAGAGATATTTATGAATGACTAACAACAAGTAAGCAACTACTTTTGAAGAAGTTGCTTACTTGTTGTTTTGAAAAGGCTATATTTAAATTTATCGTTAAACCATTAATGGAGTCCAACAAAGCAGTACATGATTGTAAAGATCAACATAAAGGTTAAAACGGCTCCTAGTACATTTTGGTTATACGTATTTTTTCCATTTATTAGTTTTCTTAAAAAAGTAGTGAAATTTAAAAAATATAAAACTCCTAATACTGGTATGACAAACAACGTTATAAATAACATAAAATACTCCCCCTTATTTTTCATTATATTAAGAATAAGAATACATCTTTAGCTTAATAAAAAACGGTCCCATACCTTTTCATCCACCCAGAAGAAACCCTCGGGCGAGCAAGCTGCTAATACACATTGTTCATCTTCATAAAACATCAAATCCTCTGGTAATTCTGGCGTAATCCAACCAAAAAGTGAATCGCTACGCTCCTTCAAGAATTGAGCAGTCGTATCGTTTAATAGAAAATAATAAACAAATGCCGTATTTTCGCTAAGCGTTGTCGTCTCCCATTCATTTTCTACCTTTCTTTCGATAAGCTGATTTTTAATAGGAGCCAATAGCTCATCAACAGCCGCTAACCGTAATTCTTCATTATCCATTAATTGTCTGTTCTCAACGAGCTATATTTCAAACAAACACCCCTATATGCCCCATAAAAAAAGAGCTGCGGGTAGCAACTCAATGATTTTGAATGAAAGCCATCGTAAAATGCACTCAGTGATTATTTTTCTTAACCTTTGCTTGTCATAACTAATGGATGCGAAATCATTAAGGTTTATGTTGAATAGATTCCTCCATCCATTAGTTCAATTTAGAATGTATAACGATGTCATCTCATTTGCGATTAACTATCCAGTTCCTGAATTTTAGATCGAAAGGTTTTATTGTTTCTTTATTCGTCGCGATGACCTCGCAACCTCTATCATCATAAATAAAAAAGATGACGTTTTTGGTCAAATTTATAAAAAATACATCTGGGTAGTTATAGCCTGTACCGAATTTGGGCTTCAAACAGAAATCCTCATTACAGGCAGCTTTGATAAGTGATACATAGTGAATATCTTGTTTGTGGCACTTTAAGGAAAATCGTGAAATATAAATATCTTCATTATCAGATACATACGGCAAGGTTTGTTGTTTTAAATGGTATTTTATCTCTTTATTTTTTATATAACGATCATAAACCTTTATACGATTTTTCTTACCTTCAGCAAGCTTATACTGATAAACATTTGTCACAAGTAAAATTTCATCCGAATACGAAAAAATTTCGTTAAAAATGGTCAAAGCTTGATGGTATACATAATTAAACATGGCTAGATTTAGATGACCATTATCTTTCAATTGATAAAATCCAGCCCCAAATTCAACGTGAATACCAATATCCCATTGCTGATAAAGGCTAGGTGTTAACGTAAGTCCAGGAAAAGCTTTATTTAAATATTGTTCTACATCTATCGTCATTCACTCAAATCTTCCTTTAATTTTAATTAAATATTACACTTTCCCACATAATCTAGCATAAAATTCAAAAAAACTAGGTCACATTTTTATACTCATGATAATACATAGAATACAAATCATTTAATGTCACTTTTCCAAATGCAAAATCCACTACATTTCTCTCAACTAAAAAAGATGTAAGCGAACTTAATAAAGCGGCTTCAGAGCTTGGTAAATGAATTAATGTTATTCCATTTGTAAGTGTTTGAAGCTTTATGTTTGGAAATAGCTCATACAGTTGTTTTTCAGTAGAACTCTCCATATTATTCACGCGGATAGTTTTAATATGTGCTTGACTGAAACCTTCTATTATTTGATTGGTATCCACTAGTTTTCCTTCGTTAAACAAGAAAATTCGATCTGCATATTTCTCTAAATTATCGAGTAAATGCGAGGCAATAATAATAACCTTCCCCTTCGCCTTTTTCTCTACTAATATTTTCGAAATAATCTCTACATTATTTGGATCAAGTCCGTTCATAACTTCGTCCATCATCATAATGTCCGTATCCGTTACTATTTGCATAGCAAAGCAAAGACGCTGGCGCATACCAAGGGAATACGTGCCTGTTTTTTTATTTACATAATGCCCCATATTCAATATTTCAATGGTTTCATCTATAAGTTTTAAATCGGATTGCCACATGGTTGCAAACATTTTTAAATGTTCACGCCCGCTTAAGTGATTATACAAGTCACTTTGGTCTGGCATCATCGACACAAAACTATGAATTTTTACTTCATTTGATTTATTCGAGTAGCAAAGACCATCTTTAAATAGTACCTTCCCTTTCATAGGCTTTACATAATTCATCAACACATTCATAAATGTAGATTTTCCTGTTCCATTTGGTGCAACAAGCCCAATCATTTCACCTTGCTCAAATGTCATTGAAATATCATTTAACACTTTATTTTCCGCAAATTGCACAGTAATATTTTGAATGTCAATCACCTGTGTCCCTCCTATTTAATTAGCTTATAACGTCTATTCATAACAATAAGTAGCATGAATAAAATGACGACTACAGCTAAGACAAGTAACAACTGTAATCCTAAATTGAAATCTAAAAAATCGTTCATATAATAAAAATTCCTTTGTTTAGAAACAATTTGTCCGACTTGAATGTAAGAAGTTGGATAGATTTGAATATCCCAAAAGTAACCAACATATCGGCTGAAATAAAACTTCTCGCCAAAAATAAGGAGTAAGCCGATGGCAAAATTCATCATCTCGTTACGGAATATGATACTGCACAATAACACAACGTTGATGATGACCATAAACCAAGTTAAAAGCAAAATGAGGGTTTGTCCTAAAAACATCCCTAAAGTCATCGGTTCAAATTTACCCTCCTGACGCCATTCGAGATGAGGAGCATACATTGGAGATGGTAAATTGAAAGTTCCAAAGCCGGATTGTAAGCCTATAATAATGAGCCCAGCTATAAGGGGTACAAATAATACTAAACTCCCTAGTAGGACAACGATCATTTTCACCAATAGCTTTTTCCAATCGCTAATAGGAAATCCTTTGATAATGGATGGATGACGGCGATCTTTTGTGACGATATCAATGGCTAAAAGTAGTACACACACAATTAAAATAACAGGTAGTAATCCCTTTAATAAACGCTCGAACGTTTGCAGTGCTGTCCGCTGTTCGAAAATTTCCATTGATAATTCATACTTTGCGTTCGCATACGTATCATAACGGGCTGCCTGCTCTAAATAAGCATAAAAGGCATCATCTTCAGCATAATCATTATTTTTTATAAAATACTTTGAGTTATAGGAGAATGAATCACTTTTGTATGTAATCGCATTCGTAAAGTAGTACCAATCACTAGTTACCTCTGCATATTTTTTTAGATCCCCCTCATCTAATGCCTCTAATCTCGCTTTATCTATTGGATTTATTTGCTTAAATATATCAATCGCAAAGATGATGGCCGGATGTAGTCTATATATGTTTTGACCTTCCATCGAATCTAAAAATTCCTGCCGTGTTAAATAGCGAGCCTCAATTTCTTCATATTCGACTTGTTCAATCGGATCATATGCGGGTGCTATTTTAAATACATAAAAGAAGGTTGCAAAAGCAAGCAAAAAATAGATTGCTACGTTTTTCTTATTCGTAAAAAATTGTTTGAATTCAAATTTGAAATAATTCCACATGCTAATGAGTACCTCCCCTATGCCCTTTTAATTTTCCCTGTTGAGAAAAACGTTTTAATAATGAATAACATTAAAATAATACAGATAAATATAATAATTAAGCCTAGATTCATCGTAATATCAACAGGCTGTGCTAAATCTACTGGTGCGCCTCGTAAAATATCATTGAAGTTCATGAAATTAAAAGGATTATAGGGAAATACACTTATTAAAGATGGGAAAATCATCGGTAAAAAGAACAAAATAAAGTGCACAAATAATGTTAAATACATATTTTTCAGTAACACATTCAATATAATCGACAACAGCATGACGAAAATTGAAATGACTAACATATACCCAAGGCTCATCGCGATATATTGGATGGAAGAGATTAATACAGCATCGCCTACGTAAATTCCTACTGGATCTAGTGGGTTACCAAGTCCATGTACGATCCATAAAGGACTAGCGCAAATAAAAATGAGTAAAAAGCTTGTTAGGATGGTTAACAAAGAAATCATACATTTGGATAAAATATAGGAATCAAAACGAACAGGAAAGCCTTGAATTAAACTAGAATGCTCAAAATCATCTAGCAAAATAGAACTTGTTTGGAAGCTAATAAATATGTACCAGCCTGCACCTACGTAACTAAAGAAAAATAATAAGAAAGGTATGTATTGAAATAAGTCGGTTATTGTATCCCTTCCAGCATCATTCATCCATTTAAAATAAAGATAGTCCATCGAATTTTGTAATTTAGAGGGTAATAATTCTGCGATATCATTGTATCCTTCTAATTGGAATGCCTCTTGTCTTAATTCAGCAAGCTGAAGTGAAGCCTCATAATACATGGATTGTCTGTCCATCGTTAATGTGGCTATTTGCAATGCAATCTTACTTTTTTGCTTCGTTAAATTTTTAAATATGTCGCTGCCATCACCTGTTTCAGAGGCATCCTTCACTTGAAACTTTGATAGTATGGCCTGTGTTGAATAATAATCACCCTTTTTCTCAATAAGCTGATTACCAACGGCTTGCGCCTTTATATAAAACATAAAGCCAAAAACGATCATGACAACAGCAATTAGTGCAACTAAATTTCTTCGATTCGCTCGCTCTATCACTAGACCTACTTTTAATGCTTTTAACACTGGCATCCTCCTCGCTTTGAATTGTGAAAGTCTTTAGAATACTATGATAATGCTTCGTGGATATTTTTTCAATTTTTTGTATTTTAAAGGTTGTGAATATTACAAATAAAAAATTTTCTATTTATTGGATGAATAGCAAATAAATAATATGAAACTATAAAATCTAGATACTTTTTAATAGCTTATTTAACCATTCTAAGTATTTAGATTGTCAAATTGATAGTAATTATCTAGTGTGCTGCTTTTAAAACAAATTTTAATATAACTGGTACATTTATAAACGTCATAAATAAAAGGACTGCTTTTACAGTCCTCAATTGATCAATTATTTAAAATGGCTTATTTTCATTGTTCCACATAAGTTAGAATGAAAATTTATAGCCAGTATAATTAAACACCTTCTAACCATTTTAGTTGAACTTTTTTTGCTTCTGGAGTTCCCTACATTTACTAAAATCAGCATTATCTAATTCTATGATCATCCAACATCCCTTCCTTTTCTACTATGAAAGATACTCTGCTACATAGGCTATTATGTTATTTATCTCCCACCACTAACATTTATAATTTCACCAAGAATATAGTTGGCGGCATCAGAAGAAAGGAAGGCAATGACTTCTGCTACTTCCCTAGCGGTTGCAGCCCGTTTAATAGGTACAGTAGAAGTCAGCCGCTCAAGTCGATGATCGCCAGGAGCAAATTTATCGTGGAAAGGTGTCTCTACCATTCCAGGTGCAACCCCGTTTACAATAATTCCATAGTCAATTAGCTCTCTGGACATGCCAATTGTCATTGTATTTATGGCCCCTTTTGCAGATGCGTAATGGATACTTTCCCCTGCCCCTCCAATTCGTGCAGCTGCTGAAGAGACATTAATGATTTTACCGGATTTTACGGGAATCATATATTTTAATACTGCTTGGGAGCATAGGAGAACACTAGTAACATTTAATTGAAATGTTTCCTCCCATAGCGCCTCACTCATATCCATAAATGTACTTTGACGGATGCCACCACCTGCATTATTAACTAACACATCAATTGTGCCAAAAGAGGAAATAGCTTGTTCAACCATTGCGTTCACTTCGTCTTTATTCCTAACATTAGCTTGAATGGCAATAGCCGCTCCATCCTTTTCTTGAATACGTTGGACCGCTTCCATGGCCCCATTCACATTTGTATGATAATTAATAATTACTTTAGCGCCCTGAGCGGCCATCAACTCCGCAGTAGCAAGCCCAATACCTGAGCTTGCGCCTGTGATGAGAACAACCTTTCCTAATAAGTTCTGCATAGCTTCTCTCCTAACAAAACGTTTACATTGGTTATTCTCTATTTAACATTGTTAAACCTTTTAAGAAGGTTCGTATATTCATGTAAATATAACTATTACTATTTTGGTTATTTACTTGAAATTAATTCCTTACATATTAACTCAATGTCTTGTGAAAAAGATTTTACTTGGAAGGCATCTGAATATGCTTTATTTTCAGATGAAGCTACTACTTGTTGCAGTTTTGCCTCATAGGTTTGTACAAAATAATCTAGTGTTGGACTTTTCAAATTCAAGGCTTTTGCAACACCCTGAATGATTTTTACACGATAGTAATCTTCTTTTGGCATTCTAGGAATATCCCATTCTCTATTATGATTAATAAAAATCCTTTTAAGAGGAACTGCTGAGAAATCATAGTACTTTCCTTCTCTATCTGGTTTAGAGTATGGATCAATTAACAAGGATGCATAACGAATATAGAGCAAATACTCTTGATGGATAGACTCAAGGTTATTAAAATTTTCTATATCTTTCCTATCTATACTTGCTGGATGCAATGGATAATTATCATCTACCATAAACTTTAATAGATTTAGAGGTTGAATATTGAAATCATTCACCACTGTCATTACTTCTTTCCAATAATTTAGCATATGACGGATTGTTGTGTATGTGATGGGACCTTCAGGATAAAGTTTATACACATACTTTGGTGTCTTTGGTTCATCAAATATTACTTGTAAGGAAAAATCATTCATAAATAAGGGAGGATGTACGTATAAAGAAATATTTCTTGTTTCTGCTTCAAGTGGAGATGTGAATTTTGTTAATTGAATTCCCAAACGATTAAATAATTTACATAATTCATCTAATCGTTCTGTTTTTAAGTTAGTTGAACCAATATAAAGTGTTTTCTTTACCCCAGTTGTCATTACTTTATTTGACGGAATGTCATCCAACCATCTAGTATCTCCATAATAGGTTGAAAAACTAATGACTTCTGCATGTGTAGATAGATTTTTTAGGAAATTGGTAATTAAATGACTTGAGCCGAACGTTGGTGAAATTAATATAAAGCAGTTAACTTCCCTCAAAACTTTGATATCTATTTGTTCTAATACAGTAATATAGGAATCTGAAGTAACGCTTAGTACAACGGTATCCCAATTACCGTATATTGTATGGTATCCTTTAAATAATCCATCAATTGTACATTCTCCTGCAACAGATTGATGTTGTGTATTTTGAATAGAAACCTGAAGTGCAAGCTGATGTTGAACGATAGTTTTAAAGAAAATTTTAGAGCGTATAGATTCACGACCTGCAATAGCTACTTTACTATTAAGATGACTTTTAAAATTTACAGCTAATTGAATGGCTGTTGGTCCTGTTCCTAATATCAACACACTATTAAAATATGTCATAGCTTTCTCCTCATCTAAAAAAAGTCATTGTTCTTTTGATGTAAAATAACATCACTTTGAGGAAGTATTATTTCACCATTATTCGCCATTTTGTCTGGTCTACTTTTTACATTGAATCATAAAAAAAGATGGTAGCCCCTCTCCATGACGCATATCAACTAGAACATCTTTACTTAATCCGGCTTATTATTGGTTTATGTCATATTTACGCTAAAAAGGTGATATCTATATCTATCACTTCCCAACTTCTATTTTAGAGGATTAAAATTCAATATATGCCATATCCTTTATGACTATTTCGATGTATTTTTTACTTTAATGTCACAGTATAAATTGTATTTTTATGTCATCTTTGTTTTAGCTTTCATTTTGTTAGTGGTTAGAAGATTCTAGAATGGTTTTACTACGGGACGTCAGAGGCCCAATAGGTAAATTAGATGCCATAAATGATGTTAAAAAATTGTATACCATGTGCCTTGGCTTACATTATCGATAACATTAAAAAGGCTATGAATGATGATCATTCATAGCCTTATGCTTATTGAATTAATTGGCTATCGTCTCTTTAGCTCAGCAGAGGTCAAAACCGAAATGAATTACTTTTAAAAATTTTAAGAACAAAGCTGTGCCTAGACATCTTTCGTTTAGTACTTAAATAAGCATGTCTTTTAGATCTATAGCATTTTATTCATGTCGTTGTTAATTTAGCGTATATGATAAAAAACAACGTCAACTCTCCCATGATGACAACGTTTGGGACTTCTACTATCAAATTAATGATAAAGAAAGTGGCTAAGATCCCAATAAATAATGTTAAATGATAAAGCGTTAAACGATCTTGTTTAAACCTATACTGATGAAAAACTATAGTAGTTGTCATGAAATATAGGCATACAGAGCCGAATATAAAATATAAATCAAATGAATAACGAACCTCATTTAGAAACAGAAGCTTGATGGAAGCGGCAATCATGCTCAAAGACATTAATACAAACAGATGGCCATAAATAATGGTTTGACCAGATGTTTCGATTGATTTGTCCACTTTCTTTTCTACATTTTCGAAATACTGCCACCACATCGAAACAATTAAAATAAACGAGATGATTGAAAATAAAATAGAATCCCAATCTCCTTTTTGTGGCTGTAGCACATACAAGGTGCTAACAACTGATTCTCCGAAAAGGATTAATGTCAATGAAGCAAAACGTTCTAATAAATGAGATGTATTAGTCGGAGCCTTCACCAAATATTTACGTCCCCAAAAAGGTACAAGGATATCAATCAGAATGCCTATATACAATATGATATAGCGAATCCATGAATCAAATAAGATAGAAAAACAGGATATAATTATGCCAATCCAAAAACGTGTGCCTAAATAGTGAGCAACGTCCTTTCTATTACCTTCTTCATAACGGTGAACAACTAGATATTGGACCGCAGTAAGGGCTCTTAATCCAATATAGCCAATTAGAAATGGCAAATAATATTGATCAAAGTTAACCGATAAGCTAGATGTCATAATTAGGACAAATAGCATCTGGAATATTGTAAAAATCCTTTGGTGTAAAAAATCCTGTCCAAAACGATTAATAAACAATGTTTGTCCTACCCAAGACCACCAAATAGGGATAAATATTAAAACAAACTTCAAAAAATACTCTGGGCGAATTTCACCTTTTTCAACATGAAGTAATACATTAGTGGCAGTTGAAACAGCTGCTACAAAAATCAAATCATAAAAAAGTTCTAACCATGTTATTTTCTTTTCTTCCATCTCATCAAACTCCTTCAAATCCTATTAGCTAATCATATAATAAAATGCTTTTCTTAATAAAGAACCTGTTTAAGCTTAAATCAAAAAATTTTAGGCAAACAAAAAAGGAACTGGAGTCAGTTCATTTTTTGTTTGCCTTGCGAATACGATCCATCCCACTTACTTAACAATACTAGTATGAAAATTGATAACATAGCAAAGTTGAGTAAAAATAGACCGATATTTACAGAAATAATGATACAGGGATCTCAGTCTTATCATTTTAGATGAAAAATCTAAAATGCTTGTACGTACGCCAAAACTTTAGCTATTGTAGAAAAAAACACCTCCTTTGGATATTACATTCAAAGGAGGTGTTTTTATAGTAAGTAACTTAATTTAAAGATTAAACGGCTTGTTCTAGCATTGCTTCTAATTCATTTTTGTCAAATTGATACGTTTCATTACAGAAATGACATTGTGTTTCTGCTTGCCCATCTGTATCGATCATATCTTGGAGTTCTTCGCTACCTAAGCTCACTAGCACATTCGTTGAGCGATCTTTTAAGCAAGTGCATTGGAATAGGACTTCTTGTGTTTCGAGAATTTTTACATTCCCCTCTCCTACAACCATTGTTAGGATTTCTTCTGGTGTTAGTCCATCACGTACCATTGCTGAAATCGTTGGAATACTTTCTAAACGTTTTTCAATTTCTTCAATAATTTCTGCCTCCGTGCCAGGTAATGCTTGAATAATAAAGCCCCCTGCTGCTTGGATTGTATTATCAGGGTTAACGATAACTCCTACCCCAACGGAAGAAGGTATTTGCTCAGACTGTGCTAAATAGTATGTGAAATCTTCCCCTAATTCCCCTGAAATAATAGGTACCTGTCCTACAAAGGGATGTTGTAGACCGATATCTTTTGAAATGGTTACCATGCCATTTGTTCCTACGGCTCTTCTAACATCTAATTTCCCAATACTGTTTAGGGGGAAATGTGTTTGCGGGTTTGTTACATAGCCTCGTACCTTACCATTTGCGTTAGCGTCAACAAGGATTGTACCTAAATCACCCCCACCATTTATACGAATGGTTAATTTGTCTTCATTTTTTAACATAGAACCAAGCATCACGCCGAAAGTCATTGAACGTCCTAACGCTGCTGATGCGGTCGGCCATGTATAGTGTCGATGTTGAGCTTCCCCTACTGTATCGACTGTTCTTGCTGCTATAACCCGAACTTGTCCGTTATATGCTAAACCTTTCACTAAATAATCTTTCATTATTATCTCTCATTTCTTCAATTTTTTAATAGATGAATCAGTGTTCCCCTTAATAAATCAGCATCTTCTGACGTCCCTAGCCCAACAATTTTCCCATCGACGATTCAATGATCCGATTATCGTGCTATTGATTTACCTAAGCCTTCAGTTGCATATCTATAATTTAAGGGCATTTGATCTCTTTCACATGTCCATGATAACGATAGTTCACTTATTCCTACCAAAGAACATAAATCATCGTTTTGATGGGGCAAAAACCGCTGATAGAAAACAAATAGTTCAATTATGAACTATAAGGGGGAATAAAAGTTAGAACATATCTGCTCTAACTTAAGTTACCTAACATTTTTTGGAGTAAAGTAAAAGAAGTAGCTTTTTCCTCTTCACTGAATCCATGAAACATTTTCTTTGTAAGATGATCAAAAATTTCTTCAAAATATTTCTGGACATCCAGTGCTTTTTTAGTTGCAACGACATACATTACTCGTTTGTCCTCGCTATTTCCCTCTTTTACAAGATAACCAGTCTTGACTAAACGGATAATCATTTCAGTAATGGTTGATTTTTGTTTGAGCATTGTATCACAAATACATTTAATTTGTATGCGTCCGCCATTTTTGTACACAATGTATAACAGCATAAAATGGCTTGGGGCTAAGTCATTATAGCCTAATCGTTTTAACTCATGCTTTAGTTCATCTTGTACAGCGGTAGAAATTATGGTATTAAATAAAATTGCTTCATGTGATTGTGTATTTGCCATTCGTATCACCGCCTTTAGAATAGTTCAATTTTGAAGTTATTTCAACTAATAGACTCATTTTAATGTTCTTCACTTTCTTTCTCAATGATTTTTTTGTTCGCAATTCATGAGCGGATACGAATGTTGAGAAACTATTTGCCCTAAGCCCTCTATCGGATTTCACAAGGCAACTACCACACGAGCTGTTCAGTCCTATACGACGGGATATAAAATTACAATTAAATAAAATAGTGCATCTGCTTTTATTGTAAAAGATCTGCAGCATAACAATAGAAGATGATTATTTCAATAAATAACCATCTTCTATATGGAGTTGTATAGGGTGATGGTTAAAAACATGATTTACAAGCCAGCCATTGGCGAAAGAAATAAGAAGGCAAAGTGATTGTGAATGGTGAACAATATACAATGATTCTATGTGATTATGAGCAGAAAGAAGAAAAAGTTGAATTTAGTAGCAAACATTCTTCCGATATAAAAGAACTGTCGTAAGTAAGGAGACCTTCCCCACCCAAGAATTCTTTAAATCCTAGAAACCTTGTTAGATTAACGGCTTCTAGAACTTTTTTCATCGCTAAAATTTTTAAACGATGGCTGTTGTAGTCGATTTTGAAACAAGTTCTCTCTCCAGCTTTTTTCGCTTAGTTCGTAATAAAAGCCCTACCATTAGGTAAAGCATTGTAGTAATAATGCCTGCCGTTGGAGAAACAAGAAATTCTTTTCCCTGAGTAATTTTGATATATCCATCAAGAATAAGTGGATTCACAAGCGCATCTTCTGTCATATGCATAAGGACAAGTGGCCAAATACTTTTCGTCATTAAATAAATTTCTGTATACATGACTGTCCAACAAATCATCGTCACAATACCTATCAACGCAAATAGCCACCTATTTACAGGAATTACACTGAAGATATCACTTTCTGATAAGAACACTAAAAAATACGGAATATGCCACGCTCCCCAAACAACACCAACAATAAAATACAACCAAAAATCATTTACCTTTAACGTTAAAAGTTTACTTGTCAAATAACCTCTCCAAACGGATTCCTCAAAAAAGTTTTTAACAAATTGGAGCAGTAAACCACCAACAAAAACTGAAATTAATACATCTAAATTAAAATCCGAAAAATCCATCCAGCCAAATATATAGCTTACTAATAAAACTACAGAAGTTATCACAGGATAAATCAGGAACGAGACAATATACCATTTTATGTTACCTTTCAAATTAGGTAATAAGCCTATATCTCGACACCCATCTCCTGCAAAGACACGTAACAGTATAGTTGTCAGCAACGGAAATACTAGCCAAATGCCCATCCCAAGCGTGTCACCTTTAGGCTGTTCAGAGATGAAATGATCTACAAAAACACCAAGCCAGCCACATAGCAAGACAACAACTATAAAGATTATTAAGTTCCGTTTAGTTTTCATTATCAATCCGCCTCCCTGTTTTCAAGAATTGAAATAACCCACCTTGAATTGGGACAAAGAGTTTCAGGATGCAGCGCAATGTATTGGGTGATTCCTTGTATAGAACACCAAAATGCTACCGCAAGCGCTTCAGCATTTCCCTGTTTAATTTCACCTAGCAATTGCCCCTTTTCTATTAACAGAATACTCTTTTTTATTAATTTATCTGCTTCCGTAAGAATTTCTTTTAAATCTTCCGATAAGGAATCAAGATGTTGTGCATTTTCCATTAGCACAAACATTTTTGCAGCAGACGGGTGTGTACGGATCATGTCAAACAAATCCTCAGCAGCCGCTGTAAATATTGCCAATGGCGATTCATTCATAAAATATAATTATTATTACTCTTCGTAAATCTAAAGCATTCATCAGGCAAAGTGAATTCATAGGAAAAATGAACTTTCATTTCTTGTTTAAGTGTCAACTTTTCATGAATTTGAATATTTAATGTATCTTTTTCAAGTGTGTAAGTTGCCGTTTTTCCATCAATTGTAATGTTATGAAACGCAACGGTCGATGGCTGTTCTAGCTCGGGTGAGACAGCTTTTGTAAACATATTGGGTATAAAATAAAAAACTAATTGTTCCCAATCATCAGTGGAGAGATTTTTAACCAAGATGGTCGATTCTAGGTGGAATTTCCCGTCATTATCCACCTAAAGTACTATATAATATTCACCGAAATTACCAGGATTTATCTCCTGCAGCATGAATTCTTTACCATTAACCTTCGTAATAACCGTCGACTTTTCATTATCATCTTGTTTATTTAAATTGCAAGCAACAAGGAAAAAACAAAATAAAGCCAAACAAATAAATAAAGATTCTTCTTAATTTTTTCGGCCTCCAATCAATATGATAGTTCTGAAAATTATCAATATACAAAAAATATACCAACTAATTCCAAGTGTTTTCAATAACGTTTCTTTATATTAGGTATAAATGTTATATTTTAGAAACATAAACCTTCTTTAACTTCTGGTTTTTCGGATAAATTTTTTCAAACTAAATGGTGTATAAATTACCTTCCCTATATCGACATGTATTACAATTAGCATTATGACTTGATTGACGGTTGCAAATGCAAAAAAACCACCTACTATTTCAGATGTAAGTGGTTGTAATTCAATAAATTATAGTTTAACTTTTACCACTGTACCGTCCTGTGCTTTGACATCAACTAGCAAGATCCCTTTATAATTCTTCAGCTCCTGGACAATGGGCTTGAGTGTTTTTTTGTCTATTGGCGGCAAGGTAAAGTCCAGTTTTTTTCTTTCAAAGTATTCTTTTGTCCATTTGTTTATATTACGCTGAAATAATGTTGAAGACAAAATGGAAATAACAAGGTTTAACATCGCATATGGGATTGGGATGTTAAGTCGAACATCCTTTGTTTTCACTTTGACATGTATCATCAGTCGGTCACTAGTCAATGAACACAGAAACGGAATCCCCGTTTGCCGATTTAATATCAACGATTTGGCCATCTAATTCATTTTCAATGGCTTCCATTATAAGGCTGATATCTAGATCTTTCACATATTTTTCAGATTGTGGAATACTAGCTGCGATACTGTGTCCAGCCATTAATACTACCTTGACCAACTTGATAGGTAAATTGACAGTGACGTTATCGTTTTCGGTTGATATAATACGAACTTTTAATGTTTTATCTAAATATTTAGTTGGTTTTTCTAAAAGCTTATTCCCTGCTTCATCTTTCTCTTGCAATACTTGGATAAGTTCGGAACCTTTTTCTGCATCAATTTTCCCTTCCTGAACCATCGTTAATACTCGTGCAATTTCCTCTTTCATGATTTATTCCTCCTATTCTTCTTTTAAAAGCTTAATGGCTTCTTCTGCTGTGATTTCGCCATTTTCTAGCAGAGTAACAACATTCTTTTGATCTACTTCATTTTTCTTCTTCTTCTGCTCATATCCGAGGGATGAAATAATATCTGTTAGCTTTCCTCTAACCGTTGGGTAGGAAATTCCAAGTTCTTTTTCAACATCTTTAATATTTCCTCTACACGCTAAAAATACTTCCACAAAATGAAGCTGATCCTTTGATAAGGATGCCAGTTTCGATAATTCAAATTCATTTTCAATCGTAGTGTGGCAGTGAGAGCACTGCAACTTGGTAATTTTTAAAGTTTTACTGCAAACAGGACAATTTGTGATTACTTGATAGGCCATAATGAAATTCCTTTCTTTAGGTTGATTTGATTATATAACAAAGAATTTAAAAAATAAATAATTAAGTTTAATTATTTATCGAAAAAAATTAAAAATATTAATTTGTTGTTTAAAATAATTAATTTTAAAAAAGATATCTATATAAAGTGGAGGAACGTCATTTTATTTTAAAATGATAACCAATTGGAGTAGGTAGAGGCAATATGGTAAAAGAAAATTCCCCCTTCTTTCAATGATTCAATCCAAGTTACTGAATAGATCGCCTTAGTGGTTCAGGTCTTTTCACTGAGCTATTAGAAGGTTAGAAAGTGACAAGAAATTTTCCCTATATGCCAAGTGAAATGTATCCCATGTACGGTGGATTTGGACGTAATCCTATAAAGCGAATGGTTTTCTCATTGGATGATTTCAACCATATCGCTACCCCTAAACAGCTATCCTCGCTATGTATAATTATTAATCTTTCAGTCAACGAATGATTTTTGTATAGGAGTAGCAGCATCAATACAAACATGATGAGCAACTCCACTTACCTCACACCTTATCTGCTATAATAAGAGCTATGATTATGCAAAGAATCGACTCGTTTTTTACGCTCAATCTATTTGGTATTTTCCTCTGCCATTCCTGTCATTTTCAAGTGAAACAATTGCATACCGTTTTTAGTTCAATCGCTATAAATGTTTACTCTTTCTGTGCAGTTTCAACAATTTATAAGCCTAATTGGAAGGCATATTCATTTGTTAATGAGGAAAATTGTAGTGTTTCCTCCTTATAAATTTAATCCCCATAAAAACTTTATTATTTTGTTATTTGTTCACCAATGTTACAAACTAACAATAAGGATAGTTCAATATTCTTTTTATACATATCAGAAAACTATGTTTTAAGGTGGGAATTAGCTGATTACTCTTTCAGATTAAGAATTAAACCTATTGCATACTATCTTTAAAAATATCTGGCAGAAAAACTCCACAAATGTATTATAAGAACTGTTCTAAACAAAAGTAAGTACGCACTTTAAAGTTCCTATCCACCAACTTAATTTCTTCAGAACAATCATTCATGGCAAGTCTTCCATTGAAAATAGGTTTTATGAATGAATTTGCATATATCATCCAATAAGATAATTTTATATGATACCCTTAAAGAGAAATTTCCCTAGTAATATACTGGGTTAAAAAATAGGAGTTCAATGATTATGATTTCAAAAGAAGCATTAGAAAAAAATCAGATTTCCCTGTATGTATTTGTTTTATTACTGGCAGGAGCTATAGGGTTATTTGCCCCTAATATAGGCATGCGCTTGGACATTATCCTTTCTTTTGTTATTGCGTTATTAATGTACAGCATGTTTTCACAAATTCCTTTCGGCTCTTTAAAAGAAGCTTTTGCAAATGGTCGTTTTTTGGGGGCATTGCTAACGGTCAACTATATAGCGGTACCCATGGTTGTATGGCTATTAACTTTGTTTTTACCAAACCACCCACCTTTATTACTTGGTGTCTATTTGGTATTATTTACACCTTGTATTGATTATGTCATTGTTTTTACAGCACTAGGTGGGGGAAATGAAAAAGCTATGCTGATTTCGACACCTATTCTTTTCATTACACAAATGCTATTACTCCCTTTCTATTTGTGGATATTTATTGGACATGAAGCAGCGGAAATAGTTGAAGTGGGCCCTTTCCTAGAGGCGTTTTTGGTGCTAATCGTCATCCCATTAGTCATCGCTATAATTGTTCAGCTACTTGCTAAAAAATCTGTAATCGGTCATACAATCATTCAATTTTCTGCATGGCTTCCAGTTCCCTTTATGGCATTGACGCTGTTTGTTGTTGTCGCTTCACAAATCGGAAAATTATCGACATCCATTGATTTGATTGTTAAGGTCATTCCCGTTTACATGGCCTTTATGCTTATCATGCCATTTATTTCAAAATTTATTGGCAAACGATTCAAGCTTGATCTTGCATCTGGTCGAGCTTTAATTTTTAGTGGTTCAACACGCAATTCGCTTGTCGTTCTGCCATTGGCCCTATCTTTGCCAGATCCAATTCATACAGTAGTGGCTGCTATTATCGTTACACAAACGATTGTCGAAATTATAGGAGAAATCATTTACATTCGTGCTGTGCCTTATCTACTGTTACGCGAACAATAGGCTGATTTGTAATTCATGAAAAAATTTGGTACGATATACATACAATTATGAGAGGACTGATGGATGAACAATGATGAACTAAACTATATTTTAAGTTGAAATCAATAACTTCAAACTAGAAAATATAGGATTAGTCTGTCCACTTTTATCAATCAGTTTATACTTTTTTCGTCATTTTCCTATGGCAAAAAAGTCCTTTATCAATACCTGTAACCGACTAATCCTTCCAATGACAATTGGGGGGATTTTTTTATTCTCTCATAGTTACATCAAAATCCTAAAAAAGGAGTGTGGAAAATGAGCGATTTAGACACAATTGTTACACATGTATATCTCCGTATAAGTCGTTAATATCCATCCTACTTATGCGGAGACATGGACACCAGATGGATATGCCGACTTTGTATAAAAGAAAGAAAAAATTATTGCTATACAAAGGAGGAGTTATCATGTCAATGATACAAGTTCAAAATTTAACATTTTCCTATCCAGGTAGCTTTGATCCTATTTTTGAAGGTGTTAACTTTCAATTAGATACGGATTGGAAACTAGGATTTATCGGTAGAAATGGTCGAGGGAAGTCAACATTCTTTCATTTATTATTAGGGAAATATGAGTATAGTGGGAAAATAAATGCTTCAGTAGATTTTACTTATTTCCCCTACCCTGTTGCAGATCGGAACAAATATACGTATGAAATTTTTGAGGAGATTTGCCCGCAAGCAGAGGATTGGGAGTATCTTCGTGAAATATCGTATCTACATGTAGATGCGGAGGTTATGTATCGCCCCTTTTATACATTATCGAACGGAGAACAAACAAAGGTTTTGCTTGCTGCTCTTTTTTTGACGGAGGGTCAATTTCTATTAATTGATGAGCCGACTAACCATCTTGATACAGATGCGCGAAAAATTGTCGCTAACTACTTGCAGAAGAAAAAAGGATTTATTTTGATTTCGCATGACAGAACCTTTTTAGATGGCTGTGTGGACCATATCCTATCCATCAACCGAGCCAATATTGACGTTCAAAGTGGTAACTATTCTTCATGGAAGTTAAATTTTGATAGACAGCAGGAACACGAGGAAGCAACAAACCATCGTCTACAAAAGGACATAGAAAGATTAAAACATTCCTCGAAGCGTTCGGCGGGCTGGTCCAATCAAGTCGAGGCTTCCAAAAATGGGACAACGAATTCAGGTTCTAAGCTAGATAAGGGTTTTGTCGGACATAAGGCAGCTAAGATGATGAAGAGAGCGAAGCACATTGAATCTAGACAGCAAAAAGCAATCGATGAAAAATCAAAATTGCTAAAAAATGTAGAAAAAACAGAGTCATTAAAATTAGAGCCATTGGCATTTCAGTCAAAGGAACTAATAACTTTGACCGATGTATCTGTTCGATATGATGACCAAATGATTAATCAACCATTAAGCTTTAAAGTTGAACAAGGTGATCGTATTGTTCTTGATGGAAAAAATGGAAGCGGTAAAAGTAGTATTTTAAAACTCATTCATGGAAATGACATACAGTATACGGGTACCATCCATGTAGGCTCAGGTCTTATTATATCTTATGTGCAGCAGGATACTTCCCATTTGAAGGGATCATTATCGGATTTTATTGAAGAGCATGGCATTGATGAAACATTATTTAAATCCATCCTTCGTAAAATGGATTTTGATCGAATTCAATTTGAGAAGAATATAGCTCATTATTCAGGTGGGCAAAAGAAAAAACTACTTATTGCCAAAAGTTTATGTGAGAAAGCTCATATATATATTTGGGATGAACCACTAAACTTTATAGATATCTATTCCCGTCTACAAATTGAAGAGCTCATTCAGAGCTTTAATCCTACTATGGTGTTTGTAGAGCATGACCAAATATTTCAGCAAACGGTGGCGACCAAAATTATTTCTATGTAGCTAAGTATGAAAGCTTTGAAAACTGATCGTTATTAAGCTCTCCAGACGTTGCGCTTAATAACGCCAATATAAAGAAGAAATCCCAAGGAAAGACGACAAATGTTTTCCTTGGGATTCTCTATAGCCTTATACTAAATTTGCACTAGCTGTAAAGCCTTCTTAATATCCTGTATATCCTTTGTTAGAACACTCTTCACATTTGATCCAAACCATTCTAGTGAGGCATCTATCTCCATATTTGGATCTATTTCTGCTAGGAATTCACCGTAATCAATGGCCCCTGCAAATAATGGAACCATCCCTTCTCGAGTCCCTGATGCAGCATAGACATTGTTTGGTGCAAAAACATCAAGTTGTGTACGGGAGGCAATATTTTTAAAGTGAAAATGTGAAATATAAGGGCGAAGTTGCTTCATGGCGACAATAGGGTCCATCCCTGATTCCCATACGTGTAAAACGTCAAAGTTAACTCGTAGGCTTGAGTGTTTCGTTTCTTCGAGTAACTGTATGGTTGAGGGTAGATTATCTGTCAAAGTATTCGGATGAGTTTCAACAAGCAAGTATTGTCCTTTTGACTCGAGATAATCACAGACCAATTCAAGTCTGAAAGTAAGTTCTTCTCTTTCCTTCTTACTCGTTTCTAAGCTGCCCTGCTTGCCGACAAAAGTACGAATCTTATTTGTTCCCCAGCGCTCTGCAAGTGCAGATAACCTCTCTGTTTCAGCCATCATTTCAGAAACAGGTGCCTCTAATGGTAAATAATCACTAAGCATACTCGTTTCTAAACCGAAGGATTTTAGCCAATCTGCTCCATACTGAAGATCATCTGCTAAGTTCTTTGCATGAATACCCCAAAGCTCAATACCCTGAAAGCCTTGTGCTTTGGCAAAGTGAGCTAATTGATCTATTGAATGAAGATGGTGTCGAAACGAGATTGTACAAATAGATAGTTTCATAACGTGACCTCTTTCTTGTGCTGTAGTGTTAACCATGCTTGAAAGCATTCTTGTAATCCTTGCTTGATCTTGAACTCAAGTAGATTTTGTTCTTCTAGCTTCACAAAAATATCTTCTATTAATAATGGATCATATGTCATCGCAAGCTTCATCACTCGATATTGAACTGTTGTATAGCCCTTCACTAAATGCTCAATTTCATCACACCATGTGTCAAAGCCTTCTTCAGTACGGCCAAGTGCTTCCCAAAAATATGCAAATGCATGCTCATAGGCATATTTTCTTATTGCTATAACTGGCAATTGTTTTATTGCAGCCGGAAGTTTTGAGATACTTTCTTTATCATTTTTTACAGTATGCTCATTAATAATTTCAGCAATGGCATCTGTCAATGGATTACAATGAAGCTTGATACATGTATTAAAATAGGCTTCAACCGTCTCTGTAGTTGGAGCAATAATCGCCTCCGAATCAAAATAATAACCTCCTCCGACAGTTGGCTCTTGGATGGCAGCTAAAATTCTTTCCTTCGGTAATAACCCCTCCCAACGGAAATCAGGGTCATACATAAACCACTCTTCTTCATTTTCTGTCGATTCTAGCATCACATAATGAGGGAACGGACTTTGATGAAATTTATTCTCTCGCTCTGGAAGCTTTGATAAATCTAACATCACCATTACATGTTGCTGGGGAGATTTATGTTCTAATAACGCTAGTAGCTTATTTATATTTTCGTGTTTTGTTTGATTTTCGTCATACCATTTGTGAAGCTTGATTCCATAAAGCATTTCATACCATGTTTGAAAGAAATGGTGATCAATTTGATCAGAGTGGTATGTCAGCACGCCATTATCAAGCACATCGAAATCTGCATCCCATACCCCAAAATAATAAGGCCTATGATCGACGCCTTTGGTCTTCTTAATAGCCTCACAAACACAGCTTACAAAACAATGAACTTTTATCATTTTTAGCCTCCGATTATTCTACCTTTTGCTGTTTTTCTAAGAAGTTTGCTAGTGTCCCTACTGTTTTGAAATCTTTAGGAACAAGCACTTCATCGGGAATAGAAATACCAAGGTCCAACTCTATATGAAGAATGAGTTGAAGGACCATAATGGAATCCATATACAAATCCTCATTTAATCGGGCATCTTCATTAAAAGAAGACAATGTCTGCAACTCTAATGAATTTTCCATAATATCATAGATGCCTTTGATCAATTGTTGCCGTGTCATACGGGTATGCCTCCAAGTTTTTTTCTACTAATTTTTCCATTAGGTAGCTTTTCGATTTCATGAACAAACACGAACTCCACCGGAATTTGATGTGGAGCAAGAAATTTCCGACACCATTCTCTAAGTTCCATATGATCAATCGGTTCGGTAGACACATAGAGTGCGCAAACTCGCTCTCCTGATAAATGGTCTTGTTTCTTATATACGACTGCTTCGACTATTCTAGGCTCATCCATTAACACGTTTTCTACTTCTTGCGGATACACATTCAAGCCTGCTACATTAATCGTGTCATCGATTCTTGCAAGAAAAGAAAGAATATTATTTTCTAGATAGCCAAGATCTTTCGTATAAATCGTTTGTGTAGATGTTTCAATGATAATCTCGCTTGGTGTTTGTTTGTCACCAGCTGTCACCTTCACATGAGGGAGAGGATATCCCATTTCTTTCGGATCTTCCACATTAGGGTGAATCGCAACACAGCCGGATTCGGAGCATCCATACTGCTGAAGGACTTGGTTAGATTTCTCTCTTAATGATGTTAACCAGCTATGTGGCATCACAGTCCCTGACGTCATCACACGATCAAATTGTTGATCAATCGGTAATAATCGACATAATGTATAAAGTAACGCTGGGGCTCCATAGAGTATGTGCTGAGGAAATTCTTTTAGCTTTTTCAACATATATTTAGGATTATTATTCGTAATAATAACCGGTTTTGCTCCTCTTCTTATACAAGCTAGGACACCACAAATAAGTCCATAAGAGTGAGTAACTGGACAAGCAACGATAGAATTTGTCAAGGAATCAACAGGTAATGTCTTAACATAGCTTTCAATCTCCTCGTCCACTGAGCTCCACGTTCGTTCAATGCACTTCGGATCTCCTGTTGTACCAGAGCTCATTTGAACTAATACCCCTTCTTGGTTATTGGAAAGATTGGATAATTCGATACAATCATCAAAGGATTGGAACAATAACAGATGACTACCCGCTGTCGAAGCGATTCTTACTGCCCCCTCTTTGGGCGTCGCTGGATGGATGGGGACAACTGAACCTCTTTTTTCACGAATGTATAAACAAAGAGCTATATATTGGAAAATATCATCCGTACAAATTGCTAATCTCCGATTGTTACATTCCTTTAGATGAGGTAAGCGTTCAAAAATATCAAACTGTTTTTCAATATCTTCTACTGTATAAAATTGATCATTGACATAAAACATCATGATTTCCCCTTTTCATTCTTTTGTGCCAACGCATTGTTGACGATATGGCGAAAATTACCTTCTTCTTGATTTTGCACTTTCTTTTTTAGTAAGGATTCAACATAAATATATGTGCTAGTATGCTGAAGCTGTTCATTTCTTGCACGGAAAGATGGAAAGCGTTCAAAGTGCTTCTGTATGCCGCCCTTAATTTGATTCCAAAAGCGTTTTTCTTCATATCCATATTGCTCTTCTAGCAAATTAGATAGCTCACTTAAATGAAACACGAATAGTGTATCCATCGCTAACTCACGTAAATTCTCTACAGAAGACATCCAATAATAATGATCGGCAGGTGCATCTTTAAATCGGTCATGTATCATTCCAAAATCGGGAATGAGGTTTCGATCTGCTATGAATTCTTCCGTATATTCGATACTGTCATGGAAATCTCTCAGTACAACCCGAGTCGGCCACCCATTTTCATGCAATAAAATCATATTTTGCGCATGGGCCTCCACTGCAATTCCGTGAGCGACAAGTAGGTGCCATACTGGAATAACACTCACTTCAATCAAGCGTTTTATCCACGCCTCCGTTCCATATCGGCATAGCCAATCATCAATAAACGGACGCCCATCTAACTCCATCATCATGAGTACCGTAAAGGGTACTGCTTCCTCCTCCTCCTTCAT
Organism: Lysinibacillus sp. UBA5990; assembly: GCF_002429815.1. Lineage (NCBI taxonomy): Bacteria > Bacillati > Bacillota > Bacilli > Caryophanales > Bacillaceae > Lysinibacillus > Lysinibacillus sp. UBA5990. Next base: position 1,447,236 of record NZ_DJAY01000015.1, read on the forward strand.
ATACACGCGCACACTTTCTCGCCAGATGGTGCCAAGCTGACCTTCTAATTTACTACTATGCTTTGTGGCATGCGGTTCAAAAATAATGCCTGCATATTCTTCCAGTACAATAACAGTCTTTTGTAAATAGTCATCTGATTGAAGTACCTGTTTAAGCCATGCAGAAATATGAGGAGCAGCACAAACAGCATGAGCATGTAACTTTCGTAACGAAGAGGTATTCACCATATTCATTGAACATTTTAATTGCGCCTTTTTGGGGTGTGAAGAATTCCATAATGTTCGCACTGATTGAGTTGCCCTATAGTCATCTCCTTTCACATCTAGAGGTATGAAATCTTTTTGTTCCATTAAATCAGCAAGTTCCTGTTTCATGATACGCCATTGCCATGGATGAACAGGTAAGAACGTATAGTCTTCGAATGTGCCATTGAATACCGCAAGCTTGCTAAGAAGGTCGTCCCACAGTAAATGCCCTAGCTCTCTTTTCCAGAAATCTTCTTCTTTCTCAAGAACAGCGATTCGTACATAGCTTCTTCTCACTGCCACCCATTGAAGGGTGAATGATTGCTTTCCTTCAGGGCCATAGTCTATATGGTCGTCTATCGTAAAACCGGTTCTAGATTTAAAACATGGATGATACGGATGTCCTTCCATAATTTCCGATTCTAATTCCTCATAGCTCGAATTTCTTCTCGATATCGGCATTTGGAGATGTCTATCGTTCCAATCGCAAAGATTACTCGTTAAATGAAGTTCTTTCAGTAACCGAACTTTATCTTGCCGACTCGTCAGTAATTCATCAACAAGTTCCTCAAATGTTGCCTCCAGTAACGTCTCATCCTTGCTTACTAGAAAAATATGATCCCCCTTTATTCGGATGCGATCAAATGCCATTCTTCTTCCTTCACAGCGAAAGGTGTATGTCTGTCCAATAAGAGTAAAAATTGAAGTCCATTGATCTAGATATGTTTCTTCATAGTTGATTAGTCCTTCAAAGATCATCGCTTCTACAAGCTGCCGCCTTACACGTAGCTCTCCTCTTTTAGAAGCTAAAGGCTGTAGCTGCTGCATAGTCTGCCTCCTCATACTGACGAACAAATGGGTTTGGAATTTTCGTATATACGGCTTGTTCAAGTTCGGCTTCGAGTTCATCTACATCATGAAACCTTGTTAAAAGGTTTGCTTTGAAGGCAAGCTCTTCTTGATTTAGAATGTTCCGAACAAACGCTTTCCCGAAGCCGGTAAATTCTTTTTCTAATAAGTGCAGTTGATCGATAGACCACTTTAAAAGAACATTTTCGTTAATAAGCTGATCCGCTCCAAATCGAGAAATAACAGGAAACAGTTGATTCATAAATAAATAATACGTAAATCTATCTTGAATAAGGGTATCTTCGTAAAACAGCTCTTCCGTTTCATGTAAAGATGGCTCTATTGAAAGAAGTACATCTTTATAGGCTTTTGATAAGTAATAACCTTGGTTATCGCGATAATAATATGTGGTTGGATAACCAGAAGAGATGTTTAATAGACTGTTTTGCTGATGGGCTTCGAGAGCGATCCCATTCTCATCGTATAATCTTAATAATGGTTCAATCGCACATGTCCAATAATCTTTAAACCAATCTAAACTGACACTCTCTAACGGACGGAATTCGGATTGAGCGATTTTCATGATGAGCTGACATAGCTTTGAGTTTTCTTCTAGCAGGGGCTCTTGCACAAGCGTTGCGATCATGCAGATTCCTTCATCTTGGCCTTCATGAAATACGTTTGAACGAAAAATAACCTCAAACCCTGATTCCGTCTGTTTTGGAAACTCTACAGTCATATAAGCAGGGTCATGAATCATCTGAAAGGATGGATGATTTTGTAAGAAGTCTATCTTATGCATTAATCGAGCCATAGCAATACCAGCTTTAAGTTCATGAGTTCTATTGACCCTCAATGAGTTTGTTATTTTTACAGGGATTGAAAACTTATACATCATTTCTTCCTGTGAGTTATAAACCGTTCTGATTGAAGAGGTTGCTGTATAAAAAGCGCCTAAAGCACCTTCGTATTTTATGAATCCTTCAGCAATCGCCCTTTTTACATATTGTTGCTGTAGAAGCCATTGTGCTTGTAGAGGGTGTACCGGAATGAAACAATTCTTCTCTGATGTAACAAAATCAGGCTGTGATTTTAGTAAAGATTGAACAATATGATCACTCGCACTTTTTTCTAATATGGAGGACTCTTTCACCATTTTACGGTCGACACGAAAATAGTGAAGTTGGAAAGAACCATGTAACTCTGGAGCAAAACTGGTTTGTTGCCAGTCTGCCATCCCTTGTCTACTTTTGGGTGTTGGATGAAGCCAATGACCAAGTAGGAGAGACTGCTCCGCTTCAATAAACGTACCGCTAGCTTCTGGTTGCTTGTCACCTCCCAAACTCTTTTCAATATAATTGGCCATCGTTTGATAGCTCTCAATTATACGAAGAATGAGTTCATCATAATGAGAAGAAAGTTTAAGACAGCCATCCATCTTAGCCATACAATGCAGTTCCTGAATGAGCGTGATAAGTATCGTTAATTTATCCTCGACAAGCCATTGTTTTTGTTTTGTACAATACTTCAACGGCGTACCAATGACCTGTCTTCCAACAAGAGATTTATATTCTATGCCAAATGCAAAACGTATGTTTTGTCTTGGTAACTCAAGCTCTAATATATGTGCCTCTGTAATCAGTGCTGATAGTCTTTGTTCTTTAATCCACTCCTCCTTTTTAACCCAATGCCCGCTTCTCACCTCTCGTATATAACAATTTATAAACGCCTGAAACGTTGCATTTTCTGCAATCTGTTTAGCAATCTGTTGCATGAAATAAACCAATCCTTTCACAGAGCCTTTTTACTATTAATTGATAATGATTATCACTCATTGTTAAAAAAATGAGTCTCCCTTATTAGAAAGACTGAGAAGTAAATGGAAACAATGTTGATTATAATTGATAATGATTATCGTTTTCAATAATAATTACATATTATAGGTAATTTGGAAATGACTCAACTGTCTAAAGACCTATATGGCAATATAAACCATCGAAATAGGTAAAAGTATAGAAAAATACGTCGTTTTTTGCATCATCCACGAAAGATTATTAATATTTAAAGGGTTATAAAGGCGAAATATTACAAAAGAATAGAAAGAAGAGGTCAATCTCGGAATAGTTCTTATGGCTGGAATGTTTTTATTTTTAAAAGCAATTGCATCAAGATGTTCATGCAGAAAAATATTAAGTATGCATAGAAAAATGGCAGAAATGCTGCGATATCAACGTTTCTGCCAGTTAAAATTTAAATGAGTGTTTTTGTCATAATTAAATCTATTTGTTCTTCCTCACCCATGTGAAAGCTGTGCGCCCCAGTTTGAACAAAGCCTATTTTCTTATAAAAGCCTATGGCATTGTCATTTTTATCCCAAACCCCTAACCAGATACTACTTTTGTTTTGGGCTTCAGCTAATTCGATGGCCTTATTCATAAGATATTTGCCAAGACCCCTTCCTTGAAATGACTGTCGAATATAAATACGTTCAATTTCAAGTGACTCATTCCCCATTTGTTCAGATTGGGCATCATTGACATTCACCTTTAAATAACCAGCAATGACATCATTGTCATAGATAAAATAGAATTCTGAAGCTTCATTACATAATTCCTTTTCCAGCTGAAACTCTGTAAATGCTTTTTCCAAGTAAGCAGTCATATTTTCAGGTGAATTCTGATCTTTAAAGGTATCATTGAATGTTTCAATACTCACCTCTTGGAGTTTTTTTAAATCACCTATGCTACATTTTGCTAATTTAATTGACATTGATAACACTCCTTTAAAACTCTTTATAGATTTTATATTGCAAATGCAACAAAAAGAATATATATTGAATGTAACTTAATTTTGTTGTATATGCAATAAAAAATGTAGGGAGGTAGTAAAAGTGAAGTATGTTTTCTATGTCATAGGCATTTTCATCTTAACACTGGGCATTTCTTTAACTATTCAATCCAATCTAGGTACTTCCCCCTTTGATGCTCTTTTAGTAGGATTATCTAAAAATATAGGGCTGACAGTTGGTAGCTGGGAAATTATATTGGCCATTATTTTAATAGGCTGTAATGCAATATTAAACAAACAGAGGCCCGAATTTTTGGGCTTTATTACAGCTTTTATTACGGGAATTGGGATTGATATGTGGTTATTTGTGTTACACAATGTGTTAACGCCTGTAGCTTGGTATAGTCAAGTCGTTTGTTTTGGTGTTGGTTTAATGGTAATTGGGTTAGGGACTGCCACCTATTTACATACGAATTTTGCACCGATTCCTGTTGACCGATTAACCTTAATAATTAAAGAGCTAACGAAAAGGAGCATCTTTTTTGCAAGAACGACTATTTATATCCTGTTTTTAGTGCTGGCATTAATGGTTAAAGGTCCAATTGGCTTCGGAACAATCATAACGGTTTGTTTAGGAGGTTTCATCCTCCATTTCTTTATGCCGATTACTGGTAGAATACTAGATAACATCCTATACCGCTCTAATACGTCTCAAAATGAAGAGCTTAAAAGCTAGTATTCATGTTTTGAATGGGGTGATGTCTTTTGATAAATTTTTTTGCCTAGTAGCTGGCAGTCCCCCCTTTCTTCCATAAAAAAATCCTGCTACTAACAGGATTTTTAAACGAAATCTATAATGTTACACTGTTTTCTTGAAAAAACCTTTTTTTATCCTCTTCTGTGAATTCTTCTAATGATTGATAGGTATAATGAGGATTTCGATCCTTATCAATGACAACGGAGCGGACACCTTCATAGAAATCCCTATGTCTTAAAAAGTTTCTTGCCAAAATGAAATCTGTCTTAAAGCATTCTTCTACTGTTTTTTCACGAGCGTCAATAAGCTGCTGTAACGTAATTTTTAAAGAGGAAGGTGATTTCGACAGAAGCAAGTGCTTCGTGACACGGGCAAATTCGCTTGGGTCACTGTCTAAGGATTGTATGATTTCCTCTACTGTATTTCTTGAAAAATGGTGGTTTATTGCAGTTTGAAGATTCTTAAGTTCACTGTTTGCGGATGCCTTACTGGAATATTTCTTTATTAGTTGGTTTAAGACTGAGTTTATATTGTTAGAATGCCAGTCCGTCTGTTTTGCACTTTGAAGGAAATCAAATAGCTTATCACTCGTCATATAATAATCTGCACCATTAGCTAAAAGGACGTCTGCTGCTTTAATAGTGGAAGCAGTTAATGCTAGGTAGTAACCAATAAAACCTGGCGCTTTGTTTAAGAAATAGCCCGCTCCAACGTCTGGAAAAAAGCCAATATTCATTTCCGGCATCGCCCATTTTGTACACTCTGTAACGATTCGGTGGCTTGCTCCAAAGGTTAAACCGACTCCACCTCCCATGACAATGCCATCAAGACAAGCAATAATGGGTTTAGGATAATGATAGATCGCCAAATCCACTTCATATTCCACTTCGAAAAAGTTTTCAGCCCCTAGCAATGCATCTTGACTGGTTTGTGCTTGATAAAGTGTTTTGATGTCACCCCCAGCGCAAAATCCCTTCTCCCCAGCCCCTTGCAGTACAATAAGACGAATTTGATCATTCGCTTCCCATTCTTTTAATTTTTCTCTAATGGGGTTAAGCATATCAGTGGTAAGTGAATTTAAAGCTTTAGGGCGATTCAATGTAATGGTTGCCGCTCCTCCATCTTCGACCGAAAATAATACTTCGTTTGCCATGTAGGACCCCTCCTTTAACAATGTTTAAAGTGTGGTTGTCTTTTTTCAATAAATGCCTGCACACCCTCTTTAGCATCATTTGTTAACAATAGCTCAGCAAAACGAGTTCGTTCAAGTTCAAGTCCTTGTTGTAAATTAGCATTCGTGCTTTGAATCACACATTCAATTGTACGAGAGACACTTGTCATACTTTTACCCTCAACAAAGGACTGCGCAACAATCTTAGCCGTCATCAAAAGTTCCTCAGGTTCTGTTACTAGTTGGATAATACCGAGCTGTAATGCCTCGTCTGCACTCAATTGTTTACTTGTTAAAATTAATTGGAGCGCCGTTGCTTGATTTGTTATTCTGCTAAGTCGTTGAGTCCCCCCGAATGTAGGGAGTAGTCCAAGCTTTAATTCTGGTAAGCCAAGAATGGCCTGATTCGAAGCAATTCGGAAATGACATCCTAACGCCAGTTCGAGTCCTCCTCCAAGGGCGGGTCCATTAATGGCCGCAATAACTGGCTTCTTCATGGCTTCCACTTCATCGCATAGCGCTTGCCCTGCTTGAGCCATTTGTAATGCTTTTTCCTGTTGGCCAAAGGCTGAAACAAACTCCTTTATATCAGCCCCAGCGACAAAAAATCGGCCAGTGCCTGTAATAATAATGGCGCTTGTTTCTTCATCCTCCGCTAGCTCTTGGAAAATACGACGCAGGTTTTCAATAGAAGCTGATGACAAAGTGTTTGCAGGTGGATGATCTAAATGGATAATAGAAATAGAACCCTCTTTCCTAACGTTTGCAAATGTACCGATCATGCTGTTCCTCCTAACTAATCATTTTTGGATTGTCAATGAATGTTCTCGTAAGTGCCCTTTTTTTCAAAAAGAGATTTTGCTGTAGTGGAATATTTAACTGTCGAATATTATTTAGCAAGCTTACTCGTTTTTGCTCATTGCTTTCAGCGGCCGTAATTATAGTAATCGCACTTTCTTCTATTTTGCGGTAACCCTCCTGGCATAATATGTCTGTCATCAATTGTTTTGTTTGCTCATGCACAGCTTTTTTCGACCTGAGCCAGGCTGATTCCATGACATAGCTTTCCATGGCTATATCTGCCAATAAACGCATAAATTCTTGCTCCTGTTCGAGTTGAATCTGTGCATTCGTAATGACTGTAATTGCTAATTGCATCAAATGCTTGGAAAGTAGGATATAATGGTGATTTTTATCTAATGGTTGATTGTCGATAAAATCATCTTCTATTGCAGTTATTTGTACATATTTTTTCCACAGCATTTTAGCCATTGTGAGGCGATTGATTTCATTCGTGCCTTCGAAAATACGGCTAATTCTTGCGTCCCGATACAAACGTTCCACATCATAATCTTGCATATAACCATATCCACCATGTATTTGAACAGCTTCATCAGCAATTTTTCCAAGTGCTTCGGAACAATGTACTTTATGGAGTGCGCATTCAAGTGCAAATTCGGATATTTTCTGAACCACTGTTTCATTACTACCTGATGCAATAGCCTCATCCATTTTTCCAGCCGTTCGGTATGCAGCACTTTCTGCTCCATAAATCAAAACGAACATGTTAGCAAGTTTTTCCTGTATCATTGTAAAATCAACGATAGATCGTTCAAATTGTCTCCGTCCCTTTCCGTAATTCACAGCTAATAGAAATGCCTGTTTGGCCGTTCCTATATTGGAAAAGGCTAGCTTTAGACGTGCCATATTCAAGATGTTCATAGCGACGATATGCCCTTTGCCGATCTCTCCAAGAACATGATCGATTGGCACCATAACGTCTTCTAAAATGAGCGTTGCCGTTGAAGAGCCTTTAATGCCCATTTTTTCCTCTTCCTGACCTACGGATACCCCTTTAAAGGAACGTTCGACAATCAACGCAGTCATCCCATTTTGCGTCTGGGCAAAAAGAACGAAGACGTCTGCTAGCTGAGCATTCGTAATCCATTGCTTTTCTCCGTTTACTATCCATGCTGTACCATCTTCTGTTAATCTAGCATTCGTTTTGGGGCGCAGTGCATCAGAACCTGAATCGGACTCTGTAAGTGCATAGGCACCAATCCATTCCCCAGATGCAAGCTTTGGTAAGTACCTCAGCTTTTGCTCCTCATCGCCAAAATAGACATAGGGTAATGTGCCCACCCCAGCATGGATATTGTAGGAAACGCTGAAAGAGCCCCCAAAGCCCATTTTCTCTGCTACAAGCCCAGAAATTGTTTTATTGAGCTCGAGTCCTCCATAGGCTTCTGGTATTTCAATAGCCAGTAAACCAAGATCACCTGCTTTTTGAAATAGTTGACGAGTGATCCCATACTGTTGCTGTTCAATAGATGAAATATTCGGTGAGACATCCTGTTTAATGAAGAGCTCAGCAGTTTTTGCAATGAGCTCTTCTTCATCATGAAAATCCTCTGGTGTAAAGATCGTCATTTTGTCTTCTAGTTGATCCATATGAGTCCTCCTTGAAAGAAAGTTATCTATCCTACTTTATTTCCTCCTTAGGTAAAATGGTTTTCGCTAATTCACGATCTAAATCCTCGTATTGATAATAGGAAATCGTTTCATATAATTCGCTTCTTGTTTGCATATCCTCAATTGCTTCTTGTTGTGTTCCAGTATTTTTTATTAATTCAAATACACGCTCGTATGCTTTCGCTGCAACTCTCATAGACGTAACAGGATAAATGACCATCGAGTAGCCCATTTTTTCAAATTCTTTGGCGGTATAATAAGGAGTTTGACCGAATTCAGTCATATTAGCTAATAAGGGTGCATCTAACTCATTGGCAAATTGTTTAAACTCCTTGTCAGTTTGTAATGCCTCTGGAAAAATAGCATCTGCCCCAGCAGCAACATATGCTTTGGCTCTTAGAATACCCTGCTCTAAACCTTCAACTGACCTTGCATCCGTGCGAGCAATAATTACTAATGTAGGGGCTATTTGTTTAATCGTTTTTATTTTTTGTATCATTTCTTCCATTGAAATAAGAGTTTTGCCATTTAAATGTCCACATTTTTTAGGAAGATTTTGGTCCTCTAGCTGTACGGCAGCTACCCCTGCCTCTACCATTTCACGAGCAGTACGAGCAACATTTAATACACCACCAAAGCCCGTATCAATATCCACTAGCATAGGTAAATTAGTAGCCCGAATAATATCACTAGCACGCTGAGCTATTTCATTTGAATAAATCATTCCTAAATCCGGTAGGGCTCTACTCGCTGTATAAGCGGCACCCGAAAGATACAATGCCTCGAAGCCAACTTTTTTAGCCATCAAACCAGCCATTGCATCATGTGCCCCTGGTATTTGCAAAATAGCTGAACGAGCGATCAGAGCTTTAAATTGTTCAGCTAATTGTTTTTGTGTCTTCGCTTCTTGGACAATCCACGCCATTTTTAAAAACCTCCTCTTTATTGTGTTCGGAATCCTTCTAAATTAAATAAATAGATTAATAAATTCATGGACAGCAATTTGTTCAAGCAGCTCTTTATTTGCACAAACCTCATTTATTGTATGGAGTTGTTTTTGAGAATAATGCGTACGAATGTTTTGCTGGAATTTATCAATGATCTGAGGAAATGCTTCCTTACGGCGGAAACGATGTCCTAAAGGATATTCACACTCAATTAGCTCGGATGATGTACCATCTTTGTAATAAACTTGAACAGCATTCGCAATGGATCGTTTATCAGGGTCCAAATAGTCGATTGTATATTGGCTTTTTTCCACGACAATCATTTTATTTCGCAAGTCATCAATGCGTGGGTCTACAGCCACCTCATCTTCGTAGTGATCTGCTGTAATGTCACCATAAATAAGACCAATAGCTGTAATATATTGAAGGCAGTGATCACGATCAGCAGGATTGTGAAGAGGCCCTTCTTTATCGATAATTCGTAAGGCTGATTCATGCGTCGTAATGTCAATGCGGTCAATTTCAGCTAGGCGATTCTTTACTTCAGGATGTAAATGAACAGCACATTCTGCAGCCGTTTGAGCGTGAAATTCTGCAGGGTAAGACACTTTAAAGAGGACATTTTCCATAACATAAGATGCAAGTGGTCTCGCAAGCTTTAATTCTTGCTTATTAAAGAGCACATCTTGGAATCCCCAGCCTGGTGCAGATAATGCAGTTGCATAGCCCATTTCCCCTTTCACAGCCATCATTGCTAGTTGTACCGCCCTGCTTGTAGCATCGCCAGCAGCCCATGATTTTCTAGAGCCCGTATTAGGTGCATGTCGATAGGTTCTTAAACTTGAATTATCAATCCAAGCATTTGATAAAGCATTGACAATTTCTTGATGAGTACCACCTAAAGCCTTTGTTACTACAGCTGTTGTCGCTATTTTGACGAATAAGACGTGATCTAAGCCAACACGATTTAAGCTATTTTCGAGTGCAAGTATTCCTTGTATTTCATGAGCTTGAATCATCATTTCTAAAACGTCTTTTATTTGGAGAGGCTCTTGCCCTTCTGCAACATGTACACGACTCAAATAATCGGCTACAGCCAATATGCCACCTAGATTATCAGAAGGATGCCCCCATTCTGCCGCCAACCATGTATCGTTATAATCCAACCAACGGATCATACAACCGATATTAAAGGCACCTTTTACTGGATCAAGGACATAGGATGTTCCTGGAATACGAGTACCATTTGGAACAACTGTACCTGGTACTACAGGACCCAGAAGTTTTGTACATTCAGGATATTGTAAAGCTAAAATGCCGCAACCTAACGTATCCAATAAAACATATCGAGCCGTTTCGTAAGCTTCTTCGCTCGTAATCTTTGTGTTTAATACGTAATCCGCAATATCAATAAGAAGCTGGTCTGCCATCGTTTTTTCATTCGTTTTAATCATCTATATCTTCCTTTCAAGGTATGAATTTGATATACTAGTATGCTGATGGGTATTGGTCAGAATGCCCATCAGCTCTTTGGCGAGTTGTTAAAACTTGATTATACCGACAATTCTTCAAGGTTATGACGCTCGCCTATATAATGAACACGAGGTCTAAATAATCGATTATTGTCATGTTGTTCGATCACATGTGCACATAAACCGATCGTTCGAGAGCCAAAGAAAATAGGCGTATATAATTCAATTGGTAAGCCCAGCATGTAGTACACTGGCGCAGCGTAATAATCTAAATTTGGATACAAGCCTTTTTCCTCCACCATCACTTTTTCACCAGCTTCACACATGTGATATAAGCGGTCATCCCCTTGCTCCAAGCATAATTTATACAAAGCTTCTTTCATGATCTGCGCTCTTGGGTCCATTTTTTTCATATAGACACGATGGCCAAAGCCCATTATTTTATCTTTATTTTTAAGCTTGTTTTTCAGCATCGCTTCAAAGCCTTCTGCAGTCTTAGCTTCAAGCAGCATATACATGACTGCCTCATTTGCCCCACCATGTAAATTTCCTTTCAATGATGCGACAGCACCAGTTAGAGCACCATACAGATCAGATTGTGTGGAAGCAATAACACGAGCAGCAAAGGTCGAATTCGGCATTTCATGTTCACTATATAAAACAAGTGATTGGTCAAAAATTTCCTCTTCTAATGGTGTTGGTTTTCTTCCAGTAATCATGTAATAAAAATTAGCACTATATGAAAGCTCACTATCCGGTTCTACTACCTCTTGACCATTTAATACACGGTAGCTATTCGCAACGATATTGGGCATTCCACCTAAAAGTCGATATGCTCGTGTTACATTCTTTTCAGTCGAACGATCATTGATATGCTGATCATATCCTGCTAACGCTGAAATTCCAGTTCTAAGGCCGTCCATAGCATGTGTCCCATTTGGTAATAAGTTAAAAATTTGAAAAAGCTCTTGTGGAACGTGGTAGTTTTCTTTCAAATTATCCTGTAAGTCAGCTTGTTGCTCAGTAGTTGGTAGGTTTCCGTGCAATAATAAATGGACAATATCTAAATAGGAATATCGCTGAGATAGTTCAATCAAATCATAGCCCCGTATAACAATTTGGCTTCCTACTACGTCTAAGAAAGACAGTTTTGTTTCCGCAGCAATAACTCCATCAAGACCTGGTGAATACGTTAACTCCATGAATTACAACCCCTTTGTATAATCATTCTTGTAAGCGTTACCATTCAAACTCGAAAGAACAACAAAAAAACAACTTCTACCCCTTTAGAAGTTGTTAATCTACAAAAGTATGACAGAACAAAAAACAGTGAACTTACATCCATTCACAATCATCATACAGTAGCTAACACCTCCCTATCCTCGTAGGTCAATTGATGCTTATTTAGCGGCAGGTCTCCTGACTTATAATCAACATTCCTATAACACCTTCCCGTTTTGATGAACAAAACAGTGGCCTCGTTATGAAACTCCTACATACAGTTGCGGGACAGTGTTGGACTCACACCAACTTCCCTTTTAATCAAATGGAATCAACCCCATTTGAACCACCAAAATTTAGCATATTCAATTTGTCTTTTTACCTTAACATAGTGGTTTCCAAACAATCAATATAGGTAAAATTCAGAAAAGACTGATTATAAAAAGCTATTTTTCTTTTTTGACGAACTATTCTGCATATTTAAGCATTATTTCGCTCAAAAAAAGATTGTTCATCAATCCCAATGAAGCTATATTTATGAAGTCTGCTTTAAAAGCGAATTGGTTTGCATAACGATGAAACGAGGAGTGACGGGATGGGTTATATAACAGAATTAAGAAAGCTTATCGGTAATAGACCGATTATAAGCGTCGGTTCGACAGTTCTTGTTGTTAATGATGATAAGAAGATACTCTTTCAACATCGTTCAGATATGTTGGATTGGGGATTACCTGGCGGCTCAATGGAAATAAACGAAACATTAGAGCAGGTTGCTGCTCGTGAACTTTATGAGGAAACGGGACTCGTGGCTAAAGAGTTTGATTTTATCGGTGTTTTTTCGGGGCCTGATTATTACTACTGTTATCCGAATGGCGATGAAATCTATACAGTCATTCACCTTTATAGAGCTAATCATGTAAGGGGGGTATTGGAAATGAAAGATGGTGAGAGCTTAAGCCTCACTTATTTCAGTAAAGAAGAACTTCCGAATAATATGGAACAGAGGACGATTGCTCTCTTAAACAACCTAGAGGGCAAAATATGGGGGTTCGAAAGCTCCTTTACGAAGCTTTCCAAATAACAATGTAAGAATTTTAATAAGGACTTTATTCGCAAAGGTATTTCAGATTATTCCAAACTAGTATTCTTGTGACTTCTTTCGCGAGGATGAGTGGGTAAAATCGCATTGTACAGCTCAAGTGATGCGGAATGCTTAAATTGTTCACCTTTCATACTTTCCTCTACTAGCTGACCATTTTGCATGACAAGGATGCGATCTGAAATAAAGCGTGTAGCCTGTAGGTCATGAGAAATGAAAATGTATGCAAGTTGCAAATCCTTTTGTAGTGTCTGTAGTAATTGAATGATATGTTTTTGCAAAATCATATCTAAACTACTAATGGCTTCATCTAAAACAATTAATTTTGGATGTAAGGCAAGCGCTCTCGCAATGTTCACACGCTGTTGTTGTCCCCCACTTAGCTGGGAAGGATACTTTTCGGCAATAGATTTTTCTAACTCTACATGATCAAGTAATTCCTTTACCTTATAATGTCTCTCAGCTGAGCTATACTGCTCGAAATTTAGGTATGGTTCCTCTAAAATTTGAAAAATGGTGTGCTTTGGATTTAATGAATGATAGCTATTTTGAAAGACTGCTTGTAAATCTCTCCGTATCATTTTTTTCTGTTGGCTAGTGGCATCATAAAGATTAACCCCTTGAAATAGAATCTCACCGGCTGTTGGCCTTTCCATCCCTAATATAATTCGGCCCAATGTGCTTTTTCCTGAGCCACTTTGTCCAACAATCCCTAAGCATTCCCCCTCCTGAAGTGAAAATGATACTTTCTGTAATACAGGAGCATCCTGTCTTCGCTTGAATATGAACGGTCTATGTGCATAGTTCTTCTCAATATTTCTCACTTCTAGTAGCTTCAATCTTTTCACCTCTAAAACATAATTCGGGATTGTAATAGTTTCTTTGTATAAGGATGCTGAGGTGCATCAAAAAAATCATAGACATTCGCTTGTTCAATTATTTTCCCCTTATACATCACGGCTACATCATCAGCAAGTTCAGCAATAACGCCTAAATCATGTGTCACAAGAAGGATGGCAGCCTGTGTTTCCAGGCGAATACGATCAAATAATGTCAATACCTGCTTTTGATTGACTGTATCAAGAGCTGTCGTAGGCTCATCAGCTATGTATACCGAGGCTTGAATTGCCAATGACAAAGCAATCATCACACGTTGTAGCATTCCCCCACTTAATTGGAATGGATAATAATGTAAAAGGCGCTCGGGATTAGGTAAATTAACTTTTGCCATGCTTTCAATAGCAATTTGTCTTATTTCATTTTTAGTTATAACAAAATGAGCCTTTAATGATTCACGAAAATGACTTTCAATGGTTTGAACACGGTCAAAGGCGGTCGAAGGATTTTGCATAATAATAGAAAGATGTCTACCACGATAAGCTCTCATTTGAGCAGCAGTTACCTTCAATAAATCCTGCTGATGGTAGAAAATTTGCCCTTTGGTAATCTGCGCACTAGTCGGTAAGGCTTGCATAATAGCTTGGCAAAGCATCGTTTTCCCACTACCGCTTTCCCCAATAATTCCTAACACTCGGCCTTGATACGCTGTTAAATGAATGGAGGATAAAATATTCTGTTCTCCAATTTTGACCGATAAGTCTTTCACTTCTAAAATTTTCTTCATAGCTACCCCTTTACTGATCAGGCTTCTTCAAACTACTTGCTAAAACATTACATACTAGGACAACAAGGACAATAGCAAGCCCAGGATATAGCATTAATTCAGGATGTTGGCGGATATATTGCTTCCCTTCATTTACCATCATTCCCCATTCAGGGGTGGGAGCCTGCACACCAAGCCCAATAAAGGAAAAGCCCGCAATCTCTAAAATGACCTTCCCCATATCTAATGCCACAATCGTTACAATTGGTGGCCAAACATGAGGGAGATAGTGACGAATAATTAATTTCGCACCTGTAGTACCACTGATTCTTGCCGCTAGAATAAAGTCTTTTTCATTCATACCAATAAATAAACCTCGGATTAGCCTCGAATAATAAATAAGCTGTGTCAAACTAAGTGCAATTAACACATTTTTCAAGCTCGGTCCTAATACACCTAAAAGCCCAAATGCTAGTACAAGTGTTGGAAAAGCTAATAAAATATCGCATACCCGAATAAATAGCGCATCTATTATACCTCTTTTTAAGGAGACCCATGCGCCCAGTAGTATCGCTACTAGAATAGCAATTATTTGTATGACGAGCGCCGCACCTAAAGAATACCGAATCCCTAAAAGCAATCGGGAGAAGACACATCTTCCTAAATGGTCTGTTCCTAATGGATAGTCCCATGAGGGGGCTAAAAATTTCTTAGAAATATCGACTGCTAAAGGGTCATGAGGCATAATGAGTGGGGCTAACAGTCCTAGTAAACCAATGATAATCAGTAAGGTGAGACTAAAATATCTTCTCATATGTATACGTCCTAAGTTCACTTTACCCTCTCCTATCCTTCATCATCAGATGAGGATCCAATAAACGATGCAATACATCTGTGCCTAAATTGGCGAGCACATAGATGACAGCAATCACCAACACATAGCATTGTACAACGGGGTAATCACGATTCGTTATGGATTCTATTAAATATCGACCGAGCCCCGGCCAACTAAATACTTGCTCGACTATGACAGCACCACCTAGCAAATTTCCGAGTGTCATCCCAAACAAAGTTGATATCGGTATGGCAGCATTCCTCCCCACGTGCCGGATGAGAATGACCGATTTTTTCAAGCCTCTTAGCTGTGCATATTTTACATATGGCTTCTCGTATTCTTCGATTACGGCAGAGCGGATAAACTGTGAGAACAATCCGATTGTAGGTAAAGCTAAGGTGAAGGCTGGTAAAACAATATGTGCTACCGAACCTTTTCCATTCGTCGGAAAAATGCCAAGTTTTAAGCTAAAAAGGTAGAGTAGGATAAACCCTAACCAAAATGTTGGAATGGATACACTTAGGACTGTAAACAATCGAATGATTTTATCGATAAAGGAATGCTTATATAATGCGCTCACAACCCCTAACGGAATACTAAAAGTTAAAATTAGGATAAATGCTACTAAAGCTAATTCAATGGTAGCGGGTAGCTTAGCAAATAGCTCATGAGCCACGGGTAATTTACTAACAAAAGATGTCCCAAAGTCTAGCTGTAAAACGCCTTTTACCCATAGCAGATACTGCATGATAAAAGGCTTGTCTGTCCCTAATTCTTCTCGTAAAGCTTGTATAGCCTCTGGTGTTGGGGCAATTCTTGAAAGTCGAAGGATGACCTCTGCCGGTTCTACTGGTACGAAACGAATAAACACAAAGGTTAGAATAGATACGCCTACTAATACAAATGGAAGTGTGAGAATTCTTTTTACACAAAACATCCAAGTCGATTCGTACATGTCGTCACTTCCTATTTCATCCGATGATAAAAAGAGAGTTGTCCTGATTCGACACACTCTCTCTTTCATACTTAGTTTTCTTTATCCATTTGTGCATATGGAATGTCATATTCAGAAGCACGTGGTGCAAAATCCTTCATATATGGTTGATAAATAACATTATTAGTTTCATACGATATTGGATAGAACAATGCTTGATCGTGGAACTTTGTTAAAATATACGTATATAGCTGCACGCGTTCCTCTTCATCGGTACCAACTAATAGTTGATGTATGTTTGTATCAATCTCTTGAGCATTTGGTAAACCTAATTTTGCTTCATATACACCACTAGCATTTGGTGTAGCTGATTCATTTGCAAAGCTATGTGGATCAGTTGGCGGTCCATTTGTTCGCCAGAAGTTAATATCAACCTGATCATCCATTAATTTTTGCAGACCAACCATAACATCAGCGCCTCCAATATTTAACTGTACCCCAATTTTTGCTAGCTCGCCTTGCATTAACTCTGCCATAGGTTTTTGAATGGCATCAGTAGCAATATAGATTAATTCTAATGTAAGAGGTTGACCATTTTTCGAACGAATTTTCTCACCCTTCTCTAGCGTCCAGCCCGCTTCATCTAGCAATTTCTGCGCCTTTTCAGGATTATATAAAATAGGTGCTAAATCAATATTGGCATAAGGAATGGCATCCCAAAATAGCGTGTTTGCCACTTTTTCTGTACCATGTGTAATACTATCTACCATTTGTTCTTTATTGATAGCATACTGAATAGCTTGTCGAACCTTTAGCTCAGCTAACGGTCCAGACTGAGTATTAAACAGTAATGCTTTCGTAGACAACGGCTCAGATGTAGCTGTTTTATATTTGCCACTATCTCTTAAGTACGTATAGTTATCTAAACTAATAATCCCTCGACCATAAATGACATCTAATTCTTCATTTTCAAAGGCTAATGAAAGGGATTCCGAATCTGGAATGATCTTAACCTTTATTTTATCTACGAGAGGTTTTTCACCCCAATAATGTTCGTTACGGCTAAATACAGCAAATTCATCTTTTTTGTAGTCGGTTAATACCCATGGTCCTGTGCCAATAGCTGATTGAATGGAATCATTTGTCGCATCACTGTCTGGGAAGCCATTATCCCCTAAAAAACGGAATGGTCTAACAAAGGCTATTTCGTTTAACACAGGGTAATACGGTTCATCTAATTGCAAACGTATTGTTGAATCATCTACTTTGACGACCTCTTTTATATGGTTGACCATACCCATCCAGGAATGCATGTCACGATTCGCTAATACCGCATCAAAATTGCGTATTACATTATCAGCATTAAAGGCAGTCCCATCCGAATAGGTAACATCCTTGCGTAAATGGAACGTATAGGTAGTTTTATCCTCTGAGATGTCCCAACTTTCTGCTAGCTTTGGGGTAATTGTCCCATCATCGTTATACTCCACTAAAGATTCATAAACCATAGCTTGAGCAGTCATCTGATTTGGTAAGTATGTATGGGGGTTTAATGGACCTACATCTAATGGCCATCCAATCGTAATCATTTTTTCATCTGTCTGTTCTGTTGATGCTAAATTTCCTTTATCGTTTTCCGAGCTTGTACAACCTGCTAAAATGCTCAAGGTCAAAACAAGCATGAAAGGCAGTGAATACTTCGTCCATCTCATCTTTTGTCTCCTATCTCTATTCCATGTTCATATCTACAAATTGAATAGAAAGAAGGCATAAAAAAACCTTATTCTACAAGAATAAGGACAGATGAACCTACAATACGTAAGCTTCCATCCATCTCCCTATCTTTCGTAGATCATCAATGAATCTTCTTACAAGCAGGCATTCTGGCTTATGAATCATCATTTTGCTTCACCTTTCCAAGATAGAACTTAGTGGTAATCGAAACAAAACTCCTCATTTACAGCTGCGGGACAGCATGGGATTTACACCCATTTTCCTTTTAATTGAATGAAAAATAATTTCATTCAAACTTGTAATGCAATATTTGAAATTAGTAATAAACATAACATGCTGAAATGTTCACGTCAATTTTATTTTCTGAATATAATAAAACCTCTATACAAAAAGACCAGGTAGGTAACCTGATCTTTGTTTAACTCTTTTTATTATGTTGTTTTCGTTATCTTGATATAGATTCCTTCACCTCCTGACGCAATATTTTAGTAGCACCTACCATATTAGTTAAAGCCGCGATTGTTTCTGGCTCTTTCCTTGTTTTTAAGCCACAGTCAGGATTAACCCAAAATTGATGTTTGTCTAGAACTTGTAAACTATCTCTCATGATGGCTAACATTTCGCCTTCACTCGGCACACGTGGGCTATGAATATCGTAAACACCTAATCCGATTCCTTTTGTATAAGGATTTACTTGAAGAGAAGAAATTAGCTCTCCATGGCTACGTGATGTTTCAATGGAAATCACATCTGCATCTAGCGCGCTAATAGGTTCGATGAAATCGTTAAATTCGCAGTAACACATATGTGTATGAATTTGTGTTTCATCTTTAACACTCGATGTAGCAAGCTTGAAGGCATTGACCGCCCAGTCTAAGTAAGCCCCCCATTCTTCTTTACGAAGAGGTAAGCCTTCACGGAGTGCTGGTTCATCCACTTGAATAATGGAGATGCCAGCCGTTTCTAGTGCTTCCACTTCCGTGCGAAGTGCTAATGCAATTTGATAAGCCACATCTTTTCGAGAAATATCATTGCGTACAAAGGACCAATTTAAAATGGTCACTGGCCCCGTCAGCATCCCTTTGACAAAGCGCTTCGTTAAGCTTTGGGCATATGCAGACTCTTTCACAGTAATGGATGAAGACCATGCAACATCTCCATAAATAATTGGAGGCTTCACACAGCGAGAGCCATACGAAACAACCCATGCTTTTCCAGTAAAGGCAAAGCCCGTCAATTTCTCACCGAAATATTCGACCATGTCTGTCCGTTCAAATTCTCCATGAACTAGTACATCTATATCAAGATCCTCCTGTAAGTGAATCCAGCGCTTTGTTTCCAGTTCAATAAATGCTTCATAGTCTTCATTCGACAATTGTTTCTTTCGCCAAGCATTACGATTTCTCTTCACCTCATCAGATTGAGGGAAGCTGCCGATTGTCGTTGTTGGGAATAGTGGCAGTCCTAATGCCAGCTGCTGTATTTTTTGACGTTGATTAAAATCACTATGTCGCTCAAAATCCTTCGTTGATACGGATTGAGCGGCTTGCTGGATCATTTTATTTTGACGAATCGAATGATTTTTTAGGGCTTCAATGGCCTTCATACTTGCTGAAAAATTATGACGTATCGTTCCGTCTTGATTTTTTCTATATTTAGTGAGCTCAATAATTTCTTCGATTTTTTCATCAGCAAACGCCAGTGCTTGTTTGAGAACAGGGTCCAGCTTTTTTTCAAGTGAAGTTGATATTGGTACATGTTGAAGGTTACTTGAAGGTTGAATCCACAATTCCTTAGCATCACAGAGCTTTTCAATAGCTTGAATCGTGGCGTTAGCCTCGGCTAAATTTGAACGCCATATATCACGACCATTAACAATACCTATAGCTAAAACTTTATCTGGAGGGAAACCAAATTGTCGAAGTGACTCCATATTCCCTTTATAGCCATGTACGAAATCTAAACCAAACCCTTGGACTGGCAATGAAATCAATGTTTCATAGGAGCATAATGCTTCAAAATATGTTTGTAGCATTAGTTTTGCTGCTGGAACGGTTGTCGTTAATTGAGCATAGATTTCTTGTACTAGCTTCCGTTCTGCAGAGTCAAGTGTCGTCACTAAAGAAGGCTCTTCTAATTGAATCCACTCGGCACCTGCATCTACTAATTCTTGAATAATCTGAGCATAGAGAGGTAATAAGGCTAATAAATATTCAACCTGTGTTAATTTACTGTAGCCCTTAGTTAGCTTATAAAATGTATAGGGCCCAATAAGTGTCGGCTTCGCAATAATTCCGAACGCTTCTTTTGCCTCTAAAAAGTCGGCCAATACCTTATTTTCTGTTAGTTGCAACGGTTGCCCTTCATATTCAGGAACAATGTAGTGATAGTTGGTATTGAACCATTTGGTCATTTCACTAGCTACTGCTGAATGATTTCCTCTCGCTACACTGTAGTAGGTATGTAAATCCACCCTTCCACCTTGCCAGTTAAAGCGCTTGGGTACTAAGCCAAACATTAAGGCTGTATCCAACATTCTATCGTATAGTGTGAAATCTCCCACTGTCACCATATCGATGCCAAGTTGTAGCTGCTTTTCAATCCGCGATAACCGAATACTTTTTAGGGTTGCCTGAAAATCCTCTTCCGTTCGTTCTTGACGCCAAAATGCTTCTAACGCCTTCTTCCATTCGCGATCATCTCCGATATATGG
The DNA here is from genome assembly GCF_002429815.1 of Lysinibacillus sp. UBA5990. Taxonomy (NCBI): domain Bacteria; kingdom Bacillati; phylum Bacillota; class Bacilli; order Caryophanales; family Bacillaceae; genus Lysinibacillus; species Lysinibacillus sp. UBA5990. Next base: position 1,468,076 of record NZ_DJAY01000015.1, read on the forward strand.
ATAGCCAATGAGTGTACTAGAATAAGTCATATTTAATCTCCCTTTCATCAATAAGGTTATGGTTACTTGCTCTTACAAATTTGTGTCATCCCTTGCTAGATTGAGTGGCTCTATATGAAAACCAGTGGACTTTGCTTTCGAATACAGAATAACAGCATGAAAAAAAGCCATTCTCCTTCTCGGAAAATGGCTGCATGGTAAAATTATTAATACAAAAACAATACGAAAAAATAGAACTTTCGTTTAAAATCATTTGTTATCGCACAGTGCCTGTTTAGTCACTATTCACCACCTATTTCCACGTAGGTATTTGGTGTGTACTAGAAATTGGCAGGTCTCCTGGCTTCTCATCAACACGCCTCACAGCCTTCCCGGTTTCCCAGTGGCATTTGTGATTTGCTCCGAATTACAGTTGCGGGACAGCGTCGGATTTGCACCGACTTCCCTTTTAAGCCAGACTTTCATCTGGCACCATTTCTTACACTATATTCAGTTATGCCCCTACTATACCATATATTTCAGAATAGTAGAAATTGTTTTTACATAAAAATTTATCTATTTACTCTGTTTTTAATTGTAAATCATCTGGCCCTTAGTGATAATGCCTTATATTAATTGAACTAAGTCCAAGTTAATTGTACAAGCAATCTATCTATAATCTTTAATTCCATCTTCAAAAGCCTGTCTATCACCATTCTCAATCCCGTGCAATGCTTCTTGTAAAGCAAATGTACTTTTATAAAATTTAACTCGTTCAGATATTTCATTACCGTTAGGATATAGGTTGATACACATATCAAAAAAATCCTCACCATAGCTAGAAAGTATTCCAGCAAAGTCATACGCTGGATCTCCTAAACCCGAACCACCAAAGTCTATTATCCCTGAAATCATACTTGTTTTTGGATTCCACAAAATGTTAGATGCTCCGAAATCTCCGTGTATAAGTGATAGATCTAAATTTGAGAATGCCTTCCCTTTTAAGAACGTTTCAAAAGATTGTGAGATTTCCTGTTGAGCGTCTCTTCTAATAAAAGGAAATAATTTATTTTGAATCTTATTATACAAGTTATACATCTCTTCACGAGGGTTACGAACCTTTAATTTCAAATCTCGGCTTGCTTTTTCTCCAGAAATAGAATGAAGTTCTACAAGAAAAGAAACAAGTTGTTTTGCCAACCCGTTAACCAATTCAACACTCTTAACACCTGTTAAACTTTCCTTCCACATAGGAACACCATCTATTAGGTGATAACCAGTGAAGACCTTACCTGGTTCTAGCTCTTCAAAAGATTGATAAATTGGATTCGGAATAGGAATTGAAATGATACCTTTAATATATTTTAAAATTTCCGTCTCTCTTTTTAATTGAATGATTCCATTTTTATATTTTGGAAATCTAAAAACCAAAAATTTGTTTACAATGAATACATCATTATTCTGTCCAATTTCATTAGGATAGATGTCTTCAATGCAAAGGTCGGAATAAAGCGATTGAATGTTTTCAATAAAGTTATTATTCATTTAGTAATACCCCCTTTCAGTCTCTTTCTAGCTTTTTGATCTACTAACTCTTGTTGAACTTATCTGTTCCTTTAGTTTAAGAACAATTCTTCACAAGCTCAACTATACTTTAACAGAAAAATCCAAATCACTTTACAAGATGCTCCACAATCTTGCCCTTTCCATGAATAAAGACGCTTTCCTTATAAAAGCGCCTGATTGTTGAATAAACAACTGCATGATGTCTACGTATTGTTCAGTAAATCATCAGCGAAAATAGGATTGTCTGAATATTATTGGACTTTCTTTAAAAGAGTTGTGTTTTTAAGTGGGGCTTTATCTTCAACTCAATATTCAAAACTCACTATTGCCTTTGGTCGTTTATTCGAATTGAAAATCTACTTATGAAACTATCTTCTACTTTATTCGTATATTAATTAAGTCAACTAATTCTCGAGGTGATCATAATGTACGAATACCATTTCGTTAAAGTGGAACTAAATGCTTGGGGTAGTAAACCAAAAGAAGATTATCAAAATATAATTCACCAATACGCATCTGAAGGATGGAGATTTGTTCAAATTTTTGCTCCTTCAACTAAAGGATATGGTTCCGCAGCTTATTTTGAATTAATATTCGAGAGACCCCTTAATTAGATTTGAGGGGTTTTTCTATTTTTGGGAACATAATGTAGAATTCTGTTTACTTAAACTTAGCCTCATTTTTTACATTACTTTTTATTAGACATTAGTAATCTAATCTCTTTTTACAGCAAATGCTTCCTTTTATGATTTCTTATTGAATAAACTTGCCTCGTTAATTTAAGTATTCTTCACAATACCACCTAAATATTAAAATAAATATCCAATCTTATTCAAAACTATAATTGCATTAAATGGCCCTTTACATGAATAAAGACGCTTTCCCTATTACGGAAAAGCGCCAGATTGTTGAATATCAAGATAGTGGTCACTGATTTTTTACTTGTTAAACTAAAGCACCCTGTTCGTATTATAAGGTCAACCGGAGAAATCTGGTTAACTATTTTTTATTCGATTTATAGATTGATAGTAGCCGGATTAGAACGGAAGCATCCGTGGGACTGATCCCGATAACTAAACTGTTCGCCCTCTACTTATTAACACATGATTAGGCTGGTTGGGACATTGCGATCCCGTATAATAAGCGAAGATATGAATGACAAGGTAGATAGAGGTTATGGTCAATCCACTTCATAAGGAGGAGATAATTTATGAATCCAGTTGTAGGTCTGGATATCGCAAAAGGTGAAAGTCAGGTTCAAATGTTCTTGGATAAAAAAATACCCTATAAAAACAGTGTGAAAATCAAACATACGGTGGAAGGACTTAAAGAGTTACACTCTTATTTACTAGATTTAGAGCGTCAAACAGGGTTAAAACCACCTGTTGTTTTGGAATCAACGGGTCACTATCATACCCCTGTTGTACAATTTTTGAATTCGGAGGGTTATTTGAGTTGCGCTTTTTAGTATAGCATGAAGTGTTTTTTAACTTAAAAGATTTTTATTGACAATCTATTAGCTGGTTTAGTGAAAAAAACTTACTTAACTTCAATTACAAAGTTATAACTCGAACTTCCTTTTTCCCACTGCGCAGAAACACTATAAATATAAACCCCTTTTTCTTTCGGCATGAATAGAACATTATTATTTAATAGGACATTCTCCATTTCGTTTTTATTAAACCATATAGATGCGCTCAACGTATTTTCTAGTGGTTTACGATTAAATTCTATTTTTAATTCAGCTCTAGGTAATACAACAACAGGTTTAAGTTTTTGATTTTTAATAATATCTGGTGGGGAAATCTTATCAACACATTGAACATTAAAAAGCCTATCCCAACAATAAGAACCTTGTGCCACTTCTACAGTATTATTTTCAATAGTTATAGTTGGTTTAGGTGGTTTAAGGGTAAATACAAAATAAATCCCACCTACTAATACAACTACAGCTAACAAAGAAATCAATACCTTTTTCATACACTTCCCCCCTTGTTTCAAAACACCGATTGATTCACTCGAAATGTACAGCAAATATTTGAATGACACAGTTAAAGATATCTAATTTTAGAAGGAGTATAATTTTAATAGTTCATGTTTTGACAAACTAGTAGTAGCGTCTATTTTAACAAAATATGGTGATTGCCATTTTTTAGTTGCTATTGCTTGTTTGCTAATAGGAGTATCCCAACTAGGATAAACTCTAATAGCCATTTTCCCCTTTGAATCAGCATTTTTAAGGATCTTTTGTTTTAATAGAACTTCTTTTGGAAAAACAAATTGGCCAAAATCACCACTATTATTAAAAGTGTTTATTACCAGTAAATCAGTGGCATTCTCATATGAGAATGCTTGGTTTTTATTAGCTTCATCTTTTTCCCAAAAGGAAACAAATTGTCCTACCTTGGTAGGTGTTATTTTTGCGACTCTAAATCTAACAGATTTAGAATTCAACTGAAATATCCCAGCTCCGTACTCAGAATTTTGAGTTTCTTCTCGGATGTTTTTTATAATTAAATGGTTAGGTTCATAAAGTAATTCATTTACATATGTTAATGTTTCATTAAATTTATTCATAGTTTTACTCCCTATCTAATATTACGAATACCAGTATATCACCTGCCGACTTGTTACCGTAATTGCAAAAGCTTTATTTCATTAGTCTCTTTATTGGATTCACTGCACAATTTGTTTCAAGTAAGTAAACAAAACCACTTGAAGGTGATAACTGAAGAAGGCACAATTCCTTGTACAAGAATTGTGCCAGATTGTTGAAGATTAAGACAGTCAATCACTTTTTTAATATCTATTCAATCTTTTTTAAAATTTCATCCCCAGTTTCTTGTTCAATGATGAATATTTTATTATCTTCATTTACTGTGTAAATAAGTGTTCCTTTGTTATAATAATTTGAAGTTAAATCTTCTTTTATGATTCTATCTGAAGACATTACCTTTTTAAGAATTTCGCCGAATACTTGATCTTTTGTATATTTATCATCATCAAGTTGGTAAGAGTAATAATTATCACTATCAATAATTACGTATGGTACATAAGAATTATCTCCATTTTTTACAATATCATCTTGTTTGGCCGCTAAGGTACATCCACCTAATATCACCAAAACTACAATTGTAAATATGAAAAGCATGGATTTATTCATATTTAATCCCCTCCTATACTTTAGACTTTACATTTCAAATAAAGTTACATTCCTAATAACCCTAATAATCATCCACAAATAAATGGCTCTTTAACGGTAAAAGACCCTTTCCTTATTCAAGGAAAGCGCCCGATTGTTCGTTCATATCAATATCACCAAAAATTGTAATTATAGATTGTATTGAAAACAATATGTTTTTAATGTAAGCGATGAATATCCCTCGATTTTTTTATCCTGTTGATACCTTTTCCATGATTCGGATAATAACATGTGTCTTTCACTCTCCCACCTATAAATCTATTAATTCTAAATTCTATTATGTTCAATGAAAGATTTTTTCATACTAGGATATTCTACAACCTAAAAAATAGTGATAGTTTTGAACTCAAATTAATCTAAAAGGCACTTTCCATGTTTCCAGGAAAGCGCCCGATTGCGGAAAATTAAAGATAAAACAGCATCAGATTATTATTGGCCAGTAAAAAACATTTGGATTGGCCCTTCCCAGTCCGCCTTTTGAATTTCTTTATAATTACCCTTAGTATACTCAGAAATGATTTTCCTCCAGAATTTTTGTGCTGGAACGTTCACTTCCCTTTCCGCGATTCTCCATTTTTCAGGAAAAGAATCAAATAAATAAAATGCAGCTTGCCTGCCAACACCATCTTTTCGGTATTTTTTCATAACGAAAAACTCAGCCATCTCAACATAAGGCTCATAGTTCTCTCCATCTTGGGTTATTTTACGAACCAAGGCGAATCCAGCATAATTTCCATTCACCTTAATCAAAAAAGGAAAACGTTCTGGTTCTGTCCAATATTGATCAAAATACTCGTATCCGTATAATCCTTGTTCATTTACATCCAAGGGATCAAACTCACTAAAATCATATGTATATAATTCAAGTAAGTGTCTTAATACATTTTTTTGTTCTATTGGTGCTTGTATAATTTGTACATCCATTCATCTCATCCCCCATAACAAAACTATACACTCCTAAGTATAGCATTTCATTGAGATTCTATTTATATGTTACTGCCATTCAGAAAAATGTTACTCAACAATATGGCCCGATTGTGGAAGAAGATAAATTCCTGCATATCAAAACTGGATATTTTTTTCATTATATTTTGTAAGATCATTACTAACACTTTTTTCAAAGTACTTGTTATCAAAATTTAGGGTATCAAATTCAAAAATACTGTTTGGAACTTCATATATGCCTCCAGTAATTTTTTCTAAGGTTTGAATGGTTATATTCCTATTCCTATCCCCTCTTTCCACCCAAACCAATTATGAAGTTCGCAGTCCACATTTTTTGGCCAATTCTTCCTCAGTCAATCTTTTCAATTTCCGAATTTCATTTATGTTGCTACCAACTAACTGAAATATAAGGAAAAGTACTCCTCGGCAATTGTTTAACTTTTGTCAAGATATAGTCACAACCACTTACGTTGTTCCCACTTTATGAATAAACTTAATAAATATTGGACAAATTTACATTAAACGATAATGAGCATTATTTAAACGAATAACCCCCTTTTTTACGATAAATTAAAGGAAGTATTCGATAATGTAGTGAATTTGTTTGATTGGTAAGATTTATACTGCATATACTGTTCAAGGTAACTCCAATTCCACACGTTTTGGTACTTCTTCATTATCTGATATATAAGCTGTAATTGAACGAACTTGTTCATAGCCAGTTGCCATTAAAAATGTAGGTGTGCGTCCATAACTTTTAGCTCCGACTATACATATCTCTTAGTCTTCTTATTAATGTATGGGATACCATATTCAATGTGGCCTGTTAATGCTTTTTCATTCTGGAGCCATCCCCTGTAAAATTTGCTGGGTTTGGATTCCTCCATGTACCCGTCGCATCAAAAACGGCTCTCGCTTCAATAATCAGGAAATCTTAGTAAAAGATGTTTACAAACAACTTAAATATAGTTATACTTACAAAGTAAACAAAAATTCTTAAGGAGGTCGAATGAAATGTTCGTTATCGTTAAATTGATGTCATTGGTAGCTACAACTTCAGTAAAAATGAAAATCACACATTCGACCAGATCGGAATGGATCGCTTAAGGTTTTTTTGTAATTAAGCATGCCCATACCGCAGGGAGAAATGTGCCCCTGCGGTATTTTTGTGCCTTTTTCACCGTAGAGGAGTCTCTCTACGGTTTTTTTCATTTTTCATGGCAATTTAAGGAGGTGATAATATGATATTAAACTTTTTTGCTCTCACGATAACGATTACGAAACGTGAGGACTCTCTTGAGAAAGCACTTCATAATGAAAATGTGAAAAAAATCTTTGAAGAGAACCGAAAGAAAGTAGAAAATTATATTCGTATTCGTCAATATTAATTTGGTTAATTAAAAAACATGAAAGGTGGGAATTGAAATGATTTATATGATCAAAAGACGTCATGCAGTTTTATGGCTGGAGAAAGACACAACCACCAGATGAAGTAATATAAAGTGGCAATACAGCTATTTAATATTATAATCTCCGTAAAGCTAACCCGTTCTAATCTAGGACGGGTTGCTTCAGGAGGTATTATGCACTTTTTTAAGCCATCTTTTATACATACAACTTGATGTACTTTAAGAAAATGCGGTATTACAATAGGAGGAAAAACTAATTCTAAAAAGCGTAAAATTGAATTTGCAAATTTAGTAATTTCATTATTCTGCCCCGTCAGCCATCCATGTAGCTCAAAAACAGCGCCCAATTGTTGAATATCAAATCAGTGATTTGTCTTTTGTTTGTTAAAGTAAAGCACCTCGTTACTTGAAGAACACCAAAGTGTCCCCTTAAATTTTTTTGGTTACTTTCTACATAACTTTCAATTATTAGTCCACATTCAGTATGGGTTAGATTAACCGACTGATAAATAGCAAACAAATAAAAAATAGTGCTCATTATTGAGCACTATTTTCTGGTTTTAATGGTTTTGTAAAATAAAATTTAATATGAGCTTGTTCTTCCTCGGACGTCAACAAGCGAATTGCTTTACCAACCTCACCATCTTGCATCTCCCAAATTTCGTTATGATCTTCAACTGCGTTTGAAAAATCGTCTACCGACCATCTCTCCAAAATTTTTATATATACATCGCCATTGTCGTAATTTTTTATATTGAGTTTTGCTATTTCTAACAATCGATCTACTTTGGCTTGTGTTATTTGTGTATTTCCCACTTTATTGTCATCGTTAGTTTTGACTTTTTGGTGGGACATGTTGTGTATGATGTTTCTCATTTTATATTCTTCTAAGTTGTCAGGATATGGGACCTGTTCTTTTTCATCAGGAACAGTGGTATCTTCAAATGCTATTTCGACATATTCAGCGGTTGCTTTTTCTCTTTCTGGAGTAGGTTTATCTATTTGGTTATTGAATTTGATGTAACCAAAAATTCCTCCCATAGCTGCTACTATCGCAATGATAACGATAGCTGACTTTGTTTTTCTCTTTATGTTATTTCCCCCCTTATACTTGAAAAAGGAACTTTTAAAATATGTTTGTAATTTTATTTAATTAATTCCAATAAGACCTTCCATTAGAATACCAATAATCACTAAATATAACAATAATAAGACGATTTTCATATTGGGCTTTTAAAACAAGAGCATATACTCCAATTAATATGATGCGCATGATTGTCGTATTTCATTTCGCCACAAAAAAACACTCCTAAAGTTAGCCTTTCGACTCTAACTTTAGGAGTGTAGGACCCATCCAGGGTAATGCCTAATTATAGACTTTGACATTAAAATGGAAATTTAACCACAACTTTAAATAGCCTTATAAGTTTCTATTTAAACATAACCAAAATCTGATTTGGTCCAGTACGTTTCATCACTCGATAACCTTCATTGGAAGCTGTAGCAATTCCTTCACGATTCGGCATGCAATATTTTCCTGGTTTACATGTTCCGTCATCTCGGACTAACAGTTGCCCTAATAAACCCACAGCCACCCATTCTGGTCTTTTGAGCCTTGGAATGTATTCTTTTGTAGAATCCCAAGCAGGGTTCACTAAAGGATGTGATGTGGTTTGCTCGGGAGTGAGAACATTTCCTTGTTCATCCTTTTTTGCTGGAACAATAACATCTTTGTATTTTACTCTTCCCCATTCATCCAAAGCATATTTATTTTTCCATCTCAACTCTCCACTGTTACCTAATATAGCAGGAGTAGAGCTTGTAATTCCCAATATATAGTCATCTTTGTTATGCGCTTTTCTAATTTTATCACTTTCTTCATTAAAGGTAACAAAATACCCAACATCAATAGCAATTGAATCAACTGTTTCAAACAATTCAGCATAATCTGAAGCAGGCATACTCACCGTACCATCAATTTTTACGTTTCCATTACTTAAGATTTTAGCTGCAAGTCCTTTGTTTGTTAAACTCGTTCCGTTTGCTAAATACCAAGAGTATGCAAGCTCATTGGCATCCCCAAAACGCCCCATGATATGAGCACCCATAAGCCCATTTGTACTTGTATTATTTCCCTCAGCATGGGAAAAGGATCCGTCTGCGATTGTTTGGACTCCTTCTGCGTGGGATGCTCTTCCACTTGCTCTTGTTCGGTCTCCTTCTGCGTGGGAAATCAATCCACTTGCAATTGTAGCTGACCCTTCCGCATGGGAAATGACTCCACTTGCAATTGTAGCTGACCCTTCCGCATGAGAATTGGAAGCACTCGCCATCGTTGCTGACCCTTCCGCATGAGAATTCAATCCCCTAGCGATTGTATCGGAGCCTTCGGCATGGGCAGCCCGTCCACTTGCAGTCGTCCCTTGCCCTTCGGCATGAGAAAAATCACCAGATGCCGTAGTACGCCTAACAATTCCTCCTTCTGTATTCCTTGTTGGACCACCTTCTACATGAGAAGCTCTTCCTTCAGCTCTGGTTTCTTCTCCTTCGGCATGGGCAGCAAATCCTTTCGTAAGATCTCCAACTACACCCGCAATAGACCGAGTACCTTCCGCATGAGAAGCTTCCCCATTGGCAGTAGTAAAACTCCCTTCCGAGTGGGAAGCTCTTCCTGCTGCCCTAGTCTGCTCTCCTTCCGCATGAGAAGCTCTTCTTTCTGACCTTGTAGAATCTCCTTCCGCATGGGAAGCGATTGAACTAGCTATAGAGCTCACCCCTTCCGCATGAGAAGAATCTCCACTTGCTGTGGATTGACTCCCTTCCGCATGGGAAGCAATTCCACTGCCTATGGTATCTTGCCCCTCTGCGTGGGAAAAGTCTGCACTAGCTCTTGTTCGTAACCCTTCGGCATGGGAAGCTCTTCCTTCCGATTTTGACAACTCTCCTTCCGCATGGGAAATGAATCCACTAGCTTCAGTTTCCGACCCTTCTGCGTGAGAAATATCTCCACTAGCAATGGTCAGTAGACCTTCGGCATGAGATTGACTGCCTTGGGCTTTGGTCTGATCTCCTTCTGCGTGGGATATTCCACCGGATGCTACCGTTAGAGAGCCTTCGGCATGAGAAGCTTCTCCACTGGCGAATGTTCCTGATCCTTCTGCGTGGGAAGCAAATCCAAATCCAACTGTATTATTTCCTTCCGCATGAGAAGAACCACCTTGTGCAACAGTTTCTTGCCCTTCCGCATGAGAAGAACCACCACTAGCTGTGGTATTTGACCCTTCGGCATGGGAAGCAAATCCAACAGCAGCGTTAGCAGTACCTTCCACTACGGAACATCCATTTGCAGGATCAACTACAATACAATTACTACAACAAGGTGTAGGTGCCATAATCTCTACTTCCTTAACTTGCTGCTCTAACTTTAGGTTTTCATTGATCTTTTTCTTGTTTGAGTTTGACATAAAATCTCCTTTCATAAATATCAACTTTTTAAAGTATTTCTTTTTTCAAGATTGTAACGTAGGTCTTGTTCAGAGAAAACAGAGATGAAGTATATAAAATGCCATTTCTAGGCATGACATTATGAAACAGTCTTAAATTTTGAATTGAATTGCGTATCCACATTAAACCCCACCTCTTTAGTAGGAGCACTTTCTGTTTGTCAGCGTTTGACCTTTCTTCTTTTGAATACGATAGATCAGGAATCGATTAGGTGCTATATATATCGATCCATCAACTGATAGATACAATGAGGTTGTAAGTTGGAAAGATTCTTTTACGTAGAAACAGATTGTCGTTTACATAAAAAACTATTACATAAGCTTTTGATATCATTCTATTACAAGGCAGACATCACTTGTTTCAACGACAGGCATTCTATTTTGCACCCTTGTTCCTAAATCTGATCTATCTATAAATATGCATCCTCAAATCTATTTGACTAGGAATAAATCTTATAATTTTTTATTAAGATAAAATTATCGTTTCTATTTGCTTTCACTTGGTCAGCGTAGACTCTTCTCTTTTACAGATGCACCTCAGACATTTCACTCTGGACTATTAGCTATCCACACTATGATTTAGTCATTTACATTTTCCTTACAAAAAATAACACCCTATGTAAGCACACTAGTCCAATTTTGACATGGGTAGTTTGATCACTTACATTGAGTGTTTTAAGATCTTCTATATAGGTTGTTATTTATGAAAGGTCTTTTTTTTTCAAAACAAGAATTTTTACATAATTTAAGTATAAGTAGTAATTAAAATTATAATTTATTGAATATTCATTCATATAGCGTTTACATTCCATTTCCAATTGTATATAATTAATAGTAATATAATCCATAATAACAAAAAATGGATACAATTTAAAAACGAGGAGGAATTTAATAATGAAAATGAAGAAACTATTGTTCAGCGCGCTTGCAACTACATTTGTTTTAGGTGTAGGATATACAAGTGCATCCGCAGCAGCTTTGGAAGATGCAGGTTATACAGTATCCCCTACAGCTTTGGAATTCGCAGAATCTGAAGTAATCACACCTTATTATGTTCCCGTTGAAGCAGGCTTTGGTCAAGCAAGAGAAACATTAAATAACACTTCTAGTGTTAATCACTCTAAAAAGTTAAATTGGGGCGAAGGAGCAACTGCAACTTATCAAGTTTCTTATAATGATGGTATCGTTACTAGGGATTTTGCTGCAAACTACTACTCCACTTCATTGAATACTCAATACACTTGGGATAATACGCTTAGAGTATCGAATGGTGGTACAGCTACTGCCACTGGATATGTAAAGTTAGTTAGATAATTAAATATGTCTAATGTAATTTCAAAAACCATTAATTTTCACGACACTGCATAAATAAATTTCTTACTATTGTAACGAAGCTCACTACAATAAACAATATTGCTCCTGAAGATAGTATCCCCACTATAATCCAATTAATCATAACTCCCATCTTCAATAAGATTAGATAGCTGGTGATTAATCCTAAACAAATTGAGAAAGTCGCCCATAAAAAAATTTCCTTAGATAAATGAAATAATATACGCTTTCTTGTCCACCCGATTATATGATACATATTAAATTCCGCTCTTCTAGCATAAAATAAAGTATTTAAGCATTCAGTTAGACCGAAAGTTGATAAAATGAATGTTGAAATTAAAATGGATAGTTGGAACAAAAAAATTACATCTACTGTAAATTGTCCTAATGTAGATTCTTGAGACTTGAATAGCGTGTTTCCAAAATTCGCTATTTGAATAACTAATAAGATTGTAGATGTAAAGAGAATAGACATAGTAGGCATAATAATATGTCTATGATAGAAAAGAGAAGGAGAAAATTTATAAGCTATCACACGGTCTGAATTTTCCCTCTTAATGAAAAATATGATATTTATCATGAGAATTGCTACAATTAAAATACATGAAGCAATGAGATAATACCTTATTTCCAATTTTAATATAGTCATAAATGTAATACTTAATATAAATGCAATAAATAATAAAAAGTATTGTTCAAGATAATTTCTTCTGATAATTCTTTCATGTGACCATCCTAATATAGTCAATAATTCATCTTCCTTTTCTAACGTACCCTTTTCAAAAAGTAATCTAGATACAAACCATACTAAAACAAAAGTTGCAAATAATATCGTAGTTAAGAATGTTAAACCATTCCAACTTTCTTCTAATTCTTGTGCAACCCCTAAAGTTGTCCAAGGAGCTATTACTTTTCCTATGCCTTCAACTTCTAAAGTAGCATTTTTAAAAGAAGACCCTGCAACAATATCTACTTCATAACCGTCTTGTAGAAATTCAGTTGCTATTTTCTCAATTTTTTGCTGTGCTTCTTTATTATATTTTGAAATGCCCGCGACCTTAACTCTTATTGCGTCTATAGGCTCTGACCCCTTTATTATTTCTGCAGATTCAAGAGTAATTAATCCCCCTGCTGGTTGAGGAATAAAACTCCCAGGTACAGTAGTTGGTTTTAGTATTTTACCTTGCTCAGTTTCTATTTTGGATGTTGCATAAATACCCAAGGGACTAGAAGTAAGATTGTTTTTTTCCTTAATTGGGGAAAATGTCCCTACTTGCTCAATAAGGAACGGAGGGGGCGATTCATATAAGCTTTCCCCTTTTTTCTTTAAGAGTTTATATGAAGGTGGACTACCGTTTTCAACTATGCTTACATTTAAACCTTTTTCTGAAGTATTATATTGAAGCTTTTCAGCTATATAATAAATGGAAGTTTCTCCTCGATCAGAAGCAAAATCAGTTGCTAGCTCTACTTTAAAATCATTATTTATCTTTAGTGCAGTACCATCAAATGGCTTTTGAAAAGAAGTAAGATCTAAATTATATTCGGTAGTAGTTATAGCCTTTAACTTACTTAATTCTGCCATTACGTCCTCTTTATTTTGATCGTTTGCTGACATTAGCCACTCTTGATCGGCAATCCCTAATTTTTCTCTATAATCTGAAACATTAATATCTAGTTTGTCCACTTTCAATTTCATCATTATTGGAATGTTAATATCTTCTCTTTGAATGACTTTAATAATTGGAATTTCCCCGATATTTTTAGTTATCATTTCAAGGTCATGAGGATTAACATCCTTTTTTAATTCTGAGTAATCAACCTTCGTTAGCTTATGTTCACTTTCAATATCGATTGCTGATAATAAATGATACGTTGCAGGTAACATTACATCCATAATGGCTCCTACTGCTGTTTCACCTGGTATAACCTTTAAATACTCTATATAACCTGGTATTGATTCTTCGAAATAAACTAGATTTTGTGTCTTACTTATTGGATATTCTTTTTGTCCATCCGTTGTATAAAACTGGAAGGTATATCTTGTAGGGTCATCTAATTTTGGAAATTCAACGGTTAGCTTTTTACCACTGAAATAGCCAATTGAAGCAACTGGCGCTGCTACTTCAATTGAAGGATTTTGTTTGATTTTTTCCCATTCTTTAAGAGATATACCACCTTTACTATCCCCTATGTAATTTTCTTCTACCATACCAACTTTTTTTTCTATGTTAGATCTAGAAGAGCTTGGTCTTATTAAAATGTCATAAGTACCTCTACCATGTTCTGCAATAGAGTTCTCTACAGCTAGCTTTGTTTCTTTTGTATTTTGAAATCCCATTGGGATCAGTAAGAAAATTCCAAAAAAAGCTAAGATAATCGTAAGTGATACCAACTTCCTACTGATTATTCGATTCAAAATTAAACGAATCATTTTTTTTCATCCTCTCTTCCAAAATCCCATTAGATAACTTGTAGATTTTATCTCCATGATTTGCCACTTCTTCATCATGTGTAACCATTATGATTGTCTTACCTGAATTTTTAAATTTACTTAATAAGTCTAGAATTATATTACGATTATTAACATCTAAATTCCCTGTTGGTTCATCACATATGAGAACTTTTGGATTAGCAATTAGCGCTCGTGCTATCGCAATTCTTTGCTTTTCTCCTCCAGATAAGGCTTCGGGTAATCTATTAAACATTTGTTCTTTAATTCCCACTTCTTCTAATAGACTCTTTGCTTTAGTGTATAGAGATTTTTTTTGCTCATCATAAATTAATGGTAATGCTACATTATCCAGAACCGAATAATATGGTAATAGTTTGAAGTCTTGAAATATAAATCCTATATTAAGTCTCCTATATTCACTTTTCACTTTATCCTTAAGACTATAAATATCTATTCCTTCATGAATAATTTCACCTTCATCGGGTTGTAAAAGGCCTGCCACGCAATTTAAAAATGTTGATTTTCCGGCGCCTGATGGTCCAACTATCGTACACCACTGACCTTCTTCAATACTAATTGATATATTATTGATTATTTTCACTTTTTCAGAATGGTGGGTATAAGTTTTACTTATGTTTTTGATTTCTATCATGTATTTCTCCCCCGATTTCTTTGTTTCTTAAATCACTTAAAGTCCGTCTCATCAATAATTTAATATATTTTTCATAAGCACACTTAATAAAGTTATTGAATTATTTTACAGAACTACCAATTTTAATTATAAGTGAATACTCTGTTTTTTGGTAGCCTCTATTATTCAGACCAATGCACCACCACTTTTTGAATACACCCTCCATTCTTATATATGATAATTCCATAAAAGTACTCCAAAGCTATCTTTACCTTTTAAAACAACTCTACTTATTCTTCTACTGTTCAAATCGGTTCACTATCTAATCACTTAATTCACTTTGTTGAAGGCTAATAAATTTAAAAGCTTACGCATTTGAGCCTAAACTTCATCTAGTGATGATTGGTCTGCATGATAGAAGATCACGTCCCCTTCTTGTAGATTCAATTTATTACCGTAACTATGTGGGTAAGACTATTCTTGAAGGCATCC
The DNA here is from genome assembly GCF_002429815.1 of Lysinibacillus sp. UBA5990. Classification (NCBI taxonomy): domain Bacteria; kingdom Bacillati; phylum Bacillota; class Bacilli; order Caryophanales; family Bacillaceae; genus Lysinibacillus; species Lysinibacillus sp. UBA5990. The sequence continues at coordinate 1,483,590 of NZ_DJAY01000015.1, forward strand.
ATATTCGTCCACTGACTCATATAGTGAGCTTTTTAGTAGGATAGATAAAGAGTATTTAGATCAACCTCTTGAATTGTCTCCTTGTCGAAAGTCCCAATAATATAACCATTTTTTAAGAACAATGGATGATTTTAATACAGCATACAGACACGTCCTGCTTCTTAAAAGTTCGCATTCTGTGGAACCACATATAGTTTTGCTGGAAGGCTATACTCTCCAAATCTCGTTTGTTCTTTCGTTACGACTTCTTTTGCTGGAATCATTGTATTTGGTACTATAAAAAGGGCCGTTTATAAAGATCGATTGATGAATAAACCTATGTCCTTATAATCACTATTGTCAATTGTGGCTCTCGTTCCCAAAAAAATAAGCACCTTCAATAGATATTAGGATACATTACCCTAAATGTAATTGAAGATGCTTTTTTAATTTGTCTAACCCAAAGGGTCAATTCAATTCATGCATAGTGCTATTTTGATTTACAATTATTATCGATTTATTGCTTCATTAACTGCCCAGCTTTGATGTTGGTGGAATAAATTTTCTATGGCCCGAGCGGGGTCGATTCATTTAAGGAAATGGTCTTCTTCTGTTTGTTTATTTATTTGCATACCCATATCGCATAAATAAAAATAACCATACATGTGTAGTTTATTTTTCATTGTTTGACCATTCTTTCTGTTGCAGCTGCCTCAATTTCTCCAAAGGCCCAATGTGGAGAAGGAACATCGTTAAATGTAGACGTTGTAATGTCTTCTAAAGCCGGACGTTCGAATAATTGGTTGAGTACTTTCACTGCCTGTGCGCGTATGAACGGGAGGGCGTCCGGTTCTGTTGGATAAACTGGCTCCGGTATCGGCTCTGGTGTCGGTGTAGGGATAGGTACTGCATTCACAGTAATCGTCGCCGTATCAGACGTACTCCCATAGGTTGCCGTTACAGTTACTGTTCCTGGAGAAATCGCTGTGAATTCGTTGTTCTGAATCGTGGCGATGGTTGGATCACTAACTGTAAACGTTGTGTTTGCTGTTTGGTCTTGACTCGTTCCATTTGTGAAGGTTTCTGTCAGTTGGAAACTTAGATTTCCTCCTACATTCAACTGCCCCGTCTTTGGTGAAAGAACAATACCTATAGTGTTAATCAAGCCGGACCACCTGTTTAGGAAATGCCCATCTCCATCGAACTTTTGGACTTGATGATTATTGGCTTCCGTTACATAGACGTGACCGTTATTGTCAATCGCTATACTATTCGGGAAGTTAAATTGTCCATCTCCGCTCCCCCATTGACTCACATAATTTCCTTCCAAATCAAACATTTGGATTCTGTTATTCTGTGCATCAGGGATGTATAGATGACCGCTTCCGTTGTCTACCTCAATACTAAAAGGATACCGAAACTGACCATCACCAGTCCCTTGAGTTCCCCATTTGCTTATGAAAGCACCATTGACATCAAATTTTTGGACTCGGTGTAATTCACTATCCGTTACATATACGTGACCCTGTGCATCAACTGCAAGACCATGTGGTTGTAAAAACTGACCGTCTCCAGTGCCTTCGCTCCCCCATTTGCCTAGATAGTTTCCGTTGCTATCAAAATATTGAATTCGACGATTATCACGATCGCCCACATACAGGATATCGTTATTAGTAATCGCGATTCCTGTAGGATTTATAAACTGCCCATCTCCATTAAAAGGCATACCGATTTGCTGTTGATTTGAAGTAAAATTATATCGTTTTACCCCCTATTGAAACCTCATTTGGAATGTTTTCTATGTAATAGCAATCTCCACTATATGGGTAATTCAATTACACACCACTTAATTGTACTAGAACTTGTTAAAGTAAAGCATCATTCGCTTAATAAGATATTAATTTAATTGAATAACAACAATAACATAATGAAAAACAAAATAAATATATTGATAAACGATAATAAATAAGCTAATATCATATTATCATTAAATCAGTGAGGTGCTTCAAATGAATGTTAAACTAAGTTCAACTTTCTTCTTAAAAATAGTTGCTTTCCTTATTGGCATTGCGGTACTTGCTGTGTGTGTATATTGGTTACCTCAAGCAGCTATACGAGATGCGAAAGTGCGTCCAGGAGATTACTCGATATATCCATTATTACTATGTGCCTACGGAGTATGCATTACGTTTTCTGTTGCGATGTATCAAGCATATAAACTACTGAGTTATATCAATCTAAACAATGCTTTTTCTGAGTTATCTCTTAAATCCTTGAAGGTTATTAAAAAATGCGCTTTTACAATTATTTTCTTCATTTTGATTTTACTAGTTTACCTAAGGGCTTTTGCTATGTTCACGGGTGACGATGCAGCAGGTCCGATAGCACTTGGTCTAATAGGGATTTTAGTAACAGCTATCATCGCAGCCATTATGGATGTACTTCAAAGGCCCATAAAAAACGCTCTAGAAAAAATCTAGATGTTTATTTTGCAAGAATAATAACTACTTTCCCTACTAAATGTTGACCCTTACATGAAAATTGGGCGCCTATTTTTTTTGAAGTGACACCACAAATTAAGATGTTCTATTAAGGTAAACAGCTATGAAGGATTGAATTCGGTATTGTACCGAGTTTAATCCTTTTAATTTCTCTGAACTCAGTTTTTATTTATTTCTCAACAGACCGAAGATAACTTTGTCATATACAAACACATTAGAACAATGTCCGTTAACTTCTTTTAAACTTCCACTAATTATAATTTTTTTCTCTATATAGTTTGAAGGGGTTTAAAAAAGGTTATATAACCCTATAGCGAAATATTAAAATACAAAATAGGAGATGGTTAGTATGAGTTTCATTTGGTTTTTAATAATTGGCGGGGTTATCGGTTGGCTTGCAGGAATAATTTTAGGAAAAGATATCCCAGGTGGAATTATTGGTAATATTATCGCAGGTATTATCGGTGCATGGATTGGTGGTATGCTTCTTGGAAGTTGGGGTCCTAAAATTTCTGATTTTTATATCTTCCCTGCTCTCATTGGAGCAATTATACTAGTTTTCATTGTGAGCTTAATTATGAAATCATTGCGTCAAGCTGCGTAAGCTAAATTGATCCTTTAGTTAATTTCTATACGGTCAAATGAATCAGACGTAACCAACAATAAATGGTGACTGTACGAATACTAAAAAGGCGGCCTTCCACAATCTAATCTGTGGAGGACCGCTTTTACTTTGTTCTTATTTACTTACCATCCTTGGCTCCGTAAATTCAAGGAACAGAACGGCTTATTCAACAATAGCACCCAATTGTTGACTATCAAGATTGTGTTCGCAATTAAAGAAGGAAATCAAATTCCGCTAAAACAAGAAAAATATGCAGGCTATTAAAGCAAAAATTCCAGTCCCTAAAGCAATAGTTCCATTAGCAATGTTATATTTATTTTTGTTTTTCAGCTTAAACATTAAAAGTAGTCCCGAGGTCGTTGAAATAAGGAAAATTATAAAAAAGCCGATAGGCACAATATACATTTAATTAATTCCTCCATTTTTAGGCTTCCTTAAAAGAGTTTATTTAATTTCATCTTCTGTCCTAATTACATGATTTGTCATTACCCTTACACCAAACTTCTTGAATATAAATTTGTTTCATTACAGATTTTTCAAAAGATCTTTTCTATACTTTATTTCTTCTAGTAAATAGTCTGGTAGTGTAATAATTAAGCTTCTAGCTTCTCCCCTCACTTAAAGGTAATTCAAATGAATGTTAGTGGAATTATTATGTGTGCCTATATAAAAATCTATATAAACAGAAAATGGATCTATCAAACTGATTCTATTAATAATTTCTTTTATCTAGAAAACCTCTTTTTAACGCAATACTATAAAGCATTATATAACAAGAATATTTGATAGGAATCCTACATATATTGATTTAGTATTTCTTTAAAACAGAAGTCTAAAATGATTCTATTCTAATGATGGAATTTTAATATAAGCGAAAATTATTTAAAAAAGGATGATGACTATTATTGATAAATCTCTTCTTGCTATGGTTATTTTACGGGTTTTGTCTGGAAGTATTGAAGTAAGTGCTGGATTGTTGATGCTAAAGTTGAATAGTTTAGAAAAAGCTTTCTATATTAATACAATGCTTGCTTTAGTTGGTCCAACAGTTTTAATCGTAACGACAGCAATTGCATTATTTGGACTAGCTGATAAAATTCCTGTAATGAGAATCGTTTGCCTATTTACGGGAATTACACTTATTCTAGTAAGCTCTCATATTAAGTAATAAAAAAGTATCCCAAAAATAACAAAGGCAAGTAATTCAAGTACAATAAAATCCTACAAACAGTATGTTTTACAATAGATGTTATTTAAATCTTAATACATGACATTTACTTTCTATCATGATTACTAAACAAACAGCCATTTATTTCTTCACAGCAAATAGACATGCCATTCATACCCCTATTAAATACTTTATTACAAGCATCACATTTATCTACCCTATTGATGACATATTATAATATCTACACTTTAATTAAAATCATCTGATCATCTTTTAACGTGATAACCATCAACAATGTCATCTGGTTTTGTACTTTACCAATTTACTCGCCACTTTAATAAAGTTTCGATGTGGATCTGACTGAGCGGACGCCTGTACATTCGAAAAACTCTAGAAAGCTTTATTTACACTTCCATCGTTTCTAAATAACCTTGCTGTAAACATGTATCCGTCACAAACTTCTTAATCCCTGTTGTAAATGACAATTCAATCGTGCTAGTCGTAACAGCTACTATTTCCCCTTCACCAAAAATCACATGCTTTACTTTCGAGCCAACAATTAACGCTGCCTCGGTTGTAATCGTCCGCTCATTATGATATTGCTTCAGTGCTTTTCTCAGGCTTTTCTGCGCTTTCTTTGGTACTTCCTGCGGTGAAATGATTTGTTTTAACTCCTTCATGAAAATCGATGGCTCCACACTTGTTTTAAAGCGCTTGCTATACGAAATTAATTCCAAATGGCGAATCGCTCGCGTGATCCCTACATAAAAGAGCCGCGTTTCTTCTTCAATTTCTTCTTCTTGCTCACTAGGTAAAATCCCTTCAATTAAGTCAATCAAATACACACGGTCAAATTCTAAGCCTTTTGAGCTGTGCAATGTTGTCAGTGTAATGGCATTCAAATCATTTTCTATGTGAGACGAGCGGGCTAAATGTTCAAGCTGCTTCAAACGACCTGCAAATTCGGTCATCGTCTGCGTATGGCGCGCAATTAAACCAAGTACATCTACAATATCTATTAAATTTTCATAATTAAAACCGAGAGTCTCACTCATTTTCTTTAAAGTACGCTCATAACCAAAGTCATAACGGATATGCTCTAACATAGCTGTCGGTGTCGTTTTATCAAATTGAATGCTATCATACGTTTTGCGAATTCGCTTAATATATTCAGGCTGATAATCCTTTAACTCAACATGCTCTAACAATTGTGTGAACACACAGCATTCCTCCGGCACCCTTTGTAGGGCCTTCAATTGCGCTGGTGTAATATAAGCATTCATTTTTCTGTAAATCTTTTCAAAGACAGTGATGTTTTTTGTATTGTACGCTAGACGCATGAAGTTCATAATATCCTCCACAACCCAATGCGTAAAAAAACGAATGGTGGAATCTTTCATATAGAAAGGCAAACCCGCCCTGTCAATCGCGTCCATAATCGGAATAGCGGACGTATTATTTCGATATAAAATAGCCGTTGAGCCACGCTTAGACAGATTTTTCAACTGGTCCACTAAATATTTGGCCTGTAAATGGTAATTCTCTAGGATTTTAAACGAGATTGGCTCTGCTGCAGGATTATCCGTAAACATTTGTTTGTTATAGCGTTTTTTATTGCGCTGAATGAATATATTGGCTGGCTCTACAATCGTTGCTGATGAACGATAGTTTTGTGTCATAAGTAAAACTTGCGCCTCCGGAAACACCTTTTGGAAATCCAACAAATAGTCTGGGTCTGCACCGCGCCAGCTATAAATGGCCTGATCTTCATCCGCGACGACGCATAAATTTTGGTGGACTGCGACGAGCTTCGCAATAATCTCATGTTGGACGGGCGATGTGTCCTGACTCTCATCCGTAAAATAATAATCGTAGCGGCGTTGGTATTGTGCCAGCACTTCTCGGTTTTTCGTAAAAATTTCATTCGCCATTAATAGCATATCGTCAAAATCAATTAACAAACGGTCACTACCTGTGCGTTTATATTCCTCATAACGTTGTAAAATCTGCACTTTTTTTGGCACCTTTACTTTTGCAATTTCCCATTCCTGTTCTAGCAGCATTTTATTTTTGATATACGTTATGTACGTCAGTAGCTCATCTAGCTGATCTTCGGTAATTTTTGTGTCATTTAATTGTTCAAAAATTTCGCGAAGCACTCGTTTTTTTGAAACGACACCCGGCTTGTCCGATTCTTCAATAATGCCGTACGAAATGCCCTGACGTTCAAGTGTCTGCCGCACAACTTGAAAAGCTAAACTATGAATCGTCGAAAAATCAACCGGTGGCAAATGCGGGAAAAACTTTGCAAAACGTGCCTTCATATCACCTGCCGATGCCTTGCTAAACGTAACAGCCTTTATGCGAGAAGGCTTCACGCCAAGCTCCTCAATCATATATCCAATACGCATAATAATCGTCGTCGTTTTTCCTGAACCAGGCGATGCTAATAGTAACAGTGGACCATTTGTTTGCAGCACTGCCTGCGTCTGCACATCATTTAGACGAACGCCAAGTGAACGCTCCTTTTCCTCAAAAAACGCTTTTTGCGCTCCATTCATATCAATCGCTCCATTCAAAAAATCTACACTATATTATAACCTAATGAATACAATGATGTGGATTCTGCAAAGGAAAGCAGCACAATTAACGCCACTTCATGTTCTTAATCCACAACAAAAACCGAAATCCACTTTATAGAAATAAGAAATTCCGGTTCGTCATATATATATAGATTGACTTTACTTCACCAACAAAAAGCAATCGTTTTTGGAGTAAAACAATTAAAGGTAAAAGTAAAAATTACTAATTTAATTTAAGAAAAAAAGCGGATTTGAGATAAATCCCTTCCGCTTTTCGTTCTTAGTTGATCTCAGTTTCTAATGTTTCTTTCCAATCTTGGTCAGAGTCATCTTCATCAAGAACAACGTTATAAATTTTCCATTTACCATCATCATTTTTCTTAAGATAAGCAGTACCTGATAAGTCAATGTTCATGTTAAAAGACATATCTGGAGCTGTCATAGATATTTTATATACTAGGTTATCAATGCGAACTTCAGCAAAATGATTAGTTACAGAAACTGCATTGATCACATGTTCACCAATCTGTTCCATTGTGAATTTAGTATCTGGATCTTCTTCAATCATATCTGCCAAATCCATACTATCAAGTGAATAAGCTAGTTGGTAACCCATTGTCGTTTCATGATAAAGGGCTTTTAATGCTTCTACGTCTTGTTGTTCAGTAAACTTCATCTCGTCTTTAATGTAACGTTCCACTGTTTGAATGCTTGTAGCTGGATCTTCATCTGTTCCTGGCACTAAATGTAAGGCACGGTCAATCATCACGATAGCTTCAGCGCGAGTTGCATCATTGTAGGGTTTGAAGACATTTCCATACCCTTTGATAATTCCTAAAGCTGCCGTTTTCATAACCGCTTCATAGGCAAAATTCCCCTTTGGTACATCCGGGAATACTTTTCCTGTTGCTGAAAAATCAAGCGTTGACTCAAATGCACGGTAAATCATGACTGCCATTTCGTTACGTGTAATCTTATCATTCGGTCGGAAAGTACCGTCTGGTTTACCATTGATGATGCCTTGGCTACTAGCAACCTTCACATACTCGTAATACCATTTCGCCGGTTTTACATCAGGGAACGATTTAACTGTTTCACCTGCACGTAAATTCATCGAATTCACTAAAATTTTCGTGAATTCAGCACGAGTAATAGAGTTTTTTGGTTTTATAGAGACGTATGTATATTCATATTTCTCCCCATCTTCCTCAAACGATTCTGTTTCCACATATCCGTCTATAATATCTGCATACAGGAAGCGTTCCAATTCATTGTATGCCCAATGATCGTAATCAACATCATCCAAATAATATAAATCGATGGGTTTTTCTGCTGCTGCTGCTGGTGAAACACAAATAAATCCAAAAAATACAAGGGAAGATAAAAAAACATAAAGTGCTTTCATTGGTGGTTGCCTCTACTTTCTTCTATTAAATTTTTACCAATAGACGTAGTTTACATGACTGCTACAAATATTAATAGAGAGTAAAATATGGAAATGTATAATATTTTCTATAAAAACAATTCATATCAATTAAGTCTGACGGAGGTTTAATTAAAGAAAGTTTTTCAGGAAAGTTTTTCTAGAGTGCAAAGTTGTTTGAATATGAGGAGGAGCTGGAATTGTGACTATCATAAAGACGCTTTCCTTAGTTCTGAAAAGCGCCGGATTATTTTGCAAGAAAGCCTAATTTATTTTTCAGAGGTAACTAATTGTTTTGTCGTTTGTTCACTTCAATCGTAATGAATTCTGGCAAATAGCTGGGCGTACATCCTTTTGCCACTTTTTCATTTTTGTAAAGACCCGTTTTCTCACCAAGTTTAATACAACGTGCACGATTCTTTTCATCATAAACACCTATCCAGCCTGCGGTGAAATTCATAGCCCACTGTACTTCCGGTTCTTCCTGCATAATATTAGCTTCTAATGCAGATAGCAGGTGTGCAGTGTTATCAGGGGGTATTTGCCCAGTCCATCTCAATCGCCCTTGATGATACCAAAAAGCTCGCCTTTGAAGAGTTGATTGACTATTCTCCCATGACTCCATTAACTCAATTTTCTTCTTGTCTTTTGTGAGCTGATTCGCCATTAACCAATCCATTAAGTTATTTCGCTCATCAAAAGTGTGAGTCTGCATATCCTTATCAAGCTTATTTAACACTTCATGTGAAAGACATTTTTTGTCCATAATTAAAATCGCTAATAGTCTAGGTAAAAACTCTTTGGTTGACCAAAGTTCCATAGCTAGTTCATGGTCTTTTTTTATGTCCTTCGCGATTTTTCGTAGGTCGCCTAGCTTCGTTTTACTATTGATCTGAGATAGAATGTTTTCTGCTTTTGAAGGGCGTGTTATTTCTGTATCTTTTTGTTCATCCATTTTATACAGCTCCTTTATTAAAGCATTATTTCATAATACGATATATCCAAAACTTAATTTCGTTATAAGTTTTATGGCCGTGCTGTTCCTCCAAAGTTTATCTTTTTTCATAGAAAAAGTCCAAGAAATGTTGGTTTAACAGCATTTCTTGGACTTTGATTTCTTTTTGGGACATTCACGTATTCTAGAGCATACAAATGATTAATCTTAAGTTGGGTGAATCCAATCGATTTACGTCCCATTGAAGGAAATATCGGTTAATTAAAATGATTTAACTATTTTTTCACATTTATACCTTTATATCCAACAAATAAGATTAAAAACCAAACTGGTGCGACATATAGCGCAATACGCATATCTGGAATAAACGCCATTAGCACAATCACCATTAATAAGAATGCAATGGCAATATACGTAGAAAGTGGATAAAGCGGAATTTTAAATTTCAGCTCGGCTACTTCCTCTTTCGTTTTTGACTTTCTAAATTTCAATTGTGCTAATAATATAATCATCCAACTTGTAATGACTGCAACAGTTGCAACAGCAGAAATATAGATGAACACTTTTTCAGGTACTACATAGTTTAAGACAACCGCCATTAGTAACACTGCTGAAGAAAATAAAATCCCTCTACGTGGACTACCGTTTTTGCTTACTGATTTGAAATATGTGGGACCATTTTTTTGTACTGATAAGTTATGTAGCATACGTCCTGAACCGTATAGACCACTATTAAATGCAGACATTGCTGCTGTAATGACAACAAAGTTAATAATGTGAGCAGCAGCAGGGATGCCGACGTAATCAAAAATTTGAACAAACGGGCTACCTTCTGAACCAACTTCGTTCCAAGGATAAATAATCATCATAACGCCTAATGCACCAATATAGAAAATTAAAATACGCCAAACAATGTTGTTAATAGCTGACGGAATTGACTTGCTAGGATTTTTTGCTTCTCCTGCAGAAATACCAACTAATTCAACTCCACCGAATGAGAACATAACTAATACTAATGACATTAAAATACCATGGAAACCATTTGGCATAAAACCGCCATGTGCCCATAAATTATCGAAGCCAATTGCTTCACCGTGGTTGCCAACACCGAAGAAAATAATGGCTAATCCTAGAACGATCATACCGATAATCGCAACAACTTTAATCATCGCAAACCAGAATTCGAATTCTCCGTAGGCTTTTACATTTGCTAAGTTTACAAGCGTCATCATAACAAGTACTACAAGGGCAGTTACCCATTGTGGAATATCAGGGAACCAGTAGTTAATGTATACACCGACTACTGTTAATTCTGCCATGCCAACGACAATCCACATGAACCAATACGTCCAACCCGATAAGAACCCAGCAAAGCGTCCTAAATACTTATTGGCGTACGTACTGAACGAGCCTGATACAGGTTCCTCTACTGCCATTTCGCCTAATGCACGCATAATTGTGAAAATAACTAATCCGCCAATTAAATAAGCTAGTAAAATAGAGGGCCCAGCCATTTGAATGGTTGAACTAGAGCCATAAAATAAACCGACCCCAATGGATCCGCCAAGTGCAATTAATTGCATGTGACGAGTACTTAATCCGCGCTTTAGCTGTGAATCTTGATGATTGTCTTTCATAATGTCTAACTCCTATTACATTTAGATTTTCAAATACTTTGCTCAAAAAAGGAATAAAAAAAAACGCCCTTTTGGATTAACCAAAAGGACGATTCAACTCGTGTTACCACCTTTAATTTATAAGCAATTCACATTACTTACCTTAAGAAGTACGGTCATTTGACGATACTCTCGCACATGATTACGGATGCTTACCGGTGTAGCCTACTTAGAATGATCTTTTCGGTACACAGCTCCAAGATGAATTCTCAATCGTTTTACATGCACCTCTCATCAACCGGTAACTTTCTGTTCGTAAAAATAATTGATACTATTTCTTTTCATAGCCTTTGTTCTATACAAATATTTTTGAATTGTTTTTCATTTTACAGCAAAAAAATATTTTGTCAATATAAAATTTCTTCATAACCCGTTTAAATTGCAGATGATATTTACTAGATAAATAGAATTCACCATTTATTTTGGCATAAACACAAGTGTCAGTCAGCTTGCTACCATCTGCGGATAGATCCTCATTCCTTAACGTTCCTTCCAATATGCTGAAAAATGACTGTTCCATACCATTATGTGTTTCACTTCTATTGTAACTGTCTTCGTCACCTTTGTACGCTAAAATATCAACTTGCTGGTAATCCAAAGTCTTGCTTCTAATGTTGAAAAAACAACCGCTTTTGCTCCCCCATTTTTCACAATAGTAAGATTCACCATAGTCAATCCAGCTCTTTCGGAAAGCTCCGTTACGCCCATTTTTTGTTTTGCTAACATCACATCAATATGAATAATAGTAGCCACATCATCCACCTCAGACCGTCCAATCATTTTCTGATTTTATATGAATCGCTTCTTGTAGAAGCCGTTGGAGGATAGAAGCAAAAACAGCAATCATCAATGAAGCGAAAATAATAATGAGCACTATTATGCCAATAGGAGGGTCAACTTTCCTTGCTATAAAATGGAAGATCGGCATTCCTAAAGCATACAACCCACTGATTAAAATCGCGCAACACTTTATCTTCTTTAATGCCTTTACAGATAACTTTGAAAACGTAGTATCCTCGTCAATATACTTTAAAAGTTTAAAAGCCTGATAGAGAGCAAAGAAAAAAGGCACGGCCGCTCCATACATCACGGTGAAAATAAGAGTTGTCATTGGAGAAAAATTTGGATACAAACTTGATGCGAAATTAGCGATTTGAGGCACTAAAAATATACATAAAGTAAGAATTGCAATTCCAGCCAGAAAAATAATAACCTTTAAGAAAGTCGTTGAACCTCGTTTAACACTCATTTTCAGCACCTCACTTATTTAATAACATTATCAATTTACCACAGAATTTATCGTTTTGCGATAAAATTAAATTGTTTTGGATTATATTATTATTGTTTTTTTATATAATACCTAAAATTTTAACTCAACTATAATGACCCTTTTTCTAAGATCTTCGAGCACATTGCACAGTCCCCGCCTTTAAGCTCATTTTAATTTTAATAGGAATTTTTTTATATTTTGATATGATAACAGTAAAGTACTTCCATTTTCGGAGGGTTCACAGAATTATAAAAATTCATATACTTAAATACGCTGTTGAAGGGTTGGATGATAGATTGAATAATACATGGAACAAAATAATTTACAAGATAGGCTCTTCCTTCTACGATAAATTTTTTAACACAGGTATTTTTCTAAAAGCGAGAAGGAGGATTTTTCAAGAAGTACCTTTTAAAAGCAAACAAAAAATATTGTATGTAGGCATTGGTACTGGAGCGGATTTAGAATTAATTGATTACGCTAAATATGATATTACAGCCATTGATTATTCTCCTGACATGTTAAATAAAGCTAAAAATAAATTCAAGAACTCTACTATTCATTTTTTAGAAATGGATGCTCAAAAAATGGCGTTTGAAGATGAATCCTTTGACTATATTGTAGCGAGTTTAATTCTTTCGGTCGTTCCTGATGGAAGTAAATGTTTTGGAGAAATGATAAGAGTTTTAAAAAAAGATGGAAGAATGTTGATTTTTGATAAATTTGCTCCTAAAAATCAAAAAATAACATATACAAAAAAGCTGTTACGTCCATTAATAAGTTTGTTAGGAACCGATATTGGTAGAAATTTTGAAACACTCATTATTCAAAACAAACAACGGATAAAAATAGAAAAAGATCATCCTGTAATGTTGAATGGCATGTATCGATATATTGAAGTAATTAAAGTATCTTAGCTACTATACTATATAGGCATAGTTGTCCTTATTGTCAAACATGCCCCTAGAAAATTAATAGTGGGAATTTAGTTACCATTAATTTTATTATGTAAACTAAATGCAATAAAATTTACGCACCAATACATGCTCAATGATTATGTATTGGTGCTTCCGTCAGTAATTAAAAGGACAATTAAGTTTTCTTTCTTCTTTTAATATCTCTAACATTCAAAATGGCACCTACTATAATGACCAATTAAGAAATCAGTTTATATTAATTTTTCCTTTAATAACACCTGGAATAGTTAAAGTCCCGTCCAAATAATCCTTTAGCGAAACCTTAATTGGTTCACAACTCTCTCCTACACCGATTATCAGAGATAAATCTTTTGGTGAATAGATCACTGTATGTAACGTTCCAAAATACTCTTTATAGTATTTAAAAAACAAGGGAGAGTTTCCATCATTAAAATTATTATATAAAGATATTGGTGAAAGTTTCTTTTTTAAAAGACTATTTACATATTCCTTCCGCTTTAATGATCCTTGTATCTCTCTTCTATTTTTCTCTTGTAATATTTCTGATTCAAAATGATTTGTACAGGATAGTGAATTGCCGAGACGGATAACCTGTTTGTGGGGAGAAGCTTCTACGACTACCCCTACTCCACTTGGATCTGTGATCGAATAATTGTAACAATATCCATGAGGAATATTTGAAATTAAGTCGACTGCCTCTTTTATACATCCACACTGATCTAATAACATTCGAACAATTGTTGTTGCCATAAAACCTTCTTCTTTGTCATGATTATTTACAAAATGTAATCCAACAACAAGCCCTCGCTCATTCATCCCATCAAGCCTGCCAATTACAGAATGGCTAAATCCAACACTTGCATAGCCATCTGTTGGATTACAAAATACGAGTCTTGCATCATATAACTCTGGACTAAAATCATAATTACGTGCGTAATAATTATCATTTATAAATGTAGTACAGCCCATCGGTGGAAAAGATACATCATATCCGCTATATAGCTTCACGATAAGGTCTAACTCCATCTCTAGCCCTTTTGCTATACCTTTAAGTTCCTCTAAAATACCTGGTGAAACAGTCTTTAGTATTTTTTGAGCCTTTGTTGAATTAGTGTTAGTACTTAACGTTTGAAGCAAATTTAATTGTTCGAACAACATGGATGATTTAATCTCTTCACTTTGTGTCAATCCCAAATCATTATAACTACCTTTTAACTCAACAACGCCTACAAACAACTCTTCCATGTCTCATACCCCTCGCCTTACAATTTGAGTAACTGGCATTAACAAATCCAATTCAGTAAAATCCACACCATGATACCACTCCAGGATTGAAGACGTTGGTGTCCATTTATGTTCGGAAGCATAGCGTAACAATTTGTGATAACCATTTTGAATTATTGAGATTGAATCATGATAAGGCATTGCAATACAGATGCATTGCGGTATGTGTTCTATAAAGGCAGTTTCTGATAAAGTATTTATTTCTAGATCAATTGGGATACCAAAACCAATTTGTGCTTTAATAAAATCATTACCAGATACATATTTCAAGTAACAATTTTTAATAGGAATTTTTAATTTTTTTAATTCATTTCCTCTACGCAAAAAGTGTTCTTTGAATTCTCCTATTTTAGATTCAGCATTATACCAAATAATTTGTTCTGCACTTTTTTCTGTTAGATAAATCTCGCGCCTTATAGAATCACTTTCTAAATAGCGTAGGCTGACCGTTAAATGGTCCCTTTTCTTGTTAATATTATTAATCCAATTCTCCATCATCTGCTTTTGTTTTGCTTCATCGTTCTCCATTAAATAAACTTTTATATCTTTTATTGGTATATCCGCTAAACGTAAACTGGAAATCAACTTTACTGTCGCGATTTGATCATTGGAATATACCCGATAACCATTCACGCTTCTTTCCCGTGGTATAAGTAAATTCTTTGCCTCATAATACCTTAATGCACTTTTAGAAATACCCGTTTTTTCAGAAAAAAGCTGTATATTCATGAATTCAGTCAAATTACCATCTCCCTAAGTCTAATGTTAAACCTTAAAGTAACTTGAATGTAAAGATAAATTTCCCAGAAAAAATGACTCACTCGTTCCAGCATGTCAATTCAAGAAATGCATTAATTATGTAAACCTTATTTACCCCATACATTTTTAGAAAAAAATTAAGTTTTACGAATGGATGTAATCCTATTTGCAACTAGTACGGTACGGAAAATAAACCGCTAAAAATATGGAAGAGCACCAACTAAGGGCAAGTCTTCATACAGTTAGAATTAATAACCTAAAGTAACATCTTTGTTCCAAATAATATTGATAATACATAACTAAAGAACTATAATTAAAAAAGTTGAGATAGTTAAAAAGAAGGTGGTAAGTATCTATGAGTCAACAGCTGAAAAATGGTAAGGTCAGAAAAGGAAGTTTAAAAAATCGCATTATCGGAATTTCACTTTTGCTGTTTATTTCGGTTATCAGCATTAGTTCCTACTTGAATATTAGTACAGTTAAAGAAAATGTTTCAGATGCGTTATTAGAAAAGAGTATCCAACAAGTCGATGAAATTGCACGTCAAGCAGAAAATATCTTACTTTCCACATCTAATCCTACAGTGGAATTGCAAAATTTCGTTGAAAACAAAGCTAAGCAAAGTGGAATAGCTTATGCAGTTGTCATTGATAAAAACGTTACGGCAATTGCTCATAGTGATCAAGAAAAAGTTGGTAAAAACTATGAAGATGACCCCTACTCTGTTGATGGAGCAAAACATGGGAAAACTATGACGAGTAGATTTTATGCTGATGTTCAGAAAAGTTGGACGTTCGATATAATGGTACCTATTTACATAAATAATACGTTATACGGTTCTATGGATGTAGGTATTTTTGAGGGCGATATCACAAAGGTCACGAATGAAATTTTAATAAAGGAAATTATGACAGTTGGTGTTGGCTGTTTAATCATCATTATACTAATGATTGTTATTTTTAATAAAATGTTCAAACCTTTGTTGTTAGCAGTTGATAAATGCAATGAAATGGGAAAAGGAGAATTCACTGAGTTAATCAACCAAAAGTATACAAGTAGAAACGATGAAGTAGGCAAGCTTACATATGCATTAAATGAGATGCAGAACAATTTTGTCGATTTACTTAATGAAATCAGTCAAACTTCAAAAAAGGTAACTGCATCTTCTGAAGAACTTAAAGATACTACAAGTATTTCTTTAGAGTCTTCAAAGGATTTATCATCCGCTGTTGAAGACATCGCTAAGGGTGCAGTGGAACAGGCAAAAGATACCGAATATGGGACTACAAGTATTGGAGAGCTTGGAGAATTAATTGAAAATAATCAAGGTCATTTAGAAAACCTAAATAAATTTGTCGATGAAGTAAGCAATATAAAAGATGAGAGTTTACTCATATTAAAGGAGCTTGTTGCTACAACAGAAGAAAATAATATGGCAGCAAAAGAAATTTATACTATCATTCTCACGACTAACGAAAGCTCTGGGAAAATTCAAAATGCAAGTCAAATGATAAGAACTATTGCGGAACAGACGAATTTACTAGCCCTAAATGCAGCTATTGAGGCGTCTAGAGCTGGTGAAGCAGGAAAAGGATTTGCGGTCGTTGCGGACGAAATACGGAAGTTGGCAGAACAATCCAATCAATTTACTAAGGAAATTGCCACGGTGATAGGGGATTTAACAGGAAAAACGGGACAAGCAGTTCAAACAATGCAAGAAGTGAATAATCTTGTCAATTCGCAAACAAAAAGTGTTGAAACTACAAATGGTAAATTCGAAGATGTTGCAGTTTCTATTGAAAAAATAAAAACGGTAATTGAGGATT
Source organism: Lysinibacillus sp. UBA5990 (assembly GCF_002429815.1). Classification (NCBI taxonomy): domain Bacteria; kingdom Bacillati; phylum Bacillota; class Bacilli; order Caryophanales; family Bacillaceae; genus Lysinibacillus; species Lysinibacillus sp. UBA5990. The sequence continues at coordinate 1,500,576 of NZ_DJAY01000015.1, forward strand.
TATATAACTTAGGCAATACTATGGGTGAAAAAAAAGACGAAGTCATAGATATTCTACAAAACTTATCTGCCATATCCGAAGAAAATGCAGCTGGGACGGAAGAAGCAGCCGCATATTTACAGAATCAAACAACCTCCATTTATGAAGTTGCCCATTCTAGTGAAGAATTAGCAAAGTTAGCTAATACAATGGAGGAAAATGTCTCTAAGTTTACAATTCAAACAAATGCAAATCGATAATAAAAGCAAAGCTCAATTTCTCTAATTTTATACAGAGAAATTGGGTTTTTTTCAAAAAAACAGCTTTTAATTCTTCCTTAGCACTACCTATCCGTTATACATAAGGTATCTGTAAGAATGCAATAAAAAAAGACGATTTATTGTAAGAACCTTTACATAAAAACTGAAAGATATTGTCTTGTGCCTGTATCTTTTGGTTCTTTTGTAATTCCTGCAAAAAAATAGTTAATTACTATACAAATGAGTGGAGAGATCAGCAGTTTGTGTAGAAGAGGGATTCTGCACCGAAACCGCAGTTTTAACCGAATCCCTACTTTTCAAAAATTTAATTAGTTGTTTAAATAGTGAACTTTTGTAAATTTTCTGAACTAAGACTATATGAAATCACTTTCTTTTTACGCTTCTTGACTACATCCACATGATCATCGTAGGGAAAAATTAAGAAATCCACATCTTTTTTGCCACTTTTTAAGTTGATGACAAATGGAGTAACATTCGTCTCAGGTCGTAAAAATAATTTTTCATTGCCCGGAAATATGTAATATTTTTTCAAAAAGATAGCTTTATTAAAAACATCTATAAATCTTATTTTTTCTCCCTCTTCTAAATTATTTCCATTAAACGTGACCGTAACTTCCTTTGAGTCTAGTTCTTTGTGAAGTTCAAATTTATTTACTATCCATGCCACAGCTATACTTGGTGGGCTCATTAACAATTTAATAATAGATCCAATCACTATCGTAATGATCAATCCTGCTGTCATCTTTTATCAACTCTTTCAGCCATTTTTTCTTCATAGCTATTACTTTATTAATTATTTGATTTTTCACTAATATGTAATGTGGCTATATGGATGTTTGATCATCCGCCTTTCAATAATAAAGGATTTATATTTTTTATCACCATCCAATTTTAAATTTTTTTGACCATCCACTTAGGATTAATACAATTTCATCAAAATAAAAGGAGCGTTCAAAACGCCTTGTCTTTTATAAGACAATTAGTTTTGGACGTTCCGTTTATACTAAGCATTTTCATGTAAGGTGGCAGACATTTGCTAAAATATGAGCTTTCAATCTAGGTTTCTACCTTTTTCGAATGAAGAACCTTCGCTCAAGGTGTTTGTTCGTCGGCCGAGGGACCGTAGATGCCAGGGACGGGAATATCGAGAAGGCGCAAGTATACCCCGAGTTGCGCCCTGTGGTGGACCATATGGCTTAGTCCGAAGGTACGGAATGCAAGTGCTCGTGGCTCGCAGCGGATGATATGATCACCTTGACGCAATGTCCATTCTTCACCTAGCATTTTCTCGTCACATTCAGCAAGCAAATGTTCAAGTTTGGCAACGTTTCCATCAAACTCATTTAGAATATCAGATTGTTTTTCTAATGGATCTCTTCTTAGCGGTACGGTTAAAAGATCAAACTCTAAGTATTGAAGTATAGCGATTTGCCAGTTCAATATGTTAATCAAATGTGTGGCTAGCCCACCGAGCGTCATCGATTTCTCGTGTGGTTTCCATGACAGATGCTCCTCAGGCAAACGTTCCAAAATGCGACGTGTAGCGGTCAATTCTTGCGATGTGTCACCGACGATTAGTTGTTTAATCATGATATCTCTCCTCCCTTTTGGTTAGTTTACTATAAATTGCATTTAAATAGAAAGTCTCTCTAGTTCCTAGACTGTTATACATAAAACGGTGGTTTCAAAAACATAACATTGGTGTCTTCAGCTATGACGGACGCTTCCACCTTCTCTTTACAAATAGTCTGCTAAGTCCAAGAAAAAAAGAAGCTGCAATCACAGCTCCTTTTATAAAAACTATAGCCACTCTGCACTATTATCAGCAAGTTTTTGCAGCTCATTCATAAAAATTCCTGCATGATAACCATCACAAACAGCATGATGAAACTGTAGTGAAATTGGTAAGCGGTACTCCCCATTTATAGAAGTATATTGAGCACCCGTTATTATCGGTAATAGATAATCTCCGCCATTATGAATGTTCAAATTAAATCCGGTGAAAGAACACCATGGTATCATGGAGATAGGGATATTATTTTCAGGTATAGGCATTTTTGGAAACATTCGATCTGTACCATTATATGTTTCTATATCTTGCTCATATTGCGTGTAGAATTCAGTAAATGTAGTGTAATTGGATGTCCAAACGCAAGAAAATGTGCATGACTGTTTATCAAAAATTGTGTATGAAGGCAACATTTCCTCCCAATACCCTAGCTGCCCTTCTGCGTTAAAGTTAGTTCTGAATTCTTGATGTGCATTGACAATTTTAGTTATCATAAATATAAACGCGGGATATAGTTTCAAATTCTTTTTCTTTAAATTCTCCATCAAAACAGTAATATTAATATCATTCGTTATACTGAATGATGTTTGTTGTTGCAAATAGTGTTCAAAATACTCTTTCCGTTGCCAATTCTCGCGGTCTATCAAATAAAATTTCATATTTTCACGCCTCCTAAAATGTTGGTTGGTTTTAGGAGGCTATTTTCACTGTTTTCTTCATTTAAATCATCCTTTTTTTCTAAATCAACCTTAATTATTTTCCTAATTCTAGCACTTATTTTACAGCAAAATTTGCTGTAATAAAACGAAATTTATAAGTGAGCATTTGCTTTGCCAACATGGGATAACAACCTGATTCTCTTAGACCATTACTTGATTTTGACAATAATCTTCCCCTTAGCCCTTCCAGACTCGGCATATTCCATTGCTTGTTGAGCTTCTTCAAATGAAAAAATTCTATCTATGACAGGTTTGATTTTACCTGATTCAATATAGTCCGCAATTATACGTAATTGCTCACCACTTGGCTTCATAAATAAAAATGAATAGTGAGCATCATGCTTCTTTTCAAGTGCCGTCAGTTTATAACTTGCTGCTGAAAACAATAATCTTTTAAAAAACCCTGAGCCATGCTCTTTCGCAAAGCGGGCATTCGGTAAGCCTGAAACTGAAACGATTTTTCCTCCACGTTTAATGATCTCAAAGGATTTTTCGAGTGACGTCCCTCCGAGTGTGTCGAAAACTGCATCGTAATTTTCTAATAGCTCCTCAAACTTTTCTGTCTTATAGTTGATTACTTCATCAGCACCGAGAGTTGTTACTAGATTTGCCCCAGCTTCACTAGCAGTCGTTGCCACAGTTGCCCCCATTAATTTAGCTAATTGAATAGCAAAAGTACCGACACCACCAGACCCTGCATGAATCAACACTTTTTGTCCTGTTTGTAATTGCATGATGTCATGCAATGCTTGATATGAAGTTAAGCCAACGAGTGGGATGGACGCAGCTTCCTCAAAACTTAAATTTTTAGGCTTTAACGCTATGTCATCCTCATGAATTGCGATAAATTCGGCAAAGGTACCAATTTTGCTTTTACGTGGCCGTGCATATATTTCATCTCCTACTTTAAATCGATTTACCTTTGTACCAACCCTTACCACAACTCCTGAAAAATCATTTCCGAGGATTAGAGGCATTTCATACTTAATTAATAGTTTTACTTTCCCATCCCGTATTTTAAAATCGATCGGATTAATACTGGCCGCACGAATTTCTGCTAGAATTTCATATTCACCAATATTAGGTGTAGGCACTTCTGCTAAACGCATGGGAGCATTGCCATATTTATCAATCACCATAGCTTTCATTGTTGATTCCTCCAATTCATGTCTGATACCAGTCGTTTCAATAATATTCCTTTAACAACGATTCAATATCTATAACAAGTGTTTTTAATAAACCTAATTTCGTACGTATATCGATATAGTAAAAATTTTTTGTCCCTTCTTTACGCATTAAAATAACGCCAGCATCTCGTAAAATTTTAAGGTGGTGTGACACAGCAGGTCTAGAGAGATGTGTTTGCTCTGTGATTTCACCAACACGCAAGCCTGTTTGACAATCTGTTGCCATTAGAACAAGTAAAATAGATTGACGTGTTTCATCACCAATTGCCAATAATACCTTTTGACAGTTCATAAAATTTTCTTTAATGGTGTGCAGTTGTTCCTCTTTAGTCATTGAGTGAATACCTCCTGTAATTAGTTGAATAGTTTAAGTTATTGAACCGTTGTGCATACAACAATATAATACAGGGCTACTCCGTGCAATATTGAGAAAGTAAATCGAGACGAATCAATTGAAGCATGCGTGTCCCTAAACAACAAAAAAACACAGAGGTCACATGGACCTCTGTGTTACTTGCTTTCATTGATAAGAGCCTTCATATCTCCAACGATTGTTTCAACTGGTACGTTTGTCGCGCCATCATAGTCTTTTACAACTGTGCCATCTGCATTCACTAAATAATAGCTCGACATATGTATGACTTGGTCTGAGTTAGGATCATTTTTGACTAATGAATTGAATGATTTACGTGCAAATTGCTCGATAAATTTCTGCTGATAACCTGTTAATAGCTGCCATTTGCTTTCATCTACAACGTTATACGTATTTAAGTAGTTTGTTAATACGTCTGGCTTATCCACTTCCGGATCTACACTAAATGCAACAATTTGATAATCTTCAAGGCCTTCATCCTGTAGCGCCTGCTGTACTTCTGTCATATTAAATGTCATAGGCGGACAGATTGTCGTACAGTTTGTAAAAATAAACATGGCCAACCAAGGCTTGCCCTTTAAATTATCTAGGCTCACTTGTTCATTTTTTTGATTGGTTACATTAAAATCTTGAACCTCAATATTTAGAGATGGCTCAAACTTGTAACTTCCGCAAGCAGCTAAAATGCTACTAAATGCTAGTACTAGAACTAGCAGCATGCTTTTCTTTTTCATTTATTTTTGCACACTTCCCTTCATTTCTTCACCTTATTTTATGCATTCTAGATGCCAAATACAAGATAATGAACTTATCCAATCGATGCATTTTGTGTAAGTTGTGAACATTAACTATTTTTGGCATTACATCACTCTACTTCTTCCAAATGACTCTCCTTTTCAAAAAAAATTTCAAAGCTTTTTTTTATTATTTTCGTTATTTCCCAAAGAAAAAAATCATTGTTATATAACAAATAATTTCACACTTTCAAACGTCGCTGGATATTAATAGCAGAATAATAAATTACAGAATATTCTCTTTTAAGTTCATATTTTCTCCTGTAGTCATTTTTATTAGCAACAATCTATTTCAAGAATATTATATCAATAGAAATAAACACTCTCTTCCATACAATATTTTTCTAGTAAATCCTTAATATTTCTATGTTATTACCATAAAAATGAAATGACTAAAAATTATAAAAACTCAAAAATTAGTATTGCATTATAAGAATATCCCCCATAAAATAAGTGAATATAACGGCGAATGAAAAAGAAATATGTCGTTTAAAACAGAAATATATAACTTTAGGGGGAATAATAATGGCGAATGTTTCTAGTGAAAAACAAGCACAACCCATTGATTATCATGCAATTGAGGCAATGGAATCGTTCAATAGCTTTGTAAAAAAGAAAAACACCTTCCTTTTTTCGATTACTGCAGTGTTTCTTATTCTTTATATTTTGCTTCCGATTCTTGCATTTCAGCCTGTACTACAACAAAAATTATTCGGAAATATTACAGGGGTATGGGTGTACTCAGCTGGATTATTTGTAATGACCATCGTGCTCTGTACAGTATATGTAAAAAAAGCTGCTTCATTCGATAAAGCTGCAGCTGCTGTGTTAGCCGAATATCGTGCGAAAGGAGGTAACTAAATGAATATTGTATCCGTAGGTTTCTTTCTAGCTATTGTTGGTTTAACACTTGTTGTTACCTATGTTGCAGCAAAGCGCACTTCCTCAGCAGCTGATTTTTATACAGCTGGCGGCGGATTAAAGGGGTGGCAAAATGGCTTTGCAATTGCTGGTGATTATTTATCAGCTGCAGCCTTTCTTGGGGTGTCTGGTGCGATTGCTTTAACTGGCTTTGACGGTTTCTTTTTCTCTGTGGGCTATGTGGTAGCCAACTTAGTTCTTCTATATATTATTGCTGAGCCTATGCGTAATTTAGGCCGCTATACACTTGCTGACATGTTAACGGCTCGTTTTAATGAAAAGCGAATTCGTGGCGTGGCGGCATCAGGTACGATTATTATAGTCATTCTTTATATGATTGCACAGCTAGTAGGTGCTGGTGCATTAATTAAACTACTATTCGGCATTGACTATTGGATTGCCGTGTTAATTGTAGGTGTGATGATGACTACCTACGTATTATTCGGTGGCATGACAGCAACTTCGTGGGTACAAATTATAAAAGCTAGTTTACTATTATTCGGGACAGGCTTATTAGCTACATTAGTATTAGTGAAGTTTGATTTCTCACTAATGAAAATGTTTGACACCATTGCTGTCGATCATGGGGAGGAATTCCTTATACCAGGAATTAAATACACAAGCACGATTGATTCCGTATCGATGATGATGGCCTTAGTTTTAGGAACATCTGGTTTGCCACATATTTTAATGCGCTTCTTTACTGTAAAAGATGCCAAAACGGCACGCTCGTCTATATCTTGGACAACTTGGATTACGGCTATCTTCTTCTCATTAACAATTTTTTTAGGCTTCGGTGCGTTAAACTTTGTAGGCTTAGATCAAATTTTAGCTGAAAGTAAGGCTGGTAATACAGCTGCCCCACTGCTGGCACATTATTTAGGTGGAGATGTGTTAATGGCATTTATCGGTGCGGTAGCCTTTGCGACAATTTTAGCGGTTGTTTCCGGCTTAGTTTTAACAGGAGCATCAGCGATTTCACACGATATATATGGAGAAATTATTAAAGGTGGAAAATTAACGGAAAAGCAGCAGGTGGTAGCAGCACGGACAGGCTCTATCTCAATTGCAATTGTCTCTATTGTTTTAGCGCTGTTTGCACAAAGCTTAAACGTTTCGTTCCTAGTGTCATTTGCGTTTTGTATTGGTGCATCCGCGAATTTACCTGTAATTCTTTATACGATCTATTGGAAGAAGTTCAACTCTACTGGTGCTGTAGCAGCGATGCTAACAGGTTTAATTTCTTGTTTAATCTTAGGAGCGATGGGACCAAATGTATGGAGTCCTGTTGAAGGTGCAGCTATTTTTGTTGGTAAACCACTTGTACCTCTAGCTGTTCCAGCCATTATTACCATCCCATTAGGCTTTATTGCAGGTTATTTGGGATCGGTCCTGTCATCTAGTAAAGTACCAACTGAAGAAGCCGAACGTATTTATAAAGAAATTCGTGTAAAAGCGAATACTGGAGTTTCTGTATCTGATATTTCACATTAATTTTTATACACCGTATGCATAATGAATCGAAATTCAAAATATACAAAAAAATAGGCAAAAAATTCGATTTTCGGTCGAGTTTTTCGCCTTTTTTGTTATTCCACAACTAGCAAATTACTTATCGAACAATATTATTCAACTTCCAAAATACAGAAAAAAACCAATTTTCACTAAGGCAATAGTATTTAAATATGGATAAAAAACCAAGGCATTTTTGTGGATTTATCGTTCTTTTTTTGTCAAGAATCTAGATTTCTCTTTGCTTCATTTATTTATCTGAATATTCTAAAACCCTAGATATTCTTGGTTTAGGAGGTTTTTTTCTCTTTCAGGACTATTTTCAGAAAAATTTTTTTTACATAATTTTTCTGAAATGTATTGCAATTTTGTGAACTCTTTCATAAAATGAGAATGTGAATTCACTAAACTAGCAAAATCAAGTCTTAAGGCAGAAAAAATATACACAAAATGGGGAATGTTAATGGCAAACAATCAAGCAAAAAAAGGTGTCGTGATTGACTATGATGCAATTGCAAACCAAGAATCGTTTAAGTCTCTTGTACGCAGAAAGAACTCTTTTCTTTGGTCTATAACTGCCATATTTTTATTGGCCTACATGTTGTTACCAATTCTGACATCGTACACAACAATTCTACACCAAAAGGCATTTGGGGAAATTACTTGGGTGTGGATTTATTCCGCAGGGCTATTCATCATGACATGGGGGTTATGTCATTTATATGTAGCTAAAGCAAACAACTTCGACAGAGAAGCAAAAGCGATTATCGCAGAATACGAGAACGGAGGTGGCCGCCGATGAATAACGGAATGAGTTTTACAGCCATATTCTTCTTCGTAGCCATTGTTGGTTTAACATTAGTTATCACATGGTGGGCATCTAAACGTACATCTTCTGCAAGTGACTTCTATACAGCTGGTGGGGGTTTAACAGGCTGGCAAAATGGACTAGCTATCGCAGGTGACTATTTATCAGCAGCCTCTTTCTTAGGGATTGCAGGTGCAGTAGCATTATTTGGATTTGACGGATTCTTCTTCTCTATTGGTTATTTAGTAGCTTACTTAGTGGTATTATACATCGTTGCTGAACCATTACGTAACCTTGGAAAATTCACTTTAGCTGACATGATTACAGCTCGTTTCAATAACTCAAAAGTACGTGGAACAGCTGCTTTAAGCACTATTACAATTGTTTTATTCTACATGATTGCACAACTAGTTGGTGCAGGAGCACTTATTCAATTACTTTTAGGTATCGACTACTGGGTAGCTGTATTGATCGTAGGTTTCATGATGACAACTTACGTATTATTCGGTGGTATGACAGCAACTTCATGGGTTCAAATTATTAAAGCTTGTCTTTTAATGCTAGGTACAGTTATTATCTCATTCTTAGTATTAAAAGAGTTTGGCTTCAGTATTGCAACAATGTTTAAAGAAATGACTACAGCAACTGACAGTGGTGCTGCTTATTTAAACCCAGGTCTAAAATATACAAATGGACTTGACACAATTTCTATGTTAATTGCATTAGTATTAGGTACTGCGGGTCTTCCACATATCTTAATGCGTTTCTTCACAGTAAAAGATGCAAAAACGGCTCGTTCATCTGTTATTTGGGCTACTTGGATTGTAGGTATTTTCTACGTTTTAACAATTTTCTTAGGTTTCGGTGCAGCAGCATTCGTTGGAAAAGAAGATATTATCGCGGCAAACGCTGCTGGTAATATGGCTGCCCCACTTCTTGCAGAAGCACTAGGTGGCGACATTCTATTCTCATTCGTATGTGCGGTAGCATTCGCAACAATTTTAGCGGTAGTAGCAGGTCTTGTACTTTCAGGTGCCTCTGCCCTATCACATGATATTTATGGTCAAATCATTAAAAAGGGTAAAATTACTGAAAAAGAGCAAGTTCTTGCAGCTCGTATCGGTTCAATTACGATCGCTATAATTTCCATTTTATTAGCACTTGGTGCACAAACATTAAACGTTGCGTTCTTAGTATCTTTAGCATTCTGTATTGCAGGTTCTGCTAACCTTCCAGTTATTATTTACACAATCTATTGGAAACGCTTTAATACAGCTGGTGCTGTTACAGCGATGTTAACAGGTTTAATCTCTGCATTAGTATTAGTAGCTATGTCACCTAACGTATGGAATCCAGTTGAAGGCAAGGCGATTTTTGTGGGTGATCCGTTAATTATGTTAACGAACCCTGCTCTAATCTCTGTACCACTTGGTTTCCTTGGTGGTTTCATCGGCACATTACTTTCTAAAGAAACTGATGATGCAAAGTATCGTGAAGTTGACGTTAAAGCAAACACAGGTATTTCTGTACAGGACGTATCTCACTAAATCTATGTCATAAACCTCGTAAGTTTTTGCTTACGAGGTTTTACTTTTTCTTTCGTTTTCGTTACTATAATTGTTAAAAGGAGGGAATGAACATGGCTCAATCTAGGGCGAAAAAAAAGCGAATGCATATAAAAAGAACTGTTGGCAAGGATGTGGAGAAAAATCGCCAATCCAATTCCTTCAGTACACATGAACGCACCACCAAAACAAAGACGGAGAAATTGATGCATGATTTCACTAAACATAAAAAGCAGTATACGGATAATTAGTTTGTATCCTATACTGCTTTTATTATTGCAGAAAACACATTTGTCACTTGCAAAATTAGTTTAAAGTCGATAAAAGTTTGTCGTATTCTGAGTGATAATTTGAGCCGCTTCTTGTATAGACAATCCTTTGATGGCTGCAATCACCTCAATCGTCGAATGCATCATCCACGGAGACGTAGGTTTATTTGTAAATGGTCCTTCAAACGGCCATGGACCATCTGTTTCTACCATCATCAATTCGATCGGGTAGATTTGAATTAACTGCTGAATTTCCTCTTCATACAATGCATCAGGCGTAATGGAGATAAAATAACCTTGCTGAATCATGCGTTTCACAACTACCTCGTCCCCTTTAAACCAATGGAAATGCGCCTGACGAAGCTGGTGCTTTTCTAGTAAATCGCACACGACGGGAGCGTCTTCATACACAGCATGTAAAACAATCGGTTTGTCCAGCTCCTTAGCCAATACGATAAATCGTTCCAATAAAGCCTCATACGGACGAACATCCAAAGCTTGTTCTTGCCTTAAAAAATAGGGTAAACCGACCTCACCGACTGCTATCATCTCATCACTATGGGAGCGAATCCAATCAAATAAAGCTTTCTCTTCTATTTCACTTGGTAAAGGCTGCTCAGGATGGAAACCAAAAGCCGCCTTCACCTTGGGATAGACCTTCGCTAAATTCAACGTATTTTGACAGGAAGACAGCTGCATACTCACCGCAATTAATGCCTCTACTTCTTCCAATAAAGAAGGTATTTCCACGTCCTTATACTGATCTAAATGAATATGGGCATCAATCAACATTCAGATCCCCCTTTTCTTCCTGTAAATACATGAATAATTGTTGCTTCAAGGCTGTGAATGTGGCCGAATGACGAATTTCTTCTTTGCGGGGACGCTCAAACGGCACAATGATTTCTTTTTTCACCGTTGCAGGCCGTTTTGATAAAACAAGTATACGATCTGCTAAAAAGAGTGCCTCTTCAATACTATGCGTGACAAATAAGATGGATTTTCGATACTCTTCCCAAATGGACAGTAGCCATGCCTGCATTTCCAGTCTTGTAAATTCATCGAGCGCAGAAAATGGTTCATCTAGACATAAAATAGGTTTATCACTGACAATGGCACGGATAAAAGATACACGTTGTTGCATCCCTCCAGATAGCTCGTTTGGATAAGCATGACTAAAGGAAGCAAGTCCTACCTTTTCTAGCCACCCCTTTGCACGTTCAACATTAGGCTTTTGCTGCAATTCCTCGACAATGGTTACATTCTCTAAAATGGTACGCCAAGGCAATAAACAAGGCTGCTGTGGCATATAGCCAATTGCTCCTCTTTTTCGCTGGATATCCTCTCCATTTAATAAAATTTCCCCTTGATCAACCGGGGAGACCCCACCAATTAATTGAAAAAGGGTACTTTTACCACTGCCTGATGGTCCTACAATGGCCACAAACTCACCATCCTTGACATCAAAGGAAACATGGTCAAGAACATGTAGACTGTTAAAGGACTTATCGATGTTTTGTATGCTGAGCATGATAACCTCTCCCCTTTACCATTAATTTTTCAAGCAAACGAATACTACTAAACAGCAATAAGCTTAACAAGACAATCGCAAAAATTGCGACAAACACTCGATCTGTACGAAAGGAGGATTGTGCTAAGGTCATGTATACACCAACTCCCTTTTTCGCACCAAGCCACTCCGCAATGACTGCCCCCATTACGCTATAGGTAGCAGCAATTTTTACGCCCGAGAAAATTGCTGGGTAGGCATGTGGCCATTCTAATTTCCAAAACGTTTGGGCCTTCGTAGCACCAATCATATCAAAGTAATGCTTTAACTCGGGTGATGTTTGACGAAAACCGTCCATTGCCGCAATGACAATAGGGAAAAAGCACACTAGACAAATAATAATGAGCTTTGGTAATAAGCCAAAGCCAAACCAAATAATAAGGAGCGGTGCTAACACAAGAATGGGTATGTTTTGCGACATAATGAGAATCGGATAAAATAATGACCGAATGAAAGCAAAACGATGCAAAACAATTGCCACGGTTAGACCACAGCCCACCCCAATAGCAAGTCCTAGTAAAGCTAATTGCACGGTAGCCAGAGCATGTGGCAGGAATGTCTGATACGATTGAAAGCTTTCTACTACAATTATGCTTGGTGCTGGAAGGAGCCAAGGAGGAACATCAGCGATATGCACAACAAGCTCCCATATGAATAAGAGGAAGGCGATAAAAATTATCGTCCTTCCCTTTTGTAATGCCCGTTTCATGACTGATATTTCTCCGTTAAAGTAGCCATTGTAATCCCATTTGGTTGATATAAAATTTTTACTTGTGTAATGACATTAATGGCTCCTAGCTCGACCATCTTAACATTCATTTTTTCAATGATTTGAAGAAGCGTTGTAAGCTCACCTTCCATTGTTGTTTCAAGGGGATGAACCTCATATTTCACACCTGATGCATCAATAACTGCAATGGCCGCATCTACATAAGGAATGACATCCTCATACTTCTCTGTCTTCGGAATGATTTGGACACTGATCAATGAATTTGCCATGTTAATTGGCCTCCTTTTTTGGTAAAAACTCATTCGTAAACGCTTGTTTTGCCTCAAACTCGCCTTCTAATACTTTGTTGCTCGACATCCATTTAGCATAGTTTTCCCACACTGAAAGCTTTTGCTCTCCCCATTGTTTAGCATCGTCCTGATATTTATCAGCCAACCACTCTTGGCTTTTATGCACTAACTCCTTATCTAAGTCCGGTGCCGCTTCTAGTAAAATATCAGCAGCTTCATTCGGATACTCGATTGCATATTCATAGCCCTTCGATGCAGCCGCAACAAAAGCTTTGACGATGTCTGGATTGTTTTGAATCATTTTTTCATTAGTTGCTAAAACAGGTGTATAGTAATCTAACTGATCACTGTAGTCCGTTAAATACAGCATATTAATCTTTTCCCCACGAAGCTCTGCCTCAATCCCTGTCCAAGCATAATAAATCCAAGCAAAATCGATATCCTTTTTCATCATTGTGAAGAAATCTAAATCTCCTGCATTGACAATCTCTAATTTATTTATATCAGCGTTTTCTTTTTGCATTAATGATTGTAATACGGCTTGTTCGAGTGGCGCTCCCCAACCACCATATGTTTTTCCTTCAAAGTCCTTTGGAGATGTAATACCCTTTGATGCTACAGAAGCAAATCCAGATGTATTATGCTGGATGATGGCCGCTATTGAGACAAGTGGCACATCCTGAACACGAGCCTGTGTAATGCCCTCCTGATAGCTCACGCCAAATTCTGCCTTACCAGAAGCTACGAGCTGATCGGCTCCTGCCTCTCCTGGCATAATAATATCAACATCTAAGCCCTGTTCTTCAAAATAACCGAGCTTTTTCGCAACATACAATCCTGTATGATTCGTATTCGGTGTCCAATCGAGAACCACTGACACCTTTTTCTTTGTATCAGCAGTTTGCTTGTCCTCCTTGTCGCTACAGCCTACTAACGTCAATAGCGCAGCTAATAGGATAAATAACCATTTTTTCATGCTAGTTCCTCCCAGTTTGTAATATGAAAGTGTTCATGAATGAATGTTGTCACCAGAAGAAAGCGTAATATACAGTTGGTAAGATATTGCTTGGAAAACAAAAAAACGCCTAGGATTCCTCCCAGACGTATTGCAATCAATCTCCAAAACTTTTGCTTTTTTGAATAGATGTTCCCTACGCTGGTACGAGCCAAATCAGGTTCAAAGGGTCAGTGTCTATCGGACACAATCTCAGCTAGCCATAACTAGCCCCCCTACATTCTTTCGCTATGAACTTTTCGTTGATTATTATACCCATAGTTGATCTAAAATGACAAGATGCTATTTTTGGATAGTTGTTCCACTCATACAAATAGCCCAGCTCTCCTATATAGAGACTGGGCATAATTTTAGCTTGGTTTTTGTTCTTTTTTGGCCGTTAAGACATGTGAAATGGCTCCATCTGTTGCAATATCCACTTTAAATGAACCATTAGAATGGCGATCAGCACGCGTCAATGCTTGAACATCAATAAACTCTTGGACGCCTTTTTCAGTTTCGATCACAACCTGCTCATCGTCTGTTGCTTGAATAACAGCGACAATTCGGTGAGGATTTGCTTTTAATTCTGTCAGGACTTTAAGACCACGTTTGGCACGACTTGCTACTTCTACCTCTGCGACATTCATTTTCTTAACAGCCCCTCGTTGTGTCACAATAACGACATATTGTGTTTCATCTGGCTGTAGAACATTGACCCCTACTAATGCTTCTCCATCTTTTAGCGTAATACCTTTAACGCCGCCCGTTTTCACACCAGTAACCGGCAATTCCTCAATAGGGAATCGAATAGCATACGCCGTATCAGTTGTTAAGAGCAGTTCCACATCATCCGTCATAAACGATGCATAAATCATGGCATCGCCGGCTTTAACATTCATTGTTTTAATCGGCTTCGAGTAACGCGTCACTGCATAATCTGCAAGTGGTGAACGTTTAATTTGACCATCTTTCGTAGCAGTTAAAATATACGTATTTGGCTGTTCAAATGTTTCAAAGCCATAGACCGCAATAATCGATTCATCTTCACTTGTTGGCACAATACTAGAAATATGCTGACCAAGGTCCTTCCAACGAATATCAGGCAGTTCGTGGACTGGCTGATAAATATAATTCCCTCTATTTGTAAATAACAATAAATGATGTTGCGTATTTAAGTTTGCTTCATACAATAAGTAATCGGAATCCTTCATCGCAAAATCTTGACCATTAGAAGCGGCATGAGATCGTGTAGATGTACGTTTAATATAGCCATCTTTCGTGACAGTCACCACAACCTCTTCACTTGGAACAAGGACATCTAATGTAATTTTAATTTCTTCTATCTCTTGTTCAATTTTCGAGCGACGTGGCTCAGTGAAGCGTTTTTTTATATCTAGCAATTCTTGTTTAATGACGCGTACAAGCTTGGCCTCGCTTTGTAAAATCCCTTCCAGCTTGGCAATCAATTTATTTAAGTCATCCTGTTCTTGGCGGAGCTCTGTAATATCGGTATTCGTTAAACGATATAATTGCAGGCTCACAATCGCCTCTGCTTGTACCTCGGTAAAATCGAACTTTGCTTGTAAATTGAGCTTGGCATCCTTCTTATCGTTAGAAGAACGGATCGTAGCAATGACTTCATCTAAAATAGATAGTGCTTTAATTAAGCCCTCCACAATATGGAAACGATCCTTTGCCTTTTGTAAATCATATATAGAACGATTTGTGACCACTTCTTTTTGGTGAGTAATATAGGCATCCAGCAATAGTGGCAATGTCATCATCGTTGGGCGACGATTATGAATCGCAATCATATTAAAATTGTAAGCTACTTGTAAATCTGTTGTTTTAAATAAGTACTGTAAAATCCCTTGTCCAGGAACATCCTTTTTCAGCTCGATTACGACACGTAACCCTGTACGGTCAGATTCATCACGAATTTCTGCAATTCCTTCAAGGCGTTTATCTACGCGCTGCTCATCAATTTTTTTGACAAGATTGGCTTTATTCACATCGTATGGTAATTCGGTAACAACGATTTGTTCTTTGCCACCCTTGATAGGTTCCACCACAGCCTGTGCACGGACAATAATTTTACCGCGCCCAGTTTCATATGCCTTTTTAATGCCGTCCACACCTTGAATAATACCACCAGTTGGGAAATCAGGACCTTTGATGACTGTCATCAATTCATCCACTGTCGCAGTAGGCTTGTCTAAGCGCATTAATACAGCATCCAGCACTTCATCTAATGCATGAGGTGGAATATCGGTTGCATAGCCCGCAGATATCCCTGTAGAGCCGTTTACTAGTAAATTAGGGAAACGTGCTGGTAAAACAGTTGGCTCCATATCCTGATCATCGAAGTTTGGCACGAATTCAACCGTTTTCTTCCCGATATCTCGTAACATTTCACCAGCAATCGCAGATAGTCTTGCCTCGGTATAACGCATGGCAGCTGGTGGATCTCCATCAACCGAACCGTTATTCCCATGCATCTCAATAAGCATATGACGAGCTTTCCAATCCTGACTCATACGTACCATCGCCTCATAGACAGAGCTATCTCCGTGTGGATGGTAATTACCGATTACATTACCGACTGTTTTAGCCGATTTACGGAAAGGTTTTTCATGTGTATTACCTTCTGTAAACATTGCATATAAAATACGGCGCTGTACTGGTTTAAGACCGTCACGTGCATCTGGCAACGCGCGGTCTTGAATAATATATTTACTATAGCGACCAAAACGGTCACCCATTACTTCTTCTAAAGGTAAATCTTGAAATATTTCTGTACTACTCATGCTTGGCCCTCCTCTTGTTGGATGAATTCATTTTCTAAAATGTTGGCATCATCCTCCATACCGAAGTCTACATTGGCTTCGATCCATTTACGACGTGGCTCTACTTTATCGCCCATTAACGTCGTGACACGTCTCTCTGCACGTGCACCATCCTCAATTGTGACACGAATTAATGTCCGTGTGTCAGGGTTCATTGTTGTATCCCAAAGCTGGTCTGCATTCATCTCACCAAGACCTTTATAGCGCTGTAATATGTAACCCTTTCCAACTTGTTTGATGGCCTTTTGTAAATCTTTTTCCGTCCAAGCATATTCAATCACTTCTTTTTTGCCAGTCCCTTTAGAAACCTTATAAAGTGGCGGTAACGCAATAAAGACTTTACCAGCCTCGATGAGCGGACGCATATAACGGTAGAAGAACGTTAATAGCAATACTTGAATATGAGCGCCATCCGTATCGGCATCGGTCATTATGACTACTTTATTGTAAGCTGAATCCTCTACAGCAAAATCTGTACCAACACCTGCACCAATCGCATGAATAATCGTTGAAATTTCTTCGTTTTTCATAATATCCTGGAGCTTGGCTTTTTCCGTGTTAATCACTTTCCCGCGCAGTGGTAATATTGCCTGGAATGTACGATCACGACCTTGTTTTGCAGAACCACCAGCTGAATCACCTTCGACTAAATATAATTCATTTTTCGCTGCATTACGTGACTGTGCAGGCGTTAATTTACCTGATAGAATCGTACTACCCTTTTTGTTTTTCTTACCATTTCTCGCATCCTCACGAGCTTTTCGAGCCGCTTCACGTACTTGCTGCGCACGAATCGCTTTACGCACAAGAGACGCTGACAATTCAGCATTTTCCTCTAGCACATATAAAATTTGCTCAGACACCACACTATCTACTGCTGAACGAGCCTCACTTGTACCAAGCTTGCCCTTTGTTTGTCCTTCAAATTGTAATAAGTGCTCTGGAATACGGACAGACACGATAGCAGCTAAGCCCTCTCGAATATCCGTTCCTTCCAAATTTTTATCCTTGTCCTTTAATAAGCCAATTTTTCTTGCGTATTCATTAAAGACACGCGTCAAGGCTGCTTTTGCACCTGTTTCATGTGTACCGCCATCCCGAGTACGTACGTTATTCACAAACGACAAAATCGTTTCTGAATAGCCATCGTTATATTGGAAGGCAAACTCTACTTCAATATCATCTTGAATACCTTCAACGTATTTCACAGGATGAAGAACATCTTTCTCTTCATTCAAATACGCAACGAAAGCTTCAATGCCGTTCTCATAAAAGAACACATCATTTTTGCCTTCCTCGCGCTCATCAATTAATTCAATTTTTAAGCCCTTTAATAAAAAAGCCGACTCACGTAAACGTTCTGCTAACGTATCATAATTAAATTTTGTGACAGAGAAAATCGTTTCGTCAGGTAGGAAATGAACAAGCGTACCAGTCTGCTTTGTTTGACCAATTTCTTCAAGTGTTGTCACTGGATGTCCACCATGCTCGAAGCGCTGGCGATATTTTTTACCATCACGATGGATGGTTACTTCTAAAAATGTTGATAGCGCATTCACGACAGAAGAACCTACACCGTGCAAACCGCCACTCGTTTTATAACCACCTTGTCCAAACTTACCACCTGCGTGTAGGACGGTAAAAATAATTTCAGGAGTAGGTTTACCCATCTTATGCATACCAGTTGGCATTCCTCGGCCAAAGTCGCGTACGCTAATACTCTGGTCTTTGTGAATCTTGACAATAATATGAGATCCAAAGCCAGCCAATGCTTCATCCACCGCATTATCAACGATTTCATACACAAGGTGATGAAGTCCACGGCCATCTGTCGAACCGATATACATGCCTGGTCGTTTACGCACCGCTTCTAATCCTTCTAATACTTGTATAGCGTCATCATTATAGACGCTAGGTGACTGTTTATTCGTCAACAAAATTCCCCTCCAAAAAACAAACACATGTTCTATTTATGTTCTCATCCTAATAATAATAGCATTTCCTGTCAATAGTTAGCGACAGGTCCAATTAAATTTTTAAAAATTGCTCACAGTTTTAATAAACATTTCAATAGTAAACATCTTCAACAGTTGCTTAAAATTGGAATTTAAGCAAGGCAGACTACCACTAGTATCCGTAAACACCTGACGCATCGTAGCTTATTTAGTTGCAGTATAGTTAATGTTTGCTGCGTCATCGTCATGTAAATGAATAAAGTTAGACTTCTATTCTACCAAAGGAATGAACGATTGACAAAATTGCCATTTTGCCTATATTTTAATAAAGAATTTTTTCGTTCCGTCATCACTCATGTCTAAAAGCCTACCTCTAACTTACTTTAGTTTCTTTTGTATTGAATTCAAGACTCCTGACGAAATCTCCTTCATAACATTGTAGATTAGCAAGAAAAAGTGTAAAATACTTGTTACAAACTATTAGTACCAAGTGATGGACTATGAATGAAAGGAGTCCAACTATGATCAATGGACTTATTATTTTATGTGCTTATCTAATCGGCTCTATACCTTCAGGGCTATGGATAGGTAAAATTTTTTATAATACCGATATTCGAGAACACGGAAGCGGTAATCTAGGAGCAACTAATACGTTCCGAACGTTAGGAAAAAAAGCTGGTATTGTTGTGACTGTGATGGATGTTCTAAAAGGGACTGCCGCTGTCTTACTAGCTGCACTTCCAATATTCTCAGACAGCTCTATCCATTCCTTAATCCTAGGTCTAGTCGCAGTGATTGGTCATATGCTTCCAATCTTCGCCAATTTCCGTGGTGGAAAAGCCGTTGCCACATCAGCAGGTGTTTTATTAGGCTATTCATGGCCATTGTTTGTCTTACTTCTAATTGCCTTTCTTGTGACATTAAAAATCACAAAAATCGTCAGCTTAACATCTATGATAGCCGCTTTAGTAGCACTTATCTATTCAATCGTTTATTATTTTGTTACAGGTGACTTTGCATTAAGCATCTTGGTAGCCTTTTTATTTACTTTTATTATTTATCGTCATCGTGCCAATATTGCACGGATTAAAAATGGTACCGAGCCAAAGGTAAAATGGCTGTAAGAAGAGAGGAGCATTCGCTATGAAAATTGCACTGACAAATGAAGCCCTACAATGGTTCAAACATGAGATGGAAGTAGAACCAGGCGATACTATTCGCTTTTATGCACGCTATGGTGGCTCAAGTCCTTTTCACGAAGGCTTTTCACTAGGCATGACGCGAGAAGAGCCCATCGCCATTGGAGCAGAAGCAGTCATTGATGGCGTAACCTATTACATCGATGAAAAAGATTTATGGTTCTTTAACGATCACAATCTACATGTGGACGTGGATGCTAGTTTAGATGAATTACAATACAAGTATCGTACATAAAGCAGTATTTTCCTTTCAGTCTCTGAAAGGAAATACTGTTTTTTTATTTGAAAAATAGTCGCTAGAATTTCATTCCTTTTTTCGTTTATCTCCGCACAAAGTTGTCCATTCTATAAATAATGAACATTCATTTGAGGAGGAAAACGCATGTCCATATCAAACAAGATCGAACCCTCCCCATCCCTTACAACGGACGATTTACTCAATACTTCCCTTGCCAAAAATATAAAAGTCATTCAAAACACTCTTGGTCATAGCAATGACATCATTATTCGAGAAATTACGATTGGTGAAGCTGAACCCCATCGGCTCGCCATTATTTCCATTGACGGCTTATCTGATAAAACGATGATTTCGGATTCTGTAATTGATAAATTAATGGCGAATATTGAGGAAGACCAAGAAATTGAAATTACTACCATTAATCAATATGTGCGAAGTTCCTATTTAACTGTTGGTGATGTGATGAATATCGAAAATTTCACATCACTGTATCATGCCATCCTTAATGGTGAAACCGTCATTTTATTAGACGGCTTTGCGGAAGGTATCGTAACAAGCACGAAAAGTGCAAAGGATAGAGCTGTTACAGAGCCTTCAACTGAATCCGTCATTAGGGGACCTCGAGAGTCCTTTACTGAAACTTTGCGTACGAATACCGCGCTCATTCGGCGCAAAATAAAAAGTCCAAATCTTTGGATTAAGTCCCGTGTCATTGGTGAAGTGACACAAACAGATGTCGCTGTAATGTATATACATGGTATTGCCAGTGACAAAATTGTTGCGGAGGTGTTAGCGCGGTTAGATCGCATTAATATCGATGGCATTTTAGAAAGTGGGTATATTGAGGATTTTATTCAAGATTCTAAAAATACCATGTTTCCAACCGTATACAATTCCGAACGTCCTGATGTTATTGCTGGCGAATTATTAGATGGCAAAATAGCCATTTTGGTAGATGGAACACCCTTTGTCTTAGTGGTGCCAGCATTATTTACTTCCTTTTTGCAATCAGCAGAAGACTATTACCAACATTGGATGATTAGTTCCCTCATTCGTATCTTACGTTTCTTTGGGATTAGTTTGGCATTGGTAGCACCCTCTCTCTATGTTGCGATTACTACGTTTCATCAAGAAATGCTACCGACGGCTATGCTCATTAGTATTGCGTCACAACGAGAAGGCGTGCCCTTCCCTGCCGTAGTCGAGGCACTCATTATGGAGCTTGCCTTTGAGATATTACGAGAGGCAGGGCTTCGAATGCCCCGAACAATCGGTCCAGCGGTGTCCATCGTGGGTACCTTGGTAATTGGTCAAGCAGCGGTAGATGCCGGTGTTGTCTCGGCTGTTATGGTTATTATAGTGGCATTAACGGCCATTTGTAGTTTTTTATTCCCTGCTTATGGTTTGTCCAATACGATTCGTGTACTGCGCTTTCCATTAATGATTTTAGCAGCTATGTTTGGTCTTTTTGGAGTTATGTTTGGCATTATTATCATTATTCTTCATTTATGCAGTATTCGTTCATTTGGTGTACCATATTTAAGCCCCTTTGCTCCTTTAATTATACAGGATCAAAAAGATGCATTTTTATTGCTCCCTCGTAGACGTTTATTAACACGTCCACGTTTAGTGAATCAGAAAAATATTGTTAGAGGGCATAAATATGTCCCTAGAACAGGTAGGAAATAAAACTACTGAACAAATGAGGAATGAAATATGGCAAAAGTAAAAGCAATTTGCTTACTATGCATCCTCACTTTACTGTTAAGTGGTTGCTGGAGTAAGCGTGAATTAAATGAATTAGCCATTGTTGTAGCGCTTGGTATAGACAAAGTGGATGATGAGTATGAGATTACCGTTCAAATAGTTGATCCTAGTGAGGTTTCCATGCGACAAGCTTCCACTCAGCGCTCCCCTGTTATCAGCTACCATTCTAGAGGGGAAACAATTTTTGAAGCCATCCGCAAAATGACGACCATTGCTGCACGAAAACCATATTTTGCCCATCTACGGGTAGTCGTTTTAGGTGAAGACCTCGCTAAAGAGGGAATCAGTGACTCATTAGATTTAATTTCACGAGACCATGAGTTTAGAAAGGATTTCGATGTCATAATGTCTCATGAAGCTACAGCTAAGGAAGTGTTAAATGTGCTAACACCTATCGAAAAAGTGCCTGCTAATAAAATTTTAAACTCCCTCAATGTTTCTGAAAAAGTTTGGGGCTCTACGATTGCTATTAATATAGACGAATTGGTCACTAGGCTCAGTGAAAAGGATAATGGGGTTTTGATTTCTGCGATTGAAGTTCACGGGGATAAACAGTTAGGTGCCGAGCAAACAAATGTCCAACGTGTTAAAACACCCGTGTTGTTAAATTATGCAGGGTTAGCCGTCTTTAAAGGGGATCGATACATTGGTTTACTTTCAGAGGGTGAAAGTAAAAGCATTAGTTTCCTTAGTGACAAAATACAAAGTACGATCGAAATCGTCACCTGTCCAAAGCAAGGTACACTCTCGACTGAGATTACGAAATCCTCCACAAAAGTAAAGGGGTCATTTAAAAATGGGAAACCGCAAATTGATGTCCAAATAAATGTGGAACAAAATGTAGGAGAGGTCGAATGTGATATCAATCTAACGAAAAATAAAACGGTGGATTATATCAATAAAAAGACAGCACAGGGCATCGATGAACGTATTGAAAAAACATTAGAAAAAATTCAACAGCAATACCAAGTGGATGTTTTAGGCTATGGTGATGCCCTACATCGTGCAGATGCTAAACAATGGAAAAAAATCAAAAACGATTGGCCAAATATCTTTCCTGATCTACCAATCCATGTTCATGTAAAAGTGACAACACAAGGTTTAGGCACAATGCAAAACTCATTATTAAAAAAGCCAAAGGAGGGATAGTGGATTGGTACTAGCAATAGCCATCTTAATCATTTCAATCATTATTGCGTTACTATATATCCCGAAACTCAAAAAGCAACAAGAGACCAAAACCATTCTTGTTTTTTCAATCCTATTACTAATTGGAACAGCGCTTAATATGGGCATTGCTCTCAAAATAGATATCCCGAGTCCTCTAGATTTTATAACCTTTATTTTTACACCAATTAAAGATTTTATCGTTTCACTCACAAAATAGTAGATACATCGTCATGAAAAGGAGGACAATTATATGGAAAAAGAAGTAATTAGTTCAAGACAATTTACAATTATCACATTCCTCCTTTCTATCGGTACTGCCATCTTAATCATCCCTTCAAGTATTGCAAGCTCTAGTAAGCAAGATGCGTGGATTGCTGCAAGTATTGGTATTGTCCTTAGTTTGCTTGTTGTGAAATTATTTGTGACGTTAGGCGACCAAACACCGACACTGAATTTTATTGAAGCAAATGAAAAACTTCTCGGGCGCTTTTTTGGAAAAATCACAGTGGTGTGCTTCCTTTCTCTTACCCTATTTGCGGGAGGAGAATTACTGTATTTTATTGGTGCTTTTATGAAAACAGAGGTAATGCCGGAAACGCCTACTATGGCATTTGCCTTGTTGTTTATTATTATAATTATGTATGCTACCTATTTAGGGATAGAAAACTTTGCTCGTTCAGCAGAAATACTTTTCCCTATGTTTGTCTTAATTTTTATTTTCTTTGTTGTCAGTATCACCCCACAAATTAAGTTTGAAAATATACAACCGATTATGGAAGCATCCAAAACATCCATCTTATATAGTATCATCCGCTTTATAAGTGTCTTTTCTTTTTCGTTAGTTATGTTATTAATGATTTACCCTGCTAGTGTCAATGTCCAGCAATCCTCAAAAAAAGGATTTTACATAGGCATGCTTCTCGGTGGATTTGTTCTAGTAACATTAATTACTCTATCCATTTTAGTCTTAGGGCCAGCCAACACGGCTTCGCGATCTTTCCCTAGCTATGCCCTAGCACAAAGAATCTCTATCGGAAATTTTTTACAGCGCATTGAAATTATCATGGCTTTTATGTGGATTGTATCCATTTTTATTCGAACGTTTATGTACTTCTATACAACTGTTGTTGGAATTGCACAAATTATGAAATTGAAGGATCACCGCCCACTAATCCTACCAATGGGTATTATTATGGTCGGACTTTCGCAAATTGTTCACCCAGACATCGTCCATTCCAACATTTATAATGATGAGATTTGGCCAATTTATGCATTTGTTTGCACCATATTATTACCCATACTTCTCCTCATTGTAGCTGTTATACGTAATCGAAAATCACTAGATAATTCAACTGAAATGGGTCATGCGGATTCTAATGAGGGGCAAATGACTGATGCAAGGAATGCGGTTTCTAATCAAGGCAATCAGACAAAACCTGGTAATATGGATTCCCTTCAGGAGAATCAGGTGAAACCAAATAATAAGGATTCCAATCAGGATATTCAGACGAAACCTGCTACTATGAATTCCAATCAGGAGAATCAGACTAACGATGCTAATACAGATAGCACTCAAGACAATCAGGATAATCAAGAAAAAACAGATAATCCAGTTTCTACTCAAGACAATCAAGATAAATCTGCTACGTCGAATTCCAGCCAAGTGATTCAGTCTGAAGCTGGCAACGCTACATCCAAACAGGACGATCAGGCGACTCCAGATAAAACGAGTTCTGACAAGAAAAATCTAGAATAACAAAGTCTAATTCCTTGCTGCTTAGTGAAGAAATTAGACTTTTTCAGTGTTATTTAAATATGATATTCAATTTCGTCTACAAAGTCCCATTCATATGGTGTCTCTTGGTATACGTAGTAGTTCAACCAGTTGGAGAACAATAAATGCGTATGGGCACGCCATGTATTCATCGGTGCCTTTGCTGGATCATCATTTGGGAAGTAGTTTACTGGAACGTCTATATGGATGCCCTTGGCAACATCGCGACTGTATTCATCGGCTAATGTTGTCGCATCATATTCTAAATGTCCAGTAATCATAATGTTTTTATTATCTTTTGATTGCACGATAAATACACCCGCATCCTCTGAATAGGATAATAAGCGTAAGTCTGGATGATTGCGAACCTCGTCAATCGAGACAGATGTATAGCGAGAATGAGGGGCTGTAAATAAATCACTAAAGCCTCGTACTAAATCTACTGTTAAATCAGTAATCACATGAGAATAAACGCCGGAGCATTTAGCAGAAAGCTCGACCTTTCCAATCCCATAATGATGATATAGCGCAGCCTGTGCCCCCCAACATATATGTAGCACGGATGTCACATTCTTTTTAGACCAATCCATAATTTCAGCAATTTCCTGCCAATAGTTAACCTCTTCAAACGGCATTTTTTCTACAGGAGCACCCGTAATAATCATACCATCATAGCGTCGATGACGAATTTGGTTAAACGTTGTGTAGAATAATTGCAAATGAGATTTACTCACATTTTTAGATTCATGAGTAGCCGTGTTTAAAAAAGTAATATTCACCTGTAATGGTGTATTTCCTAGTAATCGTAGTAATTGTAGCTCCGTTTTTTCTTTTTCGGGCATCAAATTTAAGATTAATATATTTAATGGACGTATTTGCTGTGTTCTCGCACGGTCCTCTTCCATCACGAAGATTTTTTCCTCACGTAAATGTTCTCCAGCAGGTAAATTTTTCGGAATATTAATTGGCATCTTGCGTTCCCCTCTCTTTTTTGCTCCTTTTTCGAAAAAATTAAAAAATCCTCCACATTCCATATGAGATAGAATGAGAAGGATTTTTTTCACGTTCACTCTTATCTCTCAAAGGAAAAACCTTTGCTGGAATTAGCACCTTTCTAACATTTGTTAGAGGTTGCTGAAGCGTCATCGGGCCAAATCCCTCTGCTTCTCTTGATAAGATTATTTAATTATCTTGAATTGTAACATGGACTAGTTAGAATATCAATAATTCATAGAATATTTTGTTATTCCTATGCATGTTCTCCCATCATTTGATAAACACTAAGCTTGCTGTATATGGTTATTCTACATGAAATTTTATGGTAAACATGCCGGTATTATGTTACCATATATCTTTAGTAATAGAGAGGAACGTGAATACTTTGATTAATATTGAATTTCCAAAACCAGATGTAGTCATTCGCCAACGCGAACAAGATGTAAAACCAGGTGATGTCCCAATTACACCATACTTTGGTTTCATCGACTTCCACAAAATCACACGTGATAAAGGCGGTATTTTCTTATTTTATAATGAAAAGAATGAGCTATTATTTGTCGGTAAAGCACGTAAAATTCGCCAACGAATTAAAAAACATTTTGAAGACAATGTATCTCCGATGAAAAACTATCGTGACGAGGTCTTCAAAATTGAAGTCTATGAAGTAGAAGATCCTATGGAACGTGAAATTTATGAAACGTATGCGATTAATACGTTCCGCTCCAAATACAATGTAGATAAAGTATTTTATTAATATCAACAAAAACCGAAATCTCTTTTTTAGGGATTTCGGTTTTTTATTACATCATAGTAATACGATCTATCGGCATGCTTTTTCCGTTAATATATAGTTCAATAATCGTCAGCTCCGGGCTTTTGTTGATAGCATAGACATACGGTTGAGCTTCTTTCTTTTGCTCGCTTCCTTCCTTGAAATGAATGACTAACCGATCTTCATTTGCTGCCGCGCTTGCTAGCACATTTCCTTTCGAAAACATGACAAGATAGTACGTCATGTTATCTTCATACAATAACTGAATTCTGTCTTTAGCTATAATATGTTGTTGGATATGGTCAGGAACGATTGTTAGCTCCTGAATCTTAGGAGAAACCGGCAGCGGTGCAGAATCACATCCGCCAATTAAAAATAAACAAAATAATACTGGCAACATCCATTTTTTCAAGATGCTCCCCTTCCCTTATAACTACTCTAAGAAAAATGCTTTACGTTCTTTAGCAATCCAGTCCTCAAGCTCTTTATCATCACGCTTCACTAGTCGATTGATAAGAACATCATGCCAAATATAATCCTCTAATAAATAAATATGCACTGGATCATTCGTTATAAAAGCTGTTTCCTGGTTCGACGGCGAGTGACCATAAATCATTTCTTGTCCATCAACCGATAAAATAAACCAATGAGGTGTAGAAGTCTTTCTCGTATAGTGAGTGGCTCTGTGCTGATCGATAGATGCCAGATGTTCTCCGACATATAAGGTAATGCCATGCACCTCCAAATGCTGTGATACCTCTTCGATATCCTCGCGTAAGGCATCGTACATATCCTCCCACATCGATAGGATAACTTTTGTCTCTGCTTTTTTTAATAAGGTTTGACAATAATTGAGGATCGTCTGCTTCCCTTTTAGCATTAACACTTTAGGTTCCGCTTCTTGTTCTTTCGTTTCTAATTTTTCTAGTTGATCACTAATCGACGTAAAATTCGATTGCCAGCGCTGTTGAATTTGCAGCAAAAACATCTCGACAGGAATGGAAGAATACGTCGTTTGATCCGCCGTTTCCTCTTTCAAAACGAATCCCTTCTCAACAAGACCATTTAATATGTCATAGATTCTAGCTCTTGGAATCCCAGAGTTTTTGCTAACTTGGTAGGCACTGACATGACTATTTTGTACGAGCGCTGTATAGGCCTTTGCCTCATATTCTGTCAATCCCAGTTCTTTTAATTGGGCGATTAATTCATTCATATCATCCCTCCATCTTTTTATTATAGGCTACTGTTGTGAACATTTGCCAATGAAAAAATTAGACTTTACAGCACCGAATAAATTAGTTACTATTTCAGTAGTAACTAATTAAGAAGAGGTGTAAACATGGTTTTCGATGTGGATGTACATATTTTAATACTATTAATTTCCTTTGGATTTCTGGCGGCCTTTATAGATTCAGTCGTTGGAGGCGGCGGTTTAATTTCCTTACCAGCCTTATTGTTTGTTGGCTTAAATCCCGCCGCTGCTGTAGCAACCAATAAATTAGCAGGCGCGATGGGCTCACTCACTTCGTCCATTTCTTTTTACCGTTCTGGTCAGCTTGAAATTCGATCTGTCCTGAAATATTTCCCTCTCGCCTTCATTGGATCATTATGTGGCGCATGGACTGTTCATTTAATTAACCCAGCCCTATTAAAACCATTAATGCTTATCATGCTGGCAGCTGTTGGGATTTATACGATCTTTAAAAAGGATTGGGGTGCTGTTTCAACAGTAAAAAATCTATCTAAAACCCACTTATTTTTATTTATGATGCTATTATTTGCTATTGGGTTTTATGATGGGTTTCTTGGTCCTGGAACGGGTTCTTTTTTAATCTTTAGCTTCTTGCTTGTTGGCTTTGATTTTTTAAAAGCGGCAGGAAATGCGAAATTTTTAAATCTAGCAAGTAATGTGGCAGGTGTTTGTATGTTTGCATACTTAGGCCAAATCCATTATGTATATGGTTTAGTCATGGGGGTAGCTCAAATTGGAGGGGCTATGCTTGGCTCTCGTATGGCCATTCAAAAAGGAAGCGGCTTTGTCCGTACGCTTTTTATCATTGTGACGATGACGCTCCTTGCAAAAAATGCCTACGATTATATGATTCATTAAATAAAAACAACGCCACAGTCAAAAATCTGTGGCGTTGTTTGATATTATAGGAGGAAGTGCTCGTCCTTAAATTTATGACTAGTAGCAAGACTTACGATTACAAAAATAATGAAGGAAGCTACAATAGGAATCGTAACGGTATGCATACCGAAAGCAGTCGGATAGAACCGGTCGATGAAAATATACAAAGCCATACCTGAAATCATTGACGAAATGGCACCATATTTGTTTGCTTTCCTCCAGTATAATCCGAGTACTACTGTCCAAATAAAGACTGCCTCAAGTCCACCAAATGCAAATAAATTTAACCACACTAATAAATCAGGTGGATGGAGTGCAAAGATGACAACTGCTAAGCCAATGACCGTTGTCACAATAAAACTGGCACGCTTAATTTCAGCATCACTTGCCTGTGGCTTCATATAATTCAAATAGATGTCTTTGACAACTGTAGAGCTTACTAGCATGAGCAGTGCATTGACAGTAGACATGGTAGCGGCCATTGGTGCTGCTAAGACAATCCCTGCTAAAAATGGCGGCAGTACCTTTAATGTTAAGAGTGGCATGACTTTATCACCAATATCGATGCCAGGTAGGACAGGTCGTGCTAACACACCAATTAGATGCATCCCAAACATAATTGTCCCGATGGCAATTGTGCCAATAATAATCGCTAAGTGCATACTTTTAGAATCCTTATAACTCATCGCACGCACGGCGATTTGCGGAAGTCCGACCACTCCTACACCAATTAATATCCAAAATGTCGAAACATACAGAGGCGTTAAATCCCCTTCTGCTCCAAATGGAGATACGAAATTCGGATTTTCTGCGACCAGCGAGGTCATAATTTTATCGATGCCTCCACCTGCAATAATAGTTCCGATTAATAAAATTACAGTTCCTATAACCATGATTGAGCCCTGTACAGTATCCGTTAAAGCAACTGCTCGGAATCCACCAATAATGACATACACTAAAACCGAAATCGCAAATATAAACAGTGCCGCCGTGTAATGTAAGCCTGTTAAAGACTCAATTAAACGGGCTCCTCCTACCCACTGTGCCATCATCGCTGAAAATAAAAAGACAATAATACTAATAGCAGACAGAATGACAATGACATGGCTTTTGTAGCGTTCTCGTAAAAAGTCGATGAGCGTAATAGCTTGGTAACGACGAGCAATAATAGCAAATTTTTTCCCTAAAATCATCAGGACAAAATAGCCCGCAGGTAGTTGTGCCATTGCGAGTAGCACCCAGCCGAGCCCCTTCGTATAAGCTACTCCTGGTCCTCCGATAAAGCTACTTGCACTACCATATGTAGCTATCATTGTCATCGCTAGGATAAATCCACCCATTTCTCGACCACCAAGGAAATACTCCTGTAGAAACGAGTTAGAAGAGCGGACATGTTTATTGGCCCAGAAACCAATTCCAAAAATAATAATTAGAAATAATAGCAATGGAAATACAACTTGCCAATGCATTAGCGGTCCTCCTCCTCATCTTCAAATGGAACCTCTTTAAAGAAGAGCTTCATAACAATCCAGATGAGCAGGATCATAAAGCCTGTCCCTGCGATACAGCTATAGAAAAACCAAGCAGGAAAACCCAAAACATACGAATAATTTGCGGGATCCCCTGCACCTAGTCCATAAGCAAAGCCAAACCAAATCGCAAAGTTGACAAGGACTAATCCAATTCCAATAAGCGCCTCTCGATGCGCAATTTTAAAGCGTTGATCTTTCACAAGACAATCCCCCTAACCTACTCTATTTTACTGATATGTTGGTCTGATGGGAAGAGATGTGAAAAAATAAGCCGTAACAAGAACTAAACAACGATAAATGGGGGTTCTTGCACGATTACCAGTCTAAAAAGCGCAAAAACCCTCGCCTATGACATTAGACGAAGGTTATATAAAAAGGTAATTTTTATTGGATCTTTCCCCAAACTTATAAGGTTTCAACGCTAAAGAATTGTGCATGTTGAATAAAAATAATAGGTTCTCCTTTTAATGACGCTATCTTTGATGGATCTGTCGATTCCGATAATAGAAACATGAACGCTTTTATTCACATGGCGTAGCATCTACAAGCATATGCAAAGCCTTTTTATCAATTTTACCGACGCTTGTTTTCGGTAATTCCTCTAAGAAAAGGATTTGTTTAGGAATCTTATACCGCCCTAGCTGTTGATGGCACAGATCGTGGAGTTCATCTAAAATGGTCGCCACTTGATTTTGACAGACAATGAAAGCAGTCACGACCTCTCCCCAATAGTTGTCTGCTACGCCAATTACGGCAACCTCCTGTACATCAGGATGCTGTAACATACACTGCTCGACTTCCTGAGGATAAACATTTTCACCACCAGAGATGATCATTTCTTTTCTACGCCCAACAATAAAGAAATCGCCATCCTCATCCATCATAGCTAAATCGCCCGTCTTTAACCAACCGTCTTGCATGATATTGGCCGTTTCGCGCTTGTTATTCCAATAGAAACGAAACATATGCTTACCTTTTACCAATAGCTCCCCCACTTCATGAGGAGCACAATTGTGTCCAGTCGGTTTGATGATTTTAGCTTCAATGAACTGCATGCTTTTCCCAACGGCTCCTTTTTTGGCATATGCATCCTCGCGAGCAATGAAAAAGTTATTAGGTCCTGCCTCCGTCAAGCCGTAGCCCTCTTTAAAAAATAACCCCTTCCTATAAAATGCATCGTAAATTGGATGAGGACATGGGGCACCACCTGATAAAAATACTTTCATCGAAGGAAATTGATTTTCCTGAAAATATTTCGTGGCAATCATTGCTTGATACATCGTTGGGACAAAAAGTGAGATCGTTGTTTTATATTGGTTTGTAGCTCGCAGTGCTGCCTCCGCTTCGAATTTATCGCCAATAATAACAGTCCCACCAGCCATCAGTAAGGGGATACAAAGCGCATTTAAGCCACCTGTATGAAACATGGGCATATAATTTAAAGTACGATCTTTGTCGTGCAAACCCCAACTAATAATTGTATTCATGGCATTCCAATTGACTGACTCAAAGGATAACACGACCCCCTTTGGCCGACCTGTTGTCCCCCCTGTATAAATCATGAGCCAGGGATCGTCTACTTCCATAGGTTGCTTATTAACGCTCCCATTCTTCTCTTGTTGGATACTTTGAAGCGAAAACATTTTGTCTAACACGACTGGACAAGTATCCTCCTCTTCATACAATAAGATTGAAGGGGTAGCATCCTCCAAAATTTGGGTTAGTTCTTCCTTACTCAAACGCCAATTTAACGGCACATAAATGAGCCCGCGCAGCCCACAGGCAAAGAGAACAGCAAAAAGTTGAATATGATTTTTGGCAAATACTGCGACTCTACTTCCCTTCAGTAGCTGCTGACGCTCGAAAAATTGACACCATTTACTGATTTCCTCACTTAATTGCTGATACGTCCATTGCTCTGCTGTAGCAAGATTAATCAATGCGATGTGGTGAGGTGTTAATGCAGCACGTTTTAAAATCCACGCTTGCTCAACAAACATGTAGTAAACCTCCCGTCACATCATAATGGCGCCATCCACATGAAGCGTATGACCATGGACGTAAGCGGCTTCATCAGATGCTAAAAACAAGTAAGCATTAGCAATATCTCGAGGTGTGCCTAAACGCTGTAATGGGACGATGGATCGCATTTGAGCAAGGATGTTTTCTGGCATTTTTTTTACCATATCGGTTTCTGTAAAGCCAGGAGCAACCGCATTGACATTGATCCCTTTCCGACCTAATTCCTTTGCCCATGTTTTGGTCATCCCTACAATCGCCGCTTTTGTGGCTGCATAATTCGTTTGACCAACATTGCCATAAACACCACTTACAGAGGATGTATTAATAATTTTGCCACCTCCAGCCGCAACCATATGAGGAATGACTTCCTGTGTACAGTGAAAAACGCCTGTCAAATTCACCTCTAACACTTGTTGAAATTGATCCTCCGTCATCTTTGTTAGCATTGCGTCTCTTGTAATCCCTGCATTATTCACTAAAATATCGATACATCCTACCTGTTCAATGACGGTTGCCACTAATTGTTTTACGCTCTCCCGATTCGCTACATCCACTTGTATAAATGTTGCCTTTTCACCTAATCGTTGTGCTGCAGCATTCCCCGCGTCGTTATCATAGTCAGCTATAATAACAACCGCCCCTTCTTCTATAAAACGCTCAGCAGCCGCATAACCAATTCCATTGGCGGCACCTGTAATAATAGCGACTTTATTGTTTAAGCGCATAATTTCCCCCTCCAATTTCTAAAAAGGTCTCAATTTCAGCTGTCAGCTGTGCGACATCATCCACCAATGGCGAGTGCCCACAATCTTTTAAGCTCACAAATTGAGCCTCTTTGCCTAAATCTTGAAGCAATTCTGCATTCATTTCTTCCGTAATGACTAAATCACGATCTCCTCTTAATACTAAAATGGGAATATTAATAAATAAGGCTTCCCGTGTCCCTTTAGCCACCTCATGATCAACAGCACTTATATTAAAAGTATTCAGTGCATGATAAACTTCAGCTAAATTTCGCTGTGTCAGCATATCCTCAACATATTCTTCATATTTTTCCTTGCTCGGCTGTTGATGGGTATAAATTAATGAATTCCACAGTGACTGTAAGCCTTCTCTATTTTTCGTATGATAAAAACCCTGTACAAGCTTCGTTTTCGATGTATCCACAAGTACTTCTTCATAGCTGTACGCTCTTTTGAAGGATGCAGGGTTACCCGTTCCTAAATCCGTGTAAAATGGATAGCCACGTGTGGAAGCAGATGCTAGTAAAATCAGTCGTTGACAATAGTCTGGATAATTGGCGGCAAACTGTAGACAGACTGCTCCACCCGTTGACCAGCCAATCATATCAAAGGTTTGTAATTTTAGTTCATCCACAAATAATTTAACATCCTCACTAAAATCTCTGATGGATGAAATAGGTTGATGGTAAGAAGATCCACCAAAACCTCGTAAATCAATCGCATAAATCGTAAATTTGTCGTCTAAAGCATCTATTAGTAAGTCCCAATGCTTAGAGGAGGTCATATTCCCATGAACCAGCACTAAAGGATACCCTCCACCCGAACGTTTTCGATAGGCCATCGTTTCCCCATTTGCTAACTGAACCGTTTTTAACATTCCAATTCCCCCTTATCCCCAACGTATCGTAATAGCCCCCCATACATAGCCAATGCCTGCACTAACCAAAGTAACAATATCGCCAGTTTTTATACGATTTTGTTCCAAGGCAAGCTGTAAGGACAATATTTGATCAATCTGACCAATATGCCCATAGTCTTGTAAATAAATAGATTGCTCAGGCTGCAGACTAAGCTCCGTTAAAATATAATCATGCGCGGACCTTTTCATATGCAGCATCGCTAAGTAATTTAAATTCTCTTCACTATATCCACTTTTCGATAAAGAGCTGCGAATGACCTTCAAAAAATTGCTTAAAGATTTCTGTTCTAACCGTTCTTTCATGCCAATCGGATCTAGAACATCCAACTGAAATAAATGTTCTGTCAAATGATAGGGTGTTAATGGCGTTTTCGTGCCACCAACAGGAACAACGACATCCTCAGAAAAGGTGCCATCTGTCATGATATCCGCCTCTAACAGCTGATTTTTCGGATAGTTTTTTTGTAACAGCATAGCGCCCCCACCAGCAGCCAAATTGTACATAAAGCGTGTGCGTGGATTGCGATAATTGATAAAATCAACATTGCGATAACCACCAGCGATGAGAATTGTGTTTATCGTGTCGTCGGAAGCCATTAAACTTTTTGCGACCTTCAGCGCCATAATCGTCGTGCCACAACGTAATTGCACATCAAATGCCCACGCATTGACCGCGCCAATCTCTTCTTGCATTTTGATGGAGGCTGTCCATAAAGGATATTCCTTATGCTCCTCTCCCATATAGATAACAACGTCAATATCTTTCGGCTCTATATGTGCTTTTTTAATAGCATCCTGTGCTGCCCATATCCCCATTTGCACTGTATGATCATGCTCTCCAGGAATCGGTTTTTCATGAATGCCCATTTTTTGACGGATAATATCCTCTGGAATATTGGAAAGTTCCGCAATTTCGCTCGATGACATTCTGTTTTGTGGTAGATAAATACCTGTACTGACAATACCTACTGTCATTCAAATCGCTCCTTTTCCTGCGGCAGGGCAACCTGTGTTTTTCTGTTTTTTACTTTTCCTCGCCATTTCCATATTAGCAAGCGAAGTGTACCAATAATGCCCTTTGGGAAAAAAATTACCGCTAAAATATAGAGAATCCCAAAGAAAATAATCCAACGTTCAAAAATAGG
The DNA here is from genome assembly GCF_002429815.1 of Lysinibacillus sp. UBA5990. Classification (NCBI taxonomy): domain Bacteria; kingdom Bacillati; phylum Bacillota; class Bacilli; order Caryophanales; family Bacillaceae; genus Lysinibacillus; species Lysinibacillus sp. UBA5990. Next base: position 1,535,575 of record NZ_DJAY01000015.1, read on the forward strand.
ATAATCTCGTGCCAATCCAGATAAAGTGTGCTGAGCATATTCAATGACTGCTGCCCCTAATAATGGTCCCACTAAAGTGCCGACTCCACCAATAATAGTCATTAATAAAGCATCGAGTGTAATATCCATCGTCATCACACTTGTATTAACAAAGCGTAAGGATACGGCATATAATGAACCGGCGAAGCTCGCCACTATGCCTGCCACAACTGAAGCGATGACTTTATAGTGCAATGTGTTATAGCCTAATGATTTCGTCCGTTTCTCATTTTCCCTAACGGCAATTAAAATTCGACCTGTCGGAGAGTTAACGAAGCGATAAAGGGCTAAAAAGATAAGGACTAGGCTCCCGAGTACAAAAAAATAGAACGTCAGACGATCTCTAAACATATCTGGTGCTCGAAATGTAAAGCCATCATTGCCGTAAGTAACCGTGCGCCATTTTTCGGCTAGTACCAAAAATAATCCTGAAAAGGCTAATGTCAACATAGCAAAGAAATGACTTTTCAAACGAAGTGTCAGTAACCCTACTAAGAAGCTAACAAGTCCTGCTAACAGCATGCCGATCACGATGGACAGGACAAAAATAAACATTGTATTTTCCATTTGTTTAAGCATAACCGCTGTTGTATAGGCACCGATACCAAAAAACATGGCATGCCCAAACGACACGATTCCTGTATAGCCTAGTAAAATATCATAGCTCATTGCTAATATCCCAAAAATGAAAATTTGCGTTAATAAAATAAGTAATGTCCTTGAATCATTGACGAAAGGAAGTATGAGAAAAATCGCGAATAATAGGAAAAAGGCGATATGGGGTAAGGTAGTTTTTTGCTTCATGATGTTCGCTCCTTTCGCAACGCAAACAGTCCTTGTGGGCGGAAGATTAATACAATCGCCATTAATATCATATTGACTGCAAGTGATAGCACAGGCACATAATAAGCCATAAAGCTACCTGCAAGCCCTACTAAAATAGCCGCCAGCAAAGAACCTGAAAAACTGCCCATTCCACCAATGACTACCACAATAAAGCCTAAAATAGCGTATTCCATCCCCATTTCCGCATAGATTACCCCTGAATAGGGAGCCATCAACATACCACTTAGTGCTGCAAGTGCCGCACCAACCATGAAAACATATAAAAACACGCGTTTAATATGAATACCAAGAGCCTGCGCCATTTCCTTGTCTTGAACGCCTGCCCGAACAATTAAACCAATCTTCGTGCGCTTTAGCATATATTGGAAAATCCCAAAAATCACAAATCCAATGATAATAATAAATAAACGATATTTGATGATAATAATGTCACCAATTTCCCAGCTACCAGCTAAATAACTTGGTGTTTTCACGGCAACACCATTCGGGCCAAAGACTACTTTAATTAGCTCTTGCAAAACAAGCATCAACCCTAACGTGATTAAAATTTGCTGAATATGATTGCCGTAAACAGGTGTGATAATTAATTTCTCTGTTATAAATCCTAGCAATGCCCCCGTTAAAATAGCACCAATAATCCCTACAATGAAACTCTCCGTATACATATAAGTGAAGATTCCCGCATAAGCTCCCCAAACGAATAACCCACCATGCGCGAAGTTTAACACATCCATTAAGCCGAAAATTAACGTCAAGCCAGCCGCTAGTAGAAATATCAGCATGCCTGTTGCCAAGCCATTAATGATTAAATTGACGAACAGCTCCAATGATGGTCACCCCCTTTTATCCAATTCCCAAATACTTGCGTTTTAGTTCTTCATTATCAATAAGTTCCTGCATATTGCCTGAATGTACAGTTCTGCCATCATCAATTAATGTATAAGTATCACCGATTCGGCTAGCCATCATAAAGTTTTGTTCCACAAGAACAATTGACGTTTTCTTTTTCATTTCCACAATGGCCTCCATCACCTTTTCAACGACTATCGGAGCTAGCCCTTTCGAAGGTTCATCAATCAAAATTAATGGACTATCATTGATAAAAGCTCTTGCCATTGACAGCATTTGCTTTTGGCCACCTGATAAATGGCCACCAGCCTTCTTCCAAAATTTCTTTAAGTCAGGAAAAAGCTCAAGCACATATTGCTGTCGCTCTAACGTCACTGTATCCTCCTTACGCATCGCTACCTTCATATTCTCCTCTACCGATAAATCAGCAAAAATCCCTTGATTTTCTGGAACATAGCCTATCCCTAATTTGGCTACCTTGTAAGTGGGACTTCTTTTAATAGAGTGAGAGCGAAAGGCGATTTCTCCCTTTGTGGCAGGTGTTAAGCCCATGATCGTTTTCAGCGTTGTCGTTTTACCTGCACCATTACGACCTAGCAATACTGTCACCTGCCCCTCCTTCGCTTCAAAATTCACGCCCTGTAAGATGTGATATTGGCCGATATGCGTATGAACCTCATTTAGTGTCAGTAAGGTGTTCATCGTACAGCCTCCCCAAATATGCATGTTGTACGGTGTCATTATTCATGATTTCCTTAGGTGATCCGTCTGCTAATAATTGACCATTAAACAACACCATTATCGAATCCGATAAATCTAAAATCATGTCCATTTTGTGTTCAATGAGCAAAATGGTTTTATTCCCTTGCTGTTTTATTGTGCGAATCACTTCTAAAATGGTTGGTACTTCCTCTAAAGACATGCCAGCAGTTGGTTCATCAAGCAACAGAATTTCCGTATCTAACGCAAGCAGCATAGCAATCTCAAGCTTTCTTTTCTCCCCATGTGAAAGCATCGTTGTAAGGGCATCGCGTTTATTATCTAGTAACACAAGTGCTAATAGCTCTTCCGCTTTTTCAGTGATCGCCCTATAGCTTTGGTAGTGTCGAAATAGCTGATAACGAATTTTTTCCTTAGACTGCACAGCTAAACGAACATTTTCTAAAACCGTTAAGTTTGGAAAAACATTCGTAATTTGAAAGGATCGACCTAAACCCATACGTGTTCTTTCAATGGCTGACTTTTGTGCCAATGATTGCCCCTTAAAATAAACATCACCCGCAGTTGGCCTTAATTCACCACTAATTAAATTAAAGAACGTTGTTTTACCTGCCCCATTCGGTCCAATAATGGACTTCAGATGCTTTTCAGGCATTTGAAAATTGACACCATCCACAGCTGTATGCCCACCAAAACGGATTGTTAAATTATCAGTGCGTAATATAGGCTCCATCTCTACTCCCTTCCCTTCTACTAGTTATGTAGAGAGACAGAATTTCTGCCTCTCATAAGCTACTTCATAACAGGTGGTGCTGTTTCCTCAGGACTCAGCTCACGAATAAGGACTGGTACTGGGTATTCCACACCGTCTTGATTTTCTAATCGAATTGAATACATAGATTGAAGGGCTTGGTGATCCTCTTCACGGAATGTCATCGTACCTTTCGGTGTCTCAAATGACATCCCTTCCATCACATCAATTAGCTTATTAGCATCGGCATCCCCATCGGATTTCTTCAATGCCTCCACAATCGAAATGGCTGCGGACATACCTCCAGGTGTAAATAAATCCGGTACCTCATTGAAACGTTTTTGATGCTCCTCCACTAACCATTTATTCACATCATTTTGCGGTAACGTATGATAATACACGGAGAAGCCTTCCATTCCAACTAATGGATTCATAAATTGAAGCGCAATAATATCAGGCGCACCCGTAGAAATTTTAATGCCTTTTTCTTGAATTTTAAGATCAGCAATTTGATTCCAAGGAGAATTTGCCCCTGCCCATACGACAAATAAATAATCAGGCTTGGCATCCATCACCTTTTGCAGATTCGACGTAAAGTCTGTTGCGGCTGGATCAGCATACTCCTCTAGCACAATTTCTGCTCCCAACTTCTCTGCAGCTGTCTTAAATGCATCCACACCGTCCCATCCAAACGAATAATCTGGTGCAAACGTTGCAATCTTCACACCATCTCCCGCAATAGCTGCCGCCGCCGCATACGCATCCTGTGATGAATTACGTCCTGTACGGAAAATATATTCATTAAATTCTGAACCTGTAATACTATCTGCTACCGCAGGCTCCACAACCATAATTTTTTCATACTCCTCTGCAAGCGGAAGGACAGCCAGCGTATCACCAGAGCTCGACGACCCTACTAGAAAATCAACCTGATCATCCTCTAATAGCTTAGTGGCCTTTTGTACAGCAACCTCAGGTTTCGTCTCCGTATCCTCATAAACAATCTCAATTTTTTTCCCATTGACCTCCATCGTACCGCCAGTGGCATACTCTACCCCTAAATCAAACCCACGCTGCGTCTGTTTCCCATAAGACTCAAGTGCCCCCGTTAACGAAGCAAGCACCCCAATCCTAATTGTTCCTGCTTCGGCCGTAACAGCCTTCGTCTCACCATCAGAAGTGTCTGCATCCGCAACCTCTTCCTTTGTATCCTTTTCGCCACAAGCCACCAACAACACAGCTACCATCACTAAAAGAAACCAATACCAATGCTTCCTCATCCCATATCCCCCTTCAAAATTATCACCCAAGAAAGCGCTTTCGTTGCTATGACCTCACTATATATAAGTCCAGTTACAAATTAGTTACAAAAAATGCTCTGCACCTTTTAGTGCAGAGCATTTTTCTGTCCCGAAAGTGAAGCGTAGCGCAACGACAGGGACAAAACAATTATTTTCATTAAACACACAACAAACAGCTGGGGATATAAGAAATAATGCTGAAAATATTACGAATAAACCTGTCTCTTGGGTAATTAACAGTGATTTCCATAGTGATCATACATGAAATCATATTTATGGCTGACCTTGTATTTGTCGGTATGCATTCATCATTTTTCCCGTATTCCAATCCAACAAAATGGAAAAATATACAGTAGGAACGAAAAAAGATATCACTAAGTTAATAAACGAAAATAATAAAATGAAATTGGTATCGGATAAAATTAGTAATTTGGAAGAAGTTTCAATTCCTTGAGCCTATCAAAATTGGACTACTATTCATATCTACGTTATGGAATTGTTTATGAAAAATTTATATGTGTTAAAAGATTTGTAGCGAGTATTTAATTCAATCAGATAAAAAGGAAGACAAAAACGTTGAAAGGACAACATTTTTGTCTTATATATTTTGGAGCTATTCATTCGAAATTCCCGACTGCATACTGTAATTTCTAATGAGCATGCCATTGGATTTCATCATCCCAAATTTCTCATATAAAGGAACTAAGTCATCGTTACAACAGTGTTCCGTGAATTCTCGTAAAATTACTATGTTACTTGCTAGTATTAAGTCATTATTTTTAATCAATTTGATTATGCCTTCCTTGTTCTGCCTCTACTCGATTCAACCATTCACTCATTAAATTAGTAAACAATTCAGGTTGTTCAATTTGCAAATTATGACCAGCACTATCTACTATTGCGAAGGTTGCTCTAGGAAATTTTTCTAAAATCGTAAAGGCATCCTCATAGCCAACAACGGAATCCTGTTTGCCTAATAGGAAAAGGGATGGTTTAGCAAAGGACTGTTCATCCACAGCAAAAGAGAAGCCGTAACTTTGCTGAATTTTTTCTAAAAATGCATGATCTGCTATACTACATCCTACTAGAACCTCTGCTGTATATCGTTTCCAATTATAAGCATTCAGAACAACTTGATTCGACTGAAAATCTTCTAGCTCCTGCTGGCTTAATGTTGCTAAAAAGGCATGATCTGATGTCACAATACAATGTTCTGGCACTGTACGTTGCTCCTTCTCTGGAAGAATAAGAGGACAAATAAAGGCAGCCCCTAAAAGCCGCACCGCTGACTTTCGCATAATCCCACGCGCTAAATAGCCTCCATAAGATTCACCCACCAGCAAGTAGGATTCATCAGGAATCAGCGTTTGTATAAATTCATTGACCACTTCTAACATTTCATCTGAGTTCTGAATCGATGAATAGTTTGTAGTCTTTCCCATCCCAGGAAGGTCAAAATAGATACGTTTCCATCCCTCTTGCTCTAAAAAAATTGGCTCCATACAGCCCTTCATTAACCGATGATCAGGCGAAAAACCGTGTAGCATAATAATAGGTATTCCTGATCCGATTATTTCAAAGTAAATATTTGCTTTACTAGTCTGACAAAATGGCATTGTTGTACCTCCGAATATATGGTCTAAAATAAAGTTTTCTTTCTCATTTGAATCATGAGCCCCCTCACTGAGTAGCTTTTTGCCAACATTCTCTACCCCATAATCAAATCATAAACAGCCATTGTTGATTCCATTGGGGTAGTGTTCAATTCCTGAAGTAATTGTTGGACACATTTTTCATACCATCTTAAGGCTAGTGAACGGTTTTGAAGCTGGTAATGACTATACATGAGCAGGCGATACCCTTCCTCCCATAACGGGTCCTCTCGAAGCATTCTCTCTGCGTAGTCAATGGTCTTTTTATACTGTTGCTGTCTTATAGCGTTTTGGGCTAAGCGTTCAAGTATCTCAATATATAAATACTGTAGTTTTTCGCGATCGTGTGTCAGCCAGTCTAGTTGTTTTTTTTCCGCATATAGTGCGTCCGTATAACTCGCTAGAGCCAATTGTAGCCATTCATTGGACAGCTCTGGATCAAATTCCTCCATGCCTAAATGGTAGTAATAATGAAAGCGTTCTACGTCAATTTGAAGAAAAGAGATATGCTGTAACTGATACATATTATTTTTTCGCTGAATAAAAAGGCTATCCTGTCTGGCATGACGTTGTGGTTCCAGTACTTTTAGTAAGGTATTCAAAACCACTTTAAAATCTCGATCTAAGGACTCGACGCTCCGTTCAGGCCATAATGCTTGGGCAATTTCTTCCTTCGGTGTAAAACGATGACGATGACAATACAAATATACAAATAACTCCTTTGCTTTATCACGCTGCCACTCTTTATCTTCAAGCTTGCGTTGTCCCCTTATTAGGCTTACACTCCCAAAAAGATGGAGCTGAATTTCGTCATGCGAATAGCTCATACTCTCTTCCGGCTGTAAAAATTGTCGCAACCCAACGATGGCTGCATGCTCTTCACTACCGCATTGTTGATTGTATTGCAATAGCTCATAAAAAATCATTTGATTGCTTGGGCCAAGTATCATTTTCTTTTGCAGAAAATAATGATAGCCATTTGTCATGCACAATTGGGCGAACTGTTGAAATGAAGATTGAAATTGTTCGATTGACTTCTCTTGAAAGGCAATCACGGATTGATAAAATAAAACATGCATCAACCCATTACGATCACCACATTCTTGAAATAATTGCTGAGCTTTTATTAGCAACTCCTTCGCTTGTGCCGTTTCTTGCTGGGAAACAATGATTTTAACCTCTGCTATGAGAATTAGCGCCGTCATCCAAGCATCTTGGACCTGTTCTGTTTCCTGTAAGCCAAGCGCTAAATATTTCTTAGCAGCTTCCATATCTCCTAGCATATGTTTGACAATGGCCAGTCCCATATATGGTTCTGCCTTAACCCGGGAGATATTAATCGTATTCATTAATGTCAGTGCTTTTTCATAGGCATAACACGCCCCTTGATAATCTGGGTATTCCATTAATAACAAAGCATGAGCTTTTCTAATATAGCCAACAGCCTCAATGAAGACTGACTTTTCACGTAAACCCCTTTGAATACCATGCTGGGCTGCATACCAAGCATCTTTTCCTTCGCCTAACAATGTATAAACAAAAGCTGCTAACAATTCACTTTCACGATGAGTTGCGACTAGCTGAGGTGGTAATTCAAGACGTTTTCCTAATAATTCTTTTGCCTCTTGCAATTGCCCTGTGCGCAATAAGACACGTACATCGACATTTGCCCGTTGTACGACTTCCTCTGGTAAAGCCACATCATCGATAAATAATTGTGCCCCGTTTGCCTTCCCTAAATTCACTAAATTTTCAGCATATTGACGTTGAAGCTCTACTAATTCCGCCTTCGGTAAAGGAGTATATTTGGCCAGCTCTAAAGCTTTTTCTAAATGGGGTTCTGCCAATGCTGGTTGAATCGTGTCTAAGTAAATATGGGCTAATCCTGCTTGTGCTTTTGTCAAATAAACATCATCCCGCTGCTGCTGTGCAATGGTTGCACATTTCTCATAGCATTGCTTAGCTTTTTCATAAAAAGCACGGTAACGATGGCATTCTCCCTCAAAATAATATAATTTATAAAACTTTGTTTTTTCTTGTACGGTAAAGCGATTGATTTTTTCTAACAACCATTCAAATTGACCAGCTCGAATTAATGGCTCTGCATGATGCTGTAAGAGCTCTCCACAAAATTCATGATCATTTGTTTTAAAGGCATGATAAAGGGCTGCTTGAACATTATGTTGATCCACATAAAACAACGCTGCTTGTTGATGAAGGTCATTATATTGACTCGGATACTGTTGCCATTTTATTTCTAAAAAACGACTAAACAACGCGTGGAATCGATAAATACCATCTGTTGTAGCGGGCTGAATAAAGACGTGGCGTTGCGTGAATGGATTCAACATTTGTGCAAGTTCAGAGCCATAAAAATCCTCTAATAATTTCGCTGAAAAGGTTGGGAAAATCGCCAATTTTAAGATGATTTCTTGCTCAGTGGATGTCATCGTACTATAAACTTCTTCCGACAAATAACGGAAGAGATCATTTGTCGGAATGGTTAGCCAATGATCTAATTGAGTATGATGCCATTGCTCTGCTAATAAAGAAATACTAATAGCCCAGCCTTCCGTCATTTCTAAAATCTTTGCGATTTCAGAGCTAGATAAATGCACATCTACATATTCTTCAAAAAATACAGCAATCTCCTCGTTTGAAAATGCTAGCTCGTGCTCTGTGATAACAAGTAATTTTTTTTGTAGCTTTAATTTCCTCGTAATATCCCAATTGGGTAATGTTCTAGAGGCAATAATGAAATGAACAGTTGGCGGCGCAAACTCAATAATTTTCTCCATTAAATAATTTATGTGAAATACATGATCGACGAGATGATAGTCATCTAGAACAATCAGGAGCGGCTTATCTATGTTACATAAGCCATTGACAAATAGTTTATACCAGCGATTGAGCTCCTCCATTTTCGGAAAGCGAGATAATTGATCCCATGTATCAAATGTCTGACCAAAATTAGGCACAATTCGCTGTACACTGAAAATAAGATGCGTTAAAAAGGGTAAAATCGTATCATCTTCATCGGAAATATTATACCAAGAAAAACGTCGAGATTCGTGGTAAAGAAATTGAGTGAGGATGGTCGTCTTGCCATACCCTGCTCCACTATGAATAAATGTGCATGTATGCTGATGGCTTTTTTTTAAAGTTCTCATAAGCGCCGCTCGATTAATACAATGATTGGATGGATTTGGTGCTATACATTTGGATTGTATGATAATATCTGTCATGTAAACGATAACCTCCGTTTGTGTAAGGTTACAAAAATTCTGATTATTAAATTATTGACAGTTTACCATATTTTAATAGCTTTGATGGTAATAAATAAAAAACCCGACTATCAAATAAATGATAATCGGGTTTTTGTTCTATGATTATAGTAATTCTTTACGTAATTCAGCAGCTGATTTTGGTGAAAGCAAACTGAATGGGATATCAAATACTGTTTTCGCCCCTTTATCACCAGCTTGGCTTAGACGGTGTGCTGCACGTGCATAAGCGACTAAAACACTAGACGTGAAGTTAGGATTACTTTCTAATTTTAATGAGAATTCAAGAATTTGTTTATCGTTTGCACCACTATCACCACTGCGGATAACAAAACCACCATGTGGCATACCTGTGTGGTTTGCTTTAAACTCTTCTTCTGAAATGAAGTTTACAGTTGTGTTATATTCATCGAAGTAGTTAGGCATTGTCACAATTTCATGCTCAACTTTTGCCGCATCTGCGCCGTCTTCTAGTACAACCCAGCATTCACGAGCATGTTTCTCACGTGTTGTTAGCTCTGGATTTTCACCGTTACGTACACGATCTACTGCTTCTTTAATTGGTAAAGTATATTGTACAGCATTTTTAACGCCTTCAATACGACGAACTGCATCTGAGTGACCTTGACTTAGACCATCTCCCCAGAAAGTATACGTTGTACCAACTGGTAATACAGATTCACCTAATAGTCGATTTAATGAGAATAGACCTGGATCCCAACCAACTGAGATGACAGATACTTTGCCAGACTTTTGAGCTGCTGCATCAACCGCATCGAAAAATTCAGGAATTTTCGCATGTGTATCGAAGCTATCAATTGTATTAAACCATTGAGCAAAATGTGGACCTTGCTCTGGTAAATCTGTTGCTGAGCCCCCACATAAAATCATAACATCAATGTCATTTTGGAATTTTTCAGCATCCTCTACTAAATATACGCTCGCATTGCTAGCTACGTTTACTGTTGAAGGGTCTCGACGTGTGAACACCGCTACTACTTCCATATCTGGATTTTGTGATATAGCATACTCTACACCACGTCCTAAATTCCCATAACCAACAATACCTACTCGAATTGCACTCATTAAAATTCCTCCTCACGATTACGCGACTTTGTGAAAACCTTCACGTTAAATCTAACTACAATAATACTTCGTGTTAGAAAAATTCACAATAGTTTGAGTATGAGTTTTTTCGAAAGAATATATATCAGTTTTCTATGATTTTTATCCAATGATGGTATGAATACGGTTACAAATTACTTAATATTCCATGAACCTTTAAGTTTTCGTTAAAGCCTTGTAAATGACGGCTATTTTTCGAACCAGTCTTGTACAATAAATGTAACGACAAAAGGGGGCTTGTTGAATGAAAAGTACTGGTTACTCATTAAGCACAACAACGGCACAAGGAGAACTACTTGCATTCCATATGACACAAAATTCTGTGGATCACAACAGTGAAGCGATTCAAACTGTAAGGAAGCCGCTTGAAAGTTTTTCACCAAACAAACATTTATGTATCGGTGTTCTACCTTTTGACGTTATGGAAGACACCTTAGACAAATCCATTCAAAAAAACAGGGTTAATGAAGTAGACTTTTATAATAGCGGTAAGGAAATTGCTCGCTGGCTCATTAAAAAAAGTGAATACAACAAATCTAGCCATGACTTCTTAACTTGAAGTCTTGAAGAACCGTTTATTTCGAGTCTAGATCAAACGATAGCTTCATGCTCCTCCTGTTTTTAATTCCCCTCCCCTACTACTGAATCTCCTGAGCCAATTGTGCGAGGCGTACTTCATCAATAATATGATAGCCTGTCTTTCGTTTTTCTAAAATCTCCTCCTCACAAAACTGTGCCAATACATATAACAAATGGCGATAGGAAACCCCTAAATACTCACAGATTTCTGTATGTTTTTCCTTATAGACACCCTGATCCGCAGATAATTGAATAAAAGCTGCTAAACGACTTTCAAAAGGATATGCCTGATTTTGTGTATATTTGGAGGTCATTTTTGTTGCCTTTTCCCCTAAAAATACGCAAAGTCGGCGTAAGAATAATACGTCAGCAAGTAACTTTTCCTTACATGACTGAGTAATGGAGTAACAAATTGTCTTCGTTACTGTTTGAATTCCCTTCGTATATCTTGCCTCATTTAGCAATTCAATTTCTCCCATAAATAAAGGCCCCTCTAAATATTCGATAAGCGATACCTTGCCATTCTTATGCGTCATATAAAGCTTCGCCTTGCCCTCAATCATGTAATACAATGTTTCTGGAAAGGAGCCTTCCTGGAAAATCCACTCTCCTTTGTTAAATTCACAAACCTCTAAATAAGGATCAATATCAAATGAGAAAAAATCATGGATCGGATATTTTTCAAGATAATGGGTGCGATTTTCTGCTGTTAGAATATGCATTTTTTTACTCTCTCCTCTGAAAAATATGAGATATCTCACATTATTGTAGCGATGAACGTGCTATTATTCAACATAGTTAAATGGAGGTACGGTAAATTTATGAATAATCAACGATGGCTTTCTCAAAATTTCTTTACATTTTTTATTACTTGGGGCATATTCTTACCCTACTGGACAGGGTGGCTTGTGGATGCAAAACATCTGTCTGTGTCGCAGGCAAGCGTTGTAATGGGCTGTGGGTTACTTGCCCGTGCCACGTCTAATCTTTTCTTCTTCCCTACGCTTGCTAAATATGTAAACAATAAACGACTCATTACCATTTTAGCAGTCGGTGCTCTTCTGACAGCACTGCTTTACATACCTAGTTCGGGCTTTAGTGCATTATTAGTTGTAACTATTTTGTTTAGTATTTTTTACCCAGCGCTGTTACCAGCTGTAGAAAGTAGTGCCGCAACGCTTGTCCAGTATGGCAACATTCATTATGGTAAAAGCCGCTCCTATGGTTCCTTTGGCTTTGTTATTGCCGTATTAATTATTAGTATGCTAACAGGAGTATTCGGTAAAAATATTATCTTTTGGAGCATGATCATTGGTTTAATTGGCATGTTGCTCATGCAGCAATTCGCTACACCAAAGGAATTGCTTATTGTACCGACAAAAGAGCAACGTGCTAAATCATTGTCCATGAAAACACTATGGAATATTAAAGGCTTTCCTATTGTCTTATTCATCGTTATTTTATTGCAAGGTGCACATGCCTCCTATTATAGCTACGGTTATATTTACTTGGAAGATTTACATGTAGATCCATTTTATATGGGCATGATTATTAACATCGCGGTTATTTGTGAAATTTTATACTTTATGAAGGCCGATACACTATTTACGAAATGGCGTTCTTCTTCATTATTATTGTTAGCAGCAATCGGGTCTTCTCTACGTTGGTTACTAATATTTATGTTCCCAAATGTTTGGGTATTTATTGCCTCACAGACTTTGCATGCATTATCCTTTGCCCTGGCACATTTTGCTTTTATTCGTTATCTAACACAAACCCTTCCAAAGGAGCAAATTCCAAACGCACAAGGCATATATTCTGCATTAGCCATGGGGTTAAGCACAGCCATCCTGACATTTTTAGGAGGCTATTTATACGAAATATCGCCTGGTTTGTCCTTTGCAGCTATGTTAATTTGTACCGTTCCAGCCATTGCTATATTGCTCATGACACGTAGAAAATATCAATATTAATTTAAAACGCAGGTGAGAGTTACTTCACCTGCGTTTTTCATTTCGGATAATAGGAAAATCCAGGATATTTCACTACAGGCCACTTTTCTTTTCTTAGCGCTTGTATTAGCTCCGGGCCAACCTGTAGATTTCTTTGTACCAGATCGGTTGGTGTTAGCGCCATCCACTGATTTAAAGAGACGTCCTGGAAACGGTCACTTTTAAACATTTCTAAAAACCATAATGGCTCGGTACCCGTATTTTCAATATAGTGACCGGTCGCAAACGGCACATAGCCGACATCTCCTGCACGATAATCGAATGTTCGAGCAGTTCCATCTCCGGTGAATACCGTCATACGCCCTTTTCCTTGTAGATAATATTGCCATTCATCATTATTCGGATGCCAATGCAGCTCCCGCATAGCACCAGGCTCAATTTCCACTAATGCTGCCGCAATATTTTGAGAGATTGGGAAATTAGTCGAATCAACAATGCGCACACTGCCACCTGGTGTTTTCAAGGGTGGCTGAGCTAACAAACGGTGTTTAAAGGTTTGTGGTACCTTACCGTAAGGAGATTGAATTTTTTGCGAGTCAATCGATCCGGGCACATTGTCTTGGTATATATACACCTGTTCGCTCGGAATATCGTTAAAGGCACTAATCGGTACACCAAAGTTGGCTGATAGCACTTCCTTTGGCGTATGAGCAAACCAATCTGAAATCGAAAGTGTATTGAGATCAGAGAAATTCCCATCATCAAATACTAATAAAAATTCACAGCCACCCGCTAATCCTTGTATGGAATGAGGAATTCCTGGTGGGAAATACCACAAATCACCAGGACCTACATCCGCTATAAAGTTACAGCCATTTTGATCGACCGCCGTAATACGCGCATGCCCCAATAACATATAAGACCACTCTGCCTGCTGATGCCAGTGTAGCTCACGTACGCCTCCCGGTGTCAAACTCATATTAACACCTGCCATTGTTGTCGCAATTGGTAATTCACGGACCGTAATTTCGCGCGACCAGCCCCCTTGATTTAAGGTCATATGCGTGTCTGAAAATGAAAATCGTAGGTTTGGAATCAAACCTGCATCTGTTGTTGGTGGCACCAGCAAATCAGGATTTTCTAAATCTCGCATAATATCGCGTGGCCCTTTATCTATGCCTCCTGCTCCATCACTACGCATAGGCTGAGGCACCTGAAAATAACCTGACGACATATTTTCCAATCATTCACCTCTTTATGTTAGAAATCGAACTTACATGCTATGATTCTCTAAAATGTATGGGTATACAGCTTGGATTATGCACTTTACTTTCAAAGACGGTTTTCACTTATCATTTCGTTTCATCTATTTTGAATGCTCCTCTTACTTCTTGCAAACTGTACAGCCATCATGTACGGGCGTTACAAAATATCCGTAGCCTCCATCACACATTCATACAAAATGTCTAATCCTTCCTCCAATTCCTCGTAGGTTGCGTAGGCATAGGATAATCGAACATGATGCTGATCCTGAAGATCGTAAATATAGCCTGGATTAATTAAAACACGACGCTGTAATAGCTTGAGAAAGAAATCCTTATCCACAACAGGCTTGTGGAACTTAAGCCAAATGTAAAAGCCCCCCTTTGGCTTATGCCAGTCAGCCACCCCTCTAAATTTCTCTTGTAAAATTCGTTCCGTAAAATCAGCACGATTCTGTAATTGTTGACGTAAACGTATTAAATGTTTTTCATATTTTCCTGACCGCAGCCAGTGCAGCACAATTTCTTGTGAAATAGCACTGGAGCCATAGTCTGTTTGCATTTTTATATCCGCCAATCGTTCAATAACTGTCGTTGGTCCAATTAGCCACCCAATTCGTAATCCAGGGCTCAAGGATTTAGAGACACTACCAATATAAAGAACCTGTCCACTACTATCCATTGCCTTTATCGGTGGTAATGGGTCCTCAAAAAGCAATTCATGGTAAACATCATCCTCAATTATAGGAATGCGTTCTGCTTGGCAAACCTCATAGAGCTGCTTTTTTTCCAAAGAAGTCCATACATGGTTGGTTGGATTATGCAAGGTAGGAATGGCATAAAACACGGCTTGTTTTTTTCGCTTCCTTTGAGACAGCGTCTGAGCAAGCTGTTCATCACGTTGTATCCCAATCATTTGCATCCCAACCGATTGAAATGGATGAACAGAATTCAAATAGGAGGTTGGTTCCTGAAAAACGATGGACCCTTGCTCTAATAAACCAACGGCAATTAGCTGTAAAGCTTGTAGTGCGCCAGAGACAATACAAACGTTCTGAGGCTCCGCTTCGATGCCTCGTTTTTGTACATAATCACAAATAGCTGCCCGGAGTTCGTCATTACCCTGTGGGGATGAGTAGCCTAATGTTTTGGGCTGCAATGAAAGCTCCCTTAGTGAAGCTTCAATTTCCTCTGTTGGTAACAGACTCGGTGCTAGTTCACCTGTTCCTAATCGAATCACATCATCTCTCTGCTCATATTCGTTAATTAATTGGATCGTATGATAATTTGGCTTATGCAGGCTCGTTTCAATATAGTTTTGCCAATTTGGCTGTGTTTGTTGAAGGAGAGCATGCCAGGAATTGCGAGTGACATAAACTCCTGAGCCTACCGTTGCTTCAAGGATGCCCATCGCCTTTAATTCCTCTAAAGCCTGTTGAACTGTACTGCGATTCACGCCAAATTGCATGGCCAACTGTCTTTGAGGAGGTAGTTTGGTCCCTGCTGCCCAATCACCTCTTTCGACTTGTGCTGTTACCCATTGAACAATTTGTTGTTGTAATGTGCTGTCACTTTGTCTATTTGGCTGCCAGCTCATAATCATCACCTTCCATATAAAATTGGGTGGATAAAAAACCATCCAATTGGTCGTTTTCTTTTAGTTATACCATAGCTAAAATGAATAAGGAAAGGAGGGATTGATCGTTGGAAGCATTTTTTCATGGCATCATTTTAGCATTCGGTCTCATTTTACCACTAGGCGTACAAAATGTTTTTGTTTTTTCACAAGGTGCTACACAGCCAACTATATGGCGCGCTCTGCCAGCAAGTGTGACAGCTGCTATTTGCGACACAATGCTAATTTTACTGGCAGTTTTTGGTCTATCATTAATCGTCCTACAATTTGAATGGTTACGTATTACCTTGATGTCGGTTGGTATACTGTTCTTACTTTATATGGGCTATACGATTTGGCGCTCTAGTCCAGCAACTGCCGATCAGAGTGAAGCACTTCCCATAAAAAAACAAATTCTTTTTGCACTTTCTGTGTCACTTCTGAATCCACATGCCATATTAGATACGATTGGGGTCATTGGCACAAGTGCCTTAAAATATAGTGGTACAGAGCAAATCATTTTCACTACAGCATGTGTCCTAATTTCGTGGCTATGGTTTTTCGGACTTACTCTGACCGGAGCCTCTTTCCAAAAGCTTGATAGCTCTGGCAATCTGATGAGAATTTTTAATAAATGCTCAGCCATTTTTATTTGGGCAACAGCTTGTTATCTCGCTGTTGGCTTCCTGTAACCAACATAGAAAATGCTCAGGATTTCTCCTGAGCATTTCTTTTATAAGGAGACAAAAACCGTGAGCTTTTCATCAAATAGCTTTGTTTCTGCCGATCTTCCCTCTGTCCATTCTTCGCCATAATGTATAGATTTGACTAAAACATTGGCTTGTAATAACGCTTCATGCTGCTGAATGATGGAAAGTACCTCATCACTACCGCAAAAGGCGATTGATATATATTGTTCAACAGGCAGCTGCCACTTTTTACGAGAATCTTGAATGAACCGAATTAATTCTCGCATTTGCCCCTCTTGTAGCAAACTCTCGGTTAATTGAACATTCATCAATACACGGCAAGTACTATCTTCAGCTAAAATATAGTGGTCTTTCACAATCGCTTCAGCTAAGACATGACTTGATAATAATGTTAGCTGCTGCTCTTCTACCATGATCGGTACTTCCCCATTGCGCTGTAGCTGTTCTTTCTCCTCATCCGTTAACGTCAGCATATACGACTTTACTTGATTGACCTTTGAACCAAATGCAGCACCAGCTGTTTTAAAATTAAGCTTATATTGGACGCTTTCATAAGCTGAGAAATCATGCGTCCATCTGCAAGCTTTAATGTTCAATTCCTCTTGAATTAGCTCGCTATAAGTTTGATAATCAGTCAGCTCTCCAGATACAGCAACAATAAGCTCACTTAAAGGCTGTTTAACCTTCATCCCCTGACTATTACGAATACTCCTGCCAAGCTCTACAACTGTTAAAACCATAGCCATTTCCTGTTCTAGCTGGCGATTCACTAGTTTTTCGTGGTAGATTGGGTAGTCTTCTATATGCACACTCTTGCCTGTTAATTGTCGGTAAATATCTTCTGTAATAAAGGGTGTAAATGGTGCAAGTAATCGGCAAATGTTCGTTAAAACCTCATAAAGGGTACTAAATGCGCCTCGCTTATCCGCTGTCAGTCCATGTGCCCAAAATCTGGCACGTGATCGACGAATATACCAATTGCTTAGCTCTTCCATTAATTGTGCAATTTCCCTTGTTGCGTGAGTAAATTGATATTCATCCATAGCTGTTGTCACAAGCTGGATTGTGTGATGCAATCGGGACAATATCCACTGATCTAAAGGTGTTCGTGTACCAGTATTTGTAGCATCGTACGTAAATCCATCAATATTGGCATAGAGCTGATAAAATTTAAACGTATTATCCAATGTATCCACTAGCTTTGATTTAGCATCGACCACAATCTTTTTGGAAAAACGCTTTGGATTCCAAGGGGAGCTATCAACTAAAAATGCCCAACGTAATGCATCTGCTCCATATTGCTCTATTAACTCTACAGGCTCTAAAGCATTGCCTTTACTTTTTGACATCTTTTGTCCATGTTCATCCAACACATGCCCTAACGATAACACCTGTTTATAAGCAGGCTTTCCTGTAAATAACGTCGATACCGCTAATAAGCTATAGAAAAAACCGCGTGTTTGGTCGATCCCCTCAATAACAACATCTGCTGGAAACTGTTTGTGAAAAGTTTTTACATCTTCGAAAGGATAATGTTGCTGAGCAAAGGGCATTGAGCCGCTGTCAAACCATACATCAATGACCTCTGGTGTACGCGTCATATCCCCTTGACAAGTAGGACAAGTACAAACAATTTCATCAATAAATGGCTTATGAAGCTCGATTTGTTGATCGACACCTCCCTTGGCTAATTTTGTTAACGCTGCGATACTGTTGGGAGCCTCCTCATGCCCGCAATCCTGACAAATCCAGACATTCAACGGTGTACCCCAATAGCGGTTACGGCTTATATTCCAATCCACTATATTTTCGAGAAAATTGCCGAATCGACCGTCCTTAATATGATTAGGATACCAAGTCACCTGCTGATTGTTTCCTAGTAACTGCTCTTTTAAGGCGGTCATTTTGATAAACCAGCTGTCCGTTGCATAGTACAATAATGGAGAATCACAGCGCCAGCAATGAGGGTAGCTATGCTCATATTTTTCTTTACTAAATAAGAGCTCCTTTTTCGCAAGCATTTTTATAATATCCACATCACAATCTTTTACAAATCGTCCGACAAGCTCTGGCACCTCTTCTGTGTAACAGCCTTTCAGATCCACTACATTGACAAAGGACAAGCCATGCTGTTGAACCGTCTTATAATCGTCCTCCCCATATGCTGGAGCAATATGCACAATCCCTGTACCGCTATTCTCAGTGACATAATCAGCCATCACGACAACATGACCTTGCTGAACAGTTACATATGAAAATGATGGTTGATACGACACACCAGCAAATTCCTGCCCAGTATGCTCACTTAAAATTTCCACAGCTTCTGTGAAAACCTTTGATACTAATAATTTGGCAATAATAAATACTTTATCCCCTTGCTTTATCCGTACATATCGTAGGGATGGATTCATTGCCAATGCCACATTGGCAGGTAATGTCCATGGTGTTGTTGTCCAGCCTAAGAAATATTCATCACGATCAGCAAGCTTAAACATGGCTGTAACAGATAAATCTTTGACATCCTTATAGCCCTGTGCTACCTCATGTGAGCTTAAGGAGGTTTGGCAACTCGGGCAATATGGTGAAACTCGATGCCCTTTATATAAAAGCTGTTCCTTATGAACATGGCTTAAAATATGCCACACCGATTCTATATAGTCATTACTTAATGTGAGATATGGATCATCCATATCAAGCCAATAGCCAAGCTGTTCTGTAAAGGAACGCCATTTTTGTTCGTAGGTAAAAACACTATTTTTACACGCTTGAATAAAACGCTCCACCCCATAATTCTCAATCTCCTGCTTTCCTGAGATACCTAATGTCTTTTCTACTCCTAGTTCCACAGGTAAACCATGTGTATCCCAGCCTGCTTTTCGTTCAACCAAATAGCCTTGCATTGTTTTATAGCGGGCCACTACATCTTTAATCGTTCTACCAAAGGCATGCCCGACATGTGGTAAACCATTTGCTGTTGGCGGTCCCTCATAAAATACAAAGGGTTGCTGTCCAGCTCTATTTGTGACGGAAGCTAAAAATGTTCCCTCTTGCTCCCACAATGCCCGTATCCGTGTTTCTCGTTCAAGCGTCGATTCCTTCTTTTGTTCTGTTTTCATTTTATTTCCTCCTATACAATATTATTTTGTATAAAAGGCATACAAAAAACCCCGTCCCAAGGAAAGGGACGGGGTTAACCGCGAATACCACCCTAATTCTATTGACACCTTAGTCAATAGCACTCAGCAACGTACTATCATACGTGTTCTTTTTAACGGTAGACACCCGGGTTAGCTTACTATTTTCAGCTAACCTTCTCAGAGAGGATTTTCATGTAACATCTGCACACCGACTTCCACCAAATGTCGGCTCTCTGTAGAACAAAATGAAACATTACTTTTTCTCATCAACGAATTTGTATGCTTTTATTGTCACTCATCTTATCAAATTACCAATTGTCTGTCAACGGTGGACAACCTTAATTTATTTCGTTTAAACAAGTACCAATGCTAAAAGCAGTTGCATTATCCAATTGAACGAATATCAACTCTTCACCCCTTTCACTTGGCAAATTATTACAACTATTGTAACTGAATCCAACAACGAAGAAAAGCTTGGATACAAACCAAAAAAAGAGCCTGCCATTTAATGCAGACTCACTTATTGAAAATTATTAATCGAGTTACGCATTCATACTGCTTTGCCATTCATCTCGCTATACGGCCCTTTCACTCGATCACCTTTTTCAAAACAGCCGATGTATCATGAGCCTACATTGTATCGCTAAGACCTGTAAATGGTGTGATCACCTTTTTTTCATTTGAAGATAACACGATATTCGTAGAGGGTGTACCATAGGGCATGGTCGCATCAATAAATTGCTCTAATGTTTCTACTGAATAGGTAGCTAGTTTAACAATATAGCTGATCTCCCCTGCTACACGATAACATTCAAGAACATCCGGGTGGTTATTACAAAAAGCAGATAGGCTTTTACAATCGATGGATTTAAATAAAATAATTGCCTGAATGGTACGTTCCATTTTTTTGATGTTCACTTTAGCGTGATATCCTTCAATCACACCTTGTTCCTCGAGCTTTTTGACGCGTTCAATTACAGCAGGAGAAGATAAATGAACGGTAGCTGCTAATTCCTTCATTGAGATTTTGGCATTCTCCTGCAACTGCTGTAAAATTTGAGTATCAATTTGATCCACCATTAATCACCTTTCTTAATCAAGTTTTTTTCACATAATTCCTGTTTTAATAAGGAGATTTATCTAAAATACATTATACAGCTTCTGTTATCGGTTGGCCGCTTTGATTACAATAAAAGCATAAAGGAGGCAGAAACAAATGAAAAAAATAATGTTACTTTTAGCAAATGGCTTTGAGGCTGTGGAAGCAAGTGTTTTTACAGATGTGCTTGGTTGGAATAAATGGGAGGGTGATGGATCAACAGAGGTTGTCACTGTAGGATTACATACACAGCTTCAATGCACATGGAATTTTAAGGTCGCTCCTGAAAAGTTACTCCATGAAATTGATTTAGCAGAGTTTGATGCTTTAGCTATCCCAGGTGGATTTGAGGAAGCGGGCTTTTATGAGGATGCCTTTAGCGAGGAATTTCAAACGGTTGTCCGGCATTTTCATGAACAGCAAAAGCCAATTGCAACGATCTGTGTAGCTTCCTTAATATTGGGACATAGCGGTATTCTCCACAATCGTCAGGCGACAACCTACAACCATCCAACTAGTAAACGATTAGCACAGTTAGAAAGCTACGGTGCGACTATTGTCAACGAACGAATTGTGCAAACAGATCATATAATTACTTCCTCCAATCCAGGAACAGCCTTTGATGTAGCCTTTCGCTTACTAGAAACACTAACATCTACCACCAATACAGCAAGAGTAAAAGACTTTATGGGTTTTCACTAATTGGTAAAAAAGTAGGCTACACCATGTATTTGGCGTAACCTACTTTTAAATTCATTTTTATTTGCTTACTGGTGGTACTGTTTCAGTTGTGCTTAAATCTATTTCCTTTGCATTGTCTAGCACATCTTTTGGAATTGTAATTGTCGTCACAGCATTGAAATCATGGTATTTGATGGTCATTTGCTGTTTTGTTTTGATCGTATTGCCCTCTACTTTCATGCTTAATGTCATATCCATAGCAATTTCTTCTACATCAAATGTTTTTTTATTAATTACTAATTTGTATGTGAGGCTATCAAAAGACATATTGCCTAATTGTCCATCCAAATCAGCATCCATTCCTAAATCCATGGAACCAATCTGTTGCTTCACCAGCTCTGTGAATTTATCACCAGCACCTTTCAAGGTTAATTCATAACGGTCCGCTGTTTCCTTTAAAGTGAAATCCTCAGCAAATGATTGAAGCATTTCTAATTGCTCAGCTGCATCTGGCTGCATGCCTGTTTGACTTAGAACATCTTCAAATAATTGTTTCGGGAATTTTACCCAAGCCTTCTGGTCTGCCTCATACATATACATACCATCTTTAGCCGTCATATACATTTTAATTGGCAAATTAATCGCTTCACCACTTGTTGGATCTGTTAATGACATGGTACCATCTGCAAAGAACTGCATTGGCTCTGTAACAATTTCCATCTTCATATTGCCTTTAGAATCCATTTTCATGGTTTCCTGACCATCATTTGCTTCTACTGACTGTGAAATCGTCATAGAAGCCTTCATGCTTTTTACCTCTTTTTGCTTGGCTAATGCTTTAGTAAACACTTCCTCTAACAAAGCACTATCATTTGTTGTAGTAGGTTTTTCTTCCGTTACTGGCTCATCTTGAGGTTTTTCCTCTTTTTCTTCCGTTGTAGGCTGTGTATCCACAGTTAAGCCTAAGGCGTTAACAATAAATGTCGCCAACTGACCACGCGTTACATTTTTATCCACCCCAAATTCTGTTGCCGTAATGCCCTTCGCAATTCCTGTTTCATACAAGGCTGTTACAGCATCTGCAAATGGGCTATTTTGTGGTACATCCGTAAATGGACTCTTTCCTTCTGCTGTCAAGCCTGTTGCCTGTGCCAACATAACCGCCATTTGACCACGTGTAATTGTCTCATCAGGTCGGAAAGTATCATCCTCATAGCCATTTACAACACCTAAATTAACCAATGTAACAATCGCCTTATAATATGGACTAGATGAATCTACATCTTTGAAATTAGGATTTTCAACATTTTCCATATCCGTTGTCGTAAGATCGAAAGCCCCTGCAATCATCTTCACGGCTTCTCCGCGTGTTACGTCCTGTGTTGGTTTAAATGTTCCATCAGGAAAACCATTAATTATATCAGCTGCATGTAATGTTGAAATACTTTTAAAATGTGCATAATCTTCACTTACATCTTTAAATGGACTAACTGCTGATGCAGGTACAACAGCTACAGCCGTAATGGCTACCGCCGAAGTTGCCGCCATAAAAAACTTACTTTTTTTCTTTGTCATGATAATTCTTCCCCCATTTATGTAAAAATTTAAAGACTTACCCTTTAATTTTATATAAACATTTGGGAAAATGCTATGTATTTGGAAATTTTCAAGCTTCTTGTTTTTTCTCTCTGTCACATTTAGCGCTTTATTCGTCACTTTTGCCTCTCTATCCATCAAATTCCTTTTATCTTCATCACTTTATAAGGATTTCAAGACCAAACAAAAAAAGCCGACCTCTTAAGAGATCGGCTTGTGAATGTTATGATTATTCAGCAGCTTTTGCGCGTAGAACCATTTGTAGGATACCACCATGACGGTAGTAGTCTACTTCTACTTCTGAGTCGAAACGAGCTAAAGCTTGGAAAGTTTTAACTGTGCCGTCTTCAGATTTAGCAGTTACTGTTAAGATTTCACGTGGTTTCACGTTATCAGTAATGTTTACAGAGATTTCTTCTTTACCAGTTAAGCCTAATGTTTCAGCAGATTCACCTGGCATGAATTGTAGTGGAAGAACACCCATCATTACTAAGTTAGAACGGTGGATACGCTCGTAAGATTGTGCGATAACAGTTTTCACGCCAAGTAGGAATGTTCCTTTCGCAGCCCAGTCACGAGAAGAACCCATACCGTAGTCGTTACCAGCAAGTACGACTAAGCCAGTACCTTGCTCTTGGTATTTCATACATGCGTCATAGATGTACTCTACTTCGCCTGTTGGCCAGTAAGTAGTGAATCCACCTTCTGTACCAGGAGCAACTTGGTTACGGATACGGATGTTTGCAAATGTACCACGCATCATTACTTCGTGGTTACCACGACGAGAACCATAAGAGTTGAAGTCACGGATTGCAACACCGTTTTCAATTAAATATTTACCTGCAGGTGTATCTTTACCGATCGCACCAGCTGGAGAAATATGGTCAGTTGTGATTGAGTCACCGAACTTCGCCATAATGCGTAAGCCGTCTAAGCCTTTAATAGCTTCTGGCTCTTTTGCAAGACCTTGGAAGAATGGTGGGTTTTGGATGTAAGTTGATTTGTCATCAAATGTGTATAGAGACTCAGTTGATGTTTCAATTGCATTCCATTTTTCGTTCGCTGTGAATACAGTTTCGTATTCTTTTTGGAATAATTCACGGTTAACTACAGTACCTAATACTGCGTTAACTTCTTCAGTTGAAGGCCAGATATCAGCGAAGAATACTTCGTTGCCATCTTTGTCTTTACCGAATGAATCTTTTTGTAGGTCAACATCCACTGTACCAGCAAGTGCATAAGCAACAACAAGTGGTGGAGAAGCTAAGTAGTTAGCTTTTACAAGTGGGTGTACACGACCTTCGAAGTTACGGTTACCAGAAAGAACTGATGTTACAAATAAGTCATTTTCTTTAATTGCATCTTCGATTTCAGGTAATAATGGACCTGAGTTACCGATACATGTTGTACAACCGTAACCTACAGTGTTGAAACCGATTTGGTCAAGGTAAGTTTGTAAACCTGAATCTTCAAGGTAACCAGTTACAACTTTAGAACCTGGTGCTAAAGAAGTTTTAACCCATTTAGGTACTGTTAGACCTTTTTCTACAGCTTTTTTCGCTACTAAGCCCGCAGCAATTAATACGTATGGGTTAGATGTATTTGTACAAGAAGTGATCGCAGCGATTGCAACAGCACCTGTTGGAATTTCTACATCGCCTTCAGCGAATTTTGCTACAGTTGTTTTTGCAAATTCATCTTCTGTTAAACCGAAACCTTGTGTACCTTGTGGTGCCACTACTGCTTCTTTGTAACGAGAACGCATTTGAGATAGTGGAATTAAGTCTTGTGGACGTTTTGGACCAGAAAGGTTTGGTTCGATTTCAGCTAAGTTTACTTCTAGTACGTCAGTGTAAACTGGCTCTAAAGTTGGATCGAAGAACATGTGGTTAGACTTTAAGTAAGATTCTACAACCGCGATGTGCTCTTCGTCACGACCAGTTAAACGCATGTAGTTTAATGATTCTTCGTCAATTGCGAAGTAACCACATGTAGCACCATATTCAGGAGCCATGTTAGAGATTGTCGCACGGTCAGCTAGTGGTAATTTAGATACGCCAGGTCCGAAGAACTCAACGAATTTACCAACTACGCCACGTTGACGTAATACTTGTGTTACTTTTAATGCTAAGTCAGTAGCAGTAGTTCCGTTTGGAAGGTCGCCAACTAATTTAACACCGATAACTTCTGGAATTGGGAAGTATGAAGGTTGACCAAGCATACCTGCTTCAGCTTCGATACCACCTACGCCCCATCCAAGAACGCCAATACCGTTGATCATTGTTGTATGAGAGTCAGTACCTACTACTGAATCTGGGAATGTTTCGAATGTGCCGTCAGCATTTTCGTTTACGTGTACAACTGGAGCTAAGTACTCTAAGTTTACTTGGTGAACGATACCTGTTGCTGGTGGTACAGCACGGAAGTTATTGTAAGCAGTTTGAGCCCATTTTAAGAAGTTATAACGCTCAGCGTTACGTTCAAACTCTAGGTCCATGTTTGCTTGTAATGCAGATGCATTACCGTATTTGTCAACTTGTACTGAGTGGTCAATTACAAGGTCAACTGGAATAGCAGGGTTGATTTTGCTTGGGTCGCCGCCCATTTCCTTCATTGCTGAACGAAGAGATGCAAGGTCAACAACTACTGGTACACCAGTAAAGTCTTGTAATACAACGCGAGAAGGTTTGAATGGAACTTCTGCTTCTGGATCAGCACCATTGCCCCATTTTGCTAATTCGTTTACGTGCTCTTCTTTAATTACATATGCATCATATTGACGTAAAACAGATTCTAATAATACTTTAATTGAGTAAGGAAGGTTTGAAACTTTTGCAACGCCAGCTTTTTCAATCGCAGCTAAGTCATAGTAATTGTAAGTTTTACCATTCACTTCGAATGATGCACGGCTGTTGTGTAAATTACCTTGTGCCATTTGCGGATCCCCCTAAATATATCTTTTTGAAAAGGCTTTAAAAAGTGTAGCATCTTTTCTCCAATACCCATGATAACGCATTTATATTCATAAGTAAATTACATTAATATTATCTTTTTTGATAAGCATAACTTATGACCTTAGTTTCTATCCTGATGTTTTTAATTTTTTGATGTGCATAATAAAAAGGGTTTGTTTTTATAAGGGTTTCTATACCTATGTAACTAAGTGTATTTAAATGTATTTAACTGGGGTACGATGTGGGGTACAAATTGGGGTACTCTAGGTTTTTTAAAAAAAGGTGCCCAGTTAGTAAAACTAAAATGTAAAAAAGTTTGGACAGGTACTATTTTATAATAGAAGAAAAAATTTAACGGCTTAAAATTAATATTATTTCTTTGCCACATCCCGTGGCATTTTTTATGTACTGACAACAATCTACAATATCGATACAATTTTATTATTACAAATAAGTCCCAAGGGAGTAAATACCTTAAGAAGAAATTCTTTATTAATTCAACACTTCTATTTTCAGACGAAAGTAAAGTTGACGAATTTAATGTTTTGATAAATGATTCTGTATTAAAATAGAAAAATAACCAGGTACTCATTCGAGCGCCTGGTCTTTATTTTGGTGACTGATTAATAATTTTTCTATCTGGGTTTTTAGTGCCATATTAGCATAGCGAAGCACTACGTCATTTCCTGCTGTAGCTATATGCACATCACTAAAATACTCGTCTATCTTTTCTACCTTTACTAACCTAATTTTGTATTTTGCCAACCACCTCTTTGAATCGTAATAATCTAGGGTTATGTCTTTTAGTAACCTTTCGAGGATTGGCAAATAAATTTTACTCAGTTTTAAATTTTCTATTACTGGTAAATCACGTTGCAATGATTGTACTGCCATTTCTAGAATTAAAAATTTATGAAAAAGTTTCCGTTGTTCAGGTTTCAGCATACAACCGAACGATCCTTGTGGCTGATTGGAACAACTGCTAATACATTATCAATCATAAATGTGCGCTTGGCTTGCCTTGTAAAACAATACGCCTGAAACGAATCACCAACAATTTTAATAATCTTGATACGCCTTTTTGACACGTTGCTGTCCTTAGCTATGTACATCATATTTAATAATTGGTTCCGTTGCATTGCTTTAATTAGTTGTTCCCTCATCATTCCACACCTCTCAACAGGAACATTTGTTTGCATTATTTTAGAACAAACGTTTGTATTTTGACAAGTATTAATTTGTGGGAATAAAAAAGACAAGGTACTCAATTGAGCGCCTGGTCCTTTTGGGTATGAGAGTTTTGTTAAAATAAATTCGATAATATCAACAATGTTGGAACTTGATTATTTTATGATGGTTGGTATTATTAATAGTAATATTGAAGAAGAAATTAAAGTTAAAGTTAATTTTTTTGATAGTTTTTTTTGATTGGGACCTTCATAAAATCCTGAGAATTGTAATTTATTACGATATAGAACGAACAGTATAATGTATACTGCTATCCCTGGCAACCAGCCATTATCATTACCAATATTTATTTGTAAAGTTGAATAAATGGACTTTACTACTCCCCAAATAAGAAAACCAAAAACTATACAAATAAAAATGATTCTTATTAATTCTAAGAATACACTCATTGTATTCGATCTTTTCCCACTAACTTTAATCATCCCCTCTTATTCCTATTCGAATGCTCGTACTGAATAAGTTGAACCAGACGTTGTTGTAATGCGTATTTTAGCATTAGTATATGTATATACAACGCCTACTGCACCATAATCTTTCATTTCATTAAGAGTAAAAGCCTTAGAAAAATCCTTTGTTTTTGTACTATCTATTGAACCATCATAAACAACCCCAAATCCATTACCTCCAACAACTCCATAAGCAGAATTAGTTACCGAAAGTTCAGCTTTAGAGGTATCATGTCCAGAATTGAAATTAACAGTTATTCTTCCACCATAGCTATGGCTTAATAGATTGATATTAGAAGTAATAGCTCCCGAAAATTTAATTTTACCAAATCCGCCAGTTTTATCAAACTTCTCTGTATATGAGCTTTCAAACATACCCATCCCAAAAGGTTGTATATCACCTGTTTGACTAGTTTGCTCAACTTTATTATTAGCATAGTTTTGAACAAATTCAGTATCTTCCATAGAGAATGGTTCATATAATTCATATGTAGAGTTTATTTGTTCAAATCTATCATAAATTTCTTCTGATGTTAAATTCATATTAGCATCGTATACTAAATTTTCTTTATCTGTATTTATCATTTCTTCTGCAAAAGCAGGGGCAGTGGTAACACTAACTATTGCTGCAGTCAAAGCAGTTGCAGCTACAAATTTTTTATAAAACATTAATATCTCTCCCATATTTGAATTAATTTTAATATAAAATATATTTTTTTTGCTATAGCAGCTTAACTTTCCCTCGAAGTCATTTATTAACTTACCATCCAGGATAATACAATTTCAACAGTGAGTTCACGCCATTTTTTTGGCGTTACACCGCCATTTATTAACCATTTTTCTTTAATTCACGCCAAATCACGCCACTCAATGTATTTTTTTTTGGCGCACTTCACATTTCTTATACTATAATAGTAATGATATTTGTAAAAAATATGAATAAAGTGGTTTAAATATATATTTTGTGATTAAAAATCATTTAATCCCTGTTCACATATTTTACATATTTAAATAAAAAAGCCCATTACCAATTAAGGTAACAGGCTTCTGCTGCTAAGCGCTACGTTGTGCAATGATAATCTTCAATCCTTCAAAATCACCACTTGTCATAGTTCCTTTATCGAACTTCTCCAACCAAGATTTATCTATCAACTTTTTATCGACTGCTTGTTGAATGTAATCATGTACTGCAGCTTTAGTTGTCTCGTTTGTAAATTTCATTGCGTCATCATCCTTTTCTGTTGGTTTCTCAGAATCTTTTGGTTTCATTGCTTCTTCAATTCGTTTTAAGAATCTACCCCAACGATCTTCACTTAAGATTCGGTGAGGGCAATATTTACCGTTCCAGTCTTGGTGCTTTTTCACTCGGTCAATACCCCAACCGAACTGTTTTAAAAGCACTGCAATGTATTGAACAGCATTTTCCTCTGCTACTCCATAACGTACACCACCACTTTTGCTGTAACAAATTTCAATACCTATTGAAAGGCGATTACCTTTCTTTAAAGCGTTAGGGTCGGTACTACCTCCACCGTCCCCACAATGCCAAGCGTTACGGTTGAAAGGAATTGCTTGAATGACCTCTTTATCGTCTACAGCAATATGATAAGAAACCTGATTATTATTGCTAATCATGTACGAAATTTCATTAGCAGCAGGTTTGTCATTGGCTGTATTGTGTACTGTAATGAATTTTGGTGTCATGATGAAAGGTGCCTTAATTGAATACTTGTTTGAAGGTAAAAAGCATTGTTTGAATGTATAAGCCATTATTCATCATCCTTCGGTTTGTGATATGTTAACACCTGTTCACTATCTGACGTCCCACTAGTCGTTGGTTCAACGAAGACACCAACTAGAACTAAAAAAGCGAGTACAGTGTTAAATAACTCTGTAACTCGCTCATTATAAATTGTTGTATCGTAGCCGAATAGCGCCCCGATTTGTTGCACTAATAGTAATAGTAAAGCAAATGCGCCCACTAAGAATGGTTTGTGTTTTAAACGTACTTTCCAGTTAATTTTCATGAATTCATCCTCCAAAAATTGAATTTTGTAATGCTATAAATAAAACTCCAACGACACCACTAATTGCAGCAGCTAAAAAATAGCCTTTGATTTTATCACTGTTCTGTTCCATTTTTTCAACAGATTTTTCGATTTATTTAACACTTGAAGCTGTGTTGTACACAATAGGCTTAATCGTTGATACGTCTTTTTCTAGTTCCTGCAATCTTCTTTCATGGTCAGCTACAGTAACAGCTTGTTGAAAGGTTGTTTCTTGACTCATGCCCTATTCCCTCTCCTTCGTCCTTTAAAATAAAAAGACATGAGGCGAATCGAGATTCAGTACAGTGTACCTTTGCCCCATCTCGATTGCTCCCATAACTCATAATAAAAGCCCTCCACTGATTGATAGTGGAAGGCGCATTACTGTTGTTAAATCATTCATCAATTATATAATGACTCTTATATTGAATACTCGACCAACCATTTGAAAGCTAGTCCGTAATTATCGAAAAATTCAACAGACTCTTTTGTGTTGGATTGCTTTAAGTGGTTCATTATCTCTCCTTCTTCAAGGAGAAACGCAATTGCTTTGCTGTGTTTTAGAATGGTACTATTAAAAAACTTATCTTTCCATTCTTTCTGTACAGAAAAATGGTCTGGAATATAGCCTTTTCTATCAACCAACAATTTGTACTTTCGACCTTCAGAAATAAATTGCTGACACACCTTTTCAAAACCATTAAACCAATCATCAACATCTTCAATTTTTATGTGACCTATTAGGTGAGTAACTATTATATCTCCAAAAACTTCGGTGTTGATGCTTTTTTCTATCAACTTTGAATCATCTCCCTTAGTTTCTATTATCCGTTAAAGCTCAAGAAAATCAAATACTCACCATCTAATGTTTAGACAATAAAAATAACGCTAAGCTTCTGCCTGCGTCTCGAAATCTTGTTTTGTTATAGCCTTATATTGTTCAGGGGTAATCTCACCAAACGGATTGGCCTCCGTTTTCACTGCAATTCTTAATTGTTCAGCAGTCACCCACTTAAACATGAAAGCAATTTGCCGTTCAGATTGGTCTTTGTCAGAATCATAAGCATTTCCTGCGATGCTCATAACATCGTTTGCATACAAAGTCATTAATGATACTTATTTTTGTGCACTAGTAAACTGATGTTAATAGTACTGAACGAATTTTCAAAAACCTCCATTTATTAACTTTAACGGTTATAATAAAGTATAAAAAATACCAAATTAAACCTTATCCAAATTTAACTAAAGTGTTTGATTTAAAGTATTTTGTATTTAAGGAGAGTTATTAATGAAAATTCAAACCAGTAATACACTAAATTATTTGAAAGCAGAGGTAACTAAAAATATAAAAAGTGAAAGTCTCTTAGATTTATTTGGAATTAAAAATTTACATAAAGACGAAGACGAAAACGAGAAAAATATCAAACCTAAACTCGAAACCAGATATGAAGATGGTTATATACGTACATATCTTGTGAAATCGAATGGACAAAAATTAGTTAGACTACTTGTTAAGGAGATTAAACAAACCCAAGAAAACATGAAAGAGTCCATAGATTTAGAGGATATGTTGATACAAGAGCTTGAAAAGTTATCTAATCTCAAAAAATATGAACAGAATACTTCTATTTTTGAAAAAGAAAAAAATATTTATAAATATAAAACAGGTATTTGAAGACGAAACAGTAAAAACTATGATTAGAATTGATATTAATTAGCGAGGTTAAGAAATCCTTATTTATTGCTTATTGCCACAATCCTTGGAATGTGGCAATAAATTCCTATAATGCACACATCACTCCATTATCTGTTTTACAATGTTATCCTTAATACGCTTAATGCTTGTTGCTATAAAGCCATATGTTGACCTATCTAGCTTCACATTCCATTGTGCAAAAACAAATGCAAGATAGCAAAGATAACCCTCGTATGACTAATGATAAAAAGAAATTATCTGCCTCAGCCGATCCATATAGTGATTTAGAAAAAATTGCGAATTTACGAGATAAAGGGATTTTAACTGAAGAAGAATTTTTAGAAGAAAAGAAAAAAATTTTAGGCTAGCTCAGGATGCCATGTGGAAAATAATAATTAATACTAAATTTCATTTACAAATATTTAGTAAAATTATCAAAAGTATTTGAGAAGCTGGGTAAGTTGTGAGAGATATTAAAGATAAAGGTGCTTTAAAAACTAATTGAACATTCTAGTAACAGAACATGACATAAACATGTCCTGTTAAAATCGATATCTGACCATCTTAAACCACCTGCTTCGCCCCGTCTCATGCCAGTGGCAGCTAGAATTGACATTGTGCATAGCCCTAATAGGTTGACTCAAGCGATCTTCAATTTGTATCGCAGTGTGAATTGTTGACATGATCTCACCCCCTTTTGGCATAATAAAAAGAACACCATAAAATCACTGTTTTGGTGTTCTTGAGTTACAAATTATAAAATGCCTTTATTTTTTAAATCTTCACGGTTAATGTAAGTATCTCCATTATAAATTTTAAATCGTATTCCATTAAAAGTATTTTCAACATCTTTTTCATTATCCAGATAATCTATGGGCATATCTGGAACTTCGTATATTACTTTTTCAACAGTGCCAGTAAGAGTGCTAGTTTTTGAGAAAGCCATTATTAAAACGGTTTGATCCCCTACTCGTTTAGCATGTGCAGAGAAATTTATTCCCTCTGAATTCATATGAAACTCTTTCAATGAAATCCATTCATTGGGTTCTATGTTTTCTAAATCTATATCATTAAATGGATCTCTATCCAGAATATTAATACCTTCTTTAACTTCTAGATATCTATCAACTATTCTAGTGGCTTCTTGTGAATACATACCTTGGGTTAACCAATCCCGGTATGTTTCACCGAATGTTTTTGCTAACCAATTTTGATTTATTATACCGTCATTCTGCCCCAATAAACGCTCTAGAGAAGTAATATCTGAGAAAAAACTATATAGTTGACTTCTTGTATGAGTATAAGTTTCCCCATCGTATATCCAACTGATTTTCTCTTTCAAATCTTTAGGCTTTAAATCTTCATAGGTGACACTGTAAGAAGAAGAGTTTCCAGTATAGTAAATAGAATAATGATTTTCATATGGATAGCCAATTAACTTTTTATAATCAGAATATTTTCCTGTTCCATTAACTTCATAAATTTTTCCAAAATCAATACTATTTATATCTATGATAGTATCAAACTGAGTTGAAACGTTTGCTTGTTTGTCAATTATAGCTATATCTGTATCAATTAAAATGCGCTGGGTGGCACTATCCCATATAACATCGTGCCCTAAATATTCAGATATAAAGCGTAAAGGCACATAAGTACGATTGGATATTACTTGTGCAGGCGCGATTAAGTTTACAACCTTAGCATCAACTAATGCACTATTTTTCCCGATTTCTAAAATTATTTTATGACCACCTTTTACAATTTCCACCTGTTGTTTGGCTTGATTCCATTTTGTTTCGCCTTTTAAAGCAGTATTAATAGCACGTATCGGAACTAATGTACTACCATTAATAACTTTTGGTTGCACGTCCATTACCACTTTTTCATTTTGGTAAAATACGTCGATTGCGAAAGCTGTAGTAGATATACTCAGTGTTATAACTACAGTGAATACAAGTATTAAAATTTTTTTCATAATACCCCTCCTTATACACAAATATACATAATAAGAAGAGATTACTCTATAGCTATCTAGCATAATTATCTAATTTTTATCGTTTCTTACCTTTTCTAGATCCATGTTTCACTTCGTGTTCTTGCTTTTTGTCATCTGCAATTTTGACTTGTAGTGACGTGATGACACATGCTTTATCAGTCATTGATAGTGACATGTACTCAGACGGGAGACGACGCATTTTTTGTCCCACCAGTACATTATATTAGCTTCAACATCGCCGTCCTCAAGCTGCTTCATAGCCATTCGCTTCTTGAGCTTCGGCTGCCGCATTCGCAATTTCACCGATTGTCAGCATGTTCCCTAGTAACTGATCTGAGCCCATTGCGTCATAAGAGTCCTGTAGCTCTCCTCGCACTAACGAAATACGATTTGATACCTCTGCTATCTTTTGCTCATATTCCTTTAATTCAGCGAATGTACACGACGTTGTGCTTCTGTGAACACTGGATCACTAGTTCCACCACTTGCTTTTGGTAATGTTGCTTCAAGGCCATACATAGCTGTTTTAGCTCCAATCTAGCTGTTGTTATCAGCCTTTCGCTACTGGCTGCTTTGAATTATACGCTCGAAATTTGAAAGTAACAATTTTCTTCTTTTACCTTCTCCTTTTTCCCAAACACTATTCCTTTCCTTTGAAAAAGAGTGGTACGAGGAGAAAACACCATTTGCATCATCATCCTTCTCAGTAGCAAGCCCTAATAGTGCGTATCTTCAATTAAATCAGAATAATAATTTTGTTATCCTGTAACTGTATTTCTAAACGTCTGATAGCATGTTCGGCCTTTTTAATCCGCCCGCGCATTCTGATGCTAAGTTGTATGTACCGTGCTGTTTATGAAGTAAGTCGCTTTCCTCATGTTGGTTCACATTTTGGAGCTTATCAAAAAGGCCATTTTGAGTTGGTAGAGACTGTTATGCATTTATCAACACCCGTTGTAAATAAATATCTGGCACGTGTGGTTAAGCCGCCCGTCACACTTTTACCAAATATCAGAGGAATACATTAAAATCTAGCAAACTATCAGCTTAAAGGCGCATTGATTGGGTTAGAGGTCTTCATAAATGCGATGGGGCTTTTTAATTTGCTTTGAAAACTGCATCGAACAGCCAAAACACGATGAGTTGAGAGGACTGAGTTTGGTGTGGCTTTGAGAGTGAATTTGTAGAAAATTGTTCCAATAAACTTTTTTAATCGTATGATAATCAATGGGTGATTTTATGAAAAAAGCTAACACAAAATACCTCTAAAAACAAATCCTCCTATTAGAATTGTCCTTTTAAATTGTCCTAAAAGTTATTACTTTGGAATAAAATGCAAGTACATTTGATAATTGGAGGCTATTTTATGAATTCTTTATTTACCTTTATCTTTTTAGGAATATCAATGGCTGCAACAATAGGACCTGTTAAGACTGTCCTATTAAATACAGGTTTAAAAAATGGCTTTTTTCATGCATGGTTTTTTAGTTTGGGTGCCATAGCGACCGACATTATATATATGTTTATCGTATACTTTGGGATTGGCCAATTTATTAATTCCATCTGGTTAAAAACAATACTTTGGTCTTTCGGCTGTTTTGTTCTTTTGTACACCGGTATCGAAAATTTACTGTCACTACATAAAATTGAGATGGATTCGAAAACCGGTAAAAGAACACGACTGAGACAATCCCTCATGACTGGATTTTTCATGTCTTTTTTGAATCCACTAACCATCCTTTTCTGGCTGGGAATATACGGCTCCATACTTGCAAAAACAGCTGGTATCTCTACAGGGTATGAAATCATTTTGGTAAGTATCGCCATTTTGATTGGCATTATTTTAGTTGATTTTATTTATGCCTTTTTATCCAGTGTCGCTCGAAAATTATTATCCACACAGCTTTTGAAAACGGTCTCTTTTATCTCAGCCATATTAATGATTGGTTTCGGAATCTACTTTGGCGAGCAGGCTTACCAAGTGTTATTCCAATAAACTCAACAACAGCGAATAAAATGTACCCGAAAGGAAACCATACCTTTAAAAGAATTTTAGTCGAGGTGTGGTAATGGACAAAGAGAGGGTAAATGTCAGTGTCTGGTGTATTGTAAGTTTGACTTCTATTCCACTCATCATGACACTGGGAAATTCGATGCTTATTCCTGTGCTCCCTATACTGGAAGATAAGGTGGGGATCACATCATTTCAGTCTAGCATGATCATAACAAGTTATTCAGTCGCAGCCATTTTTCTTATCCCAGTAGCTGGCTATTTATCGGATCGCTTAGGCAGAAAAATAGTAATATTACCGAGCTTAATTTTAGCTTTAATTGGTGGTCTGATTGCTGGATTTGCTTCATGGAAAATGGATGACCCGTACACAATAATTATCGCTGGAAGAATTATTCAGGGAATAGGGGCCGCTGGTGCCATGCCGATCGTATTGCCTCTTGTAGGTGATCTTTATCAAGATGATGACGAAAAAATAAGTTCTACATTAGGGATAATTGAAACATCTAACACGTTTGGGAAAGTGTTAAGTCCCATTTTAGGATCATTATTTGCCGCTTTTTTGTGGTTTCTGCCCTTCTTTTCCATTTCAGCGCTTAGTCTGATTTCGATTGTCCTTATTTTTTTCTTCGTTAAAGCCCCAAAAGATGATGATAAACCATTGAAGCTCAAAGAGTTTTTACGTAATACAAAAAAAGTTTTCAAGGAAGAAGGAAAATGGTTGTATACCGTATTCCTTAACGGGATCCTTGTGATGCTCATATTATTTAGTATGCTATTTTTCTTGTCAGAAAACCTCGAAAAAGTTCATGATATAAAAGGTATAAAAAAGGGGTTTGTCCTGGCCATCCCGCTTTTATTACTTTGTATAGCTTCATTTATATCCGGTCGAAAAATTAAAGGAAACCTGGGAAGGATTAAAAAAATAATTATTGCCTCTTTAATTGCAATGTCTGTCAGTATTGTCTTCGTTGGGTTTACAAGCAAAAAACTGATTTTTTTATTAGTTGTAACGAGTATAGTGGGGATTGCTATCGGTGCATTATTGCCTGCACTTGACACAATTATTACTGACAATATTATAAAAGAGCTTAGAGGAACAGTTTCCTCTTTTTACAGCTCCGCACGATTTATAGGCGTTGCAGCCGGCCCTCCTATTATGTCACTTGTCATGAAAAACTATCTCAATGCCAGTTATATTACGGCAGGTGTATTGGGCTTCATTCTCCTGTTTGTTGTTTTGAAGTTTATCAAAGTAGAAGATATTGAAAAAACAATGAAATAGCATAAAAAATAAGGACCCTGACAGCTTTTGAGACTGAAGATCTTTTTGAAAGCACTTAGTTTTATCCTGATCTCATACTAAAAATAATAATGAAAATTTCGCTGAAAGAAGTAGCCTCTCGGCTACTTCTTCATTTGTTTCAATATATTGTTTCTGACCCTAAATAGTGTTGTACGAGATAATTTCATGCAATAGAGCGCATACTATTTCCATTTAGTAGTCTATGAAGGATCTCACACTCTCTATCTCTAAGTTCCAATGGAATACGCTTTTGCACCTCTGCAATTATTTACTCGTAATCCTTCATTCAATAGTTTAACAAATATACACGACATTGGCTTCTATATACACTGGATTATTCGTGCCTCTACTAGCTTTGGCAATATTGTTTCAATGACAAATACATAGCTGTTTTCGCCCCAATGTAACTATGGTTATCACAATCTTCGCTACTAGCTGGCGTGTTTCCTCAATGGTTTCAATCTTCCAACGATAATTCTACATCCAATGAAGTAAACCCTATTTCGTAACCTTAATTTCCCTGTTAACATAGGTTTGCCCTACTAAGTTGTAATGCTAATGACAAAGCCATATTTCAAAGAGCATGTAGCGTCTGCTAACGGTTTTTTATGTTTAAAAAGTTTATTACATGATGAATTTTGTGTGATGTCTTGCG
Organism: Lysinibacillus sp. UBA5990; assembly: GCF_002429815.1. Taxonomy (NCBI): domain Bacteria; kingdom Bacillati; phylum Bacillota; class Bacilli; order Caryophanales; family Bacillaceae; genus Lysinibacillus; species Lysinibacillus sp. UBA5990. The sequence continues at coordinate 1,573,133 of NZ_DJAY01000015.1, forward strand.
ATCATAAAGCTATAAGGGAAGTAACAGCTTTTTTATGTACCACAACCTGAAGATTGTGTTTTTAATTTGGTTGTTGTTGTTCTCCCTTTTGCTCTTTTCTTCATTTCTTTCTAATTCTACAGGAGTAAACTCAATAGCAATTTCCTCTGCTCGTTTATACTTTATTGGGAAGATCTATACTTTTAAATCTATACCAATATAAATCAGATGTATAAAAACTTAAAAAGCCAAAGTAAAGGAGCTGCAGAGATTTCACTCGCTCTGGCTTTTTTCAAAGTAAACGCCTATCATAGTCATTTTTGGATACATAATATAATCCTAGGTATTGTTACTCCTAACATTCACTTAGTTACTTGATCACTTTCTGAATAGAAGGTGGTCCTTTTTAATTTTATTTTATTAAACTCGACCTTAAATACTTTTTTTAAAAGTGAATGGTAATTATTATTTCACCCATACTAACCATGCTTTAGCCATAAAAAAGAAAAGGATGTGTAAGTATGGGTATTCTTGGTGGAAATCCAAAAGATGAACCGTTACATTACGGTGAGGTATTTGCTGTTTGGTCTAGCTTAATTGCTGACTATGGTATGATTTCAGGCTATCAAACATTTTATAATCACGCTGGTGATGAGGATTTAAAAAAAATAATTGAAGATATCATTGAACTTTGTAGAGATGAAATAAAACAATTAGAAAAAATCCTTAAAACAAATGGAATCGCTTTACCCCCTGCGTCACCTGAACGACCTGTAGCTAGAATGGAGGATATTCCTGCTGGTGCTAAATTTAATGATCCCGAAATAAGTGCTGCTCTTTCCGTAGACCTAGCTGCAGGATTAGTTGCGTGTAGCCAAGCAATGGGGACTTCTACTCGCGAAGATATCGCGTTAATGTATGGTCAATTCCATGCCTCAAAAGCTCTAATCGGGGGCAAATTACTGCGACTTAACAAAAATAAAGGATGGTTAGTTCCACCACCATTACATGTTAATTATCCAGAAAAATAAAATTGACTCTATTTCCCCGAATCGAGGAATGTAAATGTATTATTACAAAGAAGAATTAATTAACATCATTAAACCTGACAAACCGGATCCACAAGCAGCACGTGTCATGCAAGAAATATTAGGTGGTCATTACGGTGAAATGAGAACCATGATGCAATATTTTTTCCAAAGCTCTAATTTCAGGGGCAAAGAAACACAATATCGTGACTTACTTCGTGGCGTTTTCTTAGAAGAGATTGCTCACGTAGAACTTGTACAAAACACCATTAACCAATTACTAAATGATTCTGGAGAATCTTCTGCCCCAGGTAATAACGGTATGGACCAAGCTCCTTTAGACGAGGCCGTTAGACATGCTAACCCACACCATTATATTGTGGGAGCACAATCATCTTTACCTGTCGACGCTGCAGGTAACCCTTGGAATGGCTCTTGGGTGTATGCTCACGGAAATCTCATCGCAGATTTATTAGATAATTTAGTGCTTGAGTCAACTGGTGTACTTCAAAAAACACGTATATATGAAATGAGTTCTAATCAGACATTTAGGGAAACGCTTGCTTTTCTAATAGTTCGTGACAATGCTCACCAAAACGCTTTTGCCAAAGCATTGGAAACTTTAGGAGTAGATTGGGGAAAACTATTCCCGGTACCGAACTACGATATCAACAAATATCCTGAATGTAGGAAGTTCGTTGAAATGGGCTATCATAATGCTCAGTTTAACTTTAGATTAGATCCAACTCGTATCGGTGAAATCTTCCAAGGACAAACTCCTAGTAGAAATGGTGGAGAACTAAATGTGACTCCACCGCCTGAAGGATTCGCTGTACCAGCTATGCCAGAGATGCCAAACGAACACAGCCCTGGCCTTAAAGATATGAGAAATTAATTAACACATTTTAAGCTGTAGCGTGCGACGACGTTGCAGCTCTTTTCAATGTATGAATACTAATATTCTACACATACTAATAAAAGTGTTTCGCACACACTTGCTGTGGCGTTGGTTGACCGTCACGGCCTCCTAATTACTTAGAGTCACTACCAGCTCAGTGACTCTTTTTTGTTTCTTTCCTTAATAGTTCACTATTAGGCTAATGTACTAAACATATATATTTTAGTGCTAACCTAAAGAGAAACTTTCTTATTAGGTTAGTGCCCATATATACCACCATAATATTTTTTTAATATACAAAAATACGGATACTAACTCACCTTCTGTACAAACTATTTTCAGGAGGTGATTTTCAATGGTGAACAACAATCAAAACTTTAACTCACAAATTCCGAATGCAATGAGCCAAGAATTTGGAAACGAAACTGATGTTAATCAAATTAAACAACAAATCCAAAAAGCTGAAGCTAACAAAAAACAAGCTTCTGGTTCAACGAACTCGATGAGCCAAGAATTTGGAAATGAGACTGATGTTAATGAAATCAGACAGCAAATTCAGCAAGCTGAAGCTAACAAAAAATTTGCTTCTGGTCGTTTTTCAAACGAAAACAATACAAAGTAATTTTAAAATCCACAACCGGCAGCCTCTGCCGGTTTTTGTTTCATTCGTTTTTAAGTAAGAAACTATCTTCAAAAATCTATTTCACTTTTTACTATCCGAAGATTGTTAACCCTTTACCAATGAAATAATAAGTATAAATGTTAAATAAACAACCAAAATAAGATCGCGTAGTGCACCATACTTAAGGAGCTGCAGAGACTTCACACTCTTTAGCTTTTTGTTTTAGAATGATAAACACCTATCTTGGACTGTTTTATAAACGTAAAGAAAATTGAACTCCAAAAGATCACATCTCAACTTGTTGGAACATGGATATGGACGTTTAAAGCAACTGGATACGCAGACACGACTGTGACAGTATCTGTGCAGTAAAAAATATTTTTGAAGAGCGCCCATTTGTGCGTTCTTTTCTTTTTTGCCAATCTCCTCATCTTACTACTGAACATTTTGTTTCAACTAATACATAGTACAGCTCTTTTTTCTAGGAGCATATACGCATTGAAAATACGTTATTCTATAATTGAAATATGCTATTTGTTATAGGTGCCCTTGTTCTTTCAAGTAGAATGGGGAGATTAACAGGTTCCCTCGATTACAATTCAATTATTCCAAATAATTATGTTGCGATAGCATTCATTGTTATGGGACTTTCTGTTATGTCCATTTACTTTGATAAGCCCAGAAAACAAAAATGATTTTACTTAACCATATTTTCTATAAAACCTCTTCTAATCTATCACAAACTCGAAATTATCACTAATCTCCATCACCCTATAGTTTGGGTATCTACACGTGTAATCCAGTACCAAGCACCTGATTTCATTTCATCGTTATCCTTCTCCTGTTGAAATATCCAAGCAGGCAGAAAGACTTTGTGTGGTACGTTATGATTTGCCTCATTCGAGTGGTAATTCTGGCTTTTGTGCAATTGCTTCAGCTAATCGAATAGACGGGCCTGTTACACGTTGTCCACCACGAGGATATTGATACATGGCAACCTGTGCTAGTGCCGGACGTTTACAAGTGTCTAATACACGTTGCTCACCCTGGAATACGTTTTCAGGAAACTGTTTCGCCATAAAGATTTGTCCTTTGACTTCTGCCATCTCACAGGAGGAACTAACTTGTGCTAGTACCCCTTGTGGTTGTTGGAAAGGAATTGGATTATTAAATTGTTCTGCTAAGCTACTCATTGAAATTCCTCCTATAGTCCGCTATAATTGCTCTAATATTTGTTTTGTAAGCCACTCTGCCAAGTGGTTTATTTTTTTGTGAAAAATTTGGCATTATAGTGATCCTCTAAATACGTATGGATGTTATCTAGATGAACGATATCCCCATTTGAAAACTCCATATAATCATCATTGAAAACTATTAGACTACCATAGATATCACGGAAATCTGTCTCTATATATCGAAATGTAGGTACACTATTTACAGCTTCAATTGTTCCTAACACCATCGGATTCTCGACTTCAATAAGTTGTTTCACGCTATCGCCTCCTTTTGTTTACGTAAAACTTCTGCATATGATTTTGTGACAAAGCTTGTGTAGCGTACATTGTCCTCAATTGCTACTAATGTAAGTATGATCCCGGTAAACTCACTGATGATGTCATACTCAGCAAATCGTTCCTCAAACACTTCTGTTTCTATACGTACCTCTCGCATCTTTGGATTGAATTGATCAATACTCAAGATTCCCACCTTCTTTCTGATGGTGTCCCATCAAGCAACTCACAGTGGCAAAGCTATACCGTAGGGAGACGGTACTGTAAGCTGCTTGACGAGAGCGAGATAACACTCGCAAACGTTCAATTTTCATGCTATAATGCTTCTATATTCCATAGTTTATTGGCTGTTTAATCCCGCAATGATTAAACAGCTTTTTTATTGTGAATTAATTTCTCCAACAACTTCTTATCACAAAAGAAATGTACATAAATTAACCTCTGCTTTAACGTCATGTGTCGCCACGCTCTAGGCTTGATACGCATACTTTTTAATCACCTCACTAAGTAGCCCTCTTTCTTGTAAATCATTAATAACCCAAAGGAAATTTTGTTGATCCAGTATATGCGCTTTTAATCTCTCAATTTCATATGTTGCTTTCTTGATTTTTCTCATGCACTCTGCTGAAAGATGATATTCCCCCCGCTCGTTATGAACGCCAATAGCCACTAATAAATCCTCATTACAAGCCTCTAACATAGCTATTTTCAGCTTTAATTTTTCTACAATATCCATAAAAACACTCCTCCCATGAACATAGGTACTGTTTGTAAAAATTGAAGTGCTGCATCAGTACTAAACAATGTAGCTACAACAACATCTTGTGAATTTGTGACTGCTGCTGCTCTGGCTAAGAATTTAGCCTCACAAGCAATTAAATTTTGTTCTATACGACTAATCGTTGATTGTGTCGTGTGCATCAAATCTGCAAAAGCCTCTTGTGAAAGCTTGGCTTTCTTACGACACTTTTTTATTAATGTCCCAATGTCAAAGTCCATATTTATCCATCCTTTTTATGCGTATTGTGCATACTATGCAGCCGTTGCATAGTTTCTTTATGAAGTTAGCTTTAGTATTGAGATGAGAGGTAGTTGCCCCTACTTCTTGAATTTTTACTAAATTGGTAGTTTGTTTTATCAAGAGGCCATTTGCCCTGGCCTCTTCTAATACCTTGTTTCCTCAAAATATTACGTACCTGTCCGGGTAGTTTTATTGAAATTAATTATTAAGTATTTCTTCTAAAACAATGGCAGTTAGCTCGGATAACCATACTCGTTTAAATCTTGGTCCAAGCTGCCTTTGATTTTCCTTCATACGAGGATCACAAATAATATATTTTTCTAATGAAGCTTTACTGTATCTAGTTTCTCTAACTAGATCATCAATATCCCAATACATCGTTCGCTTTCTGAATGTGTCTTGTGCCATACGATCATACCTATCTAATAAAACCTTTTTATTAAGACCAGTTTTTTCTAAAACTAATTGAGATAAGTCATTTTCTTGAATAGCCATTTCAAACGGCCTCTCCTCAACAAGTATTAACCTTTTGATTTCTTTCAGTAATCAAACACTGTCGCTTAGTAACTGTTAGAAGTCCTAGATTTATCGGAGTATAAAATTTGTTTACATATTTACTTCCATTCCATATCCTCACCAACTTCTTTAGTGTAGAGAAATAGGTTATTTTGTGTACAAGATTCTTGTATATATAACCAAATAAAAAAGCCACATCTTCGTCTAAAATTTCAGAAACAATTAATGCTATCTCTAATCTTGGTTTTGAATAGCCTGTCTCCCTATTAGATATTGTTGCTTTACTAACAAATTTCAATAATTTCGCTAGTTTAGCTTGAGTAAGTTACTTCTTTTTTTGAGGCATTTATAAAATTCAAGATCTTCATTACAACTCACCTCCTTTTTGTATGGATAACTTGTACTTATATAGCAACATCAAGATTTTCATACGTCAATATAAATGTATGAATTTCTCATACTTTCAACTTTCTTTATGTATTTTGTTAAAGAAAATAGTACAATTTACTTGTACAGGGAGTGATATCATGTTGAGCCATCGTTTGAAGGTAGCAAGAAAGTCTAAAAAACTTACACAGGAACAATTAGCAATAAAAGTTCAAACTACTAAAGGTACAATCAGCAACTACGAAAATGGACATAGCACTCCTTCCAATGAAATGCTTGTACTTTTAGCCAAAACCTTAAATGTTACAACAGATTATTTACTTGATAATACAGATGAAACTATACAACTTTCACAACAAGAAAAAGAGGAAGCTGAGTTCCAAGCTTTTGCTAACAATCCATCCCTTGAAAAATGGTACAAAGAGTTACCTAAATCTAAGGAAGAGGACTTAGAAAAGCTACGTAAGATGTGGGAGATTTTGAAGGATAAAGGGGAATTGTAATCGTTATTTGGAGAAAACCTAATAAACGATTTTTAATTAAGACTAAAAGTAACATAATGATATCTATGAAAAGGACATGTTATAAACATGTCCTTTAATAGCACCATTATTAGGAAATTTACTTATTTATGTTTATATACTATTCTTTTACCTAATCATTTCAGGAAAATAAATACGAGGTGACAAAATGAGCTTTTTCAAAAAAATAATGGGGACATTTGAAAATACTCCAGAAAGACAAGCTGTTATAGATGCAAAAGAACGTACAAAACAAGAGGATATCCAACAGCGAGAGAAATATGTGGGGACTAGTTTATATAAAGGGATGAAGTACACCTTTTATAAGCCAGCAATCGATTATTTCGAAAACACTGTGCAGTTGGCCAATGAAATTGTTCTCTCCTCTTTACCAGCTGAATACGATTTTGGAAATTTAGAAAAAAAAGGTCTTTTGATAGCAACAAATATGCGAGTAGTTTTCGTTACAAAAATTGGTAATATCCAATTATATACACCTTTTAACTATAAATATATGGAAGGTGTTTTACTTGCCTCTGATGGTATTGCTCAAAAAGAATTGACCATCCTCACTCCATCTTTACGTGCAACATTTGATGATATTTTAAATGATAATCGTTTAAACAAGTTTATAGATGTTGTGCAAAAACAAATGCAAGATAGCAAAGATAACCATCGATTGACTAATGATAAAAAGAAATTATCAACCTCAGCAGATCCATATAGTGACTTAGAAAAAATTGCGAATTTACGAGATAAAGGGATTTTAACTGAAGAAGAATTTTTAGAAGAAAAGAAAAAAATTTTAGGCTAATTCAGTATGGCATGCGGAAGATAATAATCAATACTAGATTTCACTAACAAATCTTCGGTAAAATTATCAAAAATATTCTAGAAAATGGATAAGATGTGAGCGATATTGAAAGATAAAGGTGAGCTTTATTGAACATTCTATTAACAGGACATGACAAAAACATGTCCTGTTATAGAACTATTATTGGAAAAATTATTTAATTATGTTATATTATTTTTTTGTCATCACTATAGGTATATTTACGCAATAATTATTGACTATTAATATGAAAATGGATTTAATACAATAAGAAATTCTTTTTATTCCGAAGATTGCGCCTTGTATTAACCACAAAGGGAGAGTGTACAAATGAATTTAAAAGAAACTATAGAATTATTAAACAATGTGATATCCGAAAATAGTGAACTAATTAAAAACGAAGAATCTACAAAACAATTTCTTGTTTTACCATTGCTTAAAGGGTTAGGTTACGACACCTATAGTCCCCAAGAAGTCACTCCAGAATTCACAGCTGATTTTCATAAAAAAAATGAAAAAGTAGATTATGCTATTTCAATCAATGGGCAACCTCGAATTTTCATTGAGGCAAAATCGATCAATATAAAAATTAATAAAAGCGCCCCACAATTAAGTAGGTATTTCAGTACATTCCCTAGTGTCAAATTAGGTATCTTAACAAATGGGATTGAGTATCACTTTTTTACTGATTTAAATAACTCAAATATAATGGATTCTAAGCCCTTTTTTATCTTCAATATTATAAATCATAATGAGGAGGATTTTGAAAATCTGATTAAGTTTTCTAAAAATTTATATGATGAAGAAACAGTAAAAATCCTCGCTGAATCGTTAATATATTTTCAATCATTTAAATCTGTAATTAAAGAAATTTTTGAATCCCCAAATGATGATTTTATCAAATTTGTTATTAAAGAACGGTTTAAATTTAAGGTAACTCAACAGTTTATTAACACCTCTCGCCCTTTAATAGTAAAGAGTATTCAAGAGGCAATATCTGAAGTGATTAGTGAAAAATTTAATATAGATACATCACGATCTTCTCAAGAGATTGCTGTTACTAGCATAGATGCTATTACTAAAGAAGAGAAAAGGGTTTACTATACTCAAGATGAAATTGACTCATTAGGGAAATTTGAAGAGTTTGAGGGAGTAACGATTGTATTACCAAATCCAAACACCTACATAAAATTATTAAAGTTAACATCTGAAGAATACTCAGTTGAAAAAGGTAATCCATTAAGTGATTTCTTTATTTCTTCAGTTGTAACACAGGGTTCTACCATCGTAGGATATTTAGTTGGTCAGTATGTTAATCAAAAGGAAGATATAAAACTATATACAGTTAAATCAAACGAAATAGCAAATTTTTTGGGTGAAAACCCTATTCTTAAAGAGACTGGTTTCATTAACGCCCGATTAGGTTCCCGATTTAATAAAAATAATAATGAGACTACGTACTTCTTGAAAAGTTGCCTAAACAACCTATCATTTAGAGACATACCTAACCTTATTTCTAAAATTGAAGACACAGAGAAGTTTTTTTAGAAACATCATGTAGTCGAACTCTTAAATGACAACTTGAAAAAAGTCGATGCTGAGTTCAAGGCTTACGCCAACAACAAAGAGACTTTAATTGCAACAATTGCCATATACCTTTTATTCAAGCATTCATCTCCAAGTAGCCCCACTTCCCAAAAGTGGGGTTTTATTGTCTCTTTAAACAGAACACATATTCTCATTTTCTTATTAGGGGTTGATTCACTTGCACTATACTCACCTTGAAGATTATGTCCAACAGTTTTACACTTGTTTGGGTATTATGGACCCTGTCCTACTAAATTTTGAAGAAATGGCCTTTAGATGGGCTTGAAATTTTTTATTAGTCAGATAAGAGTCAAGCCTTATTTATTGATGGTCGATACTATATTTTCATTAATAAAAGCCAATCGCCAGAGCAACAATGGCAAGATTTTTGCCATGAGCTATCCCCTGGTATCCTTACTCGTATAAGTAGTCTTGTCGTGCTTGACTACGGTATGTCTCTGTAATGGATATATCCACTATACCGTAAGTACTTTTGCCTGACAGTCAAAAGGAGGAACTTTCGATAGTCACTTTTCAAGGCAAAATAAAACCATCCCGGAGGAATGCTTTTAACTTAATTTTTATAATCTTTAATCCATTCCTGTTCAATTTTTAGCCCCACCTCTCCATTCGCAGTTAACGCTCACTATTATTATATAGACATAATTCTTTTTATTTCAACCTTGGATATTTTTGTATATACAACTACCTACAAAACCTCTAAAATAGGTAGTATATTAAATTTTAGGAGGTAACTTTACTGTGAAGAAATTATTATACATAGGAGCATTGTCAACATTATTATTGGCAGGCTGTAGTGAAGAGAAAGCAAAGGAAGATACTTCAACATCCGATCATGTTGAAACTACAGAGAATGAGTTGGCTATCGATATGACTATTGCAAATGATAAAAACATTCCTTTAGAAGAGCGTATTGCCAAAATAGCTACTGATTTATTCGGAACTACTACTACTGATGGAAGTGAACGAAACATTATTGTTGAAGGCATGGGAGATTACTATTATTTATCGATGATGAATGACGATGCAATAACAAAAAAGAAAGCGATAGATTATGCTCAACAAAATACAGTTGAATTAATTAGAGTATTAAAAGGTGTAGAGGATTTGAGCAATATCCGTATCAATTGGCAAGCTAACTTTAAAGATGCATATGGTAACATCAATCCTGGATCTGCTATGACTGTCCTTCTTAAAAAAGGAGATTTTGATAAGATCGATGTAGCTAATTTTAAAGCTTCTGACTTAAAAGAGATAGCTACCTATTATCATGCTACATAATGATTTGAAGTAAAATAAAATAACTCGAAAAGTCACTCACGTTTAAATTTGAGTGACTTTTCGTATGTAAGCCATAAAATTCTGCCCATAATGTAGAGCCGCCCTCTTCCCCTACTAGCGGATGGGGCGACTTTTTTTGATGGCAAAGCATTCAAACAATACAAGGGAACGATTGAGGGTATTGTAGTAATTAAAAAAATGACAAAAGCCATCGAGTATGAAATTCTCGGCAACTTTTGTCAATAGGCTGAACTAACACTGTTGTAAATATTATTTACATTATTTCTTCTTATTCACATCATCTGGATAAACTATGGTATTAATCACTTCTCCACTTGATTCGTCTTTAAAAATTACTGTCACTTTATAATTCTCAACGTCTGAACCATTAAATAATTGATAGTACATGCCTGTTAGACCAAGTCCAAATGATGCCATTGTATCGAAACTAGTTTCAAATTCTTTTTTGTTTACAGATACTGTGAATTCTGAAAAGGATTTGTTATATGTAATATCTTTTACAGATTTGATATTATCACTAGTTTTAAGTTCATCTACACTTGCTAATATCCCTTCTTTTAAACCTTTCATCATTTCTTCGTGCTCTGGTTTAGGCATTTTATAAGTTAAAGATCCATCATCATTTTTAATGACTTCTTTAATCCCACTGTTTTTTGCCTTTGAAATAACAGAATCGATGTCTTGTCCTTCGAAAAATAAAGCGGGGATGGTTACTTCTACGTCCCCACCCTTTTCTTGATCCTCACTACATGCAGCCATCAAAGCACCTAGTAATAAAAGTAATGGTAACATCCATTTTCTAGCCATTAAATCTCCTCCTCATACACAAATATACAGAATATGAAGGGATTTCACTATAACTATTACAAAAAAACATTTATTCATATAGTAAATACTTTTCATCGGTCGCTATTATCTGTGTACGAATGCGGATAGAATCCTTCGACTCTTCATTAAAGATCACCTCCTGTTAATAAATAATAAAATCTATTTTTAGGATTATATTTTCACGATTGAAAATAAACAATATACATGTATTCATCGTATCCATCTTTAGCAGTCATACTGAAACCGACTCTTATGAATATTTTTATTAATAATTCTTCACTCTTCCTTCCTTATAGTCTAGAGAATCGTATTTCATATGAATAACTTATTTATAGGAATGGAGGTGAAAATAAAATGGCATCATTTGAAATTGGAGCAAGAGGGCTTTTCAATTTTAGAAACGAGCGCTTTTTCCTATTAGTTGAAGATGAAATTACAGTTCCAGATAAAGGTGTGGAGATTGATCCAGTTAATATATATGAGATTGACCAACAAACTTTCAATTTTATCAGAGATGAAGGAGATACACCTGTAGTTGTACCACGCTTTAATCTTCCTCCTGTACCACCTGGATTTGAATTAGAACGAAAATGTATTTTTACAGTCGATAATTCATACTTTGTCATCTATGAATTAGAAAATAGCACTGATAACTTTGTTATTTTAAGAATCAGTGCAGCTTTATTTAACTCATTGAGAAATTCGGGTGTTCGTGAATGTATTCCTCAGAATTTCATTAATTAAGAATGTTATAAGAAACAAGTAATCAGTTTATTTTTATTAAGCTGAAACTATTTTAAATAGAGAATTCTTGGTTAATGATTAAAAAGGATAGAAGAGCTTAAATAAAATTCGCTCTATCTATCCTCTTTTTACTACAAATGACCTTATTTATTACAACAATTAAATTAATCTAATGTTTTTTTACTCCACAATCGGGCATTTTTGTAGAGAAAATAATGTATAGCATTTTGCAATTTAAACTGTACTATTAGGCTTTTAAAATGATTTAAAGCTCTTTCCTGATTTATTTACTTTTTATTTTTACTAGTACTCAAATAAAAGTAATTATGCAATTGGCCCTAAAGCCGAAACAACCTCTGAAATAATTCCACTTCCCAAGATTGGAGATTCCCGTTCCGTGTTATTTGATCCTGCACGGGTTTCTTTGAAAGTAGCGCTATTTTTCTATTGAGTAAAGTCTTCAATCGTGTTCCAATACATATTTACATTCATCCTATATGGTTAGGTGTTTAGTAATTAAATCCTCCACTTATAAGCCCTTCCGTTTTTTGTAAAGGTCTTGACCTAGTGAACATGGGAGCCATCTTTGCAGCAAAACCTAATTTCGTTTTAATACTGTTTGTTACAATAATCATTGATTAATGCTCTTTAATTTTCTACAAAAATTTCTATTCTTACGTAGAGGTAATTTTCAAGTTTTCACAATTAAAGGATTCATCATGTTTAAGTCTGCCATCTTCCATTCGATACACTTTATCACAGTATTCAAGCATTCGTTCGTCATGGGTAACCATAATTGCTGCTTTGTTTCTTGTTTTTGCTTGTATAGCTATGAGTTGAACCACTTCATGAGCTCTTTTTGAATCCAGACTAGCTGTTGGCTCATCTGCCAGAATAATAGATGGGCTGTTTATAAATGCGCGGGCAATTGCAGTACGTTGGCGTTCTCCTCCAGATAACTGTTCGGGCAATTTATTCAGTTTTTCTGCTAAACCGAGACTTTGCAATAATTCCTTTGCATATTCCTTATCCTGTTTTAGAAGTTTCCCTGACATTCTTTTTACTACAAGTAATTGTTCAAGAACATTTAAATAAGGCACAAGATTACTGGTTTGTAAGATAAATCCTATTTCATCCAGCCGCAATTGAGCTAAGTTCTTTTGGTTTAACTGATTAAGGCTCTTGCCGTTAAGAATAACTTCACCTTCAGATGATTGGAGTAAGGCGCCTGCAATTGCAAGAAAGGTACTTTTACCCGAACCTGATGGGCCAATAACAGCAATAAACTCACCTTGTTCCACAGTTAGGGAAATATTATCAAGGGCAAGAACTTGATTTTCTCCCTGTTGATACAGTTTGGAGACATTTTCTAATTGTATACCTGACATTTATTCCATCCTCCCAATCGCTTGAAGTGGGTCTATTTTTGTAATTTTCCGAACTGAAACTAATGAACTTAAAATAGAAATGACAAGTAAGGACAGGGCATAAAGGACAACTATTTTAAGGTCAAGTGAAAATGGCATTTCATCAGGAAGAATAAGGGCTGTCCCATAGGTTAACAAGATACCTGCGGCAATACTAATAAATGATAATAGAAATACTTGTGATACAATAGCTTTCCCGAGGAAACGATTGCTGGCACCAATGGCCTTCAATATGCCAAACTGATTCGATTTTTGCAAGGTAAGTACGTAGAAGAATACCCCCAGTACAAATGCCGAAATGGCCAAAAGGAAAGCAAGCATCATCATAATTGTGCCATTCTCTTCCTTATAACCGGGCATTCCCTGTATGGCAGTGGCCTTAGTTACTGTTTCAGTATTTTTGAATACCTGGCTTAGTTTCTCGGAGTCAATTTTCTCCCCCTGCAGCATAATTGCGTTTACAGGTTTCTCAATACCTTTATCAGAACCAGGTGCTGCAAATTGAATGGAGCGCCATTTATCCAAAGTAGTAAAAATTGCAGGCAAATGATTGTATGTTTCATTTTTTACAAACCCGACAATTTTCAACTTCTCTAATGATCCCTCTATTTTCAGCGTATCACCAATTTTAAACCCCTTTTTCTTTAAAGTATCATTAGCGATAACTTCCAAAGACTGATTTGCATCGAGGTGCTTTCCTTCTTCAACATTAGGTTCCAGAAAACTACCGGGATTGATTCCTAGAATGGCAATATCTACTTTTTCATTTTTATTCGAACTTGAATTATTTGTTACTGTTCCCATAGTGGCACCCATTGCTGATACCGCTGAAACATTAGGTTGGCTTTCTAGTTTCCCTGCTAATGATTCACTCAATAGCGATCGGCTCATAGAGGCTCTTGATTCCTCTTCAAAGGTTACATAATCGGTATCCATATTTTTAAAAGTTGCTGCACTAAGAGTGGAAAGGCCGTTACCTAATCCAGATAAAATGAATACTAGCCAAGCAATTAGAATAGTTATAACGCCAATCATCAGAAAGCGTAATTTACCATACTTTAATTCTCTAATAGCAAGAAACAATATACGTCACTCCTTTATCATAAATATATAGTCATGTTTGACTAATTGAATTCTAATAGTTTATTAGTGATTAGTCAAGTATGACTATATAATTTTAATATGCACCTTTTTTTGATCCAAATAAAAAAAGGAACCCACTTTGGTTCCTTTTTTATTTGGATATACTATTTAATCCGAATGAATAAAATTTTGAATAGTATTTTCAAGAAAGACTATTTCTGCTTCTAACATGGTAATTTTATGTTTGACCGCTAGATTAACACCGGTTCGTATCCCATGTGTAGGAGTTTCCTTAAATACATCTATACGTTTTTTGTTTTTCTTTAATCGTTCTTTCAAGGCTGGTATTGCTTGATCCATAGGAAGGAAATCAATAAACATTAACCCAATATCTCCTTGATAATTAACACTTTCTGCAGAGGATAGATTATCCAATAGTAATTGATAAAAATACGTTCGGCCGCTTTCATTTATTGAGTATACTTTTCTGGTAGGCCTATTTCCTTCTTGCACTAGTTGAATATCTATATAACCCTTTTGATTTAGTCTATCCAGAGTAGCATAAGCAGTTGGCTTTTTCATATCTGTAACTGTACTTAAGTTTCTTTCGATAAATTCATTAATTTGATATCCATGTTGACTTTGTCCCATTAATAACCCAAGCAGAATTAGTGAGCGATGTTCCACAGAAATCCTCCTTTCTTTCAGCATTCTTTATATATTCTCTCTTAAATTCTACTTGTAGTCAATTGAGTGTTAATTTAGTGCTTTATCAGTGAATGGTTTTAAAATAAAGGGAACTTTTATATCTAGAAAAATAACATGTATATTTTCATTGCTTTCTATTTTAATTTTAAATTAACCTTATAGTGAGCAAATTATTATATTTTCACTATCATGTTATTTACAAAATGGCGCGATTATTTACTAAAGAGATGTGTATTTTTAAAAATTCCATTTATTGGTATTAAGTACTAATTTCTAAATACATACTCTAGAATAATTGGGGTAGAAAGTAACCAAGAAATGAGGTGTTAAAATGAATTTGTTACTTTGGATAACACTTGTTTTAATCGTAGCTGGACTTTTTGTCCTTATGTCAAAGAAAAAAAGCATGGAGGAAAGAGTTGCCTTCGCAATAGAAAACAAGGACAGTAAAGAAGAAAAACAGACATCAACTAAACCCGTAGTTTGGTGGATAGTAGGAGCCACTGTGTGGGGATTAGTAAGTATGTTATTAATCGTGTGGATTTTTTCTGTTTATGTATAAATCATGGATTTACTGTAGATAGGTATTGTAAATAATTGATTTTTGTGATAGTCCATATTTAAGGAAACGGGAGGGTGGTTTAATCCTCTTCAACTAACGGGATGCTTTAGTTGAGGAAGAGACAGCAAACGCTGTCTCTTTTTACTATTTAAATGAAATTTTCATCTGCTTGCCAGTGCGTAAAATAAATATGGACACCATCGGCCGCTCTACAAATGGCAGTTCCTATATCTCTTGGATTACTTGCGCCTGTTATGATCGCAATAGTATTTTGGACTTTACCCATTCTTTCTCCCCTTTCTTTCTACAAAAAAAAGAGCAAAACCATAATGGTCTGCTCAGCATTTAAAAATGAACGCTTGAAACCCGGCATTTCTTTATTCATTTATCGTACGCAAATATTTTATTTTGTATTTCAATATGGAATTGCTGTAATTCAAATTGATGATGCTTGATGATATCTTCAGCTACTTGTCGAGCTTCCATTTGAATCACTTCATCTTTCTCTTCTGTTAAATTGATGATGATATGGACATTTTCTGATGAAATCGTATAGTCGATGCTAAAGGCACCAACACGTTGTGCGGTCATCGCTTCAAATAAATGAGCCATAACATCATTATAGCTAAGTCTGATCGAGTTCGTGGCAGCAGGATCAGAAAGATTTTTAAGCGTCATTTGAAATGATATCGGGTTTAAATCATTTTTTAGAATACAATTAAGCATCATTTCCTCTATTTTTTGTTTGGACAACTGATCTATTTTTTCAGGTATTGACACAAGGAGCTCTATTTTCCCATTCGGCAGTACACCATAATCTAAATAGAAAATAAAAGATTCTTTTTGCAGGGCCATAGCAATATCACTCATTAGAAATTGATAATGCTGCATATAACCTAGTAGTTCATCGTTGCTGGGTTGCGATAGAGAAACATTTGATTTCTCTGCATATTGAATAGGTACATTGGCAAAAAAGAAAAAGCCACCACAAACGATGATGGAAAGAAGAAACCATAAGGTAAATAGTTTTTTGATAAACATTTATAGCCCCCTTATTCGGGACTATATGCAAGTTCAGTACCGTAAATTACGGTAGAATTTTATAAAATAACACACGGTCTTGATTTTCGCCGCCATAATCACTATGGATAGATATATGATCCATCACCTTGTCACCTTTCTCCATTCTAAACCCCATATTTGTGTGAAAGGCAATGGACACTTCGTTTATAGGTGATGTCACACACTTAACGATATTACGATGATATTGTTTCACCACATGGAAGAATACATCATACAACCTTTTTGCAATATTCTGTTTTCTATAATCAGGGTGAACCCCTACAAAATGAATGAACGCTTCATTTGTGTTGGATTGCGATAAAAAGCCGACAAGAAAACCAATAATCTCGCCATCCTTTTCCATAATGAGGCTTGTATTCGTAAAGTGATCGAAAAATAATTTAGGCAGTTTATCTGACATATTCCTTCCGCCCCACCACTCATTAATCACTGGTGATAACGTATAATAATCTGCACTTTGTAAGCTACGAATATTCATGGTATCCTTCCTCCCTTTCAACTTCACCTTTTCATTGGTCAGCATTATACAAAACACGCTACCAATGCATATAAGTTTAATTTGCAATTCAGGTATCTCAGATGAATAACAACACTATACCCTCGATCTAAGATGTTTAATCATACTGTTATTTTAACCTACCAATTATTTCAATTTCAATATTTCCCTTATATCTTTGCCATGACCAATGATTTTAATGTATCGCTTAAAGTTTGAATGCGATTTGTCGTGTCCGTCATCTTCCCTAAGAGCTGATTTTCGTCCTCCACAGAAAGTAATATATCACCTGTTGATGAGGCATTTTGCTCTGTCATTTTATTCAGCTTTTCAATTTGCAATTGGATTGCCTCAAACTGTAAGATAGCACTGCTTAATTCGTGCATGCCCCTCGTCAATTCTGTATTCGTTTCGGTAAATGAATCCTTTAAAGTAGTAAAGAAATGACTGACATCCTGTAATAGCTGTTCTCCGTGCTGCAATGCTTTTTCACCATCATCAGAACGTTGATGCGCCTCCGTCGATTTCTCAAACAAGGTTTTCGTCACATTCGTAATACTGACTGTAATGGCGGCACTTTCCACAGCCAGCTTTCGCACCTCTTCCGCTACAATAGCAAATCCCTTTCCATGCTCCCCAGCCCTAGCCGCTTCAATGGCTGCATTTAGTGCCAATAAATTTGTCTGCTGTGCAATATGCGTGATTCCCTGCAACAAGCTATCCACTGTTTGTAAACTATATTGAAGCTCGTTGACGGTTTCTGCGGTTGAACTCATCGCATGACTCATTACGCCTATTTGAGCCATCGCGTCTTGCATTTTAGCCCATCCTGCCAAAACCTCTTGCTGAAGTTCAGTAGATTTCACCACTGTGTCCTTTGAAATCGTCAAGGTTTCATTGACAAAATGAACAGAATCACTCATAGTGCCATGAATCATATGCAAGCTAGAAGCCTCTTGCTGAATACTTGCAGAAATATCCTCAGTCGCTAACAATATTTGTTTACTAGAGCCTGAAATATTTTGCATGGTTTGCTGGAATTGTGTCACATGCTCATCCAAAGCCTGGCTACTTTTCTCGATTTCCTGAAATGTATTTTGTAATTGATTGAAGGAAGCTTGGACCTCATTTTGCTGAATTTTCGCATGTTTTATTAGCTCATTGCCCCATTTAGCTAGTAAATAAAAAGCAATAATGACGCCGTTCATAATCGCTAGAAGTGTGACGAAAACAATGATGTCGTCAAAGGGCCCTAACAAAGATGACGAGTTGACCAAATATAAAATGATAAAACTAATATTAGTAAGTATTCCAAAAAACACGATTAATTCCTTCTTAAAATAAAGCGCGATAATAGCGATGGTGCACAGCAAAATATAATGTTTATTCAATGAAAAACTATCAAGTAAAAATAATGTAAACACTACACTTGAAGGAATAAGACCAAAGATAAATCCCTTCACATAAGTTTTAATCGGTAAGAAATAATTGCACACGGCTAAAGCGATGACAGCTAGTCCAACAAATAAAAATAATATTCCTTTTGATAGGATCATAGGTCCACAAATTAGAATGGCTAAAATCGATATTATTGCCAAATTAACTCGGTGCACTTTCCTTGTATCATAACGAATTTTGTTCTCCATAACGATCCCCCTAAAAATGAATGGACATTCAGTTTGATTTTCTATTATTATATAGTATAACTACTACTTTTTGTAGCTAAAATTTGACTTTTAGAGCATATGTTTCACATTTTCGAAATTAAAGGGGGAAATGCATTTGAGTAGAGTCCAACAAATCGCCGCAAATTTTTATTGTATTGATACACATGATTTAAATAGGGAACAGCGAACAAGCTCCTATCTATTAATTGATGAAAAAATAACCTTAATTGAAACGTCTGCTAGTCCATCCGTTCCATACATCATGGAAGGGTTGAAGGAATTAAATATTGCTTTAGAGGATATTCATTATGTCATTGTGACACATATTCATTTAGATCATGCTGGTGGTGCAGGCTTATTTTTACAGAGCTGTCCTCATGCAAAATTAGTCGTTCACCCTAGAGGGTCGGCACATATGATTGATCCGAGCAGACTCATTTCCAGCGCCAAAGGAGTTTATGGGACTGAGTTTGACCGTCTTTTTGATCCGATTGTTCCCATTGATGCAGCCCGAATTATTGAAATAAGTCATGAACAACAACTTCATTTAGGACAACATCATTTAACGTTTTATCATACAGAAGGTCATGCAAAGCATCATGTTTCTATGCTTTATTCCGCTACTAATGGCCTTTTTGTTGGAGATACAACGGGTGTACGTTACCCAGAAATGGACGGTGAATCAATTGATTTAATCATACCTTCCACTTCCCCAAACCAGTACAACCCTGAAACGATGGAGCGATCCATTCAATTGTACGAAAAGCTACAGGCAAGTGAATTATATTTTGGTCATTATGGAGCTTATAAAAATCCACCAGAGGCATATCGTCAAGTACGCTATTGGACACCTATTTTTTTAGAAGAAGGCCGGAAAGCACAAGCAGCATCCAGCCAGATTCAGGAACAAGTTCACTATTTAGATGCTCGATTAAAGGAGGTTTTATTTAGCTATTTACAATCAAATGATATACCGCCAGATCACCCTGTCTATCAAACCATCCCTTTCGATACGATTGTGTCATCGATGGGAATATTGGATTATTTAGAAAAAGTGAAAGCACAGGTACCACATTAATCGTAAAAGGAGATGTCTCAGGCTTCTCCTTTTTTAAATAGATGAAAAAAAAGCCATGAAGTAGCTTACAGTACTTCATGACCTTGTAAATTTTTTTGATAGAGCATTTATTCTTTTAAACGCTCTAAAACCGCTTGAAAATCCTGTTGTTCCCCTACTTCTCGAAAGTGTTTGAAGGGATTATTTATTTTCTTCATTCGCTCCATAACAGCAGGAATCGAAAAGTAATAAGGTTTTAAGTCGTCATTAACCTCTTCCCAATGGAGTGGCGTTGCGACTAAGCCTCGTTCATTTCCACGAGTGGAGTATGGGGCAATAATAGTCTTGCCTTCAGCATGCTGCACATAATCTAAATATAATTTATTATGGCGATTCTTTTTTAATCGCTCAATCGTATATAGATGTGGCTTTTGTTGGCATAAAAAACGACAAACAAATTCAGTAAAGACGCGAACTTCCTCATAGGTAAATCTGTTTGCGGGTAATGGGATATAAAGCTGTAAGCCTTTCCCGCCCGAAGTTTTGACAAATGACTGTAGCTGAAAATAATCAATAATTCCTTTTAGATCCAGTGCACCTGCAATCGCCAAAGAAAAATGTTCCGTTGAAGGGGGATCTAAATCGAAGACAATTTCTGTTGGATACATGGTTTGTCGTGTTTGAAACGGAATGTGCAATTCTAATGCCAATTGATTGCCCAGCCATAATAATGTTTCAAGGTTATTACAGACAATATAATCAATCTCATCCATCATCGCTGTGGCTACAAAATTAGGTAGTTTATCTGGTCTACTTTTTTGATAAAAGCTTTCCCCCGGCACACCGTGTGGATAACGTATTAATGTTAATGGTCGATCTTGAAGAAACGGCAATAAATATGGTGAAACACTTTGCAGGTACGATAAATAATAATCCTTTGTCACACCTATTTCTGGCCATACAGGTTTGTCAGGATGTGTAATGGGAACTGTTTCAGGAATAGGAAACAGCTGACGCTGCATATGCTGCCATTGACAACTATCTGGTGATAATTCCAATCGAAAGGCATGAAATTTTGGCTCACGAAGCTTACTACCATCAAAATCTATGCAGGCAATATCAACACAAATAGAGGGCTCTAGCTCCCATAATTCTTTCTTACGTTGCCCTTGAGCCTGAAAAAAGGCGACGAGTGTTTGATGCTCTTCTTCCTTCATGCCATGTTTAAATGTAACGACCACTCGTAAATGTCCCCCATCATAAACCGAACCTTGGAAGTAGCCATTACTATGATCATATTGCGTCACAATGACCGTCACATAACGCCAGTTTTTAATTTTTAACCAATGGCCTGAACGTGTGTTATCCAGCCACTTACTTGTTTTCTTCTTTGCAACTATTCCTTCCCCATTGTAGACCTTGATCGCCTGCCATAAAATTTTACTTTCCTCACTAGCCTGCACAATTTGTATAGCCATTCCATCTTCATAATCTACATTTGGAAGCTTTACCTTTGCCGCTAGCTTCGCCAATTGCTCTTTACGAGTTTTTAAATAACGATTGCTGTACGATTCTCCTTTCAACGTTAACACATCAAACACTAGAAACCGCATTGGAAAAGCTTGTGCATGTTTTGCAATGACATCTTGATTTTGCATTCTCCCCCTTTGTTGGACAACGGAAAATTCACTCTTATATGGATTGCTTAAATACACAAGCTCCCCATCAAAGGTGAGTGGTAAAAATGCTTTTACTGAGGCATATAGTTGGTGACAATAATCTATAATTTCCGGAAACGTATGATTTAAATTGCGCCCATTTCTACTAATAAGTACCGGTTGTTCATCCCATATTAAGAGGCATCGAAAACCATCATATTTCGTTTCATAAAGCCAGTCATCTCCTATTGGAATTTCATTTGATTCCGTTAAAAGCATTGGTTTCATGTCACAATACCTACCTTGCTTTTTATCTACAGTGTTTGACGATTTTGATTTACGATACATAAAAAACTGCAAAATATATCATAGTAAGAAAAACGAGGTGACAATTGTATGCATACAGTATGGAAAGGAAGCATTTCCTTTGGACTTGTCAATATCCCAGTAAAGCTTCATGCCGCTACAGAAAATAGAGATATTAAACTGCGACAGCTTCATAAGGAATGCCATACACCCATTAGCTATAAAAAGGTTTGCGAGGGCTGCAATCAAGAAGTAAAAGATGAGGATATTGTAAAAGCTTATGAATATACAAAAAATAAATTTGTCGTACTGGATCAAGAGGATTTAGAAAACCTACGAAAAGAAAATGAAGAGAAAGCCGTTGAAATTATTGATTTTGTACAATTAACGGAAATCGATCCGATTTATTTTGAACGCACCTATTTCCTATCCCCTGATTCAACGGGTGCTAAAGCCTATTCGTTATTGCGTAAAACGTTAGAGCAATCAGGTAAAATTGGTATTGCTAAAATCATTATTCGTTCAAAAGAACAGCTTGCGGTCGTGCGAGTGTATCAAAATGCCCTAGTGATGGAGACCATTCATTATCCTGATGAAGTAAGAAGTGTTGGTGATGTCCCGAATATTCCAAGCGAGCAAGACGTTGTACCAAAGGAATTAGAGACAGCTCTAATGCTTGTCGACCAATTAACGACCACATTTGACCCGGAAAAATATACAGATGATTATCGGAATGCATTGCTGGAATTAATTGAAGAGAAGAAAGCAACCAATATGGTAGCCACGAGCGATCAACAACGACCAGTTCCTGATAATGTCACAGATTTAATGACAGCGCTACAGGCATCCTTAGATAAAACGAAAAAGCCTACGACAAGAAAGCGTACAACACGCACGAAGAAAAATGCCTAAGCAAGAAGCGTATCCATTCATCGGGATACGCTTTTTATTGGTTGAAACTGACGAAAATAATTATCTACATCCTTTTTATGCCGAACGACTACTAGTTTATCTACTATGCCTTCCTGATTGCTAAAAAATTTAGGCTTCCCCACCTCCTCAAAACGTTTATTCCATCGAAACATTTTAAAAAAAATCGAAAAGGTTGGCTCATAATGAGCTTTTTCAATCCCTATTTTTTGTTTAAAAAATCTCTTAATAATTCGAGCAGTACGAATTTTATAAGGCGTATCCAAAAAGATGATACAATCCGCTTGCTGGAAGCTTTGTGTCACCCATTCCTCTTGATGAATTCCTTCAATAATCCACCCATCCGTTTGGATAATACTTTGTAGATATTCCTGCCTTTCTTGCTCCGTCCTTCTCATATCCCCGGATGATTTGCGAATCCAAACGACATTGTCTAATTCATGAAAAGGAAGCTGGAGTGTTTTGGATAATGATCGTGCTAATGTCGTTTTTCCACTACCAACAGAGCCAATAATATGTATTTTTTGCGGAAGTTCCATTGTCATTGTAGAATCACCTCTCATGTATCTTTGTAGAAATTTTACCTATATTATACAATAATATTAATAATAGAAAATAGGAGGACAAGATGAACCCACACAATTTCGAAAATAATTTACAGACTTATAATAATCCATCCGATTATGACTCTCTTTATGCCCACTACCAAGACGACCTTCACTATATTCAACGCTATCTTGGTACGAAAAAAGACCCAATTATTGAATTAGCCTGTGGCACTGGCCGTATAGCCATTCCATTAGCTGCTCGTGGAATTCCTGTCTTTGGGATAGATCTTCATGAAGGGATGATTCAGCATGGTATCGAAAAATCAAAAAAACAAGATGTGGAAGTGCAATTTATCATACAAGATTGTACACAGCTACAATTACCTATCACCACAAAATTTATGTATATGACAGGCAATTCCTTTCAACATTTTTTAACGAATGACAGTCAAAATGCATTATTGCAATCTGTTAAAAAGCATTTACAGCCAGGGGGTGAGTTTCTTTTCGATACAAGAAATGCTATTTTAAGTGAGCTTTCGAGCATTGATGAATATGAGGAACAAATGGTCACTAGCAACAGCGAACAACGATTTACTTTCTATCGTGAGGAATATGACCCTGTCACGCAAATTTTAACGTGCCATGCTGTCCATCAACAGGATGGAACAACCTACGGGGATTCCATTTTACTGCGCTATACATACCCTATGGAAATGATGAGACTATTGCAGCAAAATGGCTTTGAATTGGTACACCTATATGGTACTTGGCAAAAACATGAATTCCGTGCACAGAGTCCCTCAATGATTATTCATGTACGTTCAAGATAAGTAAGAACGTACATTCCTTTCTCATGTTATAATACAAGAAAAACTAGGAGCCTATATTATATGCTAACTATTTATGACCTCATGGTGCAAAATCAAATTGCAGGGCTTAGTCTTGCTTTTATTGAACATGGAGAGATTCGAAGAACAGAGTGCCTTGGAGTGTTAGAGGTTGGAACAACGGATTATGTAAATGAAGAAACCATTTTTAATGCCTGTTCGATTAGTAAATTATTGACAAGCATTTTAGTGCTAAAGCTAGTAGAGCAAGGAAAAATCGACTTAGATGAGGATATTAATCGTCATCTTCTTTCTTGGAAGTTGCCAGAGAGTGATTATACTTGGGCAAAAAAAGTGACATTGCGAAATTTATTAAGTCATCAATCTGGTATAGTTGATCCAGAAGATAGCTTTTCTCCCCTACATTCTTTGGCTCAATGGCCATCTATGAAGGATTTATTACAAGGTGCAACACCTTATTGCCACAGTCCAATCGAGAGCACACTCGAACCAAATCAAGAATATCATTATTCGGATGCAGGCTATTGCATCATTCAATTGCTAATTGAGGACCTCACAAATACGCCATTTTCATCTCTCATGGGCGACCTTATTTTTCAACCATTAGCCATGCATCACAGCTTTTTTTCATCTGCACTCCCAATAGCTCATACAGCAAGTGGTCACCATAAGGATGGCACTAGAACAATACCAAGCCACCCGCTGTATCCTTACGATGCAGCATGCGGCATTTGGACGACACCTTCGGATTTGGCTAAGTTGTTAATCGACATGATGCAAACACTTAGAGGAAAAGGAAAACTAGGTCTGACAGCTCCTACAATGCATGAACTCATGCATACAAAGGGTTGTAATGAATCTGTAGGACTTGGTGTATTTTTTGATGGCCAAGGTGAGCAGGTTGAAATTTCCTCATTAGGCTGGGGTGTTGGCTATCAATGCATGCTAGTTGCTTACCCCTATTTAGAAAAAGGCTTTGTTGTCATGTCTAACTCAGATTCAGGTGTTCATCAAATGCAAGGAATTATGGGTGATATTTACCGCTCCTTTGTCTCGTCGGTTTAGCGTAAGGTGAATGACTACATAAGATTTCTTACATTTATATAAATGATCTCACGAAAAAAAGGATAGATTTTCATCATCTATCCTTTCCTTTTAATCCGTAGTATCCTACTCCTCTTTCTTCACCTTGTAATGCATTTGAACCATTTGACCGTATCGTTTTGTCTCAAGCAGCTTTAAATCTTCAAAAGGTCGGGGCTGTTTAAATAATGGAATACCTGACCCTAATAAATGTGGGGTAATGGTAATGATCCATTCATCAACCAACTGCTCCTGTAAAAAAGCATCCAATATATCAGCACCACCGACCATCCAAATTTTTGCGCCGGGTTGTTCTTTTAATTTCTTAGTAAACGCCACCACATCCCCTTGAACAAACTCCACATGCTCATCTTTCCCCGTTTGAGATTTGCTGAACACATAACATTTCTTATCAGAATATGGGAATGTATCAATATGCTCTATGATATAATCATAAGTTCGTTTTCCCATTATAACGGTATCAATTGTTTGATACATATCCGTATAGCCATTATCCCCTTCTCCCTCTGTTTCTTCCAGCCACTGTAAGTCATCATTCTCTTTCGCTATAAATCCATCTAAACTTATTCCGATAAATACCACTATTTCTCGTGACATCATGTCAGCTCCTCTTCTTTTGAAAATCTTTTGTACAACGTCTATACTAAACATAAAACATGACAACTATTGACATGATTAATTAAAAAAGGTGAAGAAATATGTCCAAGGCTAAACGATTAATTGATATTTTGTTATTTGTCAGCGCTAAAAAGCAATTTACAGCTCAGGAAATTGCCGATGCCTTCAACATTTCGGTACGAACCGTGCATCGTTATCTGCTAGATTTAAGTGATATGGGGCTGCCAATTTATGCGGAGCAAGGAAGAAATGGTGGATATACAGTGCTTTCAAGTGCAATACTTCCCCCTCTTTTATTTACAGAGGAAGAAGCGGTCGCTATTTTCTTTGCGTTCCAATCGTTGCACTATTATCGTGATTTACCTTTTAATACGGAAATGAAGTCTGTGTCACAAAAACTATATGAATCCTTACAGAAGGATGCTCAAAAAAAGGTAGATAGTTTGCAATCCTATATGGCCTTTTGGAACCCTAAACGTGCCATATCTACCCCCCTATTATCAGACGTATTGGAAGCGGTTATTAACCATTCACAATTAGACATTCAATATGAATCAAAATCAGGCATCACGACTAAGCTTGTCCATCCTATTGGCGTATATGCGCATGATGGCTTGTGGTATATGCCAGCCATTCATTTACAAACAGAAAAAACCCTTTTATTTCGAGTCGATCGCATTCATTCAATGCATGTAAGCGATAAAGGCTATGAGACATCTGTTCATTTACAACAATGGCTAGAGAGTCCCCATGAACCTCAGCAGCCTATACGCTTGCATGTCGAATTAACAAGAGAAGGTGTAAGACAGTGCAGAAGTGAGCCAAACTTTGAGAAGGCAGTGATTACTCATGGCAATGGAACTGGCTATATCGATATGATGATCGATCAAGGAGAGATTCACTTTATAAGCTCCTTTTTTTATCGCCTAGGTCCGGATGCGATTGTCCAAGAACCACCTGAATTAATTCAGCATTTGCGGAAACATGCGCATGCTATATTATCGACATACCCTATGGACAGCTAATTCCAATATGACAATTTTGTAAGATTCACGTAACATTCTTCGTTACTAATTTTTAGGAAATGTCCTTATACTTGCTTATAAGGAGGAGATGACGTTGCAACCAACCGACAACAACAAACGTATTGATACATTAGATTACTTAAGAGGATTTGCCTTACTTGGGATTATTTTAGTAAATATTCCTGCATTG
Organism: Lysinibacillus sp. UBA5990; assembly: GCF_002429815.1. NCBI lineage: Bacteria > Bacillati > Bacillota > Bacilli > Caryophanales > Bacillaceae > Lysinibacillus > Lysinibacillus sp. UBA5990. The sequence continues at coordinate 1,600,243 of NZ_DJAY01000015.1, forward strand.
ATGTGGATTGCACCACCCCAATTTGCTAGCGATATTGCCTATAGTCACTTTCTTACACTTTTTATAGAAGGTAAATTTTTCATTATTTTTTCTTTTTTATTTGGGATAGGATTTTATCTTTTTCTTTCCCGTGCAATGGCTAGAAATGATAGAGCCTATGTTTTATTTAGTCGCAGACTTCTAATCTTATTACTAATGGGTATTATCCATTTCTTTTTTCAACCAGGAGAAGCTTTAACTGTTTATGCCATCTTTGGCTTTTTAGCCTTAGCTTTTTATAAAGTGCGGAAAGAAATTAATGTAATAATTGGGCTTATCCTATTAGCCCTTACAGCTTATTTTGGGATGAAAATCTTCATGCCTTTCCCACTAATTTTATTAGGTTTAGCTGCTGGCCAATATCACCTATTTGAAAATATCCCACTACATCGAAAAAAAATCCTGATAGCGACAATTGTCATGTTCCTTGTAAGCATAGGAAGCTGGTTGTATCAATGGCAGTATGTCCCTACAGCCAATGTGGATATCCATCAATTATCCAAAATTCAGCTAGAAGAGCATATTACTAATATGGAGCAATTTGCGTTAATTGGACTACAGTTTAGCCCGTTTGTTTCAGCGTTTTACATGGGAGCCGTTATCCTATGTTTACAGAGTGCACTATTCCAACAACTATTATCACCATTAAAGGCTTATGGACGCATGGCCTTAACGAATTATTTAGGGCAAACGGCACTCATTTTAATCATTGGTCATACATTCCAACTAATAGGTCAACTTCGATTCATCGAATCACTATGGATTTGTCTAGGTATTTATGTGTTCCAATTGATTTGTAGTAAGCTATGGCTACACTATTTCCGCTTCGGCCCACTGGAATGGCTGTGGCGAATGGGCACCTATTGGACAGTGCCTCCCATAAGAAAAAGAAAAGATTCTTAGCCAAGGATATATACCTATCAACCTAAAGTGAAACGTCATATATTGGTAATGTACCCTACTCGCTTTCCATCTTTGCTCATATCTTCAGCAAGATACACATCCCCATTTTATTTGGTCACTTATTTTTCAATAAGTGACCTTTTTTGCTGCGTGACTCCCATGTTCTGCACCTGTCTCTTACAACATGCATACTATGCAAATAATACCCTTTTTTGCAGGGAGGATTGTATGAAAAATAACAAAGGCAATCGAAATAGTGAAGGAACTGAATCAGTGAGTCAAGCAGCTAAACTGGCTGTTATTGCGGGAGCCATCACAACACTAGGTGATGCACTAGCGACCATTGCAGCAGGTCTTGCTTTGGAAGATGAGATACAGGAGAACGAAAGTAAAAATAATGATATTAATAAACTGCAAAAACAAATTGATGATTTAAATTATGAAATGAAGCAATTAAAAAAAATGTTCCGATAATCTCGTGGCAATGGACGAAAAAAAGACGACAATATTCAAATGATATTGTCGTCTTCTAATTGTACAATGAAATAAAGTTAAGCAAGTGATTTTCACTACTGGCGGACGCTTTTCGCAGACGAGACCGCCCTCCCGTTCCAATCATCCTCGTAAAATAAACATTTAAAGAGATAAACGATGATGACGAAGCGTCGAATTAGTTAGCCGCCCAAATATCAAGCTCTATTTTAATTTCAGGTAAACCTAGTGCCGATACGTAGGCTATGGTCATTGATGGATAGGATTCGCCAAACATACCTTCCCATTGCTCGTAGAAATGATCCCAATCTATTTCCTCTGTAGCCCAAATATTGACCTTTACAATGTGAGTGGCATCAATTCCCTCTGAAGCTAAAATCGTTTCAATATGTTTAAAGGTATTTGTAATTTGTTCCCATAATGTCTGTGGTAATTGATCATCTTGGTCCAAACCAATTTGTCCTGAAAAAGCATACATTGTCGCATCTTTTGGAATAATTGTGACATGACTATATTTCCCGACAGGTTTAGGTCCCTGCATCGGATTTTTACGTATTAGTTTTGATTTCATGTTGAATCTCCTTTAGGTTTTTTTCTAAAAAAGGACAGACTTATCCCTTGATCAACCTTCTAGAAAAAAACAGCAGTGGAGAATCCAATGCCCATGCTTAAAAAACGTATAGATCTTTTTTTCATAAGCTATCTCCCCTTTACCTAAAGTTATTTCCATTTTACCATTTCTATCCCTCTATTTTCAATTTATAACTGAAACTATTCAGGAGTTTCTTTTTATGATCATTCAGGCAATTAACTATTTAACGATACCGAACCTAACATATACTTAATAGTGTAAAGCTAAATTGGCCTTACACCTCCGAATTGTTACTAGGGTTACTCCATCCCAAGTGACCCTTCCTTTTTTCATAATTAAAACTAGGTACTTCTTAGTGGAGTACCTAGTTTTTTGTTAGTATGCGTGTTCATCCATAGAATATCATGTCATCCTCTACAATTTTTCAACAAACTACCTTTAAGTGCTAGCGATTGTCTATGATAGCAATAATATTCTTTTCTCTTTTTACAAGTTACATGGTATACAATTTACAAAATAAGTAAATAATATATTTTGTAAGGGGGGAATCGCTATGAACACTAATGTGACTAAACCCTTTATTCCATCCCCTAGTTCATAGCGATTACCATTCTTAAAAATACAGGTCTCATTAGAGTACCTGTTTTTTATAGTTTTTATAATTTTTTAGGACCATACCAATTACTACGTATTGACAAGCATAACAAAAGGACTTGTAGTGATTTCAACTTCAAGTCCCTTGATAGTATCCATTGTTATTGTTTTATACTTTCTTTAATTTCTTCTAATAATTTTGTTTGTCTTTTAAGTTGCTTAGTCGTACTAATAGCAAACCAAATAATAAAAACAATCGGAATTATGTAAAATAGCAGTCCTAAAATAGAAAATAAACTAAAAATAATATCTGCACTGTTATATTTATTCAAAACCAAAAATCCCCCTATCTTTTCTATCTATAAAGAAAATCATAGCATACTTGAGTTGGTTTTGGCATAAAAATGGAAAAATCAATGTCATATAACTATTACTGAATGCAGGCTACTCACTTTTCCGATAAGACGCGAGTAGCCCTCTACTACAAAGAATTAGCCTGAAATAAGACGCTTTTCTTTTATTGCTCCCACTTGACCAAGAACTAGGGCACCGAACATTTGTATAATTGTCTTCACAATAATTTGCCCTAAAATAGCGGCTGGTACTGCTCCCCAAGGCAATATATTGGCTCCAAGTGGGCTCAAACCAATTACAACGAAGATTGCAGAATCTAGAAACCCTCCAACGATTCCACTGTATAACACTCGCCAAGCCATTGGTAATTTCAGTCGAGTATAGATTTCTGTATCAGCTGTTTCAGCGACAACAAATGAGACAGCCGATGCTACCACAATTAAAAGTGTATCCCCCAATATGAATGACACGACTGCTGATAAAATTAAAGCTGCAATAATAAATATATATGTCTTTGCTCTACCATATTTATTTTGCACAAGGTCCCGAAAAATAAAGGTTGCCCCAATTAAAAGCGTCCCCATGGGAACAATAAACATTCCAAACTGCAATGGCGCAAATGCCGCCGTTACCACATTAGCGATGACAATCGATAATAAATAAAATAAAATTCTCAAAATACTACTCCTCCAATAAATTTATAGACATTTTGTATCGGCACACTATACACCTCTTTTATTGCCCCATACAAGTGCATGCAGCTGTGGCAATACTTTGACATCTTTTAATTCATCATCTTTCATCACTCTATCAATCAATGCATGATATTTTTCTAATAAATCGCTTATTAAGCATGAATTGTCAACCGTTGTGAGATCATCATTTCCGACTTGCAGATAAAAAGGAATCATTGGATATTGAAAGTGAATTTGTTTGGCAAAATCGTAATCCTCTTGATTAAAAACGACTATTTTGAGTGAAGTATGGTGATTCCTATTTCGCCTTTTAAGTTTTTCGAAAATATCAGCGAGCACCGAATGATCGGTGGTCATTCCAGAACTAGGAGGCTTTGGTGAAATTGTTAATTCATCAATGTCATACATCCAGTTTTGCCACCTACTATCCTGTGTTTCGACTCCGACCTTTATGTCGTTTACTTTTAAAATGGCAATAAGTGCTTCTAAATTGGGATAAAGGGCAGGATTCCCGCCTGAAATCGTTACAAATGAAAAGCCATTACCTCCAAGGCGCTTCAACTCAGACCAAATCTCTTCCGCTGTCATTTGAACAATAAGATGTTTTCCGCTCCCGTCCCACGTAAAAGAAGAATCACACCAAGAACAAGAATAATCACAGCCCGCCGTTCTTACAAACATGGTCTTTTGACCAACTACCATTCCCTCACCTTGAATTGTTGGTCCAAAAATCTCGATAACAGGTACCTTACTCAACCTCCATCCACTCCCGTCTCGCTTCTGCATAGCTCGTCGGAGTTTCATATAGCCTGATAAACTCTACGCACGCACCGTTATCTCTTTGTTCTTCACGCAAGGCCTCTGCCAATTGTTCGTATATCCAAACAACTATATTTTCTGCTGTCGTATTCATAGGTGGAAGCGTTTCGTTTAAATAACGATGATCCAAATGAATCTCGATTTTTTGTTTCCATATTCTTTTAATATCGCCAAAATCAATCATCAAGCCGCGTTCATCTGTATATCCACTCAGCCCCAATACGACACGATACGTATGACCGTGTAAATTTTTGCATTTCCCCTCATATTGATGTAAATGATGCGCAGCGTCGAAGGTAAATTCTTTGCTTACAAGCACACGCTTAGCATGATAGTGCAATTGATTGCTTTGAATATCTTCACCTATTTTTTGAAGTTTATCGACAATTTTAAAATCTAACATGCCTAAAACTCCTTCCTATAGCTTAAATATTCATCAAGCCCTTTTTTTCGCAGTTTACATGCTGGGCATTCCCCACAACCATCTGCTATTACACCGTTATAGCAAGTCAATGTTCTCTCCCGAACAAATTCTAGTGCCCCAAACTGATCAGCAAGCTCCCATGTCTGTGCTTTATCCAGCCACATCAACGGTGTATCAATTACAAAGGAATCATCCATCGATAAATTTAACGTTACATTCAAAGACTTAATAAAAACGTCTCGGCAATCTGGATATCCGCTAAAATCCGTTTCACATACACCAGTTACGATATGCTTAGCTCCTACCTGGCTCGCTAAAACGCCGGCGAATGAAAGAAAAAGAAGATTTCGTCCAGGTACAAACGTCGATGGAAGCTCACCATTTTCACCGTCTTCCACCTTAATATCTTGGCGCGTTAATGCATTCGGAGCGAGCTGATTCAGGAGTGACATATCAAGGATGTGATGCTTGATACCAAGCTCCTCTGCTATCAGCTTCGCACAATCAATTTCAAGATGATGTCTTTGACCATAATCAAAAGTGACTGCCTCAATCTCTGCAAAACGTTCTTTTGCCCAGAACAAACAAGTTGTACTGTCCTGACCTCCACTAAATACAACAATTGCTTTTTCCTGCTTCATCAATAAAAACTCCCTTTGATTGAAAAAACAGCACTCTAAGAAAAAGTGCTGCCTTCCCCTTAGTTTTTTTAAGAGGGTAGCTAAAAACCTCTTTCTGGATTGCACTTACCAATTCCTCATTTATCGATTATCAATTTTTTCCGGATTAAGATCATGGTTCATTAAACGATAATTTGCGATTTCCTCGTATTTAGTTCCTGGTTTCCCATAGTTACACCAGGGATCGATTGAAATCCCCCCACGTGGAGTAAATTTCCCCCAGACCTCGATATATCGAGGGTCAAGCAATGTAATTAGGTCATTCATAATGATATTAACGCAATCCTCATGGAAATCACCGTGATTTCTAAAACTGAATAAATACAACTTTAGTGATTTACTTTCAACAATTTTTTTGTCCGGAATGTACGAGATGTACATCGTTGCAAAATCAGGTTGATTGGTAAGCGGGCATAAACTAGTGAACTCTGGACAATTAAACTTGACGAAATAATCTCGATTGGAATGAAGATTATCTACGGCCTCCAATACCTCAGGTGCATACTCAAATGAATAGTTCGTCCCTTGATTACCTAATAATGTTAAATCTTTCAATCCTTCTTCATGGCTTCGACCAGACATAAAAAAACCTCCTTGTTAAATGTTTCCCAACACTTTTCAAGAGAGGCTTCACCCATTAATCTATTCAAACATACGTCTAAACATAAAAAAGCCACGTCCGATATGGACATGGCATAATGTCATGTTTCCATAGTTTTTTATAGAGGGTATCAGCTATGAACCTCTCCCGTTTAAGTCCGGGCATTCTTTTCCTCCATATAATACGAAAAATAGTATGAAACGTCAATTGGTTTTTTTCATTCAAATTTCTCCGTAATACCTCTTTGGTAAACAAACACAGTATTACTACCCAATCATTTAGCAGTGCATGATGCCTTCGCTGAGCATAGATTTTTTATTATTCGTATACAATAAAACCTTAACCATTTATTTCATCGGAATGTATCTTAGTACATTATTATGTAAACCCTATCAGTCATTCTAAAGTGATTTTTAATTAAAAAAGTTACCTTTCTCAGCTCTATTAGCGCAAAATTAGCTAGATAATGCTCTCTTGAAATGAAAAAACTCCTAACATATTTTCAAACTAAAAAAAATCAACTACAATGTAAAAATGGTAGAAATTCTAAAATCTACCCAATTCCCTTTATTTATACAAATTCACTAAGAAGGAGCACGAAGATGAAAAAGAAGTTTTTATCCTTACTCATGGCCATTATAATGGCCCTGTCAGTAAGTGTAGCGGTATATGCCGATGAAAAGTCCCCAGCAGCGACAAGAGGAGAGATTGTTAAAACCTTGTTGCTAGCAGCAGATGCATATCAATCAGGACTAAATAAAGAAGCGATTATACAAGGCTCAAAAAACAAAGATTTACGAGAAAATGAGCCAGCTAAGAAAGTTGAAGCTTTAGTTATGTTGAGCAGAGCATTCGGCGAATTGCCAGAGCCTGTTGGAAATGATCTTCGTAGTGGCACATTTGGAGTTGAGTACACTGATATACCTACTTGGGCTAAGAAAGATATTGATAATCTGACAAAAGCAGGCGTACTGACGGGCAACCCTGACGGCACATTAGGCGCAAACGACCCTATTTCAATCGATGAGTTCCAACAGATGATCGCCAGAATATGGACACTCAAAGGCTCCCATTTACATGACGATTTTTACGAAGCAATCAATAAGGAATGGTTAAATAAATCAACAATTCCAGTAGGAGAAATCATGGGCGGTGGATTTCCTGAGCTTCAAAAACAGAATACAGATAAAATTGAAAAAATAATTACTGAGCTTTCTGGCAAACAATTTGCTGAAGGAACAAAAGAACAGAAAATTGCCGACTTCTATTCGACGGCATTAGATACAAACAATAGAAATAAACAAGGGATTGAGCCTATTCAAAAATATGTAAAGGCAATTGACGATGCTAAAACCCTTGGTGATCTTGTGCAAGCAGATCTTACCCTAGAGAAAGAATTGGGCCTAAGCTCACTATTCAGCTTTGCCATCATGAACGATGCAAAGAACAGCAGTAAAAATGCTCTGTATTACACTGGATTAGCTACTGGTTTAGATAAGAACAGTTTTGTAACAGAAGACTCTAAAGCGAAAAAAGCCTATATTCAGTATATGACTAAACTTTTAGTCGTGTCAGGCGAGAAAGAGTCTACTGCAAAAGCACTTGCCGAGAAAATTTACGAAATGGAAAAAGTCTTAGCTTCCGTATCGCTTGATCCTCATGAACAAGGCGACGTCAATAAATACTATAACCCATATTCAATCCAACAATTCGATGATATGTTCAAAACCGTAGATATGAAACAAGTTTTGAAGTCGATGAAAGTTGACAGTGCTGATAAAGTAATTGTATTTGATGTAAAGCTAGCACAAAAAGGCGCGGAGCTCTTAACTGACACTAATCTTAATGTGCTTAAGGCTTACTCTAAAGTGCAACTTCTTATGGCAACTGGCGGTCTGTTGTCAGATGAATTCGGAGATGCTGCTAACGAGTTTGCCGCAACATTATACGGAGTTACAGGAGAAAAAACAGAGCAAGAAATCGCAGTAGCTAAGACAACTAGCACAATGAGCGGCTATTTGGAGCAAATGTTTGCCGAACAACATTTTTCTCCAGAAGCTAAAGAAGATGTTGAACAAATGGTAGATAAGTTAATTGCTACGTATGAGGAAAGAATCAAATCTCTTGATTGGATGTCAGAAACAACAAAAGCTAAAGCCATTAAAAAACTGGATACGATGATTGTTAAAATCGGTTATCCAGACAAGTGGGATACGACATTAGACAAAGTAGCTATCAAAACATATGACGAAGGTGGTTCGCTATTCTCTAATACCTTCACAGTAACAAAAGCATATATTGATAACACGAAAGCCAAACTAGATAAACCGGTGGATAGAACGCAATGGGTAACAAGCGTATATACTGTAAATGCCTTTTACAATGCTCTTAATAATGAAATTACGTTCCCTGCTGGTATTCTTCAAGCGCCTTTCTATGATATAAATGCTAAACCTGAAGAAAATTATGGTGCCATTGGCATGATTATTGGCCATGAAATCAGCCATGCATTTGATAACAACGGCTCTTCATACGACGAAAATGGCAATGCTAATAACTGGTGGACAGAGGAAGACTTTAAGAAATTTGAAGAGAAAAACCAGAAACTGATTGAGTTTTATAATGCCATTGAGATTATCCCTGGTGTTTTAAATGACGGTCAGCTTACATTAAGCGAAAATGGTGCTGATTTAGGTGGAATGGCGGCTTCATTGCAAGTTGTATCCCAAATGAGTAATCCAGATTATAAAGCATATTTCGAAAGTAATGCAGAAATGTGGAAATCTACAACAACAAAAGAATTTGCAGCAATGCTGAGCAAAAACGATGTACATTCAGCTAATAAAGTTCGGGTAAACCGCACAATTGTTAACTTCCAGGAATTCTATGATACCTATGGAATTAATCCTGGAGATGGCATGTATATAGCTCCGGAAGATCGAGTTTCTATTTGGTAAAATGCAGAGTAGATAGAGTTAATTTCCGATAGCTCTTATTTCAGAGTATAAAAGCTAAGTGACTGTCCTAAGAAGCCCTTTTTAGTCTGGCTGCTTTCTCTAAGATTGTTACTGTTACAACAAAAAGACAGATTTAATCTAGAAAATTTTTAGATTAAATTCTGTCTTTTTGTTTCATGAGGTATCCATCTTTAATGAGTAATAGACAGAATAAAACTCAGATCCTTGGTGGTCATTTGAATAATTGCCCCTGAATTTATCACCACTTTTTAAAGCCTTGAAAATGTTCCTTCTTAGCTACTTTTTCGTTTTTGCACGCAATGATCTTTAATTAAAACACCCATTAGTGCAATAAAGAAGTATTCGTTTAATTTTGTTACCAAATCTTCATCCTTTAAAGGATGGACAAAGTTTTGTGGAATGAAAATGTTACTCAATCAAACCTTTTGTAATCACATATTGTAAATTAAGCGGATAAAAAATCATCTTTCACTCACACTAATGGTGGAGGTGAGATGATCATGGGTAATAATAAACATAAGAATAATAAAACTCAAGACAACAAAAAACAACAGAATCAAAATCAAAATGCTAACAGAGAGCGTAAAAACAGAGAAGAGTTCGCTGAGGAAGTAGATTTCAGTCGTATTCAAAATGAAAAAAATAAATAATTAATGTGGAACTGCCCCCCAATATTCACTTTTAACAAAATGTGTATTGGGGCTTTTCTTCGATTTCTTAAAGTACAAAAAACTAGAAATAGACCGGGCTAATTAACACTTGCTTTTTTTCCATACTACCATGTCTTGCTTTTACATATGTTCTTAAGAAAAACCTAAGGCAACCGGCTTTATTTTTCATTTGAAAGGGTTTATTCTCAATTGTGAAGTCATCTTCTTCGGAATTATTGCTTGTGTAGTAATTGCCTTGCCTTTAACGAAACTAGATTAAAGCTAAAGCACCTTGATATTCGGCTATTTAGGCATTTCTATTTAAACGTTAGAGATAATGGCTTTCGTGTTAATTGTACCTTTAGTGAATTTTGTGGTGTTAGCACATATTCCTTATGGATCATGATGTTGTTCAATGCGTTCATCTCTTGATTACCGTAATTAATAAAATTATGCACAGTGGCTTCTTGTAGCTCCACAAGTTTGAGATGCTTGTAACCAAATATGATTTCACCTATACCGACATAATCAGCACCTCCATTATTCGCTAATACATTTAATCGATAATAGCGATAAGATCGATGATTATTGATTGTATATGTTCTGGATTCATTCATCTTCCATCCTGTCTGATTTCTGATTTCACCAATTTTGTCGAAGTCGGTACCATCAGTGGATGCTTGTACATCGATATCCTTTGGTGCATTCAGTTCCGAACCAGATGCATTTCTACAGAATAAAGTGATTACGTTTATTTTGCGAAGAATACCAAAATCTAACTGTATGTATCCAGTTGTCAATCTATTAGAAGTGGCCCAATAATCATAGACATCTAAATTAGTTCCATTAAATGCTTTCCAGGGTAAGTAGTCTGTACTCCAGTTGCTACTAGCACTTGCTACTAGAGGGGCTGGTGAATTATTCGATGTCATCTTTGTGCCATATGCACCATCTTCTCCTACAACGGCATATGCTTTATTATCAAAACTAAATAAGATCTTCTCTTGTTTTACAGTTTCAAAATATAGCTCGTTAAATTGCACATAGGAGGCTTCACATTGGAATCTATAGGTTCCTTTTGGTAAATGATCACAAAGAACATACCACTTTTCTGTTATTGTTGTTGGCACAGTTTTATACAATGAATAAGTTTGAGATGCTTCGTCTAATTTGTAGATAAGGAGATTCTTCCCAGATGGTCCACCTGAATCACTATAGAGCCCACTAGATGCCCAAACTTTACAGTCATCTTCTACTGCAAATACAATCGTAGATGTGACTGGAACTCTAAATAACACAGCACCGTAATTCCCTTGTTTAGTAATTGTTCCATCATGTAATAGAGAAATCAACTGTTCAGGTGTTAATGAGACACCGTTTCCAAGTGGAGTTGCTAAATTACTAGACGACACATATCTAAATTTGACCGGGTCTTTTGTTGGAATGTTATCTGTTATTGAAAGAATTTTACTTTCATCATACGAAAGTGTGCCTTTCGGTAGATCTTTTGGCAAGAATCTAAAATCAGTTGCACCAAAGTTTGCAGTACACTGTACCCCTACAGCACTACCCCCAGAAGAAAATGCAGCAAATACTTCACCCATTGTTAAAATGTTTGTGAAAGCATACCCTTGTGACACTCCATTTTTATAATATTCAAGATGGCCATTATCTAAATCTAATAAAACACCGATAACATCGTTGAACGTATAAATGTTACCATATGCCAATGCACCTGGATATTTCCCGCCAGTGTAAGAATAATAATACCGTATATTATTTGATCCAAATTCTCCGGCAATTACTGAGGCCAACCCATTTATAATACCGACCATAGCATTTGTACTACCACCGCTTATATATGTTATTTCCCAAAAATACTTTCCTTTTGTTTTCCCAACGTTTGCTTTTGCAGCATAGCTTGAGTTTGCTACACTCGCTGTTAAATTATTATTGCTTAGCGTCACACCAGTACCAGCATTCCAAAAAACATCCATTTAATCTCCCTCCCTATTTGTTAATGACTTTTACTTTTTTGTATGTAAAAAAAAAGACGATAGTATTTCTTAAAATTTTAATTTTGATACAGTATACATCTGTCAGAGAACTAAAGTTCTAATACAAATCTGGTAAAGAGTATTAATTACCAAGCGTTCAATTATCTATGGGAAAAACAATTCCTTACTAAAATATACAGGAATTAAAAGTGGACATTGTACACTATTATTCATGAAAATGCGATAGTATCTATATTTTTGTCAATTTCCACGTAATATGTTTTAAATAGAATTGGCTACATGTTTGATTAGTAAATCCACCTAGCGTTTCGTAATTTACATCATTTTTATATGTTTGCAACGCAAGGATCTTAGGCAAATAGTTTAATTGCATAGATTTAAAAGACGTTTACTAGTACTTCTTCACTTAAGTGAATAGATAAAACTATTATTGGCACCAGCACTACTTGTTAAGATAGTTTTCAGAGTATAATTGACTCTATTAATTTTCGATAGGGTCGATAACCTTCACTTCCTTGTGTGCTACTATAGATGGAATTTGTAGCGAGAGGAATAACGCATGTTATCTTACTGATTTCATTCCAAATGTTGATTTGATATACAGTCTGTATTTTGAATAGTAATTATTGTTTTCAAAGTCAAAAAATCTCGTCTCTCCTGCACTCCATGGGGTTGTCGTGAATTCTGCTAGATCAATATAAGCTCCATTTTTAAATGCTTGAACTACGAAATCCTTTACACCCTAGTGATAGTCACTCGATCTACTTTTCTCGGTGTTCCGGTGTCATATGAAATCCATTGTGGCGTTCTTGCACCTGTATGCCAAGAACCGTTAGCATGAACAGTTAGCTTTTTATCAAAAGCCCTATAACCCTCATATGCAGTTCCGTATATACTACTTTGCTCAACAAGCCCAGATGGAGTCGTTGCAGATGTCATTGCTGGTACTATGCTATGGTAAATACTCTTGTTGCAGGGATCCACTTCTTATACCTTCCATTATGAAAGATGAGCGTCTTCTCGATGTGTGGAAAATAAGCGAACCTAATTTCTCCTATGTCCAATCTCACCCTACCATTATTCGCAGTAACAGTTATTCGTATATATCTTGTCAAATAGTTAAATGCAAGCATATATCTTCTCGACTCTGCAGAAAACCAATTCACTTCTTCGGTTAATGACCTCACCGTCATCCAATTGTTATCATCATTTGATATTTCTATAGTAAAATCTTTTGGAGCACCTCCAAGTGTACCGAGTCTTGCAGAAATTTCAACACCCCCTACCTTCTGTTGATTATTCTCACCAAAGTCAAATTTAATCCATCCGGCATTGGCATTAGCTGACCAACAAATGCTTCCATTTGTATTCACGCCATCAAAAGCTGTCCATCCTGCATAACCATTAGAGTAATCTGAATTAGTCATGACCTTATATGGTTTTGGTGTATTACTGGATTTCATCTTGATATCATGCCAAATTAAATCCAAGATTGATTCACCCCCTTTATTTTTCGATATTTAATTTAACCATTGGCATTGGATCTAACTCTATGATTTTATATTCTGCTAATGGAAGTAATGAATCCAAGCCTTGCTCATTGACTTCATTAAGCTCGATCGTTGACCAATAAGGTTGTTCGTTGGGTTTGCCTTCTCCTATTAATTCTAATTCCTGTATCGAAACACGCCCACTACTTCCAGAGTATTTAGTTATTAAAACTCTAACATATCTAAAGCTTACTGAAGGAAAGTTGATATAAGTTAAAATTTCTGTCAAAGGACTATTAACACGTGAATGTATGGTTTCAAAATCTATTCCGTTGTTAGACCCTTGGAAGTAGTGGGTATTGATATTATAAGTAGTGCGAGCATAAATACTAATAGCATATCCTGTTAAGGTAGTAGGCTTTCCGAGATCAAGCATCAACCATACAGGAGCAGTTGCAGTAGGTACACCGTTTGATAGCCAATAGGTATCTGTCTTTTTGTCTAAAGCTTTATATGCGGAATAGGTTGTATAGACACTATTTGAACTTGCAACTATACCGTCTTGTGTGTCACTGATGAAAACTGGTAATATACTACCTCCCTTTTCAGCAAGTTTCTCTTCATTCCATCTTTTATACTTGCCATCATGAAAGATTAGCATTTTATTCTTAATACCTTCAGACTTTGCTCTAATCTCTTCATTAGATAGAGATACTTCATAAACTGTTAGTTCTGTATAAGAGCGATTGACCATTGAATGTATTCCAGAACTATTGCAGTATTGACCTGTAAGATATGGAGCTCTTGCATGTGCAGAATGTGCAATAATGGTATGAATGAGTTGACCATCTAAAAATACATCGATCACATTTCCTGTCTTTCGATAAGCAATAATATACCATTTCCCTTTTTGAATGCTAACAGTTGATGGCACTAATACGTGACCTGTTCCGTAATAGCCTACACCTATTTTGTTTCCCCTACTTACTGTAATGGCACTACCTAAATAAGTACCATCAGTAATACCTAACACTTGGCATTCATAATGAACCGTATAAATAGAATCAACATTTAATCGGAAGGCACAGATAGCAGTTACGTTTGTATTATCTGTAAATCTCTGTGCGGATATAAAACCACTCTGAGAGCCAAATGTAGCCAATGTTTTCACTTGACCCTTTACTTTATCCGTGGTGAATGTAGGATTCCTATAAACATTTAATTTACATCCTCCCTCCCCTAAAAGGCTGGATTCTTCGAATGTCCATTTATCAAATAAGGCCGCCATATGTTCACCTACTCTCTTTTCATCATTACGATTGGCTCTAATTCTTTTGTGAATCGACCCAGTAATGGAAGTAACGAATCTATACCCTTTTCTGCTAATTGCTGTTTAGGAACCGTTATCTTTCCTCTAAGAAAACTTCATTCTCTTGTCCTATAAACTCTAAATCCCCAATGATAGAATATCCATTGGCAGCCCCGTTATTCTTTTCTACTAAGACTCTAAATGCTTTGAAATACGATGGAGAAATAGGAAACTCTCTTCTTTCTTTTGGGGATTTCCAATCAGTTATATATTGAATATCTATTACAGTCCAGTTTACTAAATCATCGCTTCCTTCGAATTTTTAAATTTGAGGGGCATATGTCGGACTACTTATATTGCCTAGAGTAATAATATATTTACAAATAATAGCTTTATTCTTAAAATTAAATCCTACCCATCCTCCGCTAGTAGAGAAAAAAACATCGCCGCCACTAGTATTTGCATTTACTTTATCAAACACAGAATAGTTGTATACTACAGAGCCATTAGAACTAGTGGAAAGACCGATTGCTTCCCTCCTGGATATGAAGTATTGCTTGTTAATGCGGGGATTATATTTTTAAAATCATTTTTGTTATATGATGGAACCCATTTTTTATATTCGCTATCATGAAGTATAAGGGCTTTATTAACAACTTTGATCATTGAGAAACCATCAAGAGAACGAACTCCCTTGTCTTTGATTAAGCCCTCCTGGTAAATGAATGGCGTCGCCCCGAAGTTCGCCGTGACAGTTGATGTTCTTCCTGTAGCTGCATTCGTAAAGTGAGCGAAGATGCCTCCTAAATTTAGAAGGTCTGTAAATGGTGTACCCATTAACTTATTGTTTTTTTAATACGTCAATGTGCCATTATCCATATCCAGGTAGACACCGATGACATCTCCCTTAGCATAACGCTCTCCAAAATTTTTATTGGTTGTTGTGCTACCTGTTCTGGTATATCCTTCTGATGAATAGGATCTTTGATATGGTGATACCTGAGTGTTTCCAGTTAGACTAGCACCAATATCTTTCCCTAACACACCTATGAATACTAGTCCTGCTAAATCGATAGTAATTTCCCAGTACCATTTACCACTGGTGATCGATCCTTTTTGTTAGCATAGTGAGTCGTTGCTAAGTTTCTTGCTGTTGCTGTTAGTTCTCCAATATTCCATTTTACGGTCAATAATGCTCACCTACTCTTGTTTAATCATTGCGATCGGATTAAATTCTTTTGCGACACGATTCAATAATGGCGATAACGAATCCATACCCTGTTCGATTAATTCAATAGAATCTGGAATCGTAGAAGAAACTACTGACCAACCCTCACCTTCCTCTATATCATACATCTCCAATTCACTCATTGAGATAACCGTAGTTAAGCTTCTTATTCTATATTGGAAGAAGCTTTTATTGTTATCAATGATGAATTCTTTAGATATATAAGGCAATGTGAATCCTGCGTTTTTTTGTTCGTCTAAGTTCTCCCAATTGACTCCATCATCAGATGCTTCCAACACAAAGTTATTACTACTACCTGGATCTATAACAGTCCCTTTTTGATAAGTACAAGAACTTGTAATTCTATAGAAGTTTACTCTTTTCTTTTTGCTGAACTTAAATCCAATGAAAGGTTGACCAGCTGTACCAGTGCAGTAAAACAATCTTCCATAACCCGTTCCTGCATCAGCTAAAGTCTTCTTTCCATCAAAAGCCCTCCATGCTGGATAGTTAGTATCGTCCACTCTAAACATGATTACATCTCCTGCTGCACTTGTATTGGATGTTAAAATAGGAATAAGACTTTCTTTCTTTGATTCTGTCCACTTCTTGTACTTATCCTCATGGAGCAATAATGTTTTATTTATTGAAGTTAAGTTTGTTGATCCATCATAAGAAAATGTGTTCTTTGGAAGATTCGATGGAATCATTTGAAATGGCGTGGCTCCGAAGTTTGCTCGAATTGTCATAGCATAGCTACTAGAACCACCGTTTATAGCTGCATAAACAAGCCCGAGCTCTTTTAAGTTATTGAAAGTAATACCTTGTGCCACACCATTTTTATAAAATGATAGGGTTCCATTGTCCATGTCAAGTAAAACTCCCATGATGTCTCCTATTGAATAACCAGCTGCGTAAGAAGCGCCACCTGGATATTTAGCGCCATTGTAATAATAGTAGCGGGCATAGGGATTTGTATGCGTAAAGCCTACACCTCCAGCTTCTCCGATAACTCCGACCATAGGATAACTCCCAGAGATATGAACCGCCTCCCAATACCATTTACCAGAAGTCTTACCGACTGTTGCACGAAGGGTTCCTGATGCAAAAGTCGTACCTGTTAAGCAATCCGCTGCCAAGCTTGACCCTGGGCCTAACATTTGTCTATCCCAATAAACTACCATGTATTCACCTACTTTATTTCTTCTTTATTCATTGGAATGGAATCATGTTCTTTCAATTGATCGATTAAAACTGTTGACCAGTATGGATTTGTTGCAGGGATAACAAGGCTAAGTAGTTCCAATTCGGCAACATAAATATAAGTACCAGAAGTTTTATTTTTAGTATCTTTAAACCTAAATACTTTATATTCCGCAACTTTATTCACAGTGAAAGGTTTTTTCTCTAGTGTTCCAGACCAGCTATGACCACTTAGAATATCTAAAAGATCCCAATCACCATTTACTCCATCTGTTGTATTATGAGAGCCCTGTAAAACCCAACTGGACGGAAGATTACCATTAACGCCAACAGTAGTATATCCAACAAAAACATATTTACTGAGATTCTTTTTTTCAGTGAACATCACACCAAAATCTGCAGTGACTGCTCCACTATCAAAAAACTCACTTGAACTTTTTGTTCTATCAAATGCCTTCCAAACAGGTGCTCTTGAACATTTGCTATTGTTCTTGATATAGAATTTGTAGCAATGCTCCATTTACTTAAATCGCCATAGAAGTCCTCATGTATTTCCACCATAATTCCACCTACTTATCATTTCATTGATCGATATCACCATTTCGATTCCTCGGTCTTAATCGATAACGTAGTGCCACCTTGAATTAGATCATTGGGTGCTTTGCATTTGCTAAGCTTCGCTCTTTTTGAGAAGATTATTCAGAATGCTCTTTAGTACTTCTAAGGTAGCCGTTTAATCTAAAAGATGCATGTCATCTAGTTGTTTTAGAAAGTAATGTAATACCCTTTGAATGTTGTCACGTTGACACATCCTCTAGCTTCATTTGTACAGCAAAACTTGCTTGAATTCTTTCTGAAATTTTTTGTATAGAATCGGATCGAAGAAGTCTTAATTCCTCTACAGTGAACATAGATAAGTCAATATCAAACCATTGATTATTATATCGATAGTAGGTTTTATTTTCGTATTTAATAAAATATTTGTCGAGATTTAAAAAATCTATAGAGATTGAGCCTTTTCCTCCTGTAGAGTGATCCGTTGACCCCCACCCACCGATACCTCCGTCTGAGTTGACACCTGAATAATCTAGGTCGGAATTTGGATCAGTGTAAAAAATGTTGATACTTCCTCCACCAGAACCTGATCCTGCTGCATCTGAAGCACCGCCTCCATTTGAACCTTTGGATGTAATCCGCCCCATTTTTCTGACTTCAGTTACAAAAAGAATGAGCAAACCCCCTGTGCCATTTTGACCTGGTTGTGGCACTGTCGGCATTGTTCCTGAACTTGCTCCATAAGTACCTGTGCCACCATTGTTGCCTGCACCGCCACCTGCAGACAAACGAGAGTTTGTTCCACTTACATTGGATTGGAGAGCATAACCTTTTCCTCCTACACCACCGTTTTCTTCTGGATTGTAAGGATGAGTGTATGTCCAGCTACCACTAGTATGCTTAACAATACCTCCTGCACCTGTACCACCCGAATAAGAAGTTCCGTTTCCGCCTTTTGCTCCGATTAATCTAGCATAGGAACTTGTCCATATATTTGTACAGGAAGATCCTCCGCCACCCGATTGTCTATTATTCCCATTATTTCCGTTATTCCCATATGTGATTTTACCACCATAACCACTAAAGGAAGAATCAATGGCTGCTCCACCCAAAGCTCCCCCAGCAGGAATAACCTGCATGACATTGTCTATTTCACATAGATTGATATTATTGCCAATCCCTTTTGCTCCAAGTGCAGTCATCGATATTTCACCGTGATTAATTAATATCCCCTGAATGAAAACTGCGAACCCCTTGCATCTCTTTTTGGGCCTAAGTGTTTGACCTTCGTTAATTGTTAGATCGCCTTTTATATTTAAAATGGTCAAAGGCCCATCATCTATATCATTGCCAAATTGTTCAACGCCATCATATATATAACTTTCAATTTTGTTAATAATATTAATATTTATCAACGTACCATCGATATCTATAGAGTGTAATCCATCTGGTATATCGATTAATGATAGATAGTCATGAAGACTTTTTAATCCTGTATAAGTCGCCATGTCTTCACATCCTTTCTAAGCAGACGGTTGTCGAACAGGTGTCACATTAACTTTGATAATGTCTTTATTTTTTTTGAGATTAATTTTTTGAGAAAATATAGCCATGACTTTCATCTCCTTATTATCTTTATTCATCCGTCCTTTTTGTATTTCAGTCGGCCTTCTGTCTAAATCACTAGCTGCTATCATCGCCTGATTTTCGAAATCAATAGACTCAATATTATCATCGAGTGTAACCCATTTCTTGGTATCATCTATTTTCTTGTATACATTGTCATGCTTAATTAAGAAATGATTTTTCATGCCGTTCCACGGATACAGGCCAGCGTACAATCCATAAACTTCATTTTTTGTAGGATCATTCAATACCAAAGTCACTGGATCGAAATTAGTTCCTATACTAATATTTGTGGCATCTTGCCTACTTAGAATTGTTGTACTTCGTGCAGCACAGTATTGAAAAGTCCCACCAGTAGTGGAGGCTCCTGTCTGTATGCCACCTAAATTGGGCGTGATCAAACAATTTTTAAATAGGAGTGGATTTAATATTGAGCTACTATTATTCGCTGTATATACAACATTCGTAGTTGGTATTAATGGCCCACCTGTAAATGCACAGTTATGAAACTCCATCATAAATGTAGAACCGTTATACCAATACTCCCATACACGTGCGTCTCCAGCAGCCCCACGCCTAAATATAATACCTAAGTATCGATACTTAGCTTTCATCTTGTATGCTGTGTTATATGTGCCTAGTAAATTGATTGCCGATTGCCGTTTTGCATCAAACAATGCATGACCTATAATATCTACGGAATAAGAGCTTCCTGAAATAGTAGCTAATGAAGCTACATCGTATGTCCCTTCTGCTAAGATAATCGCCGTGTTATTTGCCTTTACTTTTAATATGGCTGTAGGCAACGTTCTTAATGGTTTACTTTTACTGCCATCATTTGTGTCAGCACCTTTTACGACATCCACATATATAATGTTGCTATATGAATTCAAATCTAAATTTCTTCGTACCATCTTGTATTCCTTTCTTCAAAAAAGCTAAGGTCTACCCTTCCCGCCTATACACTCCAATAGGATCACTGCGATTATTTTTCTCACTAATGAAGAACACTTTTTAATGAAGTGAAGATTCATCGATTGGGAGTCCCTCCCATTCTTTTGTTGCCACATTACGCTGTAGTTTGAATTGACAATCCGCAAAGCCAATTCAGCAAATGGTATTTCTTTTCCGTTACGCCCTACCGGACTATTGGTTCTATTCACATTCCCCTCGATATCTGTCTTCACCTATTTTTCTTTTCACCTTATGTTTTTACGCCTGCTTCGCTTGCAAAAGATGATAGTCATACCATAGGTGAAGCATCATATGATAATTTCATTTACGTAAAATGTATTTTAAAAAAATATAACTCGTTCACCTATTTCATTACTGTTAGGATATGAGTTAATACACATAGTAAAATAAATTCTTTACCTGGCTGGTAAATATTCCAGTTAGGTCATCAGGCTGGATCGCCTAAACCCTAATAACCAATATCAATTATCCTGAAAGCATCCTTCTTTTGACATTCCACAAGAATAAGGTGTGTAATCTCCGCCTATCAGAGTTATATCTTTATTTCAAGATATCTCTTTTTCCTATGAAATCAGAAAATTTAAATTTAGATTCTTTTCGTATATAGCTAATCATCTCTTCACGAGAAATACGTACCTTTAGTTTCAAAACTTTCCTTACTTTCTCCTGCAATAGACTGGCATTCAACAAGAAATAAGACAAGTTCTTTTACTATCCCTATAACCAATCCAACATGAATACTATTACTGAAATAAACTATTTTAATAAAAACGAAATTCGTAGTTCAATCGTATGTATGTTCACTTCTTAAAAATAAAAAAAGATAGGATCTTTGTAGAATCCCATCTTGATTTATAGCCTTTGTTAACCAAAGTGCAATAAATTGTTTTTAATCTTAAATTACTGCTTTACAAATCATTAATAAATTTCCATCTAAATCTTTGAACACAAAATAAAAATCATCCAGTATTTCTGTAACAAGGTCAACATTATTGTCTTTCATAAATTGATATGCGGCATGAATATCGTCTGTTAAAAACTGGATTGAAGGAACTTGGTAAGTGGGAATATCACCATCTTCTTTTCTCCACTTTGGCATGGCATCTAACATTAAACTAGCTGTTCCTTCCATGGGTGCCACGAATAAATGCCCAAAATGTTCTTCTCCTCCTTCCAAACCAAGTATTTTTCTGTACCATTCTATTGCTTTCTCTAAGTTACGAACTGGAATAAACACAGCACCGATTCTATTTTTAATGAAGGTACTATTGTTAGGTGTAGTCAACATACATTCTCCTTTCATTAAGCTTTACATCTACTTTTGAATTCTATATCACCTTATTTTTCACCTCTATTAGTTAAGTAATAATCTATTACAGCATCACTAGATCATTAAAAACGTCAAAAAAAAGCGTTAATCGAATGAGGATTAACGGCACAATGGCTTCTTTATTTTTTTCTCTCATCTTGAAATCTAACTTAAGAACAAGTCTTTATCTATCTTGATTTTCATAATAGGCCTCATCTGCATATTTCCGGTCAGTCCCTTTCAGATAGGCTAAGATAATTGACGGACGTTTAAGTAAAATCCAATCTCCGTTTTTATCAAATTTCCTACTTGAAGTGATCATTCCATTTTGAATTGTCCCATATTTCTTCCCACTTTTTTGGCCCCACACTTTTAATCGTTTAGCGAAATCTGCATCTTCTGCCATAAGCATTTCTTCATTAAATCCATTAATCGATTGAAAGTCCTTTTTGTAACACCAAAAGATTCCCACAGAAATAGCTCCGTATTTAAAGAATAATGGGCCAATTAATAACAATGCCGAAACAAAAATTCCTAAGGACATTCTTTCAAACTTTCCTGTTACACCGCCGCCAATGTACTTTCCAGAGCTTAAATGCTCCTCTGCCTTAGACAACACATGATCATTCATCAGTGTATCTGCATCAATCGTAACGATGATTTCACCTCTCGCTATTTCAACAGCAGCGTTCCTAATTTTAGATAAGTTCTTGTCGTTATTCTTTAATACAATACAATTATACGATTTTGCAATTTCCTCCGTTTTGTCCGTACATCGATTTAATACAACAATGATTTCAACTTCATTTTCAAATGGTTTAGAAGCTTTTAAGATAGATTCTATGCATTTCCCAATGTACTTTTCTTCATTATGCGCGGGTATTACAATTGAAAATTTTATATGCTCCTTATTTTTTTCTTCTAAAGAGTTCTCCTTTTCGCTCATACAATATCTCCCCTTTTAATGAAGCCATTTTGACTTGACACAAGAGTGAACGAGATGGAAATGAAGTTGAAGTGACACTATCTATTTACTTCCCGCTACCAAACATCACCCTTATAAGGAATATTATCTCATTAAATATTGACTTGAACTAATCAAAATTTGAAATTTTTTCTAATTATTATGTATGGCAGTTATAAGACACTTAGAAGTCTTATTCGCACCAATTAGGAAATAAATTATTTTATACATTTATAGAGCTCTTTATTAAAATCCATACAGACAAATGTAAAAAATGGCAACTAGTCTTTCCTCCTTTGGAGCCATATCATCTCATTTTAGCTCTTTAAAAATACCATGGTTATTGTAATTCACTTTCCGGTCTCACGATTAAGATTGTATTATATTCTTCATCTGGAAAAGAAAATACTCTTTTTTAACCAAAAATGGTACATTAAAAAGGTATGAATGTATGTTTCGAAGAATGAGCTCCACAATAAACTATTTCGAGAGTAACGTGCGATGATGCTGCGACTTTTTGTAAAAAGGACTGATAAGATGAAAAGATTTATGTGGAATATCAGCTACATACCAAGCTTGTAGGGAGTGCCGATACATTCCTTGACCTCTCTGCAAGCTTGGGTTTCTCAAGGGAGCTGATATGGATGAAAAACCGATCAAAGGCCTATATTCGCCATCAAAGAGAGCGAACTATTCAAAAGAAATGGGCTATTTTACAGAATGTTATGTTACGGGAAAATGCATACATGCCTGTACGTGGTACATTGAGTAAAGATAAAGTGCACTGCTCTTGTAGAATGTGCCGGTATGAGCAGTATCACTCGATACCAAAAGCCAAACATAAAGCAAAGTTAAAAGCTATGGAACAGGAAATAGACGATTATGTCTGTTTCCTTTTAATTTGCTATTCTTGCATTCAATAACGATGTTGTATGATATTTCCCCTCGCTTGGAAATAAAAAATAATTTCCCGGGTAAGCGCAAGAAATGACAAGTTTAGTCTTCCCTACTAACACTAAGCGACTGATTTCATCATTATTCATGACTTGCTTAAGTAATTAAGCAAGCATTTTCCCTCGTAATAGTCCATTTCAATACTAGTAGATAATTAATTTCCTCATGTTGTGTTTATTGCCTGACCATGAATGTCTTGCCCTAAGCACGTTAATGTAGTGTTGGTCGGGCATCTGCCACTCACTACCCTATATTTCTTATCCTATATCAAATTTTCTTTAATAGACATATCGCCAAGCCATCCTCCATATTCAATTCATATAATAATAGTGGAAATAAGATAAGTTGTTTTTTCTTGAAAACTTTCATTTTCTGGTGTGAAAATAATCTACTTTTGGACCTGTATAACAACTTCGTAAATCTGAACTATTTTTTTCACTAAAGATTATTTTTTTGAAAGGAGGTGAAAAAATGGCACTTTCAATTATAAATATCCATGTAAATGTTACAGGAACTTCCACTAAATTCTTTAATATTTTAGCAGCAAATTTAGCTGTCACAGATGGCACGACTATTGCTGCAACTGCATTTTTAAATGATAGTGGAAATGCCGCTACTGCTTTCCCAGTAGTAACTAATGGCTACTATAATTTCTATATTAATGGGGTATTACAAGAAGGTGGCTCCTATACAGTTTCTTCAACAGAGTTAACCTTTAACGACGTTACGGGTACACTCACTGCAGGTACGCCTTTAGTAATCGAAGCAGTAGAATTAGTTACACAAACGTAATAAGTTAGTAAATCCCATTATTATTTGTTCGAGGGTCACTACATCCCCAAGTGACCCTTAAATTGCTTAAAGGATTAATAACATTAATTTTTCTCATACTTTTATAAAGTAATAAACTAATAAAACGTTCATAAAATAGCATTGCATCATTCATTTGATTAGGATGGATACTAAAATATTTAACGAAGGAGAATAACTATGAGCATTGAAATAATTAAACTCGCACCAACATTATTACATGTATTTAAAGCTGGAGAGTCGAATCCCCAAAAAGAAAAGCGCATTATTTATGGACAAGCTACATCAGACGCAAATGGTATCGCTACATTTTATGTTACAGACAATGCATTAGCGAATGGCAATCCTTTGTTATCAACTATTGATTTCGCAGTATCAAGCGTATACTCTACAAATGCATCGATTAATTTAAGACCTAGAGTACAAATGAGAGAAAAGAATATTGCTGCAAAATATGTCTCTGCTAATGTGACAAATATTAGTGGTGTAACGGTATTAGGCATTAATGTATTGGGGTCTGAAAATCCAGTAAGCGGCGTTGTTGTCGACTTTATGGTTCTAGGGAACCTTTGATCAATAAAAGAGGGTATGGGTGTTTTTCATTGGAATCCATCTATTTCACACTGTTTAATTACCACAATTATAAAAAAGTTGCCCAAAAAAGAGAGCCTTTTTGAACATCGGAACTTTATTGCAAGGGAATATTCAGTTCAATATTTTTCCCAATAGGATTGGCGTAATAGTTCAAATATAGTTTAGCCCTTCCATTATATTCTTCAAATTGTGTTGTCTCCACTACGTATTGCTCATCTCGTGAAATCGAAATACCTTTGAACTCTAACATCGTACCATCTTCTTTTATTGCATCAGAAAACATTAAAAATTTACCTTGATTATCCTTATTCATCGTTACTGAAACACTTTGCGGCGCTGCGGAAATATCACCATTAAAATAGTTAGGCTTCATGAGTATTTCTTTTGTGCCAAAATCAACTTCGATAAAATCCTCACCCTTTGGCACAATATCTTTTATTCCTTTATCTATTGCTATCGCTGATACAATTGCTTGAAAGCCAGATATTTTTGCAACTCGGCTAGCAATCGTTGGAGAAACGCGAATAGATAATATAAGACTTAAGCAAAGTATGGCGATGAATGTAACCGAAACAATGCGCTTCTTTATCTTTTTTTCTCGCTGGACTTTCCGAAACATGTCCATTCGAACTTGTTGAAGTTTCTCCTTTGGAACGTCGATCAATGGTTTACTCATAGCCAGTCCTCCTTTTCTTTAGCAAAGCTTCTAAGTTTCTTTAATATGTAATGAAGCTTAGACTTTACAGCACTCTCAGGAATTTGATTTAGCTCAGCAATTTCTTTATTCTTTAGCTGCTGGAAATATTTCGTATAGACGAGTTGCTGCTCCGACAAATATAAATGCTCCAATAATCTCTCCATATCTGAATAAATGACCCATTCAGATAGGTGGTGTTCCTCAATCTGAACAGTAGGTGGACGTTTTCTTAAATGGTCTTTACAACAATTAATGAAGACGCGCACAAGCCATGTTCTGGCATATTCTTGTTGTTGAACGGTATGCATTTTTTTTAGTGCTTTGTAAACAAGATCCTGCATTACGTCCATAGCATCCTGCTCATTTTTCATATATGTAAAGGCCATGCGATACAAAATATCCTCATCCATTTCAATAAGGGAAAGTATCGCTTCATGATCCCCGCGTATAGCACGTTGCTCTAATTCAAATTTCATCTTTTTCGCCTCCTTCCTCCATTAGACGGAGCGATTCTTCATTTCGTTCAAAAATTGTATAATTTTCTTTTAAATTGGAAGTGCTATGGTAGTATTTTTCACAAATTGAATAAAACCAGTAAAACACATCTACTGTGCCTTACTGGTTTTATAGAAGCCCACATTTTGTGAGATAGAGAATTCTAAGTTTGATGCTTCTGTGTTCCACTCATTGTCATTCTCGGCTACCAAAGCGCAAAATGTTGCATATTCCTTTCTCTGGTAACCCCTCGGTCATCGGTTCTCCTACTATCGTTTGTAGAATCATCGACCGTTTACCACCCCTGTGATTTAACCCCACGATAAAACGTTTACAAATATTGTTTACTGTGTATACACTCCTATGAAACCATCATCATTCCCATTATTAAGGAGTTTGATTTCCTCATAAGGATTCTTCTTGTTACTCTCTAAAAGAAATAGCTTTTTTTTATTTGCACTATTCCCTTCTGTAGTTGTATACGTAAGTGTTAAAATTTTCTTTTCCTTATTAAATTTAAATGAGTAATCAGAGTAATTCCTAGTAGTTGAATTTATCAAAATATATGTTTTATGTTCATTTTCATCATAAGCATAAATTCCATCCTTTAACTCATCTCCAAATATGTTAAGAACCTTTTTACTTTCTTCATGATTAGCATCCAGTTCTAGTACTCTTAAATTTTCTAATTTTGTATTTTCAGAAAGAACAATTTCGGGGTTGTTCTCTTCATAGTTAACATCCACACTATAGCTACAAGCCGTTTGCATTAACAATAATCCAAGTAAAGCACAAAATGTTAATCTCTTTTTCACGACTCTTTTTCCACCTTTTTTTAAAATTTAATAACCTTGGTTAATACTTACATATTATACAATAACCAAACCTAGTATATACAAATATTGCCACTTAGTATATAATGGAAATTGAATTACAAATACAGGGGAGGTTGTTAAAAGATGACAGCAATAACTGGAAATAAGTTACTTAGTTCGTTGTTCTTTAGCTTTGTGTTATTTTTAGTTTTTAGTTGCAGTAGCCTTTTAGTCCATGCAGCCGAGAGTGATTCAGAATTACTACCCTTTGAAGAATTAGAATTTGTGCCAGATGATAGGTATAGCGTACCAACAGAAGATGGCGGCATGATTCTGTTTGAATCAGAAGAAGATTACCAATCTTATGTGAATAACAGCATACAACCTTTATGTGCTACATGTAATCAGACAACACAGACAACACTTGAAAAATACACTGTTTCACGTGCATTTATTGGTTATCATCCTGCTACACCAGGTTGGGATAAAGTGAAAAGTGTATCCATCGCTGGTGGAATTACTTGGAGTATAAACGGCTCCTTTGCACAAGGTTCATCGACGTTCGGTATTTCATTTTCACATAGTTTCACGTCTACAAGGACTTATGAATCGCAGTACCCTAATAAATATATCCGAGTGGGTGTTAGAAAAGACGTTATTTACCACAAAGTAAAAAATGTAGTAAGAAATCCTATGGGTACAATTATCAACACGTATATAACTGAAACCGCAACACCATATGGTGATACGTATACTGAGTTAATGTATAGAAATTAAGTAGCTATTAAATTGTAGTACAAGTCATAAATATCATGTTACGAAAACCCAACTACAAACTTTTTTGTAGTTGGGTTTTTAATTTAACGAATGTATGGAAAGCAACTCAAACACACTCTTTATTAATTAAAATAGACTACTTAATTAAAATAGAATAAATCCAGGCGTCAATTGAGGGGTACAATCATTAGCTCATACCCCTTAATAGTTAACCATTTCTAGGCTTACCTAAAAATATTGTGTTCGTAAATGCCAGGTTTTTAATTAAGGTTCTTTAATTTTGAAGAATGGTGTAGTTAAAGTAATTCTAAAAATTATTTTTAAATCAATGTTTGTAATAAGGGGTTATTAAAGTCATTCAACTGGGGTAAAAGTGGAGTACGACCATTTTAAAGAGATTGTACCCCACTTTATTAGTTTGCATAATAATTATTATATGGCAGGTGTATAAAACTGTTCATGGCCCCTTTTGTTTCTATTGAGTATGGTTTCTTCTAGGCCTGTAACTTTATCAAAATCAAAACCATTAAATGAAACAATTCTTAAAGAACCCGATGCTGTTCTTTCTAAATATTGAACTTTGCAATGTAATCTTGGTTCCAACCAGATCATATCACTTTCAACCTTAGTTACAATTTGTTTAGCAATTTCCCTGAATGCGGTTTTTTCTTCAGGTTTAAAGCCAAACTCTACATTTGCCAGTGGTTTATATTTACCACTACTTAATTGTTTACCCACCAACATCATAAAAGGATTCTCTTTGTACCCAAGAATCACAACATCTGCAATTTTGAAATGTTTATATTTTAACCATTCATGTGAACGATGATTTGTTTTGTATGTTGAATTGCCTCATTTTCCTACAATTCCTTCCATGTTTCGTTCTTTAGTCAATTGAAAGATATTGCTGCCGTTGTCAACAACAGATGGTGTGACAAGTATGCTATTAGAAGGTTCAATAATTGATGAGAGGATTTCTTTCCGTTGTTCTAGTGGCTGCTGTGTATGAGGTTTATTCGTTGCCTGTACATCGAACGCAATGAAAGTAGCTGGATGGGTAAAGTAGCCTGTTCAATCTTGCTTGTATTTGTTAGTCTGCCATGATAGGCAAAGACATCAAATACCGAAATGCCATTTCTAAGACTCAATAATTGCTGTATGTTCATTTATTGAACGACCAACATCCTGTAACTCTGGAAACTTGGCAGTAACATTATTACCATGGCGAGTGTAAGCCTCTAGTCTGTCACCTTGTTTATGCAGAAGAATGCGCCAACCCTCCCATTTTATATCGTAAATCCATTTTGAATTATCTTCTATTTCTTCATTATTACCCATTGAGAGTAACATTGGTTTAATTGGAGTAAATAACATAACCTATTCCCCCTCAAATATAGAGTAAGGTAGTAAAGTTTCTCACTAACTAACGAAGTAGGATAGTTAAAGAACATTTGGGGTACGTTACTTCTAAAAAAGGAGCAATCTAAATGAAAAATCCATTCTTAATTATTTCGTTTGTTTTTATATTTTTGTTCAGTTTTTCTACGTTATTAGGAAATCCTGTTTATTCACAAACACCTACAGATAAAGATGAATATTTACATCCTGCAAATAAGGAAAAAGTTGTTGATGAAACTGTAGATGAATTTTACCAGGCATTAAGAGATCTAAAGTACCCTATACATCAGGAGGTTTATCAAACATATAAGCAGAAGCCAAAGCAACAGCAAAGACATTTGAATACTGTTCTTTTTAAAGAAATGCCAGGTGCATCTGTAAATGTTAGAAAAAAATTATTGTTCAATGAGGTAGAAAGATTAAATTATATAACTTTTGATGGAAATATTCTTCGTACCTACCCTGGTATAGATATTAACTATCATCAGACTGTTAGCCCCGACAGGCAAGTTTATTTCTTTTATTCCTTTAAAGATACAGAAAAGGAATTTAGAGGTAATTATGCAATTTATGATGTTGAAACAAAGGAAATGCTAGCAGGTGGAAGTACTTATATGCCAAAACTCAATCTTTAAAAAAATTTAGGTGAAATAGCAAAAGGGGTGTGTTCGTCTTATTGAACTAACGGTAACGTTAGTTCAATAAGCATAAGCTATAAGCGATTTAAGAAATAAGCTCAAATTTTAGTTATTCCTTTAAAGGGCGCTTTCTAAGGAAAGCGTCTTTCTTTATGAAAAGGGCTATTTAATTGAATAACACTTCTAAATTAAAAATAGGATTTTATATTAATCTTGATGTGAGTTTGTGAAACAGTGTACTTAAGGTAACGAGGCAGATTAGTTCAATAAGAAATTCAAAGTAATACGAGAATTAATACTAAAATATGGTAAAATGATTAGTTGAATAGTCTGTTTTTTACATAGGAGGATTTTATTTGAAAAATTATCAAAAAACAGTTGTCATATTTCTTCTACTAATTACGTTGCTAACACTTACTTCCTGCACACAAGCTGAAGAATCGAAAGCAAAGCAAGATATTGAAAGTATCGTTTTATCATTCGAACACCCACAAACAGGTCAAAAATTTAAAATAGTCAATGCCTATAAACTTTATCAAAACTATGCAGATAAAGTTGAAATTAATCCAAAACAATCACAATTGGAAATTTATAATGAAGAGATAATTAAACCAGTATATAGTGCTTGTTTTGAGAATGGTGAATATCCTAATATGGCAGAGGAAGTTCTAAATGTAGCTCCTGACCTTTTAACAGAAAATCAACTATTAAGTGAAAAAATTGATAGGAAAGTAATTGAAAATATTATTAAAGAAGCTCTTTTAAAATCTTCTGACTTTATTCCATCTGGAAATGAAACAACTGTTTGTGTTTTTCCTGCCACAAATACAAATACACTAATGACTACTGTGGGGGCAGGAAAAATAATAGTACTTTACAACAAATATTATAACGAAGATGTTTTAAGGTCTAGCATGGCTCACGAATACCATCATAGTGTTTGGACAGAGAAGTACTTACGTAATGCTCCATCTTTTACCGTTTTAGATAGCCTAATATTTGAAGGAAAGGCGTTTATGTTTGAAAAGTTAGTTTATCCTAATATTTATTATGTTCCAATTTATTCAACATACAACAAATATTATTGGTCAAAAATTGTAGTAGATCTCGAAAAGCATGATCTTAATCGGTCATACGAAATTATACTGGGAGGTAATGGCCTTCCTAATCGTTATGGTTAAAGTGAGGGCTATAAAATGGTAAAATCCTATCTTGATTTGCACCCAAATGTAACCCCAGAGGAATGGACTGCCTTAAGTGCAAAAGAAATTTTTGAAAAAGGAAACTATCTTGAAAACTATAAATAACAAATCTATGAATGAATTGACATATATGCTAGGGGTAAATATATGTTAATGATTAGTTAAAAATCATTGAGTTGCGTATGCAGCTCTTTTTTTCTTATTGAACTAAACAGGGGCTTTAGTTCAATAACGATATTCAACAATCGGGCGCTTTTCTGAATAAAGGAAAGTCCTGTTTTATCGCTGCAAATGTTCACTTAAAAACATTTTTTGCCACATGAAGAAATTCCTTAACTGCAGGCGAAGCATTTACAATAGAATGACAGGCAAGCGCTACTTCACGGCTGTTTTCAATATTTAGTGTGCTGATTTTTATGTTTTGCTGTGTCTTTAAATATAATTCTGGACCTATCGTAACGCCAAGTCCTTCCTGTACCATATTAGCGATGGTTGTACAGTCGTGTACTTCAAAAAGAATAGAGGGTTTAATTTGCGCTTCTGCAAATAATTCCTCAACATGTGATTGGTACATCCCTGTTGGCATAATAAAGGATTCATCCATTAAATCATTCATTTCTACTATTTCTTTAGAATGAAATTGATGAGCAGGGTGATAAGCGACTACCATCTTGTCCTTAATCAAAGGAATCAAATCGAAATTTGGGTTTGATTTTCCTTTTACTACAAATCCAATGTCAATAATACCTGAACCCAACCATTCCGTAATTTCTTCATAGGTTCCTTCATAAAATTTAAATTCTATTTTAGGATGCTTTTTCTGGAATTTTGCAAGTAATTTAGGCAATAAACAGGAAGAAGCACTTGCAAAAGTGCCGATACGAATAAGACCTGTTTCCAAGCTTGTCATAAGCGCAATTTCTTGATTAATAACTTCCACTCTTTTCAATATTTCTCTGATATGCGGCAGAATTTTTTGCCCCATTTCTGTAAGTATTATTCCTTTTTTTCGATCACGAATCAATAAAGAAACTCCCCATTCAGATTCTAAACTCGCAACTGCATGGCTCACGGCTGATTGAGTCATATTTAATGTTTCAGCAGTTTCTGTAAAGCTTCCTATCTCGACTACTTTTGCAATGATTTCGTAGCGCACAATTGTCATGAGTGATTACTCATCTCCCTTATTAAAAACATCAATTTTACTTATGTTAACATGGAACTTACAATAAAACAGTAGTTAAATTATAAGGAGATGTACAAATTGAAAAATAATATAAATCAACTAATCATCATACTTTTAGCTTTAGGGGCTTTTGTCACAGGAACAGCGGAGTTTGTTGTTTCTGGAATTTTAGAACTGATTTCTTTCGAATTAGATGTTTCAATTTCAATTGCTGGTCAGTTGATTACGATTTATTCCTTATCTTATGCTATTGGAGCATTGGTATTGGTCATGCTAACGTCTAAATTTGACCGTAAGAAAGTGCTTTTATGTGCCATCTCTATATTTATTCTAGGAAATCTAGTTGCATTTTTCAGTTATAATTTCGTCATTCTTATGTTATCCAGAGTTATTATGGCGATGAGTGGAGGGCTGTATATTGTTGTTGCCACCAATTATGCCGCTCAAATTGCAGTTCCAGAAAAAAGAGGTAGTGCTATGGCAACAGTCATTACAGGTTTCACGGTTTCATTAGTACTTGGGGTGCCTATTGGAACATTTTTAGCTGGATATTTTGATTGGCACTATATTTTCTTGATCATTGCGCTTGGTACAGTTTTTTTAATGATAGCACTATATAAATTACTACCAGCTATAAAAGGAAACCAAACGCTGCCATTTACACAACAGCTACAAATCATGAAAGATAAACGAGTCCTTACTGGTTTAATGACAACGATCTTTTGGATTTTAGGTTATACGATGGTGTTCGCCTACATTGCTCCATTATTAAGTCATACTGCTGATTTTTCTATAGAAATGACAAGTATCGCATTATTTGTTTTAGGCATTTTTGCTTTTATTGGCTCACGCTTCGGTGGATATGCGGTAGACAGATGGGGACCTAATCGAACAATATCATTAAGTTTATGTGTTCATATCATTTCTTTATTTGTACTGGCATTTACTCAGTATAAGACAGTGGGTTTATTTGTCACGCTAGCTTTTTGGGGAGTAGCAACTTGGACTACGACACCAGCAAAGCAGTTTTATCTGATCTCACTAAAACCACAATCCTCTGAAACAGTACTCAGTTTTAATACCGCCTTAATGAATGTTGGCATGATGCTGGGCTCTGCATTAGGAGGAATCATAATTCAATATACTAATATAAGAAATTTAAGCTGGATTGGTGGATTATTCGTTATACTTGCACTTATTTTTATCAGATATTCTTTCTACCTAAATAAAAAAAGTTATGAAGCACCCTCGACTTTAATAATTAAATAGTGGTTTCTAAACTCAACTGTCTTGATATTCAGTTGGGTTTTTATTTTTTAATATTTTCCGATATTTGGCATTTTATAAAAAATTTTGTTGAATGTTATAAAAGGGGGAATAACCACCCACATTTGGAGTTGCGAAGGGAGAGGAAATGCATGTTAGAACGAACGTATCCTAGTTATAGAACCAATATCTTCACCAACCTTTAATTGCGCCAATAATCGAGCCTCCTAAACCTAAGGAGTGTACCTTTGGCAGGAGGTGGTATTCTTTGGTGCTAAATTGTACGTTGTAGTAATTTAAAAAGTTTGATGCTTTATTCTTATTCTACAATCTCTATGCTTTTATCAATACGTTCCACTTCTAAGCGAATATTGGAGTCTGTCTGAGTTATGGCTGAGCGATACTCTTTAATCGACTCTTTTAAAATCTCCTGTGTCTCCGTTAATTCATCCGATAATGTTTGAGGTATTGCGTTTCCAATGACAACAGCCACGGTTTTAAATTCATCCGTTTCTTCATCGAATACTTGAGTGACCTCTAGTATTCGAGTCTGCATTTCATAATCCCATGGTTCGTAAATTAGCCATATACGTTCCCCAAGTTCTTTATCCAAAAGCTCAATTGAATCCAGCTCAATAGATAATTCTGGTTGAACTTTTAACGACTTTCGAGCTTTATCCATAAAATTCTCTGAATCTGAAAATCGTTCATCACTTATATCATCTGCATCCCGAAAACCCCATTTAGCTGCCTGTTGTGACGTGTATCTGACAACTAGATTGTCTTTATCCTTGGCACTAATGCGAGTCCTTAGGTTGTCTGTATTAACTGATTTAGATAGTTCAATAATATTGTCTCCATATTGGTATACGAAATCATTATTTGGACCAAGCATTTTACTGAAATGAATGCTGCTGTTTGGTGTGATCTCATACTCACATTCGAATGATTCACATATTTGATTCACTAATTTAACGATATTATAAGCCTCTATATAGCCATCTTCATTAAAATCACTAGTAAAGGTACACCCTGTATTCCGTAATGCAAAAGTGGCAAATTATTAAGAGTTTTATGTCCTCCGTTGGTTCCTTCTTGCCTGCGCCAGATGTTATCGAAAAAAATATGTTGAGCCTTTACAGACTTCACATTTCCCCTCGACTTCTGTTGCATTTGCTTAATCCTAAATTGAAAGCCCGCTGCCTCGATAAACCCTTCCTCTGCTATCAAATTGAAGGAATGAGGGTTATCACGTTCGCTGGCATCTAAAGTCAATTTAAATACACCATCGATGTTTTTTCTTACTACTGGCTTGCCTCTACATACCAACGCCTCTGTTAAAGTACCTTCGTAGTTAGTAATTGATAGCATTAAATCACCTTCTTTCGCAGTAAAAATACGCTACTCAATTGAGTAGCGCTTACTGAACAAAATCGAAAAATGATTTATCTGAGATAGCCATTCTCGTTATTTATTATCATCTTTTGTAGTATTGTTAGAAAAATGTCCCCAGCCTTCTGCTCTTGCTTTACTCATTAAAGCTTCAGCAACATATAAATTTGGGATTCTAGCTTGACCCATAGCAGGCTGCAAATGACCGTTAGGTCTTCTCCAAATAAATCTATAACCTTCTTCAGATGTTCCATCGCTATAATTATACTTACACCACTG
Organism: Lysinibacillus sp. UBA5990; assembly: GCF_002429815.1. Taxonomy (NCBI): domain Bacteria; kingdom Bacillati; phylum Bacillota; class Bacilli; order Caryophanales; family Bacillaceae; genus Lysinibacillus; species Lysinibacillus sp. UBA5990. Next base: position 1,635,244 of record NZ_DJAY01000015.1, read on the forward strand.
TAGACAAAGTACCCAATCTTTCTTTAATCTACTTTCATCATAGACTACCTCATGTAATACATCCACTTCAGCACTAACAGCCATCTTCATCCATCCTTTCTTTTCATACGTATTTCTACGTTGTTGATAGAAAAAAGAATTCAATAATTATTTATTACTTACTCGCTAATACTGCTATCTCACGTTCTGCAATTTCTAACCCCACATAATGTTATAGTTCTACTGGCTTAACCTCTGCAACCGTCCTTACTTCACCCATGACACTTGTTGGCAATGTTGATTCAATGCCATACATAGCTGTTTTTGCCCCAATGTAGCTGTTATCACTAATTTTCGCTACTGGCTGCCTTGCTTCCTCAATCGTTTCAACCATCCATCGATAATTTTCAATCCACTGAAGTAAATCTTCTTTCGTAACTTTAATTTGCCCTGTTAACATAGCTTTGCCCTCCTGGGTTGTGTTAAAATGACTTATCTGACTAGCCTAAAAGGGCATAAACCAATTCGAGCTGTAGCGTGTGATGACGTTGCGGCTTTTTTTATGAAACTTTTTTTACCTTAAATCGTATATTAAGGAAAAGCAAAAATATAAGGAGGAAAACTCAATGATAAGATTTTGGCATTTTCCTGTAAGCGCAATTCTACTAATCATTGGTATAAATGCTGCAATCGATTTTATTACTTTTTTAGCTATTAACACGGAAATAAAAACTACGATATCTCAATTCTTTCCTTCATTAACAAGTTCAATTTATAATGCAGATGATTTTGAGATGTACAGTGAAAAACTTAATGAAACTAATATAGCTTTAATGCATAGTATTATTGATATTCGTTCTATACCATCTGCCATTATTTGTTTAATTACTGGAGTACTCCTCCTTATAAATCCCATCCGCGAAAGTATTGAGGATTTCGTTAAAAGTTTATTTAAACATTATTTCACATGATTTTAAGCTGTAGCGTGTGCAAACGCTGCGGCTTTTTTACGTTATAGTTTACATAAAATACATAACGAGGCAATTTAATGGATATTTTTACAGATATATCGAGCGCCGGGAGTCTGTGGTTTTTTATACCACGAATGATCTTGCTGCCAATTGTAATGATAGGATGCGCAGTAATTTATAAAATCCTATTAGGCAAAATTTTACCAACGAAGATTTATAATTTCTTACTTGGACCAATTGCCTTGCTTGGTTTCTTTATTTGGGCTATCCCAATGAACATGGGATTTTATGAATTTTTTAGAGCGATATTATAATCGCTCTATTTTTCATTTAGTCCTCATATTGTTCAATTGTACCTTTGTAAAAAAGGTTGCCGTTTTATATAAATGACTGATAATTTTCTATTCACCTCGTTAATTTTTCTTGGAAATATTTTTCATATTTATAGTAAAATTAAACATTGTAAAGAAAACTACATAATCTAACAATGCAGGTTTGTAATAAAAGATTTATCGGAGGGATTTTATTGAATAATAAAAAAGTTGGAATAATTTTCTCATTAATATTTGGTATTTTAACTATTTTAATTGTACTAATACTATTGTCTATTGCGTTTTTCGGCGAAGAAATATTAGAATTTTTCAAAGATGCTCTTTCTGAAGATTATTAGTATTACACGATCCTCATATTGTGCAGTAAGGTTTCAAATTCATATACATAAAATTTCTTCTATCTGCAAATAACAAAAACAAATGCAGAAAGGATTAAAATGTATGAAGAAAATAATAATCATCTCTTTACTTTTAATGAGTTCCCTAGCAATAAATTCTGCTTTAGCTAAAACGGATATACAATATTTCCCTCAAGACCAACCCCCCTAGTGTGATTGAGTTAGCCTTTTTACGTGAATTAGGTTTACCTATTCTTGAAACAATGTCTTCATATGGTGATAATCAATTATTCGAGTATGCAAGAATTGAAAAAATTGAACGAAATAGACAAAACGACTACTATGATATTAGTTTAAGGGTTATTTCTTTTGAAGGCGCACACGATCAACCATATAAACTAATTAACATCACTTTTCGTATACCTCCTGGTGAATCTGCAAAAAAATATAAAGTGATTTCCAATAAGGCCATCATTTCATATAAGGTTAAAAATATTACTCCTGAAGAAGTTGAGCAGTTATCTAAATTCACTAAGTAACTCATAAATTTTCTAAAATGAATTTAGAACTTCAAACATTATCCTTTTCCTATAAAACGTGTAACTTTCTTAACTTGCTCCATTGTAATTCGAGGAGTAACACCTTGTATCCAATGCTCTTTATATTTACCTGCCCATTCAATCGGTCTACTTGCTAACCACTCATGGTCAAATAATCGTTCCCAAGTTTTTGTAACTTCTTTTTTAGGAAATCCTCTTTCATTTAAAGAATCCCATTCTTTTTCACTATAAGTTATTGGATTATTATTTAGAATGGCATGCCAATCCTCGAATGATGACCATAAAATTTTATCTTCTGGCACATCTAATTTTAAAATAACCCATCTTTCACCTTTTGTTGCAAGTGCTTTTTCATTTCCGCTTGGCTTCCGTTGCCATAGCCATACAGGGTTGTTTTCCACTTTGCAATTGGTTATGCGTTTCTCCATTTGATTTATCATCCAAGCATAGGCTTCTGGAAACATAGCAAATTTCTTATCTCCTTCTAGGTATCCTCGCTCTCGCATTTTCTTATAAATAAATTCAGGTTGAACAGTGTATACAATCAAAAATAATCCTCCCCATACTATAAACCTTCCTATTATTTCATCAATATTTAAGTTGTACCATTTCATGTTCTGATTGTGAAAATAGAATGTATCTACCCTTTACTTTTCTGACCACTAAATCGTCACCTCTGCCATTGGATGCTCTGAATAAAACCTCCGAACATTCATCTCAACAATCTGTGAATCATCATACCAAATCACTTTGTTACACCCATCTTTTATGCCCTTTATCAGGTTATCCGCATCGGGTTTAGTTATTGGTCGTAAAAGAATATCAAGAACATAAAGCCAACAATTTTATGTATCATGCTTGTATACCTACTTTTATGTTAGATGAATTGCAACTACTTGATTGCACACCAAAAAATGGTGTTGAGACTTCAGGATTTATTTAATGTTGAGTACGAATTTGCTTTGAATCGTTTAACACAATATTACAATAAACAAATTATGCGAAACTTGAATCATATATCCTTATAAATTAATTAATGATTGAAAGAACGGATATTGAAAGGAGTGATGTCACATAAGCTTGCCCTTCTGTACACCTGCCCGTGTTGAAAAGGAGATGTATAATGGCTAGACAAAAACTAACTAAAACTAAAAAAGATAGTATCTATAGTTATATCGACACAGATAAAAAAAGAAATATGCTTATCGATATAAATTTTACGACGACAATAATAAAAGAAAAGAAAAATCAAAACATGGTTTCCTCACAATTCAAGAAGCTGAAAAAGCACTAATTGCAATTAAAGCTAGCGTTATGAGTGGTAATGAACAAACTCTGATAAACGAAAATATTACTCTTGATCAGTGGTTCATAAAATGGATGAAGTTAAAAGAAAATAGCTGGGAAATTACGACACAGCGTCATAAGGAAATGCTCTGTAGAAGGCACCTGTTGCCGCGTTTAGGTAATCTAAAACTTACTAAAATTACTAAATTAGTTGTACAAAATCTTATTGTTGATGATTTGATTGCAAATGAATACAGCAAAAATACAATTAAATCGGTTTGGGCTACCTTAGGTTCCATGTTAAACGATGCAGTAGCCGAGGAAATTTTAGATCGTAGACGATATACCAAATTAGATATGAAAAAAGCTAAGCCTACACGCAAAAAAGATGCGTTAACTGCACCAGAACTCGAAAATGTAATATTGACTACAAAATTTACTGAAAATGCTACACGTTATGCAATTTTACTAACTTTGGCTACTACTGGGATGCGTAAAGGTGAATTAGCAGGCCTTACATGGAACGATTTGGATTTCAAGCAAAATACCATATCAATTACTAAAACACGTGATGAATATGGAGTTCGTTCACCTAAGACCCTAAATAGTATCCGTACTATTAACATGAGTGAAGAATTATCGGAGCATCTAAAAAGTTTTAAAATATGGTGTAATGAGATGAAAAAAATTTACAACGATGAATTAAAAGAAGATGATTATATATTTATTACGGCTAACCTAGAACCAATTAGCAGTAATTATATATCTAAAATGTTTAATGCTTTAAAGATGAAACATAATTTTGAACGTTTCTCAGCACATATTCTTCGCCATACATTTGTAAGTATTCTTATTGCAGAGGGAACCGCTGTAACTACAGTTGCAAAAATCATTGGGGATACTCCCGAAATGGTGATGAGGGTATATGCACATTCCCTCGCGGATGAGGAATTAAAAGCAACGCAAATTCTTTCTTCTTTAATTAAAATTGAATAAATCATGATAAACATCAAATTTGGGGGGGTACAATCATAAATTATACCCCACAACCCTTGCTATATAAGCATTTCTAGGCTTACCTAAAAATATTGTGTTCGTAAAGATAGTCATAGGAAAGGTCAACAAACAAGTATTCATGTTCGTTGATAGCGATTGAAAAGGTTCTTGTAATTTCGCCTGTTTCAATATCACGATAAAGCTCAGAGATTTCTCCACTTTGATCGTTTCGCATTTTAATAATCGTTTGTAAGAAGTATGGGCGCCAGCTCCAATTTTTATTGATGGCACGTGGCTGCAACTCCCAATTTCCCTCTATTCTCATGACGTTCGGCGTTAATTGGAAACCATCCTCATTACAAATGTATAGTCTAAAAGAATAGTTATCCAGTAATTCAGCTAAATGCTCTAATTGTGAGGTATTATCACTCGTTGGTTTTACACGGTGAACAATAGCCTCCAATTCTTCTCTTAATTTCTTTAGCTGCAAAAATTGTGCCTCTAACATTTTCTTTTCAGACGTAATAAATTGCTGGCATTCCTTTTTAAAGCGTTCCTTTAATACCTCTTTATCAACAAGGTTCATATCAGGATTGGCTAAATAAGGGCCTTGATAATAGCGTCCTCCGTTTTTCCATGCAAATTGTAGCTGATAAACCGTTTCAATTTCTTCGAATAATAGATTCGCACCTATTTTATAGGCAAGACTGCCAATAGCAGAAATCATATCGGATTGAGCAGACCAAGAATCATAATTTAAATCACGTGTATTCACTTTTAAAATATGGGGCGCCAATAATGCAATATGTTCTAAATGACTTTCAGCTCCTACTTCCTGAACAGCAATTTTTACCCCAAACGTCGTAAAATACCTCAGTGCATGGTGCAGTTTATTAATATCTCCTAAAAATCGATGCTCAGACACGACAAATACGATACGGTGTAAATCTTCTTCCCCAATATATTGTTGGATAATATTAAAATGGCTTTCACCAAAATCTTGCATCAATAAATTGGGGTTACTAGGAATGTATATATCAATATCTGATGCAATTTCCCCAATTTGGGCTAGTGCTGCATGCAAAATTTTATGTTCCATATCTATTCGATATTCTTCTGGAATATCTTCATTATTGACGAAATCCTTTAAATTAATTTGCTGACCTTCAATTTGTAGATGTCCGGAAATTTCGTAGGCTATCACCGTATGCGCGTCTGCGCTAAATATCGGCTGATAATACCCATGTATTTGATCTAAATTCGTTAACACTTCAATTGCGTCCATCTTCGAAACCTCCATTATGAATAACCTTTTATTTGTTATTCAAAAATAACATTAAATAGTCTTTTAACAGCTAAAAAAATGCTCTCTGACTGTATAATAAGTTGTTTATTGTAAAATCGCAACTTCACTTATTAACATTAATGGCGTATCTGTCTGAAATTTTTACACCGTCTTCGTTGTCATACTAATAAATTTCCCATCATTTCTAACGGGATAGGCTACTTTTTTACGCCATCTTGTCATTTTATGCTTTCATTCTAACTAACATGTTATTTATTCTAGGCTGTTCGCTCATTTTACTATTCATTATAATTTATGCTACAAGCTTCCCTATCGGCTGGGAAAATGGATGATAATGATTTATAAAGTAGTCATTTCCCTAGCATCAAAAGACAATTTTATGAAAAAAGCAGTATTCCAAATGGTCAACTAAGCCCCTGATGGAATACTGCTCGTCATTATTCAGACATGAATAAATACCAAATGATGGCTATCACCATTAATGATAAGATAACAGCTATCGTTACACGCAGAGGTGATATAGGAGCATCCCCACCTACTCGACCTGTTTGCCCGTTGACCATAAAGCGATAAATTTTCTCTTTATAACGGAAGGAAGACAACCAAATCGGTAACATTAAATATTTGTATGTAATATCATCATGATTGGTCGAAAAGCGTAAATTCGATACTACATCCGCGCTATTTTCCCAACGAATTTTTGAAGTGATCTGCGCATGAAGATGATCATGGATATCCCTCTTGGCATGATGCCAGCCATCCTGTAAGCCAATGCTATATCGTTCAGACAAAAAGCCGGATACATACTCTGGTTTATAAGCCTTATTGTTTAAAAGATTAAAAGGCTCAATTTTTCGCATCATATTCTGATCATAGCGAGTAGTTGCACTTATTAAGTGATCGTCAATAAATTCCTGATAAAAACCACTTGTTGAATACCAATCTGTTTCTGTATGTGTTTTACCATCTTTATCTGTAACGGTGCGATGTCGTCCATATCGAGCAGAATATCTGGAGCTTGTTTTCGTATCAAACGTCCAGTATGGAAGATAGACCCCTTTAAAGGCATCCGGCCTAGCACTAATTTTGGCAGCTTTCGGTGTAAACAATCTACCTTTTATCCACTTTTGAAAATGTTCCCCAGCTTGCTTATCTGTTACTTCAAAAGCACATACACCATTTGGCGCTAATGTATTTTCAGCACTTGCTTCCATTACTTGATGGGAACCACAGTAAGGACAACTGTCAGCAACCTGTAGTGCATCGTATATCGTTTCTGCCGCACATGCTTCACAGATCACTGTTTTTTTCTCCACGCCCCAATTGAAATTGCCTCGTTCCTCCGCTGTTAAAAAATCCATTTCTTGAGCAGCTTTTTCTTCTTCTTGCTCTGGCGTAGCAATTTCTGTCTCAAAGCCACAATAGGGGCAAGTAAGCTTACCTGTCGCAGGGTTAAATTCAATTGATGCACTACATGAAGGACATTCCGCATCAAAATCAAGCTTTACTTGTTTGACATTCTCAACTTCTTGCGTTGACATGAATCATCCTCTCCTTACTTCACGTCGTTTTCATCAAACACATCGCCACATTCAGGGCAGAATTTTGGCGGATTAGTAGGATCTTCTGGCGTCCATCCGCATTTATCACATGCATATAATAACGCTCCTGTAGGTTTTTTTGTCCCACATTCACTACAGAACTTTCCTTTATTTACCGCACCACATGCACATGACCACCCTTCTTCAACCGGTTTCTCTGTCCCACAATTCGAACAGAATTTCCCAGTATTTTCATGACCACATGTACATGTCCACGCATTAGCTTCTTTTGTTGTTTGATTTTGCATAGCTGCTTGAGCCATTTGAGCTTGCTTATTTTGTTCATTCAATTGATAAAGTTGACTTGCATTAACGCCACCAGCTTGTGCTGCCATGTTCATGCCCATAAATCCTGACATTGCACCCGCATCATTGTTGGCAGCCGCAATCATCGCATCTGCCTGTGCCCCTGTTAAATGAGCCGCAGCCATCCCAGGATCACGCATCACAGCATTGCGTTGTAATTGTTTAATCATTGCCTCATCTTCTTCAGACGCTTTTAGTGTACTAATGCCAAATGACACAACCGCTAATCCTCGTGTCGCAAGCCATTTCTCTGATAATACTTTGTTAAGAGCATCTGCTAATGCAACTGTATGGGCAGGTATTTCACTATACCGAACGCCACTTGCTGAAATTTGTGCGAACGCCGGTTGTAGTGCTGTCATTAACTCTGATTTTAACTGGCTATCAATAGAGTCACGAGTATATTCACGCTCTACATTGCCACAAACATTTGTATAGAATAATAGTGGGTCTATAATTTTATAAGAATATTCCCCGTGACAGCGAATGGCAATATCAATATCTAAGCCAATATTGCGGTCAATTACACGGAAAGGAACAGGTGCAGGTGTTCCGTATTTATTACCTACAATTTCTTTTTTATTAAAATAATAAACTCGCTGATCTTTTGCAGGCTCTCCCCCAAATGTAAAACGTTTGCCAATTTGCTTGAAAGTCTCCATAATTCCCTGAGACAGGTCTGAACCATACATAATAGAAGGTTCAGTTGACGTATCATAAACATACTCGCCTGATTCTGAAGAAAACTCCACGACCTTCCCCTGCTCAACGATCATCATGCATTGCCCTTCATTTATCGCAATAATTGAACCATTACTAATAATATTGTCATTGCCTTTATTCGACCCACGTTTGGACGTGCGCTTCACTCCTTTAGTCACAAGCACATCTGCCGATAATGACTCACAATAGAAATATTCACGCCATTGATCCTCTAAAACACCAGATAATGCGCCAACTCCCGCTTTTAATAAACCCATTTGATTTCCCACCTTCACTTGATGTTTAGCTTATTTTATCATCTATAAACAATATGTAATACGCATAATCAGACAAATTGTTTCACTTTTCTTTATTCTCGCATAAAAAAACGAGCAGCTCTTGTGAGAACTGTCTCGTTTTCTTTTATGAGAATGCGGCAATCGCTACAAGTACCCAAGCGACAATAAATAGCATTCCGCCTATGGGTGTAATCGCCCCAAGTTTTTTCACACCTGTCACTGCGAGGACATATAAGCTACCAGAGAAGAAAACAATCCCTGTAAACATTAAATATCCTGCCCATGAAAGCAGGCTAGAACTTCCTAAAAGCGCCTCATTCGAAAGAATACCTAACCCGATAATCGCTAATGCATGATACATTTGATATTGCACAGCTGTTTCCCAAATAGCTGCATAATGAGGCGATGCAAATTTATCCTTTAGTGCATGTGCCCCAAAAGCACCTAAAATTACACCAAGACAGGCCAAAACCGCGCCTAATGCTAAAAACATTTCCATTTATGGCTCTCCTATTTTGCCACAACGGCAATTTCTTTATATTTTGCATCCCAAGCAGGATCCACTTTGCTTAAAGATACCGGACGCAATGTATCCTTATGAGCTAAAATATGTACAGACTGTGCAGTGGCCGCCACTGTACCATCCTCATGTAAAATTTCATAGCCATAAGTTGTTCGTAAACGATCATGCTTTTCTATCCAAGTACGAACCGTTGCCACCTGCCCGTAATGCATCGCAGCCTTATAGGAAATCGATAAATCCATAACCGGTGACACATAACCATCTTCTTCTAACGCCGCATACTTAAAGCCCGCATCACTCACAAGCTGTGTACGCCCAATTTCCATCCAAATGATATAGTTTGCATGGTAGACAACGCCCATTTGGTCCGTCTCTGCATATCGAATCTCAATCTTTTTTTCACTCACAAACATTTTCTTCACCTCGTCCTACATTATAGCGTAAAAGTGTTGATTTGGTGGGGTTTTTGCTCTAAGGAAATTGGAACGGTGAAAAATAGAACGTTGCTTTTCTTGGTATTTAAAATAAATATCGATTTTTCTAATATAAATTTTATTCAATATAAACTCATATAAACACTTTCAAGTGGGGTACTATCTGGGGTACCTCTTTATGATTAATAAATAAACATGCACGAGCAGTTACAAAACAACCTACAAAAACACCAGGTACTCATTTGAGCACCTGGTTATTTGTTTTTTGCTTATATTACCCCTATCCCAAATATTGGGTTTGTGATAACATATATCTGAATCTTTTAACTTTGGAAAATATGAAAGGAAGTGTAATAACCAGATATGAAAAAGATATTGAAACCATTGATTAATGTTATTGTCATTGGTGCCCTCTCTCTAACTATCAATATAGATAAAAATGTATTAGCTAATGATATTGCAAATACATGTAAGTATGATTCGGCATCGAAGGCCAACCCTGATTATTCCACAATGAACTGTTTGTTAACCGAAACAGCACTGAGTTATAATGTTCCTCCTGAAATTGTGAAGGCAATAGCGGAAGGTGAAAGTGGAAATTGGCGTCATTTCGATATTAATGGTGAAGCGATTGTGACAGCTGATAATGGAATTGGCATTATGCAAATTACAAATCAAGCTGGCTACAATCAAGATAAACTAAAAAGCGATATTGTCTATAATATTCGTGCTGGTGTAAAGACTCTAGATGATATGTTTAAGCGGAAGGATTTGCCTAGCATCAATGGTGGGGAAAGAGATGTATTGGAACATTGGTACTTCGCTATTATGGCTTATAACGGTACTAAGCCAGTAAATAGTCCATTTGTCCAAGCAACTGGTGAAATAAATGCAAATGCCTATCAAAAAAGAATTCTCCGTATTATTGAGAAATTGGAATTAATAGACTTAACAGAGCTGCCTTTTACACGCGAACATTTTCAATATGACTCTAACAGCAGGGAAAATATTAAATTTTCAGCGATGAACTATGATTTTGATTTACCATTAACAAAATCAAAGTACTTTTTTAAAACAAATCAAAAAGTTAGTTCAATAACTAATGTAACAGTTAGGACAAGACCTACTACGGATAGTCCTTCTAAGGGTACTTTACATAAAGGAGAAATTGTTACCATTACGGGCCCTTTTGAATATGAAGAAGTATCAACGAAGAAAAACCATTTTGTTTGGTATCCTGTGAAAAGAAATGACGGGACAGAGGGGTATGTAGCATCAAGTTATTTAAACTACTCAGCTTCAACACCAACGCCAACACCTACAACTCCAGTAGGTAGTATAGAAGTATCAAAGTTCGCTGATTACAAGGCAGACCAGTACTGGGCAGAGGATTTTCAATGGGCAGTAAACAAAGGTCTTATCAGCGGTTATCAAAACGTATACAACCCTGCAACAAAGAAATACGAAAACTTACTGAAACCAAACACAAATTTAACAGAAAATCAGATGTTATCTGTACTTTTCCGTTACTTTAAGTCTGATGAATTAGCTTCAACAAAACCTAGTTCTTCATGGAGTGCAGATGTAAACTATCAACTAGCAAGTAAGTACGCTCTACCAACGCTTGGTGGAAAATCAGCGTCTAAACAGGTATATGCAGTCAAAGATATCACACGTGGTAATTTTGCTCGTATCCTAGCATCTATGCATTATGGAAAAACAGTATCTCAGCCAGAAGCTATCCAGTTTCTACGTGACTTCGACTTAACAACTACTAAAACGGATGCAGAGTTTAAACCAAATGATTCTCTAACAAGAGCGCACGCAGTGGCATTCTTCCACCGTTTTGAGCAAATATTCAATAAATAAATTGCTACATACAAGTGATAAGGTGACTATAAAATTTTATTAAAAGTCAAGTTATTTTCTACTGTTAAAGATTTAATTACATGACAAATAGAATGTTACACATTATAATAGCTTTTTGCAGAATTAGTTGAAGGACTAATTCTGCTTTTATTTATATATAGATGTAGCTTTTTAATAAAGTTCGATTAAAAGTAAGTTGCAAACGCTGATTTTATACAGAAAGAAACCAACTGTTTTGAAACAAAGTTTGATCAAAACAGTTGGTTCTTGATTTATCTAGATAAAGATTGATTATTTCTGGTTGCGAATTTTCAATTAAAGCCCTCGTTAGTTTAAGTACATTTCTTCACATTCTTTTCTTTAAGGCTCTGTTAAATAATATTGTTGATTTTTAATATTTACAAAGAACTTCAGTATTTAGAAGTCCTTTGTACTCAATAAATTACATTCCTAAAACGGAAATGAACTTAGCTGAGACACTTTTTTCATTTATCCACGATTGAAATTCGGTAATCATCGAGATAAGCTGCTTAAAGTTTGTATCATAGTTTTCCAAAAATTCTTCCTCGGAATTGACGAACAGAAACCCTAAAACATCCTTCAGTGAATGTGGATTAGGATTATCAGATAGATATTGTTTCATTTTTTCTAATTCCCAAATAATTAACTTCCAAGTTTCTATATCTATTTCATTGAAAGCATAATAATCGAATTTCTTATAGCACTTTTCGAAGGCAGGCATAATATAGACAAAGTTTTCTTCTGTAAAGAAAATTGAAGATGTATTCCAACATTCTCCTTTATACTTATCAGGAAGAACCTCTATATAACAAGAGCCTTCCAGGGTTCTGGCATCATAAATTATTTCAATCATTTTATCACCCTTTTAAACATTAAATCTCAATAATCTGAGCTTTTTAAAAGTTGCATCCGTTGAGAATAGGAACCTATCAATCACCATTTTGCTTACCGATGCAATAACCTCTAATATTATCCACATAACTATATCTCCATATATTTTAATTTATGTAGTGTAATAATACTAATGTACATCATCTCAAATTTTTGCATTACTTTTTTATTAGACAAATTAATACGTCAAATCTTATTTTACAGTAAATGCTCATTCCTTTTGTGATTTCTTACTGAACAAACCTGCCTCGGTAGTTTAAGTACATTTCATCACAATCTTTATAGTTACATTAACATAAATATCTAAAAAAGAATAAATTTACAGAGGAAGGATGATTTTAATCAATCTTTATTACAAATTATCGTTCTTTAATATAAATAATCAATCTTTATACAAGCTACAATAGATAAGAATCAATTTATACTGTAAAATACTAGTAATAATAAGAGTGGTGGTGTATTTTATGAGTGATTATACATACTGTTTACCGGTTAGTGAGGAGAAATTCTTTCAAGTCATGATAAGTGAACTGAAAAGAAAACATTCAGATATGTCATGGGAGATTTTGAGAACAGCTACTTTATCTATTGAAGATTTAGGTACATCTTATTATGTTGATGGGGCAAGAGGAAGTCGTTGGGATGCTAAAGGTATAAATATAAAATTTGCATTACCTTCCGCAGCGATTGAAGAATTAGATAAACCCCAAATTAAATCAACCTTATTTGATGTTTGCCAAAGTTTAATTCCATAAGAAGTCGGCTATGATTTAAAAGGTATTATATTGATTTAACACTTGAATTTAGCTTAGACAGTGATATTGATACACTTTCAACAATTGACGTATTTGGTTCTGCCTCTCTTCAAATCCTTTCAGATGAAACAAAGAAAAATCTAAAAGAAGATAAACCAGAACTTGCACTAGTAGATTACATACATTCAGTAAGCTTTTTTTCAGACAACTATGTACTAAATATAAATTACCTTATGATAAAGAAGATGGATTACACACCTTATTCGGTAAGTATCGTAAGCACTTAGAGGCAAGTAATATTGTATTTTAAATGCCTTATCTCGATTTGGATCTCTAGCTCTAGCCATTTCTCATACACCTCACCTCCATCATTTGTTTTTAAACTACCTCAAGCTAGCTCCATACTTTTCCCGAATCTATTTAATATAAGAAAATAATAGATTTTAATATATTACTAGGTAATATTTTTCCAATTCATAGAATATAATTAAATAAGGAGGTGTTAGTAAAATGAAAAAGAAACTAGGTATGATTTTATTAGTTGCTGCCCTTTTCGGAGCTGCTGCTGCTTCTACAGCCCCTACTGCATCTGCTGCTCAGTGTTACTGGGTAGGGAAAGCTTGGATATGTGATTACTAAAAGATAAAGATAACAAATAAATATATATTTATTTGTAGCCACATTAATAGTGGCTTTTTTTATTAGAGTTGAACTTCTATAGCTATATCTCATAAACACTCCCTCCTGATACATGTCTGTACACGATGAACCAGACCTATTATGTATTTCACTCTCAAAAGTAAGTACCGTTGCCCAAAGGGGAGGAAACTACTCACTATACAGAGTAAAAGCCATATCCTTTGATATGACTTCCTAAAAACTTATTCACCTAATTCTTTATAAACACGCTCGACAAATTCTTCATACTCAATTAGACCTTTATCATGTAACAATTCAGCTAATGCTGCTACTGTATCAAAAGCTACATTTGCAAAGCTTATTTCTTCAGTCCTTTTTAACATCCGTTCTTTGAGTTCAGGGTATTTCTCTTATCCATAATATCACCTTCCATCCAATCATCCAGAAGATGAATATATGTAATAACTTTTTGCTCTCAAAACCACCAAACTCTGCACTCTCAAATAGTAATGTTTTGGCTGTTTGATGCAGTTTCTAAAGCAAAATAAAAAGCCACGCTCGAAAAAACGTGACCTGAAAGCTATATTTTATTTAGAAAACTAAAAAAACACTAATTCTGTATTTTATTCATACGGTAATGTCTCTATGGAATCACTTTTATTACAAGTAATAAGCTTAGCTTTAAATTCTATACTTGTTGAAAGTTTCTGTAACATACTTAACTCATTAGAAAACTTTTCTATCTCAACCAATCCTTCACTTTGCAATCCAGATATGACTAGCTCAAATTGTTTTAATGACTTTTGAATTAATTCTATATTCTCCATATATTTCCCTATAATAATTTCAGTGTCCACTATTTCTTCCTGATTGTTTGTGTCTTTAATCATTGATCGACTCTTCCTTTCTCTCTATTAAGTCATCTCTTCAGTGTGTACCTCAATACACTAGATATTAATAAACATATTAGGAAATGGAATAAAAACACCTCTTAAATCCTATTTAATTAGCACTATTATAAAGTGATTTAACTTTATTAACAATCTAATTTAATTTCATAGTTAATTTCATAATAAAAAGCCTCCATCCGAAGATGAAAGCTTAATATTGTGGTAATCCTATTGTCGAGTACTCACTTTTGACATCGTAGCAGAGCGTACCACGTTATTTCGTAATTGTGTTTTAGATTTATAGTGCTTTCCGTACACTTTGTTGATGTTATAAAGCGGACGAAGTTCACATATAAACCACTCCATTATGTTGATCATAGTGAAGCTGTGAATTGATACATTGATATATAAACCGCAAATAAAAATAGTCCGATTAATAACCAACCATAAACTTTTCTCTCGCTTTGAAATGCTTCAATACCTTTTGTTAACATGAATAAACCTGAGAAGAATACCATTAAAAAAATCAGATCGTAATCACGTGTTATAAGTAGGTAAGCTGAAAGAGAGACAGCTATGATAGCGAAAACAATTTGTAAAATGTTCATCATAATATTCCACTCCTCTTTAAATATCATATAACAAATAAGAAGTCGTGGAAATGATTGTAAATATTTTATCTTTTATAAGATACCTAATCTCTAAAAAAATATGACCCGGCCGTGTATGTCATGCTCCGAACAAGTTTGCTCAGCGCGGGTCGGTCGTCGGTCTGCCTTTCCCTAATATTTAGGTTTTCATAAATACCGAGGGAGGAAAACCCTATTCCGTCGACCTACCTCCGAGTTTTAATTTTTTGTACCCTAGTGTACCCCAATAAAGTTGCGAGAAATTTTATCTAAATTAAACCTTTTAAACAATGGTATCGAGAGCGTACCAGTTTGGGTTTCTTATACTAATCCCAACCAATGTTTGAAGTGTATGTCACAACCCATTAGCACTGATGTATAGTTCCTATTTAGTCGGAGCAAAGGTGTTATAACGTAATTAAAAGCGTTCCATCGTCAGATCAGTATTTACTGAAACCGCAGCTTTATTACCTTTCGCAGCTGAAATCATTAAAGAGGATGGTTTAGATCTTTCAGTTTCCCCTGCAATATATACGTTTTTTTGGGTTGTTCTACCAACACCATCTGTTATAACTTTTCCATTTTCATGAATTTCACAACCAAGCTTCTCTGCAAATTGATTGGGGCGATAATAAGATGGGGCAACAAATCCGCCCGATCTTAAAATTGTTGCTCCTGTTTCAAACTCTATTTTTTGTAAGTAACCATCATTACCTATGAAGTTTTTTATCTTTTCCGATATAATTTTGATATTGTGTTTTTGTAACTCCATTTTACCTTCTTTAGATAATTGAACGCCATTTGTTAAGACAACCAAATCCTGCGACCAGTTATAAATTAACTTAGTCAAATGCAGTACGTGCTCTTCTTTTTCTGCAATAACCACTAATGGCTTATCTTTTTGCTCCCAGCCATCACAATATGGACAACTAAATAGACTTTTCCCATAAAATTTTCTTATACTCGCTATAGTAAATACTTCTTGAATGCCGGTGGCGAGAATTATTTTTTCTGAAACAAGTTCCTGATTAGTGGATGTTTTGACAGTAAATCGCTCATTACCTATATCCTTAATAATTTCAGTAACTGTTGAAGTAAAATATGATACGGACGGGTAATTCTCCAACTCTTTTAACACTATTTCTTTAAACGCTTGTGGTCTTATCCCATCACGAGTAATAAATCCATGTGATGCTTGTGTCACTCTATTCCTATTCGTTCTATCGTCAAATAATGCAATGTTTCTCCTAGCCCTTCCTAAAGTTAAGCTAGCACTTAACCCAGAAGGACCTCCACCTATAATGATACAATCAAGGACATCCATTTTTTATCTCCTTATTGATTTGGTTTTATTCTGAATTGTGATTTGCATAAGAGAACTCATTATTTCCCACATCATGAATTTTCATTCTTTACTCGTTATTATTGGTTTGCTTGTTTTTTAACGGATCATTTTTGTTTATTCCACTATCCTCCCCGTTAATTTAAGTATATTTGTTCACAATCTTTGGTATACAGTCTAATTCGGTTATTCATGAATATGGCCCTATTTTTAAGAAAGACGCATTCCTTACTAAAGAAATGATCCCAATTGTTGAAGATCGTCCGTTAGCTTTAGTACAATTTCCTAAACTTAATATTACTTGGATTATAGAAAATAACTTAAATAAAAAGAAGCGTTCCTTTTTCTGAAAGAAACACCCCTTATGTCACAAATATATTTAATCAAAAGATCGGCATTGATTTTCGCTTTCTTCTTGCGAAATATATTTCTCTATTTTCACATCTGTCACTTTTAAGCCTGTTAGGTTCGAATCACTTATAGAAAAAGTAAGTTTATCATAATCTCCACCGTGGTGTCCTGAATAGTTTATGGCACTGCCAAAAATTAGATGTCTCCTAGGATCTCCATTAATGGGTTCAATTTTAATTTTTGGACACATAAAAAAGTCCGAAAAAGATGGACCCAAATGATATAAATAACGTGTAAACAATGCTTCTTCCAGTAATTTTTCTTTAGTAAGCCCATCCACTTCTTTTCTCCATCCTACAATGAGCCAATCATAAAGAGATTGTGACTTTAATCGCACTTTCTGTCTATTTTCCGAAACAATTAATTCTCCTTCTTTAGTTGTGCAGATTTCGTGTTTATTGTGAACTACACAAGTATATGCTGGTTCAATAGTGATTACTTCATTATCTGCCATTTTTAACGTCAATTTATTGGATGGATTATCTAAAGATACCTCAATTTTTTCATTCACTCGATCAGAGTTATTAAGCCAGTAAACCACTTTTCTAAGCACACGTTCTTGAAAACCATCATAGTTACTGAATAGACGCTGAATCCCTGAATTATTTTCAACTTTAATGTATTGAACATCATTATACTCTAATGAATGCGTCCTTAATTGTTCTAAAAACGGTTGATTGGGATTCTTCTTTGTTTCAGCACTTTGGCTGACTGAATTAATAAAATGTACATCAATAAAATACTTATTAATAAAATTTTGTTTAGGTACTTCTTGATTCGCAAAAACAGTAGTATTATTTACGAGAAATAAAATACCAAAAAGGATGTATAGTGTTTTCTTCAAATAAAGCCTACCTACCTTTTTTATTGGTATCTTTCCCGAATGTTCTTCAACTATCCTTTCCATTAGCTTAAGTGTAATCCACTACATTCTCGATAAAATATCTGTTCACTATATAAGAATATGGCCACTTTTATCAGAAACGACCGTTTATGGAAAGGTTAAAGAAACCTAAACCAGGCAAACAGCAAATGATCAATATTCCTAAAATACTCGTGTAAATAATAACTCTTATAATGATTCATCTCCCCCTCGAATAGTAAAGTAAGGAGTTTTTACGCTAATAACTGTAATTTACAATCTGGCTGGCCTTAAAATGGAAAAAGACGCATTCCTTATTAAGGAAACGCGCCAGATTGCTGAATAACAAATAAAAAACCTTGTTACCACATAGCCTTGATATTTAACTTTGATACGTTTCAGCATGATACACGATAAAAATTAATCTGTTTAAAAAATAGGTACAATACCTTCTTATATTATCAAGGCCGTATTAATGAAAAAGGCACAATGCCTTTTCAAGTAGGTATTGCACCCCGTTAGTTTAATAAAAAAGGCAAATCTAATAAAGAATAGTACATACTTTTGATAAGGTTCACCTTAATGTAGTTAATTTCCAATTTTTTCATATATACTTACCAGTGATTCATCGCTATTTTCACCAAGACAACGTATAATAAGAGAAGCAGAAGAAAAAGAATTCATTTTTCCTCTAGTTAAAAAAAGAGGTGCAATTACTTGAAACAGTTTGAAAAAGCATTACCTGAGCAGTATGAAACATTAAAAAAGCAGGCCAATTATACGTCTAGCTGGCGAGAGCGTTTAGACGCAGTCGAAAAGTTATCGGCTTATCAACATGACAAAATCATAGATTTATTAAAAAATCGTATGCAGCATGATACTGTCAACAAGGTGCAATTAGCAGCCTATGAAGCACTTGTGGCGCTTGGCGAGGACGTAGAGAAGCCATCACCTGCACGTTTTGATATCATCAAAGGAACAGACAAAATTTTCCTGCGAGTTAAAAAGAGCTTGCCAAAGGACCATACAGTGGCAGACTTTGCGGATAAGCTAAAACGTATGCGTTTAGATGTCTTTGATGCGTATGAAGGCGACAAAGGTGTACAATTTATGAATTGGTTAGAGGAACGTTGGGCAAAACTGTAATCAGTAGTTTTGCGATTTATAAAGGAAAGTCATTCTCTCCACAAGTGGAGAGAATGACTTTTTCTTATCTTACGCTGCCGTTTATCGAAACTCATATTAAATTGTATTACTTCTTCTTTATCATCTATCTTTTAATGTGGTCAATAGAAGTAGTTCAGCCTACACCGTTTAGGCTTCGTTAATGGCTGAAGACATTATCGGAGCAGGTGCCACATCGGATTCTCCAATCAAAAGTTACGCAAACCGTTCCTTAACCATTATTTAATTAAGTTAAAAATAGCTCGTTAACAATTATGGTAATGAGCTAATGGTCTTTGCAACAACAGTATTTCTTGTCCTTTTAAACCATTGGTAAAATAGTATAGAAACAAGTGCAATTTCAATTAGATCTCCGCCGTAGTACATAATCATAGCACCCTGCTCTGCTTGCTCAGGAGATACATGACTAGGAGGATACGCATAAATATATTTGGACAATATCGAATGAGCTGTTAAAGCTATCAATAAAACGACTGAACGAAAAACATAAGATAATGGATGTGGAGTTGGATCAATATAGATAAATGCAATAGTAAACAAATAACCTGCTAGAAAAATATGAAGGTGAATCAACATATACAAAACAGAGTTTTCGTGCATCATGTTAAATAGAGGGGTAGTATAGAGCAGCCATAAACCACCTACATTCAGTATAGTTGCTATGATAGGATTCGACACAAATCTGAAGTAAGAGTTACGTAGTATACGTGAAATAAAACGAGCCTTTTTCACAGGGATAGCCCTTAAGAATAAGGTAATAGGTGCCGATAACGCTATAAGCAGTGGCGCTAGCATTCCAAGCAATAAATGACCAACCATATGGGCTGAAAAATTTACATGTGCAAGCTCTGCTAATGGACCGATTAATGATAACATGGCACATAGATGCCCAAGTATCCAACATAATGTCCGAACAGTAGGCCATTGTTTTTTATGCTGATTGGAGAGTACGACTGCAACAATATAGGAAATAAAAGAAATAAAAAACGGGAAAACTATTAGGAGCTGTGCAATGATAGAAAAATTTTGAATGTGAGGTTCATGTGTATGCAAAGGTGGTACCCCCTTATTGATTAGTTTTAAATAATAAGACTATACCAATTACGATTAAAATAGCCGCTAGCACATTCCAAACAATATCATAGGGGACAATATTAACATCATATCGAATTTGATGTAGCCTCATGAATTTATGTTGAATTATACCATCGTAAAGTTGAAATGTTCCTGCACCTAGAAAAATTCCCCCAAGCCATCTTTTTAACCAAAATCCATGTTTTCGATGAAGATCTGCCAGTAAAAAAGCAGAACCAATTGTGGCAAAGAAGCTAAAGGCATGAAACAATCCATCAGAGACTAATCCCATATTAGCTGTAGATTTATCATAGAAATGATGCCAATGTAATAATTGATGAAAAACTACCTCGTCTATAAATGCTACTACACCAAAACCAAATAATATACCGGTCCACATATTACGTTGCCCATACTGAAAACGATTTTCGTGTTTATGATGTTTCTCCTCATACATTTTTGATATATCCAACCCATTCACCTCAATTTAAATTTTTATTAGTCTACCCATGAAATAAAAGGATTTAAACAATTTCAAGGAATCAACTCCTTTGTTTACACCGTGTAGTAAACCCACAATTCCTATTGGTAATCCCCTTTTCAACTTATTGCTTCATTCCCTTTAACCTCATAAATGGGTTTTCTTTATAGTCCAAATACAACCATCAGCGGTGATTGTGCCACTGCTACCACTTCTTGAGATGCTATTGGTTTGTTACTACGGGGCGAAACTGAGTCTGTCTTTTATTGACATCTCTAATGAGCTTTACAAGCCCAAACGGCTGTATATTTCGAAATAATATCAATTAGTACGA
Source organism: Lysinibacillus sp. UBA5990 (assembly GCF_002429815.1). Taxonomy (NCBI): domain Bacteria; kingdom Bacillati; phylum Bacillota; class Bacilli; order Caryophanales; family Bacillaceae; genus Lysinibacillus; species Lysinibacillus sp. UBA5990. The sequence continues at coordinate 1,656,261 of NZ_DJAY01000015.1, forward strand.
AAATAGACAAATTTAAATATTTTATTAGAATTTATAGCTTTTTTTAATAGAAATTAGCTTATTAAAATAACATTTTCAACTAAAAAAGAACTTTATACCTATATTTCCACAAAAATATTTTTTTACAAAATAAAACTATTGTATTATTTATCTCTAGTTTGAATAATTATTAATCTATTGCTATCATACTAGTCGCAATACAATTTCAAAATAAGGAGACGATGGATGATGAACACTAAATTTACAAAATTAAGCAAAAAAGGTCTGAGTGCTGCCCTATTAGCAGCTGGAATCATAGGGATTTCGACAGCTCCAAATGCATATGCACATGGATTTGTTGAAAAACCAGCTAGCCGAGCAGCCTTATGTACTCAAAATTATGGAGCTCTTAACTTAATGTGTGGAAGCATAATGTATGAACCACAGAGTCTAGAGGCGCCTAAAGGATTTCCGCAAAGTGGACCGATGGATGGAAAAATTGCATCTGCAGGAGGTCTTTTTGGTGGTATCCTTGATCAACAAACGACAGATCGTTGGTTTAAGAATACAATTACGGGAGGGCCTAATACGTTTACATGGAAGTATACTGCGCCACATTTAACAAGCAAATGGCACTATTATATTACTAAACGTGATTGGAATCCTAATAAACCATTAACCCGTGCTGATCTTGAGCCAATTGGAGCTGTAGCACATAATGGCTCTGCTGCATCGACTAACTTAACTCATACAATTAACGTGCCAACAGATCGTAGTGGCTATCACGTGATCCTAGCCGTTTGGGATGTCGCTGACACTTCAAATGCGTTCTATAATGTGATTGATGTAAATTTGGTGAATAACAGTGGTAATGTAGACACGGAAGCCCCAACTCAGCCAAATGGGTTACATACAACAAAAGTTACTTCTACTAGTGCCGAGCTAAAATGGAACCCTTCTACAGATAATGTAGGTGTAAAAGAATATCAAATATTACGTGATGGCAAAGTAGTTGCCACTATTCCAGGAACGACATTCACAGATAAAAATTTAAATTCCAATACAAAATATACTTACTCAGTAAAGGCAGTAGACGCAGCTGGGAATGTATCTGCAGTAAGTGAATCTCTAGTTGTAGAAACATTGAATGCTGCTCCAGATACAGAATCACCTACGCAACCAACTTCACTACATACAATGGGAATCACTTCTTCAAGTGCCGACTTAATGTGGGGTGCTTCAGAGGATAATGTAGCCGTTGACCATTATGTTATATATAGAGGGTCAACAAAAGAACAAATGACTGCTGTTGGGACTTCAACAATCACGTCATTTATGGACATGAATCTTCAATCAAATACTTCCTATATGTATGCAGTAACGGCCGTAGATGTAGCTGGGAATGAGTCCATTAAAAGTTCCATTTTAACTGTAACAACTAAAGAGCAAAGTACTTCTTATGAGCAATGGAGTCCATTTAAGGCGTACAAAAAAGGTGATATGGTAGAGTATCAAGGTAAGAATTATGAAGCGGTTCAAAGCTATCAAGGCTATGGAGATCCAAATTGGATAAACGCATTGTCTTTATGGAAAGAAATTAAATAAAAAATCAGTTTTTCTAAGAAGAGAATTCAGCATCGTTTTATTCCAATAGAAATTATTCAAGTAAAAAGCAGCTTGCATGCAAGCTGCTTTTTACACGCTAATAATCCAAGGAGATTACCCAACAAGTTAGGTACATATAATTTCAATGAAGGAACCGTTTTATGATTGAAAAGAGTTTTCACCGCAACGTTTAGACTACAGTTCGAAGAAATAACCCCACCATCAACTGAAGTTCATCTAAATTAATTATAGAGCTGTAATTTCCATCAAACTCCATGTTTCAGAAACTTCATTGTATATTGCTTTATACATGCTTATTGTACTATTACTTTGTTGAACACTAAATTGGAGGCTAATTTCACCAGTAGTTGAATGGATGTCCACTTTAAAATTAAAGTTATTATATGGAACTATCTCATCAAGACGAAATTCATTTTGTACCATTATCAGACCATCAGACCATCCTGCCAATTGCATATGGACTGTTTCTGAAAATAATACAGAAAAGCCATCTCTATTATTTGTTGTTCCCAAAGTAACTAAAGGTGCTCCTGGCACGCTATTCTCGTCTTATACATTCAGATGCTTTATAACGAGCCTTCACCATACAGGCGACTTTCATCGCATACGGTGATCCGTAAACAAAGTAGTCTTATTTTTAGTTTAATCAATAGTATCGCCACAAGGGAAAAATTTTTAACCTTCATTTGCAAATTCTCTATGTTGAAGGTGTATTACGGTCTCTTTTCAACAAATAACAAAATTAGTGTGGCGATTGGACCTAATATAACAGAAAGTAAGAACCAATTTAAACCCCTTCTATTCTTCCCTTGCGCCAATCCAGCATTGATTAACGCTAATGTACCCCAACCTACAAAATATTGATTATCCATCATCTGTCCCCCTATTCCATTTAACCATACTGACCGTTAGTAAACATTTTTCACAAATTTGATCATAACATATCCAAATGCTTCACATTGTGATTATGAACGTTTAGTTTTCAAAAGAATGTAATGGAAGAACAACTGACGAATGCAATGCTGGCTACCCCTTCATTTGACTGATTTTTTACGTTTCCCCTCCATTGCCATTTCCCTATATATTCCGCTAAATCAACAGAAAAAAATACCATTTTTGAGATAATTAAGTTAATATAATAATGAACTGTTATACTATACTATCTTCTTCCCATTTTATGAAAGGTGGTACATTTATGAGTAAAACTCTTGTAAATTTACAAAATGAGCTTATAGCTGAAACGAAAAAAGGATTCCCCATTCTACTATCTGGTGTCCTAGTCTTTTTAATTTTCACCCTCATGTATTTTGTTCTTCCAATAGAGGCTGTCCGTTTAATTTGGATATTTGGTTTGGGCGCTATTTTCCCTATTGGCATGTTCATTGGTAAAATTCTCGGCGTCAGTTTAAATTCTACAGACAATCCTCTAGGAGTTTTAGGAGGAATAGTGGCAGCTCCTCAAGCTTTTTATATACCTGTATTTATCATCGTGTATATGAAAATACCTGAATACCTTCCCTTCACAATTGGTTTACTTGCAGGCTCTCATTTTCTTCCATACATATGGATTTATAAAAGTAAAGCCTATTTATTCGTTACTTTAGGAACCTGTTTTTCGGCTCTCATCTTAGGTGGTTTCTTTGTTGATTATGCTTTCACTCTTGTACCTTTAGCTATTTCGATTGTGTATGGGATTGGCGTTGCTTTAATTCAAGGAGAACTTAAAGCCAAATCAGTATCGTCATCTGTTATAAGGTGATTTTTATGGAAGAAATTATATAAGTAAATTCCGAAAAAGTTATTTGCTTTATCATTGTGCTTGATGCTATATTTTTTCGGGATTTGTTGACTTTTTCCTTTTTATGTTTTATATTTACAATATCCATGTGCTGTTTAATCTCTAGTCAGATTAAGCAGCTTTTTTTATTGCTATGTATCGTTCCTGCTCCTTTTCATAATACTCTCTTTTTACGTGTATATAAAAAAATTACCAGGCTCAAGTCATTGAGTACCTGGTTTTATTTCTGATGAGCGTAATAAAATTGTTAGTCCCATCCCCCACACGAAAATTACTCCATAATAAAGTCTTTGTAATAAACCTGCTGGCAAAGGAAGGAAAAATAAAAGACCGATAAGGATAAGTAAAGCTATCAGTACCATTAAGTTATAATAAGTCCACCGTTTACCTTTAACCAATGATTTTGCATAGATCCCCATTCCAATTAAAACAGTTATCATGCCTATTTGAGCTAAAATCGAATGCCAAAATAAATGAACATCTGCTGGTATAACACCAGATACACTATTTCCTAGTGCAAAAATAAGAATACATACTGTTGCTAATTTATTGATTAAATTCTTTTCTAAGTATTGGGATAGATACAATACACCAACCGAAAATGATAAACCATTTACAATAAACAATACATTCATCCAAAAATGATACGGCGAACAAATTTCATGTGGCGCGATTGCGTAAGTATACTTCCCACATGAAGTCACTCCTAAATCACTCATAGCTTGTTGCATCATATTATAAGGTACAAGTGAAGTCATAATAAAAATTGGTTCTATTACAAAATATAAAATGGTAACAATCCAACTCACTATTCCTATTTTTTTAGATACATATATAATATCCATCCCCCTTTTTATAATTATATAGTTATTTCCATCATTAATTACCAATAAGTAGCCATTAAAACAATACGTTCTTCTTTCTTACCATATAAAAAAGCCTTCATCCAAAGATGAAAGCTTCTATTTAGGCAAACTACGTTTTATATTTAGATTGCATTTTAAAATTCCGTGGTTTCATGACCAAAACTGGCTATTTGCCTCTCTTTTCGTACATTTAACATTTGAGGTATGAAAATCCCCAATAAAATACATATAATACCTAGCCATTGCAGAGGAGACACGACCTCATGAACAAGCGTAATGGAAGCGATAACGGCTGTTGGTAGCTCGACAGCTCCTAAAATTGTTCCTAAACCCGTCCCTACTTTTGGGATACCAATAGAAAAACAAATAACTGGTATAACGACACCAAAAAAACCTAGGATTAGCGCATATTTCCATAGTCCAGCCTGCAATGTACCATCCATCAAGTATGTTGGGGGGAACATGATACAAACAAAAAGTGTTGCACTCGTTGTCATAAGAAAGCTTTTTGAATAGATCGGTACTTCGGTAGAAACACGTCCACTTGCAAATATATATAAAGAAAAAGTTATAGCTGCTAGTAGTCCAAAGAGTATTCCTTTCATAGATAATTGTTGTCCTAACCCTTCAAAAACACCCCCAGCGAACATCGTTCCTACAAATAAGATAACGATCGACAAAACCTTTTCGCGACTTGGGAAGGTTTTATTAGTAATCGCTTCAATGAGAACACCCATCCATGTGAATTGAAATAACAACACAATCGCAATAGATGCTGGCAGTTCTTTTACAGAAAAACCGTAAAAGATACTCGTTAAACTCATCGTTGTCCCAACCGCTAACAGTGATACTATATTTTTTGAGGATACTTTATGACGAGAAAAAGTAAGAACGAGTAATAATAGTCCAAACCAACCGAATACATATTGTCCCCCTAAAAGTTCAGGAAAAGTATAGCCATTTGAAAATCCAACTTTCAAAATGGAAGATAGGATCCCATAGCTACAGGCACCTAATAAAACCACTAAAGAAAACTTCAATTTTTTCAAAAAATCCCTCCAAAAAATAAAAAATCTCGTCGTCTATAAATAGACAACGAGCGAATGAAACAGAGTGGAAACTCTACAAAATTCCGCCACTCACGAACTTGCGAGCGTTTGCTTATAAAATTAGGACAATTGTATAAAAAAAGCTTCGAAGTGTCAATACTATTAATTTTCTCTCGCTAGCAAATCCAATACTCCCTTTTGAAAAATGTTTTAGTCACTATGTTAAGCCAAAGCCTTGGTATATATGGTTTTGGCCTTTTTACCTTTTCTAAAAATCTTCTTTCCTCCACTTAAAAATTCTTTTTCAACAGCCATGATTATCGAAAAAAAAGATTGTAAAATAGCAATCTGTGATTTATATTGGAGATTATGATTTTTTTTCTAAATCTCAAAATCATAACCAAATTCAATTTATATAAACGTTTTAGGAGGGAAGTGGATAAATGAAGATGTATCTTTATCCCCTACTAGTCATTATCGCAGCTAGTAGTTTTGGTATCGTTTCAACTATTATAAAACTGGCCATGCGTAGTGGGTTTTCTGTCTCTGAGGCCGTGACAAGTCAGTTTTTTATAGGCTTTTGTATAGCGGTATGTATCTTCTTAGTTACAAACAGATCTAAATTAAGCTTTAAAGGCGTTAAAATCCTTATATTCGCAGGTTTTTTAACAGGATTAACAAACATTTTATATGGTCATTCTTTGAACTTTTTGCCCGCTTCGTTGGCAGTTGTACTACTGTTTCAATTTACATGGATTGGTATGTTAATTTCTTGTATTACAAAAAGACAATTTCCAAGTAGAATTGAATTAATCTCTTTAATCATATTGGTAGCTGGAACCATACCAGCTGCTGGCATAATTGATGTTGATTTATCCCAAATCCCTATGCAAGGATGGTTATGGGGATTAGCAGCTGCTCTTTGTTATTCCTTATTTTTATATGTGAATGGAAAAGCTACAGCAAGTATGTCCACATCTAACCGTTTAGTGTTTGTTTCGTTCTTTGCCTTTATGATTACAGCGATTTTTCAATCTCCAGAAATTATTTGGAATGGGACTTTGTTTAACGAAGGACTTTGGGTTTACGGATTGGCATTGGGATTATTTGGTATGATTATACCCGTGTTCTTATTCACTATTGCCGTCCCTAAAGTTGGATTAGGGATGTCATCCATTTTAAGTGCTGTTGAATTACCAATCGCAGTGATGGTATCTATTATCTTATTAAGCGAAACGGTTACAATTTTGCAAATAGCAGGTATTGTAACGATTATTATTGGTATATGTTTACCAACCATATTAGATAAAGATAGCTTGTTAAGAAACAACCAAACAACATACAAAAAATCAAGCAAAGAAATAGCAAAAGGATCTTCGATTTAGATCCTTTCAGACTGTAGACAAACTCAATGAATTTTGAGCTTGCCTACAGTCTTTTTTCTTTTACAATAAAATAAACTAAAGCCGTTGATTTCCACTATGGGCGGGGTCGAACTGCTTAGAAATTAGTCCTGGTTGAAATGTAGCAAATGCTTTAAAGGAATTTTTTCAAAAAAATTATCATTCATCTTACCAGTATAAAACGTAAGATGAATATCACAATGAGCTAATGCAACATGATCCGTTAATTGTTTAGCAAATTGATCGATTAATTCTATATGTTCTCTTTTTACTTGTTTTTCGGAGTATACCTTCACAGTGATTAAATTCTCTCTTAAATCTTCTTCAAATACCCTTGCATTAGGAGGCAAGTTCAGATCCTTTATTTCAGAAGCACGGTTTTCATCTACAATTAACATCCTATAAATATCTTTTCCAAATCGAATATCCCATATTTCCATATCTTTAAATCTTAATTTACGTTCAAAATAATCAATCATAAAACCCTTCATTTATATTCATCCTTGCTCTATATGAATAATTTATGGTATACAAATAATCTCACCTTTTTCATCGAATGTAAGCTTAAAATCAAATGCAAAAGGAGTTGAACCATGTTCAATATAGTAGTTGTACCTCTTAAATGCCTCATCCCATGAGACACCCTTTACATACTCTGTCCACCAAACTACATAAGATAGGTGCTTTTCTGGGTATGGCTCGATCCATTTGCTCCTATCCCTTAATGCCTGTATATGCTGTCCTGAATAAGTAAAGCGATATAAAGATTGAAGGCTTCTCCATACTGTGAGCGTTAGAATTGGAGAACCCTTTCCCTTTACAGTTTCTTCGGGGAAAGTGACCCCTTCAGGTGAAAATGCCTCTATAAGTCCAGATTTAGTCGCCTGACGATATACTTCATTCCCCACTTGATAAAAATCACGAGAGATTGGGTGATCATAGGGATAGTTTAGCCTACCAACAGTATAGATTGAAACTAATGCCATAAACAGCCCTCCATATATACCCTTTTTTATAGATGTATTCAAGTAAAATTACGAAAATCCCTTCTTAATTAAATTGACTAGAAAGTTTTATTAAGAAAAATGCTACATATGTAACTCCATGGTTATTAATTAAAAACTTTCGGTTCTCAAGTTGTTCCTATTATCACTAATGGTTCTTTTTGATATTGATATAAATTTCCTTATTTGAAATTTGCACATTTTCTTCAGTTCTCCAGCTTTTAGCACAAGAAGTGGTGTACTCATTAACAATAACCTATTAAAAAAGGTAATAATATTCAAAACCTAAAGTTTCTTCAGCTAAATCCATTTGAGACTCTGAAGAAAGGCTACAGGATAAGCTTATGTGCTTTAATGATCGTCTCCATTAGTTAAAGGACAATATTTTCAGAAATAACTAAAAAGAAGTAGCCTATTGGCTACTTCTTCATTTATTTTAATATCTTAAGTGAAAATGTTAATCTAATCATTATAGGAGGTGGAACTATAATGGAAAAGCTTATAAATTTCTTTTTAAGTTTAGTAATCGGTTTAACTGCAGGTATTCTAATAGTTAATAATCCACTTAATATAACTAATAGGGTCTTCTTATTATTAATCTTACTATTAGCAACCGGTTTATTGATGATGGCACTTTACCGTAATCATAGAATTAAACTTAAAAAATAATAAAAGTACCATGAACAATAATAATTTTGTAACTGGATTTGCATTTAGTCGTGTAATACAAAATACAGCATGATAACACATACACATACTTTAATTCTACATTTCTTTTCATTATGTATGGCACCTTGAAATACTTGTTAGCGATTTGTTTATATGTGAAAGCCATTATGTCTCAACATAATTTTTGCTTGCTGTAACAAACGTACCCAAACGTACTTGTGTGAGTTTTAATTCTTTTATCTACCACTTTTTAATCTTTTCAACAAATAATCAAAAATTACAAATATAGTTATATAAATACTTCCCATTAATGAAGCTATATAAATAGTATCCTTAAAAGTATTAACATTAAAATTAATTAAACTAAATAATAGTGAAAAAATTAATGCACTTAATAAATGCTTCATATACATGAATATAACAATTTTATTTTTACTGTTTTTTTCAATTAAAAATGACACTACAACAGCTATAAGCATAGCTGGTGCAGTAAATGCTGTGCCATAAATACCGTATGAAATGCTGTATGTGGCTCCAATAAATAATGGAATAATAAATGCACCTATAATTAATGTAATAACAGCTGAGATAATTTTATTTTGTAACATCTTTTCACAATCCTCTTATTTTTTAACAACAATATATCTTACACAAATCATCAAAATATTTGTTAATCATTCCCTTCTCTCCTATTTTATATTAAAGCATAGTCATAGAACACAAATTTTGGTAATTAAAAACTTCAAACATTATAAATCTATGCTTCTTTATATTAAGAAAAGAAAAAAGCCACTGCTCATTACAAGCGTGACTCTTCATTTAGCTCGATATATTCACTTTTCAAGATTGAAAAAAGGACAAGATCAACATATTTCCCTTTTTCAAATTCATGTTGTCTTAAAACACCTTCTTGGCAAAAATTTAATTTTCCCAGCAATCTTATTGATGCTTTATTTTCAGGTTCAACTTTCGCTTCTATTTTATTTATTTCCATCGACGTAAAGGCAAAATGTATAATCTTGCCTAAAGTCTCTTGCATAATACCCTGCCCCCAATAATCCGGTTTCAAATCATAACCAATTTCTATACGGTTATGTTCTTTTTCATAATTCAAATAGCCACATGTTCCAATCACTTTTTTCGTTTTGGCTTCTTCAATTACCCATCTTAAACCGATTTGTTCCTTAAAAATTTTTTCATACCAATTGATTTCAACCATTGCGTCTTCGACTGATTCAAATAAATTTAATGGAAGATACTTAACCACATTTTCATTAGCATAAAGCTCAAAAATATCACTACAATCATCTACTGTGCCTTTTCTTAGAATGAAGCGTTCTGTTTCCAATTTAGGGAAATCTTTAAATTCGAACTTATTTTTCATAATAACTCTCCTTTTCACCATAAAATAGCATAATTGAATAGTAACATATTCAATTTAGAAAATTTTCAAAATTAATGATGATCCTTAACTATTAAAAAGCCACATCTAATTTTGGATGTGACTTGGTAATTGATTATTTATAATAGACTTCGTGACTTAGCATTGTTACCAGATACTATAAACTTTTCACTTTCTTCGTCAAAAAATAGATTGAATCTAAATTCGTTCATTATGCTTCCTGTATAATCACTAAGTCTTAATGTAGGACTTACCCAAAACACAACTTCATTTTCATCCATTTTCCAACCTTTTTCAAAGCCTTTGTGCTTTTCTTCAAGTCGTTCTTCAATAGATTGTCCGTTATTACTAATCGTATTTTTTACTAAATCAATAAAATTAGTTTGTGCCTTCATTTTCATTTACCTCACCCCCACTCACACTAATAGAAGCGCTTATGGTATTATATGGTTACAAATACAAAATTAAAACATTTAAGAACTTATATTCTGTAAAAAAAGCATCCATACCCATATTAGGGAAGCAGAACGATGTTACCAAATGATACGAAATTTACGTGAAGATTGCATGATGACCAAAATAATTGTTATCCCAACAACAGGATACCACAATAGATGAGCAGGGATGATGAATATGAATGCACCAAATAGTACAGCTGTTAAAGTGCTAATTGTAATGGCTTGGACATTCGTAAATTTATTGTGAATAAAATAATATAAAGTGAATGGTAGAGCTAACGTAAATATCGGAATATAAATGAATACAATAAAATGTTTAATGAGCGATATTGAAAGTACCGCTATGATAAAACCTATTGTTGTAGTAAGCGATTGTCCTATAAATAGGTTACCTGTGAAATAGCTATAAAGCAGAATAAGCATGATTGCTAAACAAGTAGAAATCCCGATTATTAAAATAAATGAATGGCCCATAAAGAAGGCTGCCATGGAGAAGCAAACTAAAGAGACCAATGGCAATAGTAATATTAAAGGATTTTGTCCTCTTTCTATATTCATAACATTTGTAAAGCCTACGAGAAATAATAAAGTAAAAGGAATCGCCAAATACCCTAATTCGATGTGGTTACTTAGATTAATATAATTCACCTCAAGACTGCCAACCATTATGATAACAAGTGAAGCAAAAATTTGACTAATTAATCTCCAAATGCTTGATAATTTAAATGCTTGAGTAAGCTTATCGGCTATTATAATAACTACGATGCCAATTAATAGAGCTGTATATAACAATTTTTTCCCTCCTGAAATACATTTTTAAAATAAATATGTAGAGCTATTCTCGCTTTAAACTATTATTCCATGCATTTAAAAATACGCATCTAGTTCTTCCTGAGTAATTTTATTAATGAGTGTTATTTCCTCTTCGTTCGGAGATGTATGGCCTTCAAAATACCAAATAAATAGACCTTCTAATCGATAGTTTTCTACTTCACTTGGTGGCAGTATGACGGCTAGATCTAGTATAGTAGCGTAACTTTCGCCGATTTTAACAAGTCGTTCGTCTCCATTCCTAATGAGTCCATAGATTAGACTATCGCCATGTCCTTTTATATCGTCCAATTTTTCATAGCCTCTCTCCATGTCCATTTGGCTCCAAGTAAGCATTTGGGCATTCCATCCAAAGAGCCCTTTTTCAACATAAGCAGCCCCTATATGATTCGTCTTTTTTATAAAAAAGAAGAGTGCCTTATCCTTTAGCTGATAGCTGGGGATTAACACTAAATCACTATCCTTTGACAATAACGCTTCTTGAGGTTCTGAGTAGGATTCTGATTTCGCTATCATCCCCCAAGCATAAGCAATGAAGACAAATGAGATTACTAGTAACCATTTTTTTATGAAGAATTCCCTCATACCGTTATTTACCCCTTCGTTTAGAACGCATACCATTTAATAAAGTGATTTGATCCGAATGGAGAAATCGCTCATACCCTTCACTATTAACATCATATAGTGCAAGTTTCCCTTCATCATCATAGTGTATTCCCCACCCGTATCTCTTTACTAAAGGTGAGGCTCTAAAACACGCTTTAGACTTTTGGAAAAATTGTTTTCTGATTTCATCTAATGAATTCGATTCAATTTGATTTTTAATCAAATACGTTTGGAATTGCACATCTTCCTCTTTGTATTTGTATGGGTTATGTCTAATTAAATCAAATTCAATTGAAGCAATAGTAGGCTTGTTGTTCCTTGGGAGAGGAGTAACTGCGGAAGTAACTTCTGAATCCTCTGAAATTTTAATAAAGGTATTTTTATAACTCATCGAATGAACCCTCCTTTATATTACCATAATTGTAAAAAGTGTAAAAATAAAGTTTGAAAGACCTTCCATCTCTAATAATTTAATAAAGCTTAGAAACACTCTTACAGTATTCTTCTAACTCTCTCCGTGTATATAATGATGTAACAGGGTATTCCCTTGAAGTTTCTATCGAATAGGTTAAATGAACGACTGCGTATTTATTCATCTTTTCAATCCAAAAAATCACATCATCATTATCTTCTCTTCTAGCCACCGCTATTGCCTCTTTCCCATAAAGAATATGTTGTTGTGAAATTTCTTTCTTTAACTCTTCATTTAATGCTTCTGACATACCTTTTGAAATCAGCCACCACGGATCGTTCATAAAATGATTGACACTTTCTCGCATCTGAGATCATCACCTCCGCTTATTAAATTTTTACATTTAGCCATAATTTAAAAAGAAGTAGCTACTTGGCTACTTCATCATTGTTTTCAATTTACTGTTTCTGCTACCGAACATCGTCGTACTTCCGTACATAGTCGTTCTCATACATAAAAGTTGGTCGTTATGTACTAGTTGCGTGTATTATTTTATGAATTGTCTCATAATAATTTCTTCGCCAATCCGTCCTATTAATCGCTCGTTCGTATCTTCAAATCCTACCTTTAAATATAACTTTTGTGCGGGGATATTATCTTTATCTACAACTAAGACAAGCTCATTACAATGAGGGAATTCTGATTGAACAAACTCAACTAGTAATGACATTCCCTGTTTTGCGTACCCTTTTCCTTGTTCAGCATGATTAATTGATAGTGCCGATATTAACAAAGCGTTCGAATTATTAGAGTATTTCTTTACTCGTTCATTTGAATTCAATAGAAAAAAACCAACAGGTGTATGATCACTTAAAATGACAATACGATACTGTCCTTCGTTGATTTCCTCAAAATTGCTTGGAAGCGCAGAGAATTGTTTTTGTTCCTCTGTAAGGACAAAAGAGTTTAACTCTTCCTTATATTCACTTGAGAAATGCTGTAGTTCAACCCTGTTCAATTTTTCCATATGACAATTCCCCCAATCACTTTTTCTATACTTTACCATTTAATGTGGTTTTGGTCATTCATTTATTTGAAATTTCTAAATAAACAATGCCCGCGCACTCCATTAGTGAACTGTTTCGGATCCTGTTTGTTGACTTTCAGTACCACTGAGACACTTATGCTTACTCAGTGGAACATCACGTAGGTATTTGTCATATGTTATAGAATGTTCTTCTACTGAAGACACTGGAGTCAGCAACAGATGGATTTATGTACGCTGGCTATTGGTAAGCCTATGCCTCTCTCCCTGCTTTGCAATATCATTGGAATGAACACTTTAATCCAAAATTGTGATAAAAGATTTGCTCACACTTTCCCTTAATATGAAAGACTTTTTATTTTATTTATTTTTCTATAAGATAGGTGCTAACTACATTCGAAGGGTGTGCTTATATGTCACTTAATTTCCAACTTACATCACCAAAAATACCTACTGATTTAGAAAAAGCCAATTTTCAAGATATTTTTTACGAGGAAGAACCTTTTTTATCAAATTGTATGATCGCAGATACAGTCATTGATAAGGAGGTTGTTGAGAGATTAATCGTATCTAAAGTTATTTTTAAAAATGTCACATTCATCAATTCTTCTTTTAAAAAAATGGATGTAACAGATGTCATTTTCGAAAACTGTGATTTATCTAACTTAAACTTAAAGGAAAGCCTTATACATAGAGTGGTTTTTAAAAACTGTAAATTATTAGGTGTGAATTTTTCCGAGGCTAATCTTGGAAATGTTTCTTTTGAAAATTGTATGGCAACCTTAAGCAATTTTCCTGAGGCTCGTTTAAAACAAGTAGTATTCGATAACACCAACCTACAAGGAGCGAATTATTTTGATTGCTTACTCAATAAAGTGGCATTCCATGAATGTGATATTAATGAAGTGGATTTTACTGAAACCTCTTTAAAGGGGATAGATATTAGTACGTGTACCTTTCAAAGACTTCAAGTATCTCTCGAAAGTTTGAATGGGTGCGAAGTATCTTCTGAACAAGCTATCGGCTTTGCTTCACTACTCGGGTTAACGGTTAAATGATACGACCCAGCAATGATTGATAAACTACTCAAAACAGCCTAGCATTTAAAAATAATTATGTTACGTTACAAGTAGCCCTTGAAATTTATTCCTTTTTGGCTACCTTTTTGTTTTATGAAAAAAAAAGCGTTTCTATTATAAAGCCTTTTGTTATAAGATAATCCGACTATTAGGAGGTGTCATAATGACCCTAAAGATGATTAAAACACTTTTATCTATTATTATGGTGTTCATGTATTATTTGGGCTTTTGGACAGAAACCTTCACGATAAAAATAGTTATCTTCTTTCTTATGCTCATCTTTATTTTCGAGGCAGGAGTGGAATCGGGGAAGAAACAAAATAACAGCATTTAATCAGAAAGTTTAAGGTATTTTCCTTCCCCTACCACCTATTCAACTAGTTCACATCAAGAACCTGTTGCTTTTGCATGAGCTATATTTTTTCCTTTTTATAGTTAATTGCCCTTCACTATTGTTCTTTTAGCTTTCTTTATAATTTTTGAAGTTTCTTTTGTATCAGATTCTTTACTCCATTTTTCACAAAGCATCATGACAAAATCAGGTTGGGTTTTACTGGCATCATTTAACCAATTCCCTACAGAATCTTGTACATACTTTGATGGATCTGATTTCAGTTGGTTTAAAATAGGAAGGGCTTTACTAGGGTTCTGTTTTAAATCTTCGATATGCTTGGCCCAAACACCACGAGGACGAATAACTTCCATGGAAAATCTCCGTATATTTTCATCCTCTTCTTTTGCCCATTCGGTTAACAATTCAATACTTTCATCAAGATGTTGCGCTATATCCTCTCTAATAGACATCCAAGAAATTTCTCGAACTCCAAAATGATGATCCCCAGCAAAGGGATAAATATAAGCTAATTTTTCTTTCAAAGAGGAGCTTCCACTTTTATTCATAAACGCTGCCCAACAGCGAACACTATCAGAAGGATGCGTCGCAAATTGTTTAATCATTTCTTCTTTTGTTTGGTCATTTTCTTGCTCTATAGCTGTATTCAATAGTTCACCAGTTAAACGAATTGCTTTCATTCCCGATTCAGCATTCTGTTTTAACATTTCTTCTACTATACTTTCTAATTTATGAGATAATCCTACTTTAGGTAAAACATGTTTCACTAACGTAATATGATTGATCCCCAACCATTCAGTTAAATTCACACTCTCTATTTCTCCTTCATTCAATAACGTTAGTACCTCTTCAGGGATTTCACTAACTTTTCTAGCCCCTTTTCTGTTTACTATGTCTATATGAATTGGCATGAAGACTTCCTCCCACTATAATCATTTTTCCAAAGTAAGTTTATTATACTAATAATTTCTATTTAATTTAAATAATTCACTTAAATATGGACAAATAGAGAAAAGCTTTTGACAAAGTAAAAAAAGATTAGGACTCAAATTCATTGAGTTCCTAATCCTTTTTATCGTTTTTCTTCATTGGGTTCCACATGAACATGAACTTCATATACGCCCTGCTCATGTATCATTTTATCTTCAACATGACAAGCTACATCATGAGCCTCTGTAATATCTAAATTTGCATTGACTAGAATGACAACATCGATGACTTCATTGTTGCCATAATTTCTGCCTCTAATTTCTTTAATACCAATGACACCGTCTAACTTTAAAATAATATTTTTGTAGTTTTGAAGTATTTGCTCATCAAATCCGTCAGATAGTTCATGAGAAGCTTCTTTGAAAATATCCCAAGCGGTTTTACAAATTAAAAAACCTACAATAATAGCTGTTACTGTATCTAACCATGGCATATGTAATTGTGATCCAAATATCCCTACTGCTGTTCCAATACTTACCCATGCATCTGATAAGTTGTCTTTGGCAGCGGCCATAACGGCTTTACTATTTATCTTGTCAGCCAATTTTTTGTTATAACGATATACAAAATACATGACCAATGCTGATCCAAGTCCTATATACGCTGCGAAAATGTCAGGTGATTCTTTTCCACCTTGAAAAATGGAAGTACATGCACCAAATAATACTTGAATACCTACTGCCATCATAATAAACGAAGCTACCATAGAGGCAATGGTTTCACTTTTCCAATGGCCATATCGATGATCATGATCGGCAGGTTTTTGTGAAAGCTTCAGACCTATAAGTACTGCAATTGAGGCAATAATATCAGTCGTATTATTTAGCCCATCCGCCTTTAAAGCTTCTGACCCACTCATGTAGCCAATACCAACTTTTACTACGGACAAAATTATATAAGCAATAATACTTATCATGGCACCACGTTCACCTAATTTAAGATTATTGTATTTTTCTTCTTCCAATTCATTACCTCCCACTTACGTACTTTTTTATAATAACAGCCCCACCCCGAGTGGGTCTACAGCAACCTTTTTGCCTAAGCCTACATAAGTGGAAGGGATATAAAAGAGTTGTTTATAGGAAAAATTCATTTCCTAAAGAAGTAGTATTCGGCCACTCCAACATTTATTTCAATATATTATTTTTACCCCTAACTTTCTTCGTATGGATCTCCTCTTACAACTAGAAATTGTTGCAGTTTTTTATGCTTGAATTTACATATACTGCATCGTGAGGTGATGAGATGGACAATGAAAAATTAGTCTGCAAGGCTTGTGGGAAAGATTCTTTTGCAACCGGTCAACTTGGTCATGGGAAATTATCCACTGATAGTAATGTCAGACCTATAGGCTCTTTTATGGCTTCAGGCTCCCCACTTATTTTGTCATTTTGTAAAAATTGTGGTGAAGTGGCATCATTCAAGGTAGCGAAACCTGAAAAGTTCTGATGGAAGGATCTTATGAGGTAAATGATTGAATATGGGGTATCACTCAATTCTAAAAGCGAAGCATCAAGCACAATTCAAAGCCACAAAAATTTTCTCTACGGAGCACGGGCAGGGTCCGACTCCCTTCGTTTCAATCAACTTTTGGGGTGATAAAATAGGTGGACCATACACGACTAAAAATGTTAACAGTTGTCCTATCAGTTCCCCAAGATCACTATTTATTTTTCGCTTATTTATCCAGCCTCTATTTAGGCATTCACAAAGTAAATATGGAGACAACATGATAAAAGCCGTCGAGAATGTTTCTTCTCGATGGCTTTTGTTTACAGAAGACAGGTTGTCTGTCCTTCTTTATGTCGCATTCGTTCTACTAAAACCAAGACGGGGCATTTTACATAACCTTTCAAGTAACCATTAAGATGTATTCTTTTTGGTTACTTTTTTGTGTGAAGGGCTAAATCAACCCTTTTCTATTGATTTTTTCTTTCACATATCGCTTACCCCATCTAGCAAATGATTCATCTGCTCAAGCTCTTTTCCCTATACGTCTGGATAAATACCTTTAAACTTCCTCTAACGATACATACTATACATATAGAGAGAAAGGAGGGATACTTTATGAGTTATTACGGAGGCAATAACGGCAGCGGTTACGGTTCAACATTCGTTCTAGTTGTTGTTCTATTTATTCTATTAATTATTGTCGGCGCTTCAGTTTTATATTAATCTCCCATTACTCATTTGTCCTTTATAGGAACAAATCGTAATGATAGATAGCCATTTTAAAGCCATTTATCTATCCCAAATCACCAGACTAAAAATCTATTCCCCTTCTCCCAACACAATATTTTCACATTTTCATATGAACCTCTATTCATGAACAATTAGAGAATGGGCGAAGGAGATTAAGGTAAAGGTTATGGCTCTAAATCATCATTTAGTTTAATATTGTCGAGATAAGCCTTATATCTAAATATTAAAAAAATCCGACACTTCTCTGATGATATTGTTCGCCTCTAATGTTCATAACTACTAATACCACTTATTGTGTAAAGGGTCACAATCCTCTTTGTGGCCCTTATTAATTCACACATGTACAATCAAAGCTTCTAACACCAATACGGGAACATCAAGCATTTACATCTGTTATGGCAGGGACATTAATTTCCTTGACACATGAAGCGGGTGATAAATTAACCACACATTGCACAATAGCTACAATATCTTGGACAGGGATACGTGTACCTTCATATAATTGAATGGCCTTTTCTGCTCCTTCCTCATAAGGGACTTCTGCTGCTAGCTCCCCAGGATTAATACAAGTGACAGAAATTTTGTCTTCTCTTAAATGTTCACGTAAAGCATTTGTAATGCCTCGTAAACCGAATTTAGATGTGACAAATGAAACCTGTGCATTGTTTGTATGGTCTAACCCTGCCGTTGAACCAATTAAAATAACTTTTCCATGTTTCGCTTGTCTTAAATTTGGTAAAAGTGCCTGAATATATGTAATAGTGGATGTTAGATTGATATTGATTAAATTTGAAATATCCTCGACTTCATCTCTATCAAATGAATAATCATCCTCGAAGCCACGCTTTTCCCAAACCCCAACATTATAAATTAATACATCTATAGCGATATCTTTTAATTGTTCTTTTAATGACGGTATTTGTTGTTGGCTAGACAAATCAATGGAAAGCCATTGACGATTTACGCCATCATTGATATCTAAACTTTTAGGTCGTGTACGTGAAACTACCCATACAGTATCCCCCTTCACGGGTAAGCCTTTTACAAAAGCGTCGCCTAACCCCTGACTTGCTCCGAATACAATAATATTTTTACTCATTTTTACCATCCTTTCAATACCAGCATTAATTAGTAGATTATAGTAACTTTAACATTAAGTCCATTTTGAGCTAGACTTGGGTCATCAACATTAAAAACAATATGTATGAAATATGAACACGGAGATAGCCTATACTTGTTCGATGAGTCGTTATTAATAATGGCTTGGCAATAAAGCTTAAAAATAAAAAAACCAGGTACTCCGCAGAGCGTCTGGCTTCCTTGTATTGGATTGCGTTTTAAACATAGTTATTGGGGTAATTCAGAGGATTTTTCAAATTCTAGTATATACCCATCTATTTTTGCTTTTTCTAATACTTCCATATATTCTTCTTTTCTTTCATCAAGTCTAGAATCTTGTGTGTTTTGATAACCTGGAAATAGATTGTAATCTACTGGTTTACCCATAAGTCCACCTCTTATTCTCTATTTTTTTACTCATTATAGAATATATTGATATTTTCTGACAATTACTTTCGCTATTTTTGATTACATAGGCTGACATGACATTCCAACTGTCGACTTATAAAAAACTCGTATCTATACTTTATTACCTATACATATTATGCTTCAAAAATCTTACAACGCATAGGTTATGGCCATGCTTGCTTGTATTAAGGAAATGGAGTAATAGACCAGCCAACAAAAAATAGAACTGTCATAAACAAAATAAGATAGCCACCAATAAAGAGTCCCCACTTGCCTAGAGAACGACTGGGTCTCGAAAGGATCGCAATGAACCCAAAAACGATTGTCAAGGTAATGAAATTTTTACTTGTAAATGGAGCACCATAGCCAACGATAATCCAACTATTAACCATGATAAGCGTCCATAGGCCAGTGCTAACACTAGCCCATCCAAAAACGTTGAAAATAATCTTTTTTAACGCACCCAATTCCATAATTTAACCTCCCCTAGTCTCATATGCTTAATCATTGTTAGACTTTGTAGTTGTTCAACCTCAGCTTTTGGCCCTGTAACGACAACCCCATATGTTTTCATATCATGCTGTTTTAAATAATGGATTCTCTCTTTTAGGTCCAGATTTTTATGAGCGGAAACAGCAGTAGCCGTCTCCTCATAATCAACTAGAAAATTTAAGATGGATAAAAAAGTTTGTTCATGAGAAGTAGCACCTTTAAATGGCGACCAATTTGTTTGATCAGGTTGTACAGGATAGCCAATAGGCGATACAACATTCCCATTTGCACTTAGCATGGTGTCCTCTACTCCTGTATAGATTGCTGCCCATGTAACATCTACATTTGGCATTTGCTGAACAACTTGATCTACTGTATATAAATCATTGAAAGAAAGATACGCTTCTACAACGGTTTCATTGGGTAACCCTTTTAATTTTGTTTGCTCCTCAATTGTATTAAATTCTCCTCGATTATTAGGATGTACTAACCATTGATTCGTTTCAGTTGGATATTTTGGATATGATTTTTCAAGTTTTGAAGTAATCTTCTTTCCCACTAAATTATTTAACATATAGCGTGTATCATAATGCTTCACGGGGTAGACCTCGTCACCAATTTGCTTGTATTGCTCAAATGATAATCCCATTGAAAAGAGCGAGAATTCCATATCAAATTCAAGTTCCTCCAATGTCGTATTCGGTTCCGTTACATAAAGAGTCTGACTTGTCACATCCATTAAGGTTGTAGACTTTGTACCAAAAGCATAGTACAAAAAAGTTAGCATATAACAAGTTGGGACAATTAAAAGGGCAATTGTCAGTGTTGTTACAATCAGTTTCCACTTAGATGATGCAATGGCTTTTTTTATAACATTTGTTGAAGGTGCCTCCCCTTTTTCACTATTCTTTGCTTGCTGTAATAATTGTTTATAAGAATCCACCTTTATTCCTCCCTTATAATTAGTGCGCGCAGTTTTTTGCGACCTCGCGCTAAATGACTTTTCACCGTATTCACATTTAATTGCAAGATGTTTGCAGCTTGCTCATTTGTACAGTCATGTACATCACATAACAAAATAATTTGCTTTTCGATTGGTTTAATTTGTTCTAGTAGGTTGATTAATTTCAAATAAGCATCTTGTTCGACTATGATTTGCTCCGGTGTATTGGAATAAATTTGTTCAATTTTATCGGAAGTTACATACCGCTTCTCTTTTCGTGTACTGTCGATATATGTATAGTAAGCTACTTTAAAAAGCCAAGGTTTGATGTCTTGAATTTCTTGGCCAAGAAGGGTAATATGCGCTTTTGTAAATGTGTCCTGAAGCAAATCCTCCGCTGCACTATGATTTTTCGTAAGTGAATATAAATAGCGATATATATCATTCATATAGGTGATATATATTGTTTCAAGTTCCATCTCTTCCCACCTTTCAACCTATCCTCGTATAAAGGCCACAAAAGGTTGCAAATAATTTAAAATTATTTTAAATGTTTACTTCAAAAAAGTGGTAACACATCAAAAAACGGCAAATATCCATACATAATAAATGGATTTTGCCGTTTTATCTATTTTAGAAATCAGTCAGTTTACTTAGAAACACTATTGCCAGACAGTCAAATTATCTGTATAGCAAAACAGTGCCTTACAAACTTCTTCAATGTTCATAAAAGACATAGCTAATCCCGAGCTATTTAATGTGACAAGACAACGCTACGTTTCTCAAACATAAATTAATGAAGATATTTACCTTGTTTTGGGAGAGCAATTTGTTCAAAATTATCTACAAGTTTTTTTAATTCTCTTGTCAATTCTTTACCTTCCATTGGTAATCCATGACCCGTGATCGCAACAGAGGGTTTTAATGCTTCTAATTTTTCAACAGACTTTCGAGCAGCTTGCCAATTCGTTGTTAAATATCTAGGTGGACCACTAATTTCCTTTGTCTGTGTAATAACTTTATAAAGGGATTCTTGTTTGACAGTCACAAATGCATCTCCAACAATAAGAGCTTTATCCTTTTCGCGATATAATGATATATGACCGGGAGTATGCCCAGGAGTGTGAATCCATTGGAAATCTTGCATAAATGGTACACTACCATCTGAAGGAATTGCTTGAATGTTCTCCCCTAAATTAATGGCTTTGTTTGGAAAAAGAGGCGACATTTTTGCCACCAACCCGCTACTTACAGCAGGGTCAGCTTCTGGATAGCTTTCTGTTCCAGTTAAATAGGGCATTTCCAAAGCATGGGCGTAGACAGGGACATTCCATCGGTTTATTAGTTCGATAATTCCTCCCACATGATCAAAATGCCCATGCGTCAGAATAATCGCTTTAGGCCGAGCATTGGGACCAAAACGTTCCTCAACTACTGAAATTATCTCCTCTGCGCTTTTGGGCATTCCTGCATCAATGAGCACAAATTCTTTTGTATTTGGGTCACCATAAAGTACAATATTCACAATTTGAATAGTATATTGATATAAATCAGGCACTACTTCTAGACCAACGCCACTCCCTATAGAAGTTGCCGGAATAAATTTATAGTCACCACCATAATTTAAATCTTTGTCCATATAAACCCTCTTTCTTTATAAATGAAGCCACAACCCGAGGATTGTGGCTTCATCTCTTACTTCTTTTCTATATTAGGAAATGGCTGTTCTTTTTTTTGCTCTTTTTCTTCTTTTATTTCGAGTTCTTCTGGATTCAATTCCATTCCGATTTCCTCTTGCTCTAATTCATTCTTTTGCTTTTCTTTTGTCAATTCATTCACCTCCAATAAGTTTTAACTTATCCTTCTGGTGACATTCTATACTTTTAATTTTATGTTTTCATATAAATATAACGTATAATTTGACAATAAACAGCCAATATAAAACTGCGTAGTGTCTCACTACTTAAAGAGCTGCAGTGATTCCGATCGCTGTGGCTTCTATTAGTGAATGCAATAAATTTTCTTGTCGGCTAGATACTGGTATAACAAAAATTGATACCTCAAATAATTTTTTAAAAATGGGTATTCCATTTCCCTTTTCACTCATACTACTCTTGGATAAAAAAAGGTGAAAACCAGAAAAGGAAGTGAAAGTATGGGTATTCTTGGTGGAAATCCAAAAGATGAACCATTGCATTACGGTGAAGTATTTAGTGTTTGGTCAAGTTTAATTGTAGACTATGGTATGATTTCTGGCTATCAAACGTTTTATAATCACGCTGGAGATGAAGATCTAAAAAAAATCATTGAAGATATCGTCGAAACATGTAAAGAAGAAGTAAAGCAATTAGAAAAGATTTTAAAAACAAATGGGATTGCTTTACCTCCAGCTTCACCTGAAAGACCTGTAGCAAGATTGGAAGATATTCCACCGGGCGCAAAGTTTAATGATCCGGAAATAAGTGCTGCACTTACCGCTGACGTTGCTGCTGGATTAGTTGCATGTAGCCAAGCTATGGGTACTTCTACACGAGAAGATATCGCTTTAATGTATGGTCAATTCCATATGGCAAAGGCTCAACTTGGTGCTAAACTTTTACGCTTGAATAAAAATAAAGGCTGGCTTGTTCCACCACCATTACATGTGAATTACCCAGAAAAATAAAATTAACTCTATTCCCCGAATCGAGGAATATAAATGTATTATAGGCTGTAGCGTGTGACGACGTTACAGCTAGTTTTTTTTATGTATAAGTAATCACAAATGACACACACTATGATAGAGTGTATCGCACGCACTGATTAAGGCTGTGGCGCTAGTTGACCGTCGCAGCCTCCTTAGAGTGATGAGTAGTACACCATTATAATTTACATAAGAGGTGTTTCGGTTGACCACATTAGGAAAATTACTGTATTTTGCTTTCCTTGTAACATTATTTTTAATTACTATGATATGGGACTATTTCATAAATGATAATTGGGCTTTGCTCGAAAATTTATTCTTTTCCTTTTGGGTAGCGAGTTTTATATTTATGGCATTGCTACTTAGAAGTAAAAAAGATGACACAGAAAAAGCTAAAAATAGAAGCTGATTAGAATCATATCTAATCAGCTTTTTTTCTATGTATAGTCTCCTCTTCATTACCCTTTTCACATTAGTTATTTTGATTTAAATATTGATAAATCTTCTACTAATCTACCCACCTATTTCTTAATCAAAGATGAATGATGAATACAACTAGAGATTTAACAAGGAGCTACATATTATATAAAGGTAATCTGCAGATTATATATTTTCTAGTTGCAAGGAGGTGAATACATGCCTTTAACTACTGGTCCAATTGAAAACACAGGAAATCAACCAGCTAATGCAAGTAGTGTTCGTGTTAAAGTTCTTAATCTCACTGGAGGTTTGCTAACTGGCGTAGTAAGAGTTTTTAGACTAAACGGTTCGAGACAATTATTGTCCACTACACCTTTTGCGGCAGTTGCGAATGGTTCTACTTTTGTAACTCCAGGTGTTGGAAGTTCGCCTCAGTATGAAGTTGAAATTGTTCCCAATCAAAATGGCGGAATATATAGCGTTTATGGACGCACAGCTTCAGGTACTATCATTGCTGCCCAACGGTTTGTAAATTCGGAATTAACACAGATTTTCTAGATTTTAGTTCATGCTGAAAAGCCTTATACATTAGTATAGTATAGGGCTTTTCATTTTTTCCTTTGTACCAAAGGATAGTCTCCATTTAAATTTAATGCCTTAAAAGATGTGACTAAACATTTATTAAAAAATATAAGTGGATGGCTGCAAGAATTCCCATCGGATAAATGATAGCTCTTGAAAACGAGTTTTTAAATCCATTTCGAGGATGTCTTTCAAATAATAGGTGTAGGATTGTATGTATGATAAAGAATATATCCAGAACCCAAAAAGTTATTGTTTGATAGGGACTGAATAATAAGGAAAGAATAATGACATAAAGAAAAAGATGAATGACTGTGAAAACTTGATAAGCCTTTGAATCTTCCATATCTTTTAATACGATAAATAATCGCCACTCCGAGCGCCTTATCGCATCCATTTCATGCAAAAGAAATATAGACAGGTTTAATAAAAAAAGGATTAGCAATAAATCAGGCATATAAAACCTCCTCATCTTTATACACCCTATGTTACTATAAAACCATTTTTCAAATTCCAAGTAAATCCTCTAAAATATGTCGATATAAAGTTGTGAATAATGTTGAACTATGAGCTAGAATGTCAAATTACCCTTTTTATGATACAATTTACATATATTACATAACGAGGTGATGGCGTGGAGGATACAAAGTTAGTTTGCAAGTCCTGTGGTAGTAATTCTTTTACGATTGGACAAGTTGGTGGCGATTTTAATCAAGGTAATGTTAGACCTATTGATTCTGTCTTTTCAGTTGGCTCCCCGTTTATTTTTAACTTTTGTAAAGACTGCGGAGAAGTAGCCTCTATTAAAGTAGAAAAGCCACAATTTTTTAAATAATCTAGTTAAATGGGGTCACTCCCATCTCAGTGACCCTTAAGTGGTTTATTAGCCTCCTATATGTCTCTTCAATACTTTCATTAAAGTCGCTCATCCAACCAGTATGGTTACTTTAGCGTTCAACGCAAAATTCTGTTGTAGCTAGCTCCTTTCCATTTATTATTACCGCTAGCTTATGTCGACCTGGATAATGCTTTCGGGTTGTTAAATCTTGAAAATGGTGATTCCGTGTATATTGGTGACTCTCTTTTTCGAAGGTGCGTTCCGTTACTTTGAATAACTTCCTTGAAGTCGTTCCATTTGCTTTGACAAAATCTATCGCATATTCGATACGGAGCTTCTGTGGTGCTGTAGAATTAGTCTGAACTGTAAATGCAAAATCAAGGGTTTGTCCAATCGCCAACCTATCTTTTCCTAGCGCTAACTCATGGATTGTTACATCTGGAGAGTTGTCAAAGCCGAACAAGAAAAGTACCTCAGCATCTCCTTTTCTCAATAAACCTCGACATCCATGCTTAATAATCCAATCTGTTATTGAACTCTCTCCGTGCCATTCACGCGCAAGGCGTTTCACTAGTTCGGGATGGTCCTTGGAAATATCATTTACATTATTAGCGACACTTTTCTGTACATAGACAGATGGATCCTGTTTGAGCAGGTTCAATATCGGTAAGATTGGTGACGGGTCCAATTTGTATATTTCCAATGCCGATGCCCAAGGTAACCTAGGGCGACACCCCTCACTAGCTAATCGTCTAATATGAGGATTAGAATGGCTCGCCCACTCTAACATTTGATCCATCATCTTTTGAGGGTCCTTTGAAATAAAAGGCCGAACAGCAAACTCTGCGCTGGAGAATTCCGTAAACACTTCTAATCCATGAATGGAAGTTTGCCAATCATCTAGTCCATTTACTTCTACAAAATCAGGTAAAAATAAATATTCCACTCCCTTACACTTTGGTGCAATTTTCATCAATATTGATAATGCCTCACAGTAGGATGTCGGCAAAGTTGTCCGTAAAGAAGTACTGATATGCCTAATACGCTGTTTGAATTTTTTCATTTCCCAATCGTCATCATAGATTAAATTCATGAACTTATGTGAATCAAAGGCAGGGTATTCAGCCTGTAATATAGTTATAAATTGATGGAAAAAATCTGTTGTATATTTACCCTCAAATGTGTCAGCCATGACCCATCCCCCTTTTCGTTAACATCACTTCCACTTCAAAGTTGTGTTTGTCTTGTGCCATTTTTTCTCCTTTTATGCTCTTCATGATGTGGTCAATGTACTTTTTATTAAAAGTTCATAAACATTGACTTCAAGTTTTACTATACCGGATAATGGTGACAACTACTGTCACTATTAATTTAGTTTTTTAATGAGGAGGAGCTTTTGATGCACAAGGCGCAAAGACTTATTCAGCTCATGATGAAGGTCAATGAACGTAAAAAGTTTACCATTCAGGAGATGGCTGAAGAATGTGGTGTTTCACGCCGAACAATGATTCGTGATTTAATGGAACTGAGTGAACTAGGTGTACCGCTTTATTCCGAAGTTGGGCCTAATGGTGGTTATCGTGTTTTGCATGAAAAAGTGCTACCACCTATCAGCTTTACCGAACACGAGGCAATTGCATTGTTCTTTGCTTGCCAATCATTACATAATTACAAAGCTCTCCCCTTCAAAAATGAAGTAAATACGGCATTGGATAAATTTTTCTACTTTTTATCAAGTGAGCTAAAGCAAAAGATTGAAAGTATGCAGCAACGTCTTTTATTTTGGGTGCCTCCGCATGAATTAAAAGTGCCCTTTTTAAAGGAATTACTGGAGGCTGCACTTGAACAGCATGTTGTCACAATTTTGTATGAAGCGGCCACTACTAAAAATAGAACTATTCAACCTCTTGGGATCTATACGATGAATGGGCTTTGGTACTGTCAGGCTTATTGTTTCCTAGCAGAGGATTATCGAGTATTTCGCATAGATCGGGTGAAAGATTTTTCTTTAGCTGAAGATCAAAGCCTGAAATTGGACATGACAAATGAGCACATCAAGTCGTGGATCGTGCCAGCGAATGAAGAACATATGTTAGATCTTGAGGTTGAGTTAACACCAGAAGGAGTAAGACGTTGTCAATCAGAACTATGGTTATCCCAGTGGATGGAGCTTCGTGAGAATGGATACGGGAAGATACTCGTAAAAGTGAACTCTTCCTTTACACCGTGGTTAGTCCATTTTTTTCTAGGCTTAGGCACGGAGGCCAATGTAAAACATCCCCCAATAGTACGGGAGCAAATTAAAAGCAAGCTACAGGAACTTATGAAGCAATACAATGAAGAATAAAAACCAGGTTCACAGTGAGCACCTGGTTTTATCTTTTTTGCCGTAGCTTCAAATATTCATGTTCATTTTTCTACTTATCCCCTTCATTCCTATATGTTCGTAAAATGCAATTGCATTGGCATTAAACTCCCAAACATTTAATTCTATAGATGTAGCTCCCCTTGCTTTTGCCCATTCCTTACAACCTGTAAATAATAATCCTCCAACACCTTGATTTTGTAGAGCCTTTCTCACACCAAAATCATGAATATAGCCATATTTACGTCGTACTAAAGATTGAAATGAAGGCGAATGTTCAATGCTAATTATTGCAAATCCTACAACTAATTCATCGTTCTTGGCGATAAAAATATGACTGTTTTGATCTTCAAGTAAGTCTTTAAAATAAGATTCAGGCATAACCGATTCAACGCTTTTAAAAATGGCTGGTTCTTCTATAACATGCTCTTCGTGCCCTTCTCTCACAAGGCTATTCACGGCATAATAATCATTGCTAGTAGCTGTACAAATAGAAATGCTCACAGTTATCTTCCCCCAAAATATCCCTTTTGGTATATTGTAACTTATGACTCATTTTGAAAACCAATCATTTATCGAGATAACGGAGGACGAGCTTTTCCACCTGTGTCTTCAAAGCCTGGTTAGCATAGCGGAGGACTACATCATTACCTGCCGTTGCAATTTGGACATCGCTAAAATATTCATCCACACGATGCCAGCCTACCACTCGTATATGTTGCTGGTTAAGCTGCCTTTTGAGATCAAAATACTCTTGGCGTAAATCTTTTAATAATGCATCCATTAAAGGTACAAACACGATTTTCATTTTAAATTGTTCAGCAAATTGGTAATCATGCTGTACTGATTTTACAGCTAATTCCAACAATAAATACTTGTGTAATAGCTGGCGTTGTTCCGCTTTAATCATAATAATCAGCTTCTAGTTGAGCTGATTGGATATGCTGGATTGGAACACGTCTCGTTGTCAGTAGTGTTTCAAGTAACAGTTCGCTTGTAGATAGGTTGATGGCATGAATGATTCCCGTCCAATACATGATTTTTCCATCGTTCCAAACATTTAATTGAACATCTTGCCGTTGATGATAGGCTGTATCGATTGTTTGCTGTAACTCTTCCAATTCCCACTCTGTCAGCTCTCTTGGTTGCGCTGTATAGACTTCTTTGCATTCCCTTAGTAGATCCAAATGCTCCGGCATCATCATAGATGCCCATTTTATATTACCTCTGTCTTTTATCATTCAATCACTCCTATGCCAAATGACCACCAACTAAGCGATCACGCTTGATGGCTGTCCCTGCTCCAGTAAACGAAACCGCTCGTAACAATGCTGTTGCTCCAAACCTGTTGCGTATGGCATCCATCGTAGGTCCAATGAGCTGCCGTTGTGGTTTTCTTTCATCAAATAAATCCAATTGGATACTATGCTCCCTCTCAAGATTGGATATTCTTACCGATAACTGCCTTGCCGGTTCTCCCGCAAAGTGTTCATCCAGCAATTCTATGCACGTTTTATACATGACAAGTGTTTCATTTGTTGGTGTATCAATCGTTCTAGATCGATGAAACCCTTTGGTCATCGCATTTCGACTATATGAAAGACCCAGGCTAATTGTACGACCAACAAAACCAGCATCTCTCGCTCGCTTCATGACATCCTCACACATTTCTAAAAGCACTACCGATAGATCTTTTCGTGTATGATAATCTCTCATTAACATTTGACCCTTTCCAAAACTTAATGCTCCATTGGTAATTAACGGTTCTCCTAGCTTTGATAGATCAATTCCCCATGCATGATGATATAGCTGATTGCCTATAACACCAAATTGCTCTTCTAAATCATTCAAATCTGCATTGGCTAACCCACCAACTGTTTGAATCCCCATCTTATTTAGGTTGGCTTCCATCTGTTTGCCGATTCCCCACATTTCGGATAAAGGTCTTACTGGCCAAAGCTTTTTTGGTATATCATCGTACGTCCATTGAGCAAAACCCGTTTTCTTTGCTTCAAGGTCCAATGCCAATTTAGCCATTAGCATATTGGGACCTAAGCCAACAGCACTTGGTACATTATATTGATCCAAAATGGCGGCCTGTATTTCTCGAGCTGCTTTTTCAGGTGATCCCCAAAGCTTTTCAGTACCTGTTAAATCGACAAAGCTTTCATCTACACTGTAAACATGTATGGCATCCACAGGAACATAATTAGCGATGAGCCTAGTAATAGTCATCGACATCTGTATAAAAAAGGACATTTTAGGTTCAAATAATTGGATATCGGGATGTTTCGGAATTTCGTAACGTCTGCTGCCAGTCTTGATTTTATATTTTTCCTTCATCAATGGTGATGCAGCAAGGACTACACTGCCTGGTTGGTCGAAATTGGCTACTACAGCGACAGGTGTTTCTAAAATATCAATCCCATGTAGCATAGCGATACAGCTGGCATAAAAGCACTTCATATCTATACACATAATAGGTTTATTCGGCATTTCCTCATAGTTCATACAACCTCACGCTCTTTTCGGAAAACAGGAGTAACCGCGAGAACATTTCTGATGATAAAGGAACGCTTTGCTTGCCTCGTAAAACAAAATGCTTGAAATGAATCGCCAACAATTTTAATGACTCTTACACATCTTTTTGTGACGGAACCATTTTTGGCTATATACATAATGTCCACTAATTGATTGCGCTGCATAGCTTTAATCAGTTGCTCTCTCATCGTAGTTTCCTCCACTATCTCTCAAAATTTTGGTGTACCTTTAGTTTCCATTCCTACAACTAGTAACAGCTTCAGTGAACCCAACTTTATCCAATTTAATGAATGGATTTCCCTTCACTTATCATATGTAAGAACATTTGTTTGTATACATATTAGAACAAACGTTTGTTTTTTGGCAAGATGAAATTTTTGGAAACAAAAAACGGGAAAAAAATAAACTAAATTTTAACATTCATTTTCATGTGTACGATAGGGTTTACCACTTATTTAAAGATGAAATTACAGAAAAACGCGGAAGTATAATGGAAATTTGCTGAAGTGATATTAATATTGGAGATGAAACAGCCATTGGAGCTCACCATGTTTGCTCAACGTAAACATGAAAAATGTGACGTGGAAAATGAATTAACCATCAATTCATTAGATCATATCGAGAAAGCTGATTTCCAATGAAATAAAAAAGCAGAAATGCTGGTTTATCAACATTTCTACCTACTATTGATTCATTTAGAACAAATCCTTTATATTATTCTGCGAAGTTGCCCATAGCAATCGAGATTCTATTCCAGCTGTTGATTTGGTTAATTAGAATGACTAAATCTACATATTCCTTCTCTGTATAATAATTACGAACTCGTTTATATAAATCATCTGGTACACGCATTTCAGACACTAAAGTAATGTGTTCGGTTAACTCTAAAGCGACCTTTTCTTCTTCTGAATAGAATGTACATTCTCTCCAAGCACTTATGCAGAATAGACGCTGTTCAGTTTCCCCCATTTTTTTTGCATCAGCAGTATGCATGTTTATACAGAAGGCACATCCATTTATTTGTGAAGCACGGATTTTAATTAGCTCACGAAGTTTTCTATCGATACCATTCTTTTTCGTGTATTTCTCCATTTCCATCATGATCTGCATGGCATCAGGTGCAATATGATAATAATCCATACGTTGTTCCATGTTACATTCCTCCGATTCAATTAAATTCCTTGATTGATGATCGTTTAGTAAAATTCATTCTTATTCAATCACGCCATTCTTGGGCATGAAGAATTTGAAAATTATTTGTTCCGATTAAATTTACTTACCACACTGCCTCCCTACAAGAAATTAAAGACAATCATAATCGTCGATTAATCTAATCGTTGATTACTAATGTCTTTAATATATGCCTGTTTTTAATTTTTGTCAAATTGATTTAATTTAGATGAAGTATTTTTGAGGTATGATAATATACAAGGTACATGTAAGTTTTCTAAAGGGATTAGAAGTAGGTGAATAAATGAAATATAGTGTCATGGTAGAGTACGCATTACACAGCCTTGTCTATTTAATAGATGTACCACCAGAAGAAAGTATTGGAATTAAGGATTTATCAGAATTTCAAGGGCTATCAGAAACATATTTATCAAAAGTATTAGGTAAGCTATCTAAAGCCGGGATTGTCAGTTCAGTATCTGGTGTTAAAGGAGGATATAAGCTTAGTAAAAAGCCTGAAGATATTTCTTTTTGGGATGTTGTAAAAGCTGTAGAGGGTGAAAGTCCCATATTTCAATGTAAGAACATCAAAGCAAATTTTGCAAACCAAACTGGAAATTGTGATTCCTGTGCATCAGGTACATCCAATTGCACCATTAATATAGTGATGTTAGAAGCTGAAGAGCAAATGCGGAACTATTTACGAGGTAAAACAATTGCATGGTTAGAAGAAGAGCTTAATCGTACATTGCCAAGTGAACGTATAGCAATGGCAAAAGAATTCTTCCACAAGAAAAATAATTAAATCAAAACAAGTACACATACCGAAACAAAGCACAGCCTCTTAGCGACTGTGCTTTGTTTTTGCTTTATTTACTCATCCCGCAATGAGCGAACTGCCTAAAAATTATTGATTAAACCTTACAAGGCGATCTATTGGAAGACGTGAAGAACCGTAAGCAGGTGCCGCCGCTTCACCAATTGCTAATAATAAAATAGGTATTTCATTTGCAGGTAATTTCATGTATTCCGCAAACTTAGCTTTATCAAACCCACCCATC
The DNA here is from genome assembly GCF_002429815.1 of Lysinibacillus sp. UBA5990. NCBI lineage: Bacteria > Bacillati > Bacillota > Bacilli > Caryophanales > Bacillaceae > Lysinibacillus > Lysinibacillus sp. UBA5990. The sequence goes on from NZ_DJAY01000015.1 coordinate 1,688,654, forward strand.
GGAACTGTATCATAACCCATTTCTTTCGCTAATAACATAATTTGCATCGTTATTAAGCCAGCATCAAAATGGACGATGTTCTCTAATGTTTTTGTCGAAGCTGACCCATACATTGTTAATGCGTCCTGAGCCAGTTTTTTCGCAATCTCTTCTGGCATATAGCCTAACTCCACATTTTTTGCATAGATTTCCTCAGCATTTACATACATCTCCATATCTCCAATGACAGCAATAATAGCAGAGGCTGTTTCGATCTGCTCTTGATTAAATGAAAAGAAATTAATATTCTTTTGGATTTCCTTATCATCAATGACGATAAATCGCCATGGCTGCATATTGCTCGAAGAAGGCGCTGAAATAGCATCTTGTAGTAGCTGCATGATTGTTTCACGAGATATTTTAGTATTCGCATTGTATTTACGAACAGATTTACGCTCCTGCATAATTTGTTTTAGTGTTGAAGTTGATAGCATATGATTTCCCTCTTTTTCAAAAAATTTAAACTGCTTTAATTGTTACATCAATATTTCCCATTGTCGCTTTTGAATAAGGACATACAGTATGTGTTAGCTCTAATAATTGCTGTGCCTCTTCCAGCGTTACCCCTTCAATATGTCCTTCGATATTCACAGCAAGTACATAATCAAAAGCAGCTTGCTCCATTAACTTAACGGTTACTTGAATTGTTGATGCATTTTTAAGCTTTTTTTGGCGTTTAATCAAATCTAACGCACTATTAAAGCAGGCACTATACCCCGCAGCAAATAATTGCTCTGGGTTTGTTACATTGTCTAATTTTGAGCCTGGTGGTGCAATTTTTAAAGACAGGGATTGATCCTCTGCATAGGATGTGCCACTCCGCCCACCCTCATTAATCATAGTCGTTGAGTATAATTCTTTCATAAACGAAAACTCCTTTTCTATATCCATTATTTTAAATTGTACACAATTTAATTTTTACAAATTGAATTGTACACAATTTAGTTGCGTTTGACAAGTAGGAACTTTATTTTTAATATAAATGTTAATAGAAGAACATGAAGAGGGGATTTTTATGCCTAATCATTTAGATAATCAACTATGCTTTCTTTTGTATGCCACATCAAAGGAAATCATTCGACACTATACATCATTATTGAAGCCATATGATTTAACTTATACAGGCTATATCACCATTTTAGCGTTGGAGGAAAACGAACAAATAACGGTAAAAGAATTAGGACAACGTTTATTTTTAGATTCGGGTACATTAACACCATTGCTAAAAAAATTAGAGACAAAGGGTTATATTTGTCGTGAGCGTTCCAAAGATGATGAACGTCAAATGCAAATCTATTTAACAGAGGTGGGCAATGATGTTCGTCGCAAGCTACCTGAGGTATCGCGCCAAGTCATGCAACAATCAAATATTTCAGAGCAGCAATTTATACAACTAAAAAATGTTCTTCAAGACATCATACACAATGATTGGACCATGAAAAATAAAAATTAAGCAATGAATAGTATCACCTAAAACTTTAGATTCATGCTAGTGACAATCATTTTATACAATTAACGATAGAACCGTAATTGCACTGCATCTCATCCAATACGGTTCTTTTCAACATATCTGGGCAATTTGTAAAACACATTCACTTATCTCCCCTCTCTAATCTGGCGGTCTATACCCTACCCGAAATGATGCTCTTTTTTGTCCAAACAAACTCGATAGCATATCGACGCTCTCGTACAATACCTAATTTTTATCGGGCTCGGACAAAATCAAGTACTATAATGATAATAGGACGTTTTTTAAAGGAAGATATAAATGAAAAATAGATTTTCAATTGGTGAAATGGCTAAGCTCCATAAAACAACTATAAAAACCCTTAGATATTATGATGAAATTGATTTATTAAAACCCATGCACACAGATAAAAACAACGGCTATAGATACTATTCAACAGAACAATTTGAGCAATTAAATACTATCAACTATTTAAAGGAATTAGGCTTTTCATTAAAGGAAATTAAAGGGCATTTAGATCACAGGGATATCGACGACTTTTTGCATCTCTTAGAGGAACAGAAACGATTAACCGAAGAAAAGATTCAAGAACTGGAACGAATTAATCGAAGGTTCCAAGATCGAATTAAGGATATTAAATGGGCACGAGAGATAAAGGCATTGGGAGTCCCATTCATAATGGAAAAACAAGAGCGAAGAATCGTACGATTAATGGAAAAAATCAGTTCCGAGCATCAACTGGAAATTTCTTTGCGACAATTAGAGAATTTGTCGAATATGAATTCTTCTATATTTATTGGGGGCGTTGGCCTAACCGTAAGTATTCGTCATCTATTAAATAACCAGTTTCATGAATACAATTCAATATTTATTTTAGTCGAGGAGGAGGATAGGCATAGTCCTTTATTGGCCACGCTTCCTGAAGGAAAATATGCCTGTATTTATTTTAACGGCAATCATAATCATTCTCCCGCACATTATAAAGCCTTACTGAATTTTATTAAAGATCAAGGTTTCCAAGTGATTGGAGATTCCATTGAAAGAACCATAATTGACCATTATATTTCAGGAAGTAAAGAAGATTATTTAACAGAAATACAAATACCAATAAAGTCTTGACCCTCCCCTTACCGGAGGGTTTATTTTTTTACGTAAGAACACTTTTTTAAGGAGAATGAATTATGTTAGGAACAATATTTAATACAATGATGATTATAGTCGGAAGCATCATTGGAAGTATTTTTAAAAATGGGATAAAAGATGAATACCATCAAATCCTCATGCAGGCCATGGGATTAGCAGCAATGGGATTAGGAATAAATGCTCTAGTTCAACATTTACCTTCCAGTAAATATCCGGTACTTTTTATTGTCAGTCTAGCTATAGGCGGATTATTAGGTCAAAAACTTAATTTAGAATCAAAATTTAATGCTTTAGTGAATAAATACTCTAAGGGGAATTTAGCTGAAGGATTATCGACTGCGATTTTATTATTTTGTATTGGGTCATTATCTATATTAGGTCCTATAGAGGCTGCATTAAAGCAAGATTATACATATCTGCTCACGAACGGTATATTGGATGGAATTACTTCGGTTGTTTTAGCCACTACATTTGGTATTGGGATAGCTGTTGCAGGTATTGTACTATTTCTATGGCAAGGTTCCATTTATTTAATAGCTAGTTTAATGGAGAATTCCATCAATAATGATCTTCTAAATGAATTGACGATTATAGGAGGTATATTGATATTAGCGTCTGGTTTAAGTATTTTAGGCATAAAAAAATGTAATACCTTAAATCTTCTGCCATCATTAATAATCCCTATTATTGTATTTTTGTTTATACATTAAAGAGCGATCAAAATCCTTATTAACAATCAAGTTTATTGTCTATAACGAACAAGTTAACTGCCCAAGCACAAAATAATTGCGTGCTTGGGCTTTCCCTTTTCTTAAGAAATCTTCATAAATATTCTCTCTAATTATTAATAATTTCCATTTACAATAATGAAGGTCGACATTACTGAGAATTATCTGGCATATAGCATTTGAAAATCATCATCAGAAAAAGGAGTATCACATCTTGGGAATTACTGAAATCATGAGCAACATCAAAATTTTGATGCTGCCCGTCATTATAATTATTGGCCTTGAATTTTTACTAATTGGACTTTATTTCTTTTATTATCAAAGACGACGATCAGATCACCAAAAACAAATTCCTGTAAAGAAGCTTCTTCTTGGAGCAGTCTTTATCGGATATATTGTATTTGTTTTGGAGCTAACAGTGATTGGCCGTGGAACTTCACATTTCATGCAGTTGAACCTTCAGCCATTCAGCGGTTATATAGACGCGTGGAAAAAATACTCTTTACGTGATCTCCAAAATTGTCTATTTAATATATTAATGTTTGTACCATTAGGAATGTTTTTACCTTTACTTATGGCTAAATTTAAAGAGTTTAAGTGGCTTCTTCTAGTAGTTGTAGGTGCGACAGCCTCTATCGAAACTTATCAAGCACTTTCAGGAGCAGGGATTTTTGAGCTTGATGATTTAATCAATAACTCACTTGGCGGTATTATTGGCTACCAATTATACAAACTTGTCACTTCTATTGTCCATAACAAAAAGGTAAAGGTAAAAACACTGATTGGAAACCTTGCTATACCTCTATTGATGGGCTTAATCTTTATCGTTATGAACATTGTCTACGCCCAACAGGAGTTTGGTCATCTAGCAATAAACGCATATACAAAATCAAAAATGTCAGATGTTCATGTATCCACATCATTGGAATTAAGCGCAGCACCCATCGTTGCTCCTGTCTATAAGAAAATCATTCAAGAGGATGACGTAAAAGACCTATTACAACAGAAACTAGGGTTATCAGAGATGAATGCATCTGATGCCAAGGAAAATGACGAAACGCTAGTGGAAGATAAAAATGGGGTCCCGTATACATTGGTTACAAATAATTCAGAGGGACAATGGTGGTTAACCGAGAATAATTATTCGCCGGAGCAAACTTCAGCTGAAGGGCAAGAAGAAAAGGCGAAGTCATTGATGGATGAACTTTCTATACTACCACCTCAAGATGCAGAATTTGCTGTACAGGAGGATGGTGAATTTGAATGGACGTTACCAGACCGTCCTGATGTAAATAAAGATTACTGGACTGGAGAGGCCAGTCTTGGCCTAAAGCCGGATGGTCACATTTATTCATTAACATACAGTCTTCATGAAAATCAATTTATACGGGAGGTAAATATACTGTCTCCTGCAGAAATATATGAACGAATAAAGGAAGGCGATTTTCCTCAAATAAAGTATAACGCACTCGTACAGGAGGAAGACCTGATTATAAAAAAAGGAGACCAAATTGAGATTGAATCGATTGAGCTTTCGTATATGTATGATACAAAAGGATTCTATCAGCCCATATACAATGTTTCTGGCAAGTTCAACGACAATGATTGGTTTACTTTAATTCAGGCAAGAAAGTAACAGCTCGTTCCAAATACTTAAACAAAGCCCAGGCTCCAATTAATAGAGCAACTGGGCTTTGTTATTTTCGACTGTAAAGGGCTTCGATGACGAAAAATCAAATCTATGAGCGTGAACAATTAGAAATGTTAACGAATGATCAATTAGGTTTAGAGAGCATCTACCTTCAAAGAGTATGTTGAATTTGGTAGTATATTACCAAATATTAAAAATGACAAAAGTCATCGAGAGTGAACTTCTCAACGGCTTTTGTCTACAGTCTGAAAATAAAGTTTAGGCTTTCTTTTTTTTCGGGTATCCAATGAGTATCGCTATCATACCACAAATACCAATAAGAATTGGATAGAAAGAGTACGGCAAGATACTAACTGGCGATATTTTAGCTACGCTTGCGGCTACAAGGAATTGGGCTCCGTATGGGAGAAGACCTTGGACTGTACAGGAGAAAATATCTAAAATACTTGCGGACTTTCTCGGCTCAATCTCATACTGGTCAGCAATATTTTTGGCAAGCGGCCCGGCAATTAAAATAGCAATTGTATTATTAGCCGTAGATAAATTAGTTAGACCCACAAGGCCAGCTATACCAAATTCAGCACCCTTCTGCGATTTAATCCTGCGCGTTACAAGACGGAGCAAAAAGTCAATTCCACCATTAAATTTAATAACCTCCACCATTCCAGCTATTAATATAGCTAGAAAGGCGATTTCATACATCCCTTCCATTCCTTCGCCAATCTTTTGTATAAGGCTCATTATGTGATAGCTACCATCTGCTAAGCCAACAGCACCGGCGAGAATAATCCCTAATGCAAGAACGAGGAAAACATTCATTCCAGATAACGCTAAAATAATAACTAAAACATAGGGAATAATTTTTATCCAATTATAGCTTAGATGCTCTACTTGAGCTGCTTCCCCGGATGTCATAAACCCTAAAATAATGCTTGTGATAATAGCTGCTGGCATTACAATCCAAAAATTGACCTTAAATTTGTCCTTCATTTGCGCGCCTTGTGAACGAACGGCAGTAATAGTAGTATCTGAAATAAAAGATAAATTATCACCAAACATCGAACCGCCTACAACCGCTGCCATCACTAAAGCAATAGATAGCTCCGTAAGATCGCTTATCCCAACTCCAATTGGCGCCAGCGCAACAATCGTCCCCACTGATGTACCCATGGATAGAGAGATGAAACAGGCAATGATGAATAAACCTACGATAAGCAGGTTTTGCGGAATAATCGATAAAGCAAAGTTAACAGTGGAATCTACGGCCCCCATCCCCTTCGCTACCTCTGAAAATGCCCCTGCTAATAGAAAAATAATAACCATCAGCATGACATTTAAATTTCCCGCACCTTGGCAAAAAATATCAACCTTTCGGGAAAACGATTCTTTTCGATTCATCGCTAGAGCTACAGCACCCGAAATACTGATGGCTACAATGACAGGGAACGCATAAAAATCACCCATTATAACCCCTGAACCAATAAATAAAATCATAAAAACAACAAATGGGATTAGCGCCCATGGATTCTCTTTCTTCATTGTCTACCTCCAAATATTAAAAATCAGCCATGTTTTTTATTTTTTCACCATAAGAAAGGCCTCATCTTGAAATAACAAGAAGAGGCCTTATATTTAAAACGCTCCTCTTATCTATCAAGAACATTGCTTGCTGGATTTGGCACAGTAACTTAATAGTTCCGCTGCCGAGATTTCATCGGGCCAGTCCCTCCATCTCTCTTGATAAGAAGAAAAAATATTATTTTTGACACAATATTAAAATACTAAAATAAAATATCCATAATTGCAACATATTTTTAATTAGAAAAAATTCTCAGAATTATCATCAAGTGCGGAATTCAACTTTTTAGACTAATAATACGAAGCTTTGAATGGACACATAAACAGAAAAGATAAATACCCCGACTAGAAACCAACCATATAATTTTCTCTCTCTCCGAAATTCATTAATTCCTAATGTTAACATAAATAAACCTAGAAAAAGGATCATTAAAAAGTTTAACCGATAATCATGTGTCATAAGTCCGTAAATGGAAAGCGTGATGCCTATCATTGATGAAATAATTTGTACTGTTTTTAACAAAATGATTCCCCCTTTTTGCTTGAACGAATACTATCAATTATCTAACCTTTTTTGAATAAACAAATTCTATGATGGGTGAGATGACAAATGTAAGCCCAACAACTAAGATCAAGAGATATTTTTCATGTCATTTAAATCATGCTTTGCCTTTTAACCTTCCAAGCTTTCCGAGATACGTTTGCGCCTAAAAAGCTAGATTTACATGGAGAAGCGATTGAAAAGACATCATTATGGGCCTATTTTTTTACAGGCGTTTGGTTAGTAGTTTCTGCACCAACTGCAATCGTTTGGTTCGCAACGGTTGGTAGCAGTGTAGCATGTACAACTATTGGACATTCAGCTACTGAAAGCTTACTTCCCTTCTTCTTCGGATTTATCACCGTTTCAATCCTTTGGGAGCTAATCCTTTCATATTTAAGTAGCATAGGTGGTAAAATAATGGGGAAAAGGCTTATGTAAATAGGTTCGTTTATTTCAGAATTACTCTTTTTGTACGTTACTTTTTATGTATTCTTGAATGGTTTTGAAAAACCTATGTTTTTAATGTTGGTGGCAGAGAAAAAATAAGCGCTTATCCGTGTGTTTATATCTGTCACATTAGCACATTTCATTGCATGATGCCTGCCAAATACTAGTAGTGGTGGTAGAGGGCTAGATTACCCCATAAATTAATTCTCTTAAAATCTCATAAAACAAAAAACCAGATGCCCCTCATAGAAGAGCGCCTGGTTTTATTGTGAAAGTGAATCTTACTAACTTACTTAGTTTTGATTCGTATTAATACTACGCTAAGTTGGGGCGTGGAACAAGTTAAAATATTTTCCATTCAATTTTTGGTAGGAATTTATGTTTTTTCGAGCATAGGAGTTACGCATGTCCTATGTATTTTGCAAGTAGGAAACCTACAAAAAAGACTAGATACCTACATAATTTATGCAAGTTCTAGCCTTTTAAGTGAAAGTGAATCTTACTAATTAATATTGCTTAGCTTTAGATTCATTTATGAATACGCATAAACAGCTAAAAGGTTTCATTATTTGTCCTATTTTTTCGTAAAAAATAGGATTACCCGCACAAAAAGACCAGGAAGTCACGAAATAAGTGAATCCTGGTCTTTTTGAGAAAAGTGAATGTTACTAGCTTGCTTTAGTTTTTTTGTATTCTACTAATGAGATAGACGGTTGACGTTGCAATAAGTTACATAAAATTTAAAAATATTTTAATCGATTACTTGAATGGCAAACCAAATATACCCTCTACCCCATCTTCTGTAATACTACCTTTTTTATAAATAAAAATATCCAATTATATTTTAATCACATTCAAACTGCTGGACATACACAAAAACTTGACAAAAAAAGTTATTTGTTCTATAATTTACATTTGATATTTTTTCTTATATAATAGGATTCTCCTGGCCAGGGGAATCCTATTTTTTATTGTAAGGAGTGTTCGGATGAAGAAGCAGAAATCTAGTATAACTTCATTAATAGCCGCCTTTAGCAGAGCCCACCATAGTCAATTTGATACGCCGAAAATATTTGATGATTATCTAGCACAGGAATTAATCTCCAAGGATGAATTTCAAAGCATTGAAGACAATATGGTGCAAGGTATTGAATTCTTCAACGAGGAAATTGCCAAAAAATATAAAGGCAAATCGAGAGAATTATTAAAATGGATTACGCAAGTTCAACTAGCGCCGACTCCCTTGGCACGTTCCGCATACTGTGAAAGAGTCTTACAAAACGAAATACAGCTCGGTGTTGAGCAATATGTTATTTTAGGTGCTGGTTTGGATACATTCGCTTTTCGACACCTCCACTTAGAACATGTATTAGAAATATTTGAGATTGATTTCCCAACCACACAAGCATTCAAAAAACAAAAATTACAAGAAGCGTCACTCAACCGCATCAATAATTTACATTTTGTGGCGATGGATTTTACGAAACAATTTCATAGTCATCCTCTTTTGGATCAAGGCTTTCAGTTTAAGAAAACATTTTTTAGTCTCTTAGGTGTCTCCTATTATTTAACGAAAGAAGAACTGGCTAGCTTATTAGACCATCTATTTGCGCTAGTTCCAGCAGGTAGCTCACTTGTCTTGGACTATGCTGATGAATCGCTATTTAGTGAAAAGGGCATCTCTAACAGAGTAGATCATATGGTGAAGATGGCGGCCGCTGGTGGTGAGCCCATGAGATCGTGCTATCGTTATGAGGAAATGGAGAAGATGCTAGATCAATCAGATCTACTTATTTATGAACATCTATCTCCATCTACAATTCAACAGCTTTATTTCCAACATCGAACAGATTATCTATCAGCTTTTGAAACGGTCCATTATATGCACATTGTTAAAAAATAAGGTCTACCCCATTCATTTTTAAAATAATTCTTAATTTTCTATCTATTTCCCGGGCAATTAACTATTTTAATATAAGAATTATGTATATGATAGTAGTGTAAAGCTAATTAGCCTTACACCTCCTAGATTTGTTACTAGGGTCACTGTTTATAACAGTGACCCGCTTATGATTGGCAAACCCCTAATGGATTTCCATCTAGATCATAGAAGGTGAAATATTTTATTTGCCCTTCACCTCCCATAGGATTTACGTTCACTTGTTGCTCAACTAGTGATTGGTAGGTCTCTTCAATTGATGAAGAAAGAAAATTGTAGTATTTCCCAACCCCAAAATGGTTATCTGGAAAATGTAATGGTTGATGATTTTCCGTTTTTACTAAGCATACGACCGTAACAGATCGTTCCGCTATTTTCATGACCGCTGCGTCTTCTTCTATATATAAAAGCTTAAATCCAAGCTTTTCCTCATACCATTTGGCTGATAATTGAGGGTCTTTTATCGGGATAAAAATGGCCTCTACTCCATTTAATAATGATTGCATCTCTTTTCTCCTCCTATTTAAAATGATTTATATACTTTTTCTGTATATAGACTTGAATGTCCTCTAAAAAATTTCACCCTTGCATCTCTTCTTGTTTATTTTCCCTATTATTTGCTTATCCTAATTAGTATCGGAAATGTCTTTGCCCTTTTCCTAGAGGAGGTGCCAATCATTAAACACACGGTGTCATTTTTTCTCATACTTCTAGTCGTTTTGTTGTTAACTGGGTGTTGGAATAAGCGGGAGTTAAATGAATTAGCCATTGTCACAGCTGTTGGAGTCGATAAAACGGATGAATTCATAGAGATTTCCGTTCAAATTGTTAACCCAAGTCAAATTGCGCCGAAGAATTCAACAAGCTTTCAAGTCCCTGTTTTTACCTATCACGCAAAAGGGAGAACCTTATTTGAAGCTATCCGAAAATTAACAACACTGACGCCAAGGAAACCCTATTATGCACATGTTCAAGCTATTATTATTGGTGAAGAGATGGCTGAATATGGTATGAATAGTATATTAGATTTATTTCAAAGGGATCCTGAGGGAAGAAGCGATTTTAATATTATTGTTGCTCATGAATCAACAGCGCAAGATATCTTAAGTATTTTAACACCATTAGAGGATATTCCTGCTAGTAAATTGTTAAAATCCTTAAAGGACTCTGAAGATGTATTGGGAACAACTGAGTCAGTGATTTTAGACGATTTAATCGAGTCTTTAGGGAGTATTGATCATAGTGCTGTTCTGCCCTCCATTCAAATACTTGGAGATGCAGAAGCCGGAAAAAGGAGCTCCAATATAGAAAAAATGGATAGCCCCGCCAATTTAAAATACGGTGGACTTGCTGTTTTTAAAAACTATAAGCTTATAGGCTTCTTAACAGAGGAAGAAAGCAAATACTATAATTTCTTACACAACCATATAAAAGGGACCGTTCAAAAAGTGCCTTGTTCGGAAAAGGGGAAAATATCAGCAGAAGTTTTAAATTCCTCTACAAAAGTTACTGGTAGCATAAAAAATGACAAACCTTCCATCCATATTCAGGTTGATCTTGAACAAAATATAGCGGAAATAAGTTGTCCAGTGGATATAACAAAGCCAGAAACGATTGATGTTATTAATAAAGAAACAAGTAAATTAGTTCAAGAAAATTTAGAACAAACAATGCACACGATTCAGAAAACCTATCAAGCTGATATTTTAAAGTTTAGTGAGGTACTTCATCGTGAAGACCACCAAGCATGGAAACGTATCAAAAAAGATTGGGCCACGCTTTACCCTAATCTACCCGTGCATATTGAGGTAAATGTGAAAACAAAAGGTATTGGTACAGCTAGAAAATTAAAAGTAGATTAAACAATAAAAAATGACCAGACACTCCTTGAGAGTGCTGGTCATTGCTAATTAACGTATAGCTTCGAATGTAATAAATGATGAATGTTCATCAGGCTGTTGCTGAAATGTGTAATTAGCAGAGCATGTGATACCGGAAAAGCCTATACTTTGTAAAAGCAGTTTAAATTCTTCTAGACCGTACCAGCGTAATAAAAATTTTTGTAGCTCTGTATCAATCAATGTACCACTCTGCCATTTTTCATATTTTAAAACCGATAATGTATATTGGTCCATCCAATTAATCGCAATCGATTTCCTTTCAATCGATATCCCTTCATCTTCGGAAGTTGGATGATAACTTGTAGTAATTTCTCCAGTTTTCCAGTCTGTCGGTACGATTAAATCTAATAGAATACGTCCACCTGGAACAAGGTGATGATACATATTTGTTAAAGTCGACACGGCATCTTGATAATTTTCTATTAAACAGAAAGAGCCTGCTGGCATGATGATAGCTTCATATTGCTGATCTAATGTAAAATGACAAACATCGCCTTCATAAAGAACTGGTGTAAGCCCTCTATCGTGACATCGTTTACGACAGGACGCCAGCATTTCTGAAGAATTGTCAATCCCTTCTACATCAAAACCACTCTCCATGAAAGGAATATAGAAACGGCCTGAGCCGACACCTGCCTCAAGAACCTTACCTGTTAGTCCCTGTAAACGTTCCTTATAATATTCAATATCCCCACCAATAGAATATCCTACTGGTTTTGTTAAATCGTAAAGTTCCGTACATAACGGTCCATAATTACTATACATATTGTCTCCTCCGATTATTTGCGGAAGAATAATCCTTTTTAATTCTTCCACACCTTCATATTATTTAATGGAAAATTAGAGCTGACTATCATTATGGATCACTCGCTTTCTTGTAAATTTAAATAAATTATACCTTTATTTGTCATTCATTTCAATATATCTATTGATTTCGTTTCCAGTCCACTATAATGTACAAATTAGCATAAATTATCAAAAAACATTCCCATGTAAACGGTACGATGAAAATAAGAAAGGATGATCGTATGGATTATTTTGGAAAAATTCAAAACGCTATAGAATATATAGAGGATAACCTACAAGAAAAAATGTCGATCATAGATATTTCTTCGCAATCGTATTGTTCAGCCTTCCATTTTCAGCGACTGTTTCAAGCGATAACTGGATTTTCCGTACAGCAGTATATTCGCAATAGAAGGCTTTCTGAAGCAGCCGTTTTATTAATAACAACCTCTCAAGCTATACTTGAACTGGCAATTAGCTTTCAATACGGTTCTCAAGAAGCTTTTACAAGGGCATTTGTTCAGTACTTTGGGATATCACCAGCTAAGTACAGGAAGAGTGCTAATTCTATACCATTACAACACAAAATAAACTTTTTGGATTATAAAATGGATGGTGAACTCCCTATGCAAAAACCAACAATTGTACAGGTAGGTAAAAAGTTAATCACCGGCTATCCCTATCAAACATCATTAAAAGATGAGAGGTATTATGCTGAAATTCCAGGCTTTTATCATGATTTTGGTCGCCAGCACTATTATGAATGTATTACACAAAAAGTGGCACCTAATATGGCCTATGGAATCTCTACAAGCTTTCAGGAGGATGGTGAGTTTTCTTTTATTGTTGGTGAGGAAGTCCAAGTATTTGATGAGCATGTTCAGCAAGAATTTATCCATTTAGAATTACCTTCTGGTCAATATGCTGAATTTATCTTAAATAGTAGTGCAGAAGGTATACAGAATACAAGACGTTACATTTACGGGGTATGGTTGCCTAACTCTAATTACGAAAGAGATATGGGTCCTGATTTCGAAATAACAGATGTCATGCAATCTATCTATCCACATAATATGAAAATGAAAATTTACATTCCTATTAAAGGTTAAGAAAGGAAGCCAAAAAATGATGATTGAAAAGGTTTTTACTCAATTTCCTCTGCTACATACGACTAGTATAACATTAAAGAAAATAGAAGCGTCTCATGTAGAAGAGTTGTTTGCCATTTATGATAATACTAAGGTTTTCGAGTTTTGTGGTATTATTCCAAAACACAACTATCAAACCGTACAGAAAATGATTGAGCATTTTGAAAGAGACTTCAAGAAGAAGAGTAGAATAAAATGGGGTATTTTTGAAGCGTCCCAAAGCGAGAAATTAGTGGGTATTATTGAGGCTATGGACTTTAATCAAAAAGTAAATATGGTGACAATTGGATATTACTTGGCGGAAGATTTTTGGGGAAAAGGCATTGCTACGAAGGCAGTTGAAATGGTCGTGAACTATTTTTTAGAGGAGGTTCAGGTGAATCGAATTCAAGCTGAAGTTATGCCATTAAACGAGCCCTCGAAAAAAGTACTACTAAAGAATGGCTTTATAAAAGAAGGTTTATTACGACAAGCAACATTCTGGTCCGGCAAAGGCATTGTTGATCTAGAAATATATGGATTACTGAAAGAAGATTATGTAAGCCATTCAAAAGACTAGACTCTATTTAGGAGTCTAGCTTTTTCTTTTATATGACAAGTAGATGGACATATTACCAACTCGAGATAGCTCTTTTACATAGATTAGAAATAGAAGACTAGCGCTAGAATTTACATTCAAAACCATAAAGGAGCGTATCAAAAATGGATGAAAATCGATATTTAACACGATTGGATAGAAATTTAAATAATTATCATAAATTTTCTAAATGCTATTGTGAATCAAAGAACTATTGCACAGGTCACTATTACGGCACGGATGATATGGCAGAAGAAGATTCATATCGCATCAAGTATTATAATAGTTCTCAGGATGGGAAAAAACAATTGGAGAGCCACGTAAGAAACAAAGATAAAAAACATTGCGAGGGTTGTATTTGTAGTCAGTTAGAATGTTTCGATCCGGGGACATTAGTAGATGTCTATCTTTCTGATGGCCATTGTTTTTGCGGTATTTACTTTATCTATCTCGATCCACATAGCTGCTGTGCCTATTTCCTTCAAATCGATGACACGGCTAGACCCGTTATTATTGACTGCCAGCAAGTGAATGCTATTAGCAAAACTAATACGGTAAGCTAGTGCATTGGCTCTTCCCTTTTGGAAGTAGCCTTTTGTAGGTGTTTAATAATGATCTTTCACCTACTTGGATTCCTGTTGATCAGCATGTGCGCAACGAATGATTGGACTCTCCTACCTTACGATAGGGTGAAAGATTTTCACCGTTAACGGCTATCTCCTTCCTATTTCTACATGAAAAAAAGAGCAGGATGATAACATATGTTACCAACTGCTCTAAGTTTTAAAAAATTATCCTTCGTTTATCCAATTAATGAGCTGTTCATCAAATGACTCAGGCTCTTCAAACATAGGGTTATGACCACTTTGTTCAAATATAACTTTCTTAACCTGAGGAGCATCCTCTATTGCCTCCCATAATGAAACAGGAGCAACTAAAAAATCATACCTCCCTAGTCCAACAAAAACTGGTTTAGTGAATGATCGAGTTAGTTGTAAAAGATTCTTCTCAGCGAAAGCCCTCCCCCAAAGATAATCTATGACTGCCATATTCGTATAAACGCCTTCCCACATAGCTGTAGCATTAAATGAATAATCATAGAAACTATGTGCACCCATACGAATACACATATGAACAAAACGTCGTTCAGGTTCCATCTTTAAATCTTGCGCTAAGAGAGCAATTTCGCGTTCAAATTGTTTTTTTCGCGCGACACTAGCATTAGCATCAAAAAAGGACAGACTTTGCTGTTGTCTTTCTTGGCTATTTGTTGTAGCTGTATTTAATAGAATCACCTTCCGAACATGCTGAGGGTATGTGTTAGCATACGCCATCGCCATAAATGCATGCCCTGAGTGCCCTAAAATAATGAAATGTTCCAACTTTAACAATTGTCGAGCTTGTTCAATATCATCGACAATTTTCTCTAAAGTATAATCCTCTTGTTTTAAAGGACGAGGAGGCTTCACAAATCCACGATGATCTAAAAAAATAAGCTGAAAATGCTGGGAAAGGTTTTCTGAGAACAATCGCGGGTAATACACACTGCTTCCTACGACTAAAATAGGCTCACCCTGTCCCTTTATACAATAGTGCAATTCAAATCCGTCACAAATAATCTTTTGGTCTCTTGTCATTTTTTATCCTCTTTTCTTATTAATCTATCACTCCCTTTCCTCTTTGCATTCCCGTGTCTTTTCCATCGAACGCTCTAGCATTCTATTCACCTCATGGATTTTACTTTTACACAAACAATACCATTACTACTGGTTTCTAGCAAATTATTGATTATATAATAAGGGAAGCATCTAAAAAAGGGTGGGAGGAAATGAAATAAAGTGTATTAGAACGTTTGAAGGTATTTCTACTCAATAAGGAACACCATACATTATTAGGCGAACCAGCAAATTATCTATGCTCAACAGAGGCTCGGTGTACAATTCGGTAAAGATTACGTGCAGTTCATGAAAATGTTTGGTGGAGCCTATGCAGGATTAGCCGTTCATGCTTTTTCTAATGGTAGTCATCGATTTAACACTAGCATTTCGTCAACAATTCAGCGAGGTCCTTTCTCCAACTAGCTATGTCATTTCGATGGATGGTAGAGGGAATCCCATTTTTATGGACTCATTAGGCAAGGTTTTCCTTTGTGATCATGGAATAAACCAATTATTAGCTGAATCTTTCGAGCAACTGATCGAAGAAAATTTTTTTGAATGGTACCCATAGGATGCGAAACATTACAAACAAGAGGTTTAATCAATGGATAAACAATTAGAGCAAGTCCTAACATTAAGAGAAAATGGCCAACTTAAGGAAGCCAACCAATTAATGGTGGCATTGGTCAAAGAAGAACCTGAAAATGCTTACTATCAATTTCAATGTGCCTGGACCTACGATTCTTTAGGACAAGAAAAAGAAGCTGTTTCCCACTATGAAAAAGCCATTCAATTAGGATTAGAGCCAGCTATTCTAGTGGATGCCTATCTAGGTTTAGGGAGCACGTATCGGACATTGGGGTTGTACGAACAAGCGAAACGGACATTGGAACAAGCTATGCACAAATTTCCTGAAGCCGAGCATGTAAAGGTCTTTTATGCCATGACACTTTATAATCTTGGTGAACACGCAAAATCAATGGAAATATTATTGAATACTTTAGTCATCACCACCAACCATCAAGGCATTAAAGATTACAAAAAAGCTATTCATTATTACAGTGACAAGCTCGATCAAATATGGTCTTAACAAAAAAAACAGGCTTCTATAAAAGCCTGTTTTTTAGCGTTATTTTGCGATATTTTGTTTTTTTACCGTTGAAAAGAAGATCAATGTTAGTATACCGCTAAAGAAAAATAAATAGCTCAATGGGATTAAAAAGAAGTTCTTCTCCACAATCACTCCGTTTGCTAGTACCTCATCGCCAAGAATTCCTTTTATAAATAAACATAAAACACCTATCATCATAGGTATCGTTGCTAATAAATATTTCTTCATCATCTTTTCCTCCATATAATTTGTCTATTGTAAATGATCCATTTCCAAGCATATCGTCTGATTTGCTATAGCTATAATAATCCCCAACACATCTCAAGTCAATATTTTTTTATCGAAAAACAATAAATCATTATTGTTTTCAGTTTTAACAAAATGATAGAATCTATGATAAAATAAGAACATACATTCTATCTCTCTTATTTTTTCACGTGTGATAGATTAGTTATTTGAATAAATTTTAGTGCGAGTGGCATTAAATAATACTATAATATAGTGTCGGATAATCTGTTATGAAGTATTAATTGGTTGTTTAAATTCATCTTTAACGATAGCAATTTCATACACATTTAGATGGTAAACTTCGCTTAAAATGCTTTCAAAGTTCACATGCTGAACATCCAAAATGACACGACAACCACTATTCGTCTTTCCTGTTTTGTTTCTGGACAGGATAAATAGCTTGGATTGCTCCATGTACTTGAAAGCTGTAGAGATTGTGTTGAACCCAACCTCTAATTTGTTGCTCAAATGCTCTCGACTTCCTTTGATAATGCCATTGTATGTAAGATCATAAATCAATTTTTCTAGCACTCTATGTACTTTCCCTCCAGGATAAATACCTTGGGTTGCTAGTACTTCTTCTAATTGCTGCAGGCGATCTTCTTTGAGTTGCCGATCTCCTTTTTGATTGCCGTATGTAATAAATGTTTGGACTGCTTGGTTTATAATAAAGATGAAAAAATGATGAGAAATTGCTCGAATACTAGGTGTTTCAGAAGCAACTATTAGGAGATGGTTGAAAGAACTAAAATGTGGATACTCTATGTAGAAAACATATAGAAACGAATAAATGTTTGTATAGAAAACATGTAGAAATGCGCTTTTTTATGGGGACATCGAAATACTAGGCTCTGCCTAGTCTAACACCCCAAGTGATAGCAGATTTCCCTTATGACGTTTTATGGCTTTTCTTATGAACATTGTTTATACATCTTTTTATACAAACAGCGTAAACGTTGGTATAACAATATTTTTACTTGTTTGTTTTGTCCTTTGCATTGCATAAAATCGTGTATATTTCATATGACAAATGTGGCTATTTCTTATTAGTAATGATTGATCCAGAGATTTCAGCTAAGTTGATGGTGTGAAAGTTCCTGAAAAAGCAAAAAAATTGAAAATAAAAAGCCTCTGTTATATCGTTAGAGGCATTTTTATTTTCAATTTATATTTCATCACGATAAATATCAATATCATATTCTGAGTTGGTGTCATAAGCAAATTTGATAAGTTTTTGGTCGAAGAAAAGGCCTGATGTTTCGGGGAAAATAAGGACAACTGCTATTTTACATTTTAAATTAAATTCTTTTTGAAAGTGATTAATGATATTTACTTTATTTGTGAAAATATCAATTAGTTCATTAATTTGTAAAGTAGGATCACTTGTCAATTGGTAATCTATTTCGTAAGTCCATGATGTGGTATAACTTTCGTGTTGTGTCTTTCCAATTGTATAAATTTCTCCCTTTGTACGTGTTTCTGTTGGTGTTATTACTATTTTTTGTGTGAATTCATCTAATGGAAAATCATCTCCAAATATACAGAAATAAGTTCTTATATTAGTAGTTGGCTTTTGCATTTTTTCCCCTTTTCAGCGTTGATATAACAGCGTTTTTAACCAAATCCTGATGTTTAGTAATAAAAACAGCTACTTCAATGAAAAGTAACTGTTTGTTAAACGGTTAAATAGAAGCTGACGCTTGTTTTATTAAGGCAGCAACCATTTTATCCATTTGAGCAAAGCGATCATCCTTGGTTTGCCCTTTGGCATAACGATAATAGATTTGCTGACAAATGACCGCTAATTTGAAATAGGCAAATGTACAGTAATATTGAATGTCTGAAATACCCCGCCCACTTTTTTCAGCATAGCGTTCAATAAATTGCTGACGGGTATAAAATCCTGGCAATACCGTAACGGGTGGGTCACCCAGTGCATGTAACAGCATTTTGGGATCATCCGCTTGCATCCAGTAACTCATTGCGACACCTACATCAGCAAGTGGATCCCCTACTGTGGTCATTTCCCAATCAAATAAACCAATCATTTCGGAATAGTCCTCAGAAAACATAGCATTATTCAATTTATAGTCATAATGAATAATGGTTGCCTCCTCATTGTGAGGAATATGTTTTTTTAACCAATCTGTTAAAGCTTTTACTTCAGCGTACTCTGCTGTTTTAGCTTTATCATAGCGCTCGATCCAAGCATGTACCTGTCGTTCCATAAATCCATCAGGCTTCACCATGTCCTTTAATGGTGTGTTCTTATATGGAATTGCATGGAGTGCTACTAATGAGTCAACCATCTTTTCAGACAGCTGACGGGTTAGTTCCTCAGTCGGTTTTATTCCTTTTGGAAAAAAGGTGTCGAGGACGATACCTTTTTTGCGCTCCATTAAAAAGAAATCACTGCCAATAATATCTCGGTCCTCCACATAAACATAAGGTTTTGGAACCGCAGGCAAAAATGGATGCAATGCTGATAAAATAGTAAACTCTCTCTTCATATCATGGGCCTTCTTAGCAACTGGGCCAAGTGGCGGCCTACGAAGGACCACTTCAAAATCAGCTATTTTCAAGCAATATGTTAAATTGGAGTGACCAGCACTAAATTGTGAAATTTCCAATTGCCCCTGTGGTAGTTCAGAAAAATGGCTTTCTAAAAAAGCGCGCAATTTGACTACATCTAGTCGTTCACTTGCCCTTACTTGCATTGTATCCATCTTATCCCTCCCTTAAATAATGGAGCTCATGCCCCCATCAACAACAATGACATCACCGGTCACATAATCTGATGCTGCCGATGCTAGAAATAACGCCACACCCTTTAAATCATTTTCGGAGCCAAGTCGTTTTAATGGCGTAGCGCCCATCAAATAATCTTGACCACGTTCAATTAATACATTAGACATTTTCGTTGGGAAAAAACCAGGTGCAATGGCATTGACATGGACACCATGAGGTCCCCATTTGACGGCTAAATCCTTCGTTAATGTTATAACAGCCCCTTTGCTGGCATTATAGGCAATAGTATCCATAAATGCAGGTAGTGTACCACCAAGCCCTGCGATAGAAGCAATATTAATAATTTTCCCGCTTTTCTGCTCTAACATCAATTTGCCGACTTCTTGGCTCATTAGGAATGTTCCATTCACATTGACATCAAATACTTTTTGCCAGGCTTCATACGGCATATCGATAGCAGGTGTTCCCCATGAGGCCCCACTGTTATTGACTAAAATATCAATTTTGCCGAACGTAGTCATCGTTTGTGCCACAACATTGGCAATATCCTCTGGTTTTGTTACATCACAGGCTAACGCTAATGTTTGAACCCCTAATTTTTCAAGAGCTGAAGCGACCTCCTCACATGCTTCCACTTTTCGCGAGCATAAGACAACATTGGCTCCCGCTTCGGCAAAGCCTTGGGCAATTTGCGCTCCTAGTCCACGTCCCCCACCTGTCACAATGGCTGTTTTCCCCTGTAAGCTAAATAACTCCATTACAGTCATTTCACCAGCTCCTTATGTTTTTTCGCATGCTTTTTTAATTCCAGCTTGGCAACTGTATTACGATGCACTTCATCTGGCCCATCTGCTAAACGCAATGTTCGAGAATTTGCCCACTGTGCAGCAAGTGTTGTGTCAGGCCCTACTCCAGCGGCTCCAAATGCTTGAATCGCTCTATCTATGACTCTCAGTGCCATATTCGGAGCAACAACCTTAATCATCGCAATTTCTGCTTTTGCCTCTTTATTGCCCACCGTGTCCATCATATAAGCAGCCTTTAATGTTAAAAGTCTTGCTTGCTCAATATCAATACGTGACTCGGCAATTCGTTCACGCATCACACCTTGATCTGCCAGAGGTCGGTGAAACGCATGACGCTCCTGTACACGTACACACATTTCCTCTAATGCCCGTTCAGCCGCACCGATAAGACGCATACAATGATGAATTCTTCCTGGACCTAAGCGACCTTGGGCAATCGCAAACCCTTTTCCCTCTCCCCATAAAATATTGTCTACAGGTACGCGCACATTCGTAAAGGTCACCTCTCCATGTCCCTCTGGTGCATGGTCATAGCCAAAAGCCGTTAACATGCGCTCCAATTTTACCCCTGGCGTATCCATTGGTACGAGAATCATAGATTGTTGCTCATGAATAGGGGCTGTTGAATCTTTATGTTTACCCATAAAGATAGCTACTTTACAGCGTGGGTCGCCAGCACCAGTTGTCCACCATTTATGACCATTTAAAATATATTCATCGCCATCTCGTTCAATACTTGCCTCAATATTCGTAGCATCACTTGACGCTACTGCAGGTTCAGTCATCGCAAAGCAAGATCGTATTTCCCCGCGTAATAACGGTTCAAGCCATTGCTTTTTTTGTTGTGAGGAACCATAGCGAACAAGTACTTCCATATTACCTGTATCAGGTGCATTACAATTAAACACTTCTGGTGCCAATAGTGAACGTCCCATAATTTCACATAATGGAGCGTATTCTAGATTTGTTAACCCCGCTCCATATTCACTATCTGGTAGAAATAAATTCCATAAACCTGCTTCCTGTGCTTTCTGTTTTAGCTCATCCATAATGGGTGGAATCGCTCCCCAACGATCCTCCATCGCCTCGATTTGTGCAGCATAAACGGCCTCATTCGGATAGATATATTGCTCCATAAAATTCGTCAGCTTGTCCTGTAACTTCACAACTTTTTCACTATATGAAAAATTCATTGGAAGAAACCCCCTTTGCTTGAACTCCGAAAAAAATGAATCATTATTCATTTTTATTCTTACATTAAATGTTACCGCTATTTTTCTAGTAAATCAATTCCATTTCGCGAATTTTCTAATTAAAAGGAAAATTTCATGTATATAGCAATTGGATTAATTTATATTGTTTTCGTTTCGAAAAACTGCAGTATATCTTTCAGCAATTGACGGATAGCAAATGGTAAATGGCGGTTTTTTAAGTACACCAAATAAACATTCCGACTTAGATTCGCTCCTTCTATTTCCTTTTTAACAATGGTTTTAGCTGTTGGACCCTGTAAATAGTTTTCTGGTAAGATGGTTATCCCTAAATTTTCTCTTACAAGAGATACAGCCGTTTCAAAACGTTCAATTTCAAATTGAATATCGATGCTCTTACCTGCTTGTTCAAAAGTATTCAAAATATCACGTCTTGTTTGAAACCCCTCTGTACTTATTATAAAAGGCTCTGCACTAATGTCTGAAATCGATAAAGTCTCTTTCTTCGCTAATGGATGATGTAGGGGTAAAACAGCTACTAAACGTTCCTCATATAAGGTTTTAACTTCAAGCTCTGGATCATCCATCAACTGATTGGTAATAATTAAATGGGTTTTATAGCTTTTCAAGGATTTTTTTACACGCTTACTGCCTAAAATATCCACTAAATGGATCATCATTTGGGGATACTCTTTTTTATAGTTAGCAATTACTTTAGGAAGCCAATGCTTGATTGATTCCATTACACCAATAGTGATTTCACTTGTGCCATGAACAACGACTTCATCCATTTCTATTTTTAGCACTTCCATATTTTTCACAATAACTTTTGCACGTTCAAATAGCACCTCACCTGCTTCCGTTAACTGCAGATTTCTAGTATTTCTGTCTAACAAAGGTGAGCCTATCTCATGTTCTAGTTTTTTAATGGCATTACTTAAGGAAGGCTGCGAAATATGCAGTCTTTCTGCGGCTTTTGAGAAATTCATTTGCTCTGAAACAGCGATAAAATATTGTAATTGTTTAATATCCAATACGGTGATCCTCCCTCATTTATAGTTTAAAGCTATAGATTGATATTAATTATATATTAGTAATTATAATTATGTGAATATATAATGAATTACAACAATATTTTTTCTACAATAATATTTGCAATGGGGATGATAAGATTATGTACACAATGACAGATCAAAAACAATGGAAAGGCCGTATAGATTCAACAACAAATAAAAGCAGTTTCCGTTTGCATCAACAAGTAAAACGAATCGCGATTAATGATGTAAGCGCTTCAGATAAGAAAGGTGCTGCAATGATTGGCTTTATGTGCGATGAGGGTGTACGTCGAAATCAAGGTCGAGTAGGAGCAGCAAATGGACCAAACGCACTACGTGAAGGACTATCTAGTTTACCGTGGACGTTTGAGGAGGAGCAACAAATTCTTGATGTAGGGAACATCATTTGTCTCAATCACGCACTAGAGGAGGCACAGCGAGAGCTTGGTGATGTGGTTAGCATCCTCTTACAAAAGAAATTACAATGTGTTGTACTCGGTGGTGGTCACGAAACACTGTACGGTCATTATTTAGGTGTTCGTGCGGCATTACCAAAGGAAGCAAAAATCGGCATTATCAATATCGATGCTCATTTTGATTTACGACCATATGACGAGCAGCCTTCTTCTGGTACAATGTTCCGTCAAATTTTAGAACAAGACCCACATGTCGATTATTTTGTTGTTGGCATACAACGCTATGGCAATACAAAAGAGCTATTCGAAAAAGCAGATGAGTTACAAGTGAAGTATGTAGTAGAAGATGACATGACATCATCGGCTAACCTTCAGCCATTAATGGATGATTTACAAAAATATATGGATCAACACGATTATGTGCTTTTAACATTATGTATGGATGTATTAAACGCAGCATCGGCGCCAGGCGTAAGTGCACCTTCACCGTTTGGACTTGAACCGACAACTGTGCGTACGATTCTTCAAAAAGTAACTTCGCATCCGCATACTCACTCTTTTGATATTTGCGAGGTTAATCCGTCATTAGACGAAAACGGACGTACGGTGAAATTAGGTGCTTATTTTGTCTATGAAGCACTGAACAACTTACTTGGGGGGCAAGGTTCATGATCGAAATTAATCAAATTACAACGGTGTTTCTAGCCGTTGCACTCTTTGCATTAGGTGGCTTTCTCATTAATAAAATTGGATTCTTAAAACGTTTTTGTATACCAGCACCAGTGGTTGGTGGCTTGCTGTTTGCTGCACTAGCGACCATTTTAAAGACTACAGGAACTCTAGAAATATCACTGGATACATCATTACAAAGCTTATTTATGATTACGTTTTTCACAACCATCGGCTTAGGAGCAAGCTTTAAGCTAGTTAAGCTTGGCGGAAAATTACTTATTATTTACTGGCTAGCATGTGGCTTCCTTGCCCTCATGCAAAATGTCATTGGAGTTTCTCTTGCGTCACTGATGGGAATTCATCCTCTGATCGGTATGATGGCCGGTGCCGTATCCATGGAAGGTGGCCATGGTGCTGCAGCAGCATTTGGACAAACATTAGAAGATTTGGGCATTTCCTCAGCAATGACAATCGGTGCTGCGGCTGCAACTTGTGGTTTAGTGGCTGGTGGTTTAATTGGTGGGCCAATCGTTAAATATTTAGTTGGTAAATACAATTTAACGCCCGATGAACAAGAAGCTGAAGAAATCGAATATGAAAATAAACATGAACAAATTACATCTGATTCCTTCTTTACACAAGTCTTATTAATTACTTTCTGTATGGCTGTCGGTACCTATGTTGGAACATTATTCTCAGAAGCGACAGGCTTCGTTCTGCCAGGCTATGTAGGAGCTATGTTTGTAGCTGTCTTAGTCCGCAATGTTATGGATAAATTTAAACCAGAAGCAATCAATATGAAGAGTATTTCATTAATTGGTGATGTGACATTAGGTATCTTCCTTTCAATGGCACTAATGAGTGTTAAATTATGGGAAATTGCTGATTTAGCACTTCCATTATTTATCATCGTCTTTGCGCAAGTATTCTTTATTGTTATATTTAGCACTTTCGTCTTGTTTAAATTACTCGGCAAAAACTACGATGCTGCCGTGATGGTTGCTGGTTTCGCAGGACATGGTCTAGGAGCAACACCGAATGCCATGGCCAATATGTCAGCCGTTGTCCAACGCTTTGGGCCTTCTAAAAAAGCCTTTCTCGTTGTACCAATTGTAGGCGCCTTTTTAATCGACGTATTTGGTATTCCTATTATTATTACAACTATTAATTTATTTAAATAAAAAACAAGCCGTACTTCGTCTCTAAAAGACTAGTACGGCTTTTTCTATTATTATTCCCCTCATGTAAACTATACTCTAAAAGTTCTTACAGCTGAAATTACTAGAGCTGCGTGTCAATTGCCCCTATTATGTATACAAGGCGTCACAGTTCACTGAAAGGATTCATCAAAAAAATCTAAGTCAGATAACTATCAAACTTAGATTTCATCGAATATTATTGTAAAATCTCACTAACCGTAACAAATTCATAGCCTTGCTTTTGTAAGTAGAGTAGGACATTATCTAAACCATTGGCAGTCGTTTGATGGATATCATGCATTAAAATAATACTGCCGTCTTTTACAGATGCTTTCACATAAGCTAAAATTTTATCTGGATTATGATGCTTCCAATCAAGCGTATCAATTGACCATAAGATCGAAGGAATTGTCATTACCGAACGAACTTGATCATTTGTCGCCCCATACGGTGGACGGAAAACAGTTGGATACTGACCAATCGCTGCATAGATTGCATTGCTTGTGCCATTTACTTCTTGTTTGACACCAGCGATGGATAATGCAGTTAATTTTTTATGGTTTGATGTATGATTGCCAATTTCATGCCCACCGTCATAGATTTGCTTAACGATCGGAGCATTTTTTGAAACATTTTTCCCTACCATAAAAAATGTTGCCTTTGCATCATATTTTTGTAATGTAGCTAAAATTTGCGGTGTTACTTTGGCATCTGGCCCATCATCAAAGGTTAAAGCTACACGTTTTTTTGAACCCTTTGGTGCTGGCACCCCTTTATTATAAACTTTATTATTAGTAAGCTGGATATTGGCTAATTCAGAAGCTTTGACATACCCTTTTTGGTCACCCGCTTCTACATAAGCCCAGCCCGCAAGCGTTATGTAATGCTGCACAGTCATCTTATTCGCAATTGTTCCTAGAACTTCTCCATTTGGACTAGCCGTCAAGCGTAACACAGCACCGTTTGGAGCATTAATTCGTTTCTTTGTTGGTACAGGTTTCTTTAGTGCATTTGTTGCCACATAGCCTATATCCTCTCCATATTGGACGAAAGACCAACCACCAGGTGCTGTACCATAGACATAGACCATGCGTCCTTCATATAGTTGACCAGCATGCTGAGCATTTTGACTTGGTGCCGTAAATAAAGTAGTGCCACCCTTCTGAATAACTAAGTAGCTCTCCGACTTTACCTTCACTAAAACGTCAGATGTTACATAGCCAGCCAGCTCTGGCGTTTGAATATGCGTCCACCCTTTACTTGCTTGTATCACTATGATGAAGCTACCTTTCGCAACTTCACCGATTTCCGCACTATTTGTGGATGGCTCATCGTAAATAACCGCATCTTTATTGATCTTTTGAATCTTCTCTAATCCTTCAGCACTTGCTGACAGCTGCCCCACCATTAAGCCTAGTAAAAACGTCAAACAAAAAGCATAAGCATAAGGTAAAAATTTTTTCATTATTCTACACCGCCCTTGATGTCTTTCCATGTCTGTAAATTGCTAAGATTTAACTTTAATTATAGAGGAATCGTCTATACCAGAAAATAGTTATAATCAACTAGATTCCTAATTCAAGTTTTTTAGAAAGGCATGGATACAGTACTCCTACCCTATTTTCTATAAAACTATTCATTAATCAAGTTGATTTCAGCATCAATGTTTGTTAATTCGATAAAAGGACAGCGATTGCCTATATTAGTTGCGCTGTAACAATTCGAACAAACGGTTGCCTGCTATGAGCACAAAAATTATGGTGCTACTAATTCAACCTTTATTCTATCAGGGTCCTCAAAAAAAACTGCATAATGATCTTCTCCTCCTCCAAATGGATGCTTATTAGCATATAGAATATGAACGCCCTTTTCTTCCAACTTCTTTGTCATATCATCAATTTGTTTCCTGGAACTTGCGTGAAACGCCAAATGATTTAAACCTACACGACTTCGATGATAAGCGATATCCATAAACTTTTCGTTCGTTTGGACAAAAACAATATAGGTGTCGTCTATTTTCCAGCTCCGACCACTTTCCCATTCCTGATAAGGTTGATAACCCAATTCCTCTAAAAACCATCCCCAAAAATGTATGGTGTTTTTCAAATTAGAAACATTTATTTCTATATGGTGAATAAGTCCTTGTGACAAATGGATAATCTCCTTTTCAACAAAGTTTTGAACTGCTATATCTTCATTTATCTATCCATTCATATTGAATATCTGGTAAATTCTCTTCATTTTCATGTCCTCTTCCAATGATGGTAAATCCATTCTTTTCATAAAACCGTTGTGCGTTTTTATTTACTTCGAACGTAAATAGCGTTAATCTTCCACTTGATTGTTTTTTTACATGGTCTAATAATGTTTGGCCTACTCCTAATCCTTGATAATCAATATGAATATAGAGCTGACTAATCTCCTTCTCGTTATAAGCAATCATTCCGATTACTTGATTATCCATGAACGCTAAATCGATTTGAAATGCTTCAAGTAATATATGGTTTAAAAAATAAATGTGGCTTTCCATGCTATGCTGTTCTTCCTGCCCAATAGCCTGTTTCTTGCTGTCTCGCCACATCACCACTGTTTGTTCCGCATATATGGGATCATATGGGATGATTTTAAATGGGTGTCGGTTCACTACGACTCTACCTCCATGACATTTGGTCACTGCTATATAATTTCTTCCATTCCTCGCAAACATGTATAGTTTAACATAAATAGCCAATCATTAATGAGCTAAGCCCTATTAAAGAGCATCGTAGGCTGTCAAAGCATCTTCGATATGTGGGGGTGGTGTCCAAGCATACCCTGGAGCATTTGTCGTAATGAATAGAAATTTACGTCCATTTTTTTCCATCAAAGACGCTAGACATAGCCCTGCTTCTGGCGTATATCCCGTTTTTCCCCCCAAGATGGTTCCATCCATGCTAGGTATTCTCGTAAATAACGTATTTGCTATTAGCAATTCTGTTGGAACGTGTGTCATGTAAGTTTTCGAAGTAAAAATATGATAAAATGTCGGGTTTTCTAATGCATAACGGAGAAGCTTACTAATATCCTGTAAGCTTGATACATGTGCCTCATCATGTAGGCCGCTTGTATTGACAAAATGCGTAGCATCCATGCCAAGTGCCTGTGCTTTATTATTCATGTAAGTGACGAATTCATCCTCGCTGCCAGCAATGGCTTCAGCAAGTGTACTCGTTGCATCTGCACCTGATGCAAGCAATGTGCCGTATAATAAATCTTCAATCGTGACAAAATCTCCTGCATGAAAGCCTGCCATAGATGCATTTTGAGCAGTATATTTGGCGATTGTTTGAGGTTTGACAATCGTTTGCATTTGTAAATCATCCGTCATTTCAATCGCAACAATAGCGGTCATAATTTTTGTTAATGAAGCAGGATATATGATGGCATCCGCATTTTTTTCATATAAGACGTCGCCCTGTTCATTAAGTAGCAAGGCATTTTTGCTATGTAAGGACGGTAGCTCAAGATGTGCAAACTCTTGTGTTTTGTTTGTATAATATAAAATGAAAATCACGATAACTAAACAGCAAAATAAGACCCATTTTTTCATAAAAAAACGCCTCCTACACAATTATAATAGGCGGCAATTTTGAATATTCCTTAAGTTTAGAATAAAAGCATATAAGAAAAGGCTCCAATACGCTATTATCCGTTAATAGACATCTTCGAAATTAGAACAAATTCTTGTCACTTCTTGATTAGCTAATTTAAAAAACACATCTTGAGTAACTTCTAATTTAAGTGCATCTTATGAAGTCTTGCATACATCCCTCGTAAAATACGGCCCGTTAGTCCGTGTGAGACAACGATCACCTTTGGATGATGTTGGATCTCTTTATGCCAAGAGGATAGTCTGCTTACTACCGCTTCATAACTTTCCCCATCTGGCGCATGGAAATACCAATTAAAAGCATCTGTGTTCGCCAATAAATCTGGCCAAGTTTGCTGAATGTCTGACATTTTTAAACCAGCCCATTGTCCAACTGCCACTTCTGTTAATCGTTGATCAAACTCCACCTTATTCTTATCGTAGCCAATCGTTTCACAAAGTATTTCTGTGCTCTCCACGGCTCTTCCAAGTGGGCTTGAAATAATTTTCCACTCATGAGCATGACCAATAAAGGTTTTCAGCATCCGAGCATTTTGTTGCACTTGCTCTCGACCAAGCTCCGTTAATGGTGAATCTAGTTGTCCTTGATATCTTCCCTGCGTATTAAATTCAGTTTCGCCATGACGAAGTAAGTAAATCATTTGCTGCATTAATTGGTTCCCCCTATCCAATAGCTTACTCTCATCATGTTAGAGGATTCATTCTTTTAAAGCAATAACAGGATATAGACGAAGCCCAAAAACAAACATAAGGGACTGTATAGCTTCGTATCATTTTTAGCAAATTGAGAATGGTTGATTGTTTTAAAAAAACCAACATATTTGAAATCACCAATTGCTCGTATACTAAATACAATGGCACAGACGATACATCCTATTTTAGAATAGGTGGAGGCAGGTAGGGCTGTCATATATCCCCCTTGGACAAAAATGATAACACTCGCTAATAGAACTAGCAAAGCCACACAGAGTGTTCCCCATTTTCTAGGACTGAAAACTGCTTGTTGACTGCCTTCTCTACTGGGAATAGCTGCTCCAGTCCCCCATTGCCCACCGAATGCCCAATACACATGAATAATACTTATCAACCATAATAGACACACTGAAACTAGTGATAAAATTAACATAGTCCGTTCCTCCTTTTCCATCAATAACATACGCCATCGTATGTTCAGGGTATAAAAAGGGTCCCTAAAGATTTGTTATACCCTCTTAGGGACACATAAAATTCTATAACAGCAGCTTCACCATTTTCTCTAAATCAAAATGGGGGTTGGCTTCATAGCGAGTCATCCAGCCAACATAGCTTAAATAAGCAAGCCTTGCTCGATCGTTTGATTGTTCTTCATCTATACCTTTTTTTTGATAAAGCTTGGCAACACAGTCAATTCGTTGTTCTTCAATTTGAACAATTCGAGTAGCGACATGAGCATCATATTTGGACCAAGCATAGATACCCATTTCTATTTTCTTATCTTTATGAAAACTTATGCGTAAGAGCTGCTCTAAAGTAGCCCCTTCCTGCTCCATACTTTCAATAATGGCTTTTGTCGCATGTGTTTCCCAATAATCAAGCATGGCATCTAATAGTTCTTGATGATCACGAAAATAATGATAAAAGCTGCCTTTACTAATTTTTAAGGATCGAGCTAGTGCCTCGATACGTACTTTATGTATACCGTCTTCCGCTAATTGTTGTAGGCCGGCTTTTATCCAATCTTCTCTTGTTACTTGCATGATCATCCTCCTGAAGAATACGTTGGCGTATGTTTTGTCTTATATTACCACTTTATTGATGACTCATCAACTTTTCTGGTCTTTCTGATGTACATTGATATGATTATTCACTGTAAGATTAATGGTGATAACACGTGGTAAGATAGCACACACTAGAAAAATGCCAATGAACTTTTTCATTCGCTTCCCTCTCTTCTTTCGGATTGTTATTGCTCTGGTATAAAATATAGGAACATCCGATTTGGACATTCCTATTCTCTACAGAATCCTTTTTAACAGTCGCGTTGCCCTGGCCAAACTCCTTGCATTTTACTTAGAAAGACGATTTGCCCAATATGATAGGCGTCATGCATTGCTATACTCTTCAGCTCAAGCACTAATGTTCGTTCTCCACGGACATCTGTCTCTAAATCCACTTGTGTTGATTTTGCTAGTATTTTTTCAAGTTCACGGTGTACATACAAATATTCTTCTTTTGTTTCCTTCCAATTTTGCAACGTCAAAGTTGGTAGACGGAAAGTAGCGTCATTATTTTCTGCCTGCGGTTCATTGTCTGTTTCATCAAGATATAGCATGAGAAGTCGTTTTTTATAGAAAAGTAAATGAAAAACTATTTCCCAAATGGAATTCGTTGTCCCCTCAGTTGGTTTCCAAGTTGCCTGTTCAAGCGTAATATCCTCTAGCACTTTTTCAAGCGGTGGAAACCAGTCCTCTTGATCTAAGCAACTTGTCCATTGTTGTAGCAAAAGTGTCTTTACATCCATTTTCTTTTCCCTCCCATTTGGTGAATGCGTTTTATGTGTTGAAAAAGCCTTTAGTGAAAGTGTCTACGAATTAGGTTATTTTCTTTTGCCACTCGCTTTTTACATTTTTAATATGATTATCCGCTAGCCGACTTGCTCTAGAACAGACGTATAACCAAACTATCTTTAAAAAGTATTATCAAATAAATTTTCTGCCATGCCCAATAAGATGTCCTGCTCCTCAAATGTCATCAGCTGTTCTTTTGTTATCGATGCCTGTTGAATTAGTCGGTTTGATTGAATGGTTACCAGTTTTTCGAACAAGTTTCGAATATAACGGCCGTTCGAGAAATTAGGAATGCTTTCAATTGGGATTTGATCTAGCTGCATTTTCATATGATGTGCAAAGGATTCACCATATTGATAGTCATTCGTTTGACAAAGCATAGCAAAAATCTCATAGAGTTCCTGCGTACTAAAGTTATCAAACTGTACAAAATGATTAAAACGTGATTTAAAGCCTGGATTAGATTGTAAAAATTCCTCCATAAGCTCTGTATAACCGGCAACGATGATTACTAAGTCATCTCGTAAATCTTCCATAGCTTTTAATAAACTATCAATGGCTTCCTTGCCAAAGGCATCTTGTTTATCATTGATCAAGGAATAGGCTTCATCAATAAAAAGAACACCTCCTTTTGCTTTATGGACCACTTCTTGAACCTTTAGCGCTGTTTGTCCCACATATCCTGCCACAAGCCCTGCACGATCTGTTTCCACAAAATGACCGCTTGATAGGACACCAAGATGCTTATAAATTTGACCGATAATACGTGCCACTGTTGTTTTACCTGTGCCCGGATTACCAGAGAAAACAAGATGATAGGTAATGGGAAAACTCGTTAAGCCATGATCCACCCGCAAACTTTGAATTTTAATAAAATTGATTAAATTATGTAGTTCTTTTTTGGCATTTGGTAGACCTACAAGGCTATCTAGCTGCATTTGCAGTTTCTCTATCTCTTGCTCGATTTCAGGTGTAATCCGTAGCCGTTCATCATCGATAAATTCGCCACTATAAATGATCTTTCCTTCTTCATTATAAAAGTCCCCTCGTCCATGCTTTTTGCCATGCACCAACTCCCCTTTATAAGAGGCCTGTCCATTTGCGTAATAAAGTACCCCTTGTCCTGTCATCGCATCCTCTTTAAATTGGCCTTCCGCTTCTAGAATTC
Source organism: Lysinibacillus sp. UBA5990 (assembly GCF_002429815.1). Classification (NCBI taxonomy): domain Bacteria; kingdom Bacillati; phylum Bacillota; class Bacilli; order Caryophanales; family Bacillaceae; genus Lysinibacillus; species Lysinibacillus sp. UBA5990. Next base: position 1,721,130 of record NZ_DJAY01000015.1, read on the forward strand.
CTTGCCGAGAATAGATTTTCCCTTTACCATGCTTCATATCCTCAAAGAAGTAGCCATCATATTGGAGCGCTGTCACACCAAGGGAAAGCTCCTCAGCGGTCGGTGATTCAGTAGGATAATAGAGCTTCCCTGCCCCCTGCATATGATGCCAAATAAAATCACCCTCGTATTGTAAAAAACCAGTTGGATAGTATTGTTTGCCTTTGCCCTTTTTCATGCCATGAACAAAATCACCCTCATACTGAGGCTGATTTAAATGAGGATATTTTTCTCGCAAAGCTTGATAAGGGGCAATAAGATCCTCTTCATAATATAAAATGCCGTAACCATCCATTAAATCATTTCGAAAATGCCCTTCATAATGAATGGAACCGTCCTTATATAAAATGCCATGGCCTTGTTTTTTATTTTGAATAAATTCGCCCTGATAAATAAGTTGCCCTTTTAAATACATGATGCCATTTCCTTGTTTCATATGATTGACGAATTCACCCTCAAATAATCGTTCACCATCTTGATCAAATAATATGCCCTTGCCATCATAAATATCGTGACCGAATTCATTTTTTTTGAAACCACCTTGATACATGATCGTTCCGTCTGGGTAAAAAAGTTCTTTTTCTGCATGATTATGTGTCATTTTATTGCCTTCCTTTATCATTTCAGTATATGCTCAATTATAGCGTGGATAAGAATACATATGTGCGAATTTTTAGAATTTAAGGAGAAGAGCATGAAAAAAAGATATAAAATACTTCTAGGCATTTTACTACCTCTACTAATTCTGTATATCTCTACAATGCTGTTAACGCGTGACACGGATTTTTCAAAGGAGGTTACGGAACGTCTAGATGTAGAGGAAATTAAGTCGATTGAAATTATTCGTGCCTCAGATGAAAAGACAATAACAATAACAGATGAAGCTGAAATGAATCAAATCATGCAGCAATTAAACGAGCAACCATTAAAAAAGGTTTGGTTTACTAAATCTAATTTTAAAGAGGCTTATTGGATCACTTTAGCGATTAATGGCGATCGAGAAGTTGGCTTACGTTTAGATGATGCCGAGCATTTATTCGTTTATTTATATGAAGAAAATTACATGAAGGATTACAAACTTACTAGTGATTTCGATACGTCATTCATTGAACAGCTTTTTCAGTAGAATAAACATAGACAGCCCTCCATGCTAATGATGATTCATGTCAATGATATAAGTTCAAATACCTTTTGAATGGTGTATTAGATGACATGTAAACTTTTACTATTTCATTTTGTTTGTTGTTCTAATCGGTTGTAACCTAAGGCTTTGACTTTTTCAGACGAAATAAGAACTGGGAAGTACAGCTTGAGGTTACGGTGACAACAGAAACGTGAAATAAAAAAAGGACTTTAATCCATTCGATTAAAGTCCTCATACTATTTATTTTAATCTGACAGCCGTGCCATATACTAATACTTCTGATGTGCCATCCATCACGGAAGACGTTGCATAGCGTACGCCAACAACTGCATCTGCGCCTAAATGCTTGGCCTCTTCCTCCATTGCCTGTGTCGCAATTTCACGAGAGCGCACTAGCATTTCAGCATACTCTTTCATCTCTCCGCCCACAATATTTCGAAGTCCAGCCATCATATCACGCCCAATGTTTCTTGACTGTACAGAATTCCCCTTTACTAAACCTAATGTTTCAACCACTTCTTTTCCTGCCACCACATCGGATGTTGCTAATAGCATCGTTTTTCCTCCTCGTGTTACAATTTTTGTATAGCCTCTACAGCCTCTTCAATAGTAGATGTAATAACACCATTACGTTTAATTAAGCCTATTACAAATAAATTACGGTAGACAAATTGATTCTCGAGCCCATCTCGTACCAATGCCTCTATTTTTTGCATATTGTCCCGTCCTTGTTGGCGAACATCTGTCATTACACCAATAATAGGACGATTCAGCATAGAAAACGCCCCAATTTCAGCGGCTACACCAGAGTCAATCTCAACCCCATCTAATACGGCAATTAATACATCACTATTTTGTAGCATTTCTAAGTCTGCCTGAGCAATCGCTAAACTATCCGCATAAGCCGACTTATCATTGATAGCCTCGTTCTCCTGTGGAACATATAAGGCAATGCCTGGGACAGCTTCACGAATTGCTGCTGCTAGTTGTTCATTTACTAAACGATCTCCTAAAGAAAATAATCCATTTGCTAAATATGCTTTCATGTTGAACTCCTCAATCTATTGTTTTTTCAAAAACGATTTTATGTCTTCCCTTTTCATCCACAAATGTTGAAGCAATATCAAAACCATGCTTGAGATTAGCGATGAGCATGGTTTTGAAAGTATTTCTGCCATATGTACGAACTTTGTCAAAGCCCAGTGTTTTAATATGTTCATGCTGTTTTATCATTAATTGGCTAGCAATCCCCTGACCTCTCTTCGTGACATGAACACCACCCAACCAACTATAAAAAACACCATCTGGATGTGGATATCCTAGTTTAAAGCCGATGACACTTGCATCCTCCACCGCCAAGAGGCAAAGTAGGCCCTCTTTCTTCGCTAGCTTTTCAACAGTTAGCTTAGCACCATCAAATACATGGGCGTGTAGTTCTTGCAATGACTCGATCCAATCATAGGGTAGACCTTCTATCGTCACAATATACATGTTCATCACCTCTATCTGTTTGATAGTATAACAGAAATACTCTACCTTGGTGATGCTTTAAAAGAACCCGATGCTATGCTGTTCTATTCATCCATGGAAGGTCTATGTCATTGCCCACGCTGGAAGTTAGTTGATTTCAGCTAATAATTCCTTATAATAGAAAGATATCATCCATCCACAACATCACTAGAGGTGTATTTTTTATGTATTTTGGTATTATTCCACTAATTTTATTGTTCATTTTTCTCTTTTCTTATTGGAAAGACCCGAGAAGGATGATTAACGGACTACTATTTAATATGTTTGTCTGTTCATTTCTGTTATTCTGCTTCATTGTTTCCTTTTCATCCGATCTTTACTTATTAAGAATGGCTGTCGTTATTCCACTAATTGCCCTTTTTCTCCTTATTCCCTTTGCAATTATTGCTTTAATGTTTGGCCTATTTTTAAATGCTAGAGTATTAATGAAACGGGAAGGTAGACGCTTGGCTAATTCATTAACCTTGCTAGTAGCTATTGGCATTTTAATATTTATTCTGTTACCGATTATCAATCCAGCTAGCTTGTTTTCAAGTCATCTCCAACCAATATTTGCTGGGGTATCCCTTATTACATTTTATTTCTTTATCCATTTATCTAATTTCTTATCAGCTTATTTTCTCTATCAATTTAATCGCCCCAAGTATAATCAAGATTTTATCATTGTACTGGGAAGTGGCTTAATTAATGATAAGGTACCGCCCCTTTTAGCTAGCCGCATTCAAAAAGCGATCGATTTCTATCATAGACAAGCTGCAGTAGGTACCCCTCCCACTATTATCTTTTCTGGTGGACAAGGATCTGATGAGAATCTACCTGAAGCAGAAGCCATGCAAAGGTATGCGATTGAGAAAGGGATCCCTATAGAGCATACGCTACAAGAAAATCGTTCTGTCAATACGTATCAAAACATGTTATTTTCGAAACAAATCATGGACAATATCAAACAAGGCAAGGCATATAACAGTATCTTTACAACAAATAATTTTCACTTGTTTCGTGCAGGAATTTATGCAAGACTTGCTGGCTTAAAGAGTCAGGGCATTGGTTCGAAAACGGCCTTTTACTATTGGCCAAATGCCATGATTCGTGAATATGTAGCGATTGTTGTTTTAGAACGGAAACGACATATGAAACTGATTGCCCCAATCATTATTATTACCATCTTATTAGCCCTATTCAGTTTTTTCTTGGTCTAATCAGTTGAAAGGATTCAATACACGTATTTGAATCCTTTCATGGTGTTTTATAGCAAGAACTCTGCCATCCCCTAATAGAAGCTCTTTATCAAAAGTAAAGGATGTTTTCTATCCGCCCATTTGTTGCAAGCGGCTAATATCTAACTCTATTCTCTGTATGAGATAGGCAAGATTAGATGACCATTCCAGCCAATTCTCAGACTCACGCCATAGTTCTATAATTTCTCTTTCTCCGTATTGATCTGGAATCTCATTTTTAATGTCTTTCAGATATTTTAAAATAAATGCCAACGAGTCTTCATCTGCCAGCAGTTGCTTTTGTGGATGAACGCTTTTATGACCACAAAATTCTCCACTATCGAGAAAGTCAATATAAAGCTCTGCTAACGCCATTGCACTAACATCAAAGAAAAAGTCGATATCATCTAAGGTCTCACCAAAAAATCCTTTACTTTTCATTTCTTGTACAATGTTCGATAATGGTACATACTTTGATTCTTGATGATGTTCTATATAATCCCGTAACATACCAACTACATCTAAACCTTCATCGCATTCCAACGCTTTATAACCCCATGCCCCCATCGTGTCGCACCTCGCCCTTCATATAGGATATTTTTGTACTTGTTAAGCCGATGAAGTCGTCATTAAAAAGGACCACAGCAAACAACGTGCTCCGAACCATTCTATATTCATTGCAAAAAAAGCTCTGTTTTATAAATAAGAGCCAAAGTAGAAATTCACTTTCTCTTCTGAATAGCCGTCCTGACCTCTCCAAGTTGCCATAGACATAAAATCAGTTCCCCGCCCGCGTTCCTTGCGATAATCGTCTGTCGATACTAGTAGGCCAGCATACCCCCATATTTCCATAACGGCATCTCGCTCATATTGATTGGATTTGAAAACATCCTTCCACCGCTTTTCTAATTGTCTAGCAGCATCCGTATCTTTACAGGTCTTTATAGCCCCTAGCATCTGTTTGAAAATTTCTATATCTGCCTCACAAACGATTAACGACTCTTGTTCTTGTATTAAACATTCTAGATCGAGCAAACAATACACTAGCCAGTTTAAGCGAACACCTCCCCACTTCACGCGTTCAAAATTCAGGACATTTAGATCTTCGTTTATATAGTTTTCATTCGACATTATTTTATGTTCATTACAATAGCCACAGGCACTGTAGGATACTAACTCTTCAGGTCGCTCATGATACGTATGAATCGGTAGTTGTGCAGTAAGAGCCCAGCTTGATAACGCACTCCGTAAATATACTTTACGGGTCGAAAGGCTGTGCAAAAAGGCCTTCACCACAAGATCCTTAGTTAGCATGTCATCATGAAGCTGTCGCAGTCTTTGTATACATTCATCATGGGAAATCGTTAGGCGATCAAACATCAAGCCCAGCCTTTTCGCATACTGAAAATCCTCCTCTGTATACGTATACTCCCCTTCTCTCCATCTACCAGATTGCCAATATGTTTGCATTAAGATTTTCTTTGCCTTTTGATCCATTAAAAATTTCCTCCTACTAAAGTCCTAACTTGACCTTTAGGTTCTCCGCCATCTCTCTCCATTGCTGCTTCCAAGGCAAGCCATCCAGTTCCTCTACTGCTTGCGCGAGCCAATAATCACCCTCCATTAGCTCAAACATGTCCATAAAGGTTATCACCGCACATACTGGATTGTTTAATGCCGCTATCATCGGCTCTGGCCCATCATCCCAGTTGTAATGATTGACAATGGCATGCAAAATAATAGACGAGGAAACCTTGCTAATTTCTTGACACATCTTCTCGAGATTTTCTTCATAAAGGATAATATCCACTTGTCGCCGGTCTTCCGAATTCAAGGTCAATCTAATGGCGCCTGGTGTATCTAACAATAAATCAGCCATTTCGCTTTGCGCTCTTGCGGCATACCAGGCAGTGGCTGTCATTCCTTCTGTAGCCTGTAAAGAAATGCCTCTAGCAAGGAGTAATGAAATAACTTCTTTTTGCTTAAATTTCACAGCTTTTTTAAGTGCCGTATCACCCAGCTTATCTCGTACCTCCAAATCTATATTTTGCGCAAGCAGAAGCTTAATCCCTTCCATTGACATCCGATTTGTGATGAAAAGCATTAACGGTGTTCTTCCTCGTGCATCACGTTCATTTACATCTAGCTTGCTCACAGCTTTTCGCACCGTCTCCAGATTTTTGGATTGACTAACCTCCGTCCATTCCATTTGACTTTCCCTCCTAATTGACCCATTGTTGTAATTTTTCTAGCTCTTCCTTCCTTTCCGAAGTTCCTTGTTTTATACGCTGGGCAAGCTTCTTAGCACCGCCAAATATTCGGTACAAAACAAATTCACGCTCATAGCTTTCTTTCGTTTCTAACTCCTGAACAAGCGCCTTTAGTAGGTCTACTTCCATATTTTCAATCCCTTTTAGCGGCTTTGCTGATTCATTAGCACCAAGAAGAATGGATACAAATACAGGAATGAGGTCTACCGATAAGCCATGAGCTTCAATAAAAGCCTCCCCATAGGAATCCTGTACAGACTGATGCTCAGAATCGACGAGGGTCATATAGCTTTGCACAAGCGGAAAATAATCCTTACTATATAGCCCTAAGCCCAAAACCGCATAGGTTCCAGGCATGGCTGATTTTTCACTTGGCTCTACATCCTGGTACCATGCATATTCCTTCATTGCCACCTGAGCATAGTCTGCTAATAAAGGAAAAAGACTAGGATAAGCTAGGCAATTAGCAAAAAACTGATGAAGCTTCGATTTGGCTAACTTTTTAAGCGGAAGGAAATTTTTCACTTTCGTCTTTAAGGTCATTTTATAGCCCTTCGGAAAGCCTTCCTGTAAAAGATGAATGATATAATGAAGCGCTTCACGATAAGCCGCTTCCTCTTCCTTTTTTATTTGTATATCAATCGTTTGCAAAATATCATTGGCTCTGCCCTCAATTAAAGCACTTTTGCACTTACTGTCAAAACGTCCACTTCCATTTAGTAAATACTCCGTTGCCTGCTGTGAGCCAAGCTGTTTAGCAAGTCTGAGATATAGCAAACGAGTAGCTGGTTCTTTATAACCGATTTTGACCGCCACATAGAGAAAGAAATCTAGCTTTTCCTGCTCCATATAAGGTTCTATGTCTTGGTTTTTAAGTACCCACGCATTGGTGTAATCATCTGTTTGCTCAAAATAGCCCTTTAAAAAGTGGTCTTCTGCCCAATGTTTAAAAGCATTTGTAACATAATGGTTCCACTGTTCTAAACGCTCTTTATTCGTCAAATGTTTTTCCTGTAGCTGACGAATAATCGGTTCGATCTCCTCTGCTGTTTGTTGAAAAAAATGTGGATTGACTAAATGCTGTGCTAAGAAAAACTCATCATTGACACTTGGACGCACAGGGAGCTCTGCCATAACTTTCATTTCAATAAAAGACACTAACTCCTGTTTCATGAACGCTAGCTTTTGATCATTAAGCAGCTCCTTTTGAAATTCCCACATCGTCTCACCATACTCAAATTCAAGCAACACCTGAAAATGATAATCAAAAAACCAGGGACCATATGGCTGTGCCTGAAACATTTGCTCCGTCTTTGTACATAAAGCAAAAAAAAGATCCTCAACATAGTTTTGTTCTATAATTTCCTGTATGTATGTCCCTGCATCCACCTTATAAGCACTATCACTCCAGCTAAATGGTTCATAGACATCTATATAAATAGTCCCGTATTGACTTTTGCCTTTTTTCCATGTGATTTTTAAATAGTTAAAGATACCTGCTTGTAGTCGGCTTTGATGTTGAATACCATCAAGACGTTTACTCTCTTGCTGATAAATGGTGGTAAGTTGATCCCACACATCCGCTAAAAATAATTCTATAGACTGCTGCATATGCTTCATCCTTTCTTAGAGAAAAATCTCTCGCCAAATAATATTTAGCGAGAGATTACCTTATCCGATTGTTTTCACAACCGCTCCTTCTTGATTCTTTATATGTGTTTTCATAATTTGAAAACTAACACCATCTAAAGAAGATATGGCAAATTGCTTTTCTTGCGGCACTAGATTTTGACTTAACTCCTCAACTGCCTCTTTGTTCAATGTAATGGTAATTTCCTGTTCATTTTCCCGATAACCTACTATATTATCTGGTTTAAATACTATAGTTAACTCTTGACCGACTAAGCTAAGATTTTTGTCCTTTACGATTCGTCCACGTAATAATTTGCCAATGACATCTGCCTGCTTCGCTCCTAATTGAATAACATTGGATTGTTTGTTAAACCAGCCCTTTTTCCCTACTTGCCAAGCTAGTTGATCGACGAATAAAAAGCCTGTACTTGAACCATCTTCCATCATCCCTCGCTCTACTTGCTCAACAATCTCAGGGTTTTGTAATAGCGAGGGGCGTGTTAAGTCAGTTATATAACTTGGAATTTGGTTAATACTCGCCTGTAGCACACCTAGAGTTTTCCATGTCTGCATTGCTTCTAGTTCATCCTCTGTAATACCAACCATTTGGATAAACTCCACCTTGCCATTCGGCGTATCTATTTCAGCAAGCTCAGGATCATGCGTAAAGGCTAGCGCTGTTAATTGCGTATCAGCATCCAGACAGATCGGACCATTTGCATCCAAATAATCACCTGCTCTAAAAACATTCCCACTATTAAAAACATATCTACCCATATTCTGTAATAGATTCAACGCCCACGCTGGTGGTTCTTCCTCATCTTCGGAGCGCACTAAGCGAAACGTCAATTCAAATCCATAACCACTATAGTCTTTATTTTCAAGCTCTTTTTCATATAGCTCCGAGAACCCATATGTGACAAAATGCCAATGGGGGACTGGAGTTTCACTTTTATAGGCACTTATACCATCCAAAGGGTCTTGTCCACCTAATGAATAAGGAATCATGGTGCCGTAATGCTTTGGCTCCTGTTCCCCGTATACCTGTGATACAGCTTCATCAATCGCATCCCAGCCTACCGCCATAACCTCTTCACTCATTTACGCTTCCTCCTTGCAATCGTCGCTATCGACTCTACTAACCTATTCTTAATGATACCAATTTTATGGTAGCTCATTAACAGCATTAGGACTCATTTTCACCTTTCGTGCAACTAGGTTTATTTTCATTCCAAATGAGGAAAATATGACTAACGCAAAAAATCAGGCCATCTTCTGTTTCCAAAAAGATCGCCTGAATAGCCTACTATTCTGCCATTTAAATTTATACGTTCTATCAATCAAAATAGGTTAACCATACATCATAGCTGGCTCACGCACAACATGTAAATAGTCTGCCAGTTTACCTGCAAATACTTGCTCTAAGTATGGTAATTGTGCTAGGCAATGAGGCGTCATTAATGCTGGATTTTGATAAATCTTTAAACCTCCCACTTTTAATAGCGTCGCTACAAACTGGGAACAAAAATAAGCGCGTTCTCTTCTTACTTCCTTTTGCATCATCACACCAAAAAGCCCGATAAAGTTGTATTTATAACGATCTCGATTCCAATACATATAACGCACGATTTTAGCCATTTCTAAATATTGATAATGAGAAATTCTACAGCGATAAATGACACAATCCGCTGACTCAAATAGCCCTCTTTCCGCATCCTCTCGCAAAAAGCCACCACTTAAAGGATTGTTTAATTGCCTACGTCCAAAGCTAAACATTTCGTATAGCCCATCATCAAATGCGATTGACGCATGATTCATCTCTTTCCCAGTATACATACCTATCGCTTTGGATAATAATGTCCCTGTTTTAGTTAATACTATGTAAATCGTATGTGCCATTTCTTCACCTACTCCAATATTCTTTCTACAACTACCAATACGTTTTAAAACTTCAAATGGTTTCGTGAATTTCCTTTTTTATAAGTATATACGATAAACTTAAATATTTTCTTAGTAGAACCTGAAGAATTTCTTAAGATTTAGGATTATCGACTAGTATTTAGAGTTAATGAACTACCATTAAATCAACTTTCTGAAAGTTCTATTTTTGAACTACCTTTATTTATATGCCGTTAATTGTATTCTTATGTGGGGTACAAATGGGGTACAGAAAAACAAATGGACAAGTACAGGTAACTAGAATACGATACAAATAGTCCCTCAGTTTTTGTAATTCACCCTAAAAAAGAAAGGTGTTACTCCTCTCCACTATGTTTTTTCTCCAACAATCATAGCTTATAAAGGGTACTTGTAACCATGGCGGATTAACCTTTTTATACGCCTTATTAAAAGCATGTTTGTAGGTCAATCCTTAATCAGATATGTAAACTTCAATTCGAGTAGCTAATATCTTTTGGTAAGTATCATCCATGTAGTTTCCACCTCGTCTGTACTTAGGAAGTTTATCATTGGCCATGTAAATAGTATAGCAACGGCACTAAATATCGATCGATCAATTCCCCATAACCTCGGTGCTTTGAATTTCCACTTATCCATAATGGTAGTAGCCCTCTCTATCAGCTTTCTGACCATCAAGTATTCAATGAGACTTCATAACCAATCTCCGCCCTCTCAACTCATAGTGTTTTGGCTGCTTGGTGCAGTTTTCAAAGAAAAAGAAAAAGCACCTGAGATAGGTGCTTTGAAGAAATTACCAACCAATTGAGAAAACAAATGGTTGAGTCGAAGTTTTTCCTGGAGCTGTTTGGATGATTTCTACATAATTCCATCCGTATGTTAGACCAGAAGCTGATGTATCGTAACTATTATTAACCTTAATTAAGTTACCGTTTAAAACGTTTAATTTTTGATTGCCTTCTGGATGGAATAAGATAGCTGCATTTCCGTTATATCCATCATAGTAAAATTTATAACGTTGAACAGGATATGTATTACTTGTTTGACTATTTAATTTGTATCCGTTTTTAAGCTCAGGTGCATTATCATAAATGCTACTAGTAGTAATAGCTTGTACGTGAGTTTCAGCAGCTTGAATATTAAGATTCAACTCTTGTGCAGACGCATCATTAGAAACTCCAGTGAAAATACCAAATGCTACAGCAGGTACTATAAATAAACTTTTCTTCATTAAAAACTCCTCCTTAGATGTGTTACAAACATATTTTACCATAACTTTTTATGTTTTTTACCTTTAATTCAAAAATATGTAATATTAACTATCTAAGGATAATATTACTTTCAATTTTAAAACATTTTTTGTATATAAAACAAATAATTGCAATAATTTCATGATATAAAAAACCTTCATCTCTGGACAGATGAAGGCCTGATTGTAATAAATTATCGAGAGCTCACTTGAGTCATCGTAGTAGAGCGCACCACGTTATTTTGTAGGAAATTGCGTTGAGTGCATTTCCGTGCACTTTGTAACTATAGTAAGTTTATATTAGTAAGTTTGACTGAATTAAATGGTAAGTGGACGAAGTTCACATATAAACCACTCCTTCAGATTTATTTGCCTGTTCCCTTTATCACTTACCTGTCCGCCCTCCTCATTAATTTACAACTCTCATTTTCTTTTTACCTAATGTTGGAAGTATGGAAATTTTGGCAAGTATGGTAACTATGTAATTTGTGAGTTATAGGTTGCTTATGATAATATTAAATTAGTTAAATTTACCATATTATTGGAGGAACCTATTAATGACCTTAAAAGAAAAGATAATACAATTAACTAAAAAAACATACGTTGATCTAGTAAACCTTCGTTATGAAAAACTTAAAGAAGAGAATAAATTAAACGATGAAACTGAGAGGTTATTAAAAGAAGTTATTTCAATGCAAGGTACTCTTACTTTACCACCTAGCAATGAAGAAATGGACATAGATGTGTACGAATACAATGATGGTAGTGGCTTTGGTTCTGAAGTACGCTATCTATGGTTTGATGATGAGGAAATCCCTATAGTACTTCATTATGAAGCTAAAACAAATGCTGAAAAAACTCAAGTAACTGAATTTTATATCAAAACAATTGATGCATAGGAAAAGGGGCATCTGTCCCAGCTTTTTCCCGATAATTCGTAGTTTTTGAGAAAGCTATGTGGTCCTGCTGATTGTTTAGCCTGGCTCTACGTTGTTTAACTTCCTTGCGCACATGTTTCAAGAACAGACGCTGCACTTGCTAAAAAGATGGCTACTAACTACAGCTTGTCCATAAACACTCATCCTTGCATTTTCAAATGTGAGTACGTTCATATAACCATGCATATACGAAACATTGTATAGAATTTACAATGTTTTTGTTTTTCACTAAATTTAATATGATTTTAGATTGAAAAGGTCAGTCGTTTTATAGAGTGACTCAAACTGTCTTTCCTTAATTTTTGGATCTTAATAGAGGACGATACACTTAAGGCGCCGACTCCCTTTGAGCTTACATCCATTTTCTATTCTTCTTTAATCGATTTTTAGCTTGGTTATACTGTAATAAAAAAGACACTCCTTAATAGGAATGTCCAGGCATTTATCTATAGATATCTAATAAATTTAATAAGTACATTTCTGTTTCATTGATTGAAAGCATTATTTCCTTATGCAGGTGATCCTCAATACTATCTTCAGAAATAAACTGTAAGTATTTATTTACTTCCACAAAGAATTTTTCAAACTCTTGTAAGAACTCATCAATTTTTTGATCGCCAGGTGTTACAGATAAATAAATAGTTTTGAATAAATTAAAGTCACTATATGCATTACTTAAAAAATAGATTGCCAATATTTTATCGCTAGTGACATATGATTTTACAAAGGTCAGATTTTGCTTTAATTTATTCAATGAATTTATAAGATTTGTAGTTTGTTTTAGCATATTTGCAGTATTACTATACATCTAATAACCACCTCCAATTTAATAATAAGCAAAAAATCACCAAATTGGAATAATATTCTGCATTTTTCATCTCTTAAAAATATTATAGGATCTGCCATTGGATGATGGCATCGGTCCAAACACCAATGATCAGTAATACAAATACCCAACCTACAAACTGGATGTAGATTTTTAATATTAGGCTATCCGCAAATCCTATTGAAAAGGGGCTCACCTTTAAAACATCATGAGGATATTTCAACAATATATATGAAAAACTGCCAAAAATGAACGTTACCCAAATAGCGGTCATGAACATTTCCAAGTGTCACTCCTAAACATCAAGATTCAACTATCGCATACTTATTATATTGATCCTCCTACTCTCTTGTGCCATCAATGCTGTAATGCCCTGCATCCTCATTTAAAACAAAATAAAAATGAGCTCGATCAAAACTTGAGCTCATAGATTCTTTTATCTTAATGGGTAATAAGGTTCGTAAATTGGATGCCAATAATATGGGGGTCTAACACCAATACTCGGTGTAAACCAGCTGTAATTTAAATAATGAATGTTTAATTGGTTTACGTTATTTTCTAGTAACCTTGTCACTTCTGGGAAAAATTCAATCTCCATTCTAACAATCCCCCTGCGATGATAGTCGTTTCCTTGCTTTAACTTAAGAAGGGTATTAATCATAGTATATGTTGAAAAGGAGGGATTGGTTATTAACAATCCAAGTGACGGGCCAGCTAAAGATAACCAAGATTTAATGGAACAAATCCGTTTATATCAAAAATGGTTTGAGGACAATAAAAAAGAAGATCCATACCCTCAATATCCTGTCTATGGAAAGATTACGCAATATAAAGAAGTACCCCTTACCCAACCTGAACAAAGGCAGCTTCGTCAGCCAGGTCTCGAAAGCTTAATGGTGCCGAAGCCTATCATTGAAAACCCTCATTATAAAGGTAGTGGAAAATTAAAAGGGAAAGTTGCCCTTATTACTGGGGGTGATAGTGGAATGGGTGCAGCTGCTGCGATTGCCTTTGCGAAAGAGGAGGCTGATGTAGCAATTGCTTATTTAGATGAGCATGAGGACGCTACTCGAACTAAAAATAGAATTGAGGAACTAGGAAAAAAATGTTTACTCCTTCCTGGGGATCTCCGTGAAAAAAAACATTGTGCAGATATTGTTTTTGAAACCATTCATACGTTTGGACGCTTAGATATATTATGTAACCATGTTGGCATTCAGTTTCAACAAAATGACCTGACTGACATTACAGATGAACAATTTGATGAAACGTTTAAACTTAATATTTATTCACATTTTTATACGACAAGAGCAGCCCTCCCTTATTTACAAGCTGGTAGCTCCATCATTGGGACCGCTTCAGTTGTAGCTTATGCTGGGGAGCCTTTATTAATCGATTACTCTGCAACAAAAGCAGCTGTCGTCGGCTGGACTCGTTCTTTAGCAAAGAGCATTGCTAAAAAGCTGATTCGCGTCAATGCTATTGCCCCAGGTCGTATTTGGACACCACTGATTCCCTCCAGTTTTTCCTCTGACGAAAACGCATTGCACGGAGGAAATCTTTTTAACCGAATGGCACAGCCCTTTGAGGTGGCCCCTACATTCGTTTATTTAGCATCGGATGATTCTAGACATGTAACGGGGCAAGTTTTACATGTGGATGGCGGAGAATCCACCCATTCGTAGCTCGTAAAGAAAACTTAGGCAACATTTAATCGTTGCTGAGTTTTTTAATGGTTCCAAAAAATATTTTAATTATTCAACTTTGCCTCTTTATTTCATTTACTTTTCAATTTATTGACAGTGGTTATGTTCATAACTACGACAACATACATTAATTGCGGGATAGCAACTTTAACATCGCCCCCAAGATGTTTTTGTACAACGCTATCCCACCTTTACATCGTGTATTTTTGGGGATCATATTTCTTTCCTATCCGCTTTATCAATCCATTCTCTTCGTTGTTATCCCTTCCGTAGTAAAGAATAGATCAACATATCTCTACATTCGCCAGTCACACTATGACATTCATATTGTCTTAAATAGCCCGCTTCTTTAAAATTGAACTTGGTTAGTAACTTCCTTGATGCTATGTTTTCTTCAGCAACAGTGGCTTGTATCCTCACTAACCCTAACTGATTAAATCCAATTGCCAATACTTCATTCATAGCTTTATCACATTGTCATAGATACATGCGGCAATCAGCATTTCGGAAGCAGCAGTACAATGTTTAGAATCGAAAGTTTTGGTAGAGTTTGATGATTCATTACATGGTTACTACTTGGTTTTTAAAGGTGCTGTTTTATCATTTTCTGAAGTGGCATTTAATTAATAATTATCTATTTTGGAAAATAGTGTTAAACATCCAATTTATTATCCGATAATTATAATGTGTTACAAATAATGTAAAAGAGGAAGTTGGATATGAAGAAATATTTACTAACTGTAGGAATTTTAGCAAGCGGTTTGCTGGGCTAAATACAGCTGAGGCTTCAGAGATAGAAAAAGATAAGATTGCTGTAGATCCATTAATTGAAGATTTAAAAACAAAACATCCTGATTGGACTGTTACATTAGTTACTTCAGATGAGGATGCTAAAATTAAAGAGGAATTAAAAAACAGTCAAAATAGTCCCGTTCTTAGAGGTCCAGCACCACCTTTAACATCTGTTTATATTGACAAAGTAGTATCTCAAGTTGGAACAAGCAATCAAGTAACTGAGGATATTGGCATGCAGCAAACTTCTTATGCAGTTTCAGGAACTGTTACTGTAGCAGTTATGGAAGTTGGCTATGGAAGTGAAAATCAATGGTTAGATGATGAGCGTATTACATATCAAAATCGTGATTATAAACTTAATGAAGCTGCTATAGATTTTAATAATGACAAAATTATAGATGCGTTTTATCATACAGTAACTTTTAATTCAGACTTAAAAATTTCAAGTGGAACTTCTGCTTTATATAAGTTTAGATCTACTTCACAAAATTCCCCTTGGAATACCATTGAAAGAACTATAAATTTTCCACATTTATAATGTAGGAATACTATGAAGAGAGGTGTATTTAAAGATGGTTTCTATGGAAGATATGAGTATAAGGTTAACTATCCTTCAAGGAGCTTACGGATATAAAGGTTTTACTCAACAAACTGGCGAGAATATGTATAAAACAGACTTGAAAGCTTTTCAAGAAACAATAGAAAATGCAAAAGAACCGATTGATACGAGTAAAGTTTCAAAGTTATCATCTAATCAAATCAAAGTGCTACAAGGTGCTCCAAGTGGAAGTTGGTTGATTCCTTTGCTGAATAAAATGGGACAATTAGGGATGATGGATTTACGTGAGGGACTAGTTAACCCTAAAATATTCCAATATACCTCGACTATGAGTGCTTATAAAAGATCCATTTAAGCTAAGTAAGTAAAATAAAGAGCATTAACGAAAAGGATTTTCCCCTTCTTGTTAATGCTTTTTTATGTTGTTATGTAAGCTTTTTGCTGATTTGAAATAATATTTGATTAAAAAAATCCTACAAACAAGCATTTGACAATAATTATGATGATCCTATTAAACAAAGTAATAGGAAATCTGTTCGCGTTACGATAGTTTATTTGTGTAAAATGCACAAACATTGTTTCATGTTTTTTTCTAGTGATGTTTTTAAAATTACTTATATTTTAAACCCTCTGTAAAACCTAATATATAAGATAAAGAAAAAATTATTTTAATATCCTTTTTTTAGTAGTATTATGTAATAGTATAAATAAATGTATTTTAAAAGAATAATAATTTTATTCAAAAAAAGGAGTGTTTTATAAAAAATGTTAGGTTTAATTATAGGTATAGTACTTATCATATTAGGTTTTCTAATAATTCCTATAGGTGTTGTTCAATTAAAAGATGAATTAGGAGATTATAGCGATAAGCCAATATATAAGAGAATATTTGTTTACACTATTGAAATTTTTAGTTTTTTAAGTCTTAGTAACATCGTCGGTTGGTTATTAGGTATAGGGTTAATACTAGTTATTTCGGGTTTCTATTTTGTAATTTTATTTTTTTCTAAATTATAATACTAATATCTATTTTTTGCATTTCAATTACATATTAGGTAAAAAATAGTTGAATATTTTTTTTATAGTGTTATAGTGATATAGTCTAGGAGGTGAAATAAAATGGGAGCTATTTCATATGCAAAATCAACATTAGATAGTTGGAGTAATTCAAATACAATTACAAAAAATATTGTTTCCTCATCTGCTCAGGGAGCTGCAATTGGTGGTGTTGCTGGTACAACGGTAACAGCAACTTTTTCTTCTCGTGGCTTTACATCTAAAGGAAGTGTTACAGCAGGTGGAGCTGCAGGAGCAACTCTAGGGGCCAATGTGGGCGCTATTAAGGGTGCTGTTACTGGATCAGTGAAATATGCAGTTGGTTCTACAGCAAAGTATTTTGGATTGACAAAGTAAGTAATAATTAATGCTGGATGCAAAATTACATATATGAGCATCCAGTTTGCCATTTTGGGGGTGCTCACTTGATTAACTCGATTACTATTTGTGAAAATATAACTGAAGAATTTAAATCTGTTAAAGAAAAAAATATATTTACACCAAAAGATGCACATGTTTGTGCTTTAATTGAGTTAAGTAAGATTGAAGAGGATACATACATAAATATAGAGTGGACAATTGATGATAGTAAACAAGAAATAATCGGCATTTATCAACTACCTTTAATCGGGAAAGAAGATGCTTCTAGATTTGCTGTTGCAGGTTTAGATATTCAATTGTTGTTATCAGAGAATATTATATATAAAACTTCTCAAATTAAAGTTACCGTTTACTTAGAAAGTAATATTGAGTATAAAGTAAGTAATAATTTTATATTAAAACCCTATATTGCATACAAAAGGAATAAAATAGAAAGTATAAATTCACATACATCATCCAAAGAGTGGAAGATTTAAAAAGTAAAATTATTTCTCAATGAAAAAAATGCTCATTTAGTTTAGAAACCTTTGCAGAAAATACCAGAGATAATTTAGATTGTAGTAGAAGCAAATTCTTTTGTTGTCCTTTTTATTTTAGCCAAAGGAATAGAGCTTAGTGGGAAAGAGTATTATCAGAAGTGAGATATTTGAAATCAATAATATCCGACATTCAGACAATTCGAGATAGGGAACTATACGTTTTAACGAATCTCGATGCGTCTGACATCACACTTTTCATTATTTGGTAATTCATTTGCTTTATTAATAATAATGATGCATAACCTACATGAGCGCCTATTAGCATCCTTAATATTCCAAAAAGTACAAAAGGATAAAATTTCATCGATTAATTTTATAAATTTAACAGGAATAGAATAATAATTCTTTTTTGTCGAATTTACCGTCAAAGTTCTTTAATAAACAGTCTTCGATAATTTTATTAATGAACTTATATCGACCTCATATTTATTGCCATATGTTCTAGGTGAAGATATTTCCTCCTTTGCTCCATAAAATAAGATTTTAAAATCATCGTCTATGAACTGAACTACGAACAAATCATCAAATTGGTTGAATGTATTTTTATTGATTGTAATAAAACTTTTTTCTTGGGCAGTTGTTTTAACACTAATTCTTCTACCGTTTTTCACCACATCAAATCCATGTTGATTAGTTACTTTAGCTAGTTCTCCTTTTGTGTAAAGAACACAAAAGAATTCACCTAGCCGACCTATAAGATGCCTTAATTCGGTAGCCTTGCATCCAAGTACATTCATTTCAAATCGTAACATTTCTAAGTATTCCTCATATAACTTTTCTATTTGTGATATTCCTATTGTACCTTTATTAACAGTCTGTTCATTATAGAGTAGAAGTTGCCCTTTATCCCACTCTCCTACAACACTTTCAAACTCTACGCCTTTAGGATTGTGAAAGATTAGTCCAGTATAAGGATAATTTTCACCAACAAATCTATATGTACTTCGATTAATATATATAAATAGATGTTTATTAAAAGATATACCTTTGTTGTAACGGTTATAACAATAATCTGATGGAATAATACTCTTTAGATTTGTATTAAATCTTTTTGATAATCTATCTTTTATCTCCGTGGATGTTAAAATATTACCTATTTCTTCTTTGAGGACCTCTAATAGTTGTTCATAAATTGTCATCATAATGCTCTCCTTCTGGTAATCTTAAACGTATAAAAACTTCACAAGTAATTAAATTTTCAGTTCATGAATTTGACCTTGGTATGTATAACAATATTTTAAATGAAACAATGTATATTGAAAAAAATTTTAAACTAAATAAAGTAAGCTACCATTAGTTTATAGACTAATGGTAGCTTACTTTATAACTTTGCACTATAAACAGTAGGTTTTAAATTTAAGGGGCTTTTAGGTCACCTTCTATTCTAAAGAATTTGCCAGAATTAAATTCATGGTTATATTCATAGACTCTATATAATTCGTAGTTACTTGCATAAATTGAGGGAAATGCCAGATATCATAAACGACGTATTGATTCCACCTTTTGTTGTTTTAACCTCTATATATCTAGAAGTACCATCCTTTTTAATAGCTTCTATATCGTACCCAGCTCCATCACCTTCTATAAAAGAAGTATGAATTGTATCGTAACCCAATACATTTTGGAGATGGTTAATTACTAATAATTCGCCTTTCAGCCCAAGCTCAGAATTTTTTTACTAATCTCAGTATAATCTACTTTAGTAGCAAAAAAGTTTCTGGATTCGCTTATTTTGTTTGGCATTGAACTAGGTGCCTTGGTTACTGTTAAAAGATCCTGATCCTGACCTATATTCTCATGATACCTTAGCCATTACCCTATGCACCTTTGACCATTACATTCATATAATTATATTGAAGGGAGTGGCAATAGTGCCTTGGCAACATAAAATTTACTATTTAATCGGGCAACCGGTCGGTGTTTCGTTGACGAATGGGCAAGGAACATCTGGTGTTCTTTGTGGTGTTTCAGGTGGGAAGCTTCTTGTTCTCGAATATTTGTATCAAAGCCAATTTGCTTTAAAGCAATATGATTTTCATATGATTCAAGATGTTAATGGTTTTCCGCCTTGTCAAATGCAGCAGCCGTTATATTAAAAACATCCGTGTAGGATGTTTTTTTGATGGCACCATTTTAATACTAGTTACTTGGATGATTATCGCTCCTCCATTTGAATCTTATACATACAATAGATATGGAGAGAGGGGGTGTCCTTTGTGGGATACTGTGGAAATGTAGGTAATTTTAATAATTATTGTGGCGGAAATAATGGCAATGGTAACAGTTCAACTTTCGTGCTAATCGTTGTACTATTTATTCTTCTCATTATTGTTGGTACAAGCTTCATTTGCTAATGGTCGTATTAAGGCTTTAGCTTCTGTTCATTTCTAATGATGAAGAAGCTTAAGCCTTTTTTATTCCCCTTCCTCCTAATTATTTGCTTGTTATGAGATAATAAAAATATTTCTTACGCCATTGAAGATAGATAACTATCTCCAATTGATAACTTATCATAATAATAGTATTGTAAAGTTCTTTCTACTTTACATGACACTCCTTTATTGGTTCTAGAGGTCACTTACATCCAAGTGGCCTCTTTTTGCATCCTTTTACTCTATTATAGATTTTATAGAAATATCGTTTTAGCAGAGAGGAGGAAACAAGTGGGAATTAATCTAAATTTCTGGTCCTTTATTTTATCTTTAGGTTGCATCCTATTATTTTTTCTATCCGGTTCCTTAAAAGACTTTTTTGTCACCTATGTCCATCTTCACCCATTGACACTGACATTGCTATTGTCAATCGTATGTTTCTACCTAAGTGTTGTAGGAATGAAAGATGTTAGAAATTTAGCGACCTTACTGAGAGGTATTGTGACAATTGCTTTAACACTGATTCTAATTGTGAGTATTTCCTTTATTTTATTTTTTGGTAATTTATAAAGTAAAAGAACTCTAGCTTGCATGATTATTAAACAAGCCTTCTTGACGAACACCTGTTCCATAGATACAATAATAAAAAAGGAGGCTTGTTTATGCAAGACACAATTAACATTGAATTAGTACATTTTTCAGAAGACTATGTAGAGCAGTTAAATGAGTTTGAATTGCCAGCAGAACAACACCGATTTACTGCCTTACCAAAAGAGATTACAATCGAAAAAGTTGGACAGTACCCTATTGTGATTTTAAGTAATACAATACCTGTTGGTTTTTTCGTACTTCATGCAACCGAAAGAGTACAAGAATATTCTAGTAATCCTCAGGCGATGTTACTTACTGCTTTATCTATGGATCATAAACAGCAAGGTAAGGGTTATGCAAAAAAAGCAATGCTTTTATTGGCTGACTTTGTCAAGCATGAATTTAAAGAATTTAACGAAGTAGTGTTAGTAGTAAATCATAAGAACATCGCTGCGCAGAATTTGTATACCAACGTAGGTTTTGAAGATAATGGTGAA
The DNA here is from genome assembly GCF_002429815.1 of Lysinibacillus sp. UBA5990. NCBI lineage: Bacteria > Bacillati > Bacillota > Bacilli > Caryophanales > Bacillaceae > Lysinibacillus > Lysinibacillus sp. UBA5990. Next base: position 1,742,388 of record NZ_DJAY01000015.1, read on the forward strand.
AGACGAATGGGACCCATTGGTGAGCAAATAGTGATGCAATTGCACCTATAAGGAGACAGTCACTCATTTGTGATGTTCAAATGAGTGACTTTGTCATCCGCTGTCATTCGTACCATTCATTATCAGGCACTAAATTAACTCACTCGATTTTGTATCAAATACCGCTATTGCCATCCACCTCTATATATGCAGCATAAATATATTTCAATGCGATATGTTTCGTTGTTGTAATCGTTTCTAGCAGAAGTTCCAACTCGTTCATCCCTTTAATAATGCCACCATATTGTACAAAATTAGCCTCTTCCCAAATAGTTAACATAATATAGTTACGTTGCGATAATGCATGTGTGATGGTTTGCTGTAATTCCTCCAGTTCCCATTCTGCACGTTCCCTTGGCGGTTCTGTCAGCACCTCTTGTTTCCACTTTTTCAAAAGCATTAAATGCTCTGGAAGCATCATCGATGTCCATTTCATGGCTCCTCGATCTTTGATCAAATTGTCTCACCCTTTCTGCTAAGTTTCGGGGGAGCGCTTGCGAGAAAACTTCAACATTGAAAGTCATGGCTGCTTTGCTATGATTTCCATCCCCCAAACAAAACATACGTTCTTTTTATTATACGCACATACGTTCTTAAATAGCGGTGGTAATTTCATACAATTTCTCTAGTATGTGCTTGCGAAGAGTTCTAGACAAACGCTAGGCATTTGTATAAGTCTATAAACATTTCAATCATAATCTGTGGTGATGATGAATATCACAATTTTAGTGTGAAAGGATGTAAGTATTAACACAAATGTCGATTATACATCGTCTTCTGCAGAGTTCACCTTTGATGTCAATAAAAGTACGCTTTTTAAAAAAGATTCACGAAACTACATTAATATTCTTGGCGTAGAACAATTAAATACTTTAGAAAATACATCTTTACTGGATATTTTTTTAAGTAAAGACAATGTCATTGAGCCACACTATCATCAAAATGCAGCCGAGCTTGTCTATTGTATTTCTGGTACAGCAATGGTTTCCCTATTAAATCCCTTTACAAAAAAACTTCAAAACTACCCGATTAAGCCTGGGCAAGTAGCCAATATACCACAGGGCTGGTGGCATTATGAGATTGCCACAGAAGATAACACCCATTTACTTGCTATCTTTGATGCTCCAACACCAGAGGTTATTTTAGGCTCTGATATATTGAAATTCACACCTGCCAATATTATGGCGCATACCTATTGTCTAGATGAGGAACAATGGAAAAAAACCATTGCACCGATTGTTCCATCTACTTATATTGGGCCCCCAAAAGGTTGTAATCGAGTGGAACCGGCAACTGATAATTCTTCATGCAAGCAAAAAAAGCCTTCCATGAAACCATGCCAATACCCATACCCTTATCCATACCATTACCCTTCCCCACATATGTATCCTTATGGCGCCTATTATTAAAATGCCCCTTTTATTAAACTTTTATTGTAAAAGATGAATAGAATGTCATAAACTGTTCCATCCTAATCTTAGATAAATACTAGGAGTTAGGAAGTGTCACAATAACGATGATAAATGACAATCTAGCATCATTACAATTTAAGGAGATGTTTAGGCTTTGGTCGCAGCTCGGTGTCAATCAAAGCTATATTGCTTCAAGCCATGCCTTTTTTAACCATACCCGGGATAAAAAATTAAAGATTATGATTTTGGAATTCATTCAATGTTTAAAAGAGGAAAATAAACAGCTGACATTATTATTAAAGGAAAATGGCGTGCTTGCCCCCACTACAACAATGGTATACAGTAAAATGAAAATGACGGATATACGTGGACAATCCATCATTAATGATAGTGAAATTAGTGCCATTTTATCTATGAATATTGCTTCCTCTTTACTTGCTGTAAGCCAAGCATTGGAATTGTCAGTAAAGAAAAAGCACCTTGCCAAATATGGGCAACTCCATATGCGCTATGCTATACTTGGGTCTAAATTAATTGAACTCAGTAAAATTAAAGGTTGGCTACTAGCACCAGCCCAATAAAAATGGCATGCTGGACGATCTAATCATCCATTATGTTGCACATTATTAAATATAGTGCGTTTTTTTGTAGATTTTAAGCTTGTCATTAAACAATAGCAAAACCACCTACTCGTTATATGTAGGTGGTTTTGACATTCATTCCCCTTCTATCGACTTCTTACAAACAGGAGCTTATACCATTGATTTACGAGGAACGGTAACACGGATAGACTATAAATAAAGCCTAATTGGGCAATTGTTAATGGCGCCACCTCAAAGACCGTTGTAAGCATTGGCATAAACAATACAATGTGCAAGCTTAGGACACCGATTAAAAATGCAATCCATGCATATTTATTCGAAAATACCCCAATCGTAAAGATCGATTGTTTGGCTCTGGAGTTAAAGCCATGCACTAATCTTGATAAACAAAGTGTTGTAAAGGCCATTGTACTTGCCGTTAATGTATCTCCAGTTGATAATCCAATTTGAAAAGCAATGATGGTGGAGATAGCAATTAAAATTCCTTCAAGCACCACCTGTGTCGTAAATGATTTATTTAATAGAGGTGTATGAATATTTCGAGGCTTGTCCTTCATCGTTTTCTTATTATTCGGCTCTAATCCGATTGCGATTGCTGGCAGACTATCTGTTAATAGGTTGATGAATAATAGATGCACAGGCGCAAACGGAACTGGTAAGCCAAGTACTGTGGCATATAGCACTACAAAAATAGCTCCCGCATTTCCTGATAATAAGAACAAAATGGCATTTTTTATATTTGTATAAATACTACGACCATTGGCGATCGCCTTGACAATCGTAGAAAAATTATCGTCTGTTAAAATCATGGACGAGGCATCTTTTGCGACCTCCGTCCCAGTCACTCCCATTGCCACCCCGATATCTGCTTGTTTTAGCGCAGGTCCGTCGTTGACGCCATCCCCCGTCATCGCAACAACATGACCCTTATCCTGCCACGCTTTGACGATACGAATCTTTTGAGCAGGTGTAACACGCGCATATACAGAATAATCATCTATTTTTTCCTGTAATTCTTGATCTGAGAATCTTTCGAGAGCATGTCCTTCAATGGCTTCATCTGGGTTTTTTAAAATCCCAATTTGTTGGGCAATCGCTGTAGCCGTAATTTTATGATCACCAGTAATCATAACTGGCTTAATGCCTGCCTTAATACAATTTTCCACTGCCTCTTTGGACTCTTTTCTTGGAGGGTCCATCATAGCCACTAAGCCGACAAATATTAAATCTTTTTCCACTCTTGTATCAATTGTTTGCTGCGGTAAAACATCTTTGTAGGCAATGGCTATCACACGTAAACCATTCCTCGAAAAATCATGATTGACCGCTTCGATTTTTTGACGATGCTGAGCTGTCATCTCAAAAATGCCTGTTGCCGTTTTTATTCTAGTCACTTTAGGCAAGAGAACATCTAATGCCCCTTTAGTAATCATAACAGGCTTTTTATCTATTTGATTTACAGTACTCATAAGCTTTCGCGCCGAATCAAATGGAATTTCAGCCAGTCTTGGATATTGCTCGCGAATCATCAATTCATCTAAGCCGTACTGCTTCCCTAATTTCACAAGCGCTATTTCTGTCGGATCACCAATTTCCTTGTGATCACGCTCAACAGCATCACTACATAAAAGTGCCTTAACCATCAGCTCTTTTTCCACTGAATTTGTTGGGTTTAGCCAATCATGAGGAATTTTTTTCTGATCGACAAAGACTTCCTGTACAACCATTTTATTTTCTGTTAAGGTACCCGTTTTATCAGAACAAATAACAGATACACTTCCTAAGCTTTCTACCGCATAAAGCTTACGAATAATTGCATTTTCCTTCGCCATCTTCTGTGTGCCAAATGCTAAGACAATCGTAACGATGGAACTCAAAGCCTCAGGAATAGCTGCGACAGCTAGAGATACCGCAAACATAAAGGACTCTACTAACGCTCGTCCACGAATAAGGTCAATTGTAAAAATGGCTAAGCAAATGATTGTAATACCTAATGCTAATTTTTCACCAAATTGATCTAGGCTCATTTGTAAAGGTGTTTTCTTTTCCTTTGCCGTATCGAGTAAATTAGCAATTTTCCCGATTTCAGTCTGCATCCCGATAGCTGTAACCATTACAATCCCTCGTCCATTGGTCACGAAGCTACCTGAATACACCATATTTTTCTTATCCGCAATCGTAACATTGTTTTTTCGAATAGGCTCAGTACTTTTGGCAACGGCAATTGATTCTCCGGTCAGAGAGCTTTCATTGATGTGCAAGTTATGACTTTCCAATAGTCTGCCATCTGCATTGATGTAATCGCCAGCCTCTAACATAAGAAGATCCCCCACCACAATCTCCTCAGAAGGAATTTCCATAAGTTGATTATTACGCATTACTTTAGCAATCGGTGAGGTTAGCGCCTTCAGATTGTCTAAAGATTGTTCAGCTTTAACATGCTGTACCGTGCCTAAAATAGCATTTAGAAAAACAACAATCATGATGACAATTGTACTTTCTACCTCTCCTAGTAGAAAGGAAACGAAGGCAGCGACCAGTAAAATAATGACTAATAAATCTTTGAATTGGCCCATAAAAACAGCCCATGTACTAGTCTTTTTACCTTCCTCTAATACGTTATAGCCATAGACTTGTTGCCTCTTTTGAACGTCCCCATCGGTCAAGCCTTCTGTGGTGACGTTCAATATCTTCATGACTTCAGTAGACGATTGTTGATGATATTCAGTCATAGGGTTCTCCTTCCATTCACAAGATTTAAAGGTTGTATACTATTTTCTGGAAAATAATAGGCACCTTAAAATCTCAAACTCCGTAAGTCTGTGTGAAATTCATTAACTACAACAATCTATTCGATAGATAACTAGAGTATGATAATAAACTAGTAAGAAATTAATTTTTAAAGAGAAAACTCAAATAGATTCACTTAGACAAAAAAAAGCACTGGGAATGGCTTACTTTCCCAATGCTTATAAATGCAGTTATGATTGTATGGGTCTCTCTTTATGAGCCACTAATAAGTAATCTAAGGCACTCATGCGCGTAAGTTTGTGCGTGAACTTAATGGCATCAGCATGAGAGGCAAATGTAAAGTGTTCGAGTTCGTCTGTTGGTATATAATGATCGACTGTTTTCCGAGTCAATTTTCGTACAGATAATGTGTGTGAATCCTCTTCATATAATATGATAGCACCTACATTTCTATAAAAAGTTTGATCAATCGTTGCGATGACTTTGACATTTTGAAAATCGGTTAAATCTACTTGCATCTATTACCAACCTCCTCTATCCTTACATTCGCTATCAGGCTGCTATTATCCTGCTATAGCAGGATCGTTTTTTGGATAATTTCACCAATTATGATGAATGATGTTGCGCTGATGAATAATCCGGAGAATGCTCTTGTGAGACAGGTGCTCTTTTAATGGAGAAAATAGCACATCCTAAAGCACAGAGAACTAATAGAGTTCCGAAACTTGCTAAGTGCATGACAGATCCAGTAAAGGCAAATACGGCACCACCCAGCGCTGAGCCGATGGAAATCCCGATTTGGAGCGCAGCGGTATTTAAGCTTTGCTGTATATCGGATGATTGAGGATCTGCTTGAATTAAATAATTTTGTAATGGCGGTGTTAAAGCCCAACTTAATGCTCCCCATAAAACAGTAAACAGTAAAAAGACCGGTAAGGCAATGACTGTATAAGGGATACTGAACAAGACAAGCGCAAATGTAGAGACGATTAGAATAAGGGCTTTACTTGTCCCAATTTTATCGCTCACCCAGCCACCTACAGCATTACCGCTAACAGAGGCAATACCAAAGATTAAGTAACAAATACTAATCCATGAGGCATTCATATCAAAGGCTTCCACTAAAAAAGGCGTTAAATATGCGTAGAGCATATAATGACCTGCTAGCATAAACAAAGTCGTTAATTGCGCTGTAAGGATTTTTAAATTCGCCAATGATTTCATTTGCTTCCTCAGTGGTACAACTTCCCCGATTGGCATTTTGTCTAATAACAAAGCTATTAAAACCATTGAGATTGTTGAAAGAATACTAATGCCTAAAAATACGGCTCTCCAACCGAAAGCTTCTGTAATAAATATCCCCATTGGCACACCGATAACAAGTGCAGAACTTACGCCCATAAAAACAAGCCCCAATGCTTTGGCACGGTGTCTAGGCTCTACAATTCTCGTTGTAATCGTTAATGATAGCACGATGACTAATGCTGTACTCATCGCTGTAAAAATTCGGGCAATTAGAACAACGGTGAACGTTGTACTAAAGAAGGTCATCAAATTACCTAATGTAAAAATAAATAAGGATATAAGGAATAAGCGTTTCCGTTCTACCTTAGCTGTCAAAGATAGTAGAACGGGCGCGGAAATCGCATAAACAAGTGCAAAAATAGTGATTAATTGCCCTGCTGTTGCTAAAGAAACATTCAAATCCTCTGCAATATTTGGTAGGATTCCACCTACGATTAATTCAACTAAACCTACTGCAAAGGTAGTCACCGCAAGAATATAAACTCTCCAATTCATTGTAATCTCCCTTTCGTTACATTTCATTTTTATAGGAGATCTTTCAACAGCCTTGATACCTCTGTGTCCAGATTTTGCAGACATATGTCTGAGGTTCATGAGCTTAATTCAGCAGACATTTCTATATCAACATAGGCTGCATCAAAATAAAAAATCCTGACTACAAAAATGAAACAAAATTTTGTAGTCAGGATTTTATGGTTCCTGGTAGAGACCCTCAATCCATATTATTGAGGTTATACAGTTCAAATATTTACTTTAGCTATAGTAGCACATGAAAAATTTATTGACAATACCTTTTTTTCATAGAATCTATTTCATAAAAATTTCGATACTCGAGAGAAAATTTCGATTTTCTGCTTATATTTTAATGAATTTGACCATACATAATAACATACAATAACTATTTTACGAGGTGATTGTTTGCGAATAGTAGGATTTGTATGCTATTTTTTATTACTATTTTATGGTGTTGAATTAGTAGCCGAAGAGCTCACAATCGAAGAAACAGCTCTTAACATGAGAAGTTATCAAACCCCTATTAAAGAAACCGTTGAAAATTCAATGATTTGTGTTTATTATCCCTCTTATAAAATATGTAAAGATGTAACATCCAATAAAGAGAAAGAGGCCACTTTTTAAGTAGCCTCTTAATCATTTCTTATTTTGAGCCAACGTGAAAATGCTTAAATGGATAGACGATTAATTTCGACTCCCCATAAACAGCATCCTCTGAAATTAAACCATAATGGCGACTATCACTACTTTTTAGGCGATTGTCTCCAAGCACAAAATACATGCCTTTTGGTACCTCTTTTTCATTGACTAATTGCTCTAATGTAAAGTTTTCAGTAATGCGTAATTGGTTAGGATCATCTGTTTCACGATTGACGTAATTTTCTTTGTAGGCTTTGCCATTCACATACAATACATCATCTTTCATTTCCACTTTATCACCTGGTACACCGATGACACGTTTAATATATAATTCATCTTCTACAGGTGATTGGAAAACAATTTGATCGAATCGCTCGATTTTACTTGTTTTACTTACAATTATAATATCTTTATCATGGTAGGTCGGGTACATCGATGCCCCTTGTACTTTAATGGGCGCAAATAAAAATTGCTTACAGCCAAACACGACAATTGCTGTAATGACAATAATTTTGATGTAAGATAGTATTTCTTTTTTAAAGTTTGTTGTTTTTTCCTCTTGCATGTTCATTCCCCGATACTGTTTTTTTAATAGTATAACATTTTCTACACTTCATTGACGAATGAATCACGCAAATTGTTTCATTCTCCATAAAAAATAGACAATGCTACTATGTAGCATTGTCTAGAAATATCTGATTTTGTTCAATTGACAATTAAGAATGGTTAGATTGTGGGGCAACCTGTTGCTGCTCGTTCAATAAATCTACTGCTAATACGATACCCACTGGTAATGCAATTGCTAATAAAATTGTGCCTATAATCATCACAATCACTCCTTTTAACCATTTCTAATGTCAGTATACAACGAATTTTCTGACATTTCAAGAAATATAGATAAATGATTAACGTCAAAAAAATCATTCACCTAGGCATGCACCCTACATGAATGATTTTTTATGCACTACATAAACAATTTTAAACATAATACTTGTAGGCCTCTAATAGTTGATCGGACTGGATTTCTTCGCGTTTTACGTTTAGGTACATAGCTTTGCATGCAATGATTAAGAGCCGTATACCTAAGGACCTGGGTCCTCCCATTCATTCATCTCCCTCCCTTCATGGCCAAAAATTTCACATATATGTTATCACTTGTAGTAAGCAAAAGCTTACTTGCTTTGTAAATGGTTTTTTAGATCGGCTTGTATTTTTTGAAGCTCTTCCTCGTTCGGAATGTAGTACCAAATGCGGTTAATCCTTTCACCATCACCCTGTTCAAACGATAATTGCTCAATACCCTTATCCATTTTCTTATAAATACCCTGAAGCTGAATAAGCTCTTTTACAGAGAAATTCATGCGAACATTATCGCCTAAAACCGTCAGCATATCTGTTGCCTTTAATAATGTAGACGGAGTTGAGGCCTTTTTCATAACCGCTTCAATAATTTGTCGTTGTCGAATTTGACGTCCAAAATCTCCTCGTGGATCTTCATAACGAATACGGGAAAAAATAAGTGCTTCATTACCATCTAATGTGATTTCTCCTTTTGGGTAATGATATTCGTCATAGGTTAACTCCATATCATTGTTAATTGTCACGCCACCAAGCGTATCTATAATTTGTAAAAAGCCCTCCATATTAATAAACACATAGTAATCAATCGGTATATTTAGAAAGTTTTCTACCGTATCTACAGCCATTGGAACGCCACCAAAAGCATAGGCATGATTAATTTTATCAACGGTATCATGACCGACAATTTCTGTACGAGTATCACGGGGAATACTAAGCATTTTCATTGTTTGCTTTTCCGGATTCACAGTAATCACAATCATCGTATCAGAACGTCCACTATCATCTTTTCGTTCATCTACGCCGAGCATCAGAACCGAGAAAGGTTCTTTTTTAATCACTGTTTTTTCTTCTAGCTGTGCTGCATCTGTTGTTTGTAAAAGTGGTGTATTAATTTTGTTCATTGTTTTTTGGATGGTAAAGTAGGCAGTTCCTATAAAAATTAAAAAAATAGTTAGTAGGCTACCAACGATCCACAGCCATAATTTTTTCTTGCTCTTTTTCTCTTTAGAGCGTTTCATGTTTTTTTCCATACGTTAGTCCTCTCTTGCTTAACAATTTTGCCCCTCTTTTTGACGTATTAAGTTGGAAAAAAGTTTATCTAGTCTACTTATATGCATATTAGACGAAAAAAAGACGTACACTAGTATTTACTTTATTTACCTCAAACTATTCCCACATTTGTTATTTCATTTCCTTTTCTATTGTATGTTTCTCCGCTTTAATAAATTGAAAATTCATTATTGTTGATTTATACTATTTTTAAGATACAACGTCTCTATATTAGAAACGTTATACCGACTTATTATTGCTTACCTTTAGGAGGAATCGCCCTATGTTTCAAACAAGAAGAGAGAAGTTAGTTTCCCGTATGCAGCAGCAGCACGTGGATATAGCTATTTTGGTACCAGGGCCAAATATGCATTATTTTACTGGTCTTCATCTAAAGCAAAGTGAACGGCTAACATTTGCTGTTATAACGGCTACTCATGATTTATATTTTCTTTTGCCACAAGTAGAACTAAATAAAGTTGATCTTAGCAATGGTGGTGTTATTTTATCCTATTCTGATGAGGAAGGGCCTACACAGGTGATTCAGCGACTAAAAAAGGAAATGGGAACATTGCAGTCCATTGGTGTAGAATTTGACACTATGCGTGTCCATGAACAGAAATCGATTGAAATGCTTACATATGAAAACTTATCTGATATTGGCGAGTCCATTCGCGAATTACGCATGAAAAAAGATCAACAAGAACTAGCCTATATGCGGCAGGCTGTACAAATTGTCGAGGAAAGTCTTGCAGCTACTTTACCGACGATTCAAGTGGGTGTGACAGAAATGGAAGTAGCAGCTCAATTGGAATATGAAATGAGACGTCGTGGATCAGAAGGAACACCTTTTGGCACTATCGTTGCTTCAGGTTATCGTGGTGCACTCCCACATGGCAGAGCAAGCACTAAAAAAATAGAAGCAGGCGAATTCATTGTCATTGATTTTGGTGCTATTTATAAGGGCTATGTGGCTGATATGACTAGAACAGTAGCTTTAGGAGATGTATCTCCAACGTTACAAAACATGTATAGCCTTGTTAAACAAGCCAATGAAGCAGCAATAGACGCTATTAAGCCAGGGACGACTGCCCAAAGCCTAGATAGCATTGCAAGAGAAATTATTCGGGATGGTGGTTATGGTGGCTATTTCACACATCGACTTGGTCATGGCATTGGTTTGAGCGCTCACGAAGAACCTTACTTAATGCAACGTAACTCACTAGTGTTAGAAGAAGGCATGACATTTACTGTGGAGCCTGGAATTTATATACAGGATGTTGCTGGGGTTCGGGTTGAGGATAATCTCATAGTTACGAACAATGGTTACGAGAATTTAATGACCTTTTCAAAAGAACTAATCATTTTATAAGGCTGGTGAATGCAATGATGGATATAATGACCATTCAAAAGGATATGCCCCTGTTAGAGCAATATATATATTTGAATACAGCTGCCGCTTCGGCCATTCCTCAGCCTGTAGTGAATGTTATGACAAGTTATCTTCAAAAACAGGCGAGTATCGGCCCTTATTTACCTTCTTTTCGTAAAGAAACGTATGAACAGGTAGAGCAAATTCGGGAAAAAACTGCTTTATTTATCGGTGCCAAAAAAGAGGAAATTGCCTTTGTTCCCAATGGTTCAATGGCTATTAATTATATTTCAGGTGGCATAGATTGGAAATCAGATGATGAGGTGATCGTACTTGATACAGAAATGTTAAGTAATTATGTACCTTGGCTTGCCCTTCAGCAACAAGGAGTTCACTTAAAAGTTTTGAAAACGAATGCGGACTATATGGTGGACTTACAAGAGCTTGAACAGCTCATAACGCCTCGCACAAGATTAATAGCCTTTGCCCATATGTCAAACGCGGCAGGTGCCCTTCAGCCTGCAAGGGAAATCTGTCAGCTTGCCCAGCAATACAGCGTGCTTACGTTAATTAATGCCAATCAAACAGTTGGTTTACTCCCTATTCATGTGGCAGAGCTAGGCTGTGATTTTTTAGTCGCTAGTGGGCGAAAATGGCTACGTGGTCCAGAAGGCTCTGGCTTTTTATATGTACGACAAGCCCTGATTTCAAGCATTACGCCCTTTATGATCGGCTGGGGTAGCACTAACTGGGATTATGAAAACAACGATTACTCATTCGTTGAAACAGCTAAACGTTTTGAGCCAGGCTGTCCTGTCATTCCAAGTATATTAGGGTTAGGGGCGGCCATCGATTACGCAAATACGATTGGTATGCAGCCGATATATCAGCGTGTTCAACAGCTGACGAAGTATTTAATAGAGCAGCTTAAAACGATTCCAGGCATTGTCCTCTATGGCCCACAAAATAGCGAATATCGATTATCGGTTACACCGTTTAATATTGAGGGACTTTCTCCAGATGGTGTCACTAATTTTTTAGCGGATCGAGGCATTATTATAGAAGCTGGAACTTTTATGGCTAATACCATCATGGAGCGCAATCATATTCGTAAAATGGCTCGCTTTTCACCTCATTATTTTAATACATTTAAAGAGATCGATAGGGCGGTATCCAGCATCAAGGAATTCATCGAACTAACCAAAACAAAGGCCCCAGATAGTCATTAACTATCTCGGGCTTTTTTCAACCTTATTCTTGGTACAATTTAAAGCTATATTGATCGAAATATCGTTGAATATTCATCGCGCCGTACTGAAGAACATTGATCATTTCAGGTAGCTTCTCCTCTGTTGGTTTACGATAAATCGGACCCGCAATGGTTAGAGAAGCAATCACTTCTTTTTTGCTATTAAAAAGAGGGACCCCTACCCCAAATACCGAGTGAGAATATTCTCCCGTAGTAAAGCACCAGCCTTGCTGTCGGATTTTCTCTAAATCGGCTAACATTTGATCAGGGTCTGTAATCGTTTCTGGGGTTACTTTTTTCATGCCATGGTCCATAATCTCTTTTTTCTTCTCCTCTGGAAGAAAAGCCATGATTGTTTTACATGATGCCCCGATATGTAATGGGGTGCGTGTGCCAATCGACACAGAAAACTTAATAGTTTGAGAACTCTCTGCAATTTCTACTGTCACGCCATCTGTGCCATCTAGCCATGTTAGAAATACGGATTCCTTAATGGCTTCAGCCAGATTTTTCATAATCGGTAACACAAAATCAGAAAGATTTAATTTGTCCTTTACCATCTGACCGTACTCTAGAAAACGAAGCCCAAGTTCATACTTCTTTGTCTCAGGGTGTTGAATTAGAAAGCCCTGATTTTCAAATGTTGCTAAAATCCTATAAATAATAGAATGGCTAATGTTCATTTCTTTCGCTAATTCTCGAACACCCCATGTAGGATTTTCTTTATTAAAATATTTTAGAACCTCTAATGAGTTATCTAATGTTTTTAATGTCATCTTGCACCTCATATGTCTCTATAATAGAACCGTAATTGTATTATAAAATGAAGGCGGACAATTTTCAATAAATTCAACTATTTTACAAATAGGGGCTACTATTTTTTCTGCAAAGATTAAACACCATTTAGTAGATGACTAGATGTACCTCTTGGCTTACGGTCAATCCTGTTTATGGTATTTGACTAGCCTTGAGGCTATGCATTTTAGCCCGTCTAGTAAGCTAATCAATAAAAAATCAACTCACCCCACCTCTAAAAAATTGATCGAGGTGAGGTGAGTTGATTTGGATAGGTCCTTCTTACATAAAATAAATTTTTAGCTATTCATTTTTATTTTGAATGCCCTGTACTAGCTTCTCTTGAATCTGTAAATACTGGGCAATTTCTGTATCATCTAATACTTCAAATAGTTGTACAAAGACTTCTTTCCCTATAGATTGAGCCTTTGATAAGGCTACTTTTCCCTCATCGGTAATGTCAAGACGAATAGTGCGGCGATCAGCTGGGTCATACAGTCTTTCTGCTAATCCAAGCTTGACTAATTTTTCAGCAATGCTTGTCATTGCTCCTTTTGTATAGCCAATGGTTTCAGCTAATTCTGCCTGTTTTTGAGGGCCTTTAACATGCAGCTCATTTAATACTAAAATCGGTGAAATTCCTAATGGATAAGGAAACGCTTTTGTAAAACGTATAATATTGGCGTTATTCACCTGTTCAATCATATGAATCAGTTTAAAAATACTTGTCTGTTTCAAAAAAATCCTCCTCAAACGCCTAGCATTAATGAAGCATTAATGAACCACCATCTACCATAATCGTTTGACCTGTAATATATTGCGAATCGTCGGAAGCTAAGAAGACAGCTACTCGTCCAATATCCTGCTCAATATTACCAAAACGACCTAGTGGAATTTTACTTCTCACTGCTTCATAATACTCTGGCTGTGCTTTTGCCCATGCTTGTACACCTGGTGAATCTGCAAGTGGGCTAATGATATTAACGTTAATACCAAATCTGCCCCATTCATTTGCAGCAACACGAGAAATGCCTCGGATCGCTTCTTTAGCTGCGGCATAGGCTGCCTGTGTTTCGTGACCTTGAATACCTGCTCCAGATGCAAAGTTAATAATATTACCTAGTGTTTCTTTTAAGTGTGGTAATGCAGCCTGCATTAAATAAAATGTCGGATAAAAACCTGTTCCAAATGATAAGTCCAAATCCGCTTGGGTTGTTTCTTCTATTGTAACTTGTTTCGCAGCATGAGCGTTATTAACTAGCACATCTAGTTTACCGTATTTTTCTACAACTGTATCGATAATTTTTGGTAATTGATCTCGTTCCATTAAATTTGCTTGTAAGAACATAGATTTTGGAGAAATTTGTTGTAAATCTTTCTCCATTGCTTCGCCTGCTTCTGCATTTAAATCAACAATCGTGACAATAGCGCCTTCCTTTGCCATTGCTTTAGCCATACCACTACCAATTCCACCTGCACCACCAGTAATAATAACTACTTTGTTATCTAATTTACCCATTCATACACATCTCCTTCATGTCTATTCGAATATAGTTTAACATTAAACTATTTATTTTTAAACTAAATTACTTCAGATAAATAGCCTATTCTGGAGAAGAGTAATCCAAAATAAGCTTTTCTAAAATTGATCTTTCCTACATGATTGTGCCGATTACTCTTTTCGACCGCTTTATTTCTGATTTGATATTACACCAAATATAGACCCTTTAATGTATGTTTGTCCTTGTAATGACTTCAACTGCTCTGGTGTACCAGTTACTACAGCCCCAGTTATTTTCACATCACTTTTCTCCATGGCTCCATTTTCTCCTACTAAAGCTTGATAAACCTGGTTTGTTTCCCACTCAAAGTTCTTGCTTTTGCGAAGAAGCTCAATATTTCGAATAAAGGTCTCAACCTCGTCGTTTGAAGAACGTCGGGGTTTTGGTTTGGATTGCTCTGATTGGAAGCCGTAAATGTATGGGTCATTGACTGAAATAGTATTCTGTCCTTGCTTAAAAAAATCTAGTGTATCATCTGTATATGCATCCACCCACCACCAATCTACTTGTACTTCAGAAGGAAGCTTGCTTTTAATTTCACCAAAACTATAGGAATCATCAAAAGAAATAGCTAATTCTACTAAAGTATTTTTCTCCAATTGATTCAGTTCACTAATATTATCTTTATAATGGTCGTAAGAAATTTTGGGATGATAAAAAAACATTTCTCGATCACCTGTGTAGTCATTAAACCGTTCGATTTGATAAGTTTCTGCCAGTGATTCTGAACCTTCTATTTGAATGGGGCTAGAAGTGGCAGATCGTGTAAGCGTTCCAAATAGATTATAATTGCTTTTAATAGGCTTCCAAATATATGGCCGATGCTGAACTCCAAGCACCTTATAGGTTGTTGTTGTTATTTTCCCTCCCAACAAATTATCGTCATAAACCTGATTACTAATTTGTACATTGGGCGCACTTATTTCGTTAAATATATGAATATCATCCATTACTTTTTGCGCACTATTTAACGATAAAGTCCTCAGCCCATACCATAATGCTATTAGCACAATGGGTGTAACGACCAATGTAACCCCAATCATTTTGACTGTTGACCAAAACCTTGCCTTTCTCATTATTTTTTTCGTTTTTTTATCATCAAACAAAAATTCTTCTTCTTCTTTATTCATCATGAATATCCTCCTTAAATCGTTCCGTAAATTCTTCTCTAGCACGTCTGACATGCGTTTTTAATGTGTTTTCATTCTTATTCATCAAGGCTGATATTTCCTTGTACGATAATCCCAACTCATATTTCAAGATTAGTAATTCCTGATGCAAAATGGATAACGTTTCTAATGTGTTCTGTATGTCCTTTAATTTTTCTTTTTTTAGCATCTGGATCTCAGGAATATGAATTAATGAAGTCAATTGAACTTCATCTAATTCTGTTGTTGGATGACGTGTTTCTTTTCTCTTGAGATCATAAAATTGATTGGTTGCTACACGATATAACCAACTCATTACTTTGTCTGACTGAATTCCATTTTTATGTAATAAAAATTTATAACATGTATCTTGGATGATATCTTCTGCATCCTCATGGGCTAATCCACGTTTTCTCAAATAACGATATAGCAGAGTTCCTGCTTGCTGTAAAAACGCATTCATTGATTGCTTTACCATGTCCACCTCCCTTCTGCCTATACAACGCAGAACTCCATGAAAAGTTTACATATTACAAAAAGTTCCCATTAAATATTTTAGTTTAATGAAACCAAACAACATTTATTTTCAAATACATACAAGCATCATTTTTATTTGACATGAATATACTGTAGCAGCTAGCTAAATTCACTTTCAGGAAAGGAGTTGTTGAAAATGGGTGCTAAATGGATAAAGCTCTCAGTCTTCTATTTATTGATTGTTTTTGCTTTTGGACTGTTTATGCATTATACTGTTCAACTTCAATGGAAAGCGACGCATGCTCATATTGGTGTGGTAGGTTGGCTGACTACTGGATTCATTGGTTTAATTTATTCGACTTATAAAGATGCTGCGGAAACAGGTCTCGCTAAAGCACAGTTCTGGCTTTACAATATTGGTCTACCATTCCTATTGGTTGGAATGATGATGGTCTATCTAGATGTGCCACGGTGGTTATTTGAGCTATTTGTTTCAGGTGGTGGCATTGCTGTAGCCCTTTCCGTACTGTTATTCTTTGTCAATGTCTTTAAATATGTGAAATAAATAATATGCCCTAATTTAATAGAAGAGAGATTAGACTATAGATCAACTCTAAAATTTTTGAGTTGCCTATAGTCTTTTTTCTTTTTCATGACAATCAAGAGCAGTTAAACTCGTGAAGAAAAGTACCATTCACCTCAGGAGCGTCCTGAAAGAAAATGACAAAAACCATCGAGAGTTAACTTCTCGATGGCTCTTGTCTACGGTCTGACCCGTAAGATTTTATTATCTAGATTATTGTAAGGAATTGGCTTGCATTTGATACATTTTTTCATAAATTCCACCAAGCTCAAGTAATTCATCATGTGTGCCATTCTCGACAATTTCCCCTCGATCTAACACTAAGATTCGATCTGCGTTTTTAATCGTAGAAAGTCGGTGGGCAATAATAAATGTTGTTCGTCCTTTTTTCAGGACATCCATTGCATGCTGAATAATCTCCTCTGTCTCTGTATCAATATTGGATGTTGCTTCATCCAATATTAAAATTGCTGGATCGAAGGCAAGAGCTCTTGCAAAGGAAATGAGCTGACGTTGTCCTGAAGATAGTGTACTTCCCTTCTCGATTACAGGTTCATCATATCCATTTGGTAAATTCGCTAAAACACGTTCTCCTCCAACAGCATTTAAGGAATCCTTAATCTTTTCTGGAGAAATGTTTGGGTTATTTAAGCTCACATTGGAGGCAATGGTTCCCGTGAATAAATACGGGTCTTGAAGTACAATTCCCATATGCTCCCGCATTGTTTGACGAGGGACCGATGTTATATCAACGCCATCAATGGTAATTTTACCTTTCGACGGATCATAAAAGCGGAAAAGTAAGTTCATAATCGAACTTTTCCCTGAGCCTGTATGACCAACTAAGGCGATAGTTTCACCTTGATGTGCCTCGAATGAAAGGTTCTTAAGTACGTATTCATTATCTTTATAAGCAAATGAAACATCCTCGAAAAGCACATTGCCCTTATATCTTGGCAAACTTTTTTCTGAGACAGGCTCACCATCTGTATCTAGCACCTCAAACACACGTTTCCCTGCAATAAGAGAACGCTCAAGCTGAGAAAATTGGTTCACGATATTCGTTATAGGATTAAATAGCTTTGTTAAATAATCGACAAACGCATATAATGTACCCGCTGTAATCACTTCTGTGGCTGTATAGGATTGTGTACCAAAATAGACAATAAAGACTGTAAACATAATCATCCTTAACGTATTCACAAGGTTAAAGGATGTAGCTGAATCAAGAACTAAAAGCTTTCGCTCGTAAGCGTAATGCTCATTATTCATATCATCAAATTCCTTCGTCATTTGTTGCTCACGTCGGAAGGCCTGAATAATGGTCATCCCTTGAATAGATTCATTAATCATGGCATTAATATCAGCAATTTTCGTACGGATAACATCATTATATTTGGAAGCAAATTTTCGATATAAAATCATCCATAAATACACAATAGGAATCATCGTTAAAGCAAGCATTGCCATTTTCCAATTTAAAATAAAGAGTGCTATATAAACTCCAAAGATGGATATGAAGCTCGTCACAAAATTGGAAAGTACCTGTACATATAAATTCCGAACCGCCTCTGTATCATTTGTAACACGTGCAACAATTTTGCCCGCTGGTAAATTGTCAAAGTACTGGATCGGTAATGTTTGAATATGTTCAAACACATCTTTACGTAATTTTTGAACAACCCGATTCGCACCAATTTGTAAGTAAATATACATGAAATAGCGTAATATCGCTGTAGCAATGGCTAATAGTAAATAAACAATTAGTAACCACGTAATCGGTTTGATTTCAATATGACCAATCGTCATGTAATTATCAATAATATGTTTAGCAATAAATGGCCCGACAAGCTCCGTAAAAACGGCGATTGTTAAGAAGAATAAGCCTAGAAAAATAGGCTTTTTAAAATACATTGCATAGCGCATTAAACGTTGACTCGTACTCATGAGGCACCTCCTTCTAGCTGCTGACGGTCAAATTGCTCCTTGTACCATCCTTGTCGTGAAAGAAGTTCCTCATGTGTCCCTTGCTCAACAACTTGCCCATCATCCAACACGATAATAATATCAGCATGTTGAATACCCGATAATCGGTGCGTGGTAATAATCGTTGTTTTCCCATCACGTTCTCGCTGAATATTTTCAATAATTCTAGCTTCTGTCTTCGCGTCAACAGCTGACAGTGAATCATCTAGCATTAAAATTTCAGGATCTTTAATTAATGCGCGAGCAATGGATACACGTTGCTTTTGACCGCCCGAAAGAGATACACCTTTTTCACCTACAAGCGTTTCAAGACCCATTGATAGATTTTCTAAATCCTTTTCAAAATACGCCGCACGTATCGCCTGCTGCAATTCTGCTTGTGTCGCATCTTCTTTCCCGAATAATATATTTTCACGAATAGTCCGTGAGAATAACACATGGTCTTGTGGTACATAGCCAATCCAATCTAGAATCTGCTCCTTCGTTTGAGCAGTAATATCAATGCCGTCAATGGAAAGCTGTCCCTGACCGATTGGATATTCACGTAATAATTGACGGAGGAAGGTTGTTTTCCCCGCGCCTGTCTTTCCAACAATTCCAAGCGTTTGACCCTTTTTCAATGACAATGAAACTTGTTGTAGGTTTTTCACTTGGCTCATTGGATATTGGAATGTTAAATCATCAAAGCCAATTGCTTTAGGTGTCGCAATCATTTGGGGATTCGGAATATTTTGAACATCCGCCTCATAGTTTAACGTTTCCTGCACACGATCGAGTGATGCATTCCCTTGTTGCATGACATTGATCAGCTCTCCAATGGCAAATATTGGCCAAACCGCTAATCCTAAATAAACATTAAAGGTAACAAGTTGCCCAACTGTCATAGCCTCTGTCGCCACTAAATGAGCACCATACCCAAGCGCAACAACATAGCTGATTCCAGTGCCCACTTTAGTAATCGGGCCAAATAAAGCATTAATTTTAGCCGTATGAATATTTTTCTCATAAACGATTTCACTCATATTCGCAAAATTAGCCTCATCCTTTTTTTCCTGCACATAGGCACGCACTACTCGCACACCTGCGACTGATTCAAGGACACTGTCGTTTAATTCCCCAAAAGAATCCTGAGCCTTCATATAACGTTCATGAACAATTTTTCCTAAATATTGAATGAGGATGGCCATAATAGGAACAGGTAGCATGGCGAAGAGTGTTAACTTCCAAGAAATCATATAGCCCATTGCAAAAATAATAAAACCCATATAAATTGTGGAGTCAATCAACGTCATAATCCCAAATCCTGCCGTCGTGGAAACGGCATTTAAGTCATTTGTTGCCCGAGCCATTAAGTCCCCTGTACGATTTTTTTCATAAAAGGTTGGAGTCATACGTAAAAAATGCTGCATCAAATTTCGACGTAAAATTTTTTCAAGGTTAATAGCCCCTTCAAATAGTCGGAATTGCCACACAAAATTTAGCAGATAGCCCCCAATAATAATCCCGACAAAAATAAATACATACTTTGTTAAAATAGCTGGCGTCATTTCCCCTGCAGTCAATATATCAATAATAGAGCCCAGTAAATACGGTGGAACAACTTCTAATCCACTGGCAATCATCAATAGCACAATCGCTACTGTATATTGTTTCCAATATCGTTTAAAGAACCAGCCTAATTTACTTAAAACATCAAACATACATGATAACCTTCTTTCTTCCGTGCTGTTGTGGCATTGCTACCCACTTTCTAGAAATTCCTTTTTGAAAGTCATTCGTCGTACAGTGTTTCTCATAAACATACACTCCTTTTTGGTTTTCACTATAACCTTTTTAGGCACCAAAAAAGACACATACCCCTCCAAAGAGCATGTGTCTCTTATAAAAGGCCGGATCAAATCCATACCTTTATGTGCAATCTTAAATAAGCATTAGGCATGGACAATGTATGTAGCTGTCATTGAATATGATACTGATGAAATTAACATTGTCATGCCCTCCTTTGGTTTATTTGTTATAGTGTTCTTGAAGATTATCACACTATAGAAATAATTGTCAACTATCCCCCAGTTATTTTTTATCATTTTCAGGAAATAGTTAGCGCTTTAAAGCACTAAAATACAATTTTATACCAAAAGCCCAAAAGGAAAGCATGTTCGTCATTTATTACTTTTAACATTACATTATTTTTTAATAGCTTACATTAACCTAAAGACTGAAATGAACTGGTAGTGAGAAAAAGATTGCTACGCGCTATGTCTATATATCATCATTATTTTATTTATTATTATTTAGTTATTTATTAATTAGTAGTGGCGGATTTTCCGTTACTGGTTTAGCCGTTTACGGATAACCCGTAAGCGGTGTTTTTTACATGTATTGCCTGTCACTCTTTTTTAGCTAGCAGCTTTACTACAAATTTTCTCAAACCAACCTTAATTCTATCTTTGTATACTATATTTATATATTATATCGTTACAGCATAATCATTAATCATTCACCCTTTCTAAAGTACGATCTATCAACTATATAAGGAGGTAAACACCATCTAGGGACATATTAATTCATTTTGTTGGAAGTTTTTTAGATGTTGAAAACTCTATTTATTGAAATTCCCAATATCGAATATTTCTAAAATTTTCTTCTCGTGATACACTTTTTAATAATAGTCATTTTAGTAAGGGGTCTTGACGTTGAAATCATTTTTCACAGTTGCAATTGGCGGCATTATTGGAGCCATTTTCCGATATGGCCTGAGTATTGCCGTTCCAAACTCGGAAGGATTTCCATCCACAACATTATTGATAAATTTACTTGGCTGCTTTTGCCTAGCATGGCTTTTCACTACTTTTACAAAGCGCACACCTCTTGTACTTGGGATTGGCACTGGTTTTTGTGGAGCCTTTACTACTTATTCGACATTTTCCTTAGAGACATTATTACTCGTTCAACAAAATGAGTGGCTCCTAGCAGTTCTCTATGTTTTCATAAGTGTTGTAGGCGGTTTAATATGCGCCTGGTTGGGTATTCGTCTTGCAAGGGGGCGACTGGCATGATTTTTGTCGGGGTTGGTGGATTTTTGGGCGCTATTTTAAGGTTTTATTTAGGTAAACTATTGGCCCATCCGTATCCGTGGGCAACTTTTATCATCAATTGTACAGGTTCCTTTGCACTCGGTCTTGTTTTTGCCCTCCATCTCAGTGATTGGTTATGGCAGCTGATTGGCATTGGCTTTTTAGGAGCATATACAACATTTTCGACTTTTGGATTTGAATCATTACAGTTAATTGAACAGCAAAAATGGGGGCAAGTAATAAGCTATATAGCTAGTACCCTGCTGTTTGGCATACTATTTGCCACCATTGGCTATTTTGCCGTGTAAAAGAGGTGATAGGAATGACACAGCCATCCAATGAGCTACTACAAGAATTGGAACTTGAAATTGAACAAGCACTCTATACCCTTATCGACCTAGAATTGGCAGAAAATTATGCGGCTATGAACACCCAATTTGCTCAACTACTGGCAAAGGTTCAGGCAGCACAGCTAATCGACTATAAGCTTGATGTTCTCGTAGAGCCTCAAGCCTTTGCAACGGAGACTTGTATTCTACTACAAAGCTTAATAGAAGCGAAGGCAAGGCCTAATAAGCGACATAGATTATTAACACATCGGATGATATTAAAAATATGGTTACGTAAAAATCAACGATTCATAAAGGAATTTTTACCTCAAATGTTTTAGGCGTCTCTTCGTTTTATAAGGGCGCCTCTTTTAAATGTATAAGTTCTTTTATTTTCCCATCCACTGTCGAATCAAATGCTTTTGTCTGTTGTGAATCTTAGCCTTTTTCATTCTGTCATCATGTGCAGTTGATTGACGAGATTTACCTCAAAACTTGACCCACCATATACTTTTGCCCTTGACCTACTGAAATTGGGTCCCATACAACTTTCAACAAAAAAGGAAAAAGTTCGATTTGGTAAACAAATCGTTTACCAATCGAACTTTTAAGGACTTGAAGAACAAACACTTTTTATTTCGGGGTTCTATCATTATTAAGTGCTATTCTTTTATTGCTTCATACGTAAATACCTGTGAACCATTTGTTGGGTATTTATTATATTCATAATCTGAAGAAATCGTTACATCCTTAAATCCAATATCTTGTAAAATTGCTCTAAACTCTTCTACTCCATACCACTTTAATGGGAAGATCTCTAACTCAGTATCAATTAGTTTAGTATTTTCCCATTTCTGATATTTATTGTGAGTAATCGTAAATTGATTAATGTAATCCACATCTACTAATACTTCTTCCAATGTTATAGAGTCACCGTCTTGATTCTTAAATACTCTAGTTGAAACATACCCCTTCTCAAACGACTCAGGAAGGAAAGTATCTACTATTAAACGGCCTCCAACCTCTAAATGATCATAAAAACACTTTAAGGCTTTTAAAGAATCTTCTCTTTGATGCAATAATAGGAATGAACCAGTCGGAATAATAATCGCCTCATATTTTTGTTCCAAAGAAAAATTGCACATATTTAATGAATATAGATTGGGTGTAAACTCACTTTCTGCACAATTTTTTTTGCATAATTGTAACATGTCATCAGAAAGATCAAAACCTTCAATATTTAGTCCTTTATGCAATAAAGGTATTAGGATACGACCATTGCCAACGGCAGGCTCTAATATCTTTCCCTTAACACCTTCTAACCTTTTTGAATAATACTCTACATCTCCAAATGATTTACCAATATATTTATCTATATCATATAATTCTGTAGATAAACTACCATAAAAGCTTACCATCACTATTCCCCTATCTAACATTTATTTGTTTTCTGTGCTTGTAATATTTTCTTTTGTTTTAACACATCTCTATTTTCTCTTTTATCCTTTAATGTCTCCGCTCCCTCTTCTTTATATCTTTCTCTTAATTTATATCGTTGAAGATTTGTAGGTACTAAGCTTTTCGAAGGTTCAGGCTCTAAAAGCTTTGAAATGCCTGTTGAGTCATATGATTTTAAATCATAAACTTCAGAAAAATAACTATCGGCTGTACCTGATTCATAGTGCTTTATCTCTGGATAAGAAGAAATAACGCCTTCATAATTTCTTAAAACTACTTTCTCAGGACTCTGGGAAAGTATATAATTTGGCTGTAACGCTATCTTCCCACCTCCGTTTGGTGCATCTACCACGAATGTTGGCACAGCATAGCCAGAAGTATGTCCTCTTAAAGATTCAATTATTTCCAATCCTTTAGAAATAGGCGCTCTAAAATGGCTAATCCCCTCAGACAGATCACACTGATAAATATAGTATGGTCTAACACGGATTTTAACTAAATCATGCACTAATTTTTTCATTATTGGCACACTATCATTTATCCCCGTCAGAATAACAGACTGATTCCCAACTGGAACCCCCGCATTGACTAACTTCTCGCAGGCTTCTTTCGCCTCATCAGTTAACTCGATCGATGTATTAAAGTGTGTATTTAGCCATACAGGATGATATTTTTTTAGAATCGAACACAACTCAGTCGTTATTCTTTGAGGAAATACGACTGGTGCTCTAGTACCAATTCGAATTATTTCAACATGCGGTATATCTCTTAAACTACTTAAAATATATTCAAGAATTTTATCGTTAATTAATAAGGCATCTCCGCCAGACAATAAAACGTCTCTAATTTCTTCATTATTCCTAATATAATCAATAGCTCTATCAAGCTGCTTTTTAGGTACTGCCATCCCCACCTGTCCAGAAAATCTTCTTCTTGTACAATATCGACAATACATGGAGCATTGATTGGTAACTAGGAACAATACTCTATCAGGATACCTATGAGTTATACCTGGTACAGGGGAATCTTCATCTTCATCCAATGGATCCTCTAGATCATAGTGACTCTTCATAATTTCAGCAGATAATGGCACAGACTGCATACGTATTGGACATCGTACATCATCCGGATTCATTAAAGATGCATAATAAGGAGTTATATTTAAAGGAATCGTTTGTAGAGAAATTTTAACTCCTTCTTCTTCTTCTTCAGTCAAGTTTACAACTTTCTTTAAATCATCTAAAGTTTTAATAGTGTTCGTTAATTGCCAATGCCAATCATCCCATTGCTCTTTAGTAATATCTTTCCAAAGTTCAATTTCCCTATAATGTCTTCTTTCACCTGGTTTAAGTTTAGTCTGCATGAATCACCCCTCCTTTGATGTTGGTATTAATATTCATGAGTTCCTGTCTCAACTCTTTAGCAGGCTCCTCATTCTCACTCAAGTAAAAATGACCACCATTAAAATACTTACACTTATAGTCATTGAGCGCCATTTTCTCCCACAGTTTAACTTCCTCATCAGGAACTGCTGAATCTTGTGTACCTAACCAAAGTTCCATTGGATAGTTGACCAATGCTTTATCATCGAATTTAAATGTATCAAGCAAATGAAAATCTCTGCCTGTAACATCCACTATTGAATTGAATAGCCTCGAGTCAGACTCAAGCTCATTTGGCACTCCACCTAGCCTTCTAATATCTGCTATAATACTTTCCCTCGTTCGCCTCGTAAACGGAGCTTCAGGATGCGTCGCATGATTAGCTACGGTTATGGGGGACCTAGCAGCTGAAATAATTAATTTTTTAATATATTGACTTTTCTCATCCAGTAAACTTGATAAAGCATAGACAAATAGTCCTCCTAAACTATGACCAAATAAAACGGCTGGGCGATCAATATAATGAAATACTGTTTTAAATAGATATTCTTTTGCCTCACAAAATGTTGATAGAAAGGGTAAATCATTTGTCATTCCTCTACCAGGTAATTCAAACAAACATACTTCTACATCTTCAGATAAATCTCTCACTAAAGGAACCATTGAAAGTGCTGAACCTCCAGCATGATGAAAACATAGCAATTTTAATTTTGCATGTGGACTTGGGTTATATACTAAATATCCTTTTTCTTGTTTCATCTTCACAATCTATGACCACCTATTATTTTCATAGCTTCCTCTACTGTAAGCTCGCCTTGTTTCACTTTTTCAAGTACTTCTATTTTGCTGTAAGATGGAATAGTACTTTCTGCAATAGGCTCTGCCTCTTTTCTAGCCGTAATTTCTTCTACAAACCGATTGATAGTTGGATATCGGAAAAGATCACCAACTACAAACTCATAAGAAGGTAACACTTTTCGAAGTAAGTTATATAATTTAAGTACAATTAAAGAGTGGCCACCTTGATCGAATAGACTCCGATTCAACTGTACTTTTTTTCCTAAAACTACTTCCCATGTCTCTCTTACAATATCAACCATATCGCCTGACATTGAGATAGTCGACGTAGCGGTTAATTGATTCAGTAATTCTTCAGCTTTTTTCCTGAGCGACACTCTATCAATCTTGCCATTCGTATTGCGAGGTAGCTTTTCTAATGGAACGATTACATTCGGAATAGCAAAATCCGGAAGTATCTTAGAAATCCTACTATTAATTGTCTCAATACTTTGGTCTATCCCACTGATAAAGGCAATTAAAGTATTTTCACCGTTATTACTTGGAAGACAGCTAACAAAGCATTCCATGCCAGGTTGAAGTGATAATAACGCGTTCTCTACTTCACCTAATTCTAATCGATAGCCTCGAATTTTTACTTGCTGATCACTGCGTCCATAAAATTCAATCACTCCATTAGCATTTAATCTTACTAGATCACCAGTCCGGAAATAGCTAACACCATCCAGAGTATAACAAGTGGAGGTAACTAATCCCTCCTCTGTTACATAGCCTTTTGTTACTTGTTTCCCTCCAATGTGTAATTCACCTATCATGCCAGGGGCTACAGAATTACCTGTTTTATCAACAATTCTCAGCATTGTTCCCGGTAATGGTTTACCTATTGGACAAAGTCCTGATTTAGAACTATCCTGATTGTTATTACACATATAAACTAGAGACTCAATTGTACATTCACTTAGACCATAACCATTATAAAAATTGACGCCTTCCCAAAGCATGTCACATATTTCATTCTTTTCTTCAAGTCTGAACGTATCAGCACCTACTACGATTGTTTTTAAATCTTTTAAGACCCTATTTTCTTCATTTAAAAAGTGGATAAATTCCCTTACTAAAACAGGTGTTGACTCTAAAAATGAAACATTATATTTAGCTGCCATTTCTGCTAAATAGGCCATATCAATTCTTTTTTCTTCCTCGCAAACAAACAAATATCCATTCGTTGACCATGCCTTCAGCAAATCACCTAAAAAAACATCAGATGTCCAACTCCCTAGTTGAAGAACATACTGTTCACTATCAAGGTGATAAAATTGTTTCCAACTTTGTATGATTTGTGACAACCCTTCTGCTTTTAATGAAACGATTTTAGGTTCTCCTGTACTACCAGAAGTAGAAATATAATATGCCACATCTCCGGAATTAAATTTGTAGGCCTCACTCATTATTTCTGTCTCATCCGTACTACGTTCAACAATGGTTGGAATGTTATCTAGGAATAATAATGTTTTTGGCTGCAATGTCTCTAATGTACGTTTAGTTCTTGCTTCAGGTATACTCGTATCAATAGCACACCATGCAGCCCCTATTGTCCAAGCAGCAAAAATACCGATTGCTGTTTCAATACTTTTTTTCCCTACCAATGCAACAGTATCCCCACTCTGTACTCCTTCTTTGAGTAGTTCATTAGCCACGATATTGATATATCTTTTCACATCTTGATAACTTAAATTTCTTTGACCATCTGAAATGGCTAAAGAATCTTCCCTGTAATCTCCTAAAATAGATTGAATCGAAAAATTTTCAGACGTTGCATAAACATCTGTCGTTAAAACATTTTTTAAATATAGCTCTTCGATTTGTGTTAAGTTAATATTTTTAACCAACATATTATTATAGGTATCTATATTTTCAAATATATACTCAAGAGAATCTAGAAGTCTCATAAGCTCTGTTTGCTCATAACGTTGTTGATCCCAACCTAATCGTAAGCATATGGAGCCTTGTGTAATATCAAATGTTACGGATAAAGGATCAGAGCTTGTTCCATACTGGTGAACCAAATCACCATTCTTTTTATGATTTAAGCTTCCCTTGAAATTTTGGAAAATGACAGAGGTTTTAAAGATTTCTGTATTTCCAGACACACCACCAAACTGTAATAATTTAGAATACGGAATTCCGCTATTTTCAGAAACATCTTGCAGATGATCCATTGTCTGGAGGCATACTTCTTTTAATGTTAGTTCATCTTCTATACCTATTTTGACTGGTAATGTGTTTATGAGCATCCCATTCATGTCACTCGACTCTATTAATTGATACGGCCTTAATGCAAAAGTCGAACCTACGTATAGCTTATTCGTATGTTGATATCGATTAATCAACACGCCCCATATTGTTAAAGCGATGCTTGAAGTAGTCACTCTGTTCTTTATGCTATAGGCATGAAGATTTTCTGCTGCTCTCTTACTTAACTCTTTATCCAAATACTCAAATAATGGCTTTTGACCCCTATGTTGTGACTTTTCTATAGCTAATGTTTCTGCTTCAGCTAAATCACTTAACACATTTCCCCAATATTTTTCCAGCCCTTTTTGATACATTGGATCATTAATATAATGTAAATATGGTTCGATATCTGGACGAATTGCTAATGAAGTGACATCCTTATTTAACAGCTTAAAGAAATCTTCAAGTGTCTGAGCAATTGACCAACCATCCATAATAATATGATGGTGCACCCATACTAATAGGTTTTTAGAAGGTTTCCAGTTTTGAATAAGGTAAAATTGTTGTGTCTTATTTAGAAACGTACGCTGTAGCCTACCAATCTCACTTTTAAACCAATTCTCTATATTCATAAATTCATCTTGAATCCTTAAATAATTAACCTCTATTACATTAATTTCTTCTACATTGCTTTGAATAATTTGGATTGGTTCTATCTCTTGCTCCCACTCAAATTTTGTTCTTAATGCTGGATTGGCTCTGGCAGTATTTAACCAAGCTTCTTGAATCTCTTTGAATGTAAATGAGTTAGGAATTTCATAAGACAGAATTTGCCAATATGCTTCTGAATCTGGGTCTTTTAATGTTTCCATTAACATAACCAATTGCAATGGTGTTAACGGGAGTTTTTTTTCATTTTGTACCATCTATGCTAACCTCCTTCCACATTATTTAAGTATGAGAGACATCTCTGATACCGTAGGGTGCTTCAAAAAGTCTTTCGGAGTAATGTCAATACCATTGGTACGCAATTTAGATACTATTTGAAGTGATTTAATGGAATCTCCACCGATTTCAAAAAAGTTATCATCGATACCTATTTCGTTAACCTTTAGCACTTCAGCCCAAACCTCTACAATTGATTTTTCCAGTTCGGTCGTTGGCTCCCTAAATGTATTTTGAGCACCGTCTGCAAGGTATTGCGAAGCTTCTAAGCTAAGTAGTTTTCTGTCTCTTTTTCCGCTAGATGTTAATGGTAATTTTTCTAACTCAACGAACATCGATGGAATATACGTTACTGGTAAGTCTTTAGAAACAGCTTTTTTCAAATCATTTCTGCTTAGACTATCTTTCACATTTAAAGTGTAGAAGCAGACTAAGCATGGTTTGTTAGTTTGATCATGCCCTAATACTACTGCTGCATCGTTAACTTGTGGTTGCTGTATAACACAAGCTTCAATCTCTTCTATCTCAATCCTTACACCGTTTACCTTAACTTGTGAATCTTTTCTTCCTAGAAAATCTAAACTGCCATTCGCTGAAATCTTTACCAAATCGCCAGACTTGTAAAAGGTTTTTCCATTTCGCTTTACAAAAACTTTATCCGTTTCGATTTCATTCTTGAAATAACCTTTTGCTAAAGAAGGTCCTCCGATCATTAATTCACCTGGAAAACCTTTTGGAACTGGTAGCCCGGCTTCATCGACCACTTCCATTTCTACATACGGTAATGGAAAACCTATATTATAATGATCTTTTGTTACCTGTTGAACAGTAACTTCAATCCCCGCCTCAGTTGGACCATATAAATTGAATGCTTCGACTTGTGGTAACAACTCATTTATTTTTTTAGCTAATGGAGCTGGTAGTGCTTCCCCACTTAAATGAAGATACTTTAATGGCAATTTGTAATCTTTTTGAGAGTCCATTTCATTAAGCATTAATTGCAACACAGAAGGGACAAAATGACACAAATCAATTGACTCATCACAAATAAATTTCAATAAACCTAAAGGATCACGATGCAAGTCTTTAGGAGCAACAATTAACGTAGCACCTGTACAAAGGGTATAAAATATTTCCCAAACAGATACATCAAATGTATATGGCGTTTTAAATAATGTTTTGTTACCAGGTTTAAGCTTATTTTGATTTTTTTGCCATTCAATACGTAAAGAAGCCCCTAAATGTGGACATACTACACCTTTTGGCTCACCTGTCGATCCAGAAGTAAACATAAGATATGCTGGATCATGAACAGAGACAGGTCCCATTGCTTTTACATTATTTTTAACTATATTTTTTTCTAGAGTATTTACAATTTCCCATTCTCCATATGGTATTTCATCTATTGTATTTACCATTAAAACCTTTGGATTTAATCGCTCTAATAATTTCTGTGTTCTTGCTATAGGATGCTCCGTATCTAAAGGAACATATACTGCGCCTGCTTTCAGAACACCTAGTATTACTGCAATGGCATCTATTCCTCTGTCCATATACATAGGCACGTAATCGCCTTTTTCAATACCCATTGATAGCAGTAATGAAGAATATTTTTCTGCTTCTTGATTGAGTTGTTCATATGTTAATGCTCTATCCAGCTCTTGAATGGCAATATAATCCTTATATTTTTTCGCTGCCTCTTCAAATTGACAGTGGAGTGGCTTAGCCATTTGTAATAGTTCCCCATTATCATTGGAGGATATAATGGAACCTTTAGTAAATGCAGTACCCCACAAATGATCTGGTTCATTTATTAATGAGGCAAGTAAACTCAAATAATTCTTCGCCAACAATTGAATCTCTACGTCTGTAAAATGGGCAAAAGAATATTCTATATGTCCTTTTACTTCTCCATTTTCCACATTGAAGAAACAACTTAAAGGAAATCTTGATCCACCAGTATCTTGCTCGATAAAGCTTGTGTTGATATTCTTTAAATCCATTTCAAGATTCACTTTAAGACTGAATGTATTATTTACTACATCAAGATACTCTCTTTTATCAATGTTAGCCGCAATATCAACAATTGAGAAATCTCCATGAGCAATATTTTCATGTACAGTGTTACTAATTTCACGCAAGAGCTCTTTAAAGGAGGCCTTTTTATTTAATGAAAGTGTTAAAGGAACTAAATTAACAAACATTCCAACATCATTTAAATTTTCATTTGTTCTGCCATGATAAGGAATTCCAATCGTTATTGTATCTTGCATGCAATATTTTGCTAAATTTAGTGCCCAAGCAGTTAGTAATATTGTAAACTGACTCAATTTCATTTCCTGTGAAAATTGATCAATTTTTTTACCTAGCCCTCTATTGCTTTCAATCTCTAAAATCTTTCCAATTCTTATATATTCTTCGGATTTCTCTTGAATAGGTAGTTGAGCAAGTTTAAATGCCTTAGATTGCTCAAACCAAAAATCTTTCAAATTTTGATCCTGTGATTTATTAACCAATTTATTGATATTATTATATAAATTTTCAGAACTACTTGGTTTTATGTCATCTATTGTAATTTCCTCATTATAAACTTTAGCTATATTTTGCAGTATATTTTTTAAAGATAAGCCATCACATACAATATGATGAGATACAAGTACAAAAACAGCTCCTGCATTCTCTGTATGAATGACTGCCCCTCTAAACAATAAATCGCTCTCTAACTGGAAAGGTTGATTATAAATTGTCTTTGCAAGTGTGCGCGCCTCCTCCATATTTTTCACCTGCAAGATT
Organism: Lysinibacillus sp. UBA5990; assembly: GCF_002429815.1. Taxonomy (NCBI): domain Bacteria; kingdom Bacillati; phylum Bacillota; class Bacilli; order Caryophanales; family Bacillaceae; genus Lysinibacillus; species Lysinibacillus sp. UBA5990. Next base: position 1,773,965 of record NZ_DJAY01000015.1, read on the forward strand.
TGTATGTGATGATCCACATGCTCTACTATTTCATCTATATTTCTAATTTTTTGTTCAATTCCATAGGAGGTATTTTCTCTAAAATTCACAAAAAAGGCGGCATTTTTCTTTATTATATTGATAAAGGCACTATAAAACTTATGTTCATCAAAAAGACCGTTAATTTGAAAAGTAGCGCCTACATTATAAAATGGATTTCCTTCATTTGTTTTCCACAAATACCAAAGACCTTTCTGCATACTCGTTGCAGGAAACCACTCGTTTTGATCAAACATAGTAGGTTCATTATTTGATGATAAGGCTGGTAAAGTAGAAAGAATATCCAATAAATTACATGGTTTTCTCTGTTGCTGTACTTGCCATGGTAAACAATCAACATTAAATGCTTTTGAAACATTCATAGCAATTTGTGCTGCGTCTAAGGAATTTCCTCCAACTTCAAATAAATCTGTTTTTGATGAGCATTTCAAGTTTAAGGTAGAAGAAAAAATATCAATAATTTTTTGCAAAGATTCACTTATATTCATTGAAGATTCAAGTAATTGTTTACTATTGAAATATTCTATATGCTGTTTGTTCAACAATTCACGATCTATTTTCCCGTTTCTAGTCAACGGTAAATGTTTATGAAAAATAAGTTGAACTGGTATCATATTTTTAGGTAGCTTCTCTTTCAAATAGCTAAATAGTTCAAGTTCTGAAATCGAGGATTCCTCTTCTAATACAATGGATGCTGTTAATAGCGTATTTGAAGCTATATGTAATGGTAGTGCTATAGCTTGACTTACTCTATTATGTTTTTGAAGAGTACTCTCAATATCCCCTAATTCAATTCTCACTCCATTAATGCTTAATTGAAAATCTTCTCTACCATGGAAATTAAAATTTCCTTGAGCATCTCTACTTACGACATCTCCAGTGTTATAGACTCTTACATTTTCACCGTCAATTTCAAACTGTTTAAATTTTTCATTTGTCTCATGTGGCAAATTAATATACTCTCGTGCTAATCCATCACCAGATATCCATAGTGTTCCTTTTCTATCTACCTCATGAATGATTTGTAAATTTCGATCTAAAATAAAACACTTTACATAAGGTAAGGCTGAACCAATATGAGGTAGCTTTTTCGCCTTACCAACTGCTCTCTCTATAATCCCAGAAGTACTTACAACAGTCCCTTCACTTGGTCCATAATTGTTTACCACATGAAAAGGTAAATCTTTTGAAGGGTATTTTGTTAGTTTATCTCCCCCTACTAAAAGATATTTTAAAGCTACGTGACTATTATCCCAGTCCAGTTCCATTAGTCGCTCAGCAATAGGGGTAGATACAAATGAATGCGTTACTTGGTGCTTTATCCAAGTATTTTTTAGAAGCTCTGGATTAAGTCTTTCATCTATTGTCGTCATATATATGGACGCTCTTGAAGCTATTGCACCCCAAATCTCCCAAATGGAAGCGTCAAATCCAGGTGAAGAGGTTAAAGATACGATTGAATCTTTTGTCACATCAAACGTTTTTGTATGCCAATCGATTAAGCGATTTAAAGAATTCCATTCAACGACTACACCCTTAGGTTTGCCTGTAGTACCTGATGTAAAAACAATATAAGCAGCTGATTTCAAAGAAAAATGAATATTTATGTTAATTTCCTTATGATCTAAATTAAAATGCTGAAGAACGTCATCAAGCTTAAAAGTGATCTGATTTTGAAAAGCATTTGCCTCATAAATATCTGGATGCGTAATGATGATGCTAGGTTTGATATCGTCAATGATGTTGTCGATTCTGTCCCTTGGTGTTTCTGGATCAATACAAACAATAACCCCACCAGCAATAAATGTTGATAAATGTGCAACAAGAAGAGCAGGTGACCTCCTAAGAACAATTAAAACCTTTTGTTCACAGCCCGGTATAATCCCATTTTCTTGCATAGCGGTTGCTAACTTAAACGATTTATGAGTCAATTGTTTTAAACTGTATTTTTTTTGATTGAACCATAAGCTTTGTCCGTCATAGTAATCGATTTCTTCACTAAAAAAACTTTCATAGAAATTTGACATTCTATTACCCCAATCTAGCAAATTATTTAAAACTATTAATTTTTAGATATTTAGAATATAAATTCGGATTTGCGATTGATAATTTTAAAATTTCCAATGTTTCATTTTTATGAAATCCTTTATGCGTTAAAATAGAGAAAAATTGTTGAGATAAACTTGCCACTCTGTGAGAATCTACTGTAATCTGTTTGCTCTCTTTCATCTCTTTCAATTCCTGTTTAATAAGCTGATAAGGAGAATGGATTTCTCTTTCAAAGTCTTGCTTATCGATTTTCGCTTTAAAAGGTGTTCCAATAATAACTCTTAAACAGGCTTGTAAAAAGTGGATAGTCTCTTCTACTTTTAACATATTCTCATTAAGATTATTTAAAATAGAATGGATGCCATTTTTCTCGTTAACCGGTATCGCTCGATAATCAGGATATTCCATCTTTATAATATCCGTTAGAATTGTTTTAGGACCCATCTCAATAAATGTGTCAACATCTTTATTAATGAGAACGTCCATAACTTTTGGCCATCTAACACTTTCGGTAAGTTGTTTACTTAATTGATCTGCTATTTCGTCAGCCTTACTGTATAGTTGACCTGTAGCGCAGGAAAATATAGGATATTGACAATCATTCATCTGTGTTTGTTGTAGAGCTGCTTGAAATCTTATTTCTGCAGGCTTCATGAGTCTACTATGAGCAGGAACACTAACAGGTAGTATCTTTGTAACGGCTCCCTTTTTCTGTAACTCAATGGATGCCAGCTCCAATGCGTTTTTATGACCACTTAGCACAATTTGATTTGTCGAATTAAAGTTTGCAACAGTTACATGATTATCGTCCGTATCTAACCTTCGACATACTTCCTCTACTTCTTCTCCACTAAGTCCAAAGCAAACAACCATACCGCCTTCTTGAGTACATTCACTCATAGCAGTTGCACGAAGCTTTACTAATTCAACGGACTTTGCAAAAGGGATACCGTCGGCAGCAACTACTGCCGACAGTTCACCTAGACTATGTCCAGTTAAATAGAGTTGTTTTACATCGTTATTCTTTTTAAATATCTCCCAGCAGGCAATACTATAAACTAGAATTGCAGGCTGAACTATGACCGTATTACGAAGCTCTCCATTTTTGTTTTCACATGCTTTCAATAAATCGTAGCCCAAAATATCGCTAGCTTCATTATACAAATCGCGAGCTATTTGGTAATTCTCGCATAATTCTTGTCCCATAGAATCATATTGTGAACCTTGACCTGGAAATACAATTGCAGTGTTCAAACGATATCCCTCCAAATGTTAATAGTCATTTCCCTTTCAACTCAATGCTTATTCAATAATAGAGACAGTGCCTCTTCTGATGAAATATCATCACTTTCAAATGCATCTAGAATATCGCTTAATTCATCTTTTGCGTTATAAAAATGATCACAGTATACAATTTGGTCTTGGAATGTAGGATTGCTATATAAATCAGAGATTTCAAATTTTAAACCCATGAATTTATTTTTAAATAAATGAACAAATCTTAGAGCACTTAAAGAACTTCCTCCTAAACTAAAGAAATTATCAATTTCTTTAATAGTTGAAATGCCTAAAACTGTTTTCCAAATTTCACGTATACTTGCTTCAATCTCAGATAGTGTAAACTCACTTTTCACTACTTCTTCTTCCATCGAAATACTTTCGTTTTGATTATTTTTTGAATGATTAAAGTGTTCTACTTCGCTCCAGAAACTCTCGCCAAATGGGATTTTAATGACTGGTTTAAGATAATGGACTTGCTCTAAATCAAAACGTGAAATTAGACTCCATTCATAGCCCTTATTGAAGAATAAGTTCAATGAATTTTGGAAATCTACAAAATCAATCGGAGGTATGGCCGTATCACTTCCAAAATCTTTTTTATCATCTAGTATTAACGTAAAGTTCATCGTTTTACCTTTAATTCCTTTTTGATTCAAATACCCAGCCATTGAGTCTAAATATTGATTCACAGCGCAGCATTCACTTGCAGATTTCGTCCCCATTAAAGAAGAGATTGAAGAAAATAGGATAAAGAAATCTAATGGTTCTGGATTTAATTCTTTTTCTACTAAATAGGTGCCGATTACTCTGTTATGAATGCCTTTTTTGAATTGACTAAGCTTTAACTCTTTTATCCATAGATGGTAAAGTTGTTTGACCAACATAAACGCACCATTGATTTCACCGAAATCCTGTCTAATTTTCGCAAATGTTTCTTTAACAGCGTGTTCCTCAGTCACATCACACTCCATGATTGTAACTGTAGAACCTCGACTTTCAATTTCCATAATTGATGTCAGCTTATAAATCAACATGTCATCTTCAGCTTGATTATTCTCAATAATTTTTTCCCATTCCATTCGGTCTGGTAATAAATTTCTAGCCAATAAAATGATATTGACGTTTTGCTTTTCACTTAAAAACTTTCCTAATTGAACACCTAAATATCCTGTACCACCGGCAATAACATAATTTCCATTCTCTCTTACTATAATTTCATTGCCATTAAAGTCATCGCTTTGTCTTTCAATAACTTTTGTATATCTTTTTGATTGTCTAAATGCCACTAATTCTGGTCTATGATCTTTATCTTGTTGTAACTCTTTTAATAATTGGGAAGCAATGTCTTGAGAGCTTCCGTCCAAATCATGATCGATAGAGTAGGATGAAATAGTCGGTTGTTCCTGCGAGATAACTTTCGCTAAGCCAAAGGTTGTTACCCTAGCAGGAATTATTTTTTCATTGTCCTTAACTTGCTCCGTTAATGATGATATGACATTTAATTGAATTGGATGTGTAACCTCAAACTCTAATAACATTTTTGTTATATTGAATAGTGAGAAAATACCTTCTTCTTGGGATTTTTCCATATTTCCTTTTGATTCCATTGTTTCATCTAAATGCTTAAATGTGTAAGAGTGGATAATCCCTTTTAAATTTCTTAATTCTTCCACACCTATGTGTTCAAACAACTTATACATATCTTTTTCAGAATTGATGTCAATACCATATTGTTCAGATGTATATTGCACAAATTTATCTGCTTCAAGTACTTCAATTATTTTTATACCTAAAGCAGTCATTCTATTCTTTAGTGCAACGATATTTTCATCATCTTTATTCATAAAGTATAGCCAAGTCGTTCCTTCTTTTAATGCTTCATGTGTAGTCTCATTATCATGTGGATAATGTAGCCATTTCTTTTCAAAGAACAGCTCTTTCGTCTGATTTTGGAATGTCTCTTTACTAGATGGCCATATTCTTTTTGTATTAAAAATACTGACTGGTAACGGTAGTAATTTCCCATTATTAAATAATTCGCGACACTCCTCCATAATATTGTTACCTTCTAGGTATCGCTTAATAAGTGCTTTATCTGCTGGAGATGTAGCGGTAAATTCATCTAAATTTTTAATACTATCAACTTTCGTTTCATGTTCATCAGCTAAAAATATACCTTGCGTATAAAAATTCTTCGGTACCTTTTCGAATGTTCTTACATTTAGTAATCTTTCGACTTTTCGAAGTAGTTCATGACAATTGCTTGCAAAAATACATACTCTAGACTGCTCATGGCTTCTTCTATTATTGAATGTATAGGCTAAATCTTGAATACTGTAATTTTCATTATCTTTAAGATGAATAGCTAAGGTTTTGATTTGATCCCAAAGCGCTCTACGAGTTTTACTTGAAATAAACAATGGTGTCAATTTTTCAGTTAATTGCTCCTGTTTATTGTGTCGATACTCCTCTAGTATGACATGAACATTCGTACCACTTATGCCAATAGAATTCACACCTGCGCTTAAAATTTTATGTTCATCAAACGTTTTATTTTCTGAGCTAACTTTGAACGGCGTTTCTTTGAAGTTTATTTTAGGATTTTCTGCTGCAAAATGATTAAGACCTGGAACTGTTCTTTTTTCTATGGATAGTACAGCTTTTATTAATCCTGCAATACCTGCTGCATCACCCATATGGCCAAAATTCGACTTAATTGAGCCTAATTGACATTCCGTTGTCTTAGTTGATTTTTGTAGATAGGCCTTTTTAAGCCCCTCCACTTCGAGTAAATCACCTACTTGAGTACCTGCTCCATGCGCCTCAACAAAATCAATATCATTAAATGATAACTTTGCATCGTCCAGAGCATCCATTATTGCTTTAGATTGAGCATCAGGATTTGGGACTTGCATTCCATTTGATGCACCATCACTACTTATACTCGAACCCTTTAACACAGCATGAATGTGATTGTTGTCCTTTATAGCATCAGATAATCTCTTTACAACAATAGCAGCAACCCCTTCACCTCCGATAATCCCATCTGCACTTTCATCGAATGGTGAACATCTATATTTTGTGCTCCTTACAACATAATCAGGTGCTTCCTCTTCCCAATACGGAAATAAATTCAAATTCACTCCCGCAACTACTGCTAAGTTACAATCCCCCTGCTTAAGCGCATTTTTAGCAACATGAACAGCAGCTAAAGAAGAGGAACAACTCGTATTAATAGTCATAACTGGACCTTTAAGATCAAATGCATATGATAAATGATAGCCCAGATTAGCAGGTATGTTTGAAATAAAAGCTCGTTCATCTTTTTCTTCAAATAAATTTAAATAATCAAATGCAGGATGAGGTGTATGTGCTATAAATACGCCAGTATTTGAATCCTTTAGATGATTTTCCTTGTAACCTGCCATGTATAAGGACTCTAATGCCACCTGTAAAAACAGACGCTCCGCTGGCCCCATAAATTGAGCTTCATGTTCATTCAATCCGAATTGTTCAGGATCAAACTGTTCAATGCTAGATAGCCATGAGCCATACGATCTTGGATCATTTGTTATATTATTTTTTAAATGGCTATACAATTCATGTAATTTAGGATTAGAATTAACAATCAATTCAAAACGCTCTTTCGAAAATTCAGTCACAAAATCCTTTTTATTTATAAGACCTGTCCATAAATCATCCAGATTTGAGACATTAGGAAACCTTAAAGACATACCAACGATTGCGAGTGGTTCACTTGTTTCTTTTTCTATTTCATCTAGTAAATTTAATGCTAAATTTGTATCTAATTTATTTTCTTCTACTAAACTTAATATTTTTTTAGACATTGTGCTGTACATCATTTTCTTCTCTCCTATCCAATTCTTTAATGTATTTTAGTTGAGCGAAAATTGCCACAGTTAATATAATTAAGCCTCCAGCTAGTAAGAGTAGCGTCCCATACACTCCTCGTTCTCCACTACCTAAATAAGGGATAATATTTACGTTTGAGGCAACTAATTTATCAGCAAGTATTCCTCCTATAATATAAGCGAGGGGTAATGAAATCCAAGCGAATGTTCTAGCAATTGAAAAAACTCTTCCTAATAATTTGGGTTCTGTATGGAGTTGAATTAAAGTGAGTGTACCTGTATTCACCACTGGCAGTAATAACCCTAAACCACCCCAAAAAACTGCAATTAGTAGCATATTATTGAATAACCCTGTTAGCGTTATAAATACACCAATACCAAAATTTGAAATCAGTACTAACCATATTATGTGCTTCTTTAGCTTGATGAATGACATTAGTACCCCGCCTAATACCATTCCTCCGCCATATATAGAGCTTAGTAAGCCAAATTGTTCAACAGTTCCAAAGCTCAATATATATGGCTGTCCAACTACTTGATTGAACCCTAGTGCAAAATTTAAAACCGTGAATAATAACACTAAAGTTAGAAGAGATTTATGCTCGATTAAATAATTGAAACCATATTTTAGATCACCTAAAATGGAGTTATTTTCATGGCTATCTTCATTGTCATTGTTCACTTTTACACTTAATTTTGTCCAAAGTATTAAAAGAATAGGAATGGCAATACAATAAGTAACTAGCTCTGCACCAATGATATAGACAATACTTCCAAACCCCATTATTACACCACCAATTACAGGCCCCAGAACATCACTAGTCGATGATGCCATAGAAAATACACCATTTGCTCTTGATAACATTTCTTTAGGCACTAGATTAGGTGCTAATGTTTGTAATGCTGGCGTTTGCATTGAGCTAACTATCGAAAGCGATATAGCACCTGCAATTACATGAACCATACTTATATTCCCTAATAAAAGGGAGGAGAAAATTATTGAAGAAATAATTAGTCCAATAATATCTCCTAATAATATTAATAATCGCGGACCTTTCCTATCTATCCATATTCCTATAAAAGGCGATAGCACAATTGCTGGAAGAAATCCTGCAACTAAAACGACCGCAAAACTAGATACTTGACCTGTACTTTGGTAGGCCCAGACACCAAGCCCAAACCTTGCAACAGAAGAGCCTAATAAAGATATAAAGTGAGTAGCTACAACCATTAAAAAGATTGTAAATCCTCTGTTTGTTGGTTTACTAAAATAAGTTATCATGTATTTTGGGGCTCCTTTGCATTTCCACTACATTCAACCAAAGCTTCTTCAAATTTTGATAAGAGGAGTTGAGCTTTTTCATTACTAATAACTTGTGTATCTACCTCTAAGCTTAGATTAAGTTTTCCATCCAAAATAAAGATGTTTATTTCCAAAATATTAGAAAGTTCATTATCAGGATGAATAGCAGGGGCCTGAGGAAGATTTGAGGAGTATTGTAGCACCCCGTTCCCTCCATTTTTACTATTTGCAGAAGTACTAATATCGTTATCAAAATCCCCTAAATAATTGACCAATATGGATGGTTGAATATGCATAATGTTGTTATTTTCTTTGATCCATCTTGCTATCATAAAGTCCAAACCACTGCCAATTTCGCTCAATGATTGTCCAACTGTGTAAAGCATTTCTTCTAGAGTATTAATTGTCACCTGTAGTGGATACATCGTAGTAAACCAACCTATTGTTCTACTAAGATCTAACGCTGATTGGCGACTATCTCGTCCATGCCCTTCAAAGTTAAATAACACATCTTGTTGACCGAATATTTGACTAAACGCTTGAGCAAATGTTACTGCAATAAGAACATCAGGTTTGTAAATTTCTGAATGTTTTCTAGCATTTAAAAATTGCTTTGTACTTTCCTCACTCAGAGTTTTGGTTACATGATATCGATCCTTAAATAAATAATCTTTTCTGACAGGCTGAATGCATAATGGATGTACATTTTCCACATCTATATTTTCCCAATAAGAATGATTCGTGTGTAATTCTTTTTTATACAATTCTCCTATCCAATCAGAAAACTGCGTCATTGGGAAGCTGATTTTATCTTCACCATTTACTATAGCTAAATAATTATTTTCTAATTCCTCTAATAAAACCCTCCATGAAACTCCATCAACAACAAGATGGTGAATAAAGAATGTCAAAATAGGCTTCTTAGATGTTAGGAACACTACTGCTCCTATTGGTAATACCTTTCCAAAATTAAAGTTATTTTGTAATTGGAATTGAATTTTCTCAATTTCCTCTTTTAGCCTACTTGGAGGTGTTAATTTTAGATCCTTCACAATTAGCTTAAATGTGTTGACTAAGCTTGGTTCAACAAAAGCCTTTGGTTTGCTCTCGTTCACATCGAACCATGTCATCAAGCTCTCATTAACCGAAATAATTGATTGGAAAGACTTTTCTAAAGCAGCTACATCCACTTTCTCAGGCAGTTCTACTGACATTAATAAGTTCCAATAGTGGGCATGTTTAAATGTTTGTTGGAAGAACCATCTTTGCATTGGAGCAAGTGGAATCTCCTTAGAACTTAATTCCTGCCATTCTTTTTGAATGTCCATTTCTTTAGTAGTGTTCATAGCTATTTTTCGAATACTTCTACAATTAAAGATATGGTCAATTTTCAAATTAATATTTTTTTCCTTAGCCTTTGAGATAAACTTTAATGCCTTGATGGAGTCCCCTCCAATTTTAAAGAAATCAGAATCAATGTTAAATTGACGGTCACTTAAAATCCCTTTTAGTATGGACAGCAATTCTCTTTCAATCTCTGTCAAACTACTAATATCATCCGTTTGAACTATTCTATCGTCGTATAATTCAGGACTTGGCAGTGAAAGTCTATCTACTTTTCCACTATTAGACATTGGAATTTGTTCTATTTTTTGATAATACGTTGGAATTAATGATTCTGGTAAATATCGTAAAAGATGTTTTTCAATATCCCTTTGATTAATTTCTTGTTGACTGACTAAGTAAGCACAAAGCTGTTCACCATCTTCATTTTTATATAGTTTAACTACGGCATCCTTAATACTTGGAATTTCTCGCAAATATCTTTCGATTTCTTCCAGTTCCACTCTGTGGCCGCGAATTTTAACCATATTATCCTTACGTCCATAACAAACAATTTTACCGTTAGGCAATACTTGCCCTAAATCCCCTGTCTTATATAAATATCCTGATTGTAAATGATTAATATGGTTAGCTATAAACTTATTTCTAGTTAAATTAGGCTCTCCCAAATAGCCTAGGGCAACACTCTCACCACTTAATACGATTTCTCCAACCCCGTATGAAGGGACTAGCTGATTCTGATTATTCAAAATGTAAACAGACGTGTTATGAATCGGTAATCCGATTGGCGCATGAATATAATCTGAGTGTAAATCTTCCTCTGTTACTTCATGATAAATCGTTCCAACAGTAGCTTCAGTTGGCCCATATTCATTAATGATACGAGCATGAGGGAATTGATCTCTCAACGTTTTACATAAAGTTATATCTAAAGCTTCTCCCCCTAGGATGAAGCATTCTACATTTGGTGCAAATCTCTCATCCTCAATTAAATACTGGATCTGTTTAGGTGTACCCTTTATCGTTATGGTTTCTTTTATCTTGGCTACTCTTTCAAAAGCCTGATCGATTTCCCCTTCACAGCAAATAATTTTTCCGCCCGTTATCAATGGAATAAACATTGAAGTAATCGTTAAATCGACAGATATGGAAGTGAAAAATGGCATATCTAACGATTTTCCAGTAGGTGAATAGTATGCAGTAGCCCAGTTTAAATAATTATTAAGATTTTTACCTGAAACAACTACACCTTTTGGTTTTCCAGTACTTCCGGATGTAAAGAGAATATATGCAGGGGAAGTTTTAGCAAAAGAATTTAACTCAATTTCTACATGCTCATCTAGATGAATACCTTCACTTAGCATATTTTTAGTGCTGCTTTGCTTATATTTTTCGCCCTTATCTTTAACAATGATCACAACATCAAATCTATATTGATTGAGCTCATTGCTTACAGTGTATGTCTTCTCAGAACATTCAATTTGTATATCAGCTCCTACATCACTGAGAAGCTCTTTTAAAATTTCTTCATTAATAAATAAATCTGTATCCCAATCTAATTTAGTATTCTTATCCATATTTTCTTCTTTAAATGCTTGTAAAGAAGAGACAAATTCATCTTTTTTATCAATATTTAATAAATCCCCCAAGAAAATTATTCCGCCCTCTTTTAAAGAGTCAATAGCTTTTTGAAGGACTACCTTTAAATAGCCATAGCTTGGGAAACAATGAATAACACTATTAATGACAACTGCATCTAATGCTGTTTCAAACTTCTTAAAGGCATGAGCCTTCGAAATGTCAAATTTAATATTGCTAAAGTTAGATTTCTGAGCAATCTGTTTATTCCTCTCGATAATGGAGGAAGATAAATCCATAGCTGTATACGTTTTTGTATATGGAGCAAGTGCAAATGTTGTCAAACCTGAGCCACATCCAAGCTCTAATACATTTGAATCTTCAGGTAAATACTTTCTTATTTTGTTTACTGCGTTTTCCGCATACTCCTGCATTTCTAAGGCACTGAAAGCTTCACCTGTATAACTACTATTCCAACCACTAGCCTCTATTTCTGTTTTCTGTCCTTCTGCAAAATAGTTCCACAAAGATTCGTTCATTAATTCACTTGAATCAACAACAGCACACTGATCTAAATCTGTTTCTCCTAACACCATAACCGTTTGAATATTCTTATTTTCAAATAACAGCCTATTACACAAGGAATAGAATTTCTTTTCCGAAATAATAAAGTTAGCTTGACTTTGTTTGATAATAGATTCAATTCTAGCTCTTGGGTTTTTAGGTGATACAGGTATAAATGTGACATTACTCATTAAACAAGATAAAATACCTAAAATTGCCGTTCTATTATTGTCAGAAATAATGACAGCATTTTTAATTTCGCTGTTGCTGTTCAACATTTTTTCTGCTATTGATTTACTTCTATCTACTAACTCTCGATATGTTAACGAACCTGCATTATCTTCCAATGCTGTTTTTTGTGGATTATTTTCTGCCATCATTAAAATAGTAGTTAAAAAGTTTTTGCCATCTTCGAAAAATTGACCATTTATAGCACTTTTACTTTTTTCTACATCAATATTAGTTAATTCATGCTCATGTAAAATCATATCTAGTATTTTTAAATACGTTTCAATTAATGAATCAATAAATCTTGATGAATATACACCGTCATAATACTCAAGATTACAGAATAACTCTCCATTTGGTAATTCAACAAATTCGAATTCAAGATCCCATTTACTAGTTTTGTGTTCAGAAAGAATAGGTGTTAACTCTGCATCATCAAAAGCTGACGTCGTATTTTTAAATTTAAAATTTTGAAGTGCCACGTTTATATTAAATAAAGGTGAACGACTAGTATCCCGAGGTAAATCTAATTTCTCCACTAATAAATCGAAAGGATATTCTTGATGTTTAAAGCTATCCAATAACATAGTCTTAACATTTCTTAATAAAGTAAGGAAATTATCATGTTCTTCGTAATTAATCCTTAATGGGATAGTATTCGTGAATAAACCTATGATTTTTTCCAATTCTTCATTTACTCTTCCAGATACCGGTGTACCGATCACCATATCTGTATCACCAGTCATCTGATTAATAAGTTTAAATACACTCGACACTAAAACCATGTATAATGTACTTTCTTGTGTATTTGCAAAAGCTCTTAATTTATCTGCTAAGCTAGCACTAATATCAAATCTTTTAAGCCTTCCAGTATATCGGAAAGTGCTTGGCCTTAATTTATCGCCTGTTATTTCTGTAATAGGTAGACTTCCTCTTAATGTATCAAGCCAGTAATCCTCATGTTGTTTAAACCTACCACCTTCTATATTTTCACGTTGCCATGCAGCAAAATCTACATACGTATTTTCTATTTCCGGCAAGGTTTCATTATTACTACTATTGTACAAAGTGAAAAGTTCATCCGATAATAGTGATAATGACCAGCCATCTACAATAATATGGTGCATCATTAAAGCAAACAGACTTTTATTTTCTTCTGTTTTATACACAAATACTCTTAAAAGTGGTCCCACTTCTAAATCATACGGAGTTTCTTTCCAACGATTTATTTGATCCATTGCTTTTGCTTCTGCGTTATCTTCTATACTAAAATCTTTGTATTCAAATAAATAGTTTGGTTTTTGCAGTATTTTCTGTTTATTTCCATCCTCATGCTTTACAAATACCGTTCTTAAAGATTCATGTCTTTGTGAAAGTACATCGAATGTTTGACGTAACCTCTCAATGTCAACTAACCCGTTAACTTTAAAAATAAATGGAGTATTGTAAACCATTTTTTGGTCTGTTAATTGTTCTATGATGCTCAATCTGTTTTGACCGTATGATAGTGGAAATTCATAGTTTTCTACACTAATTTGAGGTATGACTTCTGTCGATTCTAAATGATCATTGTTTACTTGTTTACTTAGTTGTTCGAATGTAAGAAATACATCATCTAAGACAAAGTCTCTATTAAATTGTTTTTTCAAACGGGTAATAAATTGTAGCCCTGAAAGAGAGTTTCCACCTACTGAAATAAAACTATCCGTTTGCTTAATATTCTCAGTTTCTAAGATTATTTCCGCTAAACTAATGATTTCTTCAAGAGCTGTTTTTCCTTTTACCTCTATAGCTTTTACGCTAGCATCACTCTGTAACCAATAAGATTTTTCATCAAAGTAGTATGTAGGTAAAGAAATTTTATAATTATTCTCATCCTGAAATTGTTTATGCCAACTACATTTTTCACCTGTAATAAAATTTTCTGCTAATTTTTTGATAGTGTTATCGTCATCGGTTGTCCTATCAATAATTTTTTCCCAATTAGTCATATCAAGATTGACTAAATTTTTACAGGCACCTATTAAATCGTCCATTGTCTCAGCAATAATAGCTAATCTTATTTCATGATGCTCCCTACCTGTACACATCGTATATGCTAAATTACTTAGATTAATCATATCCCCAGATAAATTAGAGAAATGTTCAATAGTACCTCGCAAAGATAATTCAGATTTTGCTGAAAAAGGAATGACATATGCTTTTCTTTTATGATCTTTCTTATGAATTTCAGCCTTCGTTGGAGCTCCCTCTAATAGTAAATGAACATTTGTACCATTAAAGCCAAAGCAACTTACACCAGCTATAATAGGATCATTTTCTTTTTTATTCTCTTTAATGTTAAATGGTACTGTCGGAATAAAAACTGGAGAATTTACAAAATCAATATGTGTATTTGGTTCAACTAAATTTATTGTAGGTGGAACTATTCCTTTTTTTATTACATGTAGCGCTTTGATTACACCCGATAAACCTGCAGCTCCATCAAGTAAATGGCCAATATTTCCCTTCACAGAACCAATTGGTAAAAATTGCTTATCGTTATTGCTTCGTTCAACTGCTTCTTGAATGCCTTTTATTTCAATAGGATCACCTAAATGGGTACCTGTGCCATGCGCTTCAATGTAGTCAATTTGCTCAGGCTTAATGCCCGCTAAATCCCATGTTTCAGCTAATAAATCTGCATGTGCTTTAGGATTTGGCGCCGTAATACCCGCTGAAGTCCCATCATTATTTACCTTGGAGGCAATTATAACAGCGTGGATATTATCATTATCTTCTATTGCTTGATCTAAAGGTTTTAATAACAGCGCTACTGCCCCTTCTCCTCTTCCTATCCCACTAGCTGAGTCGTCAAAAGGTTTACACTTTTGTTGCTCAGACATAATACCCGCAGCATTCATAAACAGTTTTTCACTATTTATTGGATAAGGAAAAATATTAACACCGCCGACTAAAGCCGTTTCACAATCATTATTCATTAAACCCACACAGGCCTCATGAATTGCCAACATGGAGGAGGCACAGGTAGCATTCACAACATAAGACGGTCCTTTTAAATTAAAAATATAAGAAATTCTTGAAGCCGTAAACGCAGGAATATTCCCTGGAACACTTAATGGTGTGAATTCAGCCAATCCTTCAGAGTAATTGGTCATAGCTGCTGAAATGTAGACACCGGTATTTGAGTTTTTTATTCGACTCCCTGCATAACCAGCATCTTCAAAACATTGATATGCGATTTGAAGAAATCTACGCTGTTGTGGATCCATTACTTTTGCTTCAGCAGCTGAAATATTAAAAAATCCAGCATCAAATTTATCAACTTCATCTAGCCACGCTGCATCCCAAAACGGCTTCTCTTTTGAAATTTTAAGCTTTTCCATATTATTAACAAGGAACCCCTCACACAACGATCTCCTACTATCACTTAATTCTGTTATTTTGTCCTGTTCATTGCTTAAAACATTCCAAAATTCATCAAAATTTTTAGCACCAGGTAATTCCGCAGAAATGCCGATAATGGCAATCTTTTTATCAACTTTCGGTTTAGACTCATTTTTAATTTCATTCACCGATTCAATGATTTGCTTCGCTGCATCTTTTGTTAGTTCTTTATTTTTAAGAAGATTTAAAACTTGAGGTATTAATTTACTCATAATATTTATCCTCCTCTAATATTAGATTATTCAAAAAAATTTTTTCTAAGGCCGAAAACTCTTTTATCTTTAGTTGTTGCTCTGATGGAAATTCATTCATTTTACTACATACAGAAATTTTATAACCATTAATGAAGTTATATTGCTTGAAATAATAAGGATAAGGACTAATATCTTGTACAATTGAAATTCCATTATGACTAGTCTCTATGGAGAAAGAATCTAAAGGAATACTTAAACCTAGTCCAATATTTTTCACAAAAGCTTCCTTCAAAGTCCATAAATCATAAAAATGTTCTTTTTTCATTTCAGTTGGGGTTTGATTGTACGAAGCGTTTTCTATACTTGAAAAATAATTTTTAATTATTTCATCTTCGTAATTAGCTTTCATTTCTTCAATATCGATTCCTACATCACAATTGCCAATGACACCTATAACCCATTCACCTGAATGAGAAATGTTAAATTCATAATCCCCATTGATACAGTATGGCTTCCCATATGTATTCGTTTGTATATTTATGTCGGAAGGATGACATTTTAAATGCTTCATCAATAAATATTTCATCAGCAATTCAGATAGTAAGGACCTATATGCATCTATTTTATTTAAGTAAGATTCTATTCTTCTTGCTTTTTTTGTACATACAAAATTCATTAGTTCAGAATAATTTGAAATATGTACAGGTACTTTAATTAAACAAATTTCTATCACCTATCACGCCCCCAAAATTTTCTTTACAACCTCAGAATATAAATTCCTTAAAATTACATTAAAGTAAATTAAATTGAAAAAATAAACCTATTTTCCATTTATAATATTAAACACCATGGAATAAATAGTCAATAAATAACCTACCATATTTTATAAAAAATACCAATTCAGTTATATTTAACATTCATTACTCTTAGTCTACGAGTATTTCCATAGAGTCTTGTTAAAACTCTAAAAAATCACAAAAAAAAGGATTCTACTCATATAGAATTCCTTTTAAAACAAAATTGTACTATGTTGAAAGTTATAAGCATGTATGTTTATTGAACAAATAGTCGAATGTTCGATTACTAAAATAAATTACCAATCCAACTCCAGCAGAGGAATATCCTTCATGATGAAAAACAACATCATAAATTAAACGTTTAAATCTCCCTTCTTAAAACCATTTGTACTAGATACAGCAAACATTCTTTCATTTAAAGCCACAAGGAAATTTGGGCTAATGCAAAAATTTCCAAGGAAGCTTCAATTTATTATTCACAGATAACATTCGAAGGACCACAATCAAAATAACAATTGCTGACAATTTAAGCGGGCTGCTCCATCCTACCCGGATGCAAAACCTACAAAAAAATGTCAAAACAGCATGGATTTCTTCTCTTAGTGCGTGCGGCGTTCTACCTGCTAACAAATCTCGGATCACGCCACCACAACACAGGTAAACATGGAAGCTAGAATAATAATACCTAGATCATGATGAGGCTTTGCGCTAACAATCCTCCTTGTATTCCAAAGGAAACAAGGTCAATAGAATCAAAGAAATATCCCAAGCGGTTCCAATGATGTATCCAACTCCTTTTAACAAATAAAATAGTCGTCAGTGTAACTAAAACGACAAGTAAGGTTTGCCGCTCCCATATATTGGACACAAGTATATCAAGTACAATGTTATGAATAATGGACCCACCATAAGATGTAGTAAGACCAAGCACAAATATACCTATAAAAGAATACTTGGCCTGTAAGGCAACAAAAGCGCCGCTAATAGCGTAGGCAATAATGTGTAATACTGTCCATGTCACTTAATCCAACTCCTTTTTATAAACGAAAAAAGGCCCGCCATAAAATAGTTGCATGTTATTACGCAAACTATTTTATGGCGGGCTAATATCTTAGCAGTTTTACCTATTAAATTGTCCATCTCACCAAATCTTCATTCGAAATTTCATAGACATTCTGCAATGTACAGAAAACACAACGACCATAAAATTTCCAGGTAAAATTGTAATCCATTTATTCGAGAAATACAAACGATAATTAGAGTTACAGTGTTTCATAGATGACCTGCCCCATTTGAGAAACATCATAATCTCCTAATGCAGTCACTTCAGATTGGAAATCTGCTGAAGTCAAAATTTCCTTCACCGTATCAATTAATTGTTGATTATCAGGTGTTTTTAACAGCACAATATCATAGCGCTCTCTAATAACAGGAATAAAATCAACGTTTACTAGTTTAGCAATTTTCTCAACCCCTATGCCAACATCTGCGCGCCCATTTGCTACAGCCGATGCGACATCGAGATGGCTCATTTCTTCTTTGTCATATCCATCAATCATAGAAGGAGCTATGTAATGAATACGCAATTGTTCATCTAATAAAGTACGTACACCCGATCCTTTCTCACGATTGATGAGCGTACAGGATTTTGTCTTAAAGTCTTTAAAGGATTCTAGTTGGAGAGGGTTTCCTTGCTGAACATAGAAACCTGCTCTACGGGACACCACATTAATGAGCAAAAAAGCATGGCTCACAAAAATCTTTTTTACATAGGGTGTATTGTAGTCTCCTGTGTCCCCATCAAACATATGTAAACTGGCTATATCGCATTCTCCATTATACATCGCCATGAGACCATTAAAACTACCTTCATGAGATCTCAATACTTTACTAGACTGTCTTTTCTCCATGTATTTTGCTAATACATCTAACACTACATCTTGTCCACTAATAATAATTCTTGGAAGTTTTTTTGTTTGGCTGGCTACTACTGGCGTCGATGCGGCATTACCGGTCTTACGTTTTTGTATATAGTCCTGTAAATCAGCACGGTCCACCCTCATCTGGCGTCCTACTCGAAAAACGGGCAAATCTCCTTTTTTCACTAAATCATAGACCGTTAATTTCGAAACCTTTAATAATTGTGCAACCTCTTCAATTGTATAGGATTGTTCTTGTGACATATCATTCTCCTCCTATAAGCCTCTTCTTACATGGTAACTTATTTATTTACGTGTGAACATCTTGAAATTTTCTACCAATTACAGGTTTCTTTTTCACTTATAACTTATTATAATTAGTTATGTCTTGTTATAACGAGTTATAAAAGGAGAAAAATAAAGTGAAAAAATTTTATAGTTTCTTTGCATCCATACTCATTCTAGTTGGTCTATTAGCTGCTTGTGGAGACGAAGAAAAAGATCCGCAAGTAAAAGAGTCGATTGAATTAACCATATCTGCGGCTGCTAGTTTACAAGATGCCTTAGAAGAATTAAAAATAACTTATGAAAAAGAACACGATACAATTAAAATTCTCTATAACTTTGGAGGTTCAGGCGCTTTACAGCAACAAATTTTACAAGGTGCTCCTGCAGATCTTTTCTTTTCTGCAGCCGAAGATAAATTTGATGCGCTTGTAGAAAAAGAGATGATTGACCCTAAACAGGGGATGGATCTTTTAGCAAATGAATTAGTATTAATCGTCCCTAAGAAAAATGACAAACAAATCCAATCCTTTGAAGATTTAAAACAAGCTGGAAAAATTGCATTGGGTACACCTGAAACAGTGCCTGCTGGGCAATATGGGGTGGAAACGTTAAAAAATATGCAACTTTGGGAGTCACTTGAATCCAAGGTAGTGTATACGAAAGACGTACGCCAAGTCCTTACTTATAGCGAAACAGAAAATGTAGATGCAGGAATTGTTTATAAAACAGATGCGCTTGTATCAGATAAAGTCGAAGTCGTTGCAACTGCAGATGATCAAACACACACACCGATTATCTATCCTGTTGGTGTCATTAAAAATAGTAAACATGTACAAGAGGCTGAAGATTTTTATCATTTCTTACAAAGTGATGAGGCAATGGAAGTCTTTAAAAAGTATGGGTTTAAAGGAGCGCAATAAAGGATGGGTACCGATTTTTGGTCTCCCCTTAGGCTTTCGATAGAAATTGCCTTTGTTGCGGGTATGATTGCTATATTGGCAGGTATTTTATTGGGCAAATGGATGGCGTCTCATCATTTTAGGGGAAAGCTATTACTGGAAACGATTTTGCTAATGCCCTTAGTATTACCTCCAACTGTAGTAGGTTTTCTGCTCATTGTTATATTTGGGAAGAATAGTTTGTTAGGAAATCTAATTATCTGGCTTTTTGATCAGCCTGTCATGTTTACATGGTGGGCAGCCGTCATCGCCTCTACCATCGTTGCCTTTCCATTAATGTATCAATCGGCCAAAACGGGCTTTGCCTCGATTGATCGCGATATTGAACATGCAGCACGTGTAGATGGGGCTAACGAATGGCAAGTCTTTATGTTCGTTTCCATTCCACTTGCATTAAAGGCTCTTGTTTCAGGGGGCATTTTGAGCTTCACTCGTGCATTAGGTGAGTTTGGGGCTACGTTAATGTTTGCGGGTAATATTCCTGGGAAAACACAAACAACCCCATTAGCTATTTATATGGCGATTGATTCAGGGAACATGACTCTTGCCTGGACTTGGGTTTTGTGCATGATCGCTATTTCTTTTCTGATGCTTCTTAGCATTCATTTCCTAAAAGTATAAAAGAGGTAGCTGGTTTAAACCAGCTACCTCTTTTTCGTCATCCACCACTAATAGGTGGAATAAAGGCGATTGTGTCGCCCGATCTAACAATGGTTGTATCCGTTGCAAATTCCTCATTAATGGCTGTCATCATCTGCTGTAATGTCAATTGAGGATAGTGCTGTTCCATCCATTCTTTTACTGAAGCAACCGTCACGTCTGATAGATCTACTGATAGTGTTGACGCACCAACCGCTTCTTGTAAATGAGCAAATAATAAGATATTAATCACAATTTCCCTCCTCATCAATCACCGGTTTTCCTTCAGGATACGGGACATTTTCTAATTGATCCCCCATCCATTGCGTACCATCTTCCCAATGTTCTTTTTTCCAAATGGGCACAATCTGTTTAATGCGGTCAATTGCATATTCATTTGCCAAATAGGCTACTTTTCGATGTGGGGATGATACAGCAATGACTACGGCTATATCCGTAATATCCAATCGCCCTATGCGATGTGTAATCGCTATTTCTGCTTCTGGCCATTGCTGTTTTAGTTCTTGTGCAATTTGCTCAAACATTTTAATTGCCATAGCCGGGTAAGCCTGATATTCCAAGTACAAAGTTTTCTTACCTTGTGTAATTTCTCGTACAGTTCCGATGAATAGCGTAATCGCTCCAGCGTTTCGACTAATTACTTTGTGCCGTACTTCCTCCACATCAATCGGCTTATCAATAATTTCAAACATAGCTGTCGTCATAGTTTTTCCCTCATTTCATTCAACAAAAACTCCATATATTCTGTTTCTTCATTAATAGAAAAGGCTGGAATCATTAGGTTTTGATCAATTGGATAGCTTGGCCAATAAATTACACAAAGGATATTAGACATTTGTTGTAGCAACAGATGGTCCTGCGCTGTTCGTAGTAACACGACTTTCGGGTAATGTTCTCTTTTATATCCTTCAATCAAAATAATATCCATTGAAAGGGTAGCATAAATTGCAAGTATATCTGCAAGTTGCCAGCTATCTTGGTGAATACTTAACCGTAAAGTACCTTCTCCTTCTACTGCTGAAACACGAGCACCTGCCTGTTCGTGTCGACTACTATCCTTCGAAGAATTTTCTACTGGCGCTCCACCATGCCCGTGATGTTTAATGGTCCCTACTCGTAGCCCTACTTTCGTGGCTTGCTTGATCAATTGCTCCATCAAAGTCGTTTTTCCACTATTTTGATAGCCAACTATCTGTATGATTTTTCGATGTTGTGCCAAGGCCACTCACTTCCTTGCAAATCTTCTAGCAATAAAACTGCTACTTGCATGTCTTTTTCATAGCCACGGGAGCCACCAGGTAAGGCAATAAATGCATTAGCTGACGCTAAAGACGAAACGGCACTCGATTTATCAAAACCAGATGGTACAGCCAATAGCTGACCGTTTTCATAGTATACACGAGCTCTTACAAAGCGAGTAAATGGATTGGGCTTTGTAAAATCTGCCCCTAAAATAGCTTGCTCTCTGCGGACATGTGGCTGTTGATTGCCAAATGCTGTGCGAATAATGGGACGTACAAATAGCTCAAAGCCAACATAGCATGCGGAAGGATTACCGGAAAGTCCAAATAATAATTGATCATTTCTAGCAGCAACTGTTGTTACACTCCCTGGACGCATCGCCACCTTATTAAATAATACCTTAGCGTCGATAGCTTGATAGATAGCCGGTAAATAATCATAATCTCCAACGGAAACGCCTCCCGTTGTCAGTAAAATATCGACTTCCTGTAATGCTTTTTCAACGATATGAATACATAAATCAAGATCATCGCTAAATTTGCCAAAGTATCGAACTTCTGCACCTGTTCGTTCGATTTGTGCCATGATCATATAAGCATTGCTATTTCGAATTTTTCCTGGCTGTAAAGATTCCTCTGGCTCTAGTAACTCACTACCAGTGGCAATGACACCTACCACTAATTTACGGAATACAGGCACTTGCGCATAGCCAAATGTAGCTAGTAAGGCCATGACACCGGGGTTAATATATTGTCCTCTTTCAATTAGAACCGTATGCTGCTGTACATCTTCACCTTTATAAGAAATATTAGTGCCCGCTGTAAACGCCCGTTTAATTGACATAAATGTTTGCTGATGTTCCACAAATGTCTGGGTTAATTCTAGCATTACAACTGCATCGCAACCTTTTGGTATTGGCGCCCCCGTCATAATACGTACAGCTTGGCCATATCCAACTTCATCTTCGTAAACAAAGCCAGCACCAATTTCTCCAATGACTTGAAATATGGCTGGCTGTGCTGACGACGCTTCTTGACTATCGATAGAACGAATGGCATAGCCATCATAGGGGGATCGATCAAAGGCTGGTACATCATGATCGGCGACAATGTCCTCCGCAATAAAGCGTCCATATGCCTGTGATAATGGCACAAACTCCTTTTTGGCTTGAAAAGCATATTCCATTACACGATGTACAGCTTCTGACACTGGAATTGGTTGTCTCTTTTCTAACATTTGGCACACTCCTTTATCCTAACAAACGATAGTAAATGGTTTTTGCTTGTTGTATCTCCTGAATTCCATGAATCACTACACGCCCATCCTGAAAAATGACAATGCGATAATCTTCTGTTTGGCAAGATAGCAAATAAGGATTAATTTGAATATCTCCATACGAACGAAGCTGATCTGCCAACTGCTCTAAATTGTAGTGAGTCGGATTTGGCGGTCGGATTTGTACGGCATCACGACCACAAAGCACCTCTAGTTTTGTTTGATTTTCATAAGCTAAAGATGGATACGTAGGGTGGTGACCACAGGTTGGACAATCATCCTGACGTATTTTATCTACGTTGATTTCATAATGTTGATTTTGCCAAACATCAAACGTCAAATAGCTTTTTCGTAAGGCCTTTTCATCACCAACTAGCAGTTTTAATACCTCTGCTACTTGATATGCCGCTACTATTTGGACAGTAGGGCTAATAATTCCTACTGTATCACAGGTCATCCCTGTTTGAGGCATTACCTTCAGCAAACATCGTAAACATGGTGTTTTCCCTGGCACAATCGTATAGGTAGCCCCATAACTACTTACACAAGAGCCATACACCCATGGAATACGATACTGTTGTGCAAGATCATTCATCAGAAAGCGAACATCGAAATTATCAGTGGCGTCTACCATGACATCTATATCGTCTAGCAACGGTAGCAATGATTCTGTACAGGCATCCATAATAGCAATATGAATAGCCACCTCTGCATTAATTTGTTGCAGTCGATTTTTGGCTGCGATCACTTTCGGCAATTTCTCTTGTGCGTCTTTCTCCGTATATAATTGCTGTCGTTGCAAATTACTCCATTCCACATAATCTCGATCGATCAGCGTTAATTTTCCAACACCTGCACGTACGAGTGCTTCTGCGCTAGCACTGCCTAAGGCGCCAACCCCTATAATGAGGACATGTTTTTGTTTTATTGCCTGCTGCCCTGTTTGTCCAATAGAGCTAAATAATTGTTGTCTCGAATATCTATTATTCATAAGTATTTTGCCTTTCCTTCTATGAATTTTCGTTTGACCTTTTCGTCGATAGCATTATAATAAAGTGAAACTTACTCAGAATATTTTTCTCTATTTCGTGCTCGTTCTTCACTTCATCAATCGAGCCTTTTTTGTAAAAAACTCCAATAACGCAAGAAAAGGAGGTTATTCTACCTTGCATCCTACACATCATCAACAACCCATCCATGCTGCCATTTTAACTGTGAGTGATACACGGACAAAGGGAGATGATATAGCAGGTCAGCGCATTCATTCTTTACTTCAAGAGGCTGCTTTTGAAGTAGTTGACTACCAAATAACAAAGGATGAACCGCTTGATATCTCAAAACTTATTCATCAATGGTGCAATCATGCCAACATCAATGCCATTATCGTCACTGGTGGAACTGGTTTTACACCAAGAGACCAAACCTACGACACCATTTTGCCTCTTTTTGAAAAAGAAATGATGGGGTTTGGAGAATTATTTCGAACGTTAAGCTATGAGGAAATTGGTCCAAAAGCTATGTTTAGTCGGGCCACAGCTGGGTGCCGCCATCAAACGGCTATTTATGTTTTACCAGGTTCTACTAACGCTGTCACATTGGCCATGACCAAGCTTATTTTACCGACCGTACAACATTTTGTTGGAGAATTGAATCGCCTATGAATGTTGCTGGTGTTATCTTTGCTGGTGGTCAATCCTCTCGATATGGTCAACCGAAAATGTTTGAGACGTTTGCGGGGCTGCCTTTATATAAGCACAGCCTCAACGCCCTCCAAGAAAATCAACTAAATCCTTTGGTGATTGCTACAAACGCTAGCCTGCAACCAAGGTTTGGCCCCGAGAATGTGCAATGGATTATAGAACAGCAGCCCCATCAAGGGCCACTTTTTGCCCTGCATCATATACTGGCATCTTTTCCTGAGGTAGAATGGTTTTTTGTCGTCGCTAGTGATATGCCCTATATGAACGCACCGTTTATTGAAGAGATGCTAGGCAATATAAATGATTCTTATGATGCGATTGTTCCAAAACAAAATTCGCGCTACCAGCCATTAGCAGCCTTATATCGACGCACTGCATTACCCATGGCAAAACAATTGACGGAACAAAACAAACGGAGTATGAAAGTGCTTTTAGATCAGCTTCGTGTTTGTTATGTTCCTTTTAATGAGAACTGTCCAACATTTATTAATATCAACGCTCAACATGATTGGCTACAAACAGTAACAAAGGAGTCTAACAATGAATAATTTTACCCACTGGAACGAAGCAGGTCGTCCCAAAATGGTCGACATATCTGAAAAAGAAATAACAACGCGCACAGCCATAGCACGCAGTACCATTACATTATCCAATGAGGTCTATCAGGCCATCCAACAAGGTGGTATCAAGAAAGGTGACCCTACACAAGTCGCTCAAATTGCAGGAATTATGGGCGCTAAAAAAACGGCTGATATCATCCCTATGTGCCACCCTATTATGCTACAGGGCACGGATTTGCAATTTGACTATCAGAAAACGGAACTTGGTTATGAGCTACACATTCAAGCTACTGTCAAATGCAATGGAAAAACTGGTGTCGAAATGGAGGCTCTTACAGCTGTGTCCATCGCTGCCCTCACTTTTTACGACATGTGTAAAGCGGTAGATAAAACGATGGTCATTAAAGAAACCTATCTTGTAGAAAAAACAGGCGGAAAAAGCGGTACCTTTACGCATAAATAAACAGAAAAAATTCGGCGGCTTGCCGATTTTTTTCTGTTTTTCATGTTTACCCCCCGATATGAGACATTTCAACTTTAGCCTTTTTCCTGTTTGCCATCGTCTGTTCGTTCCGCTCGTCTGAATAGCGATCATTTCTTTCTGTCCATACATTTTTTATACAATTAATAATTGCTGTATCATCTTGTCCTGATCTTAATAGCTCTCTTAAATCCGTACCCTCTGTAGCAAATAAACAAGTATATAATTTGCCCTCTGCTGAGAGGCGGGCACGTGAGCAAGAAGTGCAAAAAGAATCTGTGACTGATGATATAATACCAATCTCCCCTTGATTATCCTTGTATTGGTAACGTGTCGCCACTTCCCCTTGATAATTAGGAGCAATCGGTTGCAACGGTGAATGCTGATGGATTTGCTCAACAATGTCTTTTTTGGCCAACACATCATCCATGCGCCAACCATTCGAATTCCCAACATCCATATACTCAATAAAGCGTAAAATATGTTGTTTTTCTTTAAAAAATCGTGCCATTTCTAAAACATCTTGGTCATTTTTTCCTTTTTGAACGACCATATTAATTTTTACTTGTAAACCTGCTTCCGCTGCCTTTTCAATACCCTCTAACACAGTTGAAACCATCCCTCGATGTCCATTCATCTCAAAAAAACGCTCGTCGTTTAGTGAATCTAAACTAATTGACACTCGTGATAAGCCTGCTTGTGCCAATGGCTGTGCATATTTTTTTAATAAAGTGCCATTTGTTGTTAAGGCAATATCTTCTACACCTTCTAGGCGATGAATTCGGGCAATTAATTCCGTTAAATCACGGCGTAATAAAGGCTCTCCACCTGTAATGCGAACTTTTTTAACACCTAATGAGACGAAGATTTTGACTAATCTTTCAATCTCCTCGAAGTTTAATATTTTATCAGACGGTAAAAATGCATAATCTGGACCAAATACTTCTGCTGGCATACAATAACGACAGCGAAAGTTGCAGCGATCTGTCACGGATATTCTTAAATCTCTTAACGGTCTGTGTAGTTGGTCTTGTAGATCCGTCATTTAATCTCCTTCTTTCCGTACATTCTGAGCTGGTATGATGATGCGTTGTGGATGTGTATAAATATTCAATGTTTGTTGTCGAATAAAGCCTACCGTCGTAATACCAAGCTGTTCGGCCAATTGCAAGGCTAATTCGGTTGGTGCTGATTTGGACAATACTATTTCGCAGCCTATTTTAGATACCTTTAGTAAAATCTCTGATGATATCCGTCCACTAAAAACAATAATTTTATCTTGCATACTAATATTTTGACGTAAACAATAGCCGTAAATTTTATCTAAAGCGTTATGGCGACCAATATCCATGCGACTTAAAACAATGCCATTGACATCGCATAGCGCTGCATTATGCACACCACCTGTTTTTTTAAATATATCAGCCGTCTCTTGCATTGCATGCATTAAACGAAAGCAATCTTCAGTCGTAATTTGCACATGAATATCTTCCATTTTTTTTGCTACTAAAGCATCGTTTGTGAAAACAAAGCCTTGTCGACTCATTCCACAACAAGACGTTATATAGCGTTTGTTTTGTGTTTGCTGATAGTAAGGATTGACATGCTTGGTTTTAATGTGCACAAAGCCTTCTTGTTCTTGATGCCAAATGTCCTCAATATCCTCGTAACTACGGATCACCCGTTCAGACGCTAAATAACCGATGACCATATCCTCGACATACTCTGGCGTACAAACCATCGTGACAAATTCTTGTTGATTAATTTTCACGGTCACAGCATATTCTGAGACAATTAAATCATCTATTTCCTTCACTTGCTGCCCCTCAACCCGCACAATCTTCCTCGTAACGGCTCTCTCCATAAGGCATCCTCCTTTATTCATTTATATGCTTTTCAAAAACAAAGACGGAAATCGCAAAATCCTCTTCAATTTTAATATCTGAAAATAAATGGAGTAATTTACTGCCCATTAATTCTTCCATGCCCTCCGGTGGCGATTGTGCATATAAATCTTGAATCATGCTCGTCCTTGCGGCATGAACCATTTTCAATCCTTCGGGTGAACCCGCAATGAATTTTTCAGTTGGGGTGATATTCCCGTATAAAGTGGAAACAGCCATATTTTCAACAAAAACCGTATGAATACGTTCTGGTCCTTTACCAAAAACTTCTTTTCGTAATTTACGAATCATATCGTTAAATTCATGAACTTTTTTAGACATCGTAACGATTCTCCCATCATCATTATACTTTTTTAGGCAATCACTATGGGGGTCACCCTTACAGTTTGTTAATCATATAGTAACTTTTAAAAAAATAAAAGGGAAAATGTTTTTGATAATTATTCTCATGTAAAAATATTTATGATTCATATTGTTCCTTTTGCGGGAAAGGGCTATAATAATAGCACAAATGGAATTTATGTATTTTGATCCCTATGTCGCATCTACTTAGAAATCGCATAGTGTTTATGAATATTTGAATTCTATTATGACCAAAAAATAAAAGCTGATTGAGTTTTTAGCAAGGCCTGCTAAGAATTTTATCCACCATGAATGTATTAGCATGTCTTGGACGTGCCATTTCATGGTGGATTTTTTTATTTTTTAATCCGAGACATGGATAACTTGTTATGTTCTAACAATTACCCTATTTTGAGGTAGCTTCAAGGTCATTTGGGAATTACAATGATAACAAGACAATCTTTTCATCATTTATAAAAACTCGCAATGTAATTCCCTTTTGTCTTAAGCCGTAACAGGTTGTCCGAGTAGTCTCATAGTGTAAAAGGAGGAAGTTACCTTGACTCAAATTCATATTAATGGCGTAACGTACGATGTAAAAGAAGGAGCTACAATCCTGGATACCATTAATCACCATGACATCCCACATCCACAAATTTGTCATGTACCTACCGTTGATCCAATCGAGACTTGTGATACATGTATCGTTGAGGTGAACGGCCAATTAGTTCGGTCATGCTCGACGAAGGCAGTCGATGGCATGAATATATTATTAACTTCTGACAAAGCAAAGGCGGCACAAACGGAAGCGATGGATCGTCTTCTTGAAAATCATTTATTGTACTGTACAGTTTGTGATAATAATAACGGGAATTGTACGTTACACAACACAGCTGAGTTAATGGAAATCGAGCATCAAAAATATCCATACAAACCAAAAGTCGAGCCACATGAAGTGGATATGTCACACCCATTTTACCGATATGATCCAAACCAATGTATCGCATGTGGACAATGTGTAGAGGTTTGTCAAAGTTTACAGGTAAATGAAACGCTATCTTTGGATTGGGAGGCAGAAAGACCTCGCGTAATTTGGGATACTGGCGTTGCGATTAATGATTCTTCCTGTGTCAGCTGCGGTCAATGTGTAACCGTTTGCCCATGTAATGCGTTAATGGAAAAATCCATGCTTGGAGAGGCTGGATTTATGACTGGTCTTAAACAGGATATGTTAGATCCAATGATCAGTTTGATAAAGGAAGTAGAGCCCGGCTATAGTGGTATCTTTGCTGTTTCTGAGGTGGAAGCGGCGATGCGTAGTAAACGGACGAAAAAGACAAAAACAGTTTGTACTTTCTGTGGTGTAGGCTGCTCGTTCGAAGTGTGGACAAAGGATCGTAAAATTTTAAAAGTACAACCTTCCGATGGTCCTGTCAATGCGATTTCTACTTGTGTTAAAGGGAAATTCGGTTGGGACTTCATCAACTCTGAAGAACGTATAACAAAGCCATTAATTCGTAAAGAAGATGCCTTTGTGGAATCCTCTTGGGATGAAGCACTTGATTTAATTGCCACTAAACTGGGAGGCATTCAACAACAATATGGCCCTGGTTCTGTTGGCTTTATTTCATCATCTAAAATTACAAACGAAGAAAATTACTTAATTCAAAAAATGGCACGTCAATTGTTTAAGACAAATGATGTTGATAATTGTTCCCGCTATTGCCAATCACCGGCTACGGACGGTTTATTACGCACTGTAGGTATGGGTGGAGATGCAGGAACTATCAAAGATATTGCCAAGGCAGGTCTTGTCATTATTATTGGGGCAAATCCGGCTGAGGGTCATCCCGTTTTGGCCACTCGTGTCAAACGTGCCCATAAATTACACGGTCAGAAACTGATTGTTGCTGATATACGTAAACATGAAATGGCTGAGCGTTCAGACATATTTATGCGTCCGAAGCAAGGTACTGACCAAGTATGGTTAATGGCTGTAACCAAATATATGATGGATCAAGGATGGCATGATGAAGCCTTCATTCAGGAAAATGTCCTACACTTGGATGATTTCAAACAAGTTCTTGAAAAATATACACTTGATTATGCACAAGAAATGACTGGTATTTCTAATGAAACCTTAATTCAGGTGGCAGAAATGATACGTGACGCAGACGGCACTTGCGTTCTTTGGGGTATGGGCGTCACGCAAAATACAGGTGGTTCTTATACATCAGCTGCCATTTCTAATTTACTTTTAGCAACTGGTAACTACCGTCGTCCAGGTGCAGGTGCCTACCCTCTTCGCGGTCATAATAATGTTCAAGGCGCATGCGATATGGGTACACTACCAAATCTATTGCCAGGCTATCAAAAAGTAACAGATGATGAAGCTCGTGCTAAATTTGAACAAGCATATGGTGTCAACATTCCACCACAGCCAGGTCGTAATAATATGCAAATGTTAGATGCGATTATGGAAGGTAAAATGAAAGCGATGTATTTAGTAGGAGAAGATATGGCGCTTGTCGACTGCAATGCTAACCATGTGGATGAGGTGCTATCCCAATTAGACTTCTTTGTGGTCCAAGATTGTTTCCTATCACGCACGGCACAATATGCGGATGTAATTTTACCAGCTGCTCCTTCACTTGAAAAAGAAGGTACATTCACTAATACAGAACGTCGCGTTCAACGTCTGTATCAGGTTTTACCGACACTTGGTGAGTCGAAGCCAGATTGGGAAATTCTACAAGCAGTTGCTCGTCGTCTTGGTGCTGACTGGCATTACAATCACCCAAGCGACATTTTCGACGAAATGGCTAGCCTTTCTCCCCTTTTCTCACAAGCCAACTATGATGTATTAGAGGGCTGGGGTAGCTTCTGCTGGGGTAGTCATGATGGGAAAGATACTCCTTTACTATATGACGATGGATTTAACTTCCCTGATAAAAAGGCACGCTTTGCATTAAATGACTGGGTGGAACCAGTTGAATTTGAGGCACAGTATGATTGTCATATAAATAACGGGCGTATGCTTGAACACTTCCATGAAGGCAACTTAACGAATAAATCGAAGGGTATTCAATCAAAAGTTCCTGAGATTTTTGTAGAAGTATCACCAGAATTAGCGAGAGAACGAGGCATTGAGGATGGTGCCCTACTCCGTTTAGTATCGCCATATGGTGCATTAAAGCTAAATGCTCTTGTCACAGATCGCGTACAAGGTAACGAGCTATTCTTACCAATGAACTCTGTTAGCAAGGATTCCGCTATTAATTTCTTAACGGGTCCAGCCGCAGATGTGAATACGTCAACACCTGCCTATAAACAAACGAAAGTTCGAGTAGAAGTGCTAAAAGCAAAAGGAAAATCACCACTTCCTCGAACAAACCCACGCTATAAAAAGCGCCATCCTCAAAATGGCGTCGAGGTACAACGAAAATGGAATCGTCCTGGCTACGTTCACTTAACAACTACTAACGAAAGAGAGTGAGAGCATGGCTGTCCCGATTACAAGCATAAAAAAGCAACAATTTACGGATGAACAACTAAAAGAACAAAAATTAGATAATCTAAAACAACTACTTTCTGATCATGAAGAAGCAGTTCAGCAAGTATTTACCATTATGGCAGAACTAAATGATATTGGAGCATTAGAAGCCGCTACTAAGTTACTTGAGGCGAAAGAGGATGTTGCTCATATAGCACTTGGGCAATTAACACGAAAGCCTGTGACGAATATCATTAATAATTTGATGGGTGTTGCAAGAGCCTTGACAGAGCTAAATCCTGACACAACAACAAAACTTATTGAAGGCTTAAATGCTGGGGTAGACGAAGCTAACAAAGCTCTAGAAACTGATGAAAAAGTGAGTGCTTTTAAGCTAGTTAAAATGTTAAATGATCCAGATGTTAATCGTGCACTCAATTTCGGTGTCCATTTCTTAAAAGGACTTGGCAAAGGCTTAAAAGATTAGGTGGTGTCTACATGTTAACGAAAGAAATTATACTCAACACCTTGAAACAGGTTGAAGATCCAGAGCTTCACCAAAGTATTATAGACTTAAATATGGTGCGCAATATTCAAATCAATGGTACAGAAGTATCGCTTGATATCATTTTGACTATTTCTGGCTGCCCTTTAAAAGCAAAAATTCAGCAGGATGTGGAGGAGGCATTAAAAGCGATTGGTGTCTCCCCTGTCATCATTAGCTTTGGGGCAATGACTGAACAGGAGCGCCGCACCTTAACCGCCTCTCTACAAGCGAAAAATGTGACAGATAAAGGGATGCCAAAAATGCTATTGCCCCATTCTGGTGTTCGATTTATTGCAGTAACTAGTGGTAAAGGTGGAGTTGGTAAGTCTACCGTAACGATCAACCTAGCTGTTGCTCTTGCTCGTCTTGGGAAACGTGTCGGTATTTTAGATGCAGATATTTACGGCTTCAGTATACCAACAATGATGAATGTTGACCAAAAACCGACCATGCTTGACCAAACTGCTATCCCTGTAATGGTTCAGGGCGTCAAAATCATGTCGATGGGCTTTTTTACAAATGACAACCAGCCTGTCATGTGGCGTGGGCCTATGCTTAACAAATGGATTCGAAATTTCCTGGTCAACACACATTGGGGAGAATTAGATTATCTCCTCATCGATTTGCCACCAGGTACAGGCGATGTGGCAATTGATATGGCGGCGATGATTCCTCAAGCACAGGAAGTAATTGTCACAACACCTCATCTTGCTGCATCTCATGTTGCTTCGCGAGCAGGTTTAATGGCTCAACATACCAAACACACCATACTTGGTGTCGTCGAAAATATGGCCTATTTTGAAGGGGCAGATGGTCAAAAAAACTATCTTTTTGGACAAGGTGGAGCTGAACAATTAGCCGAATTACTGCAAACTAATGTTTTAGCACATATTCCTTTTGCTCAACCTGAAGAAAATACGGGCTCCTCCGTATACGATGCAGATACAATTATTGGCGAAGTGTTTACTCACCTAGCAGAAGATATACTCTATTAATAAAAAAGAATCCCTTGATTTGTGTATAAGCAAATCAAAGGATTCTTTTTTATTCCCTGTTATTTTTTTCGAGCATTCACCGAATTTAACGGATCACTAATAGCCAGCCTTTTTTAATACTTGCATGAAATAAAAACGATACGTATTTTGGACAAATGTATCTAATGGAAGCCCCACATTCACCTGATATTTCGTAAAAATAAAATAAAATCGTTTATCCCAGTTTAAACGTAATAACTGCCCCGCCTCTTCACCATGCTTCCATGTAAATTCCTCAATTAAAGGTTCAATCATCGCAAAACAATAGTCTTTTAAACGAGCGAGAGCTTCGATATCTTTATCCCTTTGAAAGCGTGTAATCCAATCTATTATTTGCTCATTCATTAGCTTACTCCATTCTTATTTTACAGAGTTTCTTCCTATTAAATTATACTCTTTTTTATGAGAAGCGAATAATGCTTTTCTGAGCTTAATGATTTTTTACCATAAGTTATTTCAGCACACTGTCATTTACATTTCATCAATTGGTCGATTCCAACGTAGGTGATATTGAACAATCCTATCCCTTGAATGTTTGTCTAGGACTAAAAGCTGATCCCCTGTATGGATGATATAACCCTTCTCCACTGTTCGTACTTTAGGCTGCTGTTGATAGGAATTAATGGCACCAATCTTCTCTTCCCATAGCAATTGATGCTTTTTCATATCGTACAGCACGAGCATATGATCTGCACTCTCTCGCTGGGTCCGTCGATATGAAACGAGGGCAGTGCCGTTAGCTAAATCTACATCCATCACTTTTGGCTCTAAATTTTGATAGTTTAGTATAGCTGGCTCTGACAACACCTGATGACTAAAATCTTGAATCTCCTCATAATCTTCTAAAGGCTGCTGATGCGTAGCAAAATAACCCGACAAATCCGACTCAATAAAGAAACGAGCAGCTATATAATTTTTGGCATTGTCATCTTTGTTTAAATTCTTACCATCATAATGATAAAAATGACCATCTACACCTTCTAAATAAAGTTTGTTTTGTAAAGCTATCAGTTGTTGCGCACCATTGCTCAAAATATCTATTAATGGCTGGTGCTGCTGGCGAAATTCCTTTTCAGAAAGGATTTCTTTTCCCGTTTTTATATCTAAAAGTGACAATTGCCCATACTCACCATCTCGATGGTGAACAAGTAAGCCACCCATAAAGTTTCCAATAAGCGTTTCTTTATAGGAAGCCGATTTTGTCCATTGTTTTTCACCTGTCTCCATATTCACAGCTACAATGAGATAGTGTGAAATCACGTGTGTAATGCCATTTGTTGTTCCATTATTTTCAGAGCCCTGCACCATTTGGACAGCTATTTGTTGTGATTCATCTGTATAAATGGAGGAGTCCGATTTGATTGGAAAGCCTCGTCCTGCTAAACCGAAAACTATCATTAGTCCATTACTTACTACTAAATAAATGACGAGCAAGCTGATAGAAATAATAAGACGCTTTCGTTTAATAGCAATAAATAGTAGCAGTAACAATCCCAGTCCAAAGACAACCCCTAAAAAAATATCGTGAACAAGCCAGCCATTTAAACGCCAAGAATACATGTACCGTTGAAGAAATTGATCCACTTTAGTAACTCCTCTACCAAACAACCATTAGCTAAAATCTGAATAAAGCACATAGCGGTCACATTCCAGACATTGAAATAAATACCCCTGATGATGCCCATTGTTCATTAAGGAAGCAGAAAGCTCTTCTAGCGAAAAGCCCGTATAATTGTCAAACTGATCGTCTATGCCTAGCTCCACTATATCACTCCAACCAACATAGCCAATAAATGCACAATAATCTGAACAATGGGCTACCCAATTATTCCCTTGCCAGCTCACATAACCAGGCGTTCGATACAGCACTTCCTCTGCTAATGTAGGATTTGAAATATGTTCATCATGAATTAAATCTTGCTGGTAAGAACCATCATATTTTCGGGCGGCTTCTCCACTATGGATACAAGAAGGACAAAGATAATCAACATCCTCTATCGCGTAAATACCACCTGTATAATAGACATCCACTTCCTGTTGACAACAATCGCATACAACGATTTCATCTGTTTCAAAAATTTTCGATTCTAATGGCTTTGGTAAATACTTAAACGTAGGGATGAACGTTTGGATAGACCGTTGATCTCGTATCTTTTGTGGCATCAACGGAACCACCGAATTTGGTTGATTTATGTAGGTTTGTAGCGTTCCTAATTTTTTTCGATCTTTTTTATCATCACTATTCATAATAGCTGTAAATAGTCGATAAGCCTCTGGATACATCCTTAGTAAACAATAGACCTCGACTAGTATTCTCAATGCTTCTTGCGTTTGTGGCCCATTCTTTAATTGCTCTTTAAAAATATGCAACCGGTTAACCGTTATTGGTTGAGAAGGATTAAAATTATTTCTAAGCTCTTGCCATTCTTCAGCAATTGTCATCAAAATCTGCCTCCTTCGTTTCTCTAATTTTAATGTTTAAAAGAATACTCTTTCATAACTTGGCAAATTTCAACTTGATAATGAGTGTACCATTTTTCTTTTCCTAATTGCTGGGCCATTAAATGCTTGGCATTGGCTTTCCATGCTTGAATAGCCTCTAGCGATTCCCAATAGGATACGGTAATGCCCTTCCCCTCCTCCTCCCTTACACTTTCAACACGTAGGAAGCCAGGCTGTTGCTTGGCTAAATCATCTATTATTTCTGCCATCTTACCATAGCCCTCCCCATCATGTTCGGTTCTTTGTGAAGTAAAGATCACTGCATAATATGTTTCCATTTATTTCTCCCCCTCTATAACTCTTATTGTAAACGATAATGACTTTGACTAAAATCAAAATATAGTAAACGAAAGGATTGTGACATATGGGAATTAATCCAAATATGGCTGAAGTCGCAGCGCTCCTCGGTGAAACTTCAAGAGCTACCATACTCGCTAGTATGATGGACGGTCGTTTCCATACGGCTAGTGAACTAGCCTATATGGCCTCTATTAAACCTCAAACGGCTAGCTTTCATCTAGCTAAATTAGTAGAAGGAAAACTAATAAAAGTGGAAAAACAGGGTAGACACCGCTATTTTCAATTAGCTGACGAGGAAATTGCTCAATTTCTTGAATCCTTCCTAGCCATTTCACCTCCCCCTGAAATACGATCTTTAAAACAATCTAGCCAAATAAAATTATTGCAGGAGGCTCGAACTTGCTATGACCATCTGGCTGGTAAATTAGGTGTTCATTTGACAGAATCGATGATGCGAGCGGGCTATTTAAAATTAGAAGAAAAGCAGTTTGTTTTAACAGAAGAAGGCGCATTATTTTTCACATCATTTGGTATCGACTTACCTGCAGTAAAAAAGAAAAGAAGATCCTTCTCACACGCTTGTTTAGATTGGAGTGAACGTCGCTATCATTTGGCTGGTGCTCTTGGTAGTGAGCTATTCAATCATTTATTCCAGCTTGGCTGGCTTACTCGTGTCCCTTCTATTCGTGCCATTCAGGTGACGGAGAAAGGTAAAATTGGATTGAAAGACGTATTTCAAATAGAGATGTAAACAAGTATGGGACTTGAGGAAAAACGTTATGACCTCAAGTCTTTTTTCGACTAAACGTACGATTGACTAGGTAAATACCAGCTAGTATGAATAATCCCCCTCCCATGAAAGATGGTTGTAATGGTTCATCTAATAACAGCCAGCCTGTTAACACACCAAAAAAAGGCGCTAAAAACAAATAGGCACTTGTTTTCCCAGGGTCACTATTTTGCAGTAAATAATACCAGCCTGCAAATTGGATGATGGAGGAAAAGAGGCTAAGCCATAATAAAATCAGCAATGAAGATTGATTGACTATAAAAAAAGGTTGTTCTAATAATGTACTCGCTAGCAAAAGAAACAAGCCCCCAAACAGCATTTGATAGGCTGATAGAACCCAAGTATCAAATAACGCACCCCATTCTTTCGCTAATAATGTGGCAATAGCCCAAAAAACAGCCGATAAAAATCCAAATAGAAGCCCTATTTTCCATTCAACCTGAGCACCCATCGTGATGATCACACCGATTAAACCAAGAAAAACACCTATCCATTGATGAAAATCGTAACGTGCTTTAGTAAAAAGGGTGGCAAATATGACAACAAGTAGTGGGTTTGTAAATGTTAAAATAGAGGACTCACTTGCTGTAATGGTACGTAGGCTTAGAAATATACACCCCATTACTCCCGCCGTTTGAAATCCGCCAACGATTAATAGCTTACCCCACTCTTTCCATGTAGTTGGATGCGGTCTTTTCAAGAGGATAACGATGATAGCCATGATGATTCCTGCCAGTATAAATCGCAGGGCAGCCAATAATAAAGGGGATGAATAAGGGTACCCTAATTTTACGACGGCGAAAGATGAACCCATTAAAAAGGTTGTTACTACTAATAAAGCTATAAATTGATAGTTTTTCATACAACATACTCCTTAGCTGTTTTTTAATCACTCTATAAGGATTATATACAGGCAATGATTCAACATTTATCGAAGTATGGATTACATCTAGTATTGAAACATAAAAAATCTTACCTCCATCATGCATAGAGGTAAGACGCTTTAACGATTAATGATCCATAAATTTTTTCAGGTTTTCAGCGATTTCTCGTGATTTTGTATGATGCAAGTAATGATTTCCATCCATAGTGATGACTTTGCCATGTACTGAATTTTCAACCTGCTCCTCATGGAGTGGTATCCAGTTTTTCTCAATCCCTCCGCTGTTTGCTTGAACAAATAACAATAGAGGTAAATCTTTAGGGAATGTAAGATTTTCTGCTTCTTTAAATTTTTGATATATACCCTTCAGTTCATTGGATGTACTTGTATTATAAAAGTTTTTAAGGGTAATCATCCTAATTTGCTCTTTTGTTTCATCATCATAAGGTAATCCAGCATATGGGTCAGTTCCTGATAATTTTAGAGCTACTCGAGCAATGCCTGATTTTTTCAGAAACTGTAACGACTTAATTGGGAATTCCGTATCCATACCACCCTGAGTAGGAACACTGCTATCAATTCCGATAAATGCAGTTACCTCATCCGGATATTTATTAACATAATCGAGTCCATAGATCCCTGCTATCGAATGTCCCATTAACATATACTTGTCAATTTTTAATGTCTGTAGCGCTTCATGAATCTCACTAACTATATTCTCTGTGCTGCGCTCTTTCTTAGTATCATCGCTTAGCCCATAGCCAAAAGGCTCTACAGAAACTACCTTATAATGTGGAGCTAGTTCCTCAATCAGTGGCTTAAAATCAAGCGTTGGCGCTGCTGTTCCGAAGCCTGGTAGTAAGACAATGGTTTCTGTCCCCTTCCCTTGAATAGTAATATTCATATTTTCTCCATCAACAGCAATGAGTTGACCATAGGGCTCTATTTTACCTTGTTCAATTTTGTTGCAAATAATGTTAACTGTAAAAACAATAGCGAGTAGTAGCACTCCAATTGCACCTATAATCGCTATCGATTTCAATAAGATTCTAGTAAATTTTTTCATATTTAACGCACGAGGGGGTTCACCTTTACTCGTGCCTCCCTCCTTTACACTGTTGATAACGGCTATAAGGTAGCTGTTATCAACAGTGTAAAGGACGAAGATGTCTTCCCCATGAAGGTAATATGAACGCAATATGAACAATAAAAAAATGTTACGATATCCTATGTAAATAACTACATAGGTATCATAACATTTATCTTTTAATTGGCTGTGATTGGCAATGTAATAATAAATGTCGTTCCTTGTCCAAGCTCACTCTCCACCCAAACGTCCCCTTTGTGCAAGGAAACGATTTGTTTCACAATAGCAAGTCCCATCCCACTTCCCTCATATTTTCTACTGTGGGAACGATCCGCCTTAAAAAATCGCTCGAATACTCGCTTCTGATCCTCTTGAGAAATGCCAATGCCCGTATCTGTTATACGAACTAACACATGATGAGCCTCTTGAGACATGCTAATATTTATCGTGTCGCCATCCTTTGAAAATTTAATACTATTCGTAAGAAGATTTGTCCATACCTGATTTAATTGATCATAATCTGCCATGATATAAATCGACTGCAACTGGAGGTTAAAGTGGATGTTTTTAGCCATCCATTGTGGCTGGATCGCGACGATTACACGTCTAATTTGTTCGTCTAGACTCAACGACACAAGTTGCATCGGCGGTGCCTTGGATTCAAGTAAACTTAGTTTTAGTAGGCTATCACTCATTTTAGACATTCGTTGAGCTTCAGCCATAATAATATCAAGATAACGGTTTTTTTCCTCATCCGTTAAGTCTACTTGCTTTAGTGCCAGAGCATAGCCAGATATCGAGGTAAGTGGTGACTGTACCTCATGGGACACGTTCGAGACGAACTCTTTCCTCATTTGCTCTAATTGCTGCAAATCGTAAGCCATTTCTTCAAAGCTTCTGGCCAAAACACCTAATTCTCCTGATTGCTTAATGTTGAGCTCGACATTGAAATCTCCACCTGCTATATGTCTCGTGGCTTTTGTTAATTTTTTTATCGGTCTCACTAAAAACATAGCTGCTATTAGAAATACTATACTACCTATGACTAGCGCATATGTTGAAAAATTTAAAATTAATGTGAGCGCAAAAGAGACAGAGGATTCAGCTTTTGGTTCGATAAACATCGCTTTGGTTCCTTTGTCAGTTGTTAAAGGCATACCGACAAGTCCTGAGGAAACGCTCGGATTCACTTGCACAACTTTACCATCCAACACGTCTCGAATCTGCTTCTTAGTCACGTCAACCAATTTATCGCTTTGAGCGTCTCCATAAGCCTTAATCCCCCCTGCTTCATCATAAACATAGACATCATACGATTTAAGTTGATTCATTTGGCTTAGTAAATGGTCTGCCTCCTGAAAAGGCATTGTGTCAAATATTAAGACAATGTCTTGTCCAAAATTCAGCAAGGGGATTTGTAAGTACTCATTCAATCTATCTTTAAATATCCATGTGGCTACGAAGAAGGAAACGACTGTACCTCCAATGACCGCAACAAGAAATGTCAACACAACACGTGTATATAAAGATTTGATCATTCATCAACCTCTAGCCTGTAGCCGAGACCTCGTATCGTCTCAATATGAAAATCAGCTATCATCGCGAAGCGTTCACGCAAGCGCTTTATATGTACATCAATTGTTCGATTATCGCCAGCATAATCTATTCCCCAAATTTGATCAATCAGCTGTTCACGTGTATAAACCTGTCCAGGTGTTTGGGCTAGCTTGTATAATAATTCGAACTCTTTAAGTGGCAACGTAATCGAATTCGTTCCCGTCAAAATTTTATAGGTCTGACGGTCAAGTGTAATAGCACCAAGCTTAATGGTTTGCGAGTAGCCAATCCTGTAGCGCTTTAATAAAGCCTTTACACGTACCGTCAATTCTAAAGGATCGAATGGCTTGGTCAAATAATCATCTATACCGAGCTCAAAGCCTTTGACTTTTTCCCACGTTTCCCCTCTTGCCGTCAGCATGAGTAATGGGATTTCAGCATTCGCTCTCCGGAGCTCCTTACATAAAGTCCAACCATCCATCGTTGGCATCATAATATCAAGCACTACGAGATCAACAGGTGTTGAGTGATAGATGGATAATGCTTCCTTACCATCTTCGGCTTCCACTGTTGTGAACCCTTCCTTGCGCAGAAACAGGCATACAAGTTCGCGAATATTCGCATCGTCGTCAGCAACAAGTATAGTCGTCATACATCCGTTCCCTCTTTTCCAATGTAAAATTCAACCCTATTATACTATAAATGAACTTCACTTCTCGCCTACATGATTCACCTTTCTTAGAGAAACCCTTCCGTTAAGAAAAAGAATCCTTTTTCCTTATTTATATTTTACAGAAAATGAAACTTTTGGGTTTTAGGTTCGTATTAATTAGAAAATACTGATTTTTCTGGAGGTCATATGATTAAAATTAGAGGCTTTTCCCTTATCTTTATATGCTTATTAGCAGCCTGCTCTCAGGAGAATGTAGTTCCTAAAGAGCAACTACAAGAAGAAAAAATGGATGAAAATATCGTGGTAACAACAGATGGTAAACTTACTTTTAAAATTATGAATAACATCGATGCTCCCAAAGAAACTGTGGATACGATAAAAGGTGAAATCCAAAAGGCTTATGATGATATTATGCAATCCATCCATACATCATATGTTCCATCTGAGCAAATAACAGTATTTCTAAATGGGGAAGATACTGAATCATGGGGTTTAGCATCGAGAATAGAATTAGCTATCAGTCAAGAAGGTTATTATCCACTTGTTCATGAAATGACACATTCCTTACTTGGTTATGGGGGCAATTTTGATACTGATCATGGTTATTTTACACAAGAGGGTTATGCGGTCTATATGGACGAACAATTTAGTAAAAGTGAATATGATATCGAAAAGTATATGAAGTATTTTATGGATTCAGATAAATTAATTCCCATTAGCAAATTGATTGATCCAAATCAAGACGATGCCTATTTTCGCCCCAATCTTACAAATCTAAATGAGTTGAATACCCTTAGATGGATGAGTTATACTCACGCAGCTTCATTTGTTAACTATTTAATTGATACCTATGGACTCGAAAAATTTGAAAAGATATACGATAAGAAGGACTTGGCAAATAAAATAGAAGAAGTATACGGAAAAGGTGTTCATGAAATTGAAATGGATTGGTTAGCCTTTATTAACAATCAACCAGGGTTTACCTATGAAGAAAAGTTTAAATTGCCTGATTTCTATGATACTAATACAATTATTCTCCAGCTTGATCCTACATATTTTGAAAAGTAGTAAAGAGACCTACGTTCAGCACAAAAAATCTAAGTTCGGACCATACCGGACTTAGATCTTTCCTTGTTGCCTATAAGTAGCATTCCATCCCCTCAACTTCAATTAGGCAATTAGCTTCGCAAACCATGCCACATAATGAGCTCCAGGGATGAATAATAACTGTGCCACAATCGTTCCTAAAAATCTTGAAAACATCATCATGACCGAGGCTCTTTTTAAATCTAAATAGCTTCCCCTTTTATTAATTACATCATCGGCCAAAATGGAGATTTTTGGGTCGATGAATAATATTAATAGAATGGTCGCTATGCCATTAATTAAACCAGATGCCATAACGGCAGTTGTTTTTAATTCCGGTACTAATAAAGTTGCATACAGAGCAGATAAAACGCCGATGGTATAGATTGCCGTAATGACTATATTGGTAATAAATAATTGTAGAGGGATATCTCGTAATCCAATACCTTTTAAATAAGTAAAGCGAGGCTTATGAATATGCTTCAAGCCACGTCTTACATATTCATACGTAAAGCCTTTTTTCAGTAATGCTGGGATGGAACCCCTTTCCTCAGCCAAATGGACGATAGCTCTTGAAAAAATGGCTACGAAAGT
The DNA here is from genome assembly GCF_002429815.1 of Lysinibacillus sp. UBA5990. NCBI lineage: Bacteria > Bacillati > Bacillota > Bacilli > Caryophanales > Bacillaceae > Lysinibacillus > Lysinibacillus sp. UBA5990. The sequence goes on from NZ_DJAY01000015.1 coordinate 1,816,537, forward strand.
TGGGATGAGTAAGATTCCTATGAGTGTTCCAAGAGATGCCGCTCCAATAATTATTCGAAACTGCTGTTCTACATGTGTCAAGGCATCGTCCACAGGTGCAGCATCGACCAAACTACCAGTAAATGGTTGTTGCATCATATTAGCGAGCCGTGAAACCATGACCATTACATTAAAAAGAGCTAAAGCAGATGCTAGTAATCTGACACGCGCTCCAGATAAACGTACCGCATAGGCAAGCGTTTCAATGGCATGAATGATTAAAATAAACAAGGCAATCATTATCAATTTATTTGTTATTAAATCCACACTGTGTACCTACTCTTTGCTTTCTAACGATTTTACATACTGACGCAAAACAATCAAAATAGTTCCGATAGAAAAATCTTACCCTAAAAATGCAAGGGGAAGAATTTTTATCTATGTTAATTTTTGTCGTCGCTGATTTATTAGTAATTTTAATAGTTCTTCCTGGGTTATATTGTTTGTCTGCAACGTTGAACCATTTACGCCAAGATATGCATTTGATTTCAACTAGGCCATATGGAATCAATAGCATCTTTATTTATAAAACTTCTTCATAACTCCTTTATCCGCCACTATTCAGTTGGTAAGTGTACGACAAAAAAGCCGCCATTATTGACGACTCTTTCTATAATTGAAATTTATTCACTATATATTAATTTCAGATCAAATGAATAGCGAGCAGTTGGGTCATTTTGCGTAGAGTCGTGACCAATTACATTAAAGTAAACTTTCTCACCTGGACGCAAAATAATGTCAACTTTGTCTGTTTCTCCTGCTCCATTATCTGTAGCCAGCATCAACATATCTTGTTCCCCATTAGCCTTATAAGTAAGGAAAAAGAAGTCATAATTGAGTCCTGATGGCGATTCCAGTATAGGACGAAGAACAAGACTTTTACCAGTGTCATTAAAGTAATAAGTCCATTCTGAATCAAAGGAGTTCTCAATAGTGGACCCATATCCGTAACCTGGCGGGATTAATACTGCAGTACTTTGAGTATCTCCCCATCCAATCTCAGCAAAAGCAGATTGCGAAACAGTCATAAGACCAGTAGAAACAAAAAGGATAAAAAATACCTTTTTCAACTTCATATGTATTCCACCTCTCTATATTTTATATCGGCCGATTAATATAATAATACCATTATTGTAAAATATTAGTATACAATACAATAGCTTTATATTAATTGTTATTTTATGTAAATATAATAGTTATAATATCGAGTTTTAATACGATTGATAATAAAAAAGCCGCCTATTGGCGACTTATTTTGTTAAGAGGTAACTTTTCGGAATATATTTCGGTTCAACTACTATATATAGACGTTTAACTACAAGATTTATTACAGGTTAACTCAAGCTCTTCTAGACCAAATAACTACGGGAATGAGCAGTAACGACAATAGCCCCCCTGCCAAGGATAATGCCGCATAACTAGCATTCGCTACGACCATTCCTGAAAGAGCACCACCAGATGCCCCTGCCAATGCCACAAAAACATCCATTTTCCCTTGTGTTTTGGCGCGTGTAGACGGCTCGGTCGCATCCACGATTTGTGCGGTACCACTAATTAAACCGAAGTTCCAGCCTAACCCCAGTAAAGAAAGTGCTACTATCAATAAAACCATCGAATCGCTTGGAGCGAATGCCGCTAATAAACCCGCTAGTAACAACGTAACACCGGCGGCAATACTCATGGCTGTTCGTCCAACTTTATCAACAAGAATACCTGTTACAAGCGATGGTAGATACATAGCACCTACATGAAATCCAATAACAATGCCTACTTCCGATAAACCATGACCATGATGTTTCATATGTACAGGTGTCATCGTCATAATCGCTACCATGACAATTTGTGTTAAAACCATCACGGTTGCCCCTACCGCTAAGCCACGTTTATTCCCTGTTGGATGTGTGGAATGTACTTGATGTTCTTGAGCATATTTTTGCTTATGTGCCTCTATTCCTTTAGCAATTTCTAAGGGATCCGGACGCAGCATCACAAATAGAACAAGTCCTGCTACTATAAAAGCGGCAGCAGATAATAGAAAAGGACCAGCAAGCGCGGGAATACCAATCGATAGCGCCACTTTTCCCATCAATTCTACTAAATTAGGACCTAAAACTGCGCCGAATGTTGTCATAAGCATAGTCGTACTAATTGCTGTAGCACGTTGTTTGTCATTCGCTAAGTCTGTGCCCGCGTAACGTGCCTGTAAATTGGTTGCAGTTCCTGCTCCATAGATTAATAGAGATATAAACAGCATAATAACACTATTAAATATCGCAGCCATGACGACTCCAATGGCTCCTAGCCCCCCAACAATAAAACCAGTGGATAACCCTGTTCGACGGCCATGACGTTGTGATAATTTACCAACAATGAAAGCTGCCCCAGCTGACCCTAACGTAAATAATGCAGATGGTATTCCTGCATAAGCATCAGTTCCAAGCATTTGTTGGGCTAATAAAGCGCCTACCGTAATACCAGCCGCTAGTCCTGCTCCCCCAAATATTTGAGAAAGGCTTACTACTAGTAGTACACGCCTATATAAGCTTTTTAGTTTTTCTGGTGACTCTATATATGATTCTATCGTAACTTCCACTTTTCCAGACATTCTTTACCTCCTCTTTCTAATTTGCACAAGATTTTATTTGCCCCTATCTTTCGCTCCAACTAGCTATCCGTTATTCTCCAGTCATCCTCTGCCAATCTAAAACCCCCTCTTCTAGCCGGAAAGCCTTGATCCCTTTTGCCTTCAACATTTTTACAGCTTCGGCTGACATTAAACAATAAGGTCCTCTGCAGTAAGCTACAATGTCAACATGAGTGGGTAATGTAGCTAATTGATCCTCTAACTCTTCAATAGGCATAGAAACGGCACCTGGAATATGTGCTTGTTCAAACTCTTCTTTTGGTCGAACATCGAGTAATAGCACTTCTCCCTTATCCATCCGTGTTACGAGATCCGAAAGCGTTAATCCCTCTATGCCAAGATGCTCATTAAAAAATTCTTCTTTTATTTGTTGAACCTGAATCAATTGCTTTTCAGAGAGTGCATGTAATGTCGTTAAAAATTTAGCAATCACTTCATCTGCTAATTCGTAAATGACAAAATTACCTTCCTTTGAAAACTTTACTAATCTGGCATTAAATAGTGTCTTTAAATGCTGAGACACATTAGCAACGGACATATCTGTGCTTTTGGCTAATGCATCAACAGACTTTGGACCTTGAGATAGAATATCAAGTATTTCTAATCGTTTAGGACTTGATAAACTTTTACCAATTCTAGCGAACTCTTGATATAACAAATCCTTTAAATGTCGCTCATGCAATTTTGAATACCACCCTTCAACTATTCAATTAATTTATTGAATAGTTGAATCTTAATGCTTTATTTTACCATTGTCAATTACTTAATGTTACGAAGAAAACTATTGTTTAAGCACAAAAAAAGAACACGTTTTAAAAACATGTTCTATCGATAGAACTAGAGGGCATGCATAACGACTTTTTTCTTCTTAGAATACAATAAAAAGGTTGTCGTTAAGCTTAAACTGATAATGCCGAACACAAGTCCCATTCCACTTAAGCCAATTAAATCTAGCATCATACCTGTAGACAATAGCACGACCTGAAAGACGACCGAATCGATCATATTTCGGAAAGAGAAAAAACGCCCATGGAATTGTTTTGGAACCTGTTTCTGAAAAATAACCATCGTCGTTGGGAAGAAACAGCCTACTGTAAAGCCAAATATCCCAAAAGCTACTAAAGCAAAAAGTTTGATATCTGCTAGTAACAGCAAGAGCTCCATAGACCCAATAATAAATGCCAATGTAAAGAGGAGCGTGCCCATTTGTACTCGATCAGCAATTATTTTTAAGCCTGCAGCACCTAGCATAAAGCCGATGCCTTCCACTGTATACAACAAACCTGAAATCGTTGTAGATTGATGCATTTCCGAGATTTTCATAATGACTAAATTAAAAGAGCCTAAAAATAACGTTGGAATTAACATAAGAACCAATGTCATTAGCACCATTGGATGATCTTTCACCATCGGTAATACCTCTTTAAAGTTCCCTTTTTCTTTATTTGTTACTGTTGCATTCGTCGCTTCATCTAATTGCAATAAACTAGTAATAACAAACATGACGATATAAACGATAAATGAAATGATATATAACCACTTTAATTCAAAAAAGCTTAGCATAAATCCTGCTGCGGCTGTGCCGATGATTCTAGAAATAGTTCTAGCGTTCATTTGCCAGGCATTCAGCGTAATTAAGTCTTGCTCCTTTGCAATCATTGGAATAATCGATTGCAATGCAGGCATATAAAAGGCAGCTGCTATTTGCAATGTAATTAAAAATAAAATCATCCATACGACCGAATTTGTATAAAGAGCGATAAACATAAATAAAACACTCACTATTCGCCCAATACTCGCCATTTGTACAACCGTTTTTTTCTTCGATTGATCAATAATGCGACCAGCCATAGGCCCTACGACCAAGCCCGCTAAAATACCACAAGAAATAATTAATGATTTGTGAAAGTCTGAAGGTACTACCTCTTGCATAAAGGCGAGATTTCCAATAATACCAGCCCACAAGCCTAGACCTACGACAAATTCACCTAATAAAATAATCCATACATTTCGATTTCGCCACATGCTGTTCTCCTCGTTGTTCTTCCAATGTCATAAAACCTATCGTAACAAAATTTTAAATATTCGTACATAGCGATATAAAAATATTGCTAGTTTCTATGCCACTCCACCCAATTCAATCTTTTTTTAAGAGTATACTATTTTTCCTATAAAGAATACTCATCCAAAAGTTTGAATTATACAAGCAAAAAACAACGTTTGATGAAAGTATCAAACGTTGTTTTTTATTAAGATAGTTCTAGTTTATGCACAAGCGCTTTTCTTTTACGCTCGATTATTTTTTGACTAATTAATGTAATGATAAATAGTAAGCCTACAATTGTAGCCATCATCCCTGCTATAGAGGTATCCCATAGCTTCGCTAAATAATAGCCAATGACAGAAGCACCAGCACCAAAGAGCATGCTGTAGATAAACATTTGCTTAATCGTCTTACTAATTAAATAAGAAGTTGCCGCCGGTCCAATTAACATGGCAACGACTAAAATGGCTCCTACGCTATCAAAGGCTGCAACCGTTGTAAATGAAATAGAGGTCATAAATCCATAGTGGAGAAAGACTACGGGTATACCAATTGTTGCGGCATAGACAGGGTCAAAGGTTGCAAGCTTCATTTCCTTAAAGAATAGTAGCAAAAATACAATATTGATGACTAATACAAGTAAAAGCATCCACACAGCCTTAGGCATTGCTAGACCTAAAATCGTCCATCGATCCCATGGGACGAAAGCAATCTCTCCCATTAAGACATGTTCTACATCCAAATGGACATTACTTGCAAATAATGTAATTAACAGCACACCCGCCGCGAACAAGGATGTAAATACCACCCCTATCGCTGCATCCTCTTGAATACCAGAAGAATGTAATAATTGTACGAGATAAGCAGTTAAAATACCCGCGACTGCTGCACCTATTAGCATCCAAAAGCCATTCAATGATTGGGTAATGATATAGGCCATCACAATACCAAACAGTACAGTATGACTAATGGCATCGGCTATCATAGACATTTTACGCAAAATAAGAAAAACGCCTGCAATCCCACATGTTACACCCACTAATAAGCCCGTTAATACAACCCAAAATTCTATCATCCTATATCACCCTGCTTTCGAAATTGCATTTTTCTACGATATTTATTAATTTGACCAGCAGGACTTATAAAATAGGAGATAAAGAATATACCTGCCGCCACTAGAACGATAATTGGACCGGTTGATAATCCTGTTCGAATCGCGCTTATAAAAGTACCTGTAACACCTGAGATACCTCCAATCGTTGCACTCAAAAGGAGCATCGTACTCAATTTTTTCGTCCATAATTTGGCGCTAGCAGCAGGAATAATTAATAGAGCCGACATTAAAATTACGCCTACAGCTTGGATACCTGTAACAATCGTCATGACAATTAACACTGTTAGGGTGGCCTTTAAAGCCTCAATCGGTAAGCCAATTCCTTTTGCATAAACAGGATCAAAGATGAGTAATTTCCATTCCTTATAAAAGAAAAGACTAACTAAAATAATTATGGCTGCACTGATGAACAGCCACATTAAATCCGCTTTTGTCATCGTTGCCGCTTTACCAAAAATAAAGTTATTAAGACCACTCTGGTTTCCAATTGGACTTCTGTTAACAACAGTTAAAAACACAACGCCGATGCCAAAAAATACGGTCAGTACTAATCCAATAGCTGCATCCGCCTTCAACTTTGAAAAAGATACAATCCATTGTATACAATACACAGATAAAGCAGATGTAATACCCGCTCCGAGCATTAAAATTGGTAATTCCTTTTGCCCTGTGAGGAGGAATGCGAGCGCGATGCCTGGTAATGCTGCATGTGCCGCAGCATCTCCCACTAAGCTTTGTTTTTGCAAGAAGGAGAAGGTACCTGTTATGCCTGCAGCTATACCGAGTAACATAGTGCCACTAAGTACCCACAATAAGTTACCACTTATCATCATGAACCCTCCCTATGCATGCTGCATCATGAATAGTTTACCACCATATGTTTTTTGCAATTGTTCTGGTGTAAAAACATCTTCTGTTGCACCTGATGCTAATATCGTTTTGTTTAGTAGAATTGTATAATCAAAATATTCTTTGACCGTTTGAAGATCGTGATGCACGACAAAAATACTTTTTCCCTGAGCCTTTAATTCTTTTAAAATATCAATGATCGTTTTTTCTGTTGCAGCATCTACGCCAGCAAATGGTTCATCTAAGAAATAAATATCTGCATTTTGTGCTAGAGCTCTTGCTAGGAATACACGCTGCTGTTGTCCACCCGAAAGCTGTCCTATAGAACGATCTGCAAAGTCCAGCATCCCTACACTTGCTAATGCTTGCCGAGCAACTAGTTTATCCTGTTTCGTCGGTCTTTTAAATAAACCTGTATGGCCATATCTCCCCATTAACACAACATCGAGAGCATTTGTCGGGAAATCCCAATCAACGGCATTTCGCTGTGGTACATACCCGACTACTAAACTTTTTGGCTCAAAGATTTTGCCTAAAATTTCTACTTTTCCAACTTTATTAGGAAGTTGGTTTAATATAGCCTTTAAAAACGTTGATTTCCCGGCACCATTTGGCCCGATAATCGCAGCTAGATGACCTTTAGGAACCGTCACACAGGCATTTTCCAATACTGTTTTCTTATCATAAGCTACTGAAAGATTTTCCACTGTTAATGCATCCATTTTATCCACCTACTTTAATGCATCGACAATTGTGTCGATGTTATATTGATACATCCCTATATACGTACCTTCTGTCGTGCCTTCCGCACCCATTGCATCCGAAAATAGTTCTCCGCCAATCACAATGTCATGTCCCTTTTCTTTAGCCCCTTCTATAACCGCCTTCATCGCTTTATCAGATACACTAGACTCGATAAAAATGGCCTTGATTTTATGAGCGACTAAGAAATCAACCATTTCCTGAACGTCTTTGACTCCGTACTCTGAATCCGTACTTAACCCTTGTAACCCACGCACTTCAAAGCCTTGACTTCGACCAAAATAATTAAAAGCGTCATGGGCAGTTACTAAAATCCTTTGCGGCTGTGGAATTTCTTCGACTCGTTTTTTTGCATAGCTTTGTAAATCATCCAGCTTTTTTAAGTAAGACATTTCATTTTGTTGAAAATCCTCTTTGAATTCTGGGTATTCTTCTTGGAGTTGCAAACTGATTGCTTGGACAACTCCCTTCCAAAGCTCAATATCGAACCAGATATGAGGATCATGTAGCATGGCATCACTATCACTAGCAAGTAATTGCTTAGTATCTAATGTTTCCCCAACAGCTAACACGGTTTTATCTTTTCCCATTTGTTCAAAAATGTCGAGCATCTGTCCTTCTAAATGTAAACCATTGTAAAAAATAACTTCGGCCTTATCCAATTTCGATAAATCGCTTTGGGTAGCCTTGTATAAATGGGGGTCTACCCCTGGTCCCATTAATGCTGATACTTGTAAATGATCGCCACTAATTTCTTTTATTGCATCTGCAATTTGTCCTGTCGTGGCGACAACGATTCCCTTTTTTTCTCCCTCTGCTTCAGTTGAACAACCGAATAACAGAAGTGAGAGTGATAGTACGAATACACCTAACCATTGTTTCATTGACTTACCTCTACTTTCATTTTATTAGCTATTGCTTGAAAAAAAGCAGTCATGATGCACCATAAAGGGGGTGGCGGACATGCCTTATTAAATCTTTCGGATACGCCCGCCTTGTCAGACTTGCATCATTAATGGCATCGCTCTTTCTCATACAGCCACTTTATTTATATAATTTTCCGAATAAACTGGCGCCAGCTCATCCAGAAAAGGATTAATATTATGCCCGCTCCTACAGACTCTGTAAGTTTCCAAAGAATTGTAAGAATTAATAAAACAACCATTGGAAGAATCGTCAGCTTGAAATCACCTAACTCTTTCATTCACGCACTCTTCTTTCTTTAGAGATATTTTGTTTCCCTTAGGAAAAATATATGCTTAATACAAAAATAATTCAACCATTTTATGAAAATTTCTTTAAAAAAATTTTTTTCTAGAGGAAAATTTACTTTCGCCCAAACAAAAAATCTCTAATGCTATGATTAGAGATTTTTTATAAAATAGTGATATTAAATACGGGTCAATCGTTGACTCCCAGTGGTTTTCCTATATATTCAAATGCATAAATATGCGTTCGAGTCAATTCAATGACGTCTTTTATTAAAGCTTCTTCTGATTTTTCATAGCCGCTTGCAATCCATTGCATCATTAATCCGTAAAAGCCATAAGAGGTATAATGTTTAAACATATCCATATTCACTGGTTGATTGTTTATGGTCTCAAAGTTAAATTGCTCTTGATAAATTTTCGTAATCGTCAAAGGCATGCGCGTATGCAATCCAGGAATCGTATCTTCAACATTTAATAGCTCAAAAAATGTACGATTCTTATAAATGTAATGAATAATATTAAATGAAGGAGCTTTGAGCTTCGTTGTATACACTCTTTCCCCAAAAAGGTATGGTTCACCTACTGCTTCTTCTAGTCCATTTAACATCTGCTCTAGCAAATTTTCCGCTAGCTCAAATTTATCCTGAAAATGCACATAAAAGGTACTACGATTATAGCCTGCTTGTTCTACAATATCCTTTACTGTAATTGCCTGAAATCCTTGTTTTTTAATTAAATCCACTAAAGTGCTATAAAAATAACGACGGGTTCTTTCTTGCCTTTGTGTCCATTTTGTCACTATTTCTTCCTCCCCTTTTAGACATTTTACATAGATATGTCTACTAGTTAGACACTTGCCCTAACATTAATGATTGTTTCCGTTGTATAGAGTTTTACAATAAAAGTACACCGTGATCGACGCAGTGTGCAAGAAAATTTACTTTTAAGGGAGTGTCATATATGGGGAAATTACAAGATAAAGTCGCAATTATTACAGGTGGTGCTTCTGGAATTGGAGCAGCAACTGCTGAATTATTTGTAGCAGAAGGTGCTAAAGTGGTACTTGTGGATCTTAATGAAGAAAAAGGTCAAGCATTTGCAGCCCAACTGCAGGCAGGCGGAGCAGAGGCTATCTTTATTAAAGCGAATGTAACAGATGAAAATGAAGTAGCCGCTATTTATCATACAACACTAGAGACATTTGGCAAGGTCGATGTTCTATTTAATAATGCAGGAATTGGACGAGTAACGCCAACCGAGGAGTTACCTTATGCAGAATGGCGTCAAACAGTAAATGTGGATTTAGATGGTGTATTTTTAATGGCACAGGCAGCCATTAAGGAAATGCTAAAAGCGAATGGTGGGACAATTGTCAATACTGCCTCCATGTATGGATGGGTTGGTTCACCAGGTTCTGCAGCCTATAATGCAGCGAAAGGTGGCGTTATCAACTTAACACGTTCACTAGCACTAGAGTTTGCTACGCGCGGTATCCGTGTCAATGCCCTTTGCCCTGGTTTTATTGATACACCGATTATTCCTGAAGAGAGCAAAGAGCCATTACGTCAAGTAACACCCATGCAACGTTTAGGTCAACCAGAGGAAATGGCAAAAGCCGTTTTATTCATGGCCAGCGATGATTCTACATTTATGACAGGCAACACATTAACAGTGGATGGTGGTTATACTGCCCAATAAATAACACTAAATAATCGCTTTCTCTGTAGAGGGTAGCGATTATTTTTTTATTGAGAAAAATTTGCAGTTTTTATCCATTTCCTGCAAACTATTAACATATCGAGCAGGAAAGGATGAAGATGACAAATGAAAAAATTAATAGGTATATTATTATTTTCCATTCTTATCGTAGGTAGTGCAAGCAATGTACAAGCTGCTGGTTTTAAAGATGTGTCAGAGGATCATTATGCCTATGAAGCTATCTTATGGGCAGAAGAATATGATATTGTGAATGGTTTTGCAGATGGTACATTTAAACCGAATGCTACCATTACCGAACAGCAATTAGCTAAACTTTTAGCTATCTTTTACGAGCTTGAATCTCCCATCGATGAATTAAAAAAACAGACCCCTTCTGCCATCTGGTCGGATGAATTTTATAACCAGCTTGCTAGCTATGGTGTCCCTTTAAACGGCTATTTCGATAATCGGCTACGAGCTGCTACCGTGAAGCGTGGTGTCGTTGCACAGGCTATTACTCATTTAGCTAGTGGCAAAAAAGGATTAGATTCATCTATTCAATTTTTACTTGATTACTATATTTCATCTGGGCAAAATCCACAGTATGAAGACCGTAATTTACAAAAGTTTTATGGTGTGACCAACAATATGACACGTGCACAAGTTGTGACAATGCTGTATCGCATGGATGAACGAAATTTTTATGAAATTTCAGGGGATGCACAAGCTATTCATGACAATGCCAACAAATTATCGTTAAATACACGTGCTAAAAATGCCCAAAATCAGCTCGATAAATCATTGCAACAAACTACACCTAGCAAGAGTGCTTGGGAAGGCGTTTATACGTATTATTATAAATGGGGTAAAGGAACAAATGACTTTAACCGTCGAGATGCTATCATTTCAAACGCCACAAACAATAGCTTTTCTATTGCTTTAACTGCGAATGATGGGACAGCTACAGGAAAAGTCAACGGAACTGCCACGATAACAAGTTCAAATAAGGCATTAATGAATAAGTCCTCAAACGGCAATCGCTGTGTCGTCGAGCTAGAGCGATTAACGAATAATGCGCTGAAAGTTACGGAAGTGGATTGTCGTGCAGAGCGTAGTGAAGGCACCAATTATTCTGGTACGCTAAAACAACAATAGTACACAAGAGAGTCTGATTCGATCAGGCTCTTTTTTGAGCACCCCAAATTTTATATTGCTCCTTGGCTATGGCAATAAAATCCAGAAGGCAAGGCTGCATATGCTTATCTTTATGCCAAGCAATGTCTGTAAAAATTGGTGCTAAGCTGATTGTCGAGCGAATTTCCTCTAATTGTCCATTTGCTAATTCCTTTTCTACGACCATTCTTGGTAAAAATGTAATACCTAAACCAGCTATCACACATTGCTTAATCGCTTCTATGCTCCCAAACTCTATCATTTGTAGCGGCATACTATTTTCCTGCTGTAGCTGTGCTTCTAAATGATTGCGATAGGAGCACCCTGTTTCTGTTAGTAGCATGGTTTCAGTTGAAAGATGAGAAGCGACGAGAGGCTCCCTTCTATCTTTCGAGGTACTCACAAAAATAAGCTGTTCTTCGAGTAAACGCTCTCGATGTAGCATCGCTGTTTCCTGATACGTATCTGTTATAAAGGCCACATCTAACTTACCTGATTGCAATAACTCCTTGGCAATCGCAGTCGTATGCACAGGCTTAAATATAATTTTCACATGGGGATGCGCCTGTTGAAATTGCTGTAAAATGCTTGGCAGTCGATAAACACATTGACTTTCCTGTGCCCCTACTTTTAACACCACTTGTTCTTGTTTATTGGACATTGCTTTTTTCATTTCACGATCTAGCTCTAACATTTTTTCGGCATATTGTTGTAAACGCTTGCCTTCCTCTGTTAATATGATCCGCTTCCCAAGCCTCTCAAAAAGTATAACCCCTAACTCTTGTTCCAATGTTTTAATCTGCGCAGTAATACTTGATTGAGCATAGTCTAGACGCTGTGCCGTTTGTGTAAAGCTTAATGTTTCTGCTGCAGTTAAAAATGTTTGAAGCTGCTTTATATCCATTTACGCACCTCTCTTAATCAACTTTTCCGATACATTTTTATAAATCATTCACTTTTATTGCTAGTAAATCCAGTTTACACTAGCTTAGCAAAAGTGAACAACCTATCAACCAAACGAGGTCCATTAAACAGAAAAGGATTTGGAAGCTTTATCGTCCAAATCCCTTTTAATCTCATGCTATTGTAGTTCTTTTCTAAGACATTCAGCTGCTGACATCGCTTTTAAATCTTGAACTATATCTCCGGGTTTATTTCCTTCTCCTAAAATATATCCTTCAAATGATGTCCCCATAAAATCAAAGATATGTTGAAACTGCTGGATCATTGGTAACCCTTTTATATAGGGCATATCACCACCAACTGCAATGACATACGCTTTTTTAGAAGACATGTTGTCCTTGAAATTGGGGTAATTTGAATCTCTTAAAGTTTGTGACCATCGATCAATAAAGTTTTTCATCGCCCCTGTCATGCTATACCAATAAATAGGTGTAGAAAATAATAGAATATCATGTGGAAGTATACGTTCAATGATGGAATTATAATCATCATTGACTTCAGAAAAGCCCTCCTCTGTATGGCGGTTATCTATTATAGGTTGAATTGAATAATCCTTTAGATAAATTTCTTCAACTTTTAAATCTTGTGTTACTAATTTTGTTAAAGTTTCTACGTTCCCATTCGGACGATTTCCACCATAAATAACGGCTATCGACATGTTGCTGATCCCCTCTTCCTTAAAGTTTTCTAGTATTGTTCCCGAATAGTTTTATCTTATAATGATTTTACAAATCGATAAAGATGATTATTTCGATAAAATGAATCGAAAAAACCGATTTTATATAAGAGGAAAGCAGATGTCTTTGGATAGGTTTTATTTTTGTTATATCGCCCAGGGGGAGAATTATCATTTTTAAAATCAGAAAAAACGTTAATTAATATCCCACAAAGATATTAAAAGCATCTTTTACATTTATCCTTGTCAAATAAAAAACCAGGTACTCACTATTATCATAAGGCCTGGTCATTTATTTAATGCGATGATTCGATTAAACCTATTTTACAATTAGGTAGTACGAATTCCTTCGAAAGCATTTAATATTAATTGTTGGACATATGGTTCATCTAATGTGTCACCAGTCACAAGTAATCGATAGAAGATCGGACCATAAATTAAATCAATACATATATCAATATCGATACTTTTTTTCAATTCACCGCGTTGAATCCCTTTTTCCAAAAGACTCCTTGCTTCAAGTCGGCGGGGATGGAAATATCGAGCACGATAGGCATCTGCCAATCCTGAATCAAACTGTCCTTCCCCCAATAACTGCGTAATTACAGTCCCCTCGCGACTCGTCAAAAACATGGTTAAATTTGTGGCGTGAGTTAGAATATCATTGTACGCCGAACCAGTATCAGGCACCGGCAATCTTTCAGAGGCAGCATAAAGGAAACCATCCATAACTACTGCAGCTTTGTTTGGCCACCATTTATAAATAGTTGCTTTACTAACTTGGGCGTATTCTGCGATTTTATCAACCGTAACAGCTTGAAATCCATTTTCCAACAATAAATCATAGGATGCGGAGAGGATTGATTTTTGTGCTTCTAAATTACGAGGTCTGCCTCTTTTTCCATTCATTATAAATACCACCTTTCTTCAGAAATTAATAAACTGTTTGTTCAGTATATCAATTTTATAAAAAAACAGAAAGTTGAAATTCCTTATTTACAAAACTGAACGTTCAGTATATCATATAATTAATTATTTTATATACTGAACGTTTAGTATATAAAATAAAAATAATTGACTAACTATGGAGGGAAACTACTCGACTTTTTAAATTATTAACTGTAAAACATTCTATTTCTCGTACAAGGAGTTGGATAAAATGACTGCTATAAAGAAACAAATAATCGAAAACAACATTCCTTCGTGGTTAACCATTCTTTTGGCTGCCGCATGCGGTATCATTGTAGCTAATTTATATTATGCTCAGCCTTTAGTTGGGGTAATCAGCTCATCAATGGGGTTGTCTCCAAATAGTTCTGGCTTAATCGTTACGTTAACGCAAATCGGTTACGTAGTCGGTTTGCTATTTATCGTTCCGTTAGGAGATATTCTTGAAAATCGGAAGCTGATTATCTCATCTTTACTTATTACGTCACTCGCCCTTGCAATTACAGCAATGACCAAACAAATTTTGTTGTTCTTAGTCGCTTTGTTTGTCATAGGTTTAGGTTCGGTAGCTACGCAAGTACTCGTACCTTTTGCTTCATATCTTTCTTCTGATTCTTCACGTGGCCGTGTTGTCGGCAATGTCATGAGTGGTTTGTTACTTGGAATCATGCTCTCACGTCCTTTGTCGAGTTTAGTCGCTGAGTTTCTTGGCTGGCATGCGATATTCATTTTGTCTGCCATAACTATTATGATTTTGGCTATTGTACTTTCAAAGGTGTTACCTACAAGAAAGCCTTCAACGGATACACGCTATATAGCTCTACTCGGTTCTATGTGGCATTTGTTACGAACAACACCGATATTACGGCGTCGGGCTGCATATCATGCAGGTGTATTTGCATCTTTTAGTTTGTTTTGGACAACAGTTCCACAACTGTTAACTAGCCCTGCCTTTCATTTTTCTCAGAAAGATGTTGCGTTATTCGCGCTTGTTGGAGTCGCTGGTGCAGTAGCTGCGCCTATTGCAGGACGAATTGCTGATCTTGGCTTGACTAGACCTGCAACAGGAATAGCACTTCTTACAGTTGTCATTTCTCTTTTATTGCCGCTTCTTATTCAAACTAGCTCAACTATTGGAATAGCTGTTCTCGTAGTTTCATCCTTATTGTTGGATGCTGGAGTATCCGCAAATCTTGTGCTCAGCCAACGTGCACTTTTCTCGTTGAGTCCCGAAGTTCGTAGTCGTCTGAATGGGCTATTTATGGCTATTTTCTTTTTTGGTGGTGCAATTGGCTCAGGGATTGGGGGATGGGCCTTCGCACTAGGTGGATGGGGTACTGCATTATGGATCGGAATAATCCCACCTATACTTTCCATACTTTATTTTGCCACAGAGAAGAAGTAATTCTAAAAAATTTTAAAGAACCTCTTATCATTACTTAAAGAAAAAGAAGCGAATTCGGAATTATTATCTTCCAAATTCGCTTTATTCTTAATCATCCAAACTAATAGATTTTCATTTCTATTTATGATAAATAAACAAAAACGCTTTTCCATTCTTGGTATTTTTTAGTATGGTTTCACTTTTCATTCTCTTTTTTCAACTCTTCTTTCAAAGACACATTAGAAGAGTCGAAAGCTTTTTTTACCCATTCAAGATATTCCCTCATATAGTGTTGCTGCTTAAAGCCATGATTCTGACCTTCTGCTACAATTACAGTGACATCCGCATCTGCAGTTCGTGCGGACTGAATATATTCCTGAGGGCCTTTTACCCCAACAGCTGAGTCCTTCGTTCCATAAGCAATAAATTGAGGGATATGAGCAGTTCTGAAATGCTTCGATAAATCGGTCTTATGCAAAAGCTCTTCACGTTCTTCTGGATTCCTAACAACTTTATCATCAAAAGAAGCAAAGAGCATTGGGACATTATAGCGGTACGTCAATGCAGGGTAAATCATGGCTGCAGTTGCTACTTGGTCATCAACTGCATCGATAGCATCTAGCTGATAATTTTTTGGTAGCATTTTTTCCCCCTGAACGAGATTAATAAAACTCCCTGTTTGAAAACCACCTGCACTAAAGCCTATCAATCCAATTTTATTAGGATGTATACCATAATCATTTGCATGATAACGTAAGTAACGGACAGCACGTTGCACATCTAATTGAGGAATGGGCCATTCATAGGGATTGGAACGGTAGTGTAGAACAAACGCATTGATACCTGCCTTATTTAATGATTCAGCAACATCTTTTCCTTCAGTAGTTCCGCCATCCATTTCCTTAAAGCCATACCCCCCACCTGGGATGACAATGACAGCACTATCACTGTTTGACACCGTATAAGGAATCAAATATGGCTCATCCTCATAGGTAGACTTTTCATAGCCTCCCTCCATTTCATGGACATATGTAAACGTATCAATGGAAGCCTCATTATCTTCATAGTCTTCTCCTACAATATTGCCGATAAATTTAAATGTAGCCAGCAGTCTATTAGGATTACCTTTAATATTCATATCGTCTAGCTTACTTCCAGAATGATTACCTGCAACTTCTTCTCCCCAAATTTCAACCTTTCGTTCAATATCCGCAACTGGTTTACCTGGTTTATTGCCAAAGGGATTAATCTCAAGAAAAGCATAACCAAACCCTATAATCAAAACCAATATAACTAGCAATATTCCCACAAACTTGGCTGTTTTCTTCATTATTTTCATAATCATTAACCTCCGTAAGTAGTGAAAAAAGTTTGACACACTTCCACAAAATTACCTTTAGTTTAACAAATGGTTTTTCGATAACTCGATTGTCTTTTTAGCTTTAGCCTTCCTATTTTTTACTTCACTATATGTTCCGCAGGTGAATCCTTTTCAAGTCTAAAATCATATTTGTCCATGTTTTTATATTGAGGATCTAGGTAACTAGATGTCGCATCACTATTGGAAGCATTTGTAAACTTTTTAAACGAGTCATACTCCTTATCCTTCCATATCCAAATACCATTCTCCCCTTTTTCTTTATGAAACACATTCCTCTTCAATTTGTTTTTTTTATTACTAGTAAAATAGTTGGCTATAAATATTCGAGAAGATCCAGCTGTTAGTATATTTTTTTCTATTACATTATTTTGAGTATCATACTGTAATAAAAGCTGTCCTCCATTTAATTCCATCGTATCATTACGGTAAATAATATTGTGAGAGATGATCGAATTTTTCGTCCCTCCTCTTTCTTCATCATACCCACCAATCGATATTCCTGTAAAAAAATTATTATATACTGTATTATTTAGTACCTTTATATTATCCGCATACTTATTTGCATGTTCAGATGTTACTTCAATTCCTATATCATTCTTATAAAGAGTATTGTTCTCAATCGTTATATTCTTTCCACCATCGACATATATTCCCCCAGCAGAATAATTCTCGCCATATGCTGGATTACCATAAGAGGAAATTTCATAAACTTGATTATTTTTTACAACACCGTTTCGTACATAGTCCATTTTTTTATCATTTGAAATTCCTTCAAACCCAATCAGATCAATTCCGATATTATTGCTCCGACGGACTACATTATTTTCAATTTTAAATCCATCAATGTTTCCATTCAGGACCAGTGATTCACTTGCACCTAACATTAAATCTTCCACTGTATTACCTACAATATTTATATCTCTCATTGAACCTGTTCCGTAGACAGCGATGCCATGCCCATTTCCATCCTCAGCAAAAGTTTTTATCCTTTTCACATGATTATTCGCTACGGTAATATGGCTACTGGAGCCTGTTACATAGATTCCCATTACTGTTTCATCTAGTTGTTCTGTCGTTAAATCCTGGATAGTGAATCCACTAATGGTAATGTAATTTTTATTCTTTATCGTTATAAGAGTTGCATCATCGTCAGTATTTTCCATCGATTCTCCACTAAGAATAACTTCTTCATTTTCATACGCCTTGAAAATAACGGGGTTTAATTTTGTACCACTATGTATAACAGAAAGCTTTTCCTTATAAATGCCTTTCCGTATCAATACGGTTGTCCCTGCTTCCGCTTCTAATGCCGCCTTTTTTAGTGTTCGGTATGGGCTTAATTTTGTACCATTATTGGAATCATCTCCATTGCTGTCTACAAATATTGTCCTATCCTGTTTTGTTTCTGTATCATTCGTCGTTAAAACGATTACCACAGCAGCTATAATCAAAAAAAGTAAAATCCATTTTTTCATATAATCTTCCTTTTCACGATAATTTCTAAATTTTTTTGAAACGACGTTAAATGGTCGATTTTCTAATCACAAACTCTGCTAATACTAAATTAATCATAAAGGCTAACCACGCTCCTAACGAATACGAAAATCCATATGGAAGACCCGCTACATCATGCAATATCGTCACAATTATGTAAATAGTTAGATTAGCAAACGTTAAGAAAAAACTTCTTAGCATCCAGCTCCGATGACGATGAACTAGTCCTTTTCTTATAAAACGATAACCGTTTATCGTCGTAAGCAACCAGAGCGTATTTAAAATGAAGAAACCAATCGTACTCCATATACCCCCATTTGCGTATAGCGCTACATAATATCCTGGAAGTATATTAAATACAATCACCGTTACGTAGATTCGACCATTCCAGCGGTGTAGAATAGGGTTTTTCATTCTTATCGCTCTCGAAAGACCAAATGGCCCAGTAATTAAAGCAATAATGGCTAACACAATATGTAGTTGGATCATGACAATCCATAATTTTGCATTCGGAATTTCTATTTCCTTGTTCGCAAGAAATGCCGAAAATGTCGGGTCGACTATAAAATTTTTTGATGTTGTATGTAAAATCCACATTATAGCTATCACCGATAAACTAATGACTAAGCCTTTTCTACTTCTCATGTCCTGCTTCCTCTCTGTTTGTAAAAGTGACCTTAAAAATTGTGCTAGATACACTTGTGCCCGATCGATTTCGTTTCTGCAAGATAGACAGATCTACTTGTCATCATAGAATGGTAAATCTGTATATCTCAAAGTATCTAAAAACAGTCTATCATTAAGGACTCTTCTTCCGATACCAATCATTATAAAGCCGCTTGTTAAACTCCATTTAAATAAACTTCGGATTTGTTATTTCAATCTAATTTTTACCCTGAGACAGCTTTCTATCTTTTGTTATTAGACAATTTTAAGCGAAAAAAATGACCTAATCGCTCTCCGCAACTAGGTCGATTTTTTTGTCTATGCTTCCACTGCTATATGCTGGAAGGTTGTTACATCAAATAACCCTGTGTCTGTTAACTTTAATGCAGGAATTACTGGTAATGCTACAAAAGAAAATGTCAGTAGAAAATGAAAATCTAAAGTTGGGTTGAGCTTCTGTAAAGCACCGTGTAAGCCAGCTAGCTGTTCCTTCGCCTGCTGTGCTGGTACATCTGTCATTAAGCCCCCGATTGTTAAAGGCATCTCCGCGAGTATTTCACCGTCCGCTACAATAACGAAGCCACCTTGGATTTCCTGAATACGGGAGAGCGCCAGAACCATATCCTCATCATTTGTTCCCACGACAAGAGCATTATGTGAATCATGGGCTACTGTGGTAGCTACTGCACCTTTTTGTAAACCAAATCCTTTCACAATGCCTAAGCCAGTCGTATGCAAATGATGATGGCGTTCGATAACGGCTAATTTCAGTAAATCTTGTTCTACCGATGGCACAAATACGCCTTCTTTCACAGGTACATCTATGACTAAATGATTGGTAATCAGCTGATTCGGCACAATTTCCATCACATTCGCCTTCGTTCCCTTGGTGAATGATAGTTGTAGTCTATCCTTTGTGATGCTTGGTAAATGAACAGAGTGATGAATATGGGCAGGAACTATTGGCTCTTGACGACTTGACAGCATTTCCCCATTTTCAGCAACTTTATGACCATTCTTCCAAACTGCTTTTGCCTGCATTGTCGATAAATCATTTAAAAGTACGAAATCAGCCTTATAGCCTGGTGCAAGTACTCCTCGATCAAATAAACGATAGCATTCTGCTGTGTTCACGGTTGCTAATTGGATTGCCTGCAAAGGTGTCATCCCTTCCGCTATTGCCATGGCAACATCGTAATTGATGCTACCTTCATCAATCAGCTCATCCACATATTTATCATCCGTACAAAAACCAAAGCGACGTGCAGTGTGTGGCTGAACGGCTGGTAATAAATCACGTAAATTTTTCGCTGCTGATCCCTCTCGTATAAGGACATACATCCCCTGCTCTACACGATCAATGGCTTCTTCGGCTGTCACACATTCATGATCCGTCTGAATACCTGCAGCCCGATAGCCCGTTATTTGCTCACTTTGTAAGCCCGCACAATGCCCATCAATAACTAGATCTGCTTCCTTTGATAATAAAATTTTTTGAAGCATCCCCTCTTCTCCATTTAACACAGCTGGGAAATCCATCACCTCCGCTAAGCCACGAACTTGTTCATGGTGCAGAAATGGCTCCAAATCTTGGGCTGTTAATGTTGCGCCAGCATTTTCAAACTGTGTCCCTGGTACACTTGAAGGAAGCATCACAAAAATATCCATATCAGCTTTTTGTGCATCATCCAGCATAAATTGGATTCCTTCTGCTCCTGCTACGTTTGCGATCTCATGTGGATCTGTAATCACGGTTGTAATTCCATGAGGAATTAAGACACGACTGAATTCCCCCGGTGTTAGCATCGAAGATTCAATATGTATATGGCCATCTATTAATCCAGGAATGACGTAGCTCCCCGCTGCATCCTCTACCCCTTTTGCATGAAATCTGTTGTTAGTATCCAGTGCCACAATCATGCCATTCTTCACAACAATGTCCGCTTTCTTCCACGTTAATGTAAAGACATCGGCAACTTGTGCATTTTTAAGAATAAAATCTGCCTCTAATTTACCTTGAGATGATAATATATTTTGCGTTAACTGTTGTAATTTTGTTGTCATAGCCTATACTCCTTTTTCTTTTAAGAACTATCATGCCTGAAAGATGTCTATCATTGCAACTATTAATCGTCAAGTCAGTAAAAAACGACCATTGATTAATGGTCGCTCGAAAATTCTAGCTCTTTTGGTGGTTGTCCTTTTTTATTCATCAGACGCATACGAATAGGTTCAATTTTTAAGGTCACCATTTCATCCTGATTGCCAATAAAAATACTCGTAAAAAATTCTGCAATTTTATTTTTAATTCCTTCTTCGTGTACTTCAGTGAGCTTGCCCTCTATTTCCACATAGGTATCACCAAAGCCTCCATTTTCATAGCCATATAAAATATGGGTATATGGATTTTTACGGAGCTCCTCCATTTTCTCAGAATGCTTATTCGTCACAGTATATAACACAAAATCCTCATGTTGGAACGTCATATAGCGCGAATAAGGTTTCCCGTTTTCTACAGTAGCCATCGTTCCAATTTTTTCACGGTTCAAAACTTCTAAAATTTCATCGCGTACAGAAGTCATTTCATCTCATCCTTTCTTCTATACCTATATTTTGCCCTCTCCACCTAAAGCTAAACGGTTTTTTTTGAAAAATGTGAAATGACAAACTTCTGGCAATTTGAAAATCTCTTGTTATAATAATTGGATGGACAACAGGAATTTACGGATGAATGAGGGTTAAAAAATGAAACAAGCTTTTTTTACGCGCTGTTTATTTTTCATAACAGGCATTATCGTGCTATCTTTTGGCATCACATTAACAATTAAAGGGCAGCTTTTTGGTGTAGGCTCTTGGGATGTTTTACATATTGGCTTAACTAAAACACTCGGGTTAACAATCGGTTCATGGTCTATTATTTTAGGACTGGCTATTCTAGCGTTTGATATGCTAATAACGAAAAAATTCCCATTGCCAGGAACTTTTATCGATATGTTTTTAGCTGGCATCTTTATTGATATTTTTAATTATTGGCTACCTGATATCGATGGCTTTTGGATGCAACTTGTTTCTTACCTAACAGGGCTAGTATTACTGGGCTGGGGCTGTGGTATGTATATGGTGGCTAATTTAGGAATTGGTCCACGTGATACCTTAATGCTAATGATGGTTCATAAACTTGGCTGGAGCGTAACACGTTCCCGTACGACCATGGAAGTTACA
The DNA here is from genome assembly GCF_002429815.1 of Lysinibacillus sp. UBA5990. Taxonomy (NCBI): domain Bacteria; kingdom Bacillati; phylum Bacillota; class Bacilli; order Caryophanales; family Bacillaceae; genus Lysinibacillus; species Lysinibacillus sp. UBA5990. The sequence goes on from NZ_DJAY01000015.1 coordinate 1,838,805, forward strand.
GTCGCTGTACTTGGCTTCCTACTTGGCGGTCCTATTGGTATTGGTACGGTGATAATGGCCTTTGGACTTGGACCAATTGTACAATTTGCCTTAACTTATAACGAAAAATTATTTATGAGATGGACGGGCGTGAAAAGCGCCGTCATTTAAGCTTTAAGACAATGCAAAAAATGCATTGTCCTTTTTTAGCGAAATAACAAGGAGCCATGTTGGAAAATGGCTCCCTTTTTTCATATTATGCTTCTGGCTCAGATGTATTTTTCCCTGTGGCTTCAATCACTTCAGGCGTGTCGTCCACAGTGTCATCTTCTTGAACATTTTCAGCAGATGGTGGTGTAATCGTCACGAGTGTGTAGTCATCTTCTTGTAAAATTTCAAATGAAAATTGTTGACGAATATCTCCCACGTATAGGGACGTCCCAATTGCTACATTCGTGACATCAATTTCAATTGTTTCGGGAATTTCTGTTGGCTTCACTTTAATACGAACCTCGCGATTAGGCTGTAATAGGAAACCTCCATCTGCTACTCCGATGGCATCCCCGATTACGGTTACTGGAATTTCTACTTCCAGCTCTTCTGACATATTGATCGATTTAAAATCAACATGTTTAATATTCCCCTTTAAAGCACAACGCTGAACTTCTGATAAAACAGCATTAATACGCTTTCCATCAACATCTAATTGAAAAACACTTTTTGTACCATGCGCTGCAAGTAATTTCGCAAATACTCTTGCGTCTAATGTAATGGCTGTTGATTCCATTTGAAAGCCATAGACAACACCAGGAATGGCGCCATTTTGTCGAAGCTGTGTTAGTGAGGATTGACGTCCTTTTTGGCGTTTATTGGCTGTTAAAACCGTATTCATCGAATATTTCCCCTTTCATGGAAACTAGTCTCATAAATGGTTTTGCCCTTTCCTCAGTTTTTTATACCTGAATAACCTGTTCAAAAAATGAACAAAAAAAGCACCCCTCCGTCTATAGTACAAAGAAGGTGCCTGATAATTACTTATAGCGCTACTTTTTGATTCAGTAAGTCATGTAAGTCGTGCAATTTTTTAATTTCATAATGCGGTTCAATGCCGCTTGTGTTTTCAACATTGCGGATATTAAACCAACAAGTATCAATACCGGACTGTAAACCGCCCTTTATATCGGATGTCAACGAATCTCCAATAATTAACGCTTTTTCTTTATCAAAATTATCAATTCGTTCAAACACATAATCGAAAAAGTCCGGCATCGGCTTTTGATAGCCCGTTTGCTCCGAAATAAAAATGCCTTTAAAATATTGCGCTAAATTCGAATCCACAAGACGTTTATTTTGTGTAACGGTTACCCCATTCGATACTACATATAAATGATAATGATTGGCTAGCTGAGCGATCACCTCATAAGCACCCTCAACATAATGGTGGGCCTCACGCAAATATTTTTGGAAAAGTGATTCGAAATAGGTCCCATCGACTTCTATGCCAAATTCCTTTAAAGCAATCGAAAAACGGGTATTATGTAATGTATTTTTCGTTACTTCTCCACGCTCAAAAGCTCGCCACATCGACTCATTAATTTCTTTGTAACGTGCAATCATCTCGGAAGTAACTACTAAGTTTTCTTCTTTAAACATGCGGTCAAGTGCAGCATTTTCAGCCAAATCAAAATCTAGTAACGTATCATCCACGTCAAATAATAATATTTCATATTTCGTCATGTCCGTACCTACTTTCTATGATGCATTGTGCTATTTTCTCTATCCATGATAACGTTTTTTTAGAAAAATAACAGTAAAACCACCTTTTTCAGAATAGTAGGACTTGTAGGCGCTTTATCCTCATCCATTTCGGAGTTAATGGATTTGCGAGCATTTTCCTTTATTGGGTAAAAAAATGTTCATCTAGTCCTAAAATAGCCCTTTCAGTAATTTCATATTTGAAATTATCGATGAATATGAGACAATAGAATGCTAGAAAGGAAGATGTACGAAAGATGACGACCTTACAAAAAATAACGCCTGTCTTTGATCCATGGGAAGCGTATTTAGATGTTGAACAACATGGACAAATGACTCTATCTAATATTGAATTTACAACAACTAACCTTTGTAATATGCGTTGTGCACACTGTGCAGTCGGCTATACATTACAAAATAAAGATCCTGAGGCATTGCCAATAGATTTAATTTTACGTCGCTTAGACGAAATACCTCATTTAAAAACACTTAGTATTACAGGTGGAGAACCTCCTGTTGTAAAGAA
>NZ_DJAY01000002.1:0-52100 GCF_002429815.1 Lysinibacillus sp. UBA5990
GCCGATGGTAGTTGGGGGCTTCCCCCTGTGAGAGTATGACGTCGCTAGGCAATAGAAAGACCAGAGAATTTTTTCTCTGGTCTTTTTTCATTTTCAACAGAAAAATCAAAGCTGCCCTCTTAAGACAGCTAATATATTTAAAACTCAAGCGCATTTCTCAAGTTATTGATATATGATTGACTCACTGGTAATTCACTACCATCCACTAATGTAATAATAAAGTTTGATGTCAAATCACGCGCCATTTTTTTTATAAAATAAATATTTACGATATAGGATCTATGAATACGAATAAAGTATGATGGTAATCTTATTTGAAGTTCTTTAAGGGTGATATTCGTTTTAAATTGTTCGCGCTCTACATAAAACCATGTCTTTTTTTGAAGACTTTCGATATGCGATACTTTATTAATGGCTACAGGATTCCATTCTTCATCTTGTTTTCCTGTTATAAACTCAAATGGTTCTGTCTTTTTAATAGAGAAAGTAGATGGCAGTATGACTACTAGAGCTGCTGGTTCATCTTGAATGAGTATCGGATAGCCGATACCGTAAAAGGGTATATCGAATGACAAATTATCTAAAATTGTTTCTGTTTTTTTCTGTGTACGCAATACTTGATCGGCAATACTTCCAGGTAACACTTGTTGACCCATTTCTAAATGGATACTAGGATGCCCTGATTGAATAAAGATATAAGAATTATCAACGGCAATTGCAATGGATGAATCAGTAGGAATCCAATCGCTCAACATTGAAATATATTGTTCTGAAATATCTTTTGTGCAAGAATTTAACTCATTATTCATTGTGAATATCCCCCTTGTTTGTAAATAACCATCCAAATTTCGTCGCAAAAAAGAATAGCTTTGTCATGAAAATTTGGTCTTTTATCAAAAAATAATGAAAATTCAAATACTCTGTTATATATTAATTTACAACAAATAAACCTGTTATGGAACAGTGATTTAAAAGTTTTTTAACAGAGTATATTGTACACAAAGGGGAAGGTGGAATTTCAATATGTCAACTCGTCAAGAAAGAATCGGAGCATTAGAGAAACAATGGACTGAAAACCCACGCTGGGCTGGTATTGAACGCACATATTCGGCTGAAGAGGTTATTAAATTACAAGGTACTGTAGTAATTGAACAAACTTTGGCAAAAAAAGGTGCTACTCGACTATGGAATTCATTACATGAGGAGCCGTTTATTAATGCATTGGGGGCATTAACCGGTAATCAGGCGGTACAGCAAGTTAAAGCTGGACTCAAAGCTATCTATCTATCAGGCTGGCAAGTAGCTGCGGATGCAAACCTTTCGGGTCAAATGTATCCAGATCAATCACTATACCCAGCCAATTCTGTACCAGCAGTAGTTAAACGAATTAATCAAGCACTTCAACGCGCAGATCAAATTGATCATGCTGAAGGACGTGTCGATCAATTTGACTGGTTTGCTCCAATTGTAGCAGATGCAGAGGCAGGTTTCGGAGGACCTCTTAATGTATTTGAGCTTGTTAAAGGCATGGTTGAAGCAGGAGCAGCTGGTGTTCACCTTGAAGATCAGTTAGCTTCAGAGAAGAAATGTGGTCATCTAGGCGGTAAAGTTTTACTTCCAACACAAAATGCTGTTCGTAATTTGGTAGCTGCGAGATTAGCAGCTGACGTTATGGGTGTTGATACAATTCTAATTGCTCGTACAGATGCTGATGCTGCAGATATGGTTACTTCAGATATCGACCCACGTGATGCAGAGTTTATTACTGGCGAACGTACTCCTGAAGGTTTCTTCCGTACAAAGGCAGGCATCAAACAAGCAATTGCTCGGGGCTTAGCTTACGCACCATACGCTGATTTAATTTGGTGTGAAACTTCTAAACCATCTCTTGAGGAAGCTCGAGAATTTGCAGAAGCTATTCATGCAGAATTCCCAGGTAAAATGCTTGCATACAACTGTTCACCTTCATTTAACTGGAAAGCAAATCTTTCAGAAGAGGAAATTGCAGAGTATCAGCGTGAGCTTGGTAAGCTAGGTTATAAATTCCAGTTTGTTACTTTAGCAGGATTCCATGCATTAAACCACTCTATGTTTGAGTTGGCACATGATTATAAAGATAATGGTATGGCTGCATATTCTAAGCTACAGCAAGCTGAGTTTGCTTCGGAATCTAAAGGCTATACAGCGACACGCCATCAACGTGAGGTAGGTACTGGATACTTTGATGAAATTTCTCAAGTTATTTCAGGTGGTACTTCTTCAACAACGGCAATGGCCGGATCGACAGAAACTGAACAGTTCGTATAAAAAATTCGTGTTTTCCTAAATTCATAATCATAGAGTAGTCTCCTCCGCTCCTCCTAAAGCGGAGGAAGACAAAATGAAAATCGCAAAGGTGGGTAAACAACTAATGAAACAAGCAACGACAGGTAAGCTTAAAATTGTTGGAGAACAAAATGAGCATACAAATGAAATTTTAACGCCTGAAGCTCTTGAGTTTGTTCTTGCCCTGCACGAGAAATTTGATGCTCGCCGTAAAGAGTTATTGAATGCTCGTCAGAAACGCCAAAAGCGTCTAGATGCTGGAGAGAAACTAGATTTCTTACCTGAAACAAAGCATATTCGTGAAGGTGATTGGTCAATTGCACCTCTTCCACAAGATTTGCAGGATCGGCGTGTTGAAATTACAGGGCCGGTTGACCGTAAAATGGTTATTAATGCGTTAAACTCTGGAGCAAAGATGTTTATGGCTTGCTTTGAGGATGCTTCTTCTCCAACATGGGAAAATATGATTGGTGGTCAAATTAATATGCGTGATGCTATTAATAAGACGATTGAGTTTACACAAGCATCCAATGGAAAAACGTATAAACTAAATGCTGAAACAGCCGTGTTACTAGTTCGTCCTAGAGGCTTACACCTGCTTGAAAAGCATGTACTTGTTCATGATGAACCGATTTCTGGAAGTTTCTTCGACTTTGGTTTATATCTATTCCATAATGCAAAAAATGCACTGGCAAAAGGAACGGGGCCGTACTTTTATCTACCGAAGCTTGAAAGCCATTTAGAGGCTCGTCTATGGAATGATATCTTTGTATTTGCCCAAGATTATATTGGCATTCCACAGGGCACTATAAAAGCTACTGTATTGATCGAAACCATTTTGGCGGCATTTGAAATGGATGAAATTTTATATGAGCTACGTGAACATTCAGCTGGTCTGAATTGTGGACGTTGGGATTATATTTTCAGTTATATTAAACGCCTTCGCAATCAAGCAGATGTCATTTTACCAGACCGAGGTCAAGTTACAATGACCGTTCCATTCATGAAGGCTTATACATCTTTATGTATTCAAACTTGTCATAAGCGGAACGCACCAGCAATGGGCGGGATGGCTGCCCAAATTCCTGTTAAAAATGATGATGAAGCGAATGCGGTGGCATTTGCAAAGGTTGCTGAAGATAAGCGACGTGAAGCAACAGAGGGACATGATGGTACATGGGTAGCGCATCCAGGTATGGTGGCAACAGCAATGGAGCAATTTGATGCCATTATGACGACCCCAAACCAAATTCATAAGAAGCGTGAGGATGTAGAAGTTACTGCGGAAGATTTAGTAGCTGTACCTGATGGCACAATTACTCTTGAGGGACTTCGTGTTAACTGTAGTGTTGGTGTACAATATATGGCTTCATGGCTTCGTGGTAATGGTGCTGCACCAATTAACAATTTAATGGAGGATGCTGCGACAGCAGAAATCTCTCGTACACAAGTGTGGCAGTGGATTCGACATCCAAAAGGTATTTTAGATGATGGGCGCGGTATTACTTTAGCGTTTGTCCTTGAAATTCTGGAAGAAGAGCTTGTGAAAATTAAAGAGGCTGTTGGGGAACAAGCCTATAACAGTGGTCGCTTTGAAGAAGCTGCAGAACTGTTTAAATCTTTAATTGAGCAAGATGAATTCGCGGAATTCTTGACACTTCCAGGCTATGAAAAATTAGCGTAAATGCAAATCTACTAAAAACATATTCAACTTTCCTACTAATAAAATGTGACGGGGTCTGTTCCCCGGTTACTAAAGAGATGAGCACAATTGTACTAAAGGGGTCTACTTATAAAAGTAATTTAGAGGAAAAAGATGTTTTACGAGCTTAGATGGGGAGCTTATAAGACATCTTTTTTAATTAATCCGCGTAACTGTTTTTCCAGGCTACGCGGATTTTTTCTATATTAGCTGACTATGGCTAGGATAAAGCCATCATAGCCCTTGACGCCAACCGTTTGTATAGCTGTTGCTTCAATACGGGGTTCCTCTTTTAGCAGATCTATAAATTGCTGTACGCCTCTAACACTTTCGTCCACCTTATTTATATCTGTGATAGCACCATTCCGCACTACATTATCCGCAATAATAACAGCACCTGAATTCGCTAGCTTTAATGCCCACTTTAAATATTCAGGATTATTGGGCTTATCTGCATCAATAAAAATGACATCAAAAAATTGCCCCTTTTTTTTCAAGTCTGGCAATGTATCCAATGCATGACCGACGATAATTTCAATCTTTTCCTCTAAGCCTGCATGTCGTATATTTTGAAGAGCGACAGAGGCATAGTCTTCATTAATTTCTAAAGTCACCACTTTGCCTTCTTTTGAGAGAGCTTGAGCTAAGCAAATACTGCTATACCCACCAAGTGTGCCAATCTCTAAAACATTAACGGCTCCTTTCAATTTAGTTAGTAAATACAAAAATCTCCCTTGGGTTGGGGATACATCAATTTCAGGTATACCTGCAGCTTTATTTGCCAGTAGTGCAGCGGTAAGACAGCTGTTATCTGGTAGAAGCTTATCCGTAAAATAATTATCTACATTATGCCAAACATTTAACTCTGTCATCGTACAGCCCTCATTTCTATGTCGTTTAAAAAGTGCAAGCTTGCATATAGAGTGTATGATAAAATGAATCATAAAAAAAATATATTATAATTATTCATATATAACTAAATGTTATGGATAGGAGAAAATGATGAATATTCATGGCTTAAAATTGTTTTATCATGTTGCTTCTACTGGTAGTTTCACAAAAGCGGCAGAATTATTATGTATTAGCCAGCCTGCTGTTTCGAGCCAAATTAAACGATTTGAGCATGAAATAGGTGTACAACTTTTTAAGCAGCAGGGGCGAGGGGTCGTACTTACGGAGTTTGGCATATCTCTAGCTGAGAAAGCTCTACATTTGATGGCCCTTGAACAGCATATAGAAACATTTATAGAAGAATACCGCCTTGCCAAAGCAGGAACTTTACATATAGTAGCTACTTACCTACCAGCCAATTTTTTAATTCCCAAATGGGCGGCAACTTTTAAGGCTGCTAATGAACATGTAAATTTAATGATTACAACTACCAATACCAAGGATGCCTTTGAGCAACTAATACACTATAAAGCCGACATTGCCATTTATGGCGGAGGAATTTCTGAAAGACCTCAAGAAATAGGGTGGGAGGAACTATATGAGGATGAATTATGGTTTGTCGTGTCACCCCATCATAGGTATGCTCATCAAACTATTACTTTAATTGAAATGTTTCAGGAGCCATTTATTATGAGAGAGAAAGGGAGCTCGATGAGAGAGCATCTTTTTTCCTTATGTCAAACGTACCAAGTAGAGCCACCAAAAATTGCGTTACAATTTAATGGGATCAATGAGACAATACGTTCTGTTATAGCGGGATATGGTGCAAATTTTATTTCATCCCTTGCAGTTAGGGAATATGTTGAGAGTGGGCAATTGGCAAGAGTCTATATTAAAGATATACATCCCGTTAAACATAAAATTTCCATTTGTACGAGAAAAAATGAAAAGCCAAATTTACTGGTGCAAAATTTTATCGAGACGATTAAGCGCTCACTATAAATAGTTCGTACTCCATGTACATTTGAAAAATATTTGTTATACTAAACATATAACAAATATGGAGCTGATAAACATGTTTATTCAAATAGAGCCGCAATCTGACGTTCCCATCTATGAGCAAGTGTCACGTCAAATCATTGAAGGGATAGCAAGAGGCGATATGAAGCAAGGAGAGACCTTGCCATCTGTTCGGAGTTTAGCTGCTGATTTAGGTGTTAATATGCATACAGTTAATAAAAGCTATCATGAATTAGAGGCTAAAGGAATAATAGTTATACGTGCTAAATCAGGAGCCATTATACGCTCAACAGAGGAGAGGGCTTTGACGCCAGAACAACTACGACAAATTGAAAAGAATTTAAAGCCTGTTGTGGCAGAAGGTATGGTGCTCGGCGCAACAGTAGAACAAATTGAGCACATGATGAAAAAAGTGTTTGCAGACTTGCATATTCCAGCAGAGGGAGTGTAGCAAAATGCTACTTGGTATTTTTATATCTATTTACATCATGACATTAGTTTTACAAATGATCGTTCCTTTTATTGTACGTGAGACCATTGTTTTTGGGGTCACTGTGCCAGATCAAAATATTAAGCATCCTGCCTTAGCCAATGTGAAAAAACGTTATGCCCAAATAGTCGGAGTCACAGGTGTTGTGTTTTTAATTGTTATGATTATTAGTTACAACTTACTTACCTCTGAATCCATTCAAGGTATGTTTTTACTCGGGTGTTTATGGAGCATGCTTACCGTGAGTATGGGGCTATACTGGGTATATCACCAAAAGATAACAACCTTAAAAAGGCAGGAACAGTGGGGCGTAAATCTTAAACAGGTACGTGCAGTCGATCTCACAGCACGAAGCCGTGATGAGATGCTTCCTTGGTCATTCTTTGCTGTGCCTTTGGTGATATCAGGATTTTTAATTATTTATACAATCCTTCATTACGATCAAATGCCAGCTAATATAGCCGTACATTGGGGACCAAGTGGAGTGGCAGATGCTTGGAGAAACAAGACGTATTTAACAGCCATTTCATTGCCTCTTATTATGCTAATGATACAATTCATGATGTGGGGCATTACTGATTCTATAAAACGTTCTGCCATCAAAATAGCGGTAAATCGCAAGGAGGAGTCGTTGGAGGATCAGCTAAAAACGCGAAAGTTTATGAGTTGGCAAATTTTATTGGTAAGCTATGCTATAACCGTGTTATTAACGGTACTACAACTTAGTAATATTTATCCTGCCATGACTGTGGGCTATAAGCTATTACCGCTATTTGTTTTATTTTTAGTTGTTGTAGTCGGTTCCCTTTTAATTTATGTTGTGAAAAAGCGCAAATATAGAGTTCGCTATGAAAAAAATATTGACTCACAGGTCATGGATGTGGATGAAGATCGTTATTGGAAGGGCGGCTTAATTTATATGAATCGTCAAGATCCTTCTGTTTTTGTAGAGAAAAGATTTGGGGTAGGGTGGACGATGAACCTTGCCAATCCAAGAGGATATATTGTCATTGGGTTACCTTTTCTCTTATTGCTGTTGATTTCTATACTTTCGTTATAAAATAATAGGGATCTATGATGAAAAATTCGTTCCAAGTGAGCGAATTTTTTTCATATTGACTGGAGGTAAGCAGATGAGAATTCTTGTTGTCGATGACGATGTGCATATTTTACAGCTAATAAATATTTATTTAACAAGAGAGGGCTTTCAAGTGTTACGTGCGGAAAATGCTCAGCAGGCACTAGCATTACTTAACGGGAATCTACCCGATTTAGCAGTTGTAGATGTGATGATGCCAGGTATGGATGGATTCACACTGACCGAGACTTTAACACAAGATTATGATATCCCTGTTTTATTATTAACAGCAAAGGGTGAGCTTGAAGATAAAGAGCGAGGTTTTTTAGCCGGCTCAGATGATTATGTTGTGAAGCCCTTTGAGCCGAAGGAATTATTGTTTCGTATAGCCGCTATATTACGTAGATTGGATAAGAAAAATCAAATAACCATCCAAGTGGGCCAACTAGTAATTGATCGTCGTAGCTTCGAGGTTATTATTGGAGAAGAGACACTTATCTTACCTTTAAAGGAATTTGAATTGCTGGCGTTATTGGCATCACGTCCTAACCAGGTATTTACAAGGAGCTTTATAATGGAGCAAGTATGGGGCTATGACTATAATGGAGACGAGCAAACACTGAATACGCATGTGAAGCGGGTTCGAGAAAGATTAAATCGTTTTGATACGGCTGTTGAAATTATAACGGTAAGAGGTGTTGGCTATAAGTTAGAGGCAACGTCATGAAGACTTTATATAGTAAATTTGTAATGACCACATTGTTAGTGATGGTTGGGAGCTTGTGTCTTGGTTTTTTAGCGACGAATACCTACTATCATCAAGTCGTAAAAGAAAAAAATGATACAAAAAACGTTGTCATCGCACAGGAGATTGTGCAATATATTGAGACTGCTAAGCCAGAGGATTTAAATAATTATTTCATGACACTTGGCGAAATTGGCTATCAAATATATGTAACAGCTGGCGAGGAAGGGCACTTTTTTGGTGGTGATTATCGGGATAAGACTTTGTCTGAATCCGTTGTAAAGCATGTTTTAAATGGTGAGGTCTATCATGGTATGCGAGATTTCCCAAAAGAAACATTTGTAACAGGCTTTTTTGCTAATGAGTTAATTAATACAATTGGTGTGCCATTTACGTATGAAAATAGATCATATGCATTGTTCGTAAGACCAGATATTCGCTTATTGTTTTCGGAGGTACATACATTGCTTGGTGGATTAATGCTCGTCATGATAGTGCTCAGTTTACTGGCTATGCTACTATTTGCTAAAGCATTAATTCGTCCCATTACAAAGCTAACAGCAGCGACTCAACAGCTTGCACATGAAAAGTTTGATACCGTCTTGGACATTGACCGTAATGATGAATTAGGCCAATTAGCTACTAGTTTTAATATAATGACAGAAAAATTACAGGAGAATGATCGCGTGCGAAAGGAATTTATAAGTAATGTATCGCATGATTTTCAATCCCCTTTATTAAATATTCAAGGATATGTTGACTTACTAAAAAACCCTTTGCTGAAGGAGAAGGAAAGACAGGAGTACGCAGCCATTATCGAATTGGAAACAAAACGTTTATCAACTTTAACGAAGCAATTATTGTTATTAACATCGCTTGATCAATCGACACGAATAGTCAAACGTGAGCGTTACCAATTAGATGAACAGCTAAAGGAAAGCGTACGAAAATATCGCTGGCAAATGGAAGAGGCTCAGCTCCAAATCACATACAAAATGGAGCAAGTTATTTTTAATGGGGATGCAGGGCTTCTACAAAATGTTTGGGACAACTTGCTGACAAATGCGATTAAGTACAATGTGGAGGGAGGTCAAATACATCTAGATTTACAGCAAAAACCTGCTTCGCTTGCAATACTTGTTGAGGATAATGGAATAGGTATGACTGCAGATCAATTAGCAAAAGTTTATGACCGTTTTTATCGAGCAGACACTTCTAGAACGAAGCAAGGGACTGGATTGGGGCTAGCAATCGTCAAGCAAATCGTAGAGCTACATGGAGGCACTGTCCATATAGAAAGCGCAGTCAATGAGGGGACAAAGGTATATATAGATCTCCCCATTTTGTCATGAGGAGTTCATGTAAAGTTCATGTTCTCCCGATAAACTGCTACTTAGTTGAAACAAACTAAGGGGGAGTTTTCGTATGGAACAGAAGTGGAGCATACGCCTTATTCGATTGGCTGCTATTTTTGCTTTAATCGGAACCTATCTAGGTTCACATATGACCGGTTCAGGTAGCTACGAATATAGACCGATACATGCACATATTTTACTTGTTGGTTGGCTGAGTATGTTTGCGTGGGGTATTTTTTATAGAGCTTTTAAAGTCAAATCACAAAAATTAGTGATTATACATGGTTGGACAGCTATTCTTGGTGTTTTTGGCTTAACATTAGGGATGTGGTTTTACAATATCAATCCATTTAATTTTGGCAGCACATTTACTTTAGTGTTCTTTATTGTAGGTGGAACTACGTTATTAATTAGCTTTGCTTTGTTCATTGTAGTAACATTTATGATTAAACAACAAGAAGATATGAAAAATTAGAAAAACTTACCGTGTTACATAGTCAACGTAACGCGGTAGGTTTTTTCATGTGTTATTGAATATCTTCAAGTGATTTTTTCAGCCATTTTGTGGCTTCTTGATAATCTGGGGCAACACCCTGCCCTTTTTTATAGAGCAGACCGAGTTGGAATTGTGCCTTTTGATGCCCCTGATTAGCAGCTAATCTATAGAGTTGGGCAGCTTTAGCAAAGTCCTTTGGAACGCCTTGCCCATGACTGTACATTTGAGCTAATTGATATTGTGCTTTTATATGCCCTTGTGACGCAGCTTGCTCAATCCATTTGGCAGCTTCTGTGTAATCCTGTGTAACACCCTTGCCTTTATCAAATAAATTTCCGAGCTGGTATTGAGCACCCGCATGTCCTTGAATCGCAGCTAATCGATAGCAGCGGCGTGCCTCTTCCAGATCCAGAGAAACCCCTAATCCTTGCTCATATAATAGGCCTAATTGATATTCAGCCTGAATATGTGACTGATCAGTTGCAGCTCTCCACCATTGCACGGCTTCCGGATAATTAACAGGAACACCAGCTCCTGCAGTTAATAAAAGTCCGAGCTCGTATTGAGCATCCACATAACCCTTTTCAGCTGCAGCCTTTAAATAGGGTAGAGCTTTATCTGGTTGTTGAAGTTGATAAACATATAGACGCCCAAGCTCGAAGCCAGCACTAATATGTCCTTCTTTAGCAGCTAGGAGTAGCCATTTCTCAGCTAAAACGATATCCTGTTCTTTTTTATAGAGAAGACCAAGGTAATATTGAGCATGTAAATGTCCTTTATGTGCCGCTAGCTTAAACCATTTCAACGCCTCAATATGGTCCTTGTCTATGCCTTGGCCAGTATTGTAAAGCACAGCAATTTGAAATTCTGCATTCATATGGTCTTGTAAAGCGGCCATGTGAAACCATTTGGCTGCCCCTGCAAAGTTTTGTGGAATACCACGACCTTTCAAATGCATATAACCTAGATTATATTGCGCACTTGCATCTCCGGCTAAGGCAGCCATTTCAAAATAAGTGCTGGCCTTCGCATAACTTTGCTCTACACCTGTTCCATTATGATAAAGAAATCCTAAATTGTTTTGTGCACTGGTATTCCCTTGATCCGCGGCTAAGGTGTACCATTTGGCTGCCTCATTGAAATCTTGAGATATGCCAAGCCCTTGATTATAAAGCACACCAAGATTATACTGAGCATCTGCATTTCCTAAATCAGCTGCTATTTGGTAGTGATGAGCGGCCTTCCCATAATTTTGTTCCGTACCTTGTCCTAGATGATAGAGTACACCGAGACTATAGTGTGCATTGGGATCGTTTTGAGCTGCGGCTCGTTCATACCACATTTTCGCAAGCGTATAATCTTTTTTAACCCCTTGCCCATGGTTGTAAAGTGCCCCTAAATTATATTGCGCACTTGCATCACCATTTTGGGCCGCAATTTCGAACCAATCAACTGCATGTTTATAAGCATCGGTTGAATGGTCCCGCTGATATAGGTTGTTTTCCAACATGAAAATTTCCTCTTCAGCTACATTCGATTTAATGCTACGATCATAGCGCTTCATAAACCATTCAACAATATCACTTATATAATCAAGAACTATTTTGGCCGCCTTTGCCTCCACAAGTTCATTACTAGTATGGCTCGTCATTTTATAGACGAGATTCATTAATAGGAAAATTCGCCGAGGATGAATCTGGGCTGTAAAGCTACGATTATTTAACAGCATGCGGACATTTTTTAATTTGGGCATAGTACGCATTTCCAATTGATAAACCTCATATAAAATCTCTTCTAATACTAGCAGTGATTTTTGTAAAGAAACTAGAGGGTTCGAAATGGCGAAAAAACTAGCTTCCTGTAAATTTTTAGCTAATGTTGCGAAGGAAAATTGCCTTAACTTGTGACATTGTTCTTCAAGAATTTCGTAATGTATGACGATAGTACTCACCCACTTTCATGGTATTCTCTTTTTTCATATATCGGAGAAATATCGATATTATTGATATGTTTTCATGGGATTCATCAGTTGAATTGTTGCTGTTACATGATACTATTTGATATAAGGGGAATTCATAAATATGAAGAGCCTGACAGCCTATAGGTGGAGGATAGACATGAAAAATATTGCAGCTATTATTCCAGCATATAATCCGCAACAATCACTCATTACCTATGTACATCAATTACTTGCAACGACCATTACACAAATTATTATTGTCAATGATGGAAGTGATCAGAAATATAAAGGAATTTTTGACAACCTAAAAAAAATAGAAGGTTGCCAAGTCCTTCAGCATCGAGACAATATTGGAAAAGGTGGTGCACTAAAAACAGCCTTTACATATATACGAGAGCAAAAAAGAATATTTCATGGGGTACTCACAATAGGGGCACATGGTCAGCACACATTACAAGATGTAAAGCTTGTTTTAACGATGACGAAGGTCTTTTCAGAAGGTATTGTGCTAGGCGTGCGAAACTTCCATTCGTTTGATAGTACCTTTCTTTCGTATTGGGGAAATCGTGCAACAAGTCTCTTTTTTGAGCTGTTATATCACCGGAAATTGATGGATACTCAAACGGGTTTACGTTATATTTCGATAAATGAATTACCATGGCTAATGAAGGTAAAAGGTGAACGCTATGATTATGATACAAATATGCTAATTGCTGCTCTTAAAAGAAAGTGCCCTATTTTCGAGGTAGAGATTGGGCAATTACGAATAAAAAAGAACTCCATTATTCAGTATGATGAAATAACAAATGCAAGCTCCATTATAACGAGAATGCTTATGAATTATTTACGACCAAGAAAACAATGATAATTAAGGTTTAAAATTGAAATAAAGAGCTAGGATAAAGGATAACAATTACTCAATAGAACGTAGCGAGTATAGAAAGAAGGAGCATGTTTATGGAATATTCAGATCAAGTAAAAAATCGTGTGAAACGGATGGAAGGTCAGCTACGTGGTATTTTGAAGATGATGGAGGAGGAAAAAGACTGTAAGGCAGTGATTACGCAGCTATCAGCCGTC
Source organism: Lysinibacillus sp. UBA5990 (assembly GCF_002429815.1). NCBI lineage: Bacteria > Bacillati > Bacillota > Bacilli > Caryophanales > Bacillaceae > Lysinibacillus > Lysinibacillus sp. UBA5990. Next base: position 13,143 of record NZ_DJAY01000002.1, read on the forward strand.
CGCTCGGCTGTAGACCGAACAGTTGGTGTGATTGTTAGTACAAATTTATTGGAATGTGTGCAAAATGCGGAAGGGGATGGCGAAAAGATGAATGAGGCCATTCAGGAAGCGGTTAACCTAGTAGTAAAGAGTCGTTAATTGTCGTAAAACTCACTGGAATGTAGTGAGTTTTATTTTTTTACAATTTAATAGTTATAATCGACCCCTATATTCTATTTTTAGGTAATTTATATTATGAGGATCATTTTATTTTTTTAGTTGAAAGTCTTAGTTGGGGCACTTGTCTCATAGCCTAGTAGTCACTTTCTTTGTTATGCTAACTAATAATGATAGCGTAAAGGGAAGGTGATCGTGTATGAAGAAATGGTTATTATGTGGCGCTACTTTACTTATGTTAAGCCCGACTGCGGTTTATGCACAACAAAAAGAAACTAATTCCGTAATAAATCCTGTTGTAGCAAATTCAACAGTTACAACTTGGGAGCAGTTTACAAAAGAACTAATAAAGAAAATTAATAGTTTTGAAACAGATATAAAAATTACATATACTGGGCCGATGGGTGACTTCAAAGAAGAGATTATGGATGCATTTGATCAAGCTAAAAAGCAGGCTGTATACGCAAGCGGACATATGGAAAGCACTACAATTTCCGCAGACTCTTTAGGTAATGTATCCTATAAAATAAAGTACCTGACAAACCAAACACAAGAAGCAGCCGTACAAAAAAAGATTGATCAAGTATTGAAAAATATTATAAAACCCACTATGACTGAATTCGATAAAGTAAAGGCTATTAATGATTATATTGTATCAAATACTAGTTATGGTACTAAAACAAAGGCAAGCCCCCATAGTGCCTATGCTTTGCTATTTGAAGGACAAGCTGTTTGCCAAGGCTATGCCTTAACTGCACAAGCAATGCTGTCACAGAGTGGAATTGAAACAAAATATGTTGTGGGATTTGTGAATGGAAATGAGGCCCATACCTGGAACTTGGTAAAGGTAGACGGCAAATGGTACCATTTGGATACAACATGGAATGATCCATTGCCAAATCGTATTGGTGCTGCATCATATGATTACTTTTTAGTGACGGATGAAGTGCTTAAGAAGGATCATTCTTGGATTCAGACAGATTATCCTGCTGCCTCAAGCACTAACTATAGCTTTATGCATAATGTTCATTTTGCATATCAATTAAATAATGTCGTCTATTTTAGTAATACGGCTGATCACGATAAATTATATAAGCTAGAAATGGCAACTGGTAAAAAAACAAAAGTGTTGGATAAACGAGCGTTGTATATTACTGGAATGGGTCAAAATCTATATTATAGTGATTATAGCAACAGCGGTTATTTAACAAAACTAAATCTGAAAACATTAAAGGCTGAGGTGTTGGTCAAACAGCCTGTAACAAATCTAAGGATTAGTGAAAATTATCTAATCTATAACATGAATGCCAAAGAGCATAAACTTACATTAAGTCAATAAACAATTATTAACAGGCATAAAAGGACTCTGAACGGGTTCTTTGTGCTTGTTTTTGTATATAATGAATAGAAGAAGACGGTTGGAGGTGAGGAGTTTGTGGAAGAAATTAGCCATTATTGTGATCATCATAATTTTCATTGACCCCATTTATACGGCAGGTAAAACAGTTGTCCGGCAGGTAGCGGAATGGACAAATAATGATGAGATAGAAACAATGCTTCTTTCAACAAAGGAAAAAATCGTTGATGTAACCGCTAGACTTTCAGACAATGCCTCAATAGAAACGGCCATACCTATAGAAGACATGCATGATATGGAGGTAGCACCTACTGCTCAAGCAATTCAGAAGCCAGAGACAAAGTTAGTTGTGACAAACGTTAAGGAAATGACTGATGCAATGTATGCGTATTATAGTAGTTTCTCACCGAAATTTGAAATTCAATATAAAGGGAATACACAACGAATTGAACAAATTGTAGAAGAGGCCTATAACAATGCCATCGAAAGAGACGATTATGTGTATGGCCATATTAGTAAACATTCAATTCGTTTTGAATATGGAAGAAATCAGGCAACAATATTTGGGGAGCAAAGCTATTTAATGACGCCAGAACAGGCTGCCTACGTGGAGATGAATGTCCAAGAAATCATTTCCAAAATCAGTAATACATCTATGTCAGACGTAGAAAAGGTACGAGCAGTTAATGACTATATTGTGGCGAATACGGCTTATACCGATCAAACAAATTCTAGTCCGCATAGCGCCTATACCGTTCTTGCAGAGCACGGAGGGGTATGTCAGGGCTATGCTTTACTTGCACACTCCATGTTACAAAAACTTGGGATTGAGACGAAATATATTGTAGGATATGTAGGTCAAGAAGGACATGCGTGGAATTTAGTGAAGTTAGGTGGACAATGGTATCACCTTGATACGACCTGGAATGATCCAGTACCAGATCGTAAAGGGGCGATTCGTTACCAATACTTTTTAGTTGATGACCGCACAATGGCAAAAGACCACTCATGGATTGCTGAAGATTATCCAAAAGCTACAAGTACTCTCTATAGCTACTATCATGATATAGACTTCCCAGCACAGGTTGACAATCAGTTATATTTTAGCAACATCTCTGATGACAATAAGCTATATGTGCTGGATATGAAGACAGGGAAGACGAAACGAGTAACAAATTCCCGTGTACAATACGTCGTTTATGCAGATGGATGGCTCTATTACAGTAATTATTCGCGAGGCGCTTATTTAACAAAGATTCGTCCAGATGGTAGTGGGGAACAGTCCCTAAACCGAGAAGATACGAAGGATTTATTTGTGAAAGATGGCTATCTTTATTTCACAACGAATGAGTTGAAGAAAATGGCCCTATAAATGGGGACAACAAAAAGGGCATGACTTATAAACAGTCATAGGCCCTTTTTGTTCGTTCAATTAAATAAGCAATTGGTTGCTGCTCACAAAGTGAAATGGAAATCTGCGGATACGTTACTGCTAATATATTTGTAAATGTTTTTAAAATTAGTGGATTATATTTGATGGCACCTCCATTACAATAAAGAGGAAACGGTCCATTCTGATAGCCTACCTTTTTTAACACGGCTCTTGCTAAAAGAGCCAATTCTTGAGCTGCCTGTTGTGATATTTGAATGGCACAAGTATCTTGTTGTTCAACTGCTTGAGCAACAAATGACCCCATTTTGGCCAACTGTGCATTTGTATAGGATGGCTGAAATAACCATTCAGCGAGCTCGTTTACATTTTGTATACCTAAGGAATGATAGACAGCCTCTTTTAAAATAGTGGTCTCACCTCGACCATCTTCCATTTTAAAGATGGATCTTACCACCTCTTGCCCTAGCCAATAACCACTACCCTCATCTCCAGCTCGGTGTCCCCAGCCTCCAGCCCGAACGATTTGCTGTCCATCATAGGCGTAAGCGATTGCTCCTGTTCCAGCAATGAGTAATGCACCTGCCTGTCCAGCAGTCACACCAAGTAGTGTGGCTTCAGCGTCATTTTCAATAATAAAAGTAGCAATAGAAAGCTGTGTGGCTGATAGGGCATTTTCAACAATGGCTGTAACCATTTCTTTGTCTTTTGGAGAATCAATCCCAGCTAAGGCAAAGGTAGCTACAGCAATTTGAGAGCAGGGATACTTTTGCAAAAAATTTTCTACCTTTGCTAAAAGCTCATGTAATATCACTGTAGCTGCTTCCATACCAATGGCTTGATAGTTGGAGCCCTTTGTTGAAGCTGAATATTCCATAACACCAGTTTCCGCGTGAACGACTGCGCATGCCGTTTTTGTCGCACCGCCATCAATAACTAGAAGCCATTTCATCATTGGCTCCATTCCTCAAGAAAAATCGTTAATTCTTTCTCCGCTTCAATAATGGAACTTTCCTTTAATTGAATCCATTCATAAAGACTTTTCGTATTCATTTTGGCATGTTCAAGCGCTGCTTTCATTGTGGCAGGAGCTGGGCCACCTGGTAGTGTTCGAACACCAACAAAAGACTCTGGCTGTAAGGTTTTATAAAAATCCTCTTCTGAAATATTTAATTCTTTTCCCGTAATCAATTTAGATTGAGTATTCACGAGTCCCCATGTAAGGCTTGCTAGTGATTCCTCACTATGAGCAAGTAGTACTTTAATGCATTTACTAACAATGCTATGTGCTTGGCGGAAGGAAATATCCTCTGAACGTACTAATGTATCCGCCAGCTCAGTAACATTGGCAAAGCTGTTCTCTGCACGATTTCTTAATTTTTTCTTGTTCACATCCATTGTGACAACAAGTGAGCCAAATAATTTATAAATCCCAACTAAGCGGTCGATGGCACGCCATAAATAGGGTTGCATATCATCCTCAGTATCGACGATATCTCCAAACGGTGTATTATGTACCATCTGTAACACTGTGCTTGCATCTCCAACAACGGCCGATAGTAACGAACGCGTATGTTCAATTGAAACAGGGTTACGCTTTTGGGGCATAATAGAGCTTATTTGAACATATGGACTTGCGAGTGTGAAGGCATTGAACTCCTGGGTAGCCCATAATAAAAAATCTTGAGAGGTACGGCCAAGATTGAGTGCAGCAAGCTGTACAATACTTGCTGCTTCAGCAATATAGTCTGCTCCTGCCACAGCATCCCAAGCATTTTCGATAATATCGTCGAATGCCAACAAATCACGCATCCGTTCTCGATTTATATTAAATCCTGTTGTAGTTAAGGCTGCAGCCCCCATACTGCTACGATTAACAGTTTTATAGACATGCTGCATGCGCTCAAAATCTCGTTCAAGCTGGTCAATGACAGCCTTTAAATAATGGGCAAAGGTTGTAGGCTGAGCCTGTTGAGTATGCGTGTAGCCAATCATAATAGTATCTACATGCTCCTCAGCAGCTGCGATCAAATCATCTCGCAATGTTAGTAGCTCTCGCATTAATAACAGTAATTTTTGCCTTAGTGTCATACGATAAATGGCGATGCCCATATCATTACGACTTCGTCCAATATGAAGATTTCCAGCAACGTCGCCAGCAAGCTCTATTAATTTATTTTCAATGCGGAAAAATAAATCTTCGTATTGGGGGCTATAATCTTCTATACGATAATAATTTAAATCTATTTTCTTTAGTGCAGCCCCAATTTGTTTCGCTTCCTCTTTTTTTACAAGTCCTTGTTCTTCTAACATTTTTAAATGAGCTATATTAATTTGTAGCATAATAGTTAGAAAATTTTTCTTTGCCTCTTCATAGGCTGGCTGTAACACAATTTTCCGATAGATGTTAGAAGGGAAAATCATCCCATCTTCCTGCTGCGTTTTGTTGCGAAAATCTTCAAACATTATCATGGCCTCCTAATAGATTAGCAGTTAAATAGCTGTACCAGCACTGCCTTTTGATAGTTTTTCAGAAATAATAAGGACAACTAAAATTAAGCAAATTTGCAAGACACCATAGGCACACGCGGTCCCAAATTTAAATGCATATAATTTTTGGAATATAGCAACAGACAATGGAATAGTAGATGTACTGTATATAAGAATGGATGCAACAAATTCACCAAAGCTTTGTACTAGGGCCAATAGTGTCCCCGCTAATATTCCGGTGAATGTTAAAGGTACGACGATTCGTCTAAATGTATACCACCAATTGGCGCCTAATCCTCGTGATGCTTCTTCAATTGACGGATCTAGTTGGACAAGAGAGGCAGATGTTGACCGAAAAACAAGCGGTAAATGTCGGATAAAATAGGCTAATGGTAAAATCCAAAATGTCCCGATTAATACTTGATTAAAGGCAAAGATGTTTTCCGTGCTAAAGGCGGCAATTAAATTGACTGCTACCACTGTCCCTGGTAAAGCCCAAGGTACCATTATTAAAATATCGAGTAATGTTTTTCCTTTAAAATTTAAACGGACCATCGCATAAGCGGCGGCAACACCAAAGATAATATTGCCAAATGTTGCGACGACACCCATCTGTATAGAATTCCAAATAGGTCGCCATGTACGCTCATCAGTAAAGAGAGCCATATAATGATCCAGTGTATAGTTTGTAGGGAGTATTTGAGTTTTCCATGCCCCATCAACAGAAAAGGATATTAATATCAGCACTAATATCGGTAAAATCAAAATCAACGTGCCGATAAAGGAGGCAATAGTTGCCGCTATTTTTATTTTCTTGGAGGATACCTCCGAGCGATGGACACTTATCCCTTTACTGAGATTTTGATAATTTCGGCGATTTTGATACCAACGCATCATCATTAAAAATGTAATAGAGACAAAGGACAGTATCATCGACTGAGTTGCGGCCATCTCAAGATTTCCATTAGTACGCGATAAGTAGATTTGCATGGTCATAGTTCGTTCTACACCAAACATTAAGGGTGCCGTGTAAGAGGCCATAGATATCATAAACACTAATAAGGAGGAAGCAACAATGGAAGGGGTCAGCATGGGTAAAATAACCTTTGTCCACACGCGAATACGCCCTGCACCTAAACTAGTTGCAGCTTCTTCAAGAGCAGGATCTAGCCCCTTGATGGCAGCTGATGCGGTTAAATAAAAATAAGTATACATGGTGAAAGTATGAACAACGATGACTCCCCAAATCCCTTTCAATGAAAAGGGTACATGATCTAAGCCAAATAAATGCTGAAAGATTCTAGGGAAAATGCCACTATCTCCGTACAAAAAGGAAAAGGATAGCACACCGACTAGGGGGGGAAGTGCCATAGGGACTAATACTAAAATAGAAAGTATTCGTCTCCCAGGGAAATTATAGCGTTCAAGTAAAAAAGCCATAGTTACTCCAACGATAGCGCAGCAAAGGACGCTAATAATGGAAATATAAATACTGGTCCACAAAGCCTCTAAATTTGCTGGGCTTGCTAGATTGAAAAATTTTTTATAGTGAAGGAATGGCTCATCACCAGCAAAGCTTTGAGTAAATGTTTGATAGAAGGGATAGACGACATAGGCGAACAACACTAAAAATAATGGCGATATTAAAATATAGATGAACCAATTGGAATGAAAAATTCGTGTCCATATACTTTCTTGAGAAGCATTGACAGTTTGCTTTTCCATATTGGCTTCCTCCTATTCCCCTAAAAAATACAGCGAGTCATGTGTTATATGAATGGTAATATCCTCGCCAATCTTTTTTATTTGGTCATAAGAATTAATAAGCATTACTTTAAGTGAAAAGGCGTTACAATCTACAATATAATTGACGCTAATGCCTGTGAATTCAACAAAGGTTATTTTTCCTGTTAATGTATTATCTCCAGTCCCAAAATGAATAGATTCTGGACGAATTGAAATAAATACTTTGTCTCCAATCATATGCGTTAATGCTGGAGAGCTCTGTTGCTTTCGCCCAGTAAAAATATGCCCATTTGCTGTTTTCACTTGTATTTCTTCGCCTTCAATTGCTTCTAATATGCCCTCAATTAAATTGGTTTCGCCAATAAAGTTAGCTACAAAGCGATCTACAGGCCGGTGATATATTTCCTGAGGAGTCCCAATTTGCTTAATATAGCCGTTTTCCATGACCATGATTCGGTCAGACATCGCCATGGCCTCCATTTGATCATGGGTAACATAAATCGTCGTGACACCTAGCTCAGATTGAATCCGTTTGATTTCAATACGTGTTTCCTCACGTAACTTTGCATCTAAATTGGATAATGGTTCATCAAGTAATAAAATATCTGGCTCAATTACTAGTGCTCGAGCCAAAGCCACACGTTGCTGTTGCCCACCAGAAAGCTCATTTATTTTTCTGTTTCCGTAATTTGACAGATGTACTTGTCCTCTAATTCGATCAACCTTGCGCTGAATCTCAGTTTTAGAAAATTTACGAACCTGTAAACCAAATGCGATGTTTTCATCTACTGTCATATGGGGAAAAAGGGCATAGTTTTGAAATACCATACCGATATTGCGTTTATTTGGCTGAAGCCGAGTGACATCTTGTTCATCAAATAGAATCTTACCTTTAGTAGGGTAATAAAAACCGGCAATCATTCTCAAAGTAGTTGTCTTGCCACAGCCACTAGGCCCAAGAAAAGTGAAGAATTCACCAGCCTTTATTTCGAGATCTACATCTTTCACACCATACAACTGACCAAATTGCTTCGAGACATTTTCGATTGTGACTCTTTTCAACAAAAAACTCCTCTCCAACAAAGGATTCATAGCTATATAGGGGATAAGATAGTAAGGTGAAAATCCACTAAAAAAGCTGGATTTTCACCCGGATACTATTTACCGCGGCCTTTAATATTGTTATCCCAGTATTCCATCCATTCAGCCTCTTTGTCAGACATTTGCTGCCAGTCTATATCGAATGTTTTTAAATCTAATTCTTGATACCACTCTGGCATGGAGGCCTTATCGATATCAGATCGTGTAGGAATTTGATAATAATCATTTGCTAACTGTGTCACCATCTCTTTTTCGAATAAAAATTCGACAAATAGTTTGGCATTCTCTAGATTTTTCGCATTGTTGACAACTGCAACACCATCTACCAAAATAGGTGCTCCGCTTTTTGGATAAATATAATCAAAGGGATAATCAGTTGTATATTTCTTTAATAAAATATCTTGTAGATTCCATAAGGAGACACTGCCTTCTTGTCGTGTTAGCTTTAAGTACAAAGCATTAGGATCTTGCGTATATTCCTTCGTATTAGCGTCTAATTGTAATAGCCATTCATAGCCTTTATCAGGAGAGTTCGCATCTTGTCGTACAATCATAGAGGAATATATGGTGCGCATTGTTCCTGAAGCCAGCACACCCCTAATTAAAATTTGATCCTTCCATTTAGGGTCAAGAAGGTCATCCCAGTCCTGTGGCCCATTTTCTTTTGTTAATAAATCACTATTGATCATAATGACTTCTGGTAGCAGCATCTCTCCAAACCAGCGGCCATCTACATCTTTATGTGTAGCATCAATAGAGTCAATAAAGCTAGGCTGCCAGGCATGTAATAAGTCTTCATTTGCCCCAACAATGAGCGCTGATTGTGTGCCGCCCCACCAAAAGTCTGCCTGAGGATTAGCCTTTTCGCCACGTAAACGTTCTAAAATTTGCTGAGCTCCCATTGTTAAAAACTCTACTTCAATATCTGGATATTTTTTATTAAACTGGTCGATTACATTTTGCACCATTTCTTCGTCACGCCCTGTGTAAATAACAAGCTTACCGGATGGCGTTGTTGCCGCTACTTCCGTTTTGTCGCCATCTGTCGTTTTATCGTTATTGGCAGCATCATTAGTAGTTTTTTGGTCATCGTTTCCACTACATGCAGCTAAAACAAACAGTATGAACACAAGGAAAAAACTAAGAATACGTGTTTTTTTCATCAACTTCCCCTTTCTTAAAGTAAGGTACTTACATATTGCAGTATAATACGAAGGGGTAACATTCATGTTAGAATTATTAAAAAATTACATTTCCCTTCATCATAGCGAAGTGCCAATCCATTAGCAACGGCATTTCATTGAAGTTCAAAAAAACTCCTTAAAAAGGAATATTTCCATTTTCAAGGAGTTTTCTATCTGTTTAATTTTGTGCATCCAATAGGGTATCATTTTGTCGGCGTTGCGCAATAATTGTCGGCAATAACATACCGACTATCACTAGACCAATGCCCATAATTTGCAATGCAGTTAAAGGTTCATGTAGGACAATAACGGAAACGGTAACTGCAACAGGTAATTCAATAGCGCTTAAGATGGAAGCGAGTGCACCACCAATTTTCGGAATAGCAATGGAGAATAAGTATATAGGTAAAATGATACCGAATAGACCGAGGGCTAATCCATACTTCCATAAGCCTTCCATAAACAATTTGCCGTTCCAAATCACTTCAGGACTTAAGAAAATACTGATCATAATAAGGGCTACAAAGGAAACGATAAATACCCTTGAAGTGGTTGTAACACCCTCCACTGGTCGAGAGTTAAATTGAATGAAGCAGGCAAAGGTAACGGCAGCAGCAAAGCCGAATAACCACCCTTGGAGAGGAATTCCACTTAAATCTACATTTAAAACACCTGCAGCTAAAATTGTTCCTACAAATAAGATAATAATAGAAATTACTTCAGGTCGACTTGGTAATCTTTTATGTAGAGCACAATCAATTAACAAACCAATCCATGTAAATTGAAACAGCATCACTACCGCGAGAGAAGCGGGTAAATACTTGAGAGATTCTCCGTACACTATACCTGTCGTCCCGGTAAAAATACCAGCGCATAATAATATAAGTATGCCCTTTTTGGATGGCTTAGGTAATTTTCTGTCTGTCAACATAAAAATAACTAAAACGAGTATAAAGCCAATAATATATTGGCTCGATACAGCCTCTGCAGATGTAAAGCCATGCTGCATCGCTACTTTGACAATAGTCGACAAAATTCCGTAGCTACTAGAGGCAATGACGATCAAAAGAGGATAAATTAAATTTGTTTTCATGAATACAATCTTCACTTCCTAAAACTGTTTCACCATATGATGAAAAGGTTCATCGATAATGGACCATGGCTCAGTTATAACAAAGCCTAAACGTTCATAAAGTCGACGAGCATCTTCTTTTTGAGTTTCTACATTTAAAGATAACTTTGTATAGCCATGCTGCTTTGTCAGTTCTTCGGCATATTGTAAAAGCAATGTGCCAATTCCTTTACCGCGCGCTTCAGGTGTTACACAAACTGTATCGATATAAGCCTCATCTTCGTGGGCCTCTTGATCGATGATGATGGATGGAGCATTTTTAGCCTCTAACCATTTCACAAGGTTAGCATCCATAGCAATGGCATGTGCGCCATAATAATAAACGAGAATCCCTACTATTTGCCCATCCTCCGTAGCGACATAGGTATTTAAATAAGAATGTCGATTGTCGTCACGCTGAAAAAGGGTTGTCAGTTCTTGACGAACAGCTTCGGTCGATTGCTCGCCAGTTAAACGATTAGCAATCTCACCAATCGCATCAATAATTAAAGGCACAACGGCATGGGCATCTTGTGGTTGCGCTTGTCGAATTGTAATACTCATCTTGAAAATCCCTACCTTTCTATAGGCAAGTATAACAAAGTTAGTGGATGACACAAATTTTCAGGCATGCTCTAAAAAGTTAAACCTTTATAGAATGACAATTTTCGTGTTAATCTATAATGACTAGACTTTCAGGAGGACAATCATGACGAAGGAAGATAAGGATTTTATTTTAGTCTATGGAGATGCATTTATTGACTATATTGCTGATGATGTAACAAACACATCATTTACAAAATATATGGGTGGTGCAACAGTAAATGTTGCAGCAGGTATTAGCCGAATTGGGGCACCATCTGCCCTAATTACAATTACAGGGGATGATGAGGGTTCTCAGTTTGTACGTGATGGGCTTGTAGAGGAAGGTGTCAAGCTTGACTATGCCATATTTGACCCAGCTAAACGAGTAAGTGGTGTTTATGTGCATCTGACAGAAGCCTGTGAACGAATTTTTAAAGATTATGTGGATGAAACACCTGATTTACAAGTGGAGCCACTACAGTTAAATGAAGCAGCATTTAAACATGCATCTGCTTTAACGGTATGCTCAGGGACCATGTTCCATCCGACGGCTCTAGCTACAACTCGAGCTGCCGTAGAAATGGCGAAGGACAAGGGTGCGATCATTGCGATGGATGCAAATATTCGTCCATTACGCTGGAGTAGTGAAGAAATTTGTCGAGAAACGATTACGTCCTTTTTTGAGGATGTAGATATTTTAAAGGTAACAGATGATGAGTTATTCTTCCTGACGGAAACGACTAGTTTAGAAGAAGGAATTGAACAACTAAGTAGCTATTTAGTGCCTATTATTTTAGTAACAGTAGGAGAAAATGGCACTTATGCTGTGTTGAATGGGGAGGTTATCCACGTACCAACTGAAAAGGTGATACCTGTAGATACAACTGGTGCAGGGGATGCATTTATGGCGGGGGTATTACGTGATGTTCATTACAATGGCTTACCTACAACAAAAGAAGAGCTTGTTCGCTGTACAAGCTTCGGCAATAAATTAGGAGCATTTGCAGCAACAAAAGCAGGAGCTTTAACGGCTTTACCCTATTACGAGGATATTAAGCATTTACTGAAATAATCCTATGGAGTGTGACCAATATGGAAAAAAACTATGATGTTTTAGTAAAGGATCAAATATTCTTTGGCGGTGCAAAAGATGCGGAGGCGGCTTTTGAGCAAGAAGCTGTAGATATTGTAATAGATGTTCGTGTGCAGGGACTTACTTCAGAAGAGCAAGAGACTGTTTCTTATTCGTATAAGCATATGCCAATTGCAGATGAAGATATTGCGGTAGCATCATCTATTCAGCATGTAGCTAAGGAAATTGCTTCGTCCTATGAGGCAGGACAGAAGGTATATGTTCACTGTGGAAGTGGCGGTGGTCGTGCTGGAGTAGCAGCTACTGCGGTGTTAATAGAGCTAGGGCTGGCTCATTCTCTAGAGGAAGCGGAGGCAGCGGTCAAAAAGGCTCGTCCACAAGTAACGATTCGTCCTAAAATGGAAGACGCTCTACAACAACTTTATAAATAAAGGAAAAGGTGTACTGATTAAGGTACATCTTTTTTTGTTTTATAAATGAAGCAGGGCGTATAGATGGTGAAACAGGGGACTATCTTAAACATGACATCTTATCCTATGAAAATGGTGCAGAATATTTGGAAGAGCTATTTGTGGATTTGAAAAAAACATCAATTTTGTTCTATACATGTTAGAACAAAATTGTTATAGTTAATGTATAACAACTAATGAGGTGATCTGTATGATGGAGGAATTAGCAAAAGTTCCATGGGCAGTGATAGCACCGCTCATCGTCGTTCAATTAATATTAATGATCGTAGCACTTATTGATTTGCGTAAAACACATGCAACGAATGGGCCTAAAATTTTATGGGTATTTATTATTTTATTTACAAATATAATAGGGTCAATTGCGTACTTTTTAGTTGGGAGAAAGCAGTCATGACAACATTACTTCAAGTAACTGGTTTGACCAAACGATTTGCAGAGCACAATGTTGTAGATAATGTTCAATTTATTCTAGAGGAAAAGACTTCAACGGCGTTAATAGGGCCAAATGGCGCGGGTAAGACAACAACATTGTCCATGTTAACGGGGCTCTTAACGCCGACTGCCGGAAGTGTAGAAATGCTAAATGGGGATTTACGTGAAAATATAGGGTTTTTACCCCAATATCCACAGTTCCATCCTTGGCTAAGCGCGTTAGAATTTACGGAGATGGCTGCGCGGCTAAATGGTGTATCAGTAAAAAATGCTAAATTAGAAGCCCAAAAAACATTAGAGTTTGTGGGGTTAGGAAATGTCCAACATAAAAAAATAGATACTTTTTCTGGTGGGATGAGGCAGCGCCTTGGTATTTCCCAGGCAATTGTGCATAAGCCCAAATTGCTGTTATTAGACGAACCTGTTTCAGCATTAGACCCTGTTGGTCGTAGGGAAGTTCTTGATTTATTAAAAGGTTTACAACAAGAGACAACTATTTTATATTCAACCCATATTTTAAACGATGCGGAAGAAATGACGGATCAATTATTATTCTTACAAAACGGAAAACTAGTAGAGCAAGGAACATTACGAGAGGTACGACAACGTTTTGATGAGCAAAATTATATAGTCGAGTTTTCCAGTGAGGAAGAGGCAAAGCTTTTTGCAAGCTCGACTGATCATGTAATAGGTTGTTATGTATATATCGAGATATTAAATGAGGAGCCTACGATGAAGGAGCTACTTCATCGTTTAAGTAATTGTCCTTATACCATAAGAAAAGTAGAACGACAAACAGCATCGTTGGAAGAAATTTTCATGAAGGTGGCGAAAAAAGCATGAGAGGATTCAACGTACTTCTACAAAAGGAATTTAGAGAGGCATGGCGAAGCTGGAAATTTTTGTGGATACCTCTTGTGTTTGCCTTGCTGGGAATGAATGATCCCCTGATCAATTATTATATTATGGATATTTTAAATGCTGTTGGAAATGTGCCAGAAGGTTTTGAAATGTTGATGCCCGAATTAATGCCCGTTGACCTGTTACAGGCCTCTATAGGGCAGTTTCAAACGATAGGGTTATTGGTGATAATGGCTTCTTTTGTGGGGATTATAAGTAAAGAACGTGCAAGTGGTATGGCTACTTTATTATATGTAAGACCTATATCTTTTGGAGCCTATTTTATGAGTAAATTTATTGTTATGAGTGCAGTTTGTTTTGTGAGTATTTTAGCAGGCTTTGCAGCCAGTGTGTATTACACTAGTATTCTATACGGAACTTTAGAAATTGGACCACTGCTTGCGAGCTTTTGTACGTATTATGTTTGGCTAATATTTGTAATTGCTGTCACATTAATGATGAGTGCTAGTTTTAAAACGATTATAGCTACTACATGTGCCTTTACGGTTATCTTTGTCGGACAAATAGTCGATATGGCAGTAGGTCTATTCTGGACTATATCCCCTTGGAAGCTAGCAAGCTATGGACCTTTACTAGTTCGTGGAACAATGGAGATGTCTGATTACTGGTGGAGTTTAATTATGACAATAGCGCTGATAATTCTTTGTATTTGTATTGGAATCATAATGATGAAAAGAAATGCGGCTATGACCAAAATTTAAAAAATATAGGACGGAAAATCTAATTTGTATAGATTTTACCGTCCTTTTGTTTTAAAGCATTCCACCATTGATAAGCAGGATGAGCCCAACAAAGAACATGATCCACGAAAGGGCTGGTTGTTTTTAAATAAAGTTTAATCAAATGATACTAATAACGTTGATAAAGATCATAGAAAAGAGCGTATTTTGAAAAATGATTGATCAAATTTACTTTAAAAAGACTATTAGTCATTGTGGTAAATTCAAGTGCTTACAAGGAATACTTAGCTAATTGTTCTCCCCAAGATGATAATTCAGTCTCAATAAATCCTGCTCTTTTATAGGCAAATTTTGCTGTAAGATTTTTAGGATCATATCCAATCATGATAAAAGGAATGTTTGCATGATTACTATTCCTTATCTCTTCTATAACCAGATATATAGCTTGTTTGCCTATACCTTTACCTTGAAATTCTTCGTCAATCATTAGTCTATAAATCCAATAATTATTGTCATCAGGGTCTATTCCAAACATAGTAAATCCTATCATTTTATTATTAAGATAAATACCTTTTGCAAAGAAATTATCTAGAAACTGAACTTCTGCTATAGAATAAAGGTTGGATGCAATAAATGCTTGTTGTTCCTCTTTAACAGATTATCTAATTGCTTCTTCCCAATTACTTTTGTCAATAGGCTTTAAACAAATTTCCTTCAATTTGGTACTCTCCCTTTGAAGGGAAACACGTAGTTTATGGGCTATTGAAACGCTATCTCCTTGTTTTTATGCCCAATCAAGTATAAATAATTTCTCATCGACAACGCCTCCTTAAAAGTACAAAACTGCCAATTCTTCCGATCGAAAAATCTCTCTTACTCATAATTCAGATACGCTATATGGGGGAAGCCTCACACCCCTTACCAGCCTCCACTCTAACTTAATAAATTTTTGATTATTACATTACTCCGATTATGAGCTGAAGATCTAAGCGTAAAATTGATGGAATGATTTACGATGCTAACAACTGTTATGTGAGCAAAAAGACGCTCTCTAAGCAGCTATAGGCATTATAAAAATTCCCTTTATTGGAAAATTAAGTGCGTGAAAAGAACCAAGCACAACGACAGTAGGGACAACAGATTGTCCCTACTGTCTTTAGATCTTTGAACCTATTTTTTCTTCTTTTCTGTTGGTTTTATAATTGCGACTCGTCAGCAAGAAGAAGTAGTACCGAAGAAAAAAAAAGCCTATTTTGCACAAGAGTGTGAGCAAATCGTAGCCAAGTTACGCGAACTTTAATTCAAATGAGGAATGGTAAAAACCATACCTCTAGTTTGCTATACTTATTTTTTGCCTTTTAATTATTTTTTTCGGATTTCTTTTTCTCCAAATAAAATAAAAAGAAGAAACCTACAAAGCTAATTAGTAACAATATTAATGATGTAGTTGACTTATAATTAATTATTATTGCTATTAATATGACTAAACACATTACTAAATAATAATAAGGTAGTTTAAAAATTTTCATTTTAATCTCAACCTCCTTTTACATTACCATATCAATTTCATGTTCTTTACTACTAAAATTTAAAAATTTATTTAAAAAAACAGGTATCTAACAAAAAATCTCTCTGTACTGTTAATTTTTATGTAACTGATTGACACACGAAATATATGATTAGAAGAGCTAAAGACTAAGAGACTGTCTTTAAGGCAGTCTCTTAGTCTTTAAACGTTTTTGCAGTGATGCTTTATAATAGACTTTAATCGAAAAGATCATCTATTACAGGTTTACATGCACCAACTGTAGCAGTAACACCAAAAATTTCTTTTAATAAATCATTTGCTTCTGAAGCAAGTTTCTCTTTGTCTACAACATCCTTAATAGCTTTAGATAACGAATTTTTAACAGAGTTTAGTAAAGCTCGGTGATATTTATAATTTGTATAAGTCATGTCTACAGTTCTAGTTATTCCACCTAATGCATTAAAAATAGTCTTTAGTTTTGTAACTTTCGAGAAAGGCAAGGCTGCCAATCCAGCCGTTCCAATGCAAGTTGCAACTTCACCCACCGAAGCTCTGGCAAGCACAAGTGATGTTTCTGACGAACTAGTATTGTCTATTAATAAAGACATTTCTTTTTGAATAGAAGGAAATATGAAATTATCATATTCATCAACTAAAATTTCAACACCAGATTCTGCAGATAACCATTCAGCAGATTTTTTAGCTCCTTGTATTTCTATATCGTAAGGGAGCTTTTCAAGAGCCAAAAAGAAATTATAAACTTCATTATGTATACTTACTTCATTATGTATACTCATTTCATTTGAAAATAGTGTGGTTTCATTTGTTAAATTACTATTACTAGTATCTTGTGCATTTGCAGTACTTGGATTTACAGCTAAAACAGACATTCCTAATAAAAATGTAGAACAACAAGCTATCAACAAAGGTTTCTTAAAATACTTAATCACATTCAAAACAAATACCTCCTAATACTTGGGTTTGTTACCATATAAATGGATAACTCATATAAATAATAAAAATAAAAAGTATAATAAACCATAAATTAACTATAAATAAAACTTTGTAACTAATAACTGGGTTGAAATTATTATCGAATATATTTTTTTGCAAAAAAACTATTATTTTATGAGGAGAGGGAAAGCACTGAGGAAAGAGGATATACATTTTTTATATAAAAAAAAGCAACCGAAAGGATGCTTTACTTTGAATGCTATCCACATTTTCTACTAATTTTTTAGCTTTTTCTTGAAATTCAAAGAATGTAAATTCCCTCCTCAAATAACTATTTTTTGAACAATGTAACATTGTAACATAATATTTAGGCCCTATCCTCTACCAATTATAAAAAGGAACTGTTGTTTTTTGATTAAGCTCGAATAAACGCTCTAGCTCAAATAAAATTTAGCTTGCTGAATTAAAGAGTCAGCCCGTTCTTTCGTAATACCGATTGGAACTATGGTAAATTTTCTATATTCTTCAAGCCCTTTGATAATAGTAATCGCTTTTTCTCGATTTTCTTCGTCATTCAAATTTACATACTTGAATACATCATCAAAGTCAAAGACAGTTTCTATGAGTGCACTTAATTCTTTTCCTTTGCTCCACTACAAGAAAAGTAACATGTTGATCTAAGCTTGCCTCCCACTCCCATGTATTATTAAGAAGCGCTTGAATTTCCTTATTTCCTTTAATTTGAATCCTAATGTTTAAATTTAATTCATTCTCACTGTAAATCCTATGTCCATCATTTGTCTTACTTGCTGGGAAAAATAGTCCAATTCCTCATAATAACGTAACTTTCAAGGGAGAATGTAAAAATAAATGACAGCAAAAATTACATTCTTGGAATATCCATTACTTAGGAATATAATGGTGGTGTAACTCGAAATTTGTCAAATAACTCGGAAAATACATAAAGTTACTAGAGAAAGAGGGTACGTAAAGGTGGAGACTGAAAATTCCGATCGTTTCCTGACAGCATTTAATCGAATAGACCATAGATTACGAGATATTGTAGGCATTAAGGATTTTACGCCCTTTTATCGGCTCATTGATCAAGCGAAGAAAAAAGAGGTATTGGTGAAAAAATACGAAGACGATTTACGGTCATACGCCGATTTGCGAAATGCAATTGTCCATCATCGTACTTCTATTCACTATGTAATTGCAGAACCACATACAGATGTAGTCGAAAGAATTGAATACATAGATGCTACGCTCGCTAGGCCTATGCTTGTCGGGCAAATGTTCCGAAAGAGAGTACTTGTTTTTCAAGAGAGTGATTCCCTCAAACATGTGTTAAAGGTTATTCACCAACGAAAATATACGCAGTTTCCCGTCTATTTTAATAAACAATTTAGAGGGCTTATTACAACTGTAGGAATCACCAATTGGCTTGCCTCTAAAATGGGTGGCGGCTATTTACCTAAAGGGATTCCTACGTTGCATGATATTTTAATGCATGAGAAAAATAGGGTGAATTACAAATTTGTTAGCAGATACATAACGATATATGAAGCCGAAGAAATTTTTAAACAAGGTGTGGAAAGAGGTAGGCGCTTTGAGGCATTACTAATCACAGAGCATGGCAAACCACATCAAAAATTAATAGGGATCATTACACCGTTAGATATTGTAAAAATTGATTAAAAAAAACGAGACAAGCATTTATGGGCTTGAATGTCTCGCTTTATCTTTTAGGCTAATGTATAAGGACCCATTTGTTTGAACTTGTGCAAAAAAGACATCTTCAACGGAATGCACATTTTGTTTTTTCAGCTTCTTCATTACCCAGTCCTCTGTTAATTCGAGCTCAACAATATTTTCCTTGATGAGTTGTCCATCTGAAACAACCTCTGTAGGCAAATAAGTAGGTGGGGAAACATCAGCTTTAACATCCTGCTTCGTGGCAACTTGTTCGGAGGTTTTTTGCAGGACACTTAGTTTTCCGTTTGTTTCAAGTAACGCGTATTGTATATCTTGTACAGAAAAGATGGCTTGCTCACGTAGCATCATTGTTAGCTCGTCCATATGCAAACGATTTTTTCTTAAGGCAGATTCTAAAATAAGACCATTTTGTACGACAATCGTAGGCTTGTCATCAATAAGTACACGAGCCTTTTTTGATTTAATCGTAATAATTGTCATTAAGTAGGTTAAAGCACTCCACCAGATAAGGGATATTACGCCATCTAAAAAGGGTGTTTCCTCTTGTGAGGCGATTTCTGAGGCAATCGATCCAAATGTAATACCAGTAATATAATGGAAAAATGTTAGTTGGCCCAATTGTTTCTTTCCAAGAATACGCGCCAAAATAAGTAATATGAAGAATGAAAGTGTTGTTCGAAGAATCATTTCCCAAAAAT
This sequence comes from Lysinibacillus sp. UBA5990, assembly GCF_002429815.1. Taxonomy (NCBI): domain Bacteria; kingdom Bacillati; phylum Bacillota; class Bacilli; order Caryophanales; family Bacillaceae; genus Lysinibacillus; species Lysinibacillus sp. UBA5990. The sequence continues at coordinate 32,755 of NZ_DJAY01000002.1, forward strand.
TGGCATGAATAAAGCTTTCCATGCATACATCAACTCCTTTTACAGCTGTCGAAACATAGCTTGTGCAAAATGGTTGATAGTATGCGACAATCGTCAATAACAAAAACTAAAAGAGCGAGGTGGCAACATGAATAATCAAATAAACATCGCAAATCCAATCTATCCCATCATGATTTTAATAGGTGTTGCTCACCTGATCAATGATACGATGCAAGCTGTTATTCCAGCTATGTTTCCAATCTTTAAAAGTGAGTTAGGACTGACCTTCACACAAATTGGCCTCATATCATTTGTCTTAAATATTTTTGCGTCTGCATTACAGCCTATTGTTGGTTTTGTTAGCGATAAAAAGCCAATGCCCTATGCATTACCAATAGGAATGATAAGTTCTTTTATTGCTATTACAATTATTGCTTTTACTACTCAATATTGGATTATTCTTATTGCTGTATTATTTTTAGGCTTCGGTTCAGCAATATTTCACCCTGAGGGTTCTAGAGTATCCTTTATGGCAGCAGGTTCTAAAAGAGGGCTTGCTCAATCGATTTACCAAGTTGGGGGAAACTCAGGACAAGCTCTTGCCCCATTAATTAGTGCCTATATTTTTGATATTTTCGGCCAGCGTGGTGCAGCGATTGTATTAGTAGCGGCAACATTCGGTATTATTCTATTAACTAAGATTGCAAAATGGTATAAAAATCAATTAGAGCAGGAGCGCACAGCGAAGAAAAAACGTGTGTTGATTTCGACATTACCACCATTAACAAAGAAGCAGGTAGGGGTAGCTTTAACCTTACTATTTACGATTATTTTTGCACGATCATTTTATACAACAAATATAACTAGCTTTTATGTATTTTATTTAATGGATCATTATGATGTGAATCTTCGGCTAGGACAAATCCTTATTTTCCTATTCATGGCATTTGGGGTAGTGGGGACATTTTTTGGAGGCTCTCTGTCGGACCGAATTGGAAGAAAAAATGTCATTATTCTTTCCGTTGTAGTACCAATGCCGTTTTGCCTAGCATTGCCTTATGTACCGCTATGGGCTGCTATGATATTTTTAGTGATTATTGGTACATTGATCATGATTAGCTTCTCTGTAACAGTGGTATACGCGCAAGAGCTAGTTCCTTCTAAAATTGGCACAATGGCCGGCTTAACAACTGGCTTTGCTTTTGGTATGGGGGCTATTGGAGCAATGGTTATTGGTGTGTTAATGGACCACAAAGGTATTGATTTTACAATGATGGTTGTTTCATTATTGCCGTTATTATTACTAATAGCTTTTTTCCTACCGAAGGATAAACCAGCAACTTCAGCGGCATAGAAAAAACGCATCAGGACTGTAGGCAAACTCAAAAAACTTGGGTTTGCCTACAGTTTTTTTACAATGAAATAAAGTTTTCAACTAAGGTCGGAGTGCAGTTGATATCAGTCCAGAGAGTTAAAATAAAATGACAAAAGCCATCGAGAGATACTTCCCGACGGCTTTTATCAACATTATTATTGTCTTAATGGGGATAAAAATTCTGCAGGAAGCTTCTCTTGATCGATCACATAGCCCTCTGAAATATGAACCTCATGCATTTTATCATTGTAAGTAAATTTAAAGACACCGTTGTCAAAATCCGTGCCGATTTCCTTGAAGAAGATACCTTCGATGGATACATATTTCGGACATGTAAATGCTACTTTAAAGTTCTCCTGTTCTTTAATTAAGTAAGCACGAACACCTTTTTCGTATGTCTCGTTAGCATCATCATCAGTAGGACGTTGAACAGCTACAATATGAAAATCTACAAATGGAACTTCTTTTAACAGTACATTAAGGAAGGATCCTTTAGTGATTTCTTCCCAACGACTTTGTGCGCTTTGTCCTACAATAATTTGTGAAATGCCATAGTTTTTCGCGACTTCTGCAATGACTTTCTGAATGGGGCGTTTTTCATTATCTTGCAAAATGAATTTTTCGACCTCAAGTTCGTCTGATAACTTTTCCCATTGCTCAATATAACTAGATTTCTCAGCGTCAAATGCATCAAGGGGTTGCGAATCAACTGAAAGAATATAGAGTGGGCAATCTAGCATTGTTGCCATTTTGTGCCCTCTACGTATCAAACGTTCACCATTTAAGCCATAGTAAACACAAACTAATATACTTTCGTCTAAACGCCCTTTTACATGCCTCATAAAAAATGTACACCTCTTATCTGTTGGTATTTTGTTAATTTCACTGTTGATTTCGAAAAAATTATCCTAAAACAGCTAAAATCGATGCTGTTACAGTGCATTATGCTCATTTATATTGTATACTTAAAAATGTATAAAAGTTAACGGAAATATATTGGAAAACCCTTGAAGGAATAAGCTTATATCAATAATTTAAAGTTATTTAATTTATGCATTGCGTGCATCTAAGCTAAATTGATTTCATATGCCACACTATTATGCAGTGTGTTAAATAGATAGTCAAGTGTCTTTATAATGCTGATATAATTGAGTTGTAACTGTATAAATTATCTGATTTTCCACAAGTTATTTAGGCTTGCATCGGGTTAGAGGTGACTAAATAACTAAACATTCCATTTTCAATGAATGACAAGACACTTTAACACCCCATCACTTTCCATTTGCAAAATTTCAAGAATATATCTGATATGTTACTTAGCTTAAACAAATTGCTATAGTTTTAGCACTTACCATTCCAATCACCACAAAAATTTGCTTGATGATTTTGATAGTAGGAGGTTTTCATTTGGTTACAGTTCTTATCGCGATACTTTTGCCATTTGTCTGTGCTGCACTTATCCCATTGCTGTATAGGCGACTAAGGCGTATAACACATCTTGGCTGGTTTGTTTTTTCTGTTCCATTCATCTTGTTTCTTTTACTTGCGCGCTATATTCCTCAAATTGCCGGAGGTAAAACATTTATCCATACATATGAGTGGATTCCCTCTTTTAATATAAATATTACAACTTACCTAGATGGGCTCAGTATGATTTTTGGCTTGCTGATTACAGGTGTAGGTAGTTTAGTCATTTTATATTCTATTTTCTATTTGTCAACGAAAGAATCACTTCACCATTTTTACTGCTATTTATTACTATTCATGGGCGCTATGCTTGGCGTTGTTTTTTCAGATAACCTAATGGTATTATACACATTTTGGGAATTAACAAGTGTGTCATCATTCCTATTAATTGCATTTTGGCATCATAGAAAGGCCTCACGTGCAGGTGCTAAAAAAGCAATGATGATCACAGTATTTGGTGGTCTCTCTATGCTTGCAGGTTTCCTGATGCTCTATGTAGCTGCTGATACATTCAGTATTCGTGAAATTGTAGCTCATGTAGAGGTTATCCGTGATCATGCCCTATTTACTCCAGCATTAATCTTAATTTTACTAGGGGCTTTTACAAAATCTGCACAATTTCCATTTCATATTTGGCTACCGGACGCCATGGAAGCGCCAACACCGGTTAGTGCATACTTACACTCAGCCACAATGGTAAAGGCAGGAATTTATTTAGTTGCCCGTTTTTCACCAGTCTTTGGCGGAGAAGCGATTTGGTTTTGGCTTGTAAGTGTTATTGGTCTTGTTACACTCTTCTGGGGGTCATTTAATGCAGTTCGACAAACAGATTTAAAGGCGCTCTTAGCCTTTTCAACGATAAGTCAGCTAGGCTTAATTATGAGCCTATTCGGTCTAGGGTCTGTTGGCCATTACTATGGCTACACGAAAGACTCTATTATATATACACAAGCAAGTTTTGCGGCTCTGTTTCATCTCATCAACCACTCCACATTTAAAGGAGCCTTATTCATGATGGTTGGAATTGTCGACCATGAAGTGGGAACTCGGGATATTCGTCGTTTAGGTGGTTTAATGTCCTTAATGCCTATTACATTTACTATCGCAGTTATTGGCAGTTTTTCTATGGCAGGATTACCACCATTTAATGGTTTCTTGAGTAAAGAAATGTTTTTTTCAGCGGTCTTGGCTATACGGGATGTAGAGGCCTTTTCCATTGCTGATTTAGGGTTATTTTTCCCTTTAGTAGCGTGGGTAGCCAGTATCTTTACCTTTGTCTACAGCTTAATTTTAATTAGTCGAACATTTTTGGGTAAACTACAGCCTGAGAAGATAGATAGAAAACCACATGAAGCTCCATTGGGTATGCTAATATCACCCATTATTTTATGCCTGTTAGTAGTCGGTATCTTTTTCTTCCCGAACGTGTTAGGCCATTATATTTTAGAACCAGCCATGGCAAGTATTTATCCTACATTCCCATTAGCCAATGAATTAACACCACATATTTCTGCTTGGCATGGAATAAATGCGGAATTGTTAATGACGTTAGGTGTCATTGTGCTCGGGATCATCTTATTCAAAACATTGAAAAGCTGGAAGCCGATGTATCGCATTTTTTCACAAAAATATACGTTTAATACTTACTACAATCGATTGATAGAAATAAGTGAAAGTGGTTCAGAGAAGCTTACTCGCAAATATATGACAGGTAATTTAACCCATTATTTTGTCTATATATATGTATTTTTTGTGGCACTTATCGCTGGTTATTTTATTTATTCAGACGCAATGATCTTTAATTTTGATATGGACTCTACGATTGAGTCATACGAATTAATTCTTGTATTTGTTATGGTATTCGCTGCAGTTTGGATGATTTTTGCAAAGGGCCGCGTTACAGCCATGCTATTAAATGGCGTATTAGGCTATTCAATTGCCTTCTTCTTTGTCATTTTCCGTGCACCAGATTTAGCGTTAACACAATTAGTTGTAGAATCAGTAACAACTGCATTATTCCTTTTATGCTTTAAGTATTTACCAGATTTAATGCCTGAGGCACCTCGCAAAAGGGTGCAATGGTCGAAAGCCATGATCTCTATTTTTGTCGGGGCAACAGTAACAATGGTTGGTCTAGCTGTAGTGCACTACGAGCAATTTGAGCCAGTATCGACTTATTTTAACGATGCCTATGAGCTAGCAGGTGGTTCCAACATTGTTAATACAATTCTAGGGGATTTTCGTGCCTTTGATACAATGCTTGAGGTAGTTGTGCTTCTGATTGCTGGCTTAGGGGTTTATACACTAACAAAGCTTAAGCCTCGGAAGGAGGAAGCAGATCATGAAAATTAATGATGTGATATTACGGACAGTCACTAAGGCAGTCGTCTTCATTATTTTAACACTTGGAGTTTATTTGTTCTTTGCGGGACACCATGCTCCGGGTGGTGGCTTTATTGGCGGCCTCGTGTTAGCTTCTGGCATTGTTTTATTGTATCTTGCTTACGATATAGAGACTGTGCATAAGGGAATGCCGTTTGACTTTAAAAAGGTTGCGGCTCTTGGTGTTTTGCTTGCAACAGGTACGGCAATTGGTTCTTTGTTTTTTGATATACCATTTCTAACGCAGGCTTATACGTATATAAATGTCCCGATTTTCGGGAAAATGGGTTTTTCAACCGTAACCATTTTTGAAGCAGGAGTAGCTTTGACGGTGGTGGGTGTTGTCGTGACAATTATTTTAAGCATAAGTGAGGATGAGTAGCCGATGGAATCTTTAATACTTGTTTTAGTAGGTATATTAGTAGCTGTTGCGACGTACTTAATCCTCTCTAAACAGTTATTACGTGTTATTTTAGGCACCGCTGTTTTATCACATGCTGCCCACTTGCTGATTCTAACAATGGGAGGTCTTAAAAAAGGGGATGTACCATTATTAGGTGAATCAGAGGGGCCTTATACAGATGCATTGCCGCAAGCCCTAATTCTAACAGCTATCGTTATTAGCTTTGCTGTGACTGCGTTTGTTCTCGTTTTAGGTTATCGAGCGTACAAAACAAATGGTTCAGGGGATTTTGATGAATTGAGGGGTACGCCGGATGAGTAATATGATTGTTTTACCATTAATAGTACCAGTAATTACAGCTATTTTACTGGTGTTTTTAAAAGAGCATGTCTTTTTACAACGGATTATTAGTTTATTGACATTAAGCTTTATCGTTATTATTAGCGTGATTTTATTAGTAGAAATTCAAGAACAAGGGATACTGCGCATTGACTTTAGTGGTTGGGCACCGCCTTTTGGTATCTCATTTGTGGCAGATTCCTTCGCTACGCTGCTCGTGTTAATAGCAAATCTTGTAGCAGTTATTTGTATGCTATATGCAATTTTTACAATGGAGTTAAGGTATGAAAAGATGTATTTTTATCCGTTTACCTTACTAATGATAGCTGGTGTTAACGGTTCATTTTTGACAGGAGATATCTTTAACTTATTTGTATGCTTTGAAGTGATGTTGCTGGCTTCATATGCACTTATTAGCCTAGGTGGAGAAAAGATTCAGCTGCGTGAAGCATTAAAATATGTGCTTATTAATATTGTTGCATCTTGGATTTTCTTAGTGGCATTGGCCTTTCTCTATGGAACAGTCGGTACATTAAATATGGCCCATATTTCTGTGCGTGTGATGGAAGCGGGGGCAAATCCACTTATTACAACAGTGGCACTCATTTTCTTAATTGTCTTTAGCTTAAAGGCCGGACTGTTATTATTCTTTTGGCTCCCTGGCTCTTATAGTGTACCTCCCACTGCCATTGCCGCTTTATTCGCAGCATTATTAACAAAGGTTGGGATTTATGCACTTGTAAGAACATTTACATTGCTTTTCCCAAATAATACTGAAGTCACACATATGGCACTTGGTATTATGGCAGGTATTACAATTATAGCAGGCTGTATCGGTGCTCTTTCAGGGCGTGATGTTAGAACTATTGCTTCTTATAATGTATTAATTGGTGTTGGGTTTATAGTAGCTGGTCTAGCGATTGGTACAGAGTCTGCTTTACAGGGCGTTGTCTATTATTTAATGCATGATATGGTGGCAAAGGCTATGTTATTTGTAGCTGTCGGTATGATGATTTATGTAACTGGGGAAACGGTCATAGATAAAATGAGTGGGCTTATTCGGAACTATCCGTTCTTTGGATGGCTATTCTTTGTAGCCATGTGTTCATTAGCTGGTATCCCGCCATTGAGTGGCTTTTTAGGGAAGGTTTTAATTGGACAAGGTGCGATAGAGGGCGGTAATTTTGTTCTATTAGGTCTAGGATTTTTCTCTAGTTTAATTGTTTTGTATTCATTACTGCGGATATTTCTCTCCTCCTTTTTTGGCGAGACCATTATTAGTTTAGAGGATGAAAAGCCTTTACCCAAACGTGTAATACTGCCGTTAACTTTACTGGCTGCTTGTACAATTAGTTTAGGAATAGGGGCTGAGAAATTGGCACCCTTTGTAACCGATGCAGCAGAAACGTTATATACACCATCTATCTATATAGACGCTGTTCTAGATGGTGAACAATGGCAAGGTGAGGTGAATAAATAATGGCGATGCAGTTTATTTTAAACTTATTTATCGCAGCACTTTGGTTACTCTTGCAAGATGAAGTGACTCCACAATTTTCAACGTTTTTAATGGGGTTTATCGTAGGAATGGGTATATTATATGCGATGCACCGCTTTTATGGGACCCAATTTTACTTGCGCCGAGTCTTTTCGATTATCAAGTTATTATGGCTATTTAATTGGGAGCTATTTTTATCAAGTTATAGCGTATTAAAACAAATTACTACACCAAAGCTAAACATTACGCCAGGTATTTTTACTTATAAAACCGTACTCGAGGGTGATTGGGAAATTACGGCGCTAGCATTATTGCTAACTTTAACACCTGGCTCTGTCGTCATGGAAGTTTCTGAAGAGGGCGATGTCTTTTATATTCATGCGATGGACATTGAGCAGTCTAAGGATGCTGTCATTCGCTCTATTGGAAAGTTTGAACAAGCAATAATGGAGGTGACGCGTTAATGATAGAGAACATTTTACTTCTGGCTCTCGCCTTCTTTAGTATTTCCATCGCGCTGTCGTTGTATCGGGTTATCCGAGGCCCATCTATGCCTGACCGAGCCATTGCTCTCGATACAATTGGTGTAAATCTTTTATCCGCTATTGCGATTGTTTCGATCATATTAAAAACAAAGGCTTACTTAGAAGCCATTCTTATACTAGGTATTTTAGCGTTTATTGGGACCATTGCCTTTACAAAATATATTGAAAGAGGTGTGATTGTTGAACGTAAATCAAATGATTGAATGGGCGGCAGTCATCCTCATTTTGATCGGTTCGATTGTGAGTGTTATTAGCGCATTTGGCATGATTCGTTTACCAGATGTCTATACGCGATCACATGCTGCTACGAAAAGCTCCACATTATCCGTGTTAACTTGCTTATTAGGTGCATTTATATACTTTTGGGTGCACGATGGTTATGTCAGTGTCCGATTAATTTTAGGTATTCTATTCGTCTTTGTTACAGCTCCAGTTGCCGGACATTTAATATGTCGTGCGGCATATCGTTCTCATGTTCCATTAGCGGAAGGCTCTGGCGAGGACGAATTAAAAGATAAATTATTTACGGAAGACAAATAAGCAAGAGACCTCCAAATGGGGGTCTTTTTTATTTCCACAGAAATTTTGATAAAGAATGAAGGGATAATTATTAAGCTTTCGGAAAATAGTAAGGAAAGCGAACTCGAAAATAATAAATTGACTTATCTGAAAATTTTGTATATAATATTTCGCTAAAAATTTTCTAGTTTATCTTGATTATTATTTCAAAAGAGTATATCTTAATTAGCAGATAGTTTTTTTATTCTCAAACATGAATAAATATCCAATCGAATATTTTCGAGAAATGTATTCTCATACACAATACATTATAAATAAAAGGAGATGCTTAATGATGAAGAATAAGTTATTCATGATAATTCTTGTCCTAGCTATTGGCGTACTATCAGCTTGTGGAGCTAAAGAGGATAATGCAGATAATTCTGGCTCTAATGCTGATGGTAGTACAGACAAACAAGTATTAAAAGTTGGTACTTCAGCAGACTATGCGCCATTTGAATATGTTGACGCTGCAAAAGGTGAAGAAATTATTGGATTTGATATTGATTTAATTAAATTGGTTGGGGAAAAAATAGATGTAGATATGCAAGTGCAAGATATGGACTTCAACAGTCTTGTACCAGCGTTACAAGCAGGGAAAATTGATGTAGTAATTTCTGGTATGACACCAAACCCTGATCGTGAAAAGGTAGTAGATTTTTCTGATCAATATAATGAAACAGAGCAAGTAATCATTGTTAAAAAGGATAGCGGTATTAAAAAGGAAGCTGATTTAGCTGGTAAAAAAGTCGGTGTGCAAACAGCCTCTATTCAAGAAAATTTAGGTAATGAAATTGCTAAAAAAGTGGATGTTTCAGTTGAAGGACGTACACGAATTCCTGAAATTATTCAAGATATGATGTCTAAGCGTTTAGACGCAGGTATTTTAGAGGGTGGCGTTGCGAAAGGTTATTTAAAAACAAATGATCAATTAGCAGCCTTCCCTGTAGAAGAACAGCCCGAGGATTTCAAAGCGATTGCTGTGCCAAAAGGCAGTGATCTAAAAGAAAAAATAAACAAGGCATTAAAAGAACTAGCTGAAGAAGGTAAAATTCAAGAGCTAGAAGAAAAATGGTTAGAAAAAGTTGAATAATACATGCATGCGATAGCTCTTATTTGAGCTATCGCTTATGCATTTCAGTTCAAACTAATACGCTTCGGCATGAGTACGTCTAGATTTTTTCGAGTGTGCTAGAAAAGCCACACTCCAATATCTGTGACATCAAGCTTCTGTATTTGTTGTTTCGTTTTCGGTACAGCTGAATCAAGATGAAAAAGAAAGGAGGGAGCGCTGTGAATTTGGATTTTACAGCTATCGTTCCCTCTATTCCTTATATTTTAAAAGGGATAGGTGTTACACTTCAAATTGCAATAGGTGCATCCATCATTGGTTTTATCGTCGGTATATTACTAGCCTTATGTAAAATTGGAAAGGTAAAAGTTTTACGCTGGTTTGCTGATTTTTATACGTCGATTTTCCGTGGTACACCACTAGTATTACAATTATTAATTATTTATTATGCGGTACCACAATTATTAGATATTCAAATCGAGCCTATTCCAACGGCCATTATTGCATTTGGATTAAATTCGGGTGCTTATATTTCAGAAATTATTCGTGCAGGTATTAATGCTGTGGATAAAGGGCAAATGGAGGCAGCACAAGCTCTTGGCATTCCTTATGCAAAGATGATGAAGGATATTATTATTCCGCAGGCAGTAAAAAATATTTTGCCCTCTCTAGTTAATGAATTTATTACACTAAATAAAGAAACAGCAGTTGTCACAGTAATTAGTGCCCTTGATATAATGCGTCGTGCTTATATCGTAGGCGGTTCGACCTACCGATATCTTGAGCCTTTACTATTTGCTGGTATTATCTATTACCTCATGACACTTGTTTTAACGTTCCTTGGTAAACGAATCGAGAAAGGAATGAGAAAAAGTGATTAAAATTGAAGATTTACACAAATCATATGGACAGAATGAAGTACTAAAAGGTATTTCAACCGAAGTTAAAGAAAAAGAAGTAATTGCTATTATCGGACCTTCAGGATCTGGCAAATCAACATTCCTTCGTTGCCTTAACTTATTAGAAATCCCTACGAGTGGAAAGGTAACAATTGCTGGGGATGTTCTTACAGATAAAGGGACAAATATTATGAAAATACGGGAAGAAGTAGGGATGGTATTTCAGCATTTCCACCTTTTCCCACATAAAACAGTGTTAGAAAATTTAACGTACGCTCCAATTAATGTAAAAGGAATGGATAAGGCGGTTGCGATAAAAAGTGCAGAAGAGTTACTTAAGAAAGTAGGTCTCTTTGAAAAGCGCCAAGAGTATCCAAACCGTTTATCTGGTGGACAAAAACAACGTGTTGCCATTGCCCGAGCACTAGCGATGGATCCAAAGGTCATATTATTTGATGAACCAACGTCAGCACTTGATCCAGAAATGGTTAAAGAAGTATTGGCTGTTATGAAAAACCTAGCGGATAGTGGCATGACAATGTTAATTGTTACACATGAGATGGGCTTTGCACGTGAAGTTGCTGACCGTATACTCTTCTTAGATGGTGGCAAGCTTATTGAGGATGCCCCTCCCGAGCAGTTTTTTACAGCACCTTCAACACAGCGAGCAAAGGATTTCTTAGAAAAGGTTTTATAAATAATCAAACGCAGTAATTTCTCTCTGAGAAGGGAACTTACTGCGTTTTTTTATTCAGAACGCAAAAATATAAGGTTATGCCTTTTGTGATGTAATGAATTGAGAGAAAGAAGATGCATCAAATTGATTTTGTAATGTTTCGAATGTAAATAATTCCTCAATATGATAAGTCCCTGCTGGATATTTGTTATCTAAGAGTTCTCTAGCAATTGCCGCTGCAACTTTTGCTGTCACAAGTGATTCATCACGATCTTTAAAGTCTAGTGTCACAGTCGCTTCTTTATGTTGTATCTTACCAATGGCTTCAATTTGTATGGAGCACACATCTGTACCCATTTTTATTTTTTGAACGAGGGAGGCAAGCATGGATTGTATTCCTTTAAATTTCAATAAATAGGAAATACGACTTTTTTGTAAGAAGGCGACAAACCAATTAAGTGATTCGACATCAAAGCCTAATCTCGTCACGATGGGAACACTAGGAAAATAATTAGCTAATGTGTGCTGATCTGAAAAGTTGAATTGGTACACACTACGTTTTCCAATACCTCTAAATTGCACAGATCTCTTACTAGTGAAGTTAGTAATAATCTGATTTTCGTAATGGTAATACGGAATATTTAATTGTTGCAAAATCCAGAGAATAGCTGCAGTGCCATGGGTATCTCCTGCTCCAAGTAAAATAGAAATGTGGAGTTTCTCGATAGTGGTTAAAGGCTTGGTCGCATGCATGGCCATTATATTAGTTAATCCCGGAGCCATACCGACACTGAATATGGCAGTTGAACGATACTCTATAGCTGTCGTATGAAGATTTTTTAATTGTTTGAGGAAGGTATGGCTAGCTGTAATATCAATATACTTAATCCCTTCTTTCAAGCAGGTTTCTGCAAATGCAGTATCTTGTTGTTCCAAACACATAATGACCAAGGCTACATTGGCTAATTGCTGTGGATGTACAGTTTTAGATACATCCATTTGTAAAGGTGTCGCAAGACCATTGAGCTGTGCGCAAAACTGTTTGGCTTTTTCTAAATGCCTTCCGGCGATACATACATTATTTGGGTAGCTAGAGAGTAGTATTTTTGCAATTTTACGTCCAACTTCACCATAGCCACCAACGATTAATATATTGTCTCTTGTCATTTGTTTACCTCTTCTTTAATGGCTAATAAGGCTTCAACCATATGTGATTTAAAATATGGAATAACCTTTGAAAATCCGACTTTTTGTAGGAGGTCAGTTAGCAATTCAAGTGTAATTGGATAGGTAGAAGAGCCAAAGGATTGCTCAAAGCGAAGCCAGTGTTCTTCAGACAAATTATTTTGCAGCATAGAGCTTCGCCAATACTTGAGTTGGTGTTGGAATGATACAGCTGACATGTCTGCATTAATGGATGATATAAATAAAATTCCGCTATCCTGTAAGCTATCCGCCATTTTTTGTAGTAGAGCTTTCTTTTGTTCAAGTTCCTCAATAAAATGTAAAACTAAGTGACAGGAAGCCACTTCAAACTGATGGTCAAACACTACCGAAAGTAAATCTTCCTCATACCACTCAATATGAAGAGGGTGTTCCAATTTCTCTATATGTTTACGGGCAGCCTGTAGCATAATTTTAGAAGTATCAACGGCTGTAAAGTGAGAGAAGGGGAAAGCTTCCCCTAGAGAAGAGAGTTCCTGACCGCCACCAGCTCCAACTATAAGCATGTTATCAATAGTCGGGTAACTTTGAAGAATATCGGTCATCATGTCATAGATAAGGTCGTAACCAATAATTTTTTGTCGAATAGTATTTTGGTAGTTAGAGACATTGAAATTGTGCCAGTCATGTTGTGGATTTTTCATTTTTACCTCCTTGTTGTACAATTTAATTAAGAATTATTCTCAATTATAAATACTTATGGAAAATGTGCTATCCCATAATTCTGGGGGAGGAATTTCATGCAAGATACTCATTACTGGAAAAGAAGGTCAGAAATCCACTTAAGAAATAGCCAGACTTCAGTTCAATACCGACAAAAGATGATAGAAGAATTGCGAAATTTTATTAGTTTTGATGCATATTGTTGTACCATGACAGATACCCAAACCCTTTTTTCTATAGGAGCTGTTACAGAGCAATCAATAGAGGATATTCATCAGCAAATAATGTCTTTGGAATATGGCTCAGATGATATAAATAGCTATGTATATCTCGTGGAGAGTGGCCAATACATCGGTAAACTTAGTGATGTGAGTAGTCAGAGTAAACGTTATAGAGAGGTGCTAAAACCTAATGGATTCAGTGATGAAATTCGAGCTGCATTGATGTTTCAGGGGCAATGCTATGGTTTTTTAACACTGTTTAAAACGATAGAAAACGGACAGCGCTATTTCCAAGATGCTGAGGTAAATCAAGTGAAAATACTCATGCCTGTTATGGCTGAGGCATTAATGGGGTTTTACCATACGATTATAGAAGAGCGGCTCTTCATCAAAGAGGAACAGAGTGGAATTATGATTCTGGATAAAGAGTATCGTATTATTTCCACTAACACAATGGCTGCTCAATTGTTAACACTTTTAAGAAACAATGAAGGCTTGCTTGATTGGCAAATACCTAAACCAATTCAGTCGTTTTGTGCAAAGCTACAGGCTAACAAATTGAACAGCCAAACTTCGTTATTAGTGCCGATTAATAACACGGGTTATGTAACAGTCCAAGCATCAGTTCTCATGACAGCAGATTCACAGCAGCAAATAGCCATACTATTAAATGAAGCATCACCTAAAGAAATGTTAACCTATTTACTGAAAGCCTATCATCTTACACCTAGAGAAAAGGAAGTAGTAGTAGAAGTAATGAAGGGGATGCCAACAAAAATTATTGCACAAAACCTTAGGATTTCTAGTTATACCGTTCAAGATCATTTAAAGCTAATTTTTCAAAAGGTAGATGTTGGAGATCGAAATGAATTAGTATGGAAACTCTTTACGCGTTTTAATTGAATAAATAAGCCTTACTTCAATCTGTTTATGTTCATTCATGGAGCATGAGCAGATTTTTTTGATTCTTTGACAAAATAATAGGTCGAAAGGTTAAGAAAAATTAACCTAAAAAATGGAATTATTCCGTAGAAGAAAATAGGGAAGTTGTAATATAATAAAAAACAGTAAGAGAGTCCTAAGAAAAATACAATGCTCGACACCAATTTTAGGTAGTAAGAGATAGAAAATAAAATACATCCGCTTTAATTATTCGGAAAATTCAGATAAAAAGGAGGAAAAAATGATGACGTGGACTTTTTATTTAAATGTCACAAATGACACAGATCGAGATTTAGAGTTAGTAGAATCGCAGTTACATTGGGGTTATTGGAATACAGATGGTGAAGAGGATAAAAAACCTCAATCGATTAAGGCAGGGGAAACGATTCAAGCAGTTGGAGCCAAATCAGCCTTTGGGCCAAATGGCTATGAGTTTTCTTGCTCCTGGAAAGATAAAAATAATACAACACAAGCACCATATGGAGTAGTAAGCCTTTATGTAAATGTTCCCTATAATGACCCAAACGAAGCTAGATGTCTAGCAAATGGATATTTTGAAGTAGCGGAGTGGAAAGACATTCCACACGACGGTCATAACTTTGTTCGAAATATACGAATCTCTAATAAAATGGATAAATTGAAACAAAAAGAAACAAGAAATAATTTATTTACGGACTGGTCCAAAATCAAAACTTTAAACGAAATTGAAGATGCTCGAGAAATTGATTTGAACCAATCGATTCCGAGTGGTGTTCATTTTGAAAAAATGCCATTATTTCGGACACCTCTCTTCAACATTTCTAAAAAATTATGGGACGGGGTCAATGATTTAGAGTTTGATAGCCTTTATTTAAAGCAGCGAGAAGCACAACAGTATTTTTCTGTAGAGGTAACTTGCTTAAGAGGAGATGCTTCTAAAATTGAAACGGTTACTAAAAAGGGAAAAATTACAGTAATAGATGAGTATGGATTATCTACTGCTAGTAAGGTAGTAGAGGAAAAGGTTTGTACGATTGAAACAGCCTTTAAATTTACTGAAAAGGTATCTGTATCAGATGAAAAAGTAGTGAAAGCGAGCGTAGCACAGGAACTACAGGCTGAATTAAAGGCGAAGTTTAATATATTAAATGCTGTTACAAAAGAGCAACATCGAACAGAGAAAAATTCAAAGACAAGAGTTTTTGAAGCTCCCTCTGATAAGGATATGGACGTTGTGCCATGGATTTTTAGTAAAATGATTCTTCTTTACCGAACAGACAATCATAATATCACAACACTCATTGGCGCATCTGAATGGGATTATGCAGTCTTACACCGTACGCATGTATACGATGTGATGGATAACGCGAAGAAAAAAGTACCGACAGGAGGAGCGTACTAAAATGGCGACTTGGACATTTTCATTAATGATTACAAATGCAACAGACCGTGAGCTTGAAGTGTTTCAATCACAGTTGGAATGGGGAATCTGGAACACCCAAGATGAGGAGGACAAGAAGCCAGTTAGTATCCCGCCAAATACAACATTGCAAGCATTGGGCATAAAAGCATCTACTGGTCCAAATGGCTATGAATGCTCTTGTTCGTGGCGTGACAAGGTTCAGCCAGGTGAAAAATCCTATGGCACTATCTCGCTTTTCCTGGACGTACCCCAAAAAAGTAAGAATCGATCTGAATGCTTAGCTGATCATCAATTGAACATGGATAGTTGGGAAGACTTGCCTGAAAAAGGACATAACTTTGTAAGATCTATCATTGTGACCAATAAGAATGCTTAGAAGAAAGTGGAACAAATATGATGAAGATAGACCTTAAATCTATAACAAAGGAAGATGAAGCATTTCTCTATGAAATCTATGCCTCTACAAGAAAGCAAGAAGTAGATTCATGGGGATGGTCGGCTGAACAAATGGCGCTTTTTTTAGAAATGCAATGGCGTGCACAGCAAGCCTCCTATAATCAGCGATTTCCAAGAGCAAGTCATTGGAAAATTGTTGTAGATGCTGAGCGTGTGGGTAGGTTCCTCACGGAAGAACAACCTGAATTCCACCATCTTATAGATATAGCTTTATTGCCGAATTATCAAGGGAAAGGCATAGGGACACATCTTATTGTTCAACTTCAGAAAATGGCGAAGGAACAACGCAAAGCAGTTGTATTACAAGTTCTTAAAACTAATTCTGCAAGAGACCTTTATGAAAGACTAGGATTCCAAGTCTTTCAGGAGGATGAGATTTATATGAAAATGCTGTGGAAATAAAAAAAGGAGAGTGTTGATATGTCAGAGGCGTATCTAGGTGAGATTCGTATGTTTAGTGGTCAGTTTGCTCCGATGGATTGGGCACTTTGTAATGGACAACTGTTATTGATTAATCAGTATCAGGCTCTTTATTCATTAATAGGAAATAGGTATGGAGGGGATGGAATAACAAATTTTGCTTTACCAGACTTACGTGGAAGAATCCCCATTCATCTAAGCTCGCAATATCCTATTGCGAGTTATGGTGGAACGGAAAAAGTAACACTGACAGAAGCGAATTTACCATCCCATACTCATATGGTTTCAGCAAATAAAGAAAAAACGGATACAACAGAAAGCTCACCAGCTAATAATGTGTGGGGAAAAGCTGATTTAAAAAATTATCAAACAAATTTAGCTAGTGATATTGTGCAGATGAATACAGCTTTAGTGACGTCTGTGGGTGGCAATCAACCTCATGAGAATATGATGCCATCATTGGCCATTAATTTTATTATTGCAACGCAGGGTCTTTACCCTGATTTTTCTTAAAAGGGGGGAGAGTATATTGGCAGAACCATTCTTAGGAGAAGTGCGGCTATTTAGTTTCGACAAAATACCTCAAAATTGGTTACCGTGTGATGGCCGGCTGTTACTAATAAGACAGCATACAGCACTTTATTCTTTAATAGGAAACCGCTACGGAGGAGATGGTAAAACAAATTTTGCTCTACCTGATTTGCAAGGAAGAGTACCACTTCATAAAAGTGATCAAATTGCCTATGCGTCGATAGGTGGTGAGGCAACACATTCATTGACAACAAATGAAATGCCTAGTCACACGCATGAAGTTTATGCTGATGAGGGCGTAACAAATAAACCATCCCCAATGAATAATGTATGGGGAAAATTTGATGGAAATCCTATGTTTTCTAGTAATATAAATACTCAAATGAGTTCAACGGCGATGACAGTTACAGGACAAAGTCAGGCGCATAATAATATGCAACCATATCTAGTAGTATCGTTTTGTATTGCAATAAATGGAATTTATCCGCCTAGAAGCTAAGGAGGGACAAAAAAATGGCAGATGCCTATACAGGAGAGATTCGAATATTTGCTGGAAATTATGCACCAAGAGATTGGGCTTTTTGTGATGGCAGTACATTACTTATTCAACAATATGCCGTGTTATATTCCATTATTGGTAATAGATTTGGTGGGGATGGCAAAACAGATTTTAAGTTACCAGATTTAAGAGGTAAGGCGCCCTTGCACTATGGAACTGGCACAGGACTTACAACAAGAGAATTTGCCAAAGAAGTAGGGGTAGAAAGTGTGACATTAAGTAATGAGCAGATTCCTGCCCATAAACATGTCTTACAAGGAAGCTCGAAAACAACTGGTGGAGATAGTAGTCCAGAAGGTGCTGTTTGGAGTGCAATTGGAGGACTAAATCCGAAGAAATTATATAAAGAGTTTACAGCAAATACAAAAGTAAATATGCATCAGCAAGCGATTGGTACAACTGGAGGGAATTTGCCACACAATAACATGCAGCCCTATGTAGCGTTGAATTATATTATTTGTTTGTATGGAGAATACTACCCAGTGAATGAAGGGTGAAGGAAATGAAAAGTTATAAACAGGTAAATGTTGCATTAATGTTGATGTTGGTTGCAATGTTGCTTATAATTGTGCAACCATTTTTAGAATTACAAGTTGCGAGGGCAGCAGTGACAACTATTTCCCCTAGTAAGATTGTAACGGGAACTGTCTATCAAGGAATACCAAATAGTGTTGATATTTTAGAAGAAATTGCTGGAGTTGGGGGTTATGATTCAGGTGATCAGACAAACACGGCTTATGTAAAATTTAACTTACCATCAAACTATGATTATTCTAATGCAAAATTAAGTCTTACACCTATTCCTGGTTCGGATAGTGGTGGAGATATATCCAATTTGACAATTAATATTGGCAGCTCGGACGATTGGGAAGTTACTGACGGGAATACATATCCTCTAACTTCTTTGCCAAGTAAAAGGGGCGGAATTGAGAAGGATTTTTCAAAACCAACTTATAATTTTAATAATTTCGATTCCCCTATTTTATTACCTATCGGTGATTTACTTACGGAACAAAATATTAATGATATAGGTAGTAGTAATATTATTACACTAATTCTTTCCTCACCTAATATGAAAGATGACTATGCTGTTTTTAATAACATATCATTAGTCGGCTTTAACACCTCACCTCAAGTGAAACATACAGTCAGTTTTGAAACAGATGGAGGAAGTGCGGTACCAAGTCAATCTGTTGTTAATGGCGGTATAGCAACGATGCCGGAGGTAGAGCCAACGAAAGCAGGCTATACATTTGGAGGCTGGTATAAAGACGCTGTCCTTACACAGGTCTATGATTTCACTAGTGTCATCACAGAGGCTACGACAATTTACGCCAAGTGGAATGCACAGATGTATACCGTGAGTTTTAATACGGACGGAGGAAGCGCAGTATCCAACCAATCAGTACCACACGGTGGAAAGGTAACAATACCAGAGGTAGAGCCGACGAAAGTGGGCTATACATTTGGAGGCTGGTATAAAGATATCGGGCATACAGAGACCTATGATTTTACTAGTGTCATCACAGAAAACACGACAATTTATGCTAAGTGGAATGCACAGATGTATAATGTAAGTTTTAATACGAACGGAGGAAGTGCAGTATCCAATCAATTCGTAGCCCATGGAGAAAAGGCAAGTGAACCAACCCCAGCACCTACAAAAGTAGGCTTTACATTTGAAGGCTGGTATAAAGACGTTGGTTATACACAGACCTATGATTTTACTAGTGTC
>NZ_DJAY01000002.1:52121-132615 GCF_002429815.1 Lysinibacillus sp. UBA5990
ACAGAAAACACGACAATTTATGCCAAGTGGAATGCACAGACGTATACCGTGAGTTTTAATACAGATGGAGGAAGTGCGGTATCTAACCAATCAGTACTGCACGGTGGAAAGGCAATAATACCAGAGGTACAGCCGACGAAAGCGGGCTATACATTTGGAGGCTGGTATAAAGATGCTGGTAATACAGAGATTTATGACTTTAATAGTGTTATCACTGAGGCTACAACAATTTATGCGAAGTGGGAACCACTGAATTATACTGTTAGTTTTGAAGTGGACGGAGGAAATCTAGTACCAGATCAATCCTTAGCCCATGGAGAAAAGGCAAGTGAACCAACCCCAGCACCGACAAAAGCAGGCTACACATTTGGAGGCTGGTATAAAGACGCTAGTTATACAGAGACCTATGATTTTACTAGTGTCATCACAGAAAACACGACAATTTATGCGAAGTGGAAACCACTGAATTATACCGTAAGTTTTAATACAGACGGAGGAAGCGCAGTATCCAACCAATCAGTACCACACGGTGGAAAGGTAACAATACCAGAGGTAGAGCCGACGAAAGCGGGCTATACATTTGGAGGCTGGTATAAAGACGCTGGCCATGCACAGGTCTATGATTTCACTAGTGTCATCACAGAGGCTACGACAATTTACGCCAAGTGGAAACCACTGAATTATACCGTAAGTTTTAATACAGACGGAGGAAGTACAGTATCCAATCAATCTGTAGCTCATGGAGGAAAGGCAAGTGAACCAACCCCAGCACCGACAAAAGCAGGCTATACATTTGGAGGCTGGTATAAAGACGCTGGCCTTACACAGGTCTATGATTTCACTAGTGTCATCACAGAGGCTACGACAATTTACGCCAAGTGGAATGCACAGATGTATACCGTGAGTTTTAATACGGACGGAGGAAGTGCAGTATCCAATCAATCTGTAGCTCATGGAGGAAAAGCAAATAAACCGACGTCAGTGCCAACGAAAGCAGGCTACACATTTGGAGGTTGGTACTCAAGCAATACACTAGAAAAACTATTTGACTTCGAAAGTAGTTCTATTACAAGAAACATTACTATTTATGCCAAGTGGGTCAGTAATGTATCACCACCTACCAGCAATAATAGTAGTAACAGTGATAGCTTTACTCCTACAACAAACACGGAACGTATTGTTGTAGAGGTCGAAGGAGAAGACGGTGTAAATTTATCTAAAACTCCGATTACTCGTACAACGATGCCAGATGGAGTTATAAAGGATCATGTTTCGATGTCAGAGGATATCGCTAAGGAAACTATAGAAAAAGCGAAACAATTGGGTAATGATTTTGCTCGTATTATTATTCCTGATACAACTGATAAAGTTAGTGAAGTTGTCATTGAGATTCCCAAATCTTCATTAGTACAATTAAGTTCTGGAAACATAAAGTTAGAAATGGCTACTGCAAATGTGGTGATTTCGATCCCTGATTTATCGAATTTTAACGATGATTTATACTTCCGTTTGGTTCCTATTAAGTCATCAGAACAGCAACATCGAGTGGAAGAAAGAATATTAGAAGAAGATATAATTAAGAATTCAATACAAAGTGAAAAAGTGCATTTAATTGGTCGTCCAATGACAATCGAAACGAATATGCAAAATCGTCCTGTGACTTTAACACTACCATTACCAAAAACTATCACTCAAGAACAACTTGATAATTTAGCTATTTTTATCGAGCATAGCGATGGCACAAAAGAGTTATTGCGTGGGAAAGTCGTAGATTATCAAAAAGATATGCAAGGTTTGCAATTTGAAGTTCAGAAATTTTCTACCTTCTCGATTCTCTATTTGCCAGAGAAGGGAAAAGTGGAGGAACCGACAACTAACCATGTGACACATATACCTTATATTCAAGGCAATTCAGATGGTACATTCAGACCGAATGCTTCTGTAACTCGCGCCCAAATGGCAAGTATGTTTGCTAGACAACTAACTGGTAATACAATCCCTACGTCGAAGGCAACATTTACAGATACTGTTCAGCATGATGCCAAAGATGCAATTGAATTTGTGAAAAATACAGGTTTATTTAACGGTGTTACGGAGACAAGCTTTCATCCAAATGGCTTCATTACACGTGCCCAAATGGCTTCAGTAGCGGCTCGTTGGATAGAAAAGCATTGCGCAAACAATCCAAACGCAGGTTTTTGTAAACCGACTTCACAAGGTAGAGTTTTCAAAGATGTTAGTAATAATCATTGGGCTGTTCAAGCCATTAATACTGTTAATGCAAGAGGGATTATGACCGGTACAATGGCAGACGCATTTGACCCCGAGGTTTATTTAACACGTGCACAAGCAGTGAAGGTACTTAATCGCTTGTTTGAGCGTCAAGCAGTGACAGAACTTCAACAGCCAATATTTAAAGATGTCCCAAGCGATCATTGGGCATTTAACGAGATTCAGGAAGCGGCCGTCAAGCATATCCATAGTAAATAACAAGTTAGATAAAATGGCTAGAAGTTGTAAGCACTTTAGCTAAGTAAAACCCAAACAATATTACAAAACTATCATTTTAGTTTTGTAATAGTTTGGGTTTTCTGTTTTATTGCTTAGTTAACGACAGCAAGATTATGTAATTGTATTTGATATATCAAATAAAGGTTAAGAAAAATTAACTTTTGTTATTATGATATTCCGTAGTTAGGTTTTTAGTACTGATATATAATAAAAAATGAGTTGAAAGTCATGATAAAGGAGAGGTTATTTGCCGATTGTTGTATTTACATAATTTTGAAAAGAGGAGGGGTCACTTTGTATCGAAAAAGAAAATGTCTTATGATAGCCATTTTACTAACTTTAATCTCTAGTTTTTGTTTTCAAGAAAAATTAGCCTATGCAGTATCTGTTAATCGTCCACCTGTAGTTGTAGCTTCTGAAATAATTCCAAAGCAATCCATGACACTTGGTCAAGAGAAAATTGTCATTGATTTAAGTAAGTTATTTTATGATGCTGATAATGATCCTTTAATACTTAAAGCTATTACTGAAACTGTAGGCATTGTCACAACCGAGGTAAGTTCAAATTTATTAACAATTGAGGCACTATCACCTGGAAAGACAAAAATAAAGGTTAGTGCTGATGATAGAAAGTTAGGAAGAGCAAGCAGTAGTTTTGAAGTAGAAGTTTTACCTAAGTCGAATAATATGCCAGTAGTAACGCAATTGATAAATGATCAAACTGGGCATGTTGGTGATCCGCCAATGCTGATTGATGCAAGTCACGTATTTACTGATGTAGATAATGATCCTTTAACTTTATCAGTTAGTTCCACTGATGAATCAGTTGCTATAGTGCAACTGAATTCTCAAATGATAAGTATCGCACTAGTAGGATTAGGTCAGAGTATCATTTCAGTACAAGCGGATGATGGTAACGGAGGTAGCGAAACGACAACATTTGCTGTTACCGTAACGAGCCCACCAAACCAACCTCCTGTGGTTGAACAACCTATAAGTAACCAATTAGGTATTGTGAATGATGAAATCATTATAGATGGCACTGGTATTTTTTTTGATGCAGACAATGATGTTCTCACAGTAAACGTTACTTCCAGTGATGAATCCATTGCTACAGTTCAAATAAATGCACAAACCATTACTGTTCTACCGATTGCTGCTGGTGTAAGTACAATTACAGTCCAAGCAGATGATGGAAAAGGAGGGCAAGTATCTACAACCTTTTTAGTTACTGTATCAACTCCTACTGTAAATCATCCCCCTAAAGTTGCTAAGACCATTAGTAATCAGAGAGCAACAATGGGAGGGGATAGTTGGAATGTCTTAGTGGATGGTATATTTTCAGATGATGATAACGACCCATTAACATTAACTGTAAGCTCAAGTAATAGTGGAGTAGCAACAGCTAGTCTGAATGGTACGTCTCTTAAAATTACTCAACATTCATTGGGGACAAGCGTTATAACTATCACAGCAGATGATGGAAAAGGAGGGCAAGTATCTACAAGCTTTAATGTCAGTGTAGATGCACCAGGACTTTTTATATCAGACTTTGTGCAAAATGGAGAATATAATGATGTCCTAGAAATTTATAATGCAACAATGGTTCCTCTATCAAATTATAAAGTAGAAATACAGCAGTATAATTTAATATTTAAACAACATACGGTCCAAACATTAAATATACCTTTAATACACCCAAACACTAATTTTGTAGTAATCCATTCTTATTTTTATGATTTTTTTGATATTACTGTTTCACCATATTTCAATGATGAATTTGTTTTTAGAGATGCAACTAGAATAACAGTATCCATTACATTAAAAGACAGTAATGGAAATGTCATAGATATGTTAGGAACTCGGGATTCGAACATATCTATATTGCAAAGTGGCGGTGGCTTTATAAGAGATAAAAGGCTACAATCGGGTACTTCAAATTTTAATCATTCGGAGTGGTTATTATTGCCTAAAGATGACTATTCTACAATCGGTCATTATTAAAATTTGATTCTAAATAAAGAGAGGGTGATTGTTATTCGATACTCTAAAAGAAAAGTAATAAATTTAATGCTGCTAACTATTTTAATAATTTATATGATGCCTATATCTCCAGTAGCAGCAAAAAGTGATTATTATTCATTTAATGATGCAACTAATAACGAAGAAATGAAATTGGCCATGACTACGGATTGGCATGTATTACATTACTCTGCTAAAGGAAATGAATTATATCAAAATTTTAAATTAGCTGATCAAAATTATTTGGCTAATAAATTACTAGTCGAACGTCCACAGACAGGGTATCAATCTACAAGTACATTGCGACAAGTATATTTAAATGCTGTCAATGATCGTTCCTACCTTATAAATGTTAACAATGCGACAGACGAACTGACACTTTGGACCATTTTTATGGATGATGAACATTTAAATTATAGTCATTTTAATCTCCTTACGATTGATGATCAAGATAAAGTCTGTCAGCAAATTATGATGGCACGTCCTAAGCAAGGTTATGATGCAATAGAAACTTTACAAGCTGTGTTGGATAGTAAAGTTAATAGTATTTTAAAACAAAAAGTACAGCTTGATAAAGATGGACTTACTATTGTATATGCTCAAGATGATACTTCAGAAAATGTAACAAAAAATCTTGTTCTACCGATTGTTGGAGAAAATGGTGCGACAATTACTTGGGTATCTGACAAACCCCAAGTAGTGAAAGATAATGGAAATGTTATACGCCCATCTGCAGACAAAGGAAATCAAATGGTTACATTGACTGCTAAAATTTCCATAGGTGAATATGTGGAAACTAAAGTTTTCTCTATTCTTGTTAAAGCATTTTCTCCTAGTCAAAATGCATTTTTAAAGGAGTTAACGATTTCATCTGGTACCTTAAATATCCCATTTAACAAGAATACATTATCTTATATAGCCCATGTTCCAAGTACAGTAGGTAGTATATATATAAGACCTATGGCTGAGGATGAAAAAGCTAGAGTAACAATAAATGGTAAGGCAACTACCGAAGCAATAAAGCTTTTAACAGGTGTGAATACGATAAAGATTTTTGTAACTGCTGAAGGTGGTAGCCAAAGGGAATATACAATTTTAGTTACTAGAGAAAATGCTCCTAGTAATAGTAAAGATACAACTGCCTCTGGATCTCCAGAAACTCCTTCTCCAGAAATTATTACTATAAATATAGAATCTAGTAGTGGGGAAACGGTTTCTAAAACGGCTATTAAACGATTAAAAGATGCAGATGGATCAATGAGAGATGAAGTAATTTTAACCGAAAAGAATATGTTGGAAGCTATTACTAAACTAAAAGAGGAAGGATCAGATCAAGCGCGTATCGTTATTCCCGATTCGCACGATAGAGTAAAACAAATTGATATATCAATGCCTAATAGTATTATTACCCTGTTGAAAAACAATCAATTGAATTTAAATATCTCAGCTTATCATGTGAAAATCGATGTATCTAAATATTCCTTGGCAACATTTAATGACAATTTATATTTCCGACTAATCCCTTTAGGTGAGGAGAACGACCGATTAAAAATCGAAGAGCGTGTGAATGGTGAATTCATGGATCAAGAGATAACGGGTAGTTCATTTAGTAAGGTATTAGGGGGGGCGATGAAAATCGAGACTAATATGCAGAATCGCCCAGTCACATTAACCTTACCTCTGCCTAAAGATTTATCCGAAGAACAGCTTAATAATCTAGCTATCTATATCGAGCATAGCGATGGTTCAAAAGAATTATTACGTGGGAAAGTTATTGATTATCAAAACGATATGTTAGGTTTACAATTTGAGGTTCAAAAATTCTCTACCTTCTCCATTCTCTATTTGCCAAAGAATGAAGATGTGGAGGAGCCTACGACTGACATTACACATACGGCGTATATCCAGGGCTATGTAGATGGTACTTTCCGTCCGAATGCCCCTGTTACACGAGCACAAATGGCTATTATGTTTGCTCGTCAATTAACAGGTAATGCAATTCCGCAAACAAAGGCAACCTATACAGATACAATACAACATGATGCTAAAGATGCGATAGAATTTGCGAAGGAAAAGGGTCTGTTTGAAGGGATTACGGCAACCAACTTTAATCCAAATGGCTTGATTACCCGTGCACAAATGGCAACAGTGGCTGCCCGCTGGATAGAAAAGCAATGTGCAGTTCGTCCAAATGTAGATTTTTGTCAACCGACCTCACTAAGTGCAGAATTTAAAGATGTGAGCGTCAATCATTGGGCTCATAAAGCGATTCATACTGTCAATGATTGTGGCATTATGATCGGTACGACGGCACTGACATTTAATCCTGAGGGTTATTTAACACGTGCGCAATCAGTAAAAGTCCTTAATCGCTTGTTTGAGCGTCAAGTAACAATAGAACATCAACAGCCAATATTTAAAGATGTCCCAAGCGTGCATTGGGCATTTTATGAGATTCAAGAAGCGGCAAAAAAATAAAACGAAGCACGACGATTCAATAACTAATCGTCGTGCTTTTTTGTCTTTATGCAAATAGGAATTGATAACCAGATCCTCTGACCGTTACAATTTTAGCTTGGTGTCCAGAGATAGACTCCAACTTTTTTCGTAAATTACTAATATGCACTTTTAATGCCTGTGTTTGTCCTAAACTATCTTCTGCCCAAATGAGCTTATACAGGTCAGATGGATGAAAAATTTGCCCTGGTCGCTGTGCTAAAAAGTATAGAATATGAAACTCTTTAGTTGATAAGGTTAAAGCGACTCCATCGATGTACATCTTTCCTGAATGTAGGTGAAAGTGAAAATCTTCGATGACTTGAACATCTTCATTTCGTATACTTCCGTCTGTTAGTTGCTGAACTTCCCCCCTCCGAAAAGAGATCCTCTCAATTGTTTTCATTAAACGGGCTTTTTCAATAGGCTTTAAAATATAGTCAATAGCCTGAACAGAAAACGCCTCAATCGCATAATGCTCGTAGGCAGTCACAAAAACGATGTCCAGTATAGGTGTTAAATTTTCTATTTTACTAGCGAAATCAATACCACTCATCTCAGCCATTTCAATATCTAGAAAAAGAATATCTGGTTTGAGCGTAGGAATGTTTGCTATAGCTTCTAAAGGATTGAGAAATTTTCCAATAATATCAATAGCCCCATTGTCCTTTAACATAGCCTCTAATAAATTGATTGCTAATATTTCATCGTCCACAATGATTGCTTTTAACATTCTTTCACCTCTTTTCATCCAAAAATAGTGGGAATCTTAGTTTTACAATCGTTCCTTTATTTACAATACTTTCGATATGGAAAGTGGCACTTTCATATTTTCTTAGACGTTTAGTAATATTGCGGATTCCGACGCTCTGGTGAACGGATGGCTCCTCCGATAAAACTTTTTCAACTAGATCTTGTGTCATTCCATTACCGTTATCCTCTATTTGAATATCAATCATTTGTTGATCTTTCTTAATAGTCATTATTACTTTTCCATTTGCTTGCTTGTTTTTTAAACCGTGAAAAAGAGCGTTTTCTACTAAAGGTTGAAGTAGCAGAGGGGGAATCAGTATATGTAAAGGCTCCTCCATCTGAATTTCCCATTCAAGTTGATCAGGGTATCTTGTCTGGTGAATATTGACATAAGCTTGAATTAGCAGAAGCTCCTGTTCAAGAGAAATAAGGCTATTTGTATTCTCAAAAGCAAGGCTGCTTCTTAAGAACGTAGCAAAATCAGTTATCATAATACGGGCCTTATCCAAGTCTAAATAGCTTAGCGATAAAATAGAATTTAAAACGTTATAAATAAAATGTGGTTTTATTTGTGCTTGCAAAAAAGCAGTTTCCATTTTGATGGCAGTTTCCGCTGATTCCTTTAATAAAGTAAGATTTCGCACTCTTGTTTTCAATTCGGCAGTATCTAATGGTTTATGAAGAAAATCATTTGCTCCAGATTGGAATGCTGCTAGTAAATCCTCTGGTCTAATGGCCGCTGTAAGCATTAGAATTGGTAATTCAGCAGAAGAATAGTTTTTTCGAATTTGTTGGCAAACCTCATATCCAGAAAGGTTGGGCATCATAATATCTAAAATCAATAAGTCTATATCTGGATGCAATGTTAATTGTTCAAATACTTGCCGACTATCATCAACAGCAATGATTGTGTAGTTATCCTTTGCCAGAATATCGATTAGTACTTTGAGGTTAATATGATCATCATCAGCAATCAATATTTTCTTACCCAATGTTCTTTCCTTAAAATAGGGGAACTTTATTGGTAAATAGTCTTTTGTTAATATAATTTTATTCTGCTGTTGCTTTTCTTGTTGATCTTTCTTAATTGGCTCCACTGGTAATTTGACGCAGAAAGTTGTTCCTTGTTCAACTACTGACTGGACGGTGATTTCTCCACCATGCAGATTGACAAGCTCTTTTGTAACATTAAGACCAAGTCCGGCCCCTTTACTGGCATCCTCTAACTGTCTGAATGGCTCAAAGATTGATTCTAAATGCTCTGGAGCAATGCCTCGACCAGTGTCACTTACTTCAATAGCAAGGAACCCCTGCTCTTCGTAGCAGGATATCTCCACTTTTCCATGCCTAGTATATTTAACAGCATTTTCGATAATGTTATAAAGAATTTGTCGCAGTCTATCCTCGTCCGCAACAATAAATTTTCCTCGTTCAATGTAATTGTAAATCTTTACGTCCTTATTGCCGATGTATGACAATATTTCAACGATAACATGGGTGACAGAATAAAGGTCTACGTTAGTCAGACGTAACTTTAGCTCTCCCTCTTTTAGCTTTGAAAAATCTACTATGTCATTAACAAGATGTGATAACTTCTCTGTAATATTAAATATAAGTGATATTTTTTCCTTTTGTTCCATCGTTAGTGTTGAGCTCTCAGGAGGCTCTAACATGGACTGAGAAATGGCAATTACACCGTGTAACGGAGTGCGAAACTCATGTGACGTTTTTGCGAGAAATTCATCTTTTAATTTATCCACTCGGAGTAAAGCATTTGTTAATCGTCCTTTTTCCAAGTAAGAATCTGTAAAACGATGAGAAATATAAAGAGAGAGCATCGTTAAACAAATAAAAGGAAGCAAAGGAGGTAGAGAGTAAATTTCTAAATTAATATTAAGATTTAAAGTTGCTACAACCATATAGATAAGAATCGCCATAGTACTTATCCATAAATAAATAGCCCCTACTAAACGTTTAAAGATTGCGATCGTTTGAATATAAAGCAAGTAAAAGATATTGATTAAAATATAAATAGAATAGACGGCTTGTAAGTATGAGCTAATGGATATGGGGAGCATCACCGTAGCTGATAATACAATGCCAATCATACAAAGTACTTTCACAAATTTTTTATAGGCAATTTGCTGAAGGGCATGGTAAAAATACAGCAGCATGAAGATACCTGAACCGATACTTGAAATGATTTGGACTCGTATCAGGGATTCATAGGTGATAGGGAGTAATTCCATTATTACTTTTTCTCCATGAGATATACTGTATAAACCAACCATAAAGCAGAATAAAGAAAAATAGAGCTGCTCAATTTCAAGCTTGGCATATAAATAGGAACCAGCAAAATAAATAAACATTGTAAAAAAGGCAGCAATAGTGATTAAATCGTAGAAAAGTGAGCTTTCTCTTAATTTACCAATACTCTGTTGATCCCCGATGAAAACGGAACCAATAATTCCTCCGCCTGATGCATAATCAAAGTTAGCGACATGAATGATGATTTCAAGTTCATCCTTGTCAGGCGAAAAATAAGCAACATATGGTACATTTTGTTGTACATATGTTGAATCCTCGGCTGGTTCTCCACTTTGTCCAATACGTTTTTCATTTATGTAAATGGCATTCGACATACGAATATTACCTGTTTTTATGCCCAATATAGCATCGGTATGATTGATGAGAACTTTTAAACGATAGGTACCGCTACCAAGTGAAGTGAAATTTTGATCATCAAGCTTGTACCTAGACCATAGTGATGGGACATTTACTAAATAAGAATGATAGGTTTTGAATTCTGAATAGTTCAATAATTTATCGGGAACGAAATCCCATTCTCCATCCAAACTTACAGTGTTTTCGTGCAAGTCATACTGCCTAAGATCGATTACACCTGCAACTGCTTTAGGCGCATTTGGGCTTTCATTATTAAGTAATTGAGTTGTTAACCCAATCACTACAATACTAATAACAATAAAAATAAGTAATAACTTTCTCATCTTTGTTCTCTCATTCTTGTCAAATTGTAAGGTGCAGATATTTAAAATTTTTGAATGAACATAATTATGAAATTATACCCATATTATATCATGTGAAAGCTGACTACGAATAGGTAAAATGCGCATGATTTCCTATAAAGGGGGGAGGGGTATAGTTGAATTTTGTGCATTTTATGTAATTAAAGTGCATATACTTACAATCAATTTGTTTTTTGCTTATAATAGGGAAGTCAGAATTTTTTTCTGAAAAAAAGTAGCCGCAAAGTGAGCGATTGCGATTGAAAAAATTATTATATGGTGTTTTTTTCGTTGTTTTTATAGTCATTTTTTTGTACGTAAACAATCACTGGCTAGTCGTGAGTAAGCATGTATTCGAATCAGAAAAGGTGCCTGCCAGCTATGATGGGCTACGCATTGTACAAGTATCGGATTTACATGATGCCCTCTTTGGTAACAATCAGCAAAAACTGATTGCTAAAGTTAAGGAGACAAATCCTGACTATATTTTTATCACAGGTGATGTGATTGATAGCAATCGCTATGATTTAAAACAAAGTCTACAGGCAGTCAAGGGACTAGTTGAAATAACGGATGTTTATTATGTGCTAGGAAACCATGAAGTGGCGACGAATAAGGTAAGTGAAATTTATGAGGCGCTATCATCGTTAGGGGTACATATAATGGCCAATGAATCGACCGTGTTAGAGCGCAACGGGGAGCGCTTGGCGATTGTTGGAATTGAGGATCCGTTAATGGGTAGATCAACAGAAGAAATGTTGGAGTTGGCTACAGCTTATTTACCAGATGATATGTTTAAGATGTTACTGGCGCATCGACCTGAAGTGTTTAATACGTATGTAAATGATGGCATAGACTTAGTATTTTCTGGGCATGCACATGGTGGGCAAGTTCGTATTCCAGGTCTTGGAGGACTTGTTGCACCTGGACAGGGGCTATTTCCAAAATATACGGCGGGTGTCTATGATGAAGGAACAACTAAGATGGTGGTTAGTCGTGGTCTAGGCAATAGCTCGGTACCATACCGCATTTTTAATCTTCCAGAAATTATTGTGATGGATTTAAAGAAAAAATAAGCACTGCGTAAAATTTACGCAGTGCTTTCAATTTGTTTTCGTTCTGTGCGTTTGACAAGATAGATACTTATTTCATACAAAATAATCATAGGTATTAATACGAGGAGTTGACTAATAAAATCAGGCGGTGTTATGACAGCGGAGCTTACACCCATTCCGATATATGACCAGCCTCGTATTTTTTTCATGGATTCAGCAGTCAGTACCCCAATAGCTGATAAAAACAGGGCAACGATGGGTAATTCGAATAATAGACCAAGCGGTACTGTAGTCATAATTAAAAAATGCATATATTCACTAGCGGATACCATGACATTAAAATTAGTAGCACCTATGCCGACTAAAAACGAATAGCTTAGTGGGTTTACAACAAAATAGCCAAAAGCAATTCCCAATATGAACAGTGCCAGCATAACGGGGGCATAGAGTCCTAAAAATCGACTTTCCGCTTCCTTTAGCCCTGGTTTTACAAAACTCCACAGAAAATGAACAAGAAAAGGCATGGCAAGACCAAATGATAAGGTAGTTGAAATGGTCATATAAAATTTAACGACCTCAAGCGGCCCTAAAATAATGAGAGAATGACCACGAGTTACAAAGGGAAACCAAATATTAATAGTAGAAAAAACAACAATAAAAAATAAGATAAAAACCGTTAGCCCTTTTATTATTTGTTTACGTAGTTCTGAAAGATGTTCCAATAACGAGTTAACTGGTATAAGAGGCTCATCTGCTATATGCTGCTCTTCCATTTTTACCGCTTGTATTTCAACTAAAGCCTCCATAGGTAACGGAGGCTCAGCTTGTGGTTTATCAAGAGGGCTTAAAAACTTTCTTTTTCCATCCTCATAAGGATCCATAGGAAACCCTCCTACGAAGCATCAGATTTTTTTTCGACCTTTTTCACGGAATCTTCATCATCGTCTATAAGTCCCTTAGTGGACTTTTTAAATTCTGCAAACGTTTTACCAACTGCTCCACCGATTTCTGGTAATTTTTTTGGGCCAAATACAATTAATACAATAACTAAAATAATAATTAATCCAGGTACACCAATTGCTCCTAGACCTCCCATAAGTCTTGCCTCCTTTAGAATGATTTTTTTATACTAAAGAACCACCCGATTGACTATATTTTATGACACCTTCTGCACAACGGTAGGCTAGTGCTCCCAACGTTCCGGTTGGATTGTAGCCGCTATTATGTGCAAAGTTTCCAGCGCTTACAGCAAAGAGATTATCAACATCCCAGTGCTGCAAGTAATTATTCACGACACCTTGCTCTGGCGTTAAACTCATAACAGTCCCGCCTGTGTTATGTGTTGTTTGGTAAGGCACGATATTATAATCGGTAATTTCAGCATTTGGGACGATTGTTTTTGCGCCCATTTGCTTCATAAGATCTGCTGCACGCGCAGAAATAAATTTATGAAGCGCACGATCCTGATCCGTAAAGTTATACGTTAGTTGCATTAAAGGAAGCCCATATGCGTCCTTGTAGGTTGGATCTAATGTTAAATAGTTTTGCTTATGTGGCATGGATGCTCCTTGCGCACCAATCCCGAATGAACGTGTATAGTAATGAATAGATTGCTTTTTAAATTCTGGTCCCCATGTAGGTGTATCGGGAGGGGTTGGATTTGACCCAATTGGTCGGGTCCCTGTTTGTGTAAGAGCGATGTTTCCACCATGAATAAAATCTAATTCACTATGATCAAAATTGTCGCCATTATAGTCGTCTACACACATGCCTAAAGAGCCTGCTCCCATAAATGTATTGTATTGTTCGTCAAAGAAACCAGCAGCCCCAGGTAAGATTTGATAGCAATAATTTCGTCCAAGTGTCCCTTTACCAGTAGTAGGATCATATCTTTCACCTATGTCAGAGACCATTAAAAGCTTAGCATTGTTAAAGACGTAACTAGTTAAAACGACAGCGTTGGCAGGCTGAATAAATTCTTCTCCTGATACGGTATCGATATACCTTACACCAGTAACCTTATTGCCTTGTTTTAAAATTTCAACAACATTGGAATTGTAGCGTAAATCAAAATTACCTGTTTTTAATGCAGTAGGGACAA
The DNA here is from genome assembly GCF_002429815.1 of Lysinibacillus sp. UBA5990. Lineage (NCBI taxonomy): Bacteria > Bacillati > Bacillota > Bacilli > Caryophanales > Bacillaceae > Lysinibacillus > Lysinibacillus sp. UBA5990. Next base: position 66,086 of record NZ_DJAY01000002.1, read on the forward strand.
CTGTAATTTCTGCAGAAGATTTTGCACCATATTCACAACCAAAACGTTCGCAGAAACCACAATATTGGCAAGCATTAATGGTTTCACCATCTGGGTTTTTATAAACCTCAGAGACGTTGGCTGATGGCACCATATAAGGTGTTAGCTTTAAGTCCTGTGCCGCCTTTTCAAATTGCATAAGCATCGGAGTTTTCTTCATAGGTCCGGTTGGATAAGGGTTTGAACGTTTTCCGCTAAATGTATTTTTATCATCTCCAGAAATACCAGCTGTTTTTTCAAACTTGTCCATATAAGGCTCAAGTTGATCATATGTTAATCCCCAATCCTGAATGAGATAATCTGGCCCAAGCTTGTTTGGACCATACCGTTTATCTGTTAGCGTTTTTATTTGGAAATCATAGGGTAAAAAACGATACGTCATTCCGTTCCAATGTGTTCCTGATCCTCCTAGCCCCTCTCCGAGTAAGAAGGAACCTAGCTGGCGCATCGGTAACGCCTTCATATTACGATCATTGCGAAAAGTAACTGTTTCTTTGGATAGATTTTGCATTAAATCATAACGAATGGCATAACGGTATTCATCATGAACGTTTAAATAATCTTCAGTACCACGCTTTTGCCCTCGCTCTAAGCCAACTACCTTTAAACCGGCTTTCGCACATTCAGCAGCAACGATACCACCTGTCCAGCCTACACCAACTGTTACAACGTCTACACTTGGTAATGTTTTGGCCATGTTTTTCCCCCCTAGTGGTTGCCCAAAGATTTAGGCTCGATTTTTTGGAATTTCTTATCTTCAATTTGTGATATATAAGCCATTTGGTGGCCAGGGAAGTTCTTCATGCGCCAGCCATCCATATTACGATTCCCTCCATACATTGGGTCAGAATAGGCGCCCTCTAATGTGGCAGCTCGTAACAATATAAAGAAGAATGCTGATTGTACACCAACCATTTCAACTTCACCCTTTTGAAAGGCTGTTAAAATTTCATCGATCTGTTTACCATCCAAATCGTTGAAGCTTTTCTTAAAACGTTTTTGTGCTTCATCGTCCATTTTTTGAATGCCCTGTCTGAAAATTTCAGCTCGCGTTAGGCGGCTTTGATAGCCTTGAGTAGGGGAACCTACATCAAAAGGGCCTTGCATATATTCTTTAGAATTACTCCCATAATTTCCTGCTAATTGATGATCGATAAAATAAGGGACATCTAATCCTATAGCACCTGGCCCTAAGTCATCTTCAGGAAAAATGCGTTCTGTTGCCTTCGATAAAATACTAAAATCTTTTTCATTTCTAAAAAACATTTTTGCTTTTGGCGAACCAAGAGCTTCATTCGTAGTACCGTGTCCACCGTGTTCCAGAGTAGAAGTACCTTTACCATTGATGTTGTAGCCTACTAGTCCTCCAATTAATCCACCGCCGACTAATGTACCAGCAGCAATACCAGTTGTCTTTAAAAAGTCTCGACGTGAAACATTGTTCTTGTCTGAACTCATCGTAATCCTCCCCTCAAAATGTTTTGAATCTATCCTATTTCTAATAATCAGCAAAAAATGTGAATTATAATCAATTTCTGTTGGAAAAAGTTTTAATTTCATCCATTAAAGCCAATGGATTTTGTCTATATATAGCAAAAGATATCGATAAGTTAAAAAAATGTAGAAAATTGTTAGCACTATAGCAATAGGGAAAATGGTATTATTATACATTAATAAATCTTATTGGAAAAGTTTTATTGACTTCTTCTATTGCTGACCTTACTCTGAAAGTAATGTATAAATAACTGAATTTTATAGCTAATAATGGAAGAAGTGAGAAAAAGGGAATGTGGATAAAAGGAATTGGCGGTAAATTAGTCGTTGCCATTATAGCTCTTGTATGTGTGACGTGTGGGACGCTGGGACTGTCTACTTGGATAAATAGTACTAAGGCAATGAATGAGCAAGTGGAATCAAACTTGGTATCTAGAGCTGAGGATGTTTCACAATACATAGAAGAACACTTTCAATTAACGCTAGTAGAGGTTGAGGCAATAGCGGAGCAAGAGGCAGTACGTAGTATGGATTTTGACAAGCAAAAACAATATTTATCGAAGCGTCTTGCGGATAATAAAAATTACCTTGGGTTTGGCATTATAAAAGCTGACGGAGTGGCTCATTATTTGGATGATACAACTGCTGAATTAGGTGATCGTGATTATGTAAAGGAAGGCTTTACGGGTAAATCCGTTATGTCCGAAATTACGATTAGCCGGGTAACCGGTGAACCTGTTATTTTAATTGTCTCTCCAATCGACACTGTATCAGGTGAGAAAGCATTATTACTAGCTCGTATGGATGGCTATTATTTATCCAATATTGTAGAGGATATTAAAGTCGGAAACAGTGGGTATGCATTTATGTTAGACGCTAAAGGAACCATCATTGGACATCATAATCATTCCTATGTGAAAGAGCAAAATAACCCCATCAAGGAAGCAGAAGAAACAGGTTTAATGACAGGGAGAGCATTGGCTGCAGAAGAGATGATTGCACATAAAGGCGGTTATTTTTCATTTGAAACAGAGGATGCAGGTACTAACTTAATGGGCTACCATACGCTTGATAATGGTTGGAAAATGGGCGTTATTGCTTTAGAAAATGAGGTGTTCTCAGGGCTTTCTAAGCTCAAGACGAACTTTATTGTCACAACTATTATTGTTTCGTTACTAGGGCTATTTATATCGTTTGCTATTTCACGATCTGTTAGTAGACCGCTTCGTCATGTTCTCCGTATTAGCGAAGGCTTATCGGAGGGTGACTTTACACAAGAGATTCCTGAGAAGTATTTGAAACGTATTGATGAGATGGGGACAATGTCGCGTGCATTGAATCGTATGACTGAAAATATGAGGGAAATGATAGCAAAAGTGAGCCATGAAGCGACAACTGTAAATGAAGCATCATGTGATTTAATGGGAGATGTAATTGCTGTAACAAAGCATTCTAAACAAATAGCAGGCGCTATAAATGAAGTTGATAGAGGAGCACAAAGCCAAACCGTGATGGCAGAGGAAAGTGCTTCTGCTATGGAGCAAATGGCATTAGGTATACAAAATGTAGCTGAAGTAGCTTCAACTATTGCCTCAAATACAGATTTTATTTCCCAGAAAATTAATGAAAGTAATGATGCTGTCCAACAATCAATTCGTCGTATGAATGAGATTCAGGAAGGGACTACTGCTGAGCTGATGATTATTCATAAATTAGAAAAAGAGTCTGAGGAAATTAACTTAATTTCTAATATGATTACAGCTATTTCTGATCAAACAAATTTATTAGCACTCAATGCATCTATTGAAGCTGCACGAGCCGGAGATGCTGGTAAAGGCTTTGCCGTTGTGGCAGAAGAGGTTCGCAAGTTATCAGAGCAAACAGCCGAGTCTGCTACTAAAATTAATGTGTTAATTGAGCGAGTTCAATCTTACACATTAGAGGTGGTGAAGGCAGCGGAATCAGGTGAAGATAATGTAGAACGAGGATTAGCATCCATTGCGGCAGTGGGCGAACGCTTCGAGGAAATAGTTCAAGCTGTTGGAGAAATAGCTGGCCAAGTCGAAGAAATGAATGCTTCTGCCGAACAAATGTCTGCCAATACAGAGGAAGTTTCAGCGTCTATGGAAGAAATGGCGGCCACTGCACATGCTGCAAGTGATTATGTGCATGAGGTAACTGATGCTACAACAGAACAGTTAAATACAGTTACAACGATGAATGATCAAACTGAAAAACTATCAGCAATGGCGAAACGTTTATATGGGGCCATTCAAAAATTTAAATATTAAAGAAAGAGGAGCGGTCACAATTGGACAGCTCCTCTTTTGTTAGCCATATTAAACGTTTTGCATAGCTTCTAGAAGATCTTCTTTAGAAATAATACATTCGCCGCCACCTTGCACCATTTGATCACTTCCGCCACCCTTACCATTAATGAGCGGTAATGCCTTTTCGGCAATAGCTTTCATGCTTTTAGATACATGTTTCCCTCTAGCTGCAACGAACTGTAGCTTGCCTTCACTTTCAGAAACAAGCAAAGTGACCATATCTTCTTGTTCAGAAACAATCGTACGAGCTAATTTTTGTAGATCTTGCATAGTTCTTTGTTGAAAAGCAGCAGCAACAAGACCTGAGCTACTTGAAACGAGCGCTTTTGCTTCGTATGTTAGGAGCTCCTCTTTGGCTGCAACAAGTGCTTTTTCGGTATGTTTCTGAGCGCTTAGTATTTTAGCGAGGGCTGTAGCCGCATCTACCTCAGGAACGCTTAGCTGGCGTGCCACATCACCTAATACTCTTTTACGCATAGCAAGTTCGTTTAAAACACGTTGACCACAAACGAAGGAGACGCGCACATTGCCCTTCATTTTTTCAGTACCTAGAATTTTTATGGCATTGACCTGCCCAGTAGATGTTGGATGAGTGCCACCACAGCCGTTGTAATCATAGTCAGGAATGATGACAAGTCGAATATCTCCAGTTACAGCAACTTCTTTCCGAAGATTAAAATCGGACAGTTCATTTTCTGTAATCCACGTAGTTTCTATCGGACGGTTTTCTAAAATGATTTCATTAGCTCGTATTTCGGCTGCTATGAGCTGTTGTTCTGTCAAAGTATCTACAGCAATATCAATTGTGACATGCTCACTTCCTAGATGAAAACTAACCGTCTGAGCATCAAAAAGTTCTACAAATGCCGCTGTTAAAATATGCTGACCAGCATGTTGCTGCATATGGTCGAATCGCCTAGGCCAATTTAACGTACCGTGCACGAAGCCTTCCAATTCTAATGCATGACCCTGCATATAATGGCGAATCTCTTCTCCGACTTTCTCTACATCTATCACTTCTATCCCATTCAATGTGCCAGTATCATGGGGTTGTCCTCCGCCAGTTGGATAAAATGCAGTATTAGATAACACAACATAATGACGACCAAATTCGTCGGTTTCTTTACTAATAATATGAGCATCAAACTCACGTAACATAACGTCCTGATAATATAATAAATCTTTCAAGTAAAAGCCTCCTTTTTATGTAGGTACAGTTTACGCTAGGGTAGATTCCACTTTATTTTGGCATAATTACTTACAAGTGTATATGGCTTTTCTAGTTGACCCATGCTGAAATTGATTTAATATAGAAAGGAACAGCTAAAGATAAAGGAGCTAGCATTATGGAAATTACACAATTCTCAATGGAAGAAATTTTAGACCCAACCAATATTATAGAAGGGAAGCGTTACGAATTTATTTTAGATATTGAAATTGATGAAGAAGATGAGCTATATCACGAAGCAGGTATTGAAATTCGTGTGCTTATAGGTGAAAAGGCAGGGGAGCCATATATTTTAAATTACTTCATCATGGAAAAAGCAGAGGGTGAATACTTAGATTTTGCTTTAGAGGATGATGAACTAGAGGAAATTTTAGTATTTTGTAAAGAGGAAATAACAAAGGCATAAAACGAAACAGGTAGAGAGTATATTCTTTACCTGTTTTTTTATTTTGATGATGTGGAAGTCTGCTACCTACAGGAACGGTTTATGAGCAAGGGGTTTATGTCGGCTTGATCAGCATCGTATTGCTCAAAAATCTAGGGTGAATGGATGGACTTAAGGATAATGTAAGCTTATTGACATATTCGCGTAGAGTGTGGGGATTAAACTGAGTTTTAGGTTTCATTAATTCGGGCAGTTTAAATAGAGAGGTGCTTATCTATGTCAACTTACACGCAATCCATTCTTATTGCATTTTTCATAACGATTATTTTATCATTTGTTCTTTTTATTCCATGGCTAATTTATACGTATCGAAAATATAGTTACTTGTCTATGTCGAAAACCATTATTATGTTCTCCTTTATTTTTTACTTTTTATCTGCGCTTTGTTTAGTATTACTGCCATTCCCATCTACAAGGGATACTTGCTCACTTCAATCGCCAGATACAGTCCATACAAATTTACGACTATTTCAATTTATTGAGGATATTTTAAAGGACAGTGGCGTTGTCTTAACCAATCCATCGACATGGCTTGCTATCACAAAACAGCAAGCATTTTATCAAGCGTTTTTTAATTTCCTATTATTAATGCCATTTGGTGTGTACTTGCGATATTTTCTTCAAGAAAGAAGGTACTGGAAACGTGCATTTATATTAAGCTTTTTGCTAACATTGTTTTATGAGATCACACAAAGAACAGGTATTTATGGCATTTTTAATTGTGCGTACCGCATATTTGATGTGGATGATTTATTGCTAAACAGTGTAGGTGCATTATTAGGCTTCTTTTTAGCTCCTATCGTGTGGGCACTATTTCCTTCTCATGAAGAGGTCGAGGCCAAAGCTGCGGAAATGGAAAAAAAGGATATTGTAAAACCAATATCCATTTTACTAGCATTGGTTATTGATTTATTTATCGTACAAGTAATTTGGTTCATTATCGGCGCTCTAACAGGTTATAGTGGCACCTTTGAGTTCTTAGTTGTCATTGCACTATACATGACTATCTTTGGCTTCATACCAAGTATGATGAAAGGCGCAACAGTAGGTATGAAAATTATGCGCTTTACAATGGTCAATAAGAAGGGCAAAAGTATAGTAAGGCAATCATGGAGACGCTGTGTAGCGATTGTTGCGACCGTATGTCTATTAGAGGCCATTTCAACAGTCGGTGAGATTCAATTAGATATGGATTCACCATTTTATGTTCTGCAAATTGTCATTTCTTTACTAGCCTCATTAGGAGGTTTTGCACTTACAATGATAATAGCTATTCATGTTATACGTGTCATTGTTAGCGGAGGAAAGCGTCGTTTGTATATCGACCAATACGCAGATTTAATGGCAACAAGGAAAAAATAAGGGGGCAAGTGGAATGAAATACGTCATCATTGGGGGAGATGCTGCAGGGATGTCTGCAGCAATGGAAATCTATCGTAATGTACCAGGAGCGGAAATAACTACATTAGAACGTGGCTTTATTTATTCATATGGACAATGTGGATTGCCATATGTTGTAGATGGTCGTATTTCATCAACCAAACGATTGATTGCAAGAGATGTTGAAACTTTTCGAGGTAAGTATGGCATCGACGCACGAGTTGGCTATGAGGTAGAAAAGGTAGATGTAGAGAAGCAGGTTGTTTCGGGGATACAGGCAAATGGCGAAGTATTTGAAATTCCCTATGATAAGCTTCTTATTGCAACAGGGGCAGATCCGGTTGTACCTGTTAAAAGAGGTGTTGAACTAGAAGGTATTCACACCGTAAAAACAATTCCTCAATTAGAAGATTTAATGGCTGATTTAACGCCTGATATTGAACAGGTAACTATTATTGGTGGCGGCTATATCGGCTTAGAGATGGCAGAAACATTACATGCCTATGGGAAAAAGGTAAGACTTGTCCAACGAGGAAGCCATGTGGCAAAAATTTTAGATGAAGAGCTTGCTCAACATGTTCATGAAGAAGCAAAAAAGAACAATGTAGAGCTATTATTAAATACAGATGTAGAAGCTTTTGAAGGGAATAAACGAGTGGAAAGGGTCATTACAAATAATGGGGTCTTGGAAACAGATTTAGTCATCGTTGCTTCAGGTATTAGACCAAATACGAAGTTTCTAGAAGGCACTGGTATAGCTTTTGCAAAAAATGGGGCTATTATCGTCAATCGTCATTTAGAAACTTCGGTGGAAAATGTTTATGCGGCAGGAGATTGTGCCACTCATTTTAATATTGTGAAGGAGCGCATAGATTATATACCTTTGGGGACAACTGCCAATAAACAGGGCCGTCTAGCGGGTCTTAATATGTCAGGAAAGTTTGCACCGTTCAGAGGCATTGTCGGGACATCTATTTTAAAGTTTTTTAATTTAACAATTGCTACAACTGGTATAAATGAACGCCATGCAAAAGAGCTTGGCTTTGATTACGAGGCCTTTAAATTATCAGCTCGCCATATTGCGGGCTATTATCCGGGTGCACAACGTATGTACATTAAGGTAGTTGTACGCAAACGAGATCAGTTGCTATTAGGTGCACAAATTGTTGGGCCAGCTGGTGTTGATAAGCGTATTGATGTGTTTGCAACCGCACTATATAGTAAAATGACATTACCTGATTTGCTAGATTTAGATTTAGCTTATGCACCTCCATTTAACGGTGTATGGGATCCTTTACAACAGGTGGCAAGAATGAATGGACGTTTATAAATAGGAGGTAGAAAGCAATGAGTATATATGATATTAACGTGACTTTAGAAGATGGTACTGACTATAGCCTAGAGCGTTATAAAGGAAAGCCGATGTTAATTGTCAATACTGCCTCAAAATGTGGCTTTACACCACAATTTGAGGAATTAGAAGGTCTCTTTGAAAAATATCAGGAAGAAGGTCTTGTTGTACTAGGTTTCCCGTCCAATCAATTCAAGCAAGAGCTGTCGACTGCTGAAGAAGCTGCATCACAATGCCGACTGGAATATGGGGTAACCTTCCCCATGCATAAAATCGTTAAGGTGAATGGTAAGGAAGCGCATCCGATTTTTGATTATCTCACTTCACATTCTAAAGGCTTTTTAGGTAACAGCATTAAATGGAATTTTACTAAATTCTTAGTGAATCGAGATGGCGAGGTTGTTGGACGCTACGCATCGGCAGATAAACCAAGTAGTTTTGAAGATGATATTAAAAAAGTTTTAGCATAATAGTTAGAAGGATTCATGCACAGACTGTGTATGGATCCTTTTTTTTATCAATTAAGCAAAAAAAGGCAATGTATTTGGATAACACCTAGTAATTTATTAAGAATAGATGATTTAAGGTTGCTGTAAGCTTGCGACAATTTTGCTGTAAGTTTGAGGGCGTATACTAAAGTCAGAAAGAAGAGGAGGAGCGTATATGACGCCATTATTACAGGTACAAAACGTTGAGAAAACTTACGGCAAGGGCGCTAATACTTTTACAGCGCTATCTAATATATCATTTGAAGTAAATAAAGGTGAATTTGTGGGCGTAATGGGTCCTTCAGGGGCTGGGAAATCTACGCTTCTCAATGTATTAGCTACGATTGATACACCAACAACTGGTGAAATTATTATTGGTGATACGAACTTAGCACGTATGAAAGATGCTGAATTAGCAGATTTTCGTCGTGATAACTTAGGATTTATATTCCAAGACTATAACTTACTTGATTCTTTGACTGTACGTGAAAATATAGTTTTGCCATTGGCTATTGCAAAGATGCCAACAAAGGCTATTAGCGCTAGAGTCGACCGTATTGCTTCATTGTTCGGCATTAGTGAATTATTGGATAAATATCCTTATCAAATATCGGGCGGACAAAAGCAGCGTACAGCTTCGTCACGCGCTTTAGTGACAGAACCAAAATTAATCTTTGCTGATGAGCCTACAGGTGCACTTGATTCAAAGTCAGCAACCGATTTACTGGAAAGTTTAAGTGATTTAAATCAAACACAGGCGGCAACCATTATGATGGTTACTCATGACGCTTTTGCAGCGAGCTTCTGTCAGCGCATACTATTTATACAGGACGGGCAGTTATCCAAGGAAATTCATCGTGGAACTCTAACCAGGAAACAATTTTTCCAAGAGATTCTACAGGTGCTGTCAAGCATCGGGGGTGGAGTAAATGACGTTATTTAGTTTAGCGCGTAAAAATATTCAACGTAATCTATCCAACTACTTTTTATATATTGCCTCAATGGTATTCAGTATCGTCATTTATTTTACATTTGTGACACTAAAATATAATGATGATCTTTCAGCCTTAAAACAATCCTCTCAGCAAATTAAAGGATTGATGAGTGCATCGTCTGTTGTTTTATTGTTCTTCATTGTCATCTTTATGGCCTATTCTAATTCATTTTTTATGAAGAAACGGAAAAAGGAAGTAGCACTCTATTCACTATTAGGCGTGCGTAAGCAAAAGATTGGCCTCATGCTGTTTTTCGAAAACCTAGTCATAGGGTTAGTTTCTCTAGTACTGGGCATCATTTTAGGATTCTTTATGTCGCAAGGATTGTTAATGATATTAGTACGATTAATGGGATATGAAATTGTTGGAAGCCTAACATTTTCTGTAGAGGCACTGGTGAATACAGCAGTCATTTTTACAATACTGTTTTTATTCACGTCATTACAAGGCTATCGTGTTATTTATCAATTTAAATTGATTGACTTATTTCATGCAGAAAAACAGGGTGAGCAAATTCCACGTGCCTCTTTAGTAGCTGCGGTTTTAGGAACGGTGCTTATTGCATTTGGTTATTATACAGCTGCCTCTGATATGTTTACGAGTGAAATTTGGCGATTCTTTACGGTTCTAGGCACACCACTAATGGTCATCGGCGTAACTATTGTGGGGACATATCTTTTATTCCATAGTGTAAGTGTCTTTGTGTTAACAGCTTTAAAAAGAGCGACATCTTGGTCATGGAAAGGGTTAAATTTAATCGGGGTTTCTCAGTTATTGTATCGTATCCGTGCAAATGCTAAGTCATTGTCGATTATTGCCATTTTAAGTGCAACAACAATTACAGCAGGCGGTGGCGTCTTTGGTATGTATTATAATGCAGAAGCATCTGTACGTCAGATGCTGCCAAATACATTTATGTGGAAAGGCGATCCCATCGAGTTTTCACAAAAAGACGTTATCTATAATGAATCACTGTCTGTGAAGAATTTACGTGTCGATACTGAATTTTCATTTTTCGAATATACATTACTTAAGGAATCTGATTATAATCGTTTAGCAAAATTACAAGGTAAGGATCAAAACCTGCATATTGCTGATGGATCGGCCGTTCTGCTGGACGCAGCTTATGATGAACGATTTTCACATGACTTTATTGGTGAAGATTTCAAGCTAAAGAATGGTGATTCCTTCCATGTGAAAAAAATGTATACAGAGAGCGTTCTTAACTTTATTCCTGCGGGGACTGTACTTGTCGTGAATGATCAAGAGTTTACTGCGACTAATGCAGAAGAGGTAAAGATGCAGGCTATTGGTTTAGACAATGATTTGAAACAACAGGCCGTGTCAAAAAACATATTCAAGCAATTGTCGACAGAACAACAAGAATCTTTCTCTAGTGTTCCACAAAGCTATGAGGATAGTATAGCCACAGTAGGTGCATTACTGTTTGTTGGTAGCTTCCTTGGACTAGTTTTCCTAGCGGCAACAGGAAGTATCATTTATTTCAAAATCTTAACGGAAGCCGAGGAAGATCAGGCGAAATATGCGATTTTAAATAAAATTGGTGTAAACAGTAAGCAAATCTTAAAGACTGTAGCCGGACAAGTGGCTGTCATCTTTAGTGCACCACTTATCGTAGGTATTGTGCACAGTGCATTTGCATTACTAGCATTTTCACAGTTATTTGGTATGAATATTACGAAGCCAGTCATATTATGGATGATTGCGTATTCAGCTATTTATTTCATCTATTATATATTTACTGTACGTTCGTTCTACAAAATTGTAAGACAGGGGAATTAATATGAAAAAAGTATTTTTCGGAATAGGTGCATTGCTTATCTTATTCGTAGCAGGGTTAGTTGTATTGATGACTGTAGACTTTAACCGTTTAAATAAAGACACTTACTATGTCCATATTGCGGCTGATGGTGAGGTAGAGGAGTATAAGGCAAGTAACGGTGAAATTTTCAAAATGTATTGGTATGAGCTGCCTGCCTACAATAAAAATGGCGAAGAAAAAACATTAAAATTCTCAGCTCACAAAAATTTACGCCATGATGCTTATTTAAAGCTTTATGTTAAAAAAGAGACAGAAGTCACTTCCTATGATGAGGTAAAATTCCACGAGTTACCGAATAAAGCGCAAGATCAAATGAAATAGCAAAAAGGAGCATCCACTAGTCAAACTAGGGCTGCTCCTTTTTTAAATAAATGGTAACGGATGTACCCTTTCCTTCTTCTGAAGTGATAGTAACAGTACCTCCATGGGCTTCAATAATATCCCTAGCAATGGCGGTGCCTAACCCGGTACCTGCTGTATTATCCGTATTTGTACCACGGTAATAGCGCTCAAAAATATGTTCTAAATCCACTGCGGAGATCCCTTTGCCATTATCCGCTATCGTAATGGAATCTTTATCGATAGATACATGGACAGATACATTCGGCGTATTGTGAAGCAGGGCGTTGTGTAAAAAGTTCATGATAGCTCTGCGCATAAAATGTTCGTCAATAAGATGGTGGTTGTTTTCTGAGATTGCTTCAAACTCTATATGGGATAGTTCAAACTGTGGGGTATTTAATGTATCAATCACAATCTCACGAATAAAAGGTACCATGTTGATTTCTTTTAAAGTGAGCGGTAGCTGCTGATGTCTTAAGCGCATCGTTAAATTTAAGTCATCAAGCAGATTTTGCATATGCAATGACTGTTTCTCGATAATTTGTGCATACTCGGCCTGTTCTTGAGAGGTGAGTGTCTCGTCGTCTAAAAGCTCTGCATAACCACGAATAGAGGCAAGCGGTGTTTTCATATCATGAGAGACATTGCTAATCCATTCCTCACGCATCAGTTCAAGACGCTTGCGTTCCTGCTCATGTGCAGCGAGTTCTCTGGATACTTCATTTAAATTTTCAAAAACTGTTTTATATACACCACCAGGCGTTTTAACTGGCTGATGCTCATGATTTTTTAAATGACGAATGCGTTCTATCAAGGCATAGAGAGGGGTCGTTAGCGTACGACCAAATAGCCAGCCAACCAGTGCAGCGACTATTAAATCAGCAATAACAATGAATAATCCGAATTTGCCAACAAACTGTAAGAAAGAGGTACCAGAAATATGCATGATTAATCTCGCAACAGTACTCCCTTTAATGCCAACAAGATAACTAACCTGATCTTTAACACCAACATAAACTGTCGTATCAGCATCAAATTCCTTATATTTGTATACTTGTATCAAATCAATGGGTGCGTAATGGGAAGGTGCTTCCTCTGGTGCAAATTGAGAACCAATAACTTGACCATTCATATCAAGTAATTGAATCCAAGCATTTCGCTGATGCAACTGTTCTAATCCTTCTGTACTTATGGAAGTTGCTCCATTTTCTATTTCAATATACTGCTGAAAATTGCGTACGAAATCCTCTTCTTTCGATTCAGTAGCTCCATCAGAATCATTAATAAGTCTATATGACAAAAGCCCAATGAGAATGGCCGTATTGACGAAAATTACGATGATCACAATGGATAGAACAGAAAAGAGGAAGCGAGCAGTCAATTTCCACTTCATGCTTGCACCTCTTTTGGTATGACGAACTTATACCCAAGACCTTTTACAGTTGTGATAAAAAAAGGTTTAGAGGCATCCTGCTCGATTTTTTCACGCAAACGTCGAATATGCACCATGACAGTATTATCAGAACCAAAAAAATCCTCTCCCCAGACACGCTCAAAAAGAGTCTCTTTACTTAAAATGCGATTAGGGTTTTTCATAAAACATGCCATTAAACCAACTTCCTTAGCCGTTAACTCCAATAAAACCCCATCCTTGTGTACTTCAGTTTCATCAGCATTAAGCTGGAAGGGGCCAACTTGTATCGTTTTTTCCGCAATGCTTGAAGTTGTTTCGTATGTTTGATAGCCAACTCTACGTAACTGTGCCTTTACACGGTAGGCAACTTCCTTAGGGCTAAAGGGTTTTGTAATATAATCGTCGCCTCCAATGGCAAGTCCTAAAATTTTATCAATTTCTTCATTTTTAGCAGACATGAAGAGCACTGGTACATGCGATACTTCACGGATCTGCCTACATAAATCATAGCCTTCCCCATCAGGAAGCATGACATCTAGAAGCACAATATCGGGACTTGTTTGCTGAAAGCTTGTCCAAGCATCGTGAATGGAGCCAGCTGTATAAATTTGTTTATAGCCTTCTTTTTGCAGGCTTACCTTTAGAAGATTAGCTAAATCTACCTCATCATCCACTACTAATATGGTTGGCTCTTGCATTTATTCACACATCCTTTCTTTTGATGAATACTTTCTCTTGAAAGAATCTTTATATGTTATGAACATCATTATAAATGAAATGTACTGAAAAGAGGAAATTAAGTATTACTAATAGAAGACTTTGTACTTACATTTGCGATTAAAATTGAAGATGGGGAATGAAACCTTTACAGCTACTAAACGTAAAAAGAGTATAAACGAATGAGGAGGAATGGCAATGTTTAAAAAAATAGCTGCCGATGCATTAGGATTATCTGATATTGGAGTAGTCGTTCAAAGAGAGGATTATGATAAAACAGATGCAGATGATTTTATACTACATGAAATTGATGAGAAAATTTACTTTTTAATTAAAACGAAGGCAGATGAATACTGCTTTACAAACCGTGCCATTCTCCATGTAGATGGCGAAAGCGCTATGAGTAAAAAACGATTACTACGTCGCTATGACTATTCTATGTACGCCATTACAGATGTTTTTCTCGAAACAGCAGGAACAATTGACCTTGATGTCGAAATTAAGTTTACAATCGGTAATTCTCCACTTTCCATCGACATTCATAAACGCTTTATTGATGACATTAAAGATTTATATAAAGCACTACATGCGATTAGCTACGAACAAAAGAACAATGCCTATAAGTTAGAAGTAGCAGAAAAAAGCTTGCATATTGCTTCTTCATCACTTGGACGAATTGGCAATGATAACATTTCTCCATCAGCCTCATTTGAGGCAATTACCCGCTTTGCGAATACTTGGATGATTGATCATAAAGATCAGTACAAAAAAGAAGATTTCTCACATATTTTTGATTTATATATGAATAATTAACTGTGCCTAGCAGTTTAGGCTGCTAATGTAAGAAGAAAAAAATAGCTCTCTGCGAATGTGGAGAGCGTTTTTTACATATAACCTCATACATAAAAAGACAAACTAGGAGCGTGACGAAAAATGACAAACGAATTGCATGTGCTTGACAAAGAGGGACTAGAAAGTGACTTTATACAGCAACCGCAAGCCGCTGAGACATTGTTCGTAAATGAGTTTATAGATGGTATTTTAGACCCTTCACAAGAAATGCTTGGGCCAGTTAAAGATGGAGGGACAATTATTGCCAACACCACACCGGGCTGCTGGGGCCCCATGTTAACACCAACTATAAGAGGTGGACATGAAGTAACGAAGCCTGTTTTTGTGGAGGGAGCTGAGGTGGGAGACGCCATCGTCATTAAAATTAAGTCTATTCAGGTTACTTCACTGGCCACTTCCTCTGGTCACGATGAGGCGATTACAGATCGATACATTGGCGATCCATTTGTTTCCGTAAAATGCCCAGGTTGTGGGAAGCTCCATCCAAACACAGTTGTTAAAGGTATAGGTCCTCAAGCCATTCGCTGTTCGACATGTGACACAGAGACAGCACCATTTAAAATGACGAATGGCTACACAATGACGTTTGATCATAAAGGGCAAATAGGTGTAACGGTTGGACGAGAGGGTGCCCGTCGTATTGCCCTTGATGCCAAAAATTACATGAGAACACCTGAAAACTCTACTCAAAATCCTGTTGTTGCACTAGCACCAAGTGACATAATAGGTGTCATGGCCAGAATGCGCCCATTTTTAGGTCAACTTGGTACAACCCCTTCAAAGGCAATGCCAGATTCTCATAATGCGGGTGATTTTGGTTCTTTCTTAATTGGGGCACCACATGAATATGCCCTTACACAGGATGAATTGGATTTACATCGCACTGATGGACATATGGATATTAGCAGAGTTCGTGAAGGCGCAACGATTATTTGTCCTGTAAAGGTTCCTGGTGGTGGTGTATACATTGGAGATATGCATGCAATGCAGGGAGATGGTGAGATTGCAGGACATACAACTGATGTAGCAGGGATTGTACAGCTTCAAGTTAGTGTCTTGAAGAAAGTAGCATTGGAAGGCCCTGTATTACTTCCGAATGAGGAAGATTTACCGTATACAGCAAAGCCTTTTACAAAGGAAGAAAAGCGTCGTGCTCGCGAACTAGCAGAGGAATTTGGCGTAAAACAGGTAGAAGAGGCATTCCCTGTATCAATCGTTGGTTCTGGCAAAACATTAAATGAGGCAACTGATAATGCTATTCGCCGAGCATCCAAGCTATTCGAATTACCTGAACCAGAGGTGTTAAATAGAGCAACTATCACAGGCTCTATAGAAATTGGCCGTCATCCTGGGGTGGTCACAGCCACTTTCCAAGTACCTAAAACGATACTGAAAAAGGTTCGAATTTATAAAACGGTGAAAAAACAATACGATTAAGAAATCAATTTGTCTGAAAGCAAACTTTCAAAGGTTTGCTTTTTTTTTGTAGGAGTTGTGAGTGGAGAAAGTGAATATTAGTCGGAAATTTGAAGTTAGAATTGAAATGTTATGATGGATTGATATAATGATAAAAGTTTAATATCCATCAATTTATAAGTATAAAAAATAGAGAAATAGCAAAGTCGGTGCTGAATGTCAGAATTAGTGCGAGTAGGAAATAAAATTGAAAAAAAGAATATCTTAAAGCCCTTTATTTTAAAGATGAAGGGAGGCGGACATGCACCCTCTCGGACAAATTTTGCTGATGCCTTTACTGGAGCGATAGGAGGCCTAATCTGTATTTTTGTGTTGCTTTTGTTAACAAATTATACAAATGCTCCTTGGTTAATGGCATCCCTTGGCGGGAGCTGTGTTCTTGTATTTGTCGTTTGGAATGCGCCATTATCTCAGCCTCGAAATATTATCGGTGGTCATTTGGTTTCTGCATTTATTGGCCTAGTGTTGTATTCAACATTAGGTTCGAGTATGTTGTCCATCAGCCTTGGTGTTGGGTTAACCATATTTTTCATGGCCTTGTTAGGCATTATTCATCCACCTGCGGGCGCCAATCCTATCATTATTATTTTAGGAGGATATAGCTGGAGTTACTTAATCATGCCTGTATTGATTGGGGCAGTCATTATTGTTTTCTTTGGTCTGTTAATAAATAATTTAAGAGAAACACGAAATTACCCACAATTTTGGTGATCAAGATTCCATCTACGAAGTACTCACTTCATAGATGGTTTTTTTTATTTGCATGCATTTTTGATAGGCATACCACTATTTTTTTAGCATATGTTAGTTAAGATTTGTTATATTGAAGAAAGAGTGTTAAAAACATGAATTTTAATGATAGGGGAAGATCTTTGTTGGTCGAACTTGATAGGAGGCTCCAATTGTATGCTGTTGGACTGTGATGAGCAATTATTCATGACATATAAACAAGGGAATGTAGAGGGTGCTGAAAATTTACTTACAACATGGTTAGAGGCAGAGGTAGATCTGCAAGAAGATCCAAAAATACTTGGTACTTCGCTCTCACCCAAACGATTTTTAGTAAACGAAGAAATGGCTATGAATATTGCCTTTTCCACAGCACGTAAATATTGGGGCCGTGCATCAACAGAAATGCAAATGTATTTTGACAAATATGGTTTAGATGCAAAATTTGTGAATGATCGGCTCAATGCCTTTTTTTATACACAAAAAGGAAAAGAAACTTTCTTTGAGCAGCTCTTTGCCCAACATACAATAGACCTGGAACGGTTAATTTGGCTGGTTTTTGGGAAAAGAATGCAGATGGAAATGCCAGTGAATGAGCTACAGACAATTATGTTATATAAATTTCAGGATGAGTATTTAGTGCATATGATGTATAAGGAACATACATCCTTTTGGCATTGGCTGTTCACAAAAAAGGTTTATTCACTTTTTATCCACAGACCATTAGAACAATTCACATTTCTTTATGAAATAATGGGTCATTTCGAGGATTCTATGAAAATGAGTTGTGAACATGTGGATAACTTTGTGAATAACTATAAAGTGATACTGGATAAGTGTATAACTCATGTGGATAAAAATAAATCTAGCTGTTTGGCTAAGAAACAGCTACGACTTTATCAAATTGTGACACATTATTGCTTATCGGAGGGCGACTATCATCGCGTCAAAGACTTTATTACTTCATTTGAAGCGGAATGGCGCTACTCCATGTACGCTCTAACAGAGAAGGAAAAAGTATTAATTGCCTATATTTTATTTCATATAGCAAATAGAGAACAGCAAAGTGAAAAAGTTATACATTATGGTGAATATTTATTAGAGGATGAGCGCTTAAATAATTACGCTATCGAAATTTTATTGGAATATAAAGATCTTTTGCCAAATCGGAAACCTACACCACCTGCAATTATAAAAAATTATCAACTAAATTATTTAGAAAACTTATATGCTGTTTTACTTGATCATTATGTAAAAGCGACACATTATGAAGATGGCTTACTGCTTTTAAAGGAACATGTATTAGCGTCTAATAAAAAGATAAATACCTCTTTAGTACAAAAAAATTATAGCAGTGAACAACTAATTGCTATTGAGGCGTACGTTCAACAGGATATTGCTCTACAGGTGAACAACTCACTACAGCATATTGGTTTGTCGGTAGAAGAATGGCGACAGAATTATCGTCAACCAGATGTACCTTACTATATAGTGGCACAGAGTGCTTCCTTGCATATGTTAAATATTTTACGGGTTTTATTTGTAACGGAGCAGTTCGAGCTATTTGAGAAATTAATAGAAATCTATAAAAAATATTTATTAATTGATGATCATTTTGAAAAACTCCGAGTATTTATTAGTGCCTATGTATAAAAAAGTGTCTAATACGTCCTTCATCGACAGTATTAGACACTTTTTCTTTTATTCCAAAACGCCTTTATCTTTCAAAGCCTTGATTTGTTCAGTATCATAGCCTAATGAACTTAGTATTTCCTCATTATGCTCACCTAGCTTAGCACCAACATGTTTGTATTCTGGATCAGAGCCATCAAATTTAAAAGGAGAAGCAACTTGTTGCTGTAATGTGCCATCCCCTTTGGGAATCGCAACAATCATTTCTCTTGCCTTTAGTTGCGGATGCTCGCAGGCTTCTGGGAATGTGAGAACAGGCTCCACACAGCCTTCAAAATCCTCATTAAATACTTCCAGCCATTCCTCATACGTTTTCGATAAAAAGGCATCATGAACAGCTTCTTTAAAACGAATTTGTGTGTAGTAGGAATCATTGAAAGTATTATCAATCAATTCAGGAATATCGAGTGCTTCACAAAGCAATTTCCGAAATTGAGGCTCTAAACTACCGACAGAGAAGAAGCGGCCATCCTTTGTTTTATAAAAATCATAATAACTGCCACCGTTTAAAATTTCCTGTTCTGGCTTTGGTACACGTCCACCTCCAATAAAGGCTGAGCCATACATAGCATTTAGTGAAAATACAGCATCTGTCATGCTAATATCAATGAATTGACCATCACCTGTTTTCTCACGATGAAGTGCAGCAGCCAGTACCCCAATCGCAGCATGCATCGTTCCACCTGCAATATCAGCTAGCTGAATTCCCATGGAGACAGGCTTTTTATCCTTATGGCGTGAATAATCAAGGACACCAGCTAATGAAAGGTAGTTATTATCATGCCCAGGTCGATTGCTATATGGTCCCGTTTGTCCATAGCCTGTAATCGCACAATAAATTACTCGTGGATTTATTTCTTTAAGTGCTTCATAGCCGATCCCGAGCCGTTGCATAACTCCAGGTCGGAAACCTTCAATTATTACGTCATATTCTTGTACAAGAGATTTCACAATTTCAATAGCTTCTGGTGATTTCAAATTTAACGTGATCGATTTTTTAGAACGATTTAAATGTTGATGGATGTAAGCTTCTTGATCATCATCGTAAGGAGGCATAATTCTTGTTAAATCGACGCGTTTGGAAGATTCAACATGTATAACATCGGCTCCTAAATCAGCAAAAATCATTGTTGCCATTGGTCCTGGTAGTAATGCAGAAAAATCGAGAATTTTTAACCCCTTTAAAATACCCAAATCTTCCAACCCCTTTTTGTGGGCTACACGACCATCCAGGATGGTAGAGTAGCGCCTTTCTCATAATCCCCATTGTGCGAAAAGCGTCGTGCAAAACTGTAATAATACAGAATATTTAATTTTAATCAGTATTATAACAGAATAAATCTTTTCTTGCCTATGTTAATTTTATTATAGAATAAACAATTCTACTTTTATATGTCAGAATAACAATAAAAGTAAAAAAATTTAGAATTTAGATTCTGCATCAACTGTCAGACAATTATTGTCAAATATTAGAAAGTTCAGTGAGAAGTAAAGAGCTTGTTGGAAAGAGAAAGTTTACTGGATAACCATATTATTCGACCCTCTTTATTGATACAATCCTAGAGATATGTTCTAGTGTTTAGCGGAAGGAGTCTCTTCAGAAATTTCCTTTTCTCTAGAAGAGCTGTTGCTTATAATAGGCACTAATTGTTAAAAATTATAAACATACTACATATATAGGTGGGAAGTAATGAAATCACATCAGTTAAAATTAAAGCATTTAATTATGGGAGTAGCTATGGCTGCATTCTTTTTTACAAGCATAGGTAGTGTTTGGGGCGGATACAGAATGAATGTTGATTCCATAAAGGAAAATACACTTGAAACAAATCGAGTGTATGCGCAAAAATTGGCTTCAACGGCAGACGCCTATCTTCATGAAGCCTTTCAAATTTTAAGTTATAGCGCCAATCAAGTGAGTGGAAGTTTGGATGATGAGCAAGTTTTAAATAGGGAAACAGACCGTCTAAGATTACAAAATGAAATGTTCAATTCAGTAGTCATAACAAATGCAGAGGGACTTGTTTTATCTGTATCACCACCCTCCATTGAAATTAAAGGTGAGGTTTTAACATCTCTTGGCGCACAAGAGGCATTAGCCCAAAAAATACCATTAGTTTCTAAACCTTACGAGGCGATGACAGGACGCCTCATTATTTTTATTTCCCATCCTATTTTTTCGCCATCTAACGAGTACTTGGGGATGGTAGCGGGAACAATTTATCTAAAAGAACCAAACGCCTTTAAAACGTTATTAGGAGAACATTATAGTAAGGATGGTTCCTACGTATATGTTGTAGATTCAGATGGACGAGTTATCTATCATCAGGACCCAAGCCGTAT
The DNA here is from genome assembly GCF_002429815.1 of Lysinibacillus sp. UBA5990. NCBI lineage: Bacteria > Bacillati > Bacillota > Bacilli > Caryophanales > Bacillaceae > Lysinibacillus > Lysinibacillus sp. UBA5990. The sequence continues at coordinate 87,244 of NZ_DJAY01000002.1, forward strand.
CAATGATGTTGTCACAAAAAATAAAGTCGTTCAAGCTGTGATGTCTGGTAAGAGTGGGGTTCAAATTGTTGACAACACAAAAGGAGTGAAAATGCTTGCCGGGTTTAGTACAGTGCCTTCCACAGGTTGGGGAGTTGTCGCCCAAAAGCCTTTAGAAGTAGCACTGGCACCTTCATTCGATAGAGTGCAGGAAGTTATTATTAAATCTGTACCACTTATGATAGTTTCAATTGTTATTGTGCTTTGGGCAGCGGCTCGCATTGCTAATCCTTTACAACAATTAGCCACGTTAACAGAAGAAAGTCTAGATAAGAAAAACGTAGAAGGCTTAAAATCAGTCAGTGGCTGGTACTTTGAAGCCCATTCGTTGAAGAATGTCTTAATTCGAAGTCTATCGTTTTTACATGGACAGGTTACATTTTTCAAGGATCAATCAACCGTAGATCCATTGACGGGTGTTACCAATCGACGAACGATGGATGCTATGTTGGCGGAGTGGCTAGAGAATAAGGTACCACATGCCATTATTTTGTTAGATTTAGATCACTTTAAAAGTGTGAACGACACATATGGTCATGCTGTTGGCGATAAAGTCCTGCAGTTTTTAGCCAAACATATGCAATCTGTAGCGCGAGAAGGAGATGTATGCTGTCGTTATGGTGGCGAGGAATTTGTAATGCTTCTGCCGAATACAACTGCCAAAGAGGCTGAGGAAGTGGCGGAACAATTGAGGGGAAAATTAGCTGAAACGGAAAGTCCATGTGGTAGACCCGTAACATTATCGGCAGGTATAGCCTTATATCCAGAAATGGCCCCTACGACTGAGACGTTAATTGAAGCGGCTGATGGAGCCTTATATGAGGCGAAACAAGCTGGACGAAATCAAGTTAAGGTTGCTGTACAAAAAATAAAGTAAAAATTGATTAAAATAAGCTTATGTTTTCGATTTTTTGGGTAATTGATTAATGCAAACATCATTTGGGCAAGCTATTTGTAAGTCATTCGCCAAATGACAGTAAACTATGTTCAAATGATATGTAATTCGGGTCACATCTCTCGATCGACTTGACAAGACGTAAGGTTATCCCCCTTTCCCTTATGACACCACAAGTACGACTAGATGTATGCCTATATATCGTGAAAGTCAAGTGAGCACCGATGCTCCTTGGCTTTTTTGTTGTTGGAAAATGGGGTAGAAATTTTTTGCTGGAAGAGTAGTCTCGAACTACTATGTTTATCAATAAATTTACTGGACTATTTTACATTTATCTATGAAGATTCGCCTTCTCTTGGTCGATATAAAGGGTATGATGAAAATGATATTTGTACGTATCAAAATACATAAGTGAAAGGAAGAGTGGAATGGATAAATCTAAAATCCAAAAAGTTAATAAAGCCTTGATAGCAACAGTATTTGCTTCAAGTGGGATTGCTGTTGTAGTGCCTTCACCACAAAAAGCGGCAGCGGCTACTTCTCCCTTTACAGACATAGATCAATACTCGGATAATTATAACGAAATTTTAAAACTATATTCACAGGGCGTGATGAGTGGTTTTGCGGATAATACTTTCCGCCCAGATGCAAGTGTAACACGTGGAGAGGCAGCGAAAATGCTGGCTACCGTTTTAAAATTGGATACGAAAAATATCCAAGATCCATATTATAAAGATGTGCCTAAGGGCAATGTCTATTATAAATATGTGGCGGCGTTGCAAAACGCAGGCATCATGTCTGGTTATTCAAATGGCACGTTTATGCCAAATGAAGTCCTAACACGAGGCGAGTTGGCTAAATTAGTAGTAGTTGGATTCCATCTAGAGGTTTCTCCTACGTATAATAATATTTTCAAAGATGTCAACAGCCAAACAAGCAATGCTATTTATATTCAAACTTTAATCGATTTGAATATTACAAAGGGTACAACACCTGTTACATTTGCTCCTTTTGATGCTGTAACGCGTGGACAATTTGCTTCATTTGTAGTGGGTTCACAAGAGAAGAAGAATAATGAAACATCTTACAAAATTACAAATGTTGATGATGACGCAGTCTATATAAATGGCCAATCTTATACAATTCCAGAAAGTCTTTCACATATTTTAAATGACTATAATGCACCAGTTTTAAAGGGGGCCTTAATTGAGGGGGATCTTTCTAGTAAAGCCCTTCGCTCCATCTCAAAATTAACTTTAAATGCTAGTGGTACAAGCTCTCGCTTCCTTGATTTTGATGGTAATTACGGTTCATTAGGTGCAACGATTGTAGTTAATGGCAACTATATTGAATTTTCGAATCTGAAAATGACAGGGACAATGTTTGTTAATGAAACAGTTCGCCCACCATTGAATTTAGGAACTACTTATAATCAACCACTAGCTCTTGGTCGTGTGGCAAGTAATAATATCTCATTTATCAATTGGTCCAACCCAGATAATAATAAAGGGGAAGATTCATCTAATAATAATAATTCAACGAATGATCTTCAAAATTGGACAAAGCCAAATACGGATAAAGACAAGCCATTAGTGAACTGGTCTAAAGAAAAACAGGAAATGAAAAATGTTGAAAAACATCTTGAATTTTATAACAGTAGTGTTTCTAGACTAGTTGTATCTCAAACTGGCACAAAGATTGAGACAAATACAAAATTACCTCGCGTAGACATCATTGGTAATGTGCGAGAGTTTGAAATACAAGGCGATATTGGCACGTTAAATCTCAATACAGAAACAAAGCTTACAATTTACGGTTCAGGAAATATCGATTGGATCAACTATAATAGCTACACAGATCTTGAGCTATACATCGATGGTCGAATTGGCACATTATTTGTAGAAAATTCCTATGGTAAGATTGATATTGGAGATTATACGTATATCGATAAGGTCATCTTACCTAAAGATGGATCGCCAAATAATATCTTCGATGATTTCCTTGATGATAAAGATAACATCGGCAATATTACTGATCCAGATGGCAAACCAATCGATAAAGATGAAAACGAGAATCAAAATCCTGATGATAAAACAAAGCCTACCGTTAGCATTACCAATGTCAAAGTACTAAATGGTAGTGAAATTCAGGCAGATTTTACATCGGATGAAGTCGGTACGTACTATTATATTGTCCGTGAAAAAGGTGCAGAAGTACCAAATAAACGCGAAATGGTCAATCATCTTTCAAATGAGAACGTAGCTTACGGAAGTGGTGCCGCTGTAAAAGGTACAAACTCCGTTAAAGTATCCAATCTAGGTGAGAAAAAAGAATATGTCATCTACATCATGGTTGTAGACGGCTCGAAAAATGCATCTGATATTGTGTCACAATCATTCCAGATGAAAGATGCATCACCGCCAGTAGTGAAATCTTTACAAGTTACACCTTTCCACGGAGGCACAAGAGCTGAGTTCAAATTTGCAGCAAGTGAGCCTGGAGATTATTACTACTATGTACGTAAGAAAACAACAGCAGCTGACCCGACAACGGCAGACATCGTCGCTAACCCAACAGACCAAGGGAAAGCAAAAGCTGGTGAACTTGGCATAACTGGAATCTTAACAGGTCTTGATCCAGAGACAGATTACCAGCTTTATGTCGTAATGAAGGATGATTCAGGAAACTACTCTGTAGATCCTGCTGTTGTAAAGGATTTTAAAACTGGTGAGCTTGATAATGTTCCTCCATATGTTGTGGGCGGTCAACTTGTTTTACTAGATGAGATTAAAAATGAATTTTATATAACAGTTAGTGAGGAATTAGATCCTGTTTCTGCAGAAAAAATAGAGAACTATGATCTTTCTGGGACTGGTATAGTCAACCAAGGTGATCAGCAACCAATTCATCCTACAAAGGTTGTCTATAATAAAGCTCAGAAAAGACTTACTTTCACCATCCCATCACTAACAGGTTTTGTTAATGGTGATAACCTAATTGTTACAATATCACCAAATGTCAAAGATTTGGCTGATATTGAGTTTGAAAATATCAATAATATTCCGAACAATACTGTTCCACGGAACACGGCTGAATATATTCATAATGATAATGAACTACCGGTACTTACAATTATCGGGGAGCCTGCTATTAATAATACAAAGGATCAAACGCTTTTAGAGTTTAATGCTTCAAAAGCCGGGACATATCATTATTTAATTATGGAGTCAGATTTAACTCTTACACGTGATGACCGCTTACGGTTAATTGAATCAGTCCAATTAAATGAGACAACATTTAAAGTTGGAACACAGGATGTGGCGATTGTAGGAAGTGGTGGAAATAAACCTGCACAATTAGGGAAGCAAAAGGTTACAATTCCTTTACCAAATACATTCCCACCATTAGATCCATTTAAGAGCTATTCTATTTATATGGTCTTGCGTGATCGTTCAGGAAATGTTTCAGATATACAAACTAAACATGTTATTGATGATAGAACTGCGCCAAAGATTGAAAATACCTCTATTAAAATAGCTGAAGGTGATAAAAAAGCTACCTTTAAATTTATGTCTGATGAAGCTGGTACGTATTACTATATTCTTAGAAAAGCTGGTGAAACAACAGTTCCAGTACCAACTAGTGCTGAGGAGGTTATTGAAAGAGGAAGAGCTAGTTCTATGCGAAAGGATACAAATGAAATTAGCTTTACCTTAGATCCTCATCAGAACTATGAGCTATATGTTGCAGTACAGGATAGATATAAGAATGCAACAATGCTTCAAGTAGGTACAGAGTCAATAATCTATACTCATGATGAAAAGCAAAATAAAACATTTAGTTTGACACCAAGTTTAAATAATACAGGGATAATGGCATATAAATTCTTCTCTGATGGTACACCACCAAAGGTAGAAGATCCAATCGTAAGACAGTTGGATGGTAAGACATTTGAAGTGACTTTCTCTGAGGCAGTTGAATTAACAGATTCAAACTTTCAATTAGTGAATCCTGAAACAGGTAGTGCAATTACTCCTACTTATGCTTCATGGAAATGGCAGGATAAAGTAGATGAAATTGATGGGTGGAAGCCACGTAAAATGATAATTACATTTGCTAATGAAGTTACACAAAGCTTCGATATGACTGTAGATGTTTCCGTTAAAGATAAAGGTGACTGGACATTTAGCAAGCCAAAAGCACAGTATCAATATCCAACAAAAGTTAATACAATTACTTCAGCGACATTGTTACCTGATACAGAATTCCCAAGTAATCCAAACATCTCTAAGAAGGTTCAGGTAGTTGCAAACTTGAATGCCGATATTACATGGGATCAGCATTACTATTATGCAGTTCTTGCGGATGGCTATGAACTAACATTAGATAATATTAGGGATATTATAGTTAGGGCTGATAATAGTAATTATACAGATATTCCTGGTGGTGCAATAATATCTTATGGTAAGGGACAAATAACAAAACCTTCAGATGCAAGTTCTGCTAAGACATTTACAGCAATACAAACAAGCAATAATCCAAATTCTACAAACGTATTCCAGAAAGATCAAAAAATATATCTATTTACTAAAGATAAATACGGAAATATAGTTTATGCAAAAGAGTCAACAGCTCCAACGGCTCCAAACTTTGTATTAATTCAACCTAGTACACCGTAGAATATAAGAACACTAGCTATGAATTCTAATAGTTAGTGTTTTTTTTGATTATAAAAGTGAATGGTAAATTTTATCCAATAGTGGTAGAAGTAAATAAAATAGACGGGAAAAGTTATACAGTTATGAATGTGACAATTACCGTATACACCTGTGGTATCAAGCGGAATTTCTATGTGGGGAGGCACAAATACTATAGCCAAATAATGGACCATATATTGAAATTGGTGAAGAAACACTTTTGGGTGATCGATTATTTGAATTAATTTCTGGGGATAAAGAGGCTCAAAAGGCATTTGATGAATTACAACAAGACTCATTGTGGAACTCTTTACCTGGAGTGAAAAACAATAAAGTTCGCTTTATTGAGGATAATACAAAAAGCCAAAGTTGCATAAATGCACTTTGGCTTTTCTATTTCAACTAAGAATCTAAAAACCTTGGCAGACGACCAAGCATGCAAGGTAGAACGCTCACATGGTCCTCTTCATCGAACTTCACATAATGAGTATGAATGTTTTTAACACTTAATCGCTTCATTCGTTCAGCAGCTAAATCAGCTCCCTCTAGCATATCTGGTAACTCGTTAGCACCGATTGTGAGTAAGAGATTAATAGCATGTTGACCGTTCCAATCTTCAAAAAATTGGTCTATTACTTTTAGTACCGCATTATCAGCCCACCAAACAGAGGGACTGCCAGCTATAACGTGACTGAATAAATGAGGCCTTGCACATAAAGCGAAAAGTGTGAAAAGACCGCCTAAGGAATGTCCAACAACCGCTTGTTTCTTTTTGTTGATGGGCCATTCCTTTTCGACAGTAGGCATTAGTTCATGTTCAATAAAGTCTAGAAACTCATTGGCACTGCCGTTTGGAGGCCAAGGGGTTCCATCTGGACGTGGTGGCAGCTTCCCTTCACTAACAGGGAGGGTAAAATCATTGCAGCGTCGTTCCATATCAAAAGGTTCCTTAGAGGGATAGCCAATACCAATAACAAGAATGGGCTCATAGCCTTTTGGTTTGCGCGTTTGTAATTTTACCGCCTCTGCAAGCGTTGGAAAAACGGCATCCCCATCTAATGCATATATAACACCATAACCATCTGCCGGTGGTGCATCTGTTGGGTTAGCAATTAATATTCGATAGTCTAATTGGTTGTGGGATGTCATGGCATATTCAAAATAGGTTTCTGATACATATGGTTTTTTTGTCATTGTTGTCATGGCGCTAGAAACTCCAATACATCGTCTATCACTTTCCCCTGTGCATGAATACCACCATTTAGCCAATAATCTCCAGATGTTTCAAATACCTGATTACTCTTGAAGGCGTCTGTACTTTGCCAGATTGTACTCTCCTTCAATTCATTTAAAAATTCATCGCCAAGATTGCCATCATTGATTAGGAAAATATAATCGGCATCTAGTTCAGGTAGAATTTCCAATGATACTTCAAACGCACCATTTTTTACGTAGCTACTTTGCTCGAATCCTAATTCATGTGTTAATACATACCCACTGAAATATTCATCTGTCATGAAAAACATCCCTTTGGCGTTAAAGCGAATTAACGCTACTGTTTTGCCTTCCGTTTTGAAAGCCAGCTTTGATTTTGCTGCATCCACCTTTTCTTGATATTCCTGTATGGCTTGCTGTGCTTTATCAGGCTTGTCTAGTAATTGCCCTAACATTTTAATTGAACCTTCTATATCAGTCGCTGCATTTTTGAACACATAGGTAGGTGCAATTTTTGCATATTTTTCATATGTGCCATTTTCAACATAAAACGAATTATGCAAAACAATTAAGTCTGGCTTATCTGCCATAATCGTTTCAGGAGATGGGGGACCGCTTGCAAAGCTAATTTCAGGTATGCCTTGTAGCTGATCCTGTAAATAGAGTTGCGGTTTAACACCATTCGACCATTGCATAGTAGGCTTAATACCAAGAGCTAGTAAGGAATCCTCCAAAACAGGCGCGAATATTTTAGTGGGCTTAGCTTTTAATGTTACTTCATTGCCAGCCTCATCCTGTATGGTTAATGGATAAGCACTTTGCTCCTTAATATTGTCTGAGTTTGCCTGTGTTTCAATCTTTTTTTCTTTACTGCTTGATTGGGCATTGCAGGCAGAAAGTAATCCAATAGCTAGCATTAAAGTGGCCAGAATATAGACAGATTTTATAATCGTTTGACAGTGGTTACGACCATCCATTGTTGTTCAATGTCTCCTTTCATTGATAATCATTCTCAAAAGGAATTATAATTCACTGTCGGATACGATACCATGGACGGGAACAGGAAAAGAGTTTGGATTTTTTCCGGTTAACATGAGCAACATTTCATCTAGCATTCGGTTTACCGCAATAGCAGAGTATTCAAACCAAGGATTTGATGGCAAAACATAGACATGTCCATTTTTTACAGCTCGGAGCTCTTTCCAATGATCAAGGTATGGTAAAGTGAGCCAATAATTTCGAGTCGGGGAATCTGGACAAACGATAAATAGTAAACGATCTGGGTTTATGTCTCCTAGCTGATCAAGCGTAATTAGCTCATTACATGTTTGCTGTTGCGCATCAATAGGGCAGAGCTGCAAATCTGTAAATAGGACATCCTGAATCCCTTTATTGCAATATAAAAATAATTGGTCGCCACATAATCGTAAAACGGCAAAACTATCTTCCTTGGTCACTCGTTTAATTTCTTGCTTTGCCTCTAATACCTTTTGTTCGTAGGACTGTATGAAATGCTCACATGTGCTGTGTCTTTTGACAGCAACGGCTATTTCTCTTAGTTGTGTTCGCCAATCCTTAGCTTCTATATAAACACTTTTAATGCCAATTGTTTGAAGCCAATCAAGCATGGAAATAGAGGGCTCCTCTTGAAAAATATGAATATCAGGCTTCGCTGAAGCTAATTTTCTAAAGTTATCCTCTGATTCTGCATCAAAAATATTCACATGCACTTGGATTTTATCCTGATAATGATTGTAATAATAAGGACTCCATTTAGCATTCAGTGGGGCAGCAACAGGAACGATGCCAAGAGCTAATAAGTTTCCGATAGTGGACACAGAAAAGGTAGAAATACGCTGGCGGCCTATTTTACTAAAAGCAGAAGGTGAAACCCCAACCTCCTTTTTAAATTTGCGACTAAAATAAAATTCGTCACTGTAGCCTACTTTTCTAGCAATCTCACGCAGTAATAGGTCAGTATCACGCAATAATTGTTTGGCATGTCCAATGCGTAGCTCTGTTAAATAATCTGTGGCACTTTGCCCAAATGCCCTTTTAAATGCCTCTCCAAAGTAGCTAGAACTTAGACCAGAAATGATTGCGAGATGCTCAATCGTCAGAGGCTGGTGATGATTTTTAGCAATATAATCACGTATATCCTTTAATGATATTTGTGTCGTCGTTCTATCTGTCATACTTTCTGTTTTCATGTAAAATATCACCCCTTGAATTTATATTATTTTGCAGTAATTAATAATCTCGGTAAAGCGCCAAGTAATTTTTCTCTCGTAAAGGCATCGCTATAATTCCACTTTGTTGCATCTACTAAATATACGTGGTTGTTCTGTACAGCCTTGAGATCCTTCCAAATATCGCTATTCATTAATTTCATCGTGGCCATTTGCGAGTCGGGTTTATCCGATAAAAGCAGGAAAATTCGATCACCAACATACTTTGGTAAGTGATCTATTGGTATTTCTTTATATCCGTTGCCTGCTTGAAGCAATTTTTTTACTTGCTGGTGAGGCTGAAATCCATCTGGATGAAAAAGAGCAGGAGATAGACCTGTACAGCCCATGACATAAAGGCGTTTACCATGATCAAAGGTCAAGACCGTTGCTGTTTCACCTGGGTCTACGACTGATTGGAGCTTTTGCCACATCGTTTTTTCTTGGACTTTATAGCGGGCTAGCCAATCTTCTGCACGTTGTTGTTGGCTAAGCCATTGTCCTAATAGAAGGATGCGTTCCTCTAAAGAATCCCAAGAATTTAAGGTAATAGTTGGAGCAATTGATGATAGTGCTTGATATTGCTGCTCATCATTATTTGTAAAGATAATTAAATCTGGGTTTAGCTTTGAAGATTTTTCAAGATTAATGGGAAAGGCAACATCTTGAATATAAGGAACATGGTTTTTATAAAAGGATTTACTAATAGACTTCTTGTCACCGCCTATTGGTTGAACATCAAAGATCAGCATATCCCCAAACGTTTCTCCGTGATAAATAATTCGGTGAGGGGCGGATGGGATCGTGACTTCATGTCCTGTCCAATCTTTTACAACCGTTCGTTGCCTATATTGTCGGGCAAACTGTTTTGGCGGAATACCGATCACCTGTCGGAAGCGGCGATTAAAATAATATTCATCATCAAATCCAACTTGTTGTGCAATATCCTTTAATGGCTCATTAGTTTGTAATAATAATTCCTTTGCGTTTGTAAGACGTAATTCTGTAATATAATCTAGCGGCTTCTTCCCCGTTAAAGATTGAAAGATTGTACTATATTGCCATTGGGCTATATGAGCAAGTTCAGCTAGCATCTTAACGGTTAAAGGCTGTTGATAATATTTATGTACATAATTGATCGTTTCCTCGACTGCCTTCGTCATAGTTAATTGGACATTTCTATGAAGCTGATGTTCAAATAATAAATTTAATAGTTCATATAAAATACCTTGCTGTTTAAAATAATCCGATTGGGTCTTTAATTGATACAGATCTTGTGTAAGACGGATAAATCGTGTATTCGGATAAACGGTATGCTCCACTTCATCAGAAAAAATAGGTCCTAGATAAGGAGAAGGGAGCTCCAGTTGTAGCTGGAAAGCCGTAAAGGTTATTTTATAGAAGCAGAATTCATTTGTTAGATCCGATAAATCGATCATGGAATGAGGTTGTATAAGAAAAATCTTTCCTTTGGTCACCAAATAGGGAATGTCATCTATTGTTAATGTCCCACAGCCATCCGTAAAAAGTATCATGGTATGGTGTGATGGGCAAATAAAAGGGTAGCTCTGTGAAATACAGTCAATATCTTCTAAATGAAATAATAAATTATGTCTAAAAGAATGATTGTCTTCCATTTATTCACGTCCTTGCTAAATGAAAATGATTATCAATTAACTTTATTGTATAAAAAGTAAAGAGACATTTCAACAAAGATGAAATGTCTCTTTAAATCTATTTTTTTAACATAGTAGGTAATTCGGTTAATAACCATTCTCTAGTTGAGGCATCGCTATCACTTTTTTGAATATCAATTGTGTAAACATGCCCATTTTTTACAGCAGGTAGGTTTTTCCAAATTGGACTATTCATCATTTCTTTTGTCGATTGTTTTGCTTCATCATCTACTGGTGTTAGGATGAAAATTCGATCGCCAGCATATTCAGGAAGAAGCTCTGTAGAAATTTCAGCAAAGCCTGTGCCATCATCAAGTATTTTTTGAATCTTATCATCAGGCTTAAGAACATTTGAATCGTATAAAACTTGAGAAAGCCCTGCACGTGCCATTACAAATAATCGATCACCTGGATAATATGTTAATACAGATGCAGTTTCATCTGGTTTAACCGTCCCATCAGTCACAAGCGACTCCCACATTTTATCCGCTTTTTCTGTATAATCAGCTATCCATTGAGCGGCTTCTTCTTTTTTATTCAGTATATCGCCCAGTTCCGTTAAACGTTGGTTCAAAGGTGCGAACGTATCAAACACTATTGTTGGAGCAATTTTAGAAAGCTGTGCATATGTTTTATCATCAGCAGTACCAATAATAATAAGGTCTGGCTTTAATGACAATGTTTGCTCTACATTAATCGGAAAACCAACGTCCTCCACATCTTTTACACGATCTTCCCAAGCATAATCAGTAATCCAGGAGAATCCTGCACCAACTGTTTTGAAATTTAATGCAAGCACATCCCCGTATCCTTCGCCATGATAAACTACTCTCTCAGGATTCACAGGGATTTCTACCTCATGACTTAAATAATCCTTATAAATACGTGTTGTCGGTTCTGCCGTTGCTGTCTCTTTTTGATTAGTCTCTTCATTGTTAGAACCACAAGCAGCCAATAGGACTCCAACCAGTAGTAAGAGGCTACAAATGAGCATATGTCGATTTACTTTTTTCATATCTTTTCCTCCGTAATTGATAATCATTATCATACGTTAGCATAAATTAAACCTTATTTTAGAACAATGGACAAACTAAATATAGTTCATTGAGGTTTATCCAAAAATTGCATTGATGATGTTTTACGACAGAATTTAAAATCCGTTTAACCGTAATATCATCCTTTAATCGGTAGAAAGTTAACCTTTTATTACTCTATGATTCAACAATGAAAGGGGTGTAAGGATGAAAAAATTTTGGGTGTTCGTCATAACAGGTATGTTATTAATCGTCACGACTACAGGATTTGCTCGTATGTCATATGGTATTATTTTGCCTTTTATGCAGGAAGAAATGAGCTTCACAACCTCTCAATCTGGTTCTCTAGGTACGATATTATTTTTAGGTTATTTATTTACTGTAGGCATGTCAGGAATACTTACAATGCGTATTGGTGCAAAAAAAGTTCTATTAGTAGGAGGGGGCAGTGTCGTTTTAGGGCTAACGAGTCTAGTGTTCGTCACTAACTTTGGGTGGGCTGCTATTTCACTGTTTTTTGTCGGAGCAGGGAGTGCACTTGTGTATACACCATTATTATCGATAGCTGTTAGTTTATATCCCAAGAAGCGAGGGATAGTGATGGGGCTGTTAATGAGCGGCGCTGGTATTGGGATGCTATTATCAGGGTTACTCGTACCATTTATGCTACAGTATTTTCCTGTATTAGGTTGGCGTGGAACTTGGCTAATATTCGCGTTTTTGACGATGATTGTTATGTTGCTGGCTTTTTGGACCATAAAGCAACCGCCTACTGCTAAAAAGGATATTGCACAGGAACAAATGGCGGCATGGCGCAGTAAAGGACTGTATATAATAGCAGGAATTTATTTTGCAGTAGGTCTTGTCTATCTCATACCAAATATATATCAAACAAGCTATATGATGAATCTTGGTATGTCCAATGCAACGGCAGGTACTGTGTATGCCATCGCAGGGATTGTTTCGATTGGAGGTGCACCGTTCTGGGGAATGCTAGCAGATAAAATGGGTGTTAAAAAGGCATTAATAACAGCATTACTATTATCAGTCGTTGGAGATTTATTGCCTATTATGTTAGTTAACATTAGAGGGTTTATAGTATCCTCCATAATTTGGGGATCATCACTTGGTGGTGTGCTGATTTTAATACAAATGAAAGCCAGTCAAGAAGTGTCTCCTCAGTATGTTGCACCGGCTATCGGTTTTATTTCTATTTTTTATGCAGTGGGTCAAATGATAGGACCAGGCTTAGCTGGCTGGTTGATTGAGTATTTTGGTGGATTTTCAATTGCGTATGGCTTTGGAGCGATTATTTTCATTTTATGTATAGTACTCGTATGTACATTGGTTGAAAAAAAGAATGAAGAGGTATAATGCCATAGCTTAAAGATCGGACGTAGGTTATACTTTAGATAATTAATGATAATAATTCTCAATTGCAGTGCTAAGGAGGTGGTGAACTGTATGAATGTGGACTTTCACCAAAATTTCACTCAATTTTTTCAGGCATTAGATGTACTAAAGCCACAGGAAACGTCCATACATTATATGGAATTCCAATCAACCATGAAGGAAGGGGCAATTCATCGTCTCTTGCCCCGTACAGATTTAGAAGTGGTTATATCAGATTATTCATTTCATCAAGACTATCAAATGAATATTTTAACAACGAAGCCAATGGTAGAAATAAGCTACTGCTTGCAGGGAACACGAAGCGTTCACATTTCTAATTGTGAATATAGAGTAAAAGCAGGGACATGCACACTGCAATTGATGGAATCTATAGAGGCAAATTTTTTATTTAATAAAGATGAGTCTTATCAGATGGTCAGTATTGGTATACCTGTAACAACGTTTAACCATTACATGAAAAAAATCAATGAGTATGATGGTGCTTCCAGCAGATTTTCAATGATTCTTCGTGGGTCTCCTTATCGCTTGTTTCAAAAGAAAATAAACCCACCAGACTTGCTTATGGTAAAACAACTTCTAGAAGCGATAGCAGCTAATCAGATAACTAATTTGCAATTAGAAAATATAGCTTTACAACTTTTAACAAGTACATTTCAGTCCTTTTTCCCTCAATCCATAAACCAGGTGGAATTCTCACTTGACGATAGAAAAAAACTTTTTCAAGCACAAGCTATCATGGTTGAGAATATGATGAATCCCCCTTCTTTAATGGAGCTGTCTCGTTTAATTGGTTTAAATGATTTTAAGCTGAAAAAAGGCTTTAAAGAGATGTATGGTACAACAGTATTTGGCTATTTACGTGAGAAGCGTTTGGAGCAGGCAAGTTTATTATTACAAAACGGAACAATGAATGTTATGGAAGTAGCTAATGCAGTGGGCTATTCTAATCCAAGTCATTTTGCTGAGGTGTTTAAGGAGAAATATGGGGTGAGCCCTCGAGACTTTTTAAAATATCGAACACAATAAAACCCTTCAGCATGATAAGGTAGCTGAAGGGGTATTTCTACTTAGCGATACTATCTAACACATTTTCAATGATTTGGCGATTGGCAATGGCCCCAGAATATAACCAGCTTGAGCTTTGGTCAAATTCATAAACGTGGCCATTTTTTATGGCGGGTATATTTGCTAGGAGAGGATCGCTTAGTAATGTAGAACTGCCTGCACGATCACTGTTAATAACAAAGAGATAGTCTGCATCTATTTGTACGAATTTTTCTAAAGATACTTGTGACCAATCACCAGCAGCAGAGGCGGATATTTCTTTCACTAGGCTAGGAGTTTTTAGCCCAAGATCCTCATAAAGAACAATACCACTCGAGGCTGTATTGCTTACCATATAAATTGTATTGTTAATATTCCAGATGACAGTGGCGGAAGGGTTCCCTACTTTATTGTGAATATCCTCCTTTGCCTCTTTAGCAAATTGATCATAATCTGTAAGGACTTCCTTTGCTTTATCTACTAGATTAAAAATTTCTCCCACTTTCAGAAGCTTATTACGCCAATTATTACCTTCTGCTCCCATTACATATGTAGGCGCAATTTTCCTATATTGCTCGTATTTTTCCCCTTCTGCGATTTCTGATGAACCGATTACAATTAAATCTGGATTAAAGCTTGTAACTGCTTCAAAGGGAAGGTCAAACTCAATTGTTGGAATGTCCTTTAATGATTCCTGAAGGTAGTCTTGAATAGACGCCCCACCTTTTACTGACCATTGTGCTACTGGCTTAATGCCTAAAGCGATGAGGTGATCTTCTAGGTAGGGTGCAATAATACGCTGGGGACTTTCGGAGACTGTTACTTCATTACCTAATGAATCTGTTAATACACGATTTGAGTGATCAATGTTAGCCTTATCTGCTGATGGAACTGATTGATTTCCACATGCAGCTAAGAGCATCGAAAAAATAAGAATACCTGTGAATAAGGAATTCTTTTTAAAAAAATTTGTCAAAGCTATAATCCTCCCAATGCAATTGATTTCTAATATTCTATTCCATTATAATGAAAATGATAATCAATATCAATTGAGAGATTAGGAGATAGAACTAGAATGTACAAAGATAATGAGTTACTGTGCCAATTTTTTTATCAACCTATTCAAATTATGAGATTAGTGGAACTATTATGCGATAAGAGAGGGCGTTTGGCATACCCATTTATCATTGTCGTTTATGAGGGTCATGCCATTTATACGCTCCAAGGTCGACAGCTTCAGCTTAGCTCAAATTCTGTTATGTTTGTGGATGATGGAGACGATTTTCAACTACTTAAAGCAAATGAATGTATAGGGGTTGTCATTATTTACCGTGCATATGGCCCGAATATAGTTAATTTATTACAAGATACCACTTTAATGGTACATTGCACATATCGTCTCATGAATTTAGTCAAGGAGATAGAAAGAGAAGCGAAGATTACAGTTGAAAGTAATCCGTTTCGTTTACAAAAACTATTTGGTGAAATGTTAGAAGAACTGTACAACCATTTACGTACTAACAAAGAACAAGAAGGTTTGTGGATTGATAGGGTACTTGATTATATGAATCTACATTTCAATGAAGACTTAACAAGAGAGGAAATGGCTGAAAAAGCGCAGGTAAGTCCCGAACATTTTTCTCGTACGTTTCATAAGCACACTGGATATACGTATAGCGAGTATTTAACATTATTAAGGATAAGGGAATCTCAGAAAAAACTATTATTAGGGATGCCAAAATTAGATGATTTAGCCCAGGTAGTAGGATACAGAGAGGGGACCTATTTAAGTCGGAAATTTAAAGAAATTGTCGGTGTATCGCCTACAGTTTATTATCAAAAATCTAAACGCCTTATTGTACTGAATGCCAATCATACTGCCTGCTTACTTGCCCTAGGGGTTACCCCAGTGTTGGGGGTGTACTCTCCATTTTTAGAAAATATTAAGTCTGTTCCATCCTCGCAGAAACTTACGGGATATGAGCAAGATATTGCTTCCAATTATCAGGAAATAATTGCTGCTTGTCCTGATGTCGTTATTAACTATAGTGGTAGCATGGAAAAACAGGCTTTACTGTCAATAGGCCCTGTTTTTGAGCTATCCTGTAGCCAATTAAGTTGGCGCGAACAATTTGGGCTAATTGCAAATTTAGTAGATAGACGAGAAGTGTACAATCATTGGCTTCGACAATATGATGAACAGATAGTTCACTGTAACCAGCTTCTTGATCGACGATTTGGGGCAAGGGGTACTGCTATTGTTTGGGAAATAGGTAGTCATGCAGCTTATTGTCTAAATAGTAGTCATGGGAGGGGAAGCCATATACTTTACGAGGATTTAGGGTTTAGTCGGCCGGACGAAATTGTCGCACATAATATAGAAAAGACAGGATATTTAACAGTAAATATTGAAGAAATCGTACATTTTCCAGCTGATTATATTTTTGTTACGGCACTTCCAACAAAAGATTCAGGAAAAGAGAGTCTCTTAGCCGTATTACACTCTGAAAAATGGAAGTCGCTGGCGGCTGTTCAAAAGAAACAGGTGTATTTTATGAACCAGTATGAAACATTTTATGGGTATGATCCATTATCTACAGCAGTTCAATTACAAAAATTGATGGAAGTACTGACATCATAAAATAACATGGCAATAAATCACTTTCATGCATAGACAGTTATTTGGCATTCTTCTACAATTATTGAGAATGGTTATCAATTGTTGTGTATGGAGGGAAAAAATTGTTTAAACAAAATAGAAGGATTGTAGGACTATTGTTTCTGCTCATAATGCTTATGTTAACAGCTTGCGGCCAAGAGGAAAAGGCAGTTAATCCAACTGGAGAGCAAGATGCGAAAGAAGCAGAGACAAAAACGGTTCAGACTATAAAAGGGGATATTGTTATTCCGACTAATCCGAAGCGTATTGTAGCAGAGGAATATATCGCAAGTCTACTTGTTTTAGATGTGAAGCCCATAGGAGCTCCTGGTTTGGCTCTTGAAAATTATTATGTTAAGGATGCATTAGAGGATGTAGAGGATATCGGTGTTTATGGGAAACCGTCCATTGAGAGGATTTTAGGACTCAAACCTGATTTGATTATTACTGGCAATGGAGAAAACTATGATGCTTTAAGTAAAATTGCTCCAACTGTAGTTATCCCATACGGGGAATTGAAAAATGCGCATGAGGAGCTTACATATTTCGGTGAGTTACTTGGAAAAGAGCAAGAAGCAAAGGATTGGCTCTCCCAATATGATCAGAAGATTGCTGATGCTAAAGCACAGGTAGATGCGATTATCCCAGAGGATGCAAGCTTTTCTATTATTGAGGATGCAGGTAAATCTATTTATGTTTATGGTGATAACTTCGGTCGGGGAGGACAGCCAATCTATCAGTCACTTGGTCGAAAGCTACCTGCTAAAAAGGCAGATGAAATTATGGAAAAGCAGTGGGCGGAAATTTCTGAAGAAGTATTGGCAGATTACGCAGGAGACTACATTATTTTGACTTCGAATGATAGAACGGTTGAAGATTTTAAGAAAGATCCGATATGGGGAAATTTACCTGCTGTGAAAAATGACCATCTTTATGTTTGGCCTGAGGAACGTTCATGGTATTATGACCCAACAGCGGTCTTGGCGCAAGTTGAGGAATTAACAAATTGGCTAACGAATCAAAAATAGTAGAAAATGGTGAGCGATTTTTTAGTTTAACCGTCTCAATTAAGAAACTTATAGAAGCATCTTTCCTAGTGAAGATGCTTCTTTTTATTATTACATTTTTAGATATTATTGAGAATTTTTATCATTTATAATGTTTACAAGAGGGGGTATTCTATTATTTGACTTGAAAGGTGTGTATACAAACAGTGAATATAGATGAAAAAGTGAACCTGTTTGGAAAACACTCGATGCCGTACAAAATGATCAAATTTTCGAAATCGATGGATGGAGTTTCTGGTTTTCAGATCCAATTTCTATACTTGGGCAAATCGAAGAAGTAACGGAAATGATAGCCCAACAAGTTAAAGGAAAATAAAGATAAGTTCAAAATCACTCTAGCATTGTACCGCCAGAGTGATTTTTCTATTAATATCTATTTATTAAAAAATATAATTGAGAACTATTATCAATTATAATAAACTTGGAGTAGCTGAATGGAAAGGAATGATAAAGAATGCTACCTGATGAGGAGTTTCTATTTCTTTGGAATCATGCCACGACAAAAATACTAGATATACGTTATGAGCTATTCAAACCTGAGGAAATTGGTAAATTGTATAAATTACCTGCTAATATGTTTCTTTATGCTACAGGAGGTAGTGCAGATATCTATATAGACTTAAACAAATATACACTAGAGGGCTTTCATCTTATACACAGTGGGAAGGGTTCTACTCTGCAAATCATGGCTAAAGATAAAGGATTTGAATACTATATGGTATTCTATCGAGCCTTCATTCCTTTAACTTCTAATAAAAGGGTAGTAGCGGCCATGTATAGAAATAATCCTTTCAAATATCAATACGGTTTTGTACCAAGCTCACCTGTTACCATGTTCGAAAAAACACATCAAATGTATAGTAAATGGAAAAATGCCAGTAATCTAGATAAATTTACAGTTAAATCACTATTTTATCAATTTTTAAATGAAATTTTTATACAGTTAGATCAAGAGAGTCTCGACATCCCAAAGTTGAATGTCTCTTATCAAATTCAAGCATACATAGAAGAAAACTTCGCAAAACCATTGACGTTAGACACAATTGCCAAGGCATTACGTTATAGTCCATCACATTTATCTATTCAATTCAAGCAACAGATAGGCTGTAGTCCTATTGAGTATTTAATTCAGCTAAGAATTGGAAAGGCTTCCACTTTGCTTGTGGAGACAGATGCTAGCATACGTGATATCGCTATGGGCGTCGGCTATCATGATGTTTATTATTTTAGTAGACTATTCAAAAAAAGAGTAGGCATCTCACCCATAAAGTTTCGCCAAAAAGAACAAATAGATCGTCTAGTAAAAGATAGTCCTTCAATGTCTGAAAGATACTCCATTGTCGATTGGAACTTCCAAGATTATATTGAGAATGGTTATCAATATAAAGGAAGGAAGTATGAATCAATGAATAAAAGAGGATTATCAACTATTGCAACACTTTTTCTATGCTTAACACTTTTATTAAGCGCTTGTAGCAACGGAACATCTACGAATACGGGGAGCGAGGGAAAGACCTCTGTTGCACAAACAGCAACTAAATCACAAACAAAGGTTGTATCCACTATTAAAGGGGACGTTGAAATACCTGTTAATCCTGAGCGAGTAGTTGTGATGTATTATACTGGTGACGTCCTAGCATTTGGTGTAACACCTGTGGGATCTTCTAAGATACAGGACGGCGCTGCATTTGAGGAGGCATTAAAAACAGTCGAAAGTTTAGGTGAATGGTTTGAGCCGAATGTTGAGGCAGTGATTCAATTAAAGCCGGATGTCATCATTATTCCAAAGAATGAAGAACTATATGGGCAGATGAAAAAAATAGCTCCAACTATTGTGATAGATGACGCCACAACATCTCTAGATCAACGTTTAGAAAAAATTGGAGAAGTGCTGGGGAAAGAGAAAGAAGCAAAAGATCTTTTGTCTAATTTTTATACAAAAGTAGAAGACAGTAAAGAACAGCTAAAAGCGGCGGGTGTATTAGATAAAACAGTTAGTATTATGGAAGGCGGCAAAGGGAAAATGTCAGTTGTAACAAGTTATACCTTCGGACGTGGTTCTCAAGCATTGTATGAATATTTAGGAATGCGTGCGCCAGAAATTATTCAACAGAAAATAGATGATAAGAATAATACTCAGGAGGCGATAGATGTATCCTTAGAAGTATTAACGGAGTATGCAGGAGATTATGTTTTTCGTTCATCATATGAAGGGATGGTAGATTTAACTGACCATCCAGTTTGGTCCGCTATTCCAGCTGTTAAAGAAGGCAGACTTGTGGAAATTGATTTTGGTTTTTGTTACTACAATGATATATATTCATTAACGAAACAGTTGGATTTCGTTGTTGATCGTCTATTAGCTACAGCAAATAAAAAATAAATGTGCACCAAAACTTGTTTATAAGGCACACCAAGAAAGCACTAAAGAAACCTTTGAAATTGGTCTCTTTAGTGCTTTAAAACGTTTAATTTCTAATAATTTGGAATGTCCCAGGTGTTGTTGTTTGGATAATGTGACGGTTACCGCTAACGATAAAGTCGGCTGGTACTTGCTTGCCAAAGTCATTTAAGTGGTTGATCGATGAGTTTGCTGATAAACCTTCAATAATAATCTCCATGTTCGCATCGAAAGTAATTTGCTTTTTATTTAATGTAGCCTGAAGAGTAATGCGATTTCCCCTTTTTGTTACTTGAATGTCTATTACACCTTCATCTTCATTGACTAATGTGTAAAGTGGTGGAATGATAATTGTCATTTTATTTTTTGTTGTTAAAATAAAGCGTTCCGTATCAATCTCTGAATCAGCAACATTTATTTTTGCTGTATAAATATTTTTGTTTTTTGTCATAGCTGTTGTTTTACCTGGTACAGCGGCTTTATCTGATAGTACAGGTTTTTTAGGGACGTTATCTTTTGTAGGAAGAGAATATTTTCCTTGAACAAAATCAACTAAAGTCCAAACATTTGGCACGAGTTGCTGCTGTACAGGTGTTAAACCTTCAAAAGCGGTTTTGACTTCTTGTACATCCTGGGCAGTAGACGTTTTGGGTGATAAAGCAGCAATTGCATCTTCTACTTCCTTGGCCGAAGCCTTATCCTTCAATACTAGCTGTTCAGCATCAAGTAAAAGCTGTTCAATGCCCACAGGTAAAGAGATATTTGAAAACCTACGTAAGGCATTCAGCTCTGCTCGAGCATCCGCTACATCTTTATGAAAAGTAAGACGAGATGAATTAATTAGTTGAATTTTATTAACTACTTTATCAACAGATGTATTGGGTGAAATATAGGAAGTTAATATTTTTTTGGCAGAATCACTAACAAAGGATTTTTGTGCTGCATTTAAGGTGTTATACCAATCTCTTGTTTCCATGATATTTTGATAATAATTAACAGCTGTAGATTCTACTGAATTTAACTTATCCTCAATTTGTGCAGCCAGCTTGCGATAAGCAATTCTTGTCTGTTGATGTGCTGACAATGTGGAATAGTTTGTTACATACTGTTTTTCCAATTCTGTTAAAGCATTATAGGCCTTAAGTGCTGCCTCCAAATTTACTTGGAAGGTAGAGGTAGTATTGTTTATATTGTTAATCATTTGCACAACATTTGACACGTTAGAATTGTAGTAAGAATTACTGTATATGTATGCCGTGCTCGGTTGTCCAGTTACATTAGCTGCAGAAGCTGGTGCACTATAAAGGAGTGAAGGGACAGCCACTAAAGACAGCAGGGCTAACTTTTTTTTATTTTTCATGCTATAAAATGCCTCCTAATTATATTATTCGAAACGGAAATCTATCCAATATATGGTGTTACATTAATTTTATCATAGCCTGGGATCTTTTTATGCATTTTTTGGTTGAATAGGTAGATTGGTTATGTTTTTAAGTAAGTACATACAACTTTTGGACCTATAATAGTACATTAAGAAAGTTTAGTTCTTCTTAATAATCATACTGATAAAAGGAAATTAATATATCTGACAGAGAGTTTCGAAATAGACAGATTGAGCCGTTTGAAAAATTCAACCGAGTATAAATCGTGAAAGTGTAAAAAGAAAAAATACAGTAATTTTTTACGGAGTACTTTCTTTTTTATCATAAACAATAAATGTATAAAAATTGGTTTATTTATCATTCAAAAGTAATGCTATCTCTTAAGTGTTTCGGAAAATATACGATAATAAATAAAGAAGTAGTTTTTAAGGAGGGGTAACAATGAGAATAGTGCTAGTAGATGATGAATATTTATCATTAACGAGATTAAAAACTTTGCTTGAAGAAAGTAAGGTTGGGGGAATTGAAATAGTTGGAGAATACACGGATTCTTTAAAAGTGATTGAAGAGATACAGAGCCTACAACCAAGTGTTGTATTTTTAGATATAGTCATGCCGGATATGGACGGGTTAGCACTAGGGGAAAAAATTCAGGAATTATTGCCAGATGTAGAAATTGTTTTTACAACAGGGTTCGATCAATATGCGTTAGATGCCTTTAATTTACATGCCGTCGATTATTTATTGAAGCCCGTACAAATTGCGCGTTTAAAAAAGACATTAGAACGTCTTGAACAGATCAATAATAAACACAAAAAAAGTGTGACGAACTCTACAACTATTAATCTATTTGGCGGGCTCCGTGTCATTTCACCAGACGGTCAAACACAAATTTTAAAATGGCGAACATCCAAAGCGAAAGAGTTATTTGCCTACTTACTCAATCATCGTGATGAAATAATTTATCGTGAAACCATTTTAGAGTTATTTTGGCCAGAGTCTGATAGAGATAGGGCGTCGAAACAGCTTTATACGGCCATTTATACAATACGTCAAACATTAAAAAACTACGATTTGGATGGTGTGCAGATTTCAAGTCCATTACTCAATTCAGGTTATAAACTCTTGATGGAACATACTGTTGTTGATGTAGAACAATGGTTGTCCAGCTTGAAATCATTACCTTTACTAGAACAGGAAACCGTGGATGAGCATGAACAAGTATTCCAAATGTATACAGGAGACTATTTAGGAGATTGCGATTATTTATGGGCAGAAAACGAGAGAGAGCGTTTAAGAAGATTATGGTTACAGCATGCCCATCAGCTAACTGATTTTTATATAACAAATGAAAACTATCCTGCGGCTATAAAGATACAGGAAAAAGTTCAAGCACTGTTCGTTGATGAAGAGGAAAACTATTTCACCTTGATGAAGCTATATCATTTACTGAATAATGTGGGGGCTGTCGAGGAGCAATATTTACTGTTAAAAAAGGCACTTCAAGAGCATTTGGCGGTGGAGCCAAGTGAAGAAATTGAAAGTTGGTATCGTAGTTGGAAACTGGCAATTGTGCAAATGAAAGAGGAAGTTATTATTTGATTACAAAAAGGAGGGACTCTGCAAACGCAGAGCCCTTACTGTTAATATGGTTTTAAACCATATCTCTTAGCATTATTGTATTTATCGTATGCATTGATTAAATTGTTATAGGCATTTGAGACCTCAGTTTGAGTTGCAGAATAGTTGTTTACAATAAATCTAGCTTGTTCAATACTATAATTTAGCATGCTCAATTCATATTCTGATGTCCATTGTATGTTATTAAATATATCACTGCCATCTCCATTATGAGAAATTGGAACCATTCCATTAGAAGCAGAAGTAATTAGTGATTCTAAATAAGTTTTATCTACATAGTACCCATTATTACCATACTTATAAGCACTCTTGTAAGTCCCAATAGCATTGTTTAAATTATTAATAGCATTGGCAATATCAGTTTGAGTAGCATAGTAATTATTAACCACTGTTTGAGCTGTTGAAACAGCAGAATCTATCGCATTCCTTTCAGCTTGTGTTGTCCATGGAGTATTGTAAGAAACATCTGAACCATTCCAAGAGACCGTCACATATGAAACGGAATGAATTAATGACTGTAGTGATGCTTTATCACCATATCCATATTTTAAACCGCTTTTTTGAGCCGCTTGGTAGCCTACTAGCGCATTTTTGTAACGTGTAATAGCATTCTTTACTTGCTCTTGTGAGGCACTATTATTGTTTGCAACAGTTCTAGCACTCGTCACTGCAGAATCAAAAATATTACGATCAGTCTGAGTTGTCCATTTGTCTGTTGTTAAAATATCGTATCCATTTATAGAAACTTGTACGTAAGGTATGGATGCTAGTAGTGTATTCAGCTCTTTTTTATCAATAACGGGGAGGATAACAGAGACGCTCTTATCGTCCACTTGTACTTTACTCACCTGATGACCCGAATCTAATGCCACTTTTGAACCGCCTTTGACAATGATTTGTTCAATTTTACCCTCGCCGTAAAGGTTAAAATCCTCTTCCACATCAATCGTCAGTTTTTCCACATTTGCTATCACTTCAGAAGACAAAACTTTACCAACAACATCAATTTTAGAAAGTGTCTGGTCAGAAGAAACATTCACCTTCGTACGTGCCAATTTAATATTTGATGATTTCATATCCCGTAGTGTAACATATAGCCAGTTTGTTTTCTTTGTTATAAGCGGTTTAAGTGTAATTGTATCGCCCACGAAAACGTCATCTAGTGTAATGTTTTTTTTCACTCTGTTCGTAATGATCAACTGTCCATCAACCGTAACATTATGAATTTTTACATAATCTGCATTCACAGTGAGGTCACCCGAGATTTGCGCGTCACCTGCATCAAAATATACAGATTTTTTATTTGTGCCTGCTTTGTTTAATGTTAATGATGTTACATCTGAAATTTGCCCATTTTTTACAACAATCGTAGCTAAAGCATTCGTTAATGCTACCTTATTTGAATTATTAAAAAGGGGCTTTAAATCTTTGTGGATTTTAAATGTACCATTTGATGTAATGACCGTATCCTTTGTAATATTTCTAATTGTTACGGCATCACCTACCACTTTTTTTGTTGCTGCAACTTGAACCTGCTCTTCGTTTAAGCTTGATTGATTTAGAAGAGAAGAGGCATGTGCAGTAGACACAGGTAATACTAGTGTGGCTGAAATCGCAGTGGCCATTAATGTTGATAGCGCTTTATTTGTCATACAAGTCACTCCAATCATTTTATTTAATAGATAATATATCATAATTTTCAATAATTTAGAATTGATGGTGTAAGTCTTGTGTATGAAGTGAAAATTAATTAAGTCATAAGTCCCTTTTGAAGTTTAAGAGAAAATTGTTGATTTGCACGTATTTTTATCTATATTTTTGTAAATTTCTACTTTATTCGCTAAATATTTTATTGAGATACGACCTTCCATCCATTATGATTATTTATAAAAGTGGGGGTGTTTGTGATGAAGAAATCAAGAGGAATTGCATTGAAACTATCTTCCCTAATAATAGGATTGTTTCTAGTATTATTTTTATCCTATACAGTGACAACGGGGATTATTATAAAAAAGCAAAGTGTCAAAGATGCAGAGTATGGAACATTGCAAACGGCTGAATCGTCAGCGGCTATTATGAGCGAGCGTTTTAAAAAAGCCAATACAACTTTACAAACAACGAAACGAATCGTTGAAAGTATGGAGAAAAATAAGACGCTATCTTCCAAAGGTGTTTTAGACATAATGGAAAATAATTTAGCTAATAATGTTGATTTATTAGGGGTAGGAGCTATCTTTGAGCAGAATTCCCTTATTATCAATCCAAATGATGAGGCTACGTTGGTAGATTCCAAAAAACGTTTTGGACCATACTTAAGCAAAAATGATAATGAAATAACGACCACTCTTCTTGAAGGTGTAGATGATAAAAATGTTTCTCAATGGTACTGGGTGCCAAAAGAAGAGGGACGGACAGTTTTAACGGAACCTTATGACTATAGTGTAAACGGTCAAACAGTACTAATGACAACAATTTCTGTACCATTAGTCAATGCTTCTGGGAAATTTTTTGGTGTATTGACGGCGGATGTATCTATAGATTATTTAAATGAGCTGACAAAGTCTGTTGCTCCAGAAGGCGGCTATGCGGCAATTATTACAAATAACGGTGTACTAACAGCTAACAGTTTCGGTAAAGAGTTGGATGGGCAAAATATGCAAGATGATCCTGCTTGGACAAGCATAAGTAAGACAATGGAAAACGGCGAGCTAACAAGTATGTACATAGAGTCTAATGAACTGAAAGATCAAGCCTATAATGTGTTTGCTCCAATGATTTTAGAGGACATTGACGAAACTTGGACCGTTCAAATCGTATTAGCTGAATCAAAAATTTTAGAGACCTATAACCATGTATTTGTATATACGATTATTGCATCCATTATAATGGTAGCCTTGATGACTGCTGCAAGTGTACTATTTATTTACAAACAGTTAAAGCCACTCAAGTTTTTACGTGCTTCGATTGAAACAGCAGCAGCAGGCGATTTAACACAAAAGGTAGAGGATAAATATATTAAACAAGATGAAATTGGGGCAGTCGCATTGGCCTATAATAATATGTTGGATAAAACCAATAGTGCTATTAAAGCCGTGTTAAACTCAACAACTCTATTGAACCAATCTTCTAACCAGGTACATGAGGCATTTAACGAAATCGTGTCCTCTAGTCAAGAGGTATCAGTAGCCATTAATGAAATTGCACAGGGTGCATCGAAGCAATCAGAGGATACTGAAGAAACGAATTATCGCATGA
The DNA here is from genome assembly GCF_002429815.1 of Lysinibacillus sp. UBA5990. Taxonomy (NCBI): domain Bacteria; kingdom Bacillati; phylum Bacillota; class Bacilli; order Caryophanales; family Bacillaceae; genus Lysinibacillus; species Lysinibacillus sp. UBA5990. The sequence continues at coordinate 113,890 of NZ_DJAY01000002.1, forward strand.
TGGATTTATCGGATCAAATAGATGCCATTAATGCGCTTTCGAATGAAATGGACGATTTATCCAACAAGACAAATGTGACAACCGAGAAAGGCATGCAAGAGGTTCAAAGTTTACATGAACATAATATAGAGACGAATGAGATGAACGGCCGTATTCAACAACAAATGGAATCACTAGCTTCTAATATTGCCAATATTAATCAAATTATTGCCTCTATTCAAAGCATTACGGAGCAAACTAATCTATTAGCTTTAAATGCAAGTATTGAGGCTGCACGTGCTGGTGAGCATGGAAAAGGTTTTGCTGTCGTGGCGGAAGAAGTAAGAAAGTTGGCAGAGCAATCAAAAACTGAAACAGAAGTTATTAAAAGTACGGTAGAAAGTATTTTAGAAAATTCTCAACAAACAGTTGCAGTCATTGCATCGAATGCAAATTTAATGCAATCGCAAAATGAGTCCGTACAAAGCACGCAATTGGCCTTTAAAGATAATAGTGATTTGTCACGTGCAATTGCAACTTCTATTAATGAACTAATGACTCAGTTGTCTACTATGTTAGAGCATAAAAATCAAGCAATTATGTCCATACAAAGTATTTCGGCTATATCAGAGGAAACAGCGGCCTCTGCTGAGCAAGTAAGTGCCTCTGCAATGGACCAACAAGCAGAATTGCAAAAAGTGGCAGAGTCTATGCAAAATATGAATGATATCTCTAATGAACTGCAAGAGGTCGTAAATAGATTTAAGCTTGCGTAGAGAAAAAAGCTGCCTAAAATCTAAAGGCAGCTCATACTGTTGATAAAAGGAATCGAGAAGTTCATGCTCGATTCCCTTTTCATTTTTTTCATCGAGAATTCATAGTCCTCAAATGAGTGAGTTTTGGTGATTCTTATATTCTGTACATTGTTCTCCTCGTTTATTGATGTGATTTTTTATCTTTTCATCATTGGAACAAGGCGCACCCCTCCAGTAGTGGAAATCAACGGTTTTAATTATGAAAGTAAGTAGCATTGACCTAGTACATTATCGACACTACAATCAAAAGGGAGGGGGACTTCAATATGGTGTATCTTGGAATGATTTTCTTTCAAATTGTCGCACCTATTTTAGTATTACTTGTACTAGGTGCTATTCTGCAAAAGAAATTTCGCTTTAACTTAAAAGCATTATCACAGCTTATTACATATTGTTTTATGCCTGCCGCTGTATTTATTAATTTATATGAGACGAGTATAAAACTGTCTGTTCTGGGAGAAGTTGGATTGTTTGTTGTGCTTTTTATTGGTAGTCAAATGTTACTCAGTCACTTTTTAGCGAAAGGGCTTGGACTCGCCAAAACTGAGGCAGCTGTTTTTAAAAATAGTGTAGTACTCATTAACTCTGGCAACTATGGTATTCCGGTAGCTCAAATGATTTTTGCCACTCAACCTATTGGTGTAGCCATCCAGGTTATACTCGTTATCTTCCAAAACATGACAACGTATACGTATGGTTTATATAATTTAATTTCCTCTACTAAATCGGGCATGACAATTTTAAAGGATTTTATAAAAATGCCTATTATACACGCTTTAATAATCGGTGTGGCCATGAATTATTTTGACATTGGCATTCCGCAGTTTATTAAAATACCTATAGACCATGTAGCAGATGGTTTTATTGCCGTTGCATTAATTACGCTAGGCGCCCAATTGTCTCAACTGGAGATTAAAACGATGTTTAATAAAACAGTATTCGTCAGCTGCTTGACGCGATTAATTATCGGTCCAGCCGTTGCTTTAGTCATTATTTATGCGCTCGGTTTAGACGGGGTTGTGGCACAATCGTTATTTATAGCGAGTGCTTTTCCCACATCCCGCAACAGTTCAAGTCTAGCATTAGAATATGATATAGAGTCGGCAACAGCTGCACAAACCGTTTTATTTTCGACCATTGTGAGTTGTATAACGGTCACGATTGTAATTTATATTGCTGATGTATTGTTTACCTAATAGAAATCAAAAATATTTAAATGATAACTTCCATCTCTTAGCAATATCTGCTAAACTAGCATCAAACTGAATAGTATTAACTAGGGGAGTCTGATGAGTCAGGCTGAGAGGGAAACGCATAGAGGTTTCTTGACCCTTTGGACCTGATCTGGCTCATACCAGCGTGGGAAAGTTAAGAAGCTATTGCATATTACGTGCAATCAATAGACCCTTTACATTCATGGCCGGATCCAATTATTTTTTTGGATTCGGCCTTTATTTATTTTGTTTGCTGGGTGAGCTAGAATCGGTCCTTGTTTAAACTACATTTAAGGGAGAGAAGTAGCTCATGTCAGCAATTAGTGCAAAGAACATTACGATTATGTCTAACTTTGAAGGAAGTAAAAAGGTTTATGTGGAAGGATCTCGTCCTGATATTTTAGTACCAATGCGTGAAATTACATTAAGTCCGACGACTGGTACCTTTGGGGATGAAGAAAATGCCCCAATTCGGGTGTATGATACGAGTGGACCATATACAGATCCGGTCTTCCACGTGGATATTACAAAGGGCTTACCTGCTTTACGAAGTGCTTGGATACAAGAGCGAGGGGATGTTGAGGAATACGGAGGGCGTACAATTAAACCTGAGGATAATGGTTTCAGTCGCGCTGATGATCCACGTATCCATGAAAATGTCTTCCCGGAATTGGTGAGAAAGCCTTTACGTGCAAAAAAGGGTAAAAATGTCACGCAGCTTCATTATGCTCGACGGGGAATTATTACACCTGAGATGGAGTTTGTAGCGATACGAGAAAATATGGACCCAGATTTCGTACGTTCAGAGATTGCAGCAGGCCGGGCTATTATGCCTGCCAATATTAATCATCCTGAGGCCGAGCCAATGATTATCGGTCGTAACTTCCATGTGAAGATTAATGCGAACATTGGGAATTCAGCTGTATCATCCTCGATTGCAGAGGAAGTGGAAAAAATGACATGGGCTACACGCTGGGGTGCTGATAATATTATGGATCTATCAACTGGCAAACATATTCATACAACGAGAGAATGGATAATTCGAAATGCTGCAGTACCAGTTGGGACAGTACCAATTTATCAGGCATTAGAAAAGGTAAATGGTGTGGCTGAGGATTTAACATGGGAGGTGTACCGTGATACGCTTATTGAACAAGCGGAGCAAGGGGTAGATTATTTCACTATTCATGCAGGTGTCCTTTTACGTTATGTCCCTCTTACGGCAAACCGTGTAACAGGCATTGTGTCTAGGGGTGGTTCCATTATGGCGCAATGGTGTTTATACCATCATCAAGAGAACTTCCTCTATACTCATTTTGAGGAAATATGTGAAATTATGAAAGCTTATGATGTAGCCTTTTCATTAGGAGATGGCTTACGCCCAGGGTCAATCGCGGATGCTAACGATGAAGCACAATTTGCGGAGCTGGAAACATTAGGCGAATTAACGCAAATTGCATGGAAGCATGATGTTCAAGTAATGGTGGAGGGGCCAGGTCACGTTCCAATGCATTTGATTAAAGAGAATATGGACAAGCAATTAGAGGTTTGTAAGGAAGCCCCATTCTATACTTTAGGTCCATTGACAACAGATATTGCTCCAGGTTACGACCATATTACATCTGCTATTGGTGCAGCAATGATTGGTTGGTTTGGTACAGCTATGCTCTGCTATGTGACACCGAAGGAACATTTAGGATTACCTAATCGGGAGGATGTTCGAGTAGGGGTTATTACTTATAAGATTGCTGCACATGCTGCAGATTTAGCAAAGGGGCACCCAGGTGCACAACAACGAGATGATGCACTGTCAAAAGCGCGTTTCGAGTTCCGCTGGCGTGATCAATTTAACCTTTCTCTTGATCCAGAACGTGCAGTAGAATATCACGATGAAACATTACCAGCAGAGGGGGCAAAAACAGCACATTTTTGTTCAATGTGCGGTCCTAAATTTTGTAGCATGAGAATTTCTCAGGATATTCGTAATTATGCTAAGGAAAAGGATTTAAATACAACAGAGGCCATCCATGAAGGTATGAGGGAAAAGTCAGCGGAGTTTAAAAAGGCAGGTAGTCAAATCTATCAATAATAATAGTACAAGGCTTGTGTTGATTTACTAGACACGAGCCTTTTTTATGTTGGTTCCACAATTAAACAGGGGAGATGAATAAAAGTAATTTATGCTTTTGCAAATAGAAGTGAGCGGTTGAAACTAGACGAATACTAAAAAGCTCCATGTGAATTATACATTCACATGGAGTAAAAGTTGGATTTGGATATCAATAATAAGTGGAATATTAAACGTTTGTTGGTTGTTTTACATATGGGTTTGTAAGATCCATACCTTCTAATGAAAGACCCATTGCTTTTGCGACACCTTCACCATATGCTGGATCAGCTAAATAGCAGTGAAGGATGTGACGACGTTTGATGAATTCTTCAACAGAAGCCATATCATTAGCCGTATTTTCAAATAGACGTTGTTGTTCTTCCGCAGTCATTAGGCGGAAAAGTTTACCTGGTTGCTCGAAGTAATTATTATCGTCTTCACGGAAATCATGAATTCCTGCATGACCATCAATGCGTAACTCAGGCTCTTTGTGGTCTAAATTATGCTCCCATTCACCATAGCTATTTGGTTCATAGCCTAGTGTTGAACCAAGGTTGCCGTCAAAACGCATAGCGCCATCACGGTGGAAAGTACGGAATGGACATTTTGGTGCGTTAACAGGAAGCATATAGTGGTTTACACCTAAACGGTAGCGTTGTGCATCCGCATAGGCAAAGATACGACCTTGTAACATTTTATCTGGTGAGAAGCTAATACCAGGAACGATGTTAGATGGTGCAAATGCAGCTTGTTCCACTTCTGCAAAGTAGTTGTCCGGGTTTTTATTTAACTCAAACTCACCTACAGGAATTAATGGGAAATCTTTTTTATACCATACTTTTGTTAAATCGAATGGGTTGTATGGTAGCTCACGAGCTTGCTCCTCTGTCATAACCTGAATATACATTTTCCATTTAGGGAAATCGCCCTTTTCAATGGCTTCATATAAATCACGTTGTGAAGATTCACGGTCTTGACCGATTACCTCAGTTGCTTCATCACCTGTGAAATTTTTAATGCCTTGTTCTGTACGGAAGTGGAATTTAACCCAAACACGCTCATTATCAGCATTGATAAAGCTATATGTGTGAGAACCAAATCCGTGCATATTACGGTAACCAGTTGGAATACCACGGTCAGACATTACAATTGTCACTTGGTGAAGCGCTTCTGGTAATAATGTCCAAAAATCCCAGTTGGAATTAGCGTTTTTCATATTTGTACGTGGATCACGTTTGACCACGTGGTTTAAATCTGTAAAGTGTAGTGGATCACGGAAGAAAAATACTGGTGTATTGTTTCCTACTAGATCCCAGTTGCCTTCTTCAGTATAAAACTTAAGTGCAAAGCCACGGATATCGCGCTCAGCATCTGCTGCACCACGCTCACCAGCAACTGTGGAGAATCGTGCGAACATTTCAGTTTTCTTGCCCACTTCTGAGAAGATATTAGCTTTTGTATATTGAGTTATATCGTGCGTTACAGTAAAAGTACCAAATGCACCTGAACCTTTCGCGTGCATACGACGTTCAGGGATTACTTCACGATTGAAGTTTGCTAATTTTTCAACTAGCCATACATCTTGAAGTAATAGAGGGCCGCGTGGACCTGCTGACATAGAGTCATGGTTACTTACTACTGGAGCACCACCTGCTGTTGTAAAACGACGGCTACGATCATTTGCGTTTGTCATATTAGTTACCTCCTGAAAATAATGTAAGTCAAACTCTTCGTCTATAACTATAACAAATATAAAATAGAATTGCTAGTACATTATAATAATTATCGTTAAAGAATTTTTATAGTAAGATATAAAATATAAATATATGCATCGGAGAGCCTATTTATGCTTAATCCTCGCCATAAATTTGTTGTTAAATAAACTAGATATAAACAGTATTTATACTGTAAATGAAAAGAAGTATAAGATTTAACATCATAGTACAAACCCTTATTGAAAATGAAAATAACTAATTGAAAATTATTTGCAAGGTTCTTTATTAATTTTTTCGGTATCGATGAGGGGTCATACCGATTTGTTGTTTAAATATTTTAATAAAATAATTCGGATCATCAAAACCGTTTAAATGAGCAATTTCACTAATTGCAAAATCTGTTTCTAGTAGCATCTTAATGGCGTTTTGAATTCTAAATTGCTGTATATAGCGCTTAAATGGCAAGCCTTGTTTCTTTGAAAAAATCGTACTTAAATAATTGGGGCTGATGCCAAGCTTACGAGCGACAAAGGGAAGAGACAAGGAACTATCTTTAAATTGCTGATCAATAATTTCTAAAGCGAGCTCAACATAATCGGCTCTTTTTTCCATGCGGGCTTCACGGGCTAGCTCTATTAATCTCTGAGTGAAAGAAATAATGCCATTGAGAATCGTATAAAAAATAGGATGCTCAATAATTAAATGAAATAGCTGGCGGTAGTTTTGTTCAATGACTGCTTTTTCGTGTAGTTTATATTTCAACATAAAACGCCGAATTTGTGCTAAGACACTTGTTAGATGGATGCGTAGATCATCCTGCTCGTAATAGATGCCCTCATTAGAAAGTCGATATAAAAATGTTTTTACGGCTTCTAGATTACCCTCCTCCAGGCTACTGATTAATAATTGTTGTTCCTCTGGTGTTAGTAATGGATCTAAGGGTTGTATTTCAAATTGTTTACTTGCGTAAAAAATATGCCCGAATCCTTCATAAAAACTTTGGTGAAGTGCACGCTTTGTTAATGTGTACATATTTTTAATGCTTGTAGCGGGTCCATCATATATCCCGATATTTAAAGAACTATTACTAAACAAACGCCATTCCTTCATAAGAGTACGTACATCCTTTTCTACCATTTTTATGTCTGGCGTTTGAAAAAGGCAGACGATTCTATTCGATAAAGGATAGGTTTTCATATGGAAGTGGATAGGTGTTTGTTGAAGCCAATTGTAAAGCTTGTTATAGGTCTCGGTGTGCTCAGGCTCAATTATTGTAAAGTGAATGCCAGTTTCGATAGAGTCTGATTTCGTATCTAAAAATAAATGATTATAAAATGATTCATTTGTAGCCTCCTGCGCAAAATCTGTAATTTGTGGTGAGCGCAAGGAAATGCCTGTCAGTTTTTGCTTTAATACTTCTAAATCAATGGGCTTTACGAACAGATGAGTTACCTGTAAATCAATGGCTTTCAATGCGTTTTTAAATAAGGGTTCTGTTGTTACGGCTAAAATAGCACCTGAATGTTTTTGTAGATCTCGATAAAGAGAAGCTAAGCGATTATTAGGGACCAAATCGATATTTAACAATATGGCATCCGGTTCTAATTGACGGATGCATTGAGGTACCTCTGAAATAGTAGTGCACATGTCAATAAGAACATCGCCTGGAAAATAGGTGTGTAAAAACCACTTAATGCCTGCTAGTTCAGTGGAGTCTCGATCGATTAATAACAGCTTCATAACATCTAACCTCGCTTAAAATATTCTAGTTTCATATAAAAATACGATTATATTATTAAAAATAACATAGGAATATGAAAAAAATCATGTTTTCTCTTTTAAAATTCTCTATATTCTGAAAAAAGTAGTTAGTACAATGGAAATAGAGTAATTGAGCATCATTCAGCAGGAAACTCATTTACAATGAAAACGCTTAAACGTAGTTGAATGCGGATGTTTTAGTGATTACGTTAAATGAATTTTACATAAGCCATAAAGGGAATAGGGGGATGTCATGTGAAGTCGATCATCGAGCTTGATGGCAATACATTAACAAGACAACAAATTGAGGAAATCGTTAAAGGGCATGCAACGGTTGCACTTGCTGCAGACAGTATAGAACGTATTCGTTTAAGTAGGGAACGAATCGAAAAGCGTTTAGCAGAGGGGCAAACTATTTATGGTGTAAATACAGGTTTTGGCAAACTAAGCAATATAAAAATCGAGGAAGAAGATATTGAGCTATTGCAACTGAATTTATTACGATCAGATGCAACAGGTGTGGGCCAGCCGTTTCCAACTGATGTTGTACGTGCCATGATGGTTTTACGTGCAAATGCCTTAGCTCGTGGATTTTCAGGTATTCGTGAGGAAACTGTACAGCTTTTATTAGATTTTATTAATAAAGGCGTACATCCAATTGTCCCGTCACAAGGCTCGGTTGGAGCAAGTGGAGATTTAGCGCCGTTATCACATCTAGCTTTAGTCCTAGTGGGAGAAGGTAAGGCTGAGTTTAATGGAGAAATGATGAGTGGTAGTGAGGCGTTACAGCAAGCGGGATTATCACCTGTTCGACTACAAGCTAAAGAGGGGCTGGCACTTGTAAACGGTACACAGGCTATGACAGGTATCGGTGTCTTAACAGTTAATGAGGCTGAACGAATTGGGCTTGCGGCGGATATGGCTGCTAGTTTAACACTAGAAGCATTGAAAGGTATCACATCTGCGTTTGATCCAGCCCTTTTAGCGGTAAGACCACATCCAGAGTTAGAGCTTGTTGGTGGTCGTATCCGTAAGTGGCTTGAGGGAAGTAAGCGAGTGACAAAACAAGGAGAAATTCGTATGCAGGATGCATATTCACTGCGTTGTATCCCACAAGTGCACGGTGCTTCCTGGCAGTCTTTCTTTTACGCGGAGAACCGAGTACAAACGGAAATGAATGCCACGACTGATAATCCGATTGTTTTAGAAAACGGTGAAGTCCTATCAGGTGGTCATTTTCATGGTCAGCCAATTGCTTTAGCGATGGACTTTTTAAAAATTGGGGTAAGTGAATGGGCTAATATTTCAGAGCGTCGTACAGAGCGAATGGTGAATCCTCAATTAAATGAAGGATTACCACCATTTTTAGCGACAAACCCTGGGATTGAATGTGGTCTGATGATTGCTCAATATACAGCAGCATCCATTGTCTCAGAAAACAAAGTGTTGGCGCATCCTTCCAGTGTTGACTCAATTCCTACATCAGGGAATCAAGAAGACCATGTAAGTATGGGGACAACTTCTGCTCGTCAAGTACGTCAGATTGTCCGAAATGCTGCCCTAGTTATAGCGATAGAAATGATTTGTGCATCACAGGCTATTTATTTAGATAAAGCGGAAGAACAATTATCACCAACCACACGAAAGTATTTAGAGAAAGTTCGTGAGTTTTGTCCACCACTATTAGCAGATCAGCCGATTGGTGATGAAATTGAGGCATTGGCGGAGTATTTATTAACTAGTGATGCTCTAGTAAAGGAATATATGTAAAGTTAATTAAACGATTTTAAGTTGGAAGAGCTGAGGCAAGACTTAGTTTTCTAAGTAGCCTCTGCTTTATAAAAGATTATTTATTTTGGAATCTGAATATTCAGTTTTGTTGAATGTTACTAGCGTTTTTATCATTTTAAAGGAGGGTGTTTTTATGGTATTTAAAACAAGTATTCGTGCACCACATGGAAATCAACTAACTTGTAAAGGGTGGACGCAGGAAGCAGCGATGCGCATGCTGATGAACAATCTTGATCCTGAGGTAGCGGAGAATCCTGATGAGCTGATTGTTTATGGTGGTATTGGAAAGGCAGCTCGTAATTGGGAAAGTTATGAGCAAATTATTGCTTCATTAAAAAAACTAGAGAATGATGAAACATTATTGATTCAATCAGGGAAGCCGGTAGCTGTATTCCGTACACATGAACATTCTCCCCGTGTTTTAATTGCCAATTCCAACCTTGTACCAGCATGGGCCAATTGGGATCATTTCTATGAATTAGAAGATCGCGATTTAATGATGTATGGACAAATGACTGCTGGTAGCTGGATTTATATCGGTGCACAAGGTATTTTGCAAGGCACTTATTTATCCTTCGTAGAAGCAGGGAAAAAAGTATTTGGCTCTGCAGATTTACGCGGTAAATTCATCCTTACAGGTGGTATGGGCGGGATGAGTGGTGCACAACCTCTAGCGGGGAAAATGGCTGGCGCTGTCATTCTAGTTGTAGAAGTAGAGCGTGCCCGCATTGAACGTAAAATAAAAGAGGGCTATTGTGATTATCTTGTAGAAACTGTGGATGAAGCAGTTGCATTAGTAAATAAATTACGTGACCAAAAAGAGCCAGCCTCCATTGGCCTTGTTGGAAATTGTGCAGACGTCAATCGTGAACTGTTGAGTCTAGGGATCATTTCCGACTTTGTCACAGACCAAACCTCTGCACATGACCCTATTAATGGCTATATACCGAATAACATGACATTTGAGGAAGCATTAGCACTTCGTAAATCAGATGTAAAAACATATGAACGAAAAGCTAAGGAAACTATGGCAGAGCATGTTCGTACAATGCTAGAGTTCCAAGAGGCTGGTGCAGAGGTGTTTGATTATGGCAATAATATTCGCGCCTATGCTAAAGAAATGGGCGTAACCAATGCCTTTGATTTCCCAGGCTTCGTACCAGCCTATATTCGTCCGTTGTTCTGTGAAGGAAAAGGGCCATTCCGCTGGGCTGCGCTTTCAGGAGACCCTGAGGATATTTATAAAACGGATGCACTTGCGAAAGAGATGTTCGCAGAAGATAAAGGTCTAGTTAATTGGATCGATATGGCACAGAAAATGGTTAAATGGCAAGGGTTACCTGCACGTATTTGTTGGTTAGGCTATGGCGACCGTCATCGCTTTGCGTTAAAAGTAAATGAAATGGTAGCGAATGGTGAGTTATCAGCACCGATTGTTTTTGGTCGTGATCATCTTGATTCAGGTTCTGTGGCATCGCCAAACCGTGAAACAGAAGGCATGTTAGATGGTTCAGATGCAGTATCGGATTGGCCAATTTTAAATGCGCTAGTTAATACAGCGAGCGGCGCCAGCTGGGTAAGTGTTCACCATGGTGGTGGTGTAGGTATGGGCTATTCACAGCATGCAGGGCAAGTGTTAGTAGCGGATGGGTCGGAGCTAGCTGCAGAGAAAATTGCACGCGTGTTAATTTCGGACCCTGGTATGGGGGTAGCTCGTCACGCAGATGCAGGCTATGACATTGCTATTCAGACAGCCAAAAACAAAGGTGTGCATATACCAATGTTAAAGGATGATGTAAAGTGACCATCTTAATTAAAAATGCTAATGAAGTGATTACATTAAAAAATAATATACGAGGACCTCGCACAAAGGAGCAAATGCGAGAAATTACTATAGTGGAAAATGGTAGTATTCTTATTGAAAAAGATCGAATTGTTGCTGTGGGTGCTTTTGAGCAACTAGAGGTAGATTTTCCTGAATTAGTGAAGAAAGCTACTACAATTGATGCTTCTGGTAAGGTCGTTATGCCAGGATTAGTGGATTGTCATACACATCTCGTCCATGGAGGAACCCGTGAAGAAGAGTTTAATATGCGACTCAAAGGTTCTACCTATATGGAAATTATGAATGCAGGTGGTGGCATTCACGCCACAACAAAGCGTACACGAGAAACTAGCTTTGATGATTTGTATGAAAAAACAAGGCATCATTTAGATATATTTTTAAAACATGGAGTCACAACCGTTGAAGCCAAATCAGGCTATGGACTAGATTGGGAGACGGAAAAGAAGCAACTTGAAGTAGCGAAAAAGTTGCAAGCAACGCATGATATGGATGTTATTAGTACTTTTATGGGTGCACATGCAGTACCTCGCGACTATAAAGGGCGTGAGGATGAGTTTGTGGATGTTTTGATTCAAGATATGCTACCCAAAGTTGCAGAGTTAGAACTGGCTGAATTTAATGATGTATTTTGTGAAAAAGGTGTCTTTACACCAGAACAATCTGAGCGTATTTTAGAGGCTGGGAAAGCCCTTGGATTAACACCGAAAATTCATGCCGATGAAATTGAGCCTTATAAAGGTGCTGAACTTGCTGCGGAAGTGGGAGCCATTTCGGCAGAGCATTTGTTAGTTGCTTCTGATGAAGGAATTCAAAAAATGGCTGAAGCGGGTACAATTGCTGTCTTGCTGCCAGGAACTGCATTTTTTTTACGTGCGCCGTTCGCGAGAGGCCGTCTAATGATTGATGAAGGGGTACCTGTAGCTATTTCAACGGACTTTAATCCAGGATCATCTCCTACTATGAGTCTACCATTTATAATGAATTTAGCTTGCATGCATATGGGAATGACACTAGAGGAGGTACTAACGGCAACAACAATTAATGCCGCGTATGCAGTGAATCGGGGCGAACAAATAGGTTCCCTTGAAGTTGATAAAAAAGCGGATGTTATTATTTTAGATGTTGCTAATTATAAGCAGTTACAATATTTCTATGGCATGAACCATACAAATACAGTTATTAAAAATGGGCAAGTTGTTGTACGAAATGGAATTTTGCTGAAAGAACAATAAAGTAAATGGGCATAAATAAGGCATAAAAGCTTTATTTATGCTTTTTTATCTTGATTGAAAAAATCTGATTATAATAGCTCTTTGGCGTACTAAATAAATAGGTTGCATTTTTTTCGGTAGGGGTTTATAATTCAATTAAATAGTAATTCGTTAATTACAAATTACTTAAACCTTGTAATGATTAAAGGGGTTATATAATGTCAAAGTTTCGTACGGAAGAAGAAATGCTAGCGCATTATGATTCTTCAAAATATAAAACACCTGATGGATACACAGCGGATATCGCAATTTTTACGATTACTTCGGAGAAAACAGAAGAAAAGGCACCGCCAAACATGACACTTAAAATTATGTTAATTAAGCGCGCTGCTAAAGATGCTGATGGAAATGCTAATATTGAAGGTGGAAAATGGGCGCTTCCTGGTGGGTTTGTAGATGCTCATCAAAAGGAATCAGCCTATATTGCAGCAAAAAGAGAGTTAAAAGAAGAGACGAATGTAGAAGGGTTACATGTTCAGCACTTTGGTGTTTACGATGATATCAATCGAGATCCTCGTGGCTGGATGATTTCAAATGCTTTTTATGCGATTGTTCCTGAGGAGCAAATGGAGCAACGACAAGCAAATGATGATGCAGATGATGTGGAGTTATTTGATATTGAAGATGTATTTACACTTCAACTAGCCTTTGATCATCGTAAAATCATTGCAGATGCACTCAAATTTATTAAAAAAGACATGGTGCAAACAACCGTTGCTAAAAACTTTTTACCTCAAGAGTTTACCTTATCAGAATTACAACGGGTACTACTGACAGTTGAAGACGATCCACGAATCTCTAATGATTCTGTATTTTTTACAAAAGCACCTAAACTACCTTTTATTGAAAAAGTAGTGGATGCGGAAGGAAAACCAAAGAAAACAAAGCGTAATTCGTTTAGGCCATCACAGCTGTATACTTTTAATGATTTTGAAGTGGTGGAATCAATTTATCATTAGGAAAGATTCGTCTTTCCTGATAACTTTAAAAACAGTAATTTGTAATTTGTGTATTACTAATTAAAAATTGGAGTGATAAAACGATGAAAAAGAGAGCACTAATTAACATTGATTACACTGTTGATTTTGTTGCAACTGATGGAGCTCTAACTTGTGGCGAGCCGGGACAACAGCTTGAGCAGGCAATTGTTAATATAACAAGTGAATTTATCTCAAATAAAGAGTTCACAGTATTCGCTATAGATGTTCATGAGCAAGAAGATGTTTATCATCCTGAAACAAAGCTATTTCCTCCACATAATATTCGTCATACCAAAGGGCGAGATTTATACGGAGCTTTAAAAACATTGTACGAAGCTAAGCAAGAATTTGAACATGTCTATTATATAGATAAAACTCGTTACTCGGCCTTTGCAGGGACAGATTTGGAGTTGAAATTGCGTGAAAGAGGAATTACAGAGCTTCATTTAATTGGCGTTTGTACAGACATCTGTGTTCTTCATACGGCTGTAGATGCTTATAATAAAGGGTTCGATCTTGTCATTCATAAAAACGCTGTCGCATCCTTTAATCAAACAGGACATGAGTGGGCTTTAAGTCATTTTGAGCATACACTTGGTGCCTCTGTTATTTGATAGTAAAGAATGGAGGGAAATGACGTGAAATACGCAGATGATAGTTTCATGTTACACACCGATTTATACCAAATAAATATGGTTCAGACCTACTGGAAGGACGCGGTTCATCAACGAAAGGCTGTTTTTGAGCTGTATTTTAGAAAACTTCCATTTGGCAATGGTTATGCGATATTCGCTGGCTTAAAAAAAGTAATGGAGTTTATTAATAACTTTGGTTTTTCTCAAAGTGATATTGAATATTTGCGTGAAGAAGGGAACTATCCAGAGGAATTTCTCCATTATCTACAGAATCTAAAGTTTACAGGAACTATAAGGGGGATGAGGGAAGGGGAGTTGGTTTTTGCCAATGAACCTATTCTGCGAATCGAGGCACCATTGGCTGAAGCGCAATTAATAGAAACCCCTTTGCTGAATATTGTTAATTACCAAACGCTAATCGCGACGAAAGCTTCGCGAATTAAAGAAGTGACGGGTGAGGATGTTGTGATGGAATTTGGAACCCGTCGTGCTCACGAATTCGATGCGGCAATTTGGGGAACTCGCGCTGCTTATATCGGTGGCTTTTCTGCAACAAGTAATGTGCGTGCAGGTAAATTATTTGGTATTCCAGTTTCAGGAACACATGCGCATGCTATGATTCAAACCTACAGAGATGAATATACTGCGTTTAAAAAATATGCAGCCGCACATAAAGACTGTGTATTCTTAGTAGATACTTATGATACGTTACGATCAGGTGTTCCGAATGCCATCAAAGTAGCGAAGGAATTGGGAGATCAAATTAATTTTATCGGTATCCGTTTAGACAGTGGTGATTTAGCCTATTTATCAAAGGTAGCAAGAAAAATGCTAGATGATGCAGGCTTTAAGGAAACAAAAATTATGGCATCCAATGATTTAGATGAATATACTATTATGCATTTAAAATCTCAAGGGGCGAAAATTGATGCTTGGGGAATCGGCACGAAGCTAATTACAGCCTACGATCAAGCTGCTTTAGGTGGAGTATACAAGTTAGTCTCTATTGAAAGTGAAAATGGGGAAATGGTTGATACTATAAAAATCTCTGCGAATCCAGAAAAGGTGACGACTCCTGGGCGCAAACGAGTCTATCGTATTGTTAATAATGAGAATGGTCATGCTGAAGGTGACTATATTGCCCTTGATGAGGAAAATATTCAGCAAACAGAACGATTAAAGATGTTCCACCCTGTTCATACGTATATAAGTAAGTTTGTAACGAATTTTACGGCGATCGAGTTACATGAAAGCATTGTAGAAAATGGGAAAGTAGTATTTGAGGAACCTACAATTCAAGAGACACAAGCATATGCAAAGAAAAATTTAAAATTATTATGGTGTGAGTACAAACGAACGATGAACCCGGAAGAGTACCCAGTTGATTTGAGTCAGGCTTGCTGGGATCACAAGAGAGCTATTATTCATGATATTAAAGAAAAAATTTCAAAGAAGATGGATACTAGATAAAAAATGACAGGAGGAAGATACGATGGCGAGAATAGGTATTTATGGTTCATCCTTTGATCCTATTACCAATGTTCATCTTTGGACTGCTAGCACGGTTGCACACCGTTGTAAATTAGATAAGGTCATATTTTTACCCTGTTCAAATAAGCGAAAAGATAAAACTATAAAAACAGAAGATAGGCATCGGTGGAATATGCTACATTTAGCAATTGCTAAGGATGATCGTTTTATGGCAGATTCCTATGAGATGGATCAAGAGGGATGGAATATATACACGTATGACACGATGAAATACTTTAGGGAAAAACATCCAGAAGATGAAATCCACTTTATTATGGGCGCAGATTTATTAGTAGACATTGGTGCAGGATTATGGAAAAAGGGAGACGCATTAGTTGCCGAAAATAAATTCATAGTTATGGCGAGGCATGGGGTTGATATGCTATCAACAATTAGCCGATCCCCAATTTTAAGAAATAATGATGATGGGAGATTTCATCTTATTGATAAGGGCTTAGCCATGGAAATTAGCTCTACCTATATTCGGGAAGAATTTGCGATGGGTGGAGAGCCAAGATATCTTTTGCCCAATGCTTGTTATGACTATATTAAAGAACATCATCTATATAAGAAATAAAAGTGTGGTTGCATGCCACACTTATTTTAATTTTGAAAAGATGGTGACTTTTACTATTTCTAGCCATTCGTAAGCTATAATAGAAATAGCAATGGTGACGGCTTTTTTGCTGTCACAAAAATTTTAATGATTAATGTTAGAAAGGAATTCATGAATGTGCAGCTTACATTAACATTTCTTATTTTAGGTGCAACAATTTTCGCATTTGTGACCAATAAAATACGAGCAGATCTTGTAGCAATTGTGTCACTTTTAGCATTTGTTATTACAGATATTCTAACGCCAACAGAGGCATTAGCTGGATTTTCAAACTCTGTAGTTTTAATGATTGCAGGGCTTTTCGTCGTGGGTGCAGGAATATTACGCACAGGTCTTGCGGGAATGGCAGGACAGTTATTACTTAAATGGTCGGGCAATAGTGAGTTGAAACTATTTGTATTACTACTCATCATTGTTGGATCTGTCGGTGCATTTATGAGCAATACAGGTACTGTCGCATTAATGATGCCAATAGTTGTAAGTATAGCGATTAGTATGAAGGTCAGCCCTTCTAAATTTTTATTGCCACTCTCATACGTAGCTAGTCTATCGGGTCTTATGACGTTGATTGCGTCTCCAACCAATTTAATTGTCAGTCAGTTATTGGTAGATAGGGGATATAGCAAACTTGGATTTTTTGAAATAACTCCAATTGGTATAGTGGGTATGATTGCAGGAATTGCTTATCTAGTGCTTGTGCGCAATATTTTGTTACCGAAAGATCAACATCGTACGCAAACAAATGAGGGCTATAAGCTTTCACCGAAGAAAATCATAAAGCAATATGATTTAAATAATCGACTATTCAAAATTTCTGTTCCAGAAGAATCACCTATTATTGAAACGTCGTTAGCAGAGTTAAAGCTACCAGCCAAGTACACGCTCTGTATGATGAAAATTCATCGCAAGTCACAAGAAGGTATCAATTTACTACCTATGACATATCAAGAAATGGCTGGTCCCACAAGTGTAATTCACGCAAAGGACGAGCTGTATGTTCAAGGGGAAGAAGAGGATATTCGTCACTTTGTTGAGGATTATCACCTCGAGATGCAAGGATTAGTAGAAGGGGAAGCTGATGAATTGGTTTCGAAGCATCTCGGTATTGCAGAGGTATTACTCACTCCAAATTCAAGCTTTATCAATGAAACGGTGAGTTCGTTAGGGTTTAGGGAAAAATACAACCTAAATATAATTGGCATTAATCGTAAGGGTGGTTATAAACTCCAAGACATGGTTTCGCATAAGTTGAAATTTGGAGACGCTATTTTAGTGCAAGGAGCTTGGGATGAAATTCTTTTATTAGCGAGAGAGACCCAAGATGTTGTGGTTGTTGGTCAGCCAAAGGAGCACGCCAGTGTAGCAGCAGCAACAGGAAAAGCTGGTATTGCGGGAATTATTATGCTGTTTATGATTATGTTAATGGCATTCGAAATTTTCCCTGCTGTTATTTCTGTTATGATTGGTGCCGTTTTAATGATATTAACTGGTTGCTTACGGAATATGGAAGATGCGTATAGCAATATGAATTTTGAAAGTATAGTGCTAGTGGCTGCCATGCTACCAATGGCGGCAGCCTTAGAAAAAACAGGAGGCATGGATATACTATCTGACGGGATTATTAAAGTGCTTGGTGACTATGGTCCCTATGGTGTGCTCATAGGTGTTTATATTTTGACAGCTGTCTTTGGACAATTTATTAGTAATACGGCGACGGCTGTATTGTTTGCACCGATAGCTATGAGTGCTGCAATAGCAATGGAGGTTAATCCTACAACATTTATGATTGCAGTAGCAGTAGCCGCAAGTATGGCGTTTGCCACACCAATTGCATCCCCAACTAATGCGCTGGTAATGACAGCTGGGGGCTATAAATTTATGGACTTTGTAAGAATAGGGATACCGTTACAAATTGTTATGTTTATTGTCATGATGATAACCATCCCATTCTTTTTCCCATTGTAAAATTCAGTTTAAGACTATAGATAAACTAGAAATTTTATGTTTATCTATAGTCTTTTTTGAAATCAAGTAAAGCCGTTGAATCCAATTAGGAGTTTAGTGCCCCTCATTCCAGCTCACCTTTTTATAAAAAACTCCATCTACATACTGAAAGATCAGTTTAATATAGATTTTTTTTCTGCTATCCAAAAAAATCTATTAAATTTTTCTTGTAAGATATGATAAAGTTATATTTTAATTAATGGTATAACTTAGTCCTTAAGGGTGAAAATATTATTTGTAGTCAAAGATTTATTTTGATTATTAATATAGGAAGTAATTCTATGTGGAGAAAAAAGTTAAACTTTTTTTCGGAAAAGTGTTGACCTTTTAAAAATAAGGGTGTAGTATTATACAAGTCGCCACGGTGACACGCTAAAACAAAGCAAAACATGACCCTTGAAAACTGAGCAAGCAAACCGTAATCAATAAAGTTTTTAGTAGCTAGCTTGCTAGTGAACA
>NZ_DJAY01000003.1:0-271290 GCF_002429815.1 Lysinibacillus sp. UBA5990
CCTGTGAGAGTAGGACGTCGCTAGGCGCAAAAAGTCGCTACTGATACACTCAGTAGTGGCTTTTTTTCTGTCTAAAATTCCAAAAAGTAGATAAAAAAGGAGGCATTTCTTTGAATGAAATGCCTCCTTACTATTTTAAACAGTTGCTGCTCGTAGTTCGATACGACGAATTTTCCCAGATGTTGTTTTTGGTAACTCATTGATAAAGACAATACTACGAGGATATTTATAAGGCGCTGTCAGTGCTTTTACATGCTCCTGTAGCTCCTTGATTAGTTCTTCTTCATTGTGTCCCTTATAGCCATCCCGTAAGATTACGTAGGCTTTGACAATATGTCCTCTAATTTCATCTGGAGCAGCCACAACCGCACACTCTTGTACAGCATCATGTTTGTTTAAGGCATCTTCCACTTCAAATGGGCCAATAGTGTAACCAGATGAGATAATAATATCGTCGCCCCGACCTTCAAACCAGAAGTAACCATCTTCATCACATTTTGCTTGATCCCCTGTAATGTACCATTCACCTCGGAATGCCGCTTGTGTGCGCTCAGGCTCACGATAATACTCTTTAAACAAGGCTGGTGATGATTTGTGTATGGCAATATCGCCAACCTCGCCAACAGGTGCCTCATTGCCTTCATTGTCGATAATACGGACAATATTACCTGGAGTTGGGACACCCATGGAACCAGGTCGTAGCTCCGTATTTTCCAAAGTACCAATGAGTAATGTATTTTCAGTTTGACCATAACCATCGCGGACTTTTAGACCAAAGTGATTGTTAAATGTTTCAATGACCGGTCTATTTAATGGCTCACCAGCAGAGACAGCGCTACGAAGAGATGATAGATTATAGTCATTTAAATTCTCAAGTTTCGCCATAATACGATATTCAGTTGGTGTGCAGCAAAGAACATTAACTTTTTCATTCTGCAACAGCTGAAGATATGTTTTTGCATCAAACCCACCATGATAAACAAAAGCAGTTGCTCCCAACATAATGGTAGAGAGGAACGGACTCCAAATCCATTTTTGCCAGCCTGGAGCTGCAGTTGCCCATACTAAGTCTCCTTCACGTACACAAAGCCACTGTGCAGCCGCTGTTCGAATATGCGCGTAGCCCCAGCCATGAGAATGAACGACACCTTTAGGCTTGCCTGTTGTTCCAGAAGTATAAGAAAGGAACGCCATGTCATCACGTTTAGTAGCAACAGCAGTAAATGTATTTGGCTGAGAGCTAGCCAATTCATTTAAAGAAGACCAATCTCCTGTAGCTGTTCCGATGACCATTTTGTTTTTTAAAGCATCTACAGAAGGCGAAATTTTGTCTACTTCATTAGTGAATACTTCATATGCGATAACAGCACTAGCAGAAGAATGCTCCATACGATACTCTAAATCACTTGCACGTAACATTTCTGAACAGGAAATAGGAACAATACCCGCTTTTAAACAGCCTAGGAAGACAAAATAGGCCTCTGGTAGACGAGGAATAATAACTAATACACGATCACCTTTTTGAAGCCCTTTCTTCGTAAAGGCATTAGCGTATTGATTCATTTTTTGAACAAGTTCTACGTAAGTAACGGTTTGTCTCTCTTCTTGTGTATTTAACCAACGTATGGCTTGGCGTTCACTATCTTGCGAAAACTTTTCTAATTCCTCTGTGATGTTATAAACATCCGGTGCAATTAAATCCTCTATTACCATTTGAACATTCCTCCCCCTAAAATGATAGAAAATTCATAAAACTATTTTTATTTTAACAATTGCAATAATATACAGCAAGAATATTTAATACACAAAATAGAAATTTTAGATTTAATAGAGAACTATTATGGTTTCTAAGTAAAATTCAAGAAGGCCTCGACAAAAAAATATAATATTTTACACAAATGTGTTGCATTATTTCGAATGCTTGCTATAATAATAAATGTACTTAAGAGGTCATCTAAGATCGATTTGAATAATATTGTTCCGAAGTAGCTCAGTTGGTAGTAGCACCTGACTGTTAATCAGGTTGTCGCAGGTTCGAGTCCTGCCTTCGGAGCCATTTTTTTGCTCATTTTTAAGATGGTTTTATACATAAAAAAATGTAGAAAAGTGTTGCAAGAATGTAGAAATAGTGTTATTATAATTCTTGTCTTGTTTAAGACATAAGTTTGGCCCCTTGGTCAAGTGGTTAAGACACCGCCCTTTCACGGCGGTAACACGGGTTCGAATCCCGTAGGGGTCACCATTTAAAATACATCATCATGATGTACAGGCTTTAAGAAGAAAATAAACTGTGATATAACACACCTGTTTCTATGGAGGATTAGCTCAGCTGGGAGAGCATCTGCCTTACAAGCAGAGGGTCGGCGGTTCGAGCCCGTCATCCTCCACCATTATTCTTGTGTTATTTCGGAGGGGTAGCGAAGTGGCTAAACGCGGCGGACTGTAAATCCGCTCCTTAGGGTTCGGCGGTTCGAATCCGTCCCCCTCCACCAGTTTTATAAATGATTGGGGTATAGCCAAGCGGTAAGGCAACGGATTTTGATTCCGTCATGCCTAGGTTCGAATCCTAGTACCCCAGCCATTTTTCTTTTATGAGCCATTAGCTCAGTTGGTAGAGCATCTGACTTTTAATCAGAGGGTCGAAGGTTCGAGTCCTTCATGGCTCACTTTTATAGAATAAAATATATTCAAAAGTGATATAATAAATACAGATAACTAATCTCTTACTGAAAACAGTAGGAGATTTTTTTATGCTATTTGTAATTGAATAAATATGCACATTTATGTTGAGTTGAGCCAAGTAGTAAGTAGGCTTTACAATAGTCTTATAACTTTTAGGGGGTATAAAAACATGAATAAACTTAATATTTCTATTATTGGAGTACCAACAGATTACGGACAAACACGCCGAGGTGTAGATATGGGACCAAGTGCTATTCGTTATGCAGGCGTTGTTGAACGTTTAGCCAGTATTGGACATGAGGTACAAGATCAAGGGGATATTCGTGTTAGTCAAAAGCATGCAAACGCGGCAGTAGATGAAAAGTTATTGAATTTAGAGGAAGTAGTAGAAGTTAGTACGGCTTTAGCTAATAGCGTACATGATGTAGTCGAACAAAAAAAATTCCCACTTGTATTTGGTGGAGACCATAGTATTGCTATTGGGACACTTGCAGGATTAGGAGAACATTATAAAAATCTAGGTGTTATTTGGTATGATGCACATGCAGATTTAAATACACCTGAAACTACACCTTCAGGCAACATACATGGAATGCCTTTAGCAGTTAGTATTGGGCTTGGACATGAACGTTTAGTTCAAATTCGTAATAATGTGCCAAAAATTAAGCCAGAAAACGTTATTATTATCGGAGCTCGTTCTGTAGATCCAGGTGAGCGTGATTTGATTCGTGAACAAGGAATTAAAGTGTACACTATGCATGAAATTGACCGACTTGGCATGACGCGTGTTATGGAAGATGCACTTGCCTATTTAAAAGAGCGCAATGTTGATGGATTACACCTATCGCTTGATTTAGATGGACTTGACCCTCTTTATACACCAGGGGTTGGAACACCAGTGCCAGGCGGAATTACGTATCGAGAAAGTCATTTAGCGATGGAAATGTTACAAGAATCTGGAATGTTAACTTCAGCAGAGTTTGTAGAAGTTAATCCGATATTAGACGAGAAAAATACAACAGCAAATGTAGCTGTTGCTTTAATGGGATCATTATTTGGAGAAACTTTAGTTTAAAGAAAAATTTTCAAAAAATTGCCTGTAGCCACATTGCATAAAAATCTTTTGCTATAATTGAAATAAAACGAAACTTTTCTTATCGGTGGGTCGTATAGTATAAGACAGTTGTAAAGGTGGAGAAGTCAACACAATGGATGCGTTAGTAAATAAGAGAATAAAACAAGTGCTTAAAGGCGATCAAAACGCATTTGCCGATATTGTGAGTCTCTATCAGCACAAACTGTACCAAGTATGCTATCGAATGTTAGGTAACAAACAAGAATCTGAAGATATTGCTCAGGAAGCTTTTGTTCGGGCATATATGAATTTGCATACTTTTGATCAGAAAAGAAAGTTTTCGACGTGGCTTTATCGCATAGCGACAAACCTCTGTATAGATCGTATTCGGAAAAAGAAACCGGATTATTATTTAGATGCAGAAGTAGCTGGTACAGAAGGGCTTGATATGTATTCACAAATCGCAGCAGACGACCAGCTACCAGAGGAGCAGTTAGAGCAAATGGAGCTGCAAGATCGCATTCAATACGAAATTGGACGTTTGCCGGATAAATACCGTTCGGTTATAGTATTGAAATATATAGAAGAGTTATCGTTGCAAGAGATTAGCGAGATTTTAGATATGCCGCTTGGAACGGTGAAAACGAGAATTCACCGCGGACGTGAGGCATTACGTAAGCAGTTAAACAATCTGTAGGAGGGGGAGCGTCATGAATACTTGTCCAGAGCATATTATTGATTATATGCATGATTATTTAGACGGTGACATTAGTCGTGAGCATGAGCAAGAGTTAAAGCAACACTTGCATACATGTAATGATTGTAAACAGTTGATGCATGAATTGAGTGAAACAATCGCCTTTGTGAAGAGTGCTTCCCATATTACAGCGCCTCCGGATTTTGAAGCAGCAGTAATGGCTCGTTTACCAAAACCAAAAAGTCGAGTAGGCATACAAAAGTGGATACGCCGACATCCATTTTTTGTGGCAGCAGCAGTATTTTGTTTATTTATGAGTGCTACCTTGCTCGGTAGCTTTATGGATGACCAGCATTTCTCTGTGACCAAGCAGCCCAATTTAGTTGTGGATGGTCAAACGGTTATCGTACCTGAAGGAGAAGTTGTAAAGGGCGATATTGTGGTGAAAAATGGCGATTTGGTTGTTGAAGGAGAAGTTGATGGTAACGTCACAGTCATAAACGGGCAATACATGGCATCTACAGCGGTAGTTTCAGGAAGAATTGAAGAAATTGACGAAGTATTTGAATGGTTATGGTATACAATTAAAAACTCAGTAAAATCAGCCATGACATTTGATGAAAAGGAAGAAACTAAATAACACTCTATACGTCCTAAAAAATAGTGCACGTGAGAGGCTGAAAGGTCTACTCTTCTGAGTAGACTTTTTATTTGAAAAAAGTTACATTTGATAAGAATGTGCTATACTTGAATGTGTATGGATTCGTAATGAAAAGTGGGGGATGCCACGTGCAAATTATTGAACATTTCACAGATTTAACGCCTGTGAATATTGTTATTAACTTCATCGATGTACTGCTAGTTTGGTACGTCGTTTATAAGGTCTTAACCCTCATTAAAGGTACGAAGGCTGTCCAATTACTTAAGGGAATTTTCGTCATTATTATTGCACGAATTGCAACAGACCTTTTAGGGTTACAAACGTTAGGCTGGATGTTACAGCAGGTCATTGAATTTGGTTTCTTGGCTATTATTATTATTTTCCAGCCTGAAATCAGACGAGGCTTAGAACAAATTGGTAGAGGTAAACTTTTCCAACGATCGTCTAGTCAAGAAGACGAGGAGCAAACAAGGCTTATAGAGGCTATGAAAAAATCTGTAAGTTATATGGCTAAACGTCGAATAGGTGCGTTAATTTCAATTGAAAAAGAAACAGGTCTTAACGAATATATTGAAACAGGTATAGGTCTAAATGCTGAAATTTCTTCAGAATTGCTAATTAATATCTTTATACCGAATACGCCACTACATGATGGGGCGGTTATTATGCAAAGAGATAAAGTTACAGCAGCAGCTTGTTATTTACCTCTATCTGAAAGTCCATTTATTTCAAAAGAGTTAGGGACACGCCACCGTGCTGCACTTGGCTTAAGTGAAGTTACGGATGCGATTACAATCGTTGTCTCAGAAGAAACAGGCGCTATTAGTATTACGTTGAATGGTAATCTCCATCGTAATCTTTCTCTAGAGGAGTTCGAGACACTATTACGAAAAATGTGGTTCGGATCAGCACAAGAGTCAAATGCAGCCTCTAAGTTAACTTGGAGGGGGAAAAAGAATGGATAAAATGATGGATAGCCCTTGGGTATTAAGAATCATCGCACTATTTTTAGCATTTTTGCTTTTTTTCTCAGTTCGTACCGAGCTATCTCCAATCAATACAACAACCACTACTGAACAGACTGATATTATTCGTGATGTGCCAGTAGATGTTTATTATGATAATGAGAATCTGATTGTAACAGGTTTACCTGAAACAGTAGATGTTAAGATAAAAGGGCCAATGCCTGTTGTTATAAAAACAAGAGCGACAAAGGATTTCTCCGTATTTGTTGATTTAAGTAATCTATTGATTGGCGAGCATGATGTAAAGCTACAATACGAAAATATTTCTGATAAGCTAAAGGTTACATTAGACCCTGCAACTATTCATGTAAATATTGAGGAAAAGGTCACAAAAGAGTTCCGAGTGGACCCTGAAATGAATACTCGACTAATCGAAGAAGGGTATATTTTGAAGGATATGGTAGCTGATCCACCGACTGTTTACGTGACAGGTGCAAAAAGTGCTATTGAAAGCATCAGCTATGTAAAAGCAACTGTTGCTGGAGAGCCAGGCTTGAAGCAATCCTTCTCACAGGACGCGGCAGTAAAAGTATTAGATCGAGACTTAAATAAGCTTGATGTGACAATTGAACCTGATACTGTTAATGTTCAAGTAGATATTGGGGAATATAGTCGGGAACTCCCAGTTGTTATGAGAGAAACAGGGCAAGCCTTGGAAGATATAACGATCAATTCTTTAACATTTACGCCAAAAATGATTAAAGTATATGGCAGAAAATCGATTATTGATGGTTTAACAGAAATTCCAATAACAGTGGACCTGTCAAAAATTACAGAGTCAAAAACTTATGAAATTGATGTAAAATTACCAGATGGTGTGACAAAAATATCTGATAAAAAAATAAAAGTGAAGGCAGATATTACACAAGTGGAGAAACAAGAAGAGCAGAAAACACCAGCTTCTACAGAGGAAACGCCACCTCCAACTGAAGAAACTGATGTGAAGGATGACAGTACAACTACTGATAAAAATACGCCAACCGAAGAAACGGAAGATATTGATTCTTAAACAATATCTGACTATAATTTTATTTTGATTCTAAATCAAAAATCCAACCGGAGTTTGTTTTGGTGGATAGATCGTAATATATTCACCCAACAAACTAACTGAGTGGAGTATTAAAAATTACCAATGAATGAATAAAAGCAGACTTTTCCAAAAGTAAGCGGACAAGTGTCTATTGATGAATATGACACAGTCTTGCATTGAAGGAGAGAATAAGTAGAATGGGTAAATATTTTGGAACAGATGGCGTCCGTGGCGTCGCCAATAGTGAACTAACACCGGAATTTGCATTTAAACTTGGCCGTATAGGTGGCTATGTTTTAACGAAGGATGCAACTGACCGTCCTAAGGTTTTAATTGGTCGTGACACACGTATTTCAGGCGAGATGCTAGAAGGTGCACTTGTTGCTGGTCTTTTATCTATTGGGGTAGAAGTAATGCGTCTTGGAATTATTTCAACACCTGGTGTGGCATACCTTACTCGCATTATGAGCGCAGATGCAGGCGTCATGATTTCAGCTTCGCATAACCCAGTAGCAGACAACGGCATTAAATTCTTCGGTCCAGATGGCTTTAAGCTAACAGATGCACAAGAAGAGGAAATTGAAGTTTTACTTGATGCTCAAGACGATACTTTACCACGTCCAATAGGAGCAGATTTAGGATCTGTAAGTGACTATTTCGAAGGCGGACAAAAGTATATTCAATACTTAAAACAAACAGTTGATGAAGAATTTGATGGTATCCATGTAGCATTAGACTGTGCACATGGTGCTACCTCCTCATTAGCGACGCATCTTTTTGCGGATCTAGAGGCTGACATTTCTACAATGGGTGCTTCTCCAACTGGTCTAAATATTAATGATGGTGTAGGTTCAACGCATCCTGAGGGACTAGCTAAGTTTGTATTGGAAAAGAATGCAGATGTTGGTCTAGCATTTGATGGGGACGGTGACCGTTTAATTGCTGTAGATGAGAACGGTAAAATTGTTGACGGCGATCAAATTATGTTTATTATTGGAAAGTATTTAAATGCAGTTGGTCGTTTAAAGAAGCAAACAATTGTTTCAACTGTTATGAGCAATATGGGCTTCTATAAGGCTGTCGAAGATAACGGTATGCAAAGTATACAAACGGCAGTAGGAGATCGTTATGTTGTAGAGGAAATGCGTGCTAATGATTACAATTTAGGTGGCGAACAATCAGGGCATATTGTTTTCTTAGATTTTAATACAACAGGCGATGGTCTACTAACAGGTATTCAGCTTGTCGACATTATGAAAGCA
Source organism: Lysinibacillus sp. UBA5990 (assembly GCF_002429815.1). NCBI lineage: Bacteria > Bacillati > Bacillota > Bacilli > Caryophanales > Bacillaceae > Lysinibacillus > Lysinibacillus sp. UBA5990. The sequence continues at coordinate 8,433 of NZ_DJAY01000003.1, forward strand.
ACAGGTAAGAAGCTGTCAGAGCTTGCTGCTGAAATGAAAATCTATCCTCAGCGTCTTGTCAATGTTCGTGTAACAGACAAGCATGCGGTGACTGAAAATACGAACGTGGCGACTGTGATTGCAGAGGTAGAAGCTGAAATGGCAGGAAATGGCCGTGTATTAGTACGTCCTTCAGGTACTGAGCCGCTTGTCCGTGTAATGGTGGAAGCTGCTACAGAAACAGATTGTGCACGTTTTGTTGAGCGTATTGCAGATGTTGTACGTGCAGAAATGGGCTTAACAGAATAGTAAATATAGAAACTTAACTCGATTTCCGTTTTTAGGAAATCGAGTTTTTCTTGTTTGAAAAGGATGTTTGAAATAGAAAAGATGGGGAACAGTAAAAAGGAGTCACAATAACAAGGAGTGTTTGATGGATATGGCTAAAATTGCTACAGTTATTACCGATATGTTCGAGGATAGTGAATTTACAAGTCCTAAAGAAGCTTTAGAAGCGGCTGGACATCAGCTAGTAACAATTGATACAGAGGCAGGAAAAGAAGTAAAAGGAAAACATGGGGAAACAGTAAAAATTGATAAAGGCATTGATGAGGTAAAAGCGACTGATTTTGATGCACTGTTTATACCTGGTGGTTTTTCTCCAGATATTTTACGCGCCGATGATCGTGTAGTGTCGTTTGTGAAATCCTTTATGGATGACATGAAACCAACCTTTGCCATTTGTCATGGACCGCAGCTACTAATTACGGCAAAAACACTAAATGGTCGTGACGCCACGGGTTATAAATCCATTCAAGTAGATTTAGAAAATGCAGGGGCAAAATTCCACGATGAAGAAGTATTCGTCTGTCAAAAGCAACTAGTAACAAGTAGAACACCAGATGACCTACCTGCCTTTAATAGAGAAATAGTAAATTTATTAGCTAGTAAATAATAAAAAGGGCACAAGCAGTTTTGGCTTGTGCCTTTTGCTATCTTTTGTATAATGCGATGAGCTCATTTGTGATTTGACCAAGGTTGATGTCCCTTCTGCGATATCCTCAAAGCCTATATTCTTAAGTCGTTTGACAATTTTATATCCATAAATTTCGCCACGACTAATGATTTCTAAAACAATTCACTCTAAAAAGCCTTTGAGCATTTCGCTCAAATTCTCCACAAATTCACCCCCGCCAACCAAAACAATTAGTACTAAGTAATGCTAAGTAGTGTGTTTGTCAAGGTTTTACAACCACTAGCAATTGTTCGTCTACATATTTGTCACGAAAAAGCAAGGGTACTAGGTATTTTTTATAACGAAAGTTTGACGGATAGCATATGATTGAGTATGATGGAGAAGTTGAAGACGAGGTCCGACCTTGTTCTTTAACGAACGCAAAAGGAGGAAAGAGAGCGTAAAATCGGAGAACAATTATAGCGCCTGAGCTGAAGAAATTGGACGAAATGGATCTTCAGCAGACGAGGTGGAGGTTTATCGAAAATTCGGCGGATACCTCCCGATCGACATACCCGATTGTCATTTTTCATTTTGAAAGCATTTGAGCGATTGAATGTACAGGAAGTGGAAAAGGTATCGTAAAGCAATAGATGAATAGAAGAAAACTTCACATATCGAATGCCCATTCAGATGGCTGAATGATTTGATTGCATGAACAGGAATGCTTTATTTTATATAAAAATAAAGCATGCTTGGCCATTCAATGATTTCGATAGATGAGGTCTACTTTGACATTGCGTTAAATTGACAATATCGGAGGACGAGAATTTATGTGTGGAATTGTAGGATATATTGGTGAATCAGATGCAAAGGAAATTTTATTAAAAGGTTTAGAGAAACTAGAATACCGTGGTTATGATTCAGCAGGTATTGCAGTCCGTAATGAGGAAGGCGTAACTGTTTTTAAAGAAAAAGGACGTATCGCAGATTTACGAGGGGCGGTAGATGAAGATGTTGCTGCGAAAATTGGTATTGGTCATACACGTTGGGCTACACATGGAGTACCAAATCGTTTAAATGCTCATCCGCATCAAAGTGCATCAGGGCGTTTTACGCTTGTGCATAATGGGGTCATTGAAAACTATCATCTATTACAAAAAACATATTTAAAAGGCATTCCAATGAAATCTGATACAGATACAGAGGTTATCGTGCAATTAGTAGAGTTGTTTGTAAAAGAAGGTTTAAACACAGCAGATGCTTTCCGTAAAACGTTATCTTTACTACATGGTTCATATGCGCTTGCACTATTAGATGCAGAAGCCGCTGATACAATCTTTGTAGCGAAAAATAAATCTCCACTTTTAGTTGGAATTGGTGAAGGCTTCAATGTTGTTGCTTCGGATGCAATGGCTATGCTACAAGTGACAGATCAATATGTAGAGCTTCACGACAAAGAGGTTGTAATTGTACACAAGGCTAGCGTTGAAATTACAAAACTAGATGGTTCTGTAGTTGAACGTGCACCATATACAGCAGAGCTTGATATGAGCGATATTGAAAAGGGGACATATCCTCATTATATGTTAAAAGAAATGGATGAGCAGCCTACAGTCATTCGCAAAATTATTCAAGCGTATGAGGGTGAAAATGGCGATCTAACAATAGATACAGAAATCTTAGAAGCATTGCGAGCTGCAGATCGTTTATATATTATTGCGGCGGGCACAAGCTATCATGCAGGTCTCATCGGTAAACAGTATTTCGAAAAAATGGCTGGTATCCCTGTAGAAGTTCATATCTCTAGTGAATTTGGCTATAATATGCCATTACTTTCAGAAAGACCTTTATTTATCTTTATTACACAATCAGGTGAAACAGCAGATAGCCGTCAGGTACTGGTGAAAATTAAAGAGCTTGGCTACCCAACATTAACGATTACAAATGTTCCTGGCTCAACTCTATCACGAGAAGCTGATCACACATTGTTATTACATGCAGGTCCGGAAATTGCGGTAGCTTCTACAAAAGCATATGTGGCGCAAGTAGCTGTCCTTTCTTTAGCAGCCTATGTAACAGCAAAAGCAAATGGCACAGGCTTAGAATTTGATTTAAAACAAGAGCTTGCGATTGCCGCAAACGGTATCCAAACAATTATTGACTCAAAAGATGTATTAGAAGACATCGCAGAAGACTACTTAAAAATCGCGCGTAACGCATTCTTCATTGGCCGTAATATGGACTTCTACGTGAGCCTTGAAGGGGCCTTAAAACTAAAAGAAATCTCTTACATCCAAGCAGAAGGCTTTGCTGGCGGTGAGCTTAAACATGGAACAATTGCTTTAATTGAAGAAGGTACACCAGTATTTGCACTTGTTACACAAGCATCAGTTGGGCTAAACATCCGTGGTAATGTGAAAGAAGTTGCTGCGCGTGGTGCATATCCATGTATTATTGCGATGGCTGGTATCGATGAGGATGGAGACCGTTTAGTCATTCCACACGTTCACGAATTACTAACGCCACTTGTTTCAGTAGTGCCATTACAGTTAATCAGCTACTATGCTGCACTTCACCGTCGTTGTGATGTGGATAAACCACGTAACTTAGCTAAATCGGTGACAGTTGAGTAATTATTCATTCGGGAAAAAAAATTCTGTTGAATTACAATAAAGATGTATACTAGACAAAAAAGTTGTATACTTTACAATAAAGTCTTATACTGGACAAAAAAGTTGTATACTGATTTCTTAAACAGAATACATGAGTGATTATAACTATGAAATACAAACCTTGGTACAGTGTGTTGCTGTATCAAGGTTTTTTTTACGGTTATTATTATGGGACACAAAATATATATACAATTACTCTGAAGAGATTGATCATACAACCTCATTCAATAATCGGGCCATATTATTGAATAACATTCTTTTATGAAAGGTTACCTTACAATGATTAAAAACCTCCCAAAACCACGCTTAATAGGAACCAGAACTATATAATTAAACCCATATGTGTTCATACACTCCAAACATCATGTGGCGGAGAACGTATTAAATAGAGCATTTACATCGAAAAAGCCCAATGAAAAATGGTGTACAGATGTCACAGAGTTTAAGTATGGAAATGGGAAAAAAGCTTATTTAAGTGCAATTATCGATTTATATGATGGTTCAATTGTGAGTTATGTGTTCGGTCATTCGAATAATAATTCCCTTGTTTTCAAAACAATAAAATCAGCTATTCAATCATTACAATCAGGCGAACAGCCATTAATACATAGTGATCGAGGTTTTCAATATACATCAAAGGAATTTAAGCGAATTGTGGAAACTGCCAATATGACACAGAGTATGTCCCGTATTGGTCGATGTATTGATAACGGACCAATTGAATCATTTTGGGGCACATTGAAGTGTGAGAAATATTATTTACATAAGTACGATTCATATAAGAGTTAAAACTAGCGATTGATGATTATATTCATTTTTATAATTACTATCGTTATCAGAAAAGATTAAGCGGCTTGAGTCCGTTAGAATTCAGGACAAGCCGCTTAATACATTTTTTATTATTTCCACTGTCTACTTGACGGGGTGCAGTTCAGAATGCTCTCCTGGTCCTTTTCTTATTTATCTATTTTGAGTAAAGCCTTTTCCATTTGACTCTCATTTTTGTACCCAATATACATCATTAAAGCATTTAATGGGCTAATTAAAAGTTTTTATTGATAATGATACCCTTCTATTCCTATTTGAGATACGTCATAACCATTTAGTTATATACCTTATGTGAAAAATATATTTCAGTAATGAACGGATGTAACATACTATTAATGACATATTAAAAATAATAACGCGGAGGCTTTTATTATGATTAAAGTTCTGTTAGGCATTACTTCTGTTACTCTCATTTGGGGATATACATGGGTTACAATGAAAATAGCCATAAGTGACATACCCCCATTTTTATTTACCTCTTTGCGTTTATTAATAGGGGCGATTGCTTTATTTATCATCCTCCTAGTACAAAGAAAAAGGCTCTCTATAGGTAAAGGTAATTTTAAAACCTATCTGGTAATGAGCTTATTAATGCCTTTAGGCTATATGGGAATAATGACTTATGGTATGCAATTTGTAGATTCAGGGAAATCTTCTGTTTTGGTGTACACAATGCCTATATTTGTCACCATTATTAGTCATTTTAAATTAAATGATAAAATTAATATGTATAAAATGATTGGATTGATATTTGGTCTAATCGGCCTTTTATTTATTTTAGGAATAGAATTTATTAATTTCGATAAAAAAGTAGTATTTGGAGAGTTATTATTATTAATTTCGGCTTTTAGTTGGGCATCAGCAAATGTTTATAACAAACTAAACTCCAAAAATAAAGACATCATTCATATGACTGCCTGGCAACTTATTATGGGAGCAATATTTTTATTCATTCTCTCTTTAATATTAGAACCAAACCCTTCAATCCAGTGGTCTAATGAAGCAATTTTATCAACATTATTTAATGGTTTATTTTCTACTGCCTTTACATTTGTAGTTTGGTATTGGGTACTAAATAAAATGGATGCTTCGAAAGCATCTATGGCATTAATGTTTGTTCCTATTTTAGGTCTTATATTCGGATGGCTACAACTTGGGGAGAAGATAACATTTAATATTATTATCGGAGCATTTTTTATATGTACTAGCATTTTTATGAATACCTATAGGTTTAAAAGAACTTCAATAAAAAAACTAAAAAAAGTGTCTTGAAAATGTTAGCTATCACCACACATTACTAATATATATATAAATTCTTACTTTTAAAATTTCAATTCGAATTGAAGAAGGGAAAGATAAATGGGTAGATAAAGTGAAAACAAGAACTAAAAATCGCTTAATTCAAGAGCTAAAGGGAGATGTTAATATGAAAGGTGTTATAGTAAAAAAAGCAGGTGGTCCAAATCAACTTGAACTTGTTGACCTACCAAATCCCCAACCTGGAGAGGGAGAATTGCTTATAAGAGTTCATGCAGCAGCGGTAAATCGCACAGATATATTAACGCGTGAAGGGAAAATGGGATATTTAACAAATCCTATCTTAGGCATTGAAATTGCTGGTACAGTGGTCCAAGTCAACGGTGAGAGTTCATTTTCTATAGGTGATAGGGTAATGGGTCTCGTCAACGGCGGTGGTTACGGTGAGTATGTAGCCATGCCAGCTAATCGGGCTATGAAAATTCCTAAGTCTTTATCGTTTGAAGAAGCGGCCGCTATTCCTGAAGTATTCCTAACTGCTTACCAAACGTTATTTTGGATCGGTAAGCTTCAAAAACAAGAAACCGTCCTAATTCATGCAGGTGCAAGTGGAGTTGGGACAGCAGCTATTCAACTGGCAAAAAAACTTTGCGACGCGAAGATTATCGTTACTGCTGGTTCTAAAAGAAAGCTTGCCTTCTGCCAAGAACTTGGTGCTGATGTACTTATAAATTACAAGGAGCAGTCATTCGACGAAGAGATACTAAAAGCCACTAATGGTAGGGGTGTAGACTTGATTTTAGACTTTATCGGCGCTGATTATTGGGAGAAAAACCTCGCAAGCATTAAAGTAGAAGGTCGGTGGGTCCTTATTGGTATACTGGGCGGAAGTGAATTGGAAAAGATAGACCTATTTACCTTGATGTCAAAGTGCATCCAATTAACAGGGACATTACTAACCCCAAGAAGTGATGAATACAAAGCTCTTTTAACCCATGACTTTGCTGAAATCGTAACACCTTATTTAGAACGCGGAGAAATAAGGCCTATTATTGACACGACGTTTTCTATCGAAACGGTAGGAAAAGCTCACACGCATATGGAAGAGAATCAGAATATTGGGAAAATTATACTTAAAGTTAAGGAGTAACTTTCCAAGGTTTGGGAGCAAAAAAAATTTGACAAACAAACCATTTACAAATCTAAGGCTCGCGGAGGAAAAAATGACCTGGGGAGGTACAGAAGTACCCTCCAGTTATTTTGCAGCCGGAGAAAACACAAATTTCCGCGAAACAAGAACCACAACCGGAGGTCGTCGCATGGAACATTGGCCTATGTATAAGTGTGCTCCCTTCGGTAAAACTAATTCCCTCAATCCGATCAAGTTTGATGCGGATTTTAACTGCTTTTTCGAAGTGAAAATCGAGCGTGAATAGAGTGAGGGAGCGGAGACTCGCTGCCAATCGAACCTTGGAATAACGGAGCCGTCCCCGGGGTCTTGTGGGGTTCCTTTGCCTGATTACAAGGAAAGGTCTAAATAGGAATCTGTGGAAAGGTGTTCAAAGAAGAAAACGCGTGGGTTTCCACGCGTTTTCTTCTTAACTTGATTTCCTTCGTTAAAACCCTTTCCTGTTTGTTGCATTTTTACTTTTTAGTTAATATCTTGATCAGAAAAAGTTTCAGATTTATGAAATTGATTCATGATGTTTATAAATTCTTTTGTAGCAGGTGTTACTTCATCAAATGAGTGTGCAATTATACCGATATCACGAGTTATCTTTGGATTAATATCTTTTACGAGTAAATTATGAGCTACAGAAGAAAGTGTAAAGTTTGAAGTAACACCTATACCTAAATTATTTTTCACCATAGTAATTAAAGTTTCGACATTTTGGACTGTTAGATTCTCTTTAAAATCAATATTATTTTTTTGAAACATGTTTGATATGGCGGTTTCGTGTCCTCCTTTGCAAAAAATAATTTCATTACAATATTTTTCTAGGTCAATAATTTTTTCTTGACTTAATTGATGATTATGAGGAAGTATTGCGACCATATAATCACGGTATAGTATTTCAAATTCATATGGATCAAAGGGAGATATACTAATCCCTATATCAACAGTTCGATCCTTCACCCATTCTTTTATTTGATTTGAGGTTCCTTCTGCTAATTCTATATTTACAAGTGGATATTTCGACATGAATAATGAGATGGGCTCAGGTAGAATATTTGTTGATGCAGCAGGAACAGAGCCAATTTTAACCTTACCACTGAGAAGTTTATTTTCCCGATTAGCAACTTGATATATTTTATTCCCAATACCTTTCAATTGTCTCGCTAATATAAGAATTTCTTTTCCCACTTCAGTGAGCGTTAGTCCATTTTTCTTATCCCTATTAAACAATTTAATATTCAGGGATTCCTCTAAATTTTTTACCGCCTTACTGACTGCTGGCTGTGAAATAAATAACTCTTTAGACGCCTCTGTAATATTCATTTTTTCTGCGACTTTCAAAAATATTTGAAGGTTATTCAAATTTATATTCATAACCAATTAGTTATACCTCCTATGTTAAGAGAATATCCCTTTAAATAGATATATAATGGTGTTTATGTGTGGCTTGATTTAAATTGCTAAGGTATTTAATTTTTGCACACAATAATATCATGAGCATGTCCCGTAAAGGTACGCCCGCTGATAATGCCCCCAACTTGACGTCCAAAAAGACTTCTTCCTTGTCTTTTACAATAGCGAGTATTTATTATTTTTAGTAAGTGAATACGACGTCAAAAAATGATAGTTCGCACAGATTATGCACTCCACCTGATTTCAACTGGAGCTAGATGAAGATACCGAAGAAATGAAGCTTACTTTGAATATGGATTTTCCTACCAAAATCCATATCCAATTCCACACCTCTACGTAGCGAAAGACTGCCTAAGCAGTCTTCTCACAAGTTTATCCTACATATGTTAGTTTTTCGTTGTTTTTAAACACTTCATCAATTGTACCGCCACCAAGACATACCTCGCCGTCATATAAAACAACTGCTTGTCCCGGTGTAATGGCACGAACCGGTTCTTCAAATGTAATATGTGTACGGCCATCTTCTAAAATCTCGACTTCAACCGGAGTATCTGTTTGACGATAACGGAATTTCGCTGTGCAAAAAAATTTACGAGGTAATTTTTTTGTCGAAGTATAGCTCATTTTCACTGCTGTTAATGAAGTAGAATACAATGCATCATGGTGAAAACCTTGGCCAACAAGCAATACATTACGCTCTAGGTCTTTTCCAAGAACAAACCATGGCTCACCGTCGCCACCAATACCAAGCCCGTGACGTTGACCAAGTGTATAGTACATTAGCCCGTCATGTTGTCCCATTACCACGCCGTCCATTGTCTCCATTTTTCCAGGTTGTGCTGGTAGGAATTTACTTAGGAACTCTTTAAAGTTACGTTCGCCAATGAAGCAAATGCCTGTTGAATCTTTCTTTTTCGCTGTTGCAAGACCTGCCTCTTCAGCAATTTTACGCACTTCTTTTTTCTCAATATCACCAATTGGGAACATAACATGTTTAAGCTGCTCCTGTGTTAATTGATTTAGGAAATACGTTTGGTCTTTATTTTCATCGACACCACGAAACATTAATACTTCGCCATCACCACTCCGTTCAATACGTGCATAGTGGCCCGTTGCCAGATAATCAGCACCAAGACTCATCGCATGTTCGAGGAAAGCTTTAAACTTAATTTCCTTATTGCACATAACGTCTGGATTTGGTGTGCGGCCTGCTTTATATTCTTCTAAAAAGTATGTGAAAACTTTATCCCAGTATTGCTTTTCAAAATTAACTGCATAATATGGAATACCAATTTGGTTACACACTTTAATAACATCATCATAGTCTTCTGTAGCTGTACAAACACCATTTTCGTCTGTATCATCCCAGTTTTTCATAAAAATCCCGATTACTTCATAGCCTTGTTGTTTTAACAGGTACGCAGCAACCGAAGAATCCACCCCACCCGACATGCCAACAACGACACGTATTTGCGAGGGGTCTTTTGTTTCTTTCATTAAGGTCACCTTTTCTTTTCTTAATTCACCAATCTTTTCACAATAGCTTTTTTCCACTGCCTGTTTTATATCTTCTTCTGTCAAGCCTTAACCGAAGCTAAAACGAATTCAATTACGTAATTTTTCAGCACCATGTCCACACATTGCCATCAAGACAAGTAACGGGCCAATCGAAGCTTCTGTGCACGACGATCCACTTGATGCACAATTACCCGCCATATTAAGATTTACTAAAAACGATTCAACACATCCTGCAAAGCTTACATTGAATGCATGCGGCTACACATTTGCGTATCACTATTAACGTGGAATGTAAGTGCTTCTTCTAAGCTTATACTTCCCGTGAATCTATTTCCTTTTCTCTACGCAATTTATCCGGTGTTACATCATTTCCTAGTGAATCGAGTACAGTCATTTTTGAAAAAGTTTCGCGAACTTGTCCGCGAATTTCGCGTAAGTAGTCTTTGCGTAATACTTGTTGCTCAATCCGTTCAGCACTTGTCAAACCTTCTTCACGCTGTTTTTTCGCTAATTCATTAATACGCCCTAAGTTATTTATCATCTTATTTCATCTCTATTCTCTTCATTAATTTTGCTTATAATTTATAGCATGAGTCACTTTTAAAGGTTTTGGTGCAAAAATATCTAAACAACAGCAATTGACCTCTAAAACATGGACATTATATTCTGTTCCTACTTTTTTACAATAAACAATAATAAAATGACATATTTCCTGTACTCAACAGAAAATATGTCACTTACCCTTTATATGCTGAGTCTTTTCTTCTCATCACCTACAGTTGTTTTACCACTATGACCATTATATAAAACAACGTCCTCTGGCAATGATAGAATCAAATTTAAACTTTGCATCAGGTCCTGTTCATTTCCACCTTCATATTCAGCGGTTCCAATACTACCTTTAAAGATTGTATCACCAACAAACGCTACATTATCCTGTGCATTATAATACATAACTTGATCCATTGCATGACCGGGTGTATGTGTCATCGTTACTTTAAAATTCGAATTAGCTGACAGTTCAAACGTTTCACCTGATTGTACATAGCGCACATCATCAACTATGATATGTCTATTGCATAAAGCTGATAAGTTCATTCTCGCATTTTGCACATATTCCCGCCCGAGTTCGTGCATATAAACAGGGATATTTAATTTATTTCTAATTTTATCGACTGCACCTATGTGATCAAAATGTCCATGTGTTAATAATATTTTTTCGATATGATAACCATTGGATTCTATCACATGTAATATTTTCTCTGCTTCTGCACCGGGATCAAATAAAAACCCATGTTTCGTATCCTGATCAATATATAAAAATGCATTTGCATAAAATACATCTTTTACTGTTAATTGATGTACAACGCTTCGATTATTAATTACATCCATCAATACCACAGCTCATTCCTGATAAATCATTATTCTGACTATCATCCTGCATTGCTTGTTTTAACGCCGTTTTAAATGTTTCGACATTCTGAGCACCACTCAAATTGATTTCTCCATTAATCAAGAAGTAAGGTACACCTCGGACTCCCATTACATATGCCTGCTTTTCATCTTTACGTACATCACTTTCAAATTCATCGGAATTCAAGACTTTTTCTACTTCATTTTCATCTAGTCCATTTTTTACAGCAATTTCTTTTAGTACATTTTTATCGCTCAACTCTAAATTATCAGTGAAATAGGCTTTGAATAAATCTTTTGCAATCGTTTTATTTCCCTGTTTTTCTGCATAATGTGTTAAGCGATGAGCATCCATTGTGTTTGTATATCGTGTAGTATAATATTTGAAATCAATACCTTCTCCTTTACCATACTGCTCTATTTGTCTAATTCTTTCTGCCGCCGCACTATTAGATAGACCATATTTTTTTGCGAAACGATCTTCTGTATTGGATACGACTTCGTAACTAGCGTCAGGGTCTAATTCGAAACTTCTCATTTCAATATTTACTTGATCATTAATTCCTAGCTCATTCATTGCTTTTTCCAATCTTGCTTCTCCAATATAACAGTAGGGACATGCATAATCTGACCATATTTCAATTTTCATTACTAGTTCCTCTTTTCCGATTTTTAGTATTATCTCAAAATTTATAGCTTCGTTTCGATAAAGTTTGCTAACTCATGTATCAGTTGCTCATTGCGTTTATAGTACGTCCACTTTCCGATGCGTCTTGCTTCGACCAGACCTGCACGCTGTAAAGTTGATAAATATTGAGATGTAGTAGACTGATTCATCTCAAGCTTATCTCTAATCAGGCTTACACAGACCCCTATTTCATCCATTTCCTCTATCGCTTGTCGCTTTGTATCAAAATGCGTTGTAGGATCTTTTAACCAGTATAAAATCTTCAGTCTCGCTTCATTAGATAATGCTTTAAATAAATCTACCTGATCAAATTGAATTTTCGTCACGACTTCACCTCACTATCATTTATATACATATCATCATATCACGATATTACGATATGTAAATATATAAGCTCACGATTTTTTGCATGGTGTTATCAAATTTTTTTACCTCATTTATTATTTCTTTAGCTAAAGCATTAACAATTGATCAGAAAGACTTCAGTATTAAAACCATTCAAAAACACCCCTCGATCTCTCGAGAGGATTTTTGAATTTACTGCTTGTTGGAGCTATTTTGATAGCAGCTCTTTATGTCGGTTTAAATCAAAGTTGAACTGTTTTGAAAAAGTCGCACCATTTTGAAGAAAGTTTAACCGTTTTAAGCCTATCAAAAATAGAGATTAATAAAGGTACTTTCTATTTTCCAAAGTCCTCAGGATTTGCGGAAGAATTTACTGACAGCGAAAAGCAGATTCTACAATTGCTAGCTAATGGGTATAAGCGTAAGGAGGTTGCTTCCATTGTTTTTACAAGCGAACGTACAGTTTCAAATCATATTCAGCATATATTCGACAAATTGAATGTGTCATCTTCGTTAGAAGCAGTAACTCAAGCGATTTAGTTAGGGTATATACAGCCTAATTATGAAGAATAGTATTTAACTTTCTTCAATTAAACTAGCAACTAAAAACTCTTATATGATCAAACTTTATTTCAAATCAACAATAAAAGTAATAGAGATGGAACCATACACTATTACTATAAATAATTGAGAAATACTCTATCTTCCAATGATAATGAAAATTAAAAGCAAAACCCCACAATAAAGGCGCTTTATGCTATATTGAGGATTTTTTAATTCCTAAGTATATAACTTTTTTGTAACATTTATATGGATATCTTATACCACAAAAAGAATTTTAGTATACATCTTTTTTGTAACATTTTATTATATCTAATAATAAAAATGCGTCATATAGCTTTTTAAAGTATAAGACTTTTTTGTAACTTAACAAATTCAGCTTATGACATTCAAAGGCTGTATAAGCTGAAATAAATAATATCGAAATTAAAACTCGATCCATTAACCATGGGTCGAGTTTTTTTACAATTATCGTAAATGAAATTTTAAAGAGTTTTGTAAATGTTTTCTAAAAATATTGTAGTCAGTTTCATGAATATAATAGTTAATTACTTTATATTTGGTTTGTTCTAAAAGACAAGATATTAGGGCAGCTGAAGGAAACCAGCTCATACCGTACAAATCATCGCTGTATCAATGGTTTTTTTAAATAATTCGTAAGTGTAGAAGCAAGGGGACCCAGCTCTTTCATAGCCATTGACAGCCGTATAGTGGACTGTAATTCCATAAATATCTTCAATAAAAATCCCCATTAGATAATACCTAACAGGGAAGATAGTAACTGATCACTTATGTGTAGTTACAGCTTTATTCTTTTGTTGTAGTGCTTCGTTTTTTTCGGCGAAGCGGTCGTTGTGGGAAGAAACGCCCGCCATTTTTGCTTCTGTAGGGTCCATGTATAATTTGGCGCTATTTACAGCGAGGACCGCATCATTAAATGCGCCTGCAATCAGTCTTATTTTCCCTTCGTTCGTTATAATATCGCCTGCGCCAAAGATGCCTGGCATACTTGTGCACATTTTTGGTGTAACGGAAATGCCCCATTCTTCAGAAGCTAAGCCCCAATCCATAATGGCGCCACCAAAGTTTCGGTCAAATCCGTGATTGACAAGCACTTCGTCTACTTCAATGTTTGTTGTATCATCTGAATGAACATGCTGTAATGTGACATGCTCGATTTTATTACCATTACCATGTAAACGAGAAACCGTATAGGGAACAAAGGTTGTGACGATAGACTTCATGCGCGTTACAGAAGATTCAAAGGCACTAAAGTCATCACGTCTATGCACGACATACACTTCTTTGGCGATAGGAGCCATTTCAATAGCCCAATCTACAGCTGAGTCGCCTCCACCAGAGATGAGTACACGTTTATCTTTAAATCTATTTATGTTCGTTACTGTATAATGAAGGTTGTTTAGTTCATAACGGTCAGCGCCTTCTACCGTTAATTTCTGAATGCGTGTAATGCCTCGTCCTGTAGCTATAATAATCGTTTTTGTATAATGTTTCTCGCCTGTTTTTGCTGTTAAGACGAAAATGCCATCATCGCGTTTTTGCATGCCAACAATCTCTTGGCCAAAGACGAATGTTGGATTAAATGTCGTCGCTTGCTTGATTAAGGAATGAATGATTTCTTCACATCGAACAGGCTCAATACCACCGACATCCCAAACTAATTTCTCGGGGTAGGTACGCATAAATCCACCTAGTTCATGCTTTACTTCGATAATTTTTGTTTTCATTTCACGCATGCCACTGTAAAAGGCTGCATACATGCCTGCTGGGCCTCCACCGATAATAATTACATCATAAATCTCTTGTTGCATTTAAGGCACCAACCTTTCAACTAAATAATCAAGGAATAGTGGAGAGCCAACTAAACCTTCACCTACAACGTAATCAGCTGTTTTTAATGGGTAAACATTGCCTGCCTTTACGGCATCCATTCCTTGCCACATTGGGCTATTCTCTAAATCCTTCATGGATTGTTCACTACTATAATTTTGCATTTGCCGTTGTTCGACAAAAATATGGTCTGCGTCAATCTCAGGTAAAACTTCTAAGGAAATAGGCGTGAACCAATCATGATTATCCTTCAGCTTAGTTGGAATACTTAATCCAAGTTGTGTATATAACATGTCACTACCAGGACTACCCTTTTCAGTGCCTAACACACGATATTGATTTTGTTCTACACGCAATACAAGAATTTTTTCGTCACCTATAGCCTGATGTAGTTTCTCTTTCGTATCTTCTATTTTTTCTCTAAACTTCTGTAGAGCCAGTTCTGCTTCTTTTTCTTTATTAAACAGTTCACCAAGCACAGGAACGTATTCATCTATTGCAACATCGGCTTCAACAGCTACCGTAGGGGCAATTTTACTTAATGCATCATATTTTTTAGCATCAATAGCTGCGCCTTGAGCAATAATGACATCTGGTGCTGCTTGAAGAATAACTTCTAAATTGTCTTCATATTGCACAGTTGGAATAATTTTAACATGGTTGTCATCGAATAATTTAAAGCGATATTCAGGTTCAATTTCTTCAACAACTGTCACCATTTGAGGCGTTACACCGATTTCAATTAGGTTTTCAGCATAGTTAGAACTAAGAACTAGTATATTTTTAGGTTCGGTAGGGATAGTGACATCACCGTAGGCATCTTTTACAACACGTGTTGTTGGCTCGCTTTTTTCTTTTGGATCCTTTGCTTCATTTCCGCTTTCTTTGTTAGTACTTGAGCAAGCAACTAAAGCTAAAGCAACTAGTATAAGAAGTATATAGGGCGTCATTTTTTTCATGGATTATTGCTCCTTTTTATTTGATAATGATTATCACTATCAAATAATAACAGGTAATGTTAAACCCTACTATGGCGTAAAGTGCCTTAAAAATTGGATTATTGTGTTCTAGATCAAACACTCCCTAAAATCGCTTGATCAATCTGTTGCATAATTTCCCTTTTGCCAAATACACTACAATTGTTAATCCATAAACCAGTATCCACATAAAAAACACGGTTATTTTTCACCGCATCTAAATTTGCCCATTGCTCACTATTTTGTAAAGTAGCTAGGCTTAAGTCGGCGGTATAATAGTCCATTATGCGTTTTTCAATAAATAAATATGTAGGATTGGCAGCCACTAATTGTTGTAAGGAACACATGTTGAAACTGTTTGCATTTGCGCGCAATACTTTAGGCATTTGCAAGCCCAGCTCCTGATATAAAAGGATAGCCGAGTCACTAGAAGATTCACCCAAATAGCGGTAACCTAGCTCCTCTACACGTAAGTATAGGACAGTAGCATCTTTTACTATATGATGTTGTATTTTACTTTTTAGAACCTCTACATATGTTGTAAGTTCGCGAATGATTTGTGCAGCTTCCTTCTCTTTATGAAACAATTTACCAAAATAACGGATGAGTGAATGTAAATCATAGGTTAGTCCACTGATAACAGGGGCGATAGTTTGGAACTGCTGTTTTGTCTCCTCTGTTAAGTCGACACCGATAATTAAATCGGGTTGTTGTTGTACAATTATGTCCTGCTGAATCACATATTGAGGCATTTCTAAAATGGTTGTACCAACTTCCTGAAAAAGTAGTTGTTGATACTTTGGAGTTAGGGAGTTAGTCACAGTAACACAATTAGGTACAACACCTAATGCAATCGCAATTTCTGCATGTGCAGGTGAGAGAAAGCAAACATGATATTCACTAACGGTCTTTTTGTATTGTTTAGGTGGGCGACCAACAATACGTTTAAATTGTCGGCTAAAGTTTTGCACATCATCAAAGCCCACTTTTTACGCGATATTTTGTGATAAATTCTCTGTGGTTAATAGCATTTCCTGTGCGCGGAAAATACGATAACTAATTAAATAAGCTATCGGTGTCTTATCATATAACTCAATGAATTTTCTTGAATAATACCATGGACTATATCCGGCGATAGCTGCCAATTCATCTCTTGTCATCATTTGATTATATTTTTTTTGCATATAAATAACGGTATGTTTAATTCTTTGTTCCAGGGTGTATTCATCTATTGGTCTCTCTTGTTGTAATTCTTTCAACAAGCTGTATAAAATAAATTGTTTAATAGTAATATGGAGATGATCTGTATTTACAGCGAGCGATATACGAATATCTGCGATGACCGTTTCAGGCACTCGGTGAATATAGTAACCATTTGTTGTATCGATAGACCAATTACAGGTTGATTTGATTTCTGTATCATATAGCTCAAAGCTAATTAAATAACCTGAAAAATCAAGTCTATTTGTATGTGTAAGTTGGATAACGGCATCATTTTCAAGGGCGATTAAATGCCCAAATACAATATGCTCATTGTGACCATTAATAGATAGAGTGGTTTGGCCATCCGTAATCAATAAGAGAGCCGCACGATCAAGATGTATCGTCGATTTTTGAAATAATGATTTGTCTAAATCATTTATTTCTGTGCAATGTGCCAGCCAATTAGGATTAGAATCAAGCATTTATGTACTCCTTTAGTTTGTTGTGATAAAAGTATACTACGGAATGTCACAACAAACGTCATAAAACGGTAAGAGCAAAATGAATACCATAAAAATTATGACGAAAACACCTCTGTGTTAAGGAGGTGTTTAGAAGGAGCGTTTACATATCAGGCTCTTTCTTGGAAAATGCCTGAAGCATTTTTTTTATATCTTCAACTAAAGGCGGAGGTGCTTTTTGTACAGAGCCTGTATCAAATGGAGGCTGTGGATCATATTCCAGTATTAACTGAACTCCCATACTAAGATCGTCACCAAATTCCCATGCAACTAGTTGCAGAGCCATATCAATGCCAGAAGAGACGCCAGCTGCTGTGACCATTTTGCTTTGGCGCACAACTCTTTCATCTGTTGGAATAGTGCCAAGTGATTGTAGGATGTCAAAGGAACCCCAGTGACTAGTTGCCTTCATCCCTTTTAATAGACCAGCTGCACTTAAAATAAGAGAGCCATTGCACACGGATGTTGTCCATCTGGTTGTTTGGTGTATGTTACGAATCCAATTGAGCGTTGTTTCATCATTCATAGGATTTTTGAAGTTAGGTGGACTACAGCCAGGAACAATAAGAATATCGGCAGAAGTTATGTCAGAAAAGCTATAGTCTGCATGCAAAAAGCCCATTTTTGAATCTAGTTTAATCGTTCCTTTATCTTTTGCAACAAATTTCACATGACATTGCTGTGTAGCTGCAAATACTTCGTATGGACCAATTGCGTCCAAAGCTGTAATCCCATCGTAAAGTAAAATTGCGATTTCCAATACTATCTCTCCTTAATAACATAATAAGACCGAACCGTCCGGTCCGTAAAATAATCTTATACGCAAATGCATCTGTTTTCAACAATATAATTATTACATTTTAGTGAAAACCAAGAGGTATTGTAATTTAAACCTCTTGGTTCTTTGGTGAGTACTGTTGTAAAAGGTATGTGATCTGTTCAATACTATGATTCATATGATCATTATTTAAAGCTAAACGACTAGACATGACAGCACCCTCTAAAGTAGAGAATAAGAAAGATGCTAGGGAATAAGCATTTATATGCTGGCTAAATTCTTTGGCTCGAATTCCTTCTTCAATGATTGATTGTAAAAAAAGTAGGGTTTCTTTATGTGCATTAGCTGCTAACTCATGTAGTTCTGGGAATCCATCATCACTTTCAATAGCTGTATTCAGTAGCGGGCATCCACCATCGACTGGTGGGGTATGAACTGCATCTTGATAAACTTCAAACATAGCAATTATTTTATCTGTCGCCGTTATTTTAGACTTTATTGCTTCAAAATAATGATCCCAAATAATCTTCATAGAATAGGTGAAGGAAGCCAGGGCTATGTCATTTTTATTTTCAAAACGTCTATAAATGGCACCTTTAGGTAATGCCGTAGCAGTCATAATATCTTGAATAGAAGTTTGGTTGTAACCTTTTTTATTAAATAAACTTAGAGAAGTTTGGATAATAAGATCACGTATTTGATCTTCTTTATTCATTGAATTTCCTCCATTTGCACAATGATAGCTTAAATTTAAAGTATGTCTTACTTACATTTAAAGTATTTTTATAAATTTAATCCAAATCTTTTTAGTTCAATGAAAATTCCTTCCAAGCTCTTTCCTTTTTCTGTTAGGGTATATTCTACGCGAGGGGGGACCTCAGGGAATACCTTTCTTTCTAATATTCCTTGATCCTCCAACACTTTAAGGCGGAGGGAAAGTGTTTTCGGGCTAATACCATCCATTGATTTCAATAGGTCACTAAAGCGCATCGTTCCTTCTATAAGCAGATCACGAATTATCAAAAATGTCCATTTAGTCCCAATCACCTCCAGCGTTTTAGCAATGGGACAAGTCTCACCTGGAGCTCCTTTGGTCAACACGACTGGCTCTATCACACTCATCAGAAACAGCCTCCTAAAATTTTTTTGTCTAATTCACCTTATATTATCACATTAGTATACTTCCAGAAACTTTATGAAATAAATATCACTACTTCCGAAAATGAAGTAACTATATATATAATATTGTTGGTTTTATTATTTCATTACTAGATTGAGGAGGTAATCAAATATAGTGAGACTTCAACGCAATATGAACCATCTACATGTGTAGATCTTATAATAAGTACTTTTATTATCAGTACCCATTATGAATTAATGCTTGATATACACATGCAAGAGAAATTGAATTTTAAATTTACTATTTGGAAATATAGGAGGTAAAAACATGTTAAAAGATAAAAAGGTTGTCATTATTGGTGGGAGCTCTGGGATTGGCTTGGAATCAGCGAAACAACTATTAGCCCAAGGTGCTGAAGTAATCATTGCAAGCCGATCTGAAGATAAATTACGGAATGCAAAAGAGCAATTGGGGGTGAATGCTATAGCTTACACACTAGATACAACAGAAGAACAGCAAGTAGTGTCTTTCTTTGAAAAAGTCGGTCCGTTCGATCATCTCGTAGTAAGCGCAGCAGAAACATCCGGTGGCTCATTCCTCCAAACAAGTACAGCTCAAGCTCGACAATTGTTTGAAAATAAGTTTTGGGGACAATATTATGCAGCTAAATACGGCGCGTTGAAAATTTTACCAAACGGGTCCATTACTTTGTTTTCTGGGGTCGTAGCCTATAAGTCTATGGTTGGTTCAGCAACTCTAGGTGCAGTCAATGCAGCTGTTTCGAATCTAGGACAAACTTTGGCATTAGAACTTGCTCCAATCCGAGTGAATATTGTTTCACCCGGTATCATTGATACACCTTCTCGTAATAAAATGCCAGAAGCAATACGGGATAATTTTTATGCTTCTGTTGAAAATAAACTTCCAGTAAAACGTATAGGAAGGGCTGAAGATGTTGCACAAAGCGTATTATACTTGCTACAAAATAGTTTCGTGACCGGAACCATTCTTCATGTAGAAGGAGGACACATTCTAGCATAATCAGTAACTAAAAGAAAAATTGGATTAAACATACCTCAAAAAAATTCGTTCGTTTTTTGATAGATAAGAATAATCCATTTTGAAAGAACAGTAGTGAAAGTGGATTATGCTCTAATGGATTTAAGTTACTAAGTTACTAATCCTTAGAGAGTCAATTGTTTTCAGATTTTAAGAATCATAATATAGAAAGCTTATTAATAAAAGGGTTCATTTGAAACCTGATTTAAAAGTATTAAAGATATTAGGATATTTGATTATGGAACTATATCATTTAACTTGTTATTAAAATATTCAGTTACTAATAATCATATTAAAAGGGGAAAGCTTCAATTTCATAAACAAAAGGTCTAGGAGATTAAATAAATGTAGCTAAGGGACAATAAGCTTTAATTAAGAGCCAAATATAAGGAATGCTATTGATATGCAGGATTTTTTTCTATTTTGAACAATATATCGAAATATTTATATGTAATTTTTGGTATAATTACATATAAATATATTAAGGAGTGTGCTCTATGAAAAAACTACTTATCATAACGAGTTATTTAGGCTTTTTTATATTAGGAGGTTTAACCTTCACCTATCTTTCAACGACAGAGGCAGCAAGCAGTTTGAAAAAGATCAATGTTTCTCAAGATACGATTCATTACTATGTAGATAAGGTTGAGAAAAAGCCAAAAGAGGGTCAATCTGGCTTTATTTATGAAGGAACTACTTATGTGCCGATGCGTTTTATTGCTGAGTCCTTAGGGAAAAAGGTGACATGGGATGGTAAATCAAAATCCGTTTATATTGGTGAGGCTCCAACCTTCATCTCTTTAAAAGATGTAAAGCCTATTGGGAGTGATGAAGATCATTTCTTCCATAACCCAAGCTCTATCGTTATTAGTACTGGAGAAAAGTTTGAACAATCCTATCAACTAGGTGGCTATCACGGCGGTGGGGCTGTACAAGATCATACAGTTGAATACATGGCTAATGGAAATTATAAATCATTTGAAACATACCTAGCGCCTGTTAAAAAGCTAGCGGCAGGTTCTTTCGGCATAGGCTATATGAAAATTTACGCAGATAATAAATTGATTTATGATAGCGGATCGATAAAAGATAAGATAAAGGTTAATGTAAATTTAGAAGGTGCTTCAAAAGTGAAGTTTGAAATTGAAGGCAGTGGTTTAGGTATAGTGGATCCTAAATTTACTCGATAAGCTTAACATTAAAAGGCGATGACAAGAACGAGTGTCATCGTCTTATTTAATGGGATGAAATAACTATTCAGACATAATTAAAGTCAATACATTTTTGTAAATTTTTTCACATTTACGTATAAAATAGTTGGTTTGTTTATGGTATAATTTCAAACGTTGTAGGTAAGGAAGTAGAAAAAGGGAGAGAAAATCTTATGATGAAAAAGATAATGAAACGTACAAGCGCTATTTTGCTTGGGGCTTCATTGATGCTGACAACGGTTGTACCTGTGATCCATGCGGAGGAGCAGTCACTACCTTTAACACCATCAATTAGCGAGTGGGCAATAGAAACATTAAATGAGGGAGAAAAATACGGAATCTTTCCAATGGAATGGTATTTCGATGGTTTCCTTCAAGAAATTTCGGTAGATAAAGTAAATGAATTATTAGCTTTAACTGAAAAGAAAATTGCTTCTCTAGGTTTAGATGAAAACAAACAATTTAAACCAGTGAGTGTGAAGAATGATAACACACGAGGGGATATTGTAAAACGTTTATATAATATTGTAGCTCGTTATGATTTACCGGTTGGTAAAGATCCTATTCAATTTATGAAAGAGCATCATATATTACAAGGCTCAGCAAACGGATTACAGTTGGAGAGCAAGGCAACGACTCAACAGGCTGTAATATTGGCTGTGCGTTTCATTCAGAGTACATATGCGCTAGCAGAGCAAGGATCGAACGGAGTAGCTTGGGTTGTTCAGGATGAGGATACACTTGTATACTTACTAGGTTCCATTCATCTAGGAACACCCGATTTATATCCATTCAATAACAAACTAGTAAAGGCATTCAATGAATCGGATGCACTATTAGTAGAGGCGAATATCCTGGATGCGGAAGCACTCGAATACTATGCAGAAAAAGCAATGTATACAGATGGCAAAACATTAAAAGATAATGTTGCACCAGAAACATATGCAAAGTTAGAACAAGTCGCAAAGCTTTACAATCTTCCAATGGAGGAACTAACAGTACAAAAGCCATGGATGCTTTCTAGTGCATTATCAATGCTGGCAATGGACGATTCCTTTGGAATGACGCCACAAGAAATGACAATGCACGGGATTGATATATACTTTTTATTGAACGCACAGTTGCAGCAAAAGCCAGTGATTGAATTAGAAGGTACAAGAGCGCAGGTAGATATGTTTGATGCATTGTCACCAGAGGCACAGGAGCAGTCATTAGTCGCTGTGCTGGATAATATCATCAATCCATCTGAAGAAAATCAATCCGAAATTCTTCAAGAATGGTTTACAAGCTGGCAGCAAGGGAATGTGGAAGAATTCGCAAAAAGCTTCCAAGCAATGGAGGGACCATCATCTGAGTTCAATGAAATGCTTTTCGGCTTACGTGACGAGCAAATGGCCAAGAAAATCATGAATGTTCTTGAAGAGAAAAAAGGGAAGTACTTTGTTGTAGTGGGATCAGGACATTTCCTAGTAGATAAAAACATTCGCTATCATTTGGAGCAAAACGGATACGATGTAAAGCCGTTTTATCAATAAAAATATAAAGGCAACCCAAAGCTATGAAATTAGCTAGGGTTGTCATTTTTAGTTGCACCACAATCATCGCTAGCTATCATTATCTTAAGATATACTTTTTTAAAAAAATAACTACCGTAATCAGCGGAAATATGAAGGAACAGAAATTTCTAGACCCAATGATGTCACTGCTTATTGCTGTCTACAAGCTAAAAACAGATGGTTTAGACGTCCTATAATGGACCTCTCTAATGCCATTTGTTTTCATTTTGAGGTTTTTAATTGAATTACATAACAAGGAAGTTCTAAAAAAGATGAACCATTTCTAGTAGTCATTTGTTTATAAAGTAGAACAGTCAGAAAGGAGTGACTCAGATTGACAGAACGAGAATTATTTGATTCATACAATAAGGATGTATACCGTACCTGTTACTACATGCTAAGAAATGCACAAGATGCGGAAGATCTCTGCCATGATGTATTTGTCACCGTGTTCCGTCAAGATTGGAAAAGCATTCAGCATACACGTGCTTGGATTATGCGCATTGCGATGAACCAATGCTTAAACTTGTTAAAAAGAAAGCAAGCTCAATTGAAAAAACAAGGTCAGGTTCAACTTCTACATGAGCAGAATACGGCATTGGTTAAGTCTGTAGACACAATTGTAATGGAGAAGGTAGCTGGGGAGGAATGGGAGGAATTGCTCAAGCAGTTGCCAGAAAAGCTTATGGCCGTTGTTACTCTTCGTTTTATCGGTGAATTGTCGTTAGTAGAAATCGCAGAAACGTTAAAAATTCCTGTAGGTACAGTAAAGTCGAGGCTGCATAAAGCATTAAAAATAATGCGCAAAAAATTGGAACAAAATCAACATCTATGGTTGAAGGGAGAGAATCAATTTGGAACGCACTGAACAGAAGCTGAAAAAAGGTATGAAGGCAGATCATAATATGGTGTATCCTGATTTCGAACAAATGTGGAGCTCTATTGAACAAGATGAGTTAAAGATTACCGAAGGTGAAACGATTGAAAAACGGCCCCGCAGAAGAAAGAAATTCGCTTTGGTGGCTGGACTAGCTGTCGCGCTAATGGCCACGCCAGTTTATGCAGCCCTGAATTATGATTGGTCAAACATTCTTTCATATAGAGCTGGTATTCAATCGGCATTAGCGCAAGGCTTAGGCCAGACAATTGAGCAATCTATTACGAAGGATGGGTTTACATTAACCGTACACACGGCGTTTATAGATGATAATAGAACCTTCCTGTTATATAGTTTGAAACCTGAAGCATCTTGGGATGGGGAGGAAATAGGCTTTGAATTTACCGGACTTAAAGATGCGAAGGGTAACTTTATTGAAGGGAATTATACACATTATTGGAATGAAGAGCTTGGTGTCTTCCAAGGATATTTTGAAACAGATTGGGTTGTAGAAGGCCAGATGGCAGATGTGGAGTTTACAATGGAGAATATGCAGTTCATCAGCAATGAGAAACATTTTATCAGCTATAATCCAAATGACTTGACTACGCAAGTGTTCCCATATCAAAAGGGTGGGATTGGCACCGTGACTATCCAATCTTTTGAACAAGATGAGGGTAAAGTATTGCTTAAATCAGCAGTTACGCTTACAGATTCAAAAGTACGGAATACAGGGATATTTATTGAGGCGATTAATGATAGAAAAAATTCTATTGAAAATGGGAAAAGATCTTTCTTGGGAAATCAAGGACCAAAAGGAGAATATTATAGTCAGCAACTATTCGAGTCTGATGCCTTACACCAAGAAGGTACTAAATTCCAAATTTCTTATAATCGAGTACTAGAAACAAAAGAGAGTGATTGGAGTATAAAACTAAATTTAAATAAAAAACAATTGGAAAATGCGTCATTTAAGCAAGTACTAGATATCCCAATTGACAATGTGCCTGGTGGAACTAAAATCCATGAAATGACGGTTACACCGACCCAAGTTCGATTGATTCTTACTCAAGAAAAATACGAGACTTTTCCATATAGGGATTATCAACTGGATGTGGGCGGAACTTTACTGACTGGTTATATGTCGGGTAAAGGTGGAAATCCTAATGAAACAGAGCTTCGCTTTGAAATGAATGGACTAAATGCAGCTTCTTTGGAAAATCAATCTGTAACTTTCGTTGCTAAGCACCGTGTTGAAGGTTTATACGGAGACGACAATTCAACCCGTTTAACGAACATATCAGCAAAGCCTCAAAGTGTAACATCTAATATTGCAGGGTATCCGATCTCATGGACTTATTACATGAAGGACAATAACCTTTATGTGGAATCATTAAGCTCTGATCCAGGATTTGCTGGAGTCAATCAAACATATTATTTAGAAGGCAAAGAAGAGATCTATGGAACGCCTGAATTTATGGGTATGCTTGAAAATAATAAAAGAATGGATGTTTATGAGAATTTTGACAAGAAGGAGCTTGAAATTCTCGTTTATAATTATCTAATTAACAAGCCAAATGATGAGTTACGTATGCCACTTATATCTGGAAAATAATAAACACAAAAAATAAATAAATCATCCCATCTATTGTATTCTTCAATTTTCAAATAGATGGGGTTTTTGTTTTTCTCGTAACAATTAAAACATTGCTTTACATACTAAAGAAGTCTATAATATAGTTTAGTTAACTTAAATAAATTATTTTATAGGAGAATGGTTCCATGAACCCTAACGAAAAAGCACATAAGCCCTTTGCTTATAAACTTGGAGTAGGCATTATTATTTTTTCTCTGTCACTATGGCTAATCCCAGTCATTACACCATTCACACCTATTCCTACGAAAGTAAAAGCAGGTATTATTCCAGGCAGCATTATTGTAGCTGAAATCTTATTTTGGTTGGGCGCTTTACTTGTCGGGAAAGAAGTAGCTAACAAATTTAAAAGCTATCTTAATCCTAAAAAATGGCGTGAAAAAGGTGATACTCAAAAAAATGAAGACTAACAATGTAGCAGAGCTAATTAATCATACAATTGAAGATATTTGGATTGTTCTTGAGAAAATGGAAAGAGACTATAGTAAGTTCAATTTAAATAATCAGCAAGCGGTCTTTTTGGCATTAGTGATTCGCCATCCTTCCATTTCACCATCAGAAATAGCTGAAAAAATGACGATTACCAAAAGTGCCGTGAGCCAGCAGATAGCAAAGCTTGAAAAGGATGGCTATATTATAAAAAGGCAGCATGTCGATGATAAGCGTGGCTATTCGATTGAATTAGGTGAGAAAGGTTTGCTGTATAAACAGGAAGGTGAAGCGTTTAATCAAGAAATCACTAAAAAATATCAAGCACATCTATCGGATGAGGAATTGGTGAATGTGCTAGAGGTACTAGAAAAATTAAAAAATGTACTTTTATAAAATTTTCGAAATAATTTGACATTTATTTCGTTTTGTCTTATAGTATCCCTTAACAT
Organism: Lysinibacillus sp. UBA5990; assembly: GCF_002429815.1. Classification (NCBI taxonomy): domain Bacteria; kingdom Bacillati; phylum Bacillota; class Bacilli; order Caryophanales; family Bacillaceae; genus Lysinibacillus; species Lysinibacillus sp. UBA5990. The sequence continues at coordinate 34,930 of NZ_DJAY01000003.1, forward strand.
AAAAGGGGGAATACATATGACAATGAACTTTGTCCAAACGTACACAACAAAACATCATCATAGTCAGTAGTCTTGCTATCTTTATTAATTAATTAATATTGAATAGGAAGACTATTTCTCATGTAATCGTATAAATAAAGCTGATGGAGAGCTTTATCGTATACGGTTTTTTTATTTGTCAAAAAATAAGGAGGCAAAAGTGATGAAAAAAATGGATTACCAAAATGTACGTGGTACACAAGATTATTTACCTGAGCAGGAGGTTACTCGTCGTGCTATTCGGCGCACTTTAGAAGACACGTTTATGGCTTATGGCTGTAAGCCGATAGAGACACCAATTCTTAATTATACGGAGTTGATGGCTTCTAAATATGCTGGTGGTGCTGAAATTTTACAGGAAATGTATACACTTAGGGATAGAGGTGAGCGTGATTTAGCGTTACGCTATGACTTAACAATTCCATTTGCAAAGATAGTAGCGATGAATCCCTCTATTACTATGCCATTTAAACGTTATGAAATTGGTAAAGTGTTTCGAGATGGGCCCATTAAGGCGGGACGTTTTCGTGAATTTACACAATGTGATGTAGATATTGTTGGGGTGACGTCACAAGCTGCTGAAGCGGAACTAATGATGATGGCGATAGATGCATTTGCTAAGCTTAATCTTCAGATTAACATCCAATATAATAATCGTAAGCTTTTAGTTGGTTTACTGCAATTATTTGAAGTAGAGCAGCAACAAATGAATCATGTTATTTTAATTTTAGATAAAATCGAAAAAATAGACCAAAAAACAATGCTATCAGAATTGAAGGAATTGGGAATTTCTGAAAACAGCATGACTAAAATAAAGCAATTTCTAGAGGCGCGACCTCAAATAAATATGGCCTATTTTAATGAGTTCGCTAATCAAAACATCATTTTGCAGCAAGGTATACAGGAATTAGTGGAGCTAACAGCTTATTTAAATGTACTTGGATTAAATGAGAAATGTACGTTCAATCCATTTTTAGCACGAGGGCTTGAAATTTATACAGGAACAATTTATGAAATCTTCTTAGCAGATGGAACCATTCGTTCGAGTATTGGGAGTGGGGGACGTTATGATCAGGCGATTGGTGGCCTTTTGGGGTCTAAGGAGCAATTGTATGCCACTGTGGGAATTTCTTTTGGATTAGACGTCATTTATACAGCCTTGGAGGTTATAGGGAGAATCGAGCAAAACGCTCCGATTGTGGATATTTATATTATTCCCCTTGGAACAGAAAAGTCGGCGCTGAAGTTGGCAGCAACATTGCGGCAACATGAATATAAGGTAGAAGTTGAGCTTAGTGGGAAAAAAGTAAAAAAAGCAATGGAGAAAGCGAATCGGGAAAATACACCAAAGGTTATAGTCCTAGGAGAAGATGAGGTCACGCAAAATATATATAAAATAAAAAATATGCAAAGTGGTAAGGAAGAAGTAATTGCATTTAAATTTTAAATTGAAAAGGCATGTAGTCATTCATTTGGCTATATGCTTTTATTTTTATTTCACAAAAAGGTAAATTTTACTTGCATATTTGCATCGATGTGTATATATTGTGTATAAAGTATATATACAATATTTAAAAAGAGGTATTTGCATGCAAATTATTATTTCGAACAGTTCTAAAGAGCCTATTTATGAGCAGATATATGCACAAATTAAAAAGCTAATTTTAACAGGGCAATTACAAGAGGGGCAGCCATTACCTTCCATGCGCCAACTTGCCAAAGATTTAGAGATTAGTGTCATTACAACGAAAAGGGCATATGAAGAGCTTGAAAAAAATGGATTTATTTATTCTATTGTTGGGAAAGGATCATTTATCTCTGAACAAAATTCAGAAATGATGAAGGAAAGAAAAATGAAGGCCATTGAGGAAAAATTGTTGGTGGCGATTCAAAATGCGAAGGAAATGGATATTAGTTTAGCAGAGTTAAAGGCTATGCTTACTTTATTGTATACGGAGGATGAATAAATGGAAAATGTTATTGAATTACAGCATATACAAAAGTCCTTTAATGGTTTTCAAATAAAGGATTTTTCTATCCATGTTAAAAAAGGGTTTGTCACAGGGTTTATTGGAGGGAATGGTGCAGGAAAATCAACGACCATTAAAATGATTATGAATTTATTGCAGCAGGATAGTGGGACTATTTCTATTTTCGGTAAAAGTTATAAGAAACATGAAAAAGAAATTAAAGAACGTATCGGTTTTGTTTATGATGAGAATATCTTTTATGAAAATATCACACTCAAGGATATGAAAAGGATTATTAAACCTGCCTATAGAAGATGGGATGACAAGGCATTTCAGCATTATGTGGAACAGTTTGAGCTGCCCTTGAACAAAAATATGAAGACCTTTTCGAAAGGGATGAAGATGAAAGCATCCTTAGCCATCGCGTTAGCACATCACGCTGAATTAATCATCATGGATGAACCAACGTCGGGGCTCGACCCTATTTTTCGCAGAGAATTACTCAATATTTTACATGAGTTAATGCAAGATGGAGACAAAACTATATTTTTCTCCACACATATTACGACAGATTTAGATCGCATCGCAGATTATATAACGTTTATTCATAATGGCGAGCATATTTTCACAAAGGAGTTTTATAAAATTCAAGAGGAATACGCTATTGTTAAAGGAACCTTGGATTTATTAGATCGTGAAACGGAGCAGGAATTCGTCGCCCTTCGTAAAACAAACAGAGGCTTTGAAGCATTAACAGCCAATAAACATCGAGCAGCTACTATATTTGGCGATACAGTGGTGGTTGAAAAGCCTACGCTTGAAGACATTATGTATTATACAAAGAAAGGGTGGTAAGGATATGTTGAACCTTATTTTAAAAGATATTTTAATTCAAAAAAACATCCTACTATTCTACATAGCAACTATTATTCTTTATTTAATGGTCAATGTTCCGTCGGTATATATAGTATTTATATATAGTATCGTTTTTGTTTTAAGTGCTTTTTCGAATGATGAAAAAGATAATGCAAATATTTTACTTAATTCATTACCGTATACAAGAAAAGAAATTGTTAGTTCAAAATATATTGGAGCTTTAATTTTTACAGGGCTCTTTATGTTCCTTACGTATTTGTTCGACTTTCTTTTAAATGGGAATCAGGTAGCTATATTATGGAAGGAAATAGTACTGATTATGGGCCTCGTTATGATTGTCATTTCGTTTATTTTACCGATGTCCTATAAATTCAAAACAAAGTATTTAACTATTGCTATCATGGGATTATTTGGAGTTTATATGGTAATCATCAATTATTTTGTCCCTAACTTAAATAAACAAATAAGAACCGTTGTACAAAATTTCATGACTGTACAGGAATTACAACTATACCTTATTATCTCATTACTAATCGTTGTACTCTATATAGGCTCATGGATACTCTCAGTAAGGATTTATAAGCGCAAGGCGTTTTAAAAGAAAACGGCCGGCCCCATATAAGGTGGGACTCGAGCCGTTTTTGTCATTTGAAAGCTAACTTCCATACAAGCATGTTGATGAAAAAAAGCACTATGAAATAAATAGTAGGTCCGAATGCCATTTGACTGGCAATAAAATAGTGTAGACCTGCCAAAATAGCTATAGGGATAAACAATAAAAAAGTTTTCCAGCCTTGAGCATCCCCAACCTCATCATATGGTTTGGTAAAAGGTATTTTATTGCTCATCGTTACGAAACAAAACAGTGTATATATCCAGCTTGTCACTAAAACTACTAGTAGGTCTGGGATAATTCGAATACCGTATATATAGCTAAAGACCAAACTTAGTACTAAAAATAATGGGATATACAATTTGATTAAAAATGCCTTTAAACTGCCTTTTTGTAAATTCGTATAATCTTTTAATGGAAGTATTTTGTATATCCACGCCGCTTTAAATTTAGCCGAATGACCAAGTAAAAGTACAGCAGCTGGAATAATCATCATACTAAAATAAATATTTAAGTAGCTCATACTAGTAGCGTAATCAATTTTTTCGGATCCGCTAAAGGTAAATATAAAAATAAATGGGATAATAAATGAAAAACCTAAAGAAGGGTAAACTTTGAGCTTAAACTCACGTTCTTGCTTCATCATAAGAGAGGCGAAACGAAAAAATGCTCTTTCTTCATGTGTTCTACATAGCAGCGTTAATAAAAGTACCTTCAGTCGATTGTTCTTCTCTTTTTTTGATTTACTTGTACTTAATAGTTTTTGAAGGTTACGTTCAAAGGTTGGGATGAGTTTAATATATAATCCAATCGAAAGTATCGGTATGATTACAGCAAAGATGCTGTATAGTACTGTTAATAACGAAGTATCGCCATTTAGTAATAAGTTAAAGGGTGCAGCGAACCACATCGGTATTAGGAAGAGACTCCACCAATGAAATGATACCGTCATATCCAAATTAACGAATTCAAAGGAGCGAATCAAAACCTGATAGCCAATCATGAGCATTAACGACAAGGCAATTTGTACATAGTTGATCATATCCTTCAGCTTTTCACCTACGAAGAAGCGTAAAATAGCAATATATAAAATGGCAGTGATCGCTACAATAAATAAATTAATCAATATAATCTCTAGAACGGTTAAAAGGAAAAATACAATTCCTTGCGTAAAAAGGCTGACGAGTAAAGGGATGCCTGTTAAGGCAATTGTTAAATAGAATAAGTAAATGAAAATATGCATAAATTTTGCTGCGTTAATGGTTCTAGCGGAAATCGGTTTAGTTGATAGTATGCTTTTGTCTCGTACATCTAAGAGTACTGAGGAAAAGTCAGAAATCAATGAAGTCATAATTAAAAAAATGATCATAGCAAACGCAATACTCATTTGAAATAAAAAGTTTTGACCAAATCCCATTAGTGGGATTAGTATAAGGCCGAATAAAACATAAATCCATAGCGATTTAATATAGCCATATTTTTGATTGTCCTTCTTTTTGTTCTGATTAAATAGTGTGGGTACTTTACGTTCATCCATTGTTAATTTGATATGAAGGATTTTTCTCATTAGGTCATAATCAATACCCATTTTTACAAAGAGCCAGCGGAATAAATCAAGCAATTGGAGTGTTTTAAAATCTGTCATGATTGTACTCCTCGAACGATGGATACAAATTTCTCACCAATTTCCTGATGCTCATGAAATCCTGTTAATTGATTAAAGATCCTTTCTAGCGTTCCTTCAGTGTTACCAGCTTGTAATTGGGCAAAGGTTCCGTCCGCTGCTATGTTGCCGTCATATAGCAGGATGATGCGACTACTGATCTTTTCAACGACATCCATAATATGAGATGAGTAAAATATTGTTTTTCCATTGGCTGCGAGCTGCGTTAAAATCTCTTTAAAAATCATTACACTGTTTGCATCTAAGCCATTGATCGGTTCATCTAAGAATAATAGGTCTGGATTATGTATAAGACTAGCAATGATTAATAGTTTTTGTCGCATGCCCTTCGAATACGAGGAAATTCTAGAATGGTACGCCTCTCCCACTCCAAACAACTCCATGAGCGATTTCGATTTGTCAGCTGCCTCCTCTAGCTCTAGCCCATATAACTGACCGATAAAGGTTAAATATTCATAACCTGTTAAGTTGTCATAAACATCAGCGATTTCTGGAACGTAACCAATTCTACGCTTATAGTCTATTTGATCTTGCCCAATGCTTTCACCAAAGAGCTTAATCTCACCACCATAATCACCTTCAAGCCCCAAAATAATTTTAACAGTCGTGCTTTTACCAGCACCATTTGGACCAATATATCCGATAATTTCTCCTCTAGTTGCATGGAGGTTTATTCCTTTTAATATTTCCTTGTTTCCATAACTTTTCGTTAAATTTGTAATCGTTAAAATGTCTTCCATTTCAGTGCACCTCCATAATTATAGAAAAAATATCCATTAATACACTATAACATATAAAAAGAAAATATATTCCTTTTGGTAAAATGAAACCAGTTCAATTCCATGTGGTTGGGGAAGGGTTATTAAATTAAGAAATTATATATTATAACGCCAATTTTTATTCTTTTGCTGTCACAAAACGGTAGTGAATTTAGTTATACAGATAGAGAGGAGGGAAGCTTGTGACTATATCAAATAAAACAGAGGAAACGTTACTAATAAAAGAGGTAGTTAAACAAGTTCAGGCTGGGGATACTCATGCCTACACAGAAATCATACGGTGCTTCCAAAAACAAATCTACCTTTACTGTTACTACCTATTAGGGAACAAAGAAGAAGCTGAAGATGCCTCACAGGATGTTTTTATAAAAGGTTTAGAGAATATTCGCCAATTCTCTTACTCAGTGTCATTTTCAGCGTGGCTCTATAAAATTGCTCATCATCATTGTATCGACCTACTGAAGAAGAAAAATAAGGGCTTTAGATTTTGGACAGGGTTTAAAAAGGAGCAAATGGTCGAGCAGGCATATGAATCCTATCATTACGAGGATTCGATTCATCAGTTATTAGAGAAATTAAATGTGGATGAAAAAAGAATTTTATTACTTCGATCTATTGAAGAGTATAGCTTTGATGAAATTGCCTCTATCATGGATTTGAAACCAGCTACTGTACGCAAAAAATATGAACGATTACGAAAAAAATTGTTGAAAGAAAAAAAGCAAGGGAGGGGATATTATGAGCGTTCGATCAAAACTGAAGGATGATGAATTGAACAAGCTAAAGAAGTACATCCGAGAAACACCCGTAGAAATTGATTTAGTTGACCGTGTTATGTATAAATATGACCATGATTCTAAAAAATTGATTACTCATAAAAAGAAGCCTCATAATGTGTTGATAGTGAAGGCTATGGCTACCGTAATCGTATGCTTGCTACTAATCACCCCCTTCATTTCACCTACAATGGCAGCAACTATAAAACAAGTTCCTGTACTATCCTCTATTTTCAGCCTAGCTGGTGATCTTGGTCTGAAAACAGCTGATGAAAAGGGGCTTTCAACGAAACCTAATGCAAGTGTCAGTCACGATGGATTTACATTAAGTGTATCGGAGGTAGCATATGATGGTACACGTGTCTCGATTGGGGTAGAGCGACCTCGAACAGCTAGTGAAACGGAGACATTAATGGAGCGCCTCGGCAATATTGAATTGTTTATTAATGGAGCACCTATCGATGATTTTGCTCCTAGTGAGTCAAATCGTATTGGGATCTTTCTACACCCAGGAAAAGATAAGGATTCTACAATAATTGAGTTTTCGGATAAGAGCAATCAGGGAGGACGACCTTTCCCGGAGCAATTCGATTTAACAGTATATGCTACTATTACGGGCGTACAGGCTCCTTTAAAGATTGATATTCCTGTGAAAAATAAAATTGCAGACTATGTGACTTTACAGCCAACTGTAAATCGACATTATAATAATATTCATTTTACAGTTGAACAGATCAAGATTACCCCTATTACAACCAATATAACGACGAGAACCATATTGACAGACAGCTCCACTTTTATTGAGCCATGGTTAACAATGGGGATAGATATTTTTGATGAGCAAGGGCGTAAACTTGCACTAATTAATGGGAATGGTTGGCATGAGACCAATGGAAGTGAAAAAATTATGGATCATCGCTTTACTCCTTTTGAATCTGTACCAGCATCCATAACGATCAAGCCTTATATCCATCTTTTTAAGGAGCATCCAAAAGGAAGCTTTCAAATGGATGAGAATAATGAACCGATAATTCAATATATTCCTGAGCTAGAAGTGACAATACCAGTAAAGTAATAAAAAATTATAAGTGAGAAGCAATGGTGTATATTGGTTATTTTGAAACTGGCTGAGTATATATCCGCTCCTATATAATAAAGCTTTAATAAGAATAAATCGAGGTGTGGAATGCTAATTAAATCCAATGAAGATTTGCTTATTTTACTAGATCATACTACGGGAGCCCCAACATTTTTGGAATAATTTTTATGATGATACATTTCGAAAGATTCCTTTCTTTGTTAATAAGCCTGATGAAAATCTAGTACACTATTTTGAAAAGGAAATGATTTTTCCGAGTAAAGTTTTAGAATTAGGATGTGGTGCAGGGCGTAATGCTATCTATTTAGCTAAAAAGGGATGTACAGTGGTTGGAGTGGATCTATCAGAAAATGCACTGGAATGGGCAAAAAAGAGAATATCTAAAGAAGATGTGAATGTAGAATTAGTATGTGCTAATATTTTTGATTTAGATTTTCAACAGGAAAGCTTTGATTTTATTTATGATTCGGGATGCTTTCATCATATAGCACCACATCGTCGTGTTAGTTATATAGAGATCATTAATAGGTTATTAAAGCAGGATGGATACTTTGCTCTATGTTCATTTGAGGAGAATGGTACATACGGTGGCTCAGCTCTGACAGATGAGGAAGTATATTTAAAGCGCAGTTTAGAGGGTGGGCTTGGCTATACCAAAAGTCAACTACAGGAAATTTTTAATTTTTTTGATGAAATTGAAATACGTAAAATGGTACCGATGTCTACAGTAGATCCGCATTTTGGATTAGAAGGTTTTATAGTAGGGTTATTCAAAAAAAATGATATTAAAAAGCCATTCTGAAAAAAACTAGAGAATGGCTTCTTCTATTATAGTGAACTATTTAGAGAGCTCGACGACAGAATCATTAAAAATAGTAGTGGCTATAATGATATCCTCATCGGAGCTGTATTCTAAGGGATTGTGGCTAATGCCGTCTTTTGAGCGGACAAACAACATTCCGATTGGAGCGATTTCAGCAATATTCATGGCATCGTGTCCTGCACCACTTATAAGAGAATAGGGACGTATCCCTTGCTTTTCAATACTTATGGCAAGTTGTTGCTGTAGCTTCTCATCCGCTTTTGCAGGTTTAATGCGCTGTAATATTTTCGAAGCCATTGTAACATTTCTTCGGTCTGCAATTTGTTGTAGTTGCTGCAAAATCGTAGTCTCTAGTGATCTCACTTTTTGTTCGTCTATATCTCGTAGATCAATTGAGAAAGTAACTTTGCCTGGAATCACATTTGTTCCATTCGGGGAGACAGTAAGCTTGCCGACCGTTGCAACCGCATCTGTAGTGTCATTTAATAGCCGTTCAATCGCTAAAATCATCTCGCTTGCCGCAGTTAGAGCATCCTGCCGAATGGGCATAGGTGTTGCACCAGCATGTTCACTGACGCCAGTGACAGTAATTTCTAACCATACAGGAGCGGCTATACCTGTTACAACACCTACAGGTAAACCTTCATTTTCTAACACCTTGCCTTGCTCAATATGCATTTCTAAATATGCTTTAATGTCATTTCGTTGAGCATTAACTACTAGTTACGGATTGTTCTTTCTTGTAACCGAGACGTTAGCAGAGACATGAAGTAGGCAGTAATGAAAAAGGTCAAACCCTTGTCATTACTGATTTTTTTGATTGAATCACTTTTTATTTTACATACAGAATTTTATACATTGTTGATTTGACAGCGTTTTTCAATTCAACTGCTAGCTGTATCATGTATAAATATTGCATAAAACTAAAAACAAATCCTCCTACCAAACGTAACTCCATCAGATTTTGCTATTTATATTCCCAGCTTTTATTTTTTGTCTTTCTAATTCGACTTTCTCCAATTCCACTTCTAGTTCCCTATGCTTAATCAAATACTCTTTTTTTATTTGATAAACCTTAATGAAGCTTAAAATCACAATAATAAAAGCAAATATCAACATTAACAATTGCATATTCGAGAAATACAAACAATACACCTCACTTTCTATATTATATATTATACATTTTTTTGGTTATTATGTATAATTAAGTGAATAATGCATTTAATTATACATAAATGTATTATTTTACAAAAAACACAAAAGGAGAATTAGGATGAAAAAGTTTAATGTTTTTATTTGCGGTTTGATACTAGCATTGATTGTATCTACAGTTTCACCAAGTTTTGTACATGCCAATGAAATAGCAAGTAAAGAAAGTGCTTTAGCCGAATCAGTATTATATAACTTTGATACAAAAAAATTAGAGTTTGATGAAGAGGCTGCTAAAGAAGAATATAATTTCACAGATGAAGAATTAAATTATTATGAATCTTCCATAGAATCACTAACTCCTGAAGAAGTTAATAACAAACTTTTAACATTAGGTATAGACATGGAAAATTATGATGGCAACATAATTTATAAAGAAGATGAAAATGGTGAAGTTCAAGGATTTGCCGTTATAGCGTGGCTTGCGGGGATTGGTTTTGTTTCATTTGTTGGATATTTTTTCTGGGATCGATATCTTACACATAAAGAAAAAATGAATTATATGAATAAATGCTTCGCTCAGGGCGGAAATCCAATAATTGACTCAAGAGATAAATCTGGTTTAAAAGGACAAACTAGTGCAGCAGAAGCTGAAAGAATTGGTGGATATAATTTTGCATGTGAAAAGCCATAAATCGAAATAACACCATATGAATAAGATATACGGAAAAGACCAAGGCTGTTATTTAAATCAGCCTTGGTCTTAAATTTATATTAAATGTAAAGAAAGAACATAAGGAAAAGGTGATAGGTGTTTTTTCTCAGAGCTCGTTGAGGGAAAGACGTTTGAAACTCAGGGGGTCATAATCACTCATATCGGTTTCATAACTTAAAGTAAATAACAGAATTATTTTTTTATCCTCAAGTTTCTTTGGTGTCATAACTTAAAGGATATGGCGACAATTGGAATTCCTTCATAGCTTCTTCAATGGAAATGCCAGCCTCATCTGTGTGCTGTAATTGTCCCTCCGTTAAAACCCCAGCCATCGCACTACTACCAAGTAACCCAAAGCCAAATCTCGTTCCCTCCTCATCCTTAAAAGCGACAACTTGTATCTTTTTAGAGGGTAGTATTTGTTGCTCATACATACTATTTACGACTTCAATAGCTGCCAATACCCCTAATGCTCCATCATATTTGCCGCCTTCTGGTACTGTATCAATGTGTGAGCCTAGCATAATGGTTTCATCGCCTTCACCATAAGTACCAATGAGATTTCCAACAGCGTCAACCGTTACTTTCATGCCAGCCTGTTCCATATAAATGGTCACTAGCTCAATAGCCTGTTTTTCTACTGGTGTAAAGGAGAAGCGATTAATCCCACCTGTTGCTTCATTGCAGCCGATTTGGCTTAAGTCTTGAAGATGTTGTAAGAGTCTACCTCCATTAATCATGACAATCACTCTTTCATCTGGAATTGGAAGTGGTACTGTCCTTCTCATAAGAAAAATTGGTCATGAACCACCTCTAAATTATTATTGTACCCTTTGGTAATAGTGGGGTGGATTACTTTGCAATGAAATTGGCGTATTTACCTGTTTCATTATCCGCCCCTTGTTGACCCGATGGACAATGGATAAATGTTTGTTGAACCTCGATTTCCTTATAACAGTTCGAGCTTAAATAAATTATTATGACCCTTATCGTAGTGTGGCACATAGTTAATATTGTGAACGATCTTCATCACGTTTGATACGTATAATAATTTTGAAATAAGATAGAAAGAAGAACAACCACTACAATAGGAAATTACATAATGAGTGGACCTTTTGAGTTCACTCTCGTTATGCAAGAATGAAGCAAGGGGGTCAGGGATTGTTTAATGATTTTAAGATGGTGGATGATCGTCCTGTTTATGTGCAATTGAAGGATTATGTTCAAGATATGATTGTCAAAGGGCATCTGTTAGAACATCAAAAGCTTCCATCTACGCGTGAACTTAGTAAGCTATTAGCAGTTAGCAGAAATACAGTGCTGAATGCATATGCTGAGCTAGAGCAGGACGGCATTATTTATGCAGTGAAAGGAAAAGGGAACTTTGTAGGAAAGGTTACTACTTTGAAAACGTCCCCTATTGAACTTGACTGGAAAAATAGGCTGAATACAGCAACTTTGTTAGCAGATGAAATCGATTTAGTACGACAAGATATTCAGTGGCAAAAAGGGATGATCTCCTTTACTAGTATTGCTCCAGAAGAAAAGCTTTTTGATGTTGAAAATTTCAAACGGGCTTTTCTTACACGTATGTCCCTTGAAGGCGATATTGTCTTGAATTATGGCTATGCAAAAGGGTATAAACCTTTAATTGATTATCTCCTTCGCTATATGGAAATGAAGGGTGTAGATATTTCTAATAAAGATATTTTAATCACTAACGGCTTTACGGAGGGACTCGATATTTTATTATCCTCAATAGCTAAAAAGTCTGGGCGTGTTCTATGTGAAAATCCTACACATCACGCAGCATTGAAGCTTTTTCGTTTACATGGGCTAGAAATTCATGGCGTTGATATGAGCGATGATGGCATTGATATGGGGCAGGTAGAAAAAACATTAGCCAAAATGGATTTTGATTTTGCCTATCTCATCCCGTCCTATCATAATCCAACTGGAATTGTCACCTCCTCTGAGAAGAGGAATGCTATTTTTCAGCTTTTTTCCAACTATCAAATACCTATCGTAGAAGATGGCTTTAATGAGGAATTAAGGTATTCCAGCTCTCATTTTGCACCACTAATTGCATTTAGTGGTTCAGGTAATAACATTGTCTATATTGGCAGCTTTTCTAAAATCCTTTTCCCAGGCTTACGTGTTGGCTGGATTTTAGCAGATAAGGAGCTAATTGCTAGCCTAGAAAGCATGAAAAGAGCGCGGACAATTCATACATCGACACTGGATCAGGCAGTGTTATATCAATATTTACAGGATGGTTATTTTGAAAAATATTTAAAGAAAGCAAGATCTGTTTATAAGAAAAAGTATGAGCTTGCTCGTCAAGCCTGCATGGAGTACATTCCATTTTGCAAAATCAGAGGGGATGGAGGACTGCATCTATTTATTGAACTAGAAGTGGGCATAGATGCTCGCAGATTATTAGAAAAATGTTATGACGAAGGTGTGGTGTTCTATCCAGGAGATGTATTTTATACAAATGGTCTTGGTAAAAACACATTTCGCCTAGGGTTTTCCCGTTTATCAGAAGAAGATATTGTCCGGGGTATTCAAATTATTGGGGATACATTAAGAAATGATAGAAGGGGTTGAAAAGATGAAAGTTGGCGTAATTATGGGCGGTACCTCCTCTGAAAAGCAGGTTTCGATTATGACAGGGAAGGAAATGGTTGCTCATTTAAATAAACAAAAATACGATGTTGTTGAAATAGTATTGGAAGACCATCAAGAGGTAATAGAAAAAGTGCAAGGTATTGATGTAGCTTTATTAGCACTGCACGGTAAGTTTGGAGAGGATGGCACGATTCAGGGTGTATTAGAAACATTGGGTATTCCTTATACAGGAAGTGGTCTTCTAGCAAGTAGTCTGTGCATGGATAAAAATATGGCCAAGAAAATACTGCGCTATGAAGGGATCGCCACACCAGATTGGATGCATCTCGTAAAGGGTGAGGAGCTGCCATTACAGGACATAGAGCTGATGGGTTATCCGATGGTCGTTAAACCAAATGCTGGTGGCTCTAGTGTAGGTGTTCAAATTGTCCATGATCGAAATGCCTTATTGACGGCTGTTGCAGAGGTATTGAAGTGGGATAACGAAATCATTATTGAGCAGTACATGATTGGTGACGAAATTACATGCCCAATCCTCAATGATAAGCTATTGCCAGTCCTTTCAATCAAACATACGGCAGTATTTTTTGACTACCAGGCGAAATATGATGATGCTTCTACAATAGAGGAGCCTGTGGAACTCCCACTTGCGATTCATGACCGTGTGGCAAAGGCTGCTATGACCAGCTATAAGTCTTTAAAATGTAGTGTGTATGCTAGAGTAGATATGTTAATTAAGGAGGGCGTTCCTTATGTGTTGGAGGTTAATACATTACCTGGCATGACCCAAAATAGCCTGCTACCAAAAAGTGCCCTTGCTGCAGGAATTAGCTATTCTGCCTTATTGGATAGCATTATTGATAGCTCCTTACAGATTGATAATAGGTAAATAGAAAAAACACCTTTTGTTTTCCTACAAAAGGTGTTTTGACTATCTTAAGATTTGGCTAATTCAATAAAGCCTTCTCCAAAAACATCTCTTACATCATGAATGGCAATAAAGGCATCCTTGTCGACTTCTTTGACAATTTTTTTAAGCTTTACAACTTCTTGCTTACTAATGACGATATACAAAATTTCTTTTTGTTCCTTTGTATAATAGCCATGACCGGAAAGTACCGTAACCCCGCGGTTCATATAAGCAGTTACCTGTCCAGCAATGTCTTCTGGTTTTTTAGAGATGATCGTAACTGCTTTTTTAGGATTAACCCCTTCGATAACGAACTCCATCACCTTAGTACCAACATAAAGCATGATTATTGTTAACATTAATGCCTCTGCTCCGATGATAAAATAAGATGAAAAAGCTACGATTAAATCAAAGAATAAAAGTCCGTAGCTAATACTCCAGCCAAGGTACTTGTTGGTGATTCTAGCTAAAATCGTAGAACCTGCCGTTGTACCACCGACTCTAATAATCAAACCAATACCGACCCCAGCAAATACTCCACCAAAAATCGTATTTACGATAATTTCATTTGAGGAAATCGACCAAGATTCTGTTAAATGTAAAAATAAAGAATGGAATGAGACCGCAATGATCGTATAAATTGTTGTTTGTCTATTTAGAAATTTATAGCCAACTAGTAGTAAAGCCGCATTCATAATAAAGCTGACAATACTCGGAGACCATCCGAAAAGATAATAGGCTATAATCGTTAAGCCCGTTACGCCACCTTCACCCAAATCATTTGGAATAACAAATAAGTTAACTGCTAGGGCAAAAAGCAGTGATCCAAGCATAATCATTAAAATATCTATTACGTATTTTTTCATTCACATAACACCACCATATCAAATTAGATTTTTTCTTAAATCCATACTATATCAGGTTTTCACCAAATGATATACTTTTTTTGTAATATTCATTTAGGATATATCGACCTTTTTTTGTATGTCTTTAGACTAAGAAGACCTTGACTAATTAAAATAAATATTTATAATAATCATAATACTTTTAAGGAGGATTATTAAAAAATGACATATTCTATGAGACTACGTTGCACCGTTTTGAACCAATAACTGAATAGGGTCAAAAACTCTGTTTGTGAAGCCAGAGTATACGGATAGTCTGTCCTTTTTTAATCATCTTCAATTGCGCAAGAAAGAGATCAGCTCACGCCTTTATTTAAAGAAGCTGCTTATTCTCTAATATATCCTAGTTACTTGGATCACAGGCAATTTGTCTGTGATTTTTTGTTTTATCCATAAGGAGGAATAGATTATGCATATGCTATTATTCTTTTGATACGAGCTTTAACTAGAGGCTCGTATCGGTACCATAGCTATCGATACGAAATGAGTTAATTTCGGGAGGTAGTCATATGGAAAAAGTTTGCTTTGAATTAGAACACGTAATTGTAAATTATTTAGATAAAGAGATTTTAAACATTGAAAAATTAGCCATTCATCAATTCGATCGAATCGGTATCGTTGGGAAAAATGGCGCTGGAAAAAGTACATTAATGAAGTTACTTGCTAGCAAGGTTCAGCCGACAAGTGGGATGGTAAATAGTCATGTACATTTCGGCTATTTTGAACAAATGGAAGCACCAACGTCTGTAAAGGCAGAGGCACAGTTATTAGGGAAATTAGCTATTCCAGCAAATTCTGAAGGACTAAGTGGTGGGGAGCAAACGAGATTAAAGTTAGCTCAATTATTTTCTTTCTATGAGGAGGCGCTGCTCATTGATGAGCCAACAACACATTTAGATCAAGAGGGTATTTCATTTCTAGTGGATGAATTGCGTTATTACTACGGTGCGCTCGTACTAATTAGCCATGATCGTGCGGTTCTGGATGATTTGGTCACAACAATTTGGGAGATTGATAGTGGCACAGTAAACATTTATTCTGGCAATTATAGTAATTATGCTTGGCAAAAGCAGCTGGAGCAAGATCAACAACGTCAGGCGCATGGCTTATACTTGAAAGAAAGAAGTCGTCTTGAACAAGCTGCCGAAGATAAAATGAAAAAGGCTGAAAAAATTACCCAAGCAGGTAACATGTCAAAAAGAGAAGCTCATGCAAAGCCGAATCGCATGTTTATGACAAAGTCCAAAGGTACAAGCCAAAAAAACGTACAACGGGCAGCCAAGGCAATAGAACAGCGAATAGAGAAGCTTCAGAAAGTAGATGCGGTGCAGGTAGACAGAAAAATAGTTTTCAGACAATCGAAAGCCTTGGAACTACACAATAAATTTCCGATTATGGCAGATCAATTCACTTTACACGTTCCAGGAAAAGTCCTATTGGATGTCGTAAGCTTTCAAATACCATTAGGTAAAAAAATTGCACTTGCAGGTAGTAACGGTTGTGGAAAAAGTACCTTACTACGACATATTGCAACTAATGGGGAGGGGTTAACCATTTCCCCTAAGGCCAAAATAGGCTATTTTCATCAAATGGGCTACCAATTTAAAAGTGAGGAAACGGTCCTCCAATTTTTAAAAAATCGCTCAGATTACGATGAAGGCTTTTTACGAAGCGTTCTAAGTTCCATGCAGTTTGTAGGAACTGATATACAAAAGGGTGTGAACTCTTTAAGTGGTGGTGAAGCGATACGCCTTCAGCTGTGTTATCTGTTTTTGGGAAGCTATAATATACTGTTATTAGATGAGCCAACTAACTTCTTAGATATTCAAGCATTAGAGGCGTTAGAGCAATTTATAACGGCTTATGAGGGAACCATAATCTTCGTGACGCATGATGAAAACTTTATTGAAAATGTAGCAGACATACAATTCACAATAAAAAATAATAAGATATTTTAACTGTAAAGATGCGATTCTACCATTAGGAGGAATCGCATTTTTTTATTAAAGTTTTAATAAAAGAGAGGGAAGAGGGAAAATTTGGCGAATGTGATAGATAGACACTATGAAAAGGATGATGATCGATGTTGAATACGGATGTGACGACTAAATTAAAAATCAAGCAGCCAGCTCATAAAGTTTTTGAAGCCATTATTTCTCCTACTGAAATCGGACATTATTGGTTTTCTAGTAGCTCTGAAAGATGGGCAGAGGGGAAGAGGATTACATTGAGATACGAGGAGTATAGCGCAGAAGGAATTATCTCAGTACTTGAAATAGAGACTAACAAAAAAATTGTATTTTCTTGGGGAGAGGAGCATGGTGAAGTGACGATTGTTACTATGACTCTTGAGGAATATCAAGGTGAGACAATCATTGAGGTAGTGGAATCAGGACTGAACGCACATGATCCGGAAATTGTGACGAAAATGATGGGCCAAAAAGAAGGCTGGATTTATACATTAACCTGTCTCAAAGGATACTTAGAAAATGGCATAAAAACTTTAAGAGCTTCATTAATTCATTAGAGTAGTATGATTGGATGACCTATTTTTGAGGTGATTTTTTGGATAAACAAATTTTTTCATTTTGTATCATTTTGATCGCTGTTATTTCGTTATTTAGTCCGACAATTGTTTCTAATTTAATGCTTCAACAAAGTACAATAATGGATACTCATTATTACATTCAATATATGGCTAATTTATCGAGTGTTTATCTAAGTTTATTCTTTTTGGCTTCATTAGCATTCGTTTTATTTCTGAAGAAAAATCGATGACTAAATTAATCAGTGCTTTGCTGAACATCCTTTTCTTACCTTCGGGGGTGAAGGATGAGGGAGAATTGACATTACGGCTACAAATTTGCTTCGAACCAATTTAGAAATTTCGTCTGCCTAGTTGTAGAAGTCATGCCACCTGAAGCTATTAATAGGCAATAGCGCTCTGATTAAATCATTCATCTACGACATAAAGGAGGGAGTGGTATGAAAAAGTGGGTTTGGCTAACTGGTGGCCTTTTAGTATGTACAGGGTTTGTCATAGGCATTGTATTTTGGAAAATCCAAAAAGAAGTCAAGAAAGACGACCCTGAATATATTGTGCAATTTATGAAAGAGAATAAGGGCAATAAAAATATTTCCGTAGCGATACAATATAATCGCCAAAGCTGGGTAGAGCAACATACAAAGGAACCACTGCCTTTAGCCAGTACGGTTAAAATAATCGTCGCTATCGCATATGCGCAACAAGCCGCAGGTGGACATATCAATCCTCAGCAACAAGTTCGCTTAAGGGAATTAGAGACATTTTATATCCCAAAAACAGATGGTGGCGCACATGAAGCGTGGCTAGCGCAGTTAAACCTCAATGGCAAGGGAAGTGTGCCGCTGAGCGAGGTTGCAAAGGGAATGATTACTTATAGTTCTAATGCAAATACAGATTATTTAATGCATGTACTAGGGCTTCAAACTATTAATGAGGTTCTCACTCAACTGGATGTAAAAGGTCATGAACTTCTGTATCCAATCGCAAGTGCTCTCTATATCCCCATTCAATTGCGAGATGAAAAGAGTCTAACGAAAAAAGAAACACTAACGGCTTTAAAAGATATGGGGATGGCTGAATATCGAGAACGGGCATTGGCTATTCATGAGAATTGGCTAGAAAAACCTTTAACAAAAGAGGAGAAAGCTCAGGCAATAAAAATACTCAATTTGGATGTTCAAAGGGTTTGGTCTGATCGTTTAATAAGGGCTTCTACTAGTGACTACATTTCTATTTTAGAAAAGTTGAATAGTAAAAATTACTTTACAGAAGATGTACATAAATACTTAGATCCTGTGATGGAACAATTGATGCAAAACCCTAGAAATCAAGGATGGCTTACACATGCAGGTCAAAAAGGAGGGTCAACGGCCTTTGTATTGACACTAGCCGCCTATGCGGAAGATAAAGAAGGGAATCAGACGGAGATAGCCTTTTTTGCTAACGACTTAAATACAATGGAACAAATTAAATTATCTACTAGTATGAATAGTTTTCAATTGAAATTTCTTACAGATGAGAAATTTAGGGTGCGTCTTCAAAGGGAATTAGCTGAATGGTGAATCGCCTAAAATTATCTATGTTCATCAAGTAATCTTTCAAGAAAATCGGAGAATGTAGGTGCATACTCATAAATCATGTGATTCATTAAGTCATAACACATGACGGGAAACTCCCCATCTTCATCTTTTGCGGATAAATCGAAGAAATAAAGCTCATCTGCGTCTGGGATAAATAAGTCCAATCTATTTGGATATTTTCTGTACCAATCTTCATCTGCCAAGTTCAGACGGTGAATATAGAGAATGTCGCTATCGTCGATATCTCTGTATTCAGGTTGACTGACCGTCAGGATGTTTCCTCCATTTAGTCGGGCATTGCCATAATTCATTAACCACCAGCAATAAGAGGGCGGTAATTGAAACCCTAGCTCTAATTCTGCTTCGGTTATCCAGCTATCTTTTACATTGCATCCAGGATGCCACTTAATCGATGTGGTATGAGCTAGCTTTTTTACTATATTCTCATACATCAAAAAAACCTCACTTTTTCATAATGACATCTAAAGAGCGCCCTTGTAGTTGAGGTAGCTTTTGTACATTCCTTCAACCGTCTGCATACTATACATTTATAATATGTGAGAGGATTGAGGTCAATGCATTACCCTTATTATCATAATTACCCCGTGTATAGTTACGGCTACCAGCCTGTTTATTGGGCTTATCCAACACAGCTAGAACAGAGAACCAGAAGTAATATGCGGAGAGATTATGGACCAGAGCCATTCGTTGTGGACATAGAGGACGTTACAAAGCAAAACAAAAATTACCGCACAGCTTTATGGACAGGGTCAAACTTACAAGTAACTGTAATGAGCATCAAAGTAGGAGATGATATTGGCTTAGAAGTGCATCCCCATGTCGATCAATTCATTTGTATTGAAGAGGGTAAGGGAGTTGCCCAAATGGGACCGACTAAGGATTATTTAAACTTTCAAAGAAATGTTTCTGAAGATACGGCCATCATGGTGCCCGCAGGGACATGGCATAATATTACGAATATAGGAAATGAACCATTAAAGCTCTACACGATTTATGCGCCACCCAATCATCCATCTGGGACTATTCATGTGACGAAGGCAGATGCAGTGGCTGAGGAAGCGGGCTATGGTCAAGAAAATTAAAAGAAAAAAAGCGTGTTTAATTAAACATGCTTTTTTCTCGTTATATGGTAGAATGTTTTTTAATTACAGATAATAAAGGTCCTTAATTAATGAAAGAAGGTAATGAATGATGAAATATTCAAAGGCAACAAACTATGCGTTACATACAATGGTGTTTTTGACGAATATACCTAAAGGAAAATCAATGAATGTTGAGACACTAGCTGACATGCAGAAACTATCTCCAACCTATCTTTCCAAAATTTTAACAAAGCTTGTAAAGGCGGGTTTAATCGAATCGAATCCAGGTGTCAATGGAGGTTATCGTATTTCGAAGCGCCCTCAAGAAGTTTCCTTTTTAGATGTGATTTACGCAATCGAGGGACAAACCACATTATTCAGCTGTTCCTCTGACCATGAGGATTCCTTTCATAACGAAGGTTGTCTCATTGAGCAAGTAATGGTGGATGCTGAGAACAATATGAAAGAAGAGCTTAGTAAGAAATTGATTATTGATATTGCTCATGAAATCGATAAAAAAATGAAGTAGGCGGATAGAATGTTGAAATGGACGGATAAGAACTAGGGGACTCTAGTTCTGTTGTTATTTCAATTGCATAAGAGCCCCAAAGTATTGCTGTGCGGTTGTGAAACAAATAAATGCCAGTAGTTCACTGATTTCAGCCTCTGTTAAATATTCTTTTAAGACAGCGGTGACATTGGGTGCGGTATGCCCTTTAGTGACTAAGAATGCTTCAGCAAAACCTGTACATACCGCTGTTTTCTCATCGTAATGTTGAGGGTCAGGTACACCTTTCGCCTGACAATATTGACAACCATTTTTTTGTGCCAATGTTTTTCGGACCTCTTCTTTTAAATGTGCAGATAAATGACCGTCCTTTTCGACTGCTTCCCCTAGTTGTAACCAATGCGACTGTATTCCCTCGTTATAGCCTAGTAGTTGTTGAAATGGTGTTAAGCCCTTGTCATATAGATGAATGAGTGTCATTAATCTTCCCTCCTATAATTAGTGTAAAATATGAATGGCGATGTTAACATACCAATTCGAAGGGAAATATTTTCTTTCTCTTTTAAAATGAAGGGAATTTTCTATAATGGATTTCATTAATGAAAAAATACTAAAAGAATTGAAAAAAGATAGCCGAATTTCTATGAGTGAGCTAGGCAGGAGAGTACATTTATCGGCCCCTGCAGTTCGTGAAAGGGTACGACATTTAGAGGAACAGCAAATCATAAGAAAATATACGTTAGACATTAATACAAAGGCGCTAGGCTTTCCCATTGAAGCTATAATTGAGGCAACAATTAAAAATAATCGCTATGCAGATTTTAAAGAACATATCCTGACATTTACAAACGTAGATTTTTGCTATCGAATATCGGGAGAAACTTGTTTC
Source organism: Lysinibacillus sp. UBA5990 (assembly GCF_002429815.1). NCBI lineage: Bacteria > Bacillati > Bacillota > Bacilli > Caryophanales > Bacillaceae > Lysinibacillus > Lysinibacillus sp. UBA5990. Next base: position 56,524 of record NZ_DJAY01000003.1, read on the forward strand.
TTATTAAAGGCTCATTTTCAATCTTTTCCTGATGTAGAGCAATTTATTGATGAATTACAGCTATATGCACATACAAAAAGTAATTTTATTTTTTCTGATATATGTGAGGACTTATAAAAAAGGAGATCTTTATGGAAATCAAATTATTTACGGGTGAAATAGGTGCTTTAGTCCATTTACTAACTCAAAATATATGGATTTACCACACAAATCAGCATATAAAAGAAGAGACCGTTCGAGCAGCGTTCGCGGAGGGATATTATGAGAATGATTGTGAAACACATTGGTTACTGGAAAATGAAGAAAGAGTAGGAATTATCTTTATACATGATATCAGTGACACCATCCCATTGTTTGATATCCGCTTACATGCAAATTGTAGGGGAAAAGGATATGGCGTAATGGCACTTCGATGGTTACAAGAGTATCTATTTGAGGTAAAGGGTAAGATTCGTATTGAAGGCTATACAAGAGTTGATAATATAGGAATGCGGAAATGTTTTAGCAAAGCTGGTTTTGTGAAGGAAGGCTATTTACGAAATGCTTGGGAAAATGAAGATGGCACAGTGACCGATAGTATTGTCTATGGTGCTATTAAAGAAGATTGGGTTCTAGGAAATCCAACGCCTATAAATATAGATGACGTTCCATTTTAAGGAGACATGTATGGAGAAAAATGTATTAAATGCTTTAAGGCAATCTTGGTCGGCTCAATCAAGTTCTAAATGGAGCGTTGAAAACCCTGCAAAAGGGCAATGTGGTGTTACTTCTCTAGTGGTGCAAGATATTCTTGGCGGGGAAATTAGGAAAACAAGTTTGGATGAGGGCTGGCACTTTTATAATGTAATAAATGGAGAGAGAATGGATTTTACGAAAGAGCAATTTTTATCTGAAATTGATTATCAAGACCTTGACTCGAATAGGGCAGAGGCTTATCAGGATACAAATAATGCTCAATATAGCTGTTTAAAATCACAAGTTAATAGACATTTAGCAAGGGCAGAGGGATAGATTCCTCTGCCTTTTCAAATTAGTAAAACAAAGGTGTTGACGATTAGGAAAGTGGCGTGTTATTATTATCTCGAATTCAAGATAACTAAATTCAAGATAAACGAATTCAAACCTTTAACTTTCGTAAGGAGGTACAATAATGGGTTTTTGGAATAAATTATTTTCTTCAAAAAAAGAGGAGGAACAAACAATGGCAGAATTAAATATCGGTATTATTATTGGATCAACACGTGAGGGACGTGTAAGTCCTCAGGTAGCACAATGGGTAAAGGAAATTGCAGATCAACGAGGCGATGCAAACTATACAGTGATTGATATCGCTGATTATAAATTGCCATTATTAGGAGAGCCAGGGCACGATGCTTCAGGTGCACAGGCTTGGTCTGAAATTATCGCTAAACAAGATGGCTTTGTGTTCATCGTACAAGAATACAATCACTCTATTACAGGCGCTCTAAAAAATGCACTAGATTATTTACGTGTTGAGTGGAATAACAAAGCAGCAGGCATCGTTTCATATGGTTCTGTAGGTGGTGCTCGTGCAGCAGAACATTTACGTGGCATCATGGGTGAGCTTTTAATCGCAGATGTACGTGTTCACCCTGCATTATCATTATTCACAGATTTTGAAAATGGTTCAGACTTTAAACCGCAAGCTGTACAAACAGATTCAGTCAATCAAATGTTAGATCAAGTAATCCCATGGTCAAAAGCTTTATACACTATTCGTTAAGCTTACGTGTTTGAGATAAGACGAAGTTGGATAAAGTGTGGGAGAGAAAAATAAGTCAGGAAAGGGCATGTTAACATGAAAAAACATACAGCAGGTATTCACCATATCACAGCTATTGTAGGCCACCCACAAGAGAATATTGATTTTTATGCAGGTGTGTTAGGTTTGCGTTTAGTGAAACAAACAGTCAACTTTGATGATCCTGGCACATATCATTTATATTTCGGTGATGCAGGTGGGAAACCTGGAACAATCATTACGTTCTTCCCTTGGGCCAATGCATATCAAGGGCGTATTGGTGACGGTCAAGTTGGTGTCACAACGTATGTTGTACCAGAGGGGGCACTATCATTTTGGATTAATCGTTTGGCAAAATTTTCAATTCCTTTCCAAAAAACTGAACGCTTTGGTGAGCAAGTCATTCAGTTTGATGACCCGCATGGTCTGCATATTGAACTCGTTGCGCGTGCTGCAGGCGAATTAAATAACTGGACATTTGGAGAAGTAACGCCAGAGGTTGCCATTAAAGGATTTGGTGGAGCTACTTTATATTCTAGCCACCCTGAAGAAACTGCTAAAGTTTTAACAGAGGTAATGGGTCTTGAACGAGTAGCGACAGAGGGTGACTATACTCGTTTTAAATCTAATGCGGAGATTGGCAATACAGTTGATTTAAAAATGGTTGTAGGCCAACGTGGACAAATGGGTGTAGGAACGGTTCACCATATTGCATGGAGAGCTCAAGATAATACGGATCATTTAGAATGGCAAGAGTATGTTATGAATCATGGACAACATGTAACGGAAGTCAAAGATCGTAATTATTTTAATGCGATTTATTTCCGTGAACCTGGTGAAGTTTTATTTGAAATTGCTACGGATCCTCCGGGATTTGCTCATGACGAAACAATGGAGACGATGGGAAGCCAATTAATGTTACCATCTCAATATGAGCAACAACGAGAGCAATTAGAAAGAACACTAATTCCAATTAAAGTCCGTGAGCTTGACTAAGAGGGGTGAGTCGCTTGATTTCGATTGATCCTACAAAAAATTCAGAACGTGAAAACTATAAATTATTGATTGGAAGTATTATTCCAAGGCCAATTGCTTTTGTGACAACAAAATCAGAGCAAGGTGTCATCAATGGCGCACCATTTAGTTATTTTAATATCGTGTCATCAAATCCGCCAATGATTTCTTTAGCGATTCAAAGACCTAATGGACATTTAAAAGATACAGCTAGACATATCCATTATCAGGAGCAATTTGTTGTGCATATTGTCGATGAGGATAATGTTGAACAGGTGAATGAAACAGCGGCTTCCTTACCTGTTACAGAAAGCGAAATTGATAGAGCGCAATTTACACTAATAGAGAGTCAACAAATTGCAGTTCCGGGAATTCAAGAGGCAAAGGTACGTATGGAGTGTCGATTAGTGCAGACAATTCCATTGATGAATGGTGAGGAGCAGACAGGCGATTTATTCATTGGTGAAGTCGTACAATATCATATAGATGAAACCATTTATAATGAAGGGCGAATTGATCCAAGAAAACTAAAAGCAATTAGCAGACTAGCTGGCTCAAATTATGCAAAAATTGGTGATATATTTGCGTTAGAACGTCCTGTTTAAAAATTAAATGCGAAAATGTTGATTTAACAGCATTTTCGCATTTTTTTTGGTTTCAAACTTATATTAAAATTCTCTCTATATTCATTAAATCTTCGTTTGTTAATAGGATATCAGTTGCTTTCACATTGTTAGCCACTTGTTTTTTATGTTTCCCACCTGGGATAACGGCATCAACGCCATCTTGAGCTAATAACCAGGCAAGCGCTAGATTTGGTAATGTCGTTTGCTTTTCCTCTGCAAGTCCCTTTAACGCTTCTATTTTTACTAATGTTTGTTCAAATAATTCGCCTTGAAATAAAGGGTTCGAAATTCGCCAGTCTCCAGTCCCAAGCTTAAAGTCTTTTGTATACTTGCCACCAAGTAGACCATATGCAAGTGGACCGTATGGAATAAATGAAATTTCATTTTTTATACAGTATGGCAATAAATCCTGTTCTCCTGAACGATTTAACATATTGTAAGGAGATTGTAGGACAGTAATATCATTATGCACATTTGCCTCTATAAGCTGCTCTAATGTTACGTTTGAAATGCCTATTGCTCGGATCTTTCCTTCTTCCTTTAATCGTGACAATTCACCAATTGACTCCGCAAGAGGAGTTTCGTTATCAGGGAAGTGTAGATAGTAAAGATCTACATAATCCATTTGTAGCCGTTTCAAGCTATTTTCGAATGCACCACGTAGATATTGCGGATGATTATCTGTTTTTACTGAACCGTCCTCAAGCCAATGTCTGCCGCCCTTTGTTGCTAAAGCGAAATCTCCCCTTGAGTATTTTTTTAATACTTCTCCAACAAGTTCTTCTGAACGGCCTTTTCCATAAATGTCTGCTGTATCAATAAAAGTTATCCCTAAATCAAGTGCAGCTGAGACTAGTTCCTTCCCATCTTGTTCATTTAAGTTTTCAAATAAATTATGTCCACCCACAGCATTCGTCCCAAGACCAATTTCAGAAATCTTGATAGTTGTTTTTTTAAAAGTATGAAATTTCATATTCCTACCTCCTCGTTATTCTGTAATCAGAATAGAGTAAAAAGGATGTTTTACCAACATACATCGTTATAGTTTCATATATAGAAACAATTTCATTTTAATTGCCAAGGGCCTTAACTTATGCTAAAAGATAATGAATTTCTTCCGTCAATTGCTGACTTGCCACTTCTAACTTTTTGACAAATGACCGAATGGCAGTTTTTTTTATTTGATTCGTCGAACCATACAAAGCAATGGAACCGATTACTTCCCCACTCACATAAATCGGAACGGCAATACAACATTTACCTTCATTCGTTTCTTCATTATCAACAGCATATCCTTGAGCTTTAATAACCTGTAAATGAGGAATCAATAAACCATAATCATAGAAGGTTTTTGCTGTAAAGGTATGGAGTTCAATACTATTTAAAAGTTCACGTTGTTTTGTAGGGGACAGATGAGCTAACACTACTTTTCCTAGCGCGCTTGAATGCATAGGTGTCCGAGTATCGATAGCATGAAAAGCAGGCTGTTCAAAAGGCTCTCTAATTACATTTTTTATTACCATCTCACAATTTTCTAAAATACCAATATAAGTAGTTATTTCTTCTTGGCGGGCTAATTGGTAGGGCGCTACGAGAGACGCCCATTGAATATCTTTATGCCAATATAAGTGCTCATCTCTGAAAATATGCGGATTTAATTGATAGTACTTATTATATTTAAGAACATAATTCATTTTTTCTAGCGTATAAAGCATGCGAAAAACCGATGTCTTATTCATTGATAATTCTTCCATAATTTCAGTTAATGTAAGAGAATGCTTTTGACGTAATATATCTAAAATCAAAAGACCTCTTTTTAATGTCGATACTTCATAGGAATCCATTTTGTCCTCTCCTAACTTCTAAAATAACTTAACCTGTACCTGTGAAATATTCATAGCTCTTTATTGATATTATAAAGACAATTTTTTATAACTTCTCAATTTTTATTTTAATAATAAACAACCTCAAATTTGTAAAATGGTAGACAATTAAAAAAATGTCAGTGTTTTTTTGTATTAAGTGCTTGATTCTCCTCTTACTGGAGGTAATACACTTTGATTTGAATCAGCAAGATCAAAAAAACAAGGAGGTTTTTATTATGAGGTTTATTGAATTGTTTTATGTCATTTTTAATATTGTTTTACTAGGTTGGTTAGTTTGTGGTAGAAATAAGTCACAGCGAGGAATGCTGATGGCTGGTAGCATGTCTATTCTATTTCTACTTGTCCATGGGATCATCGAAGGAATGCGGTGGCAAATGATGCCGACTTATTTGATGACATTATTTTTCCTCGCTATTGTTGTGATAAGGCACTTTTTTAACCCAAAAATTCAAAAAGAACAACGATCAAGTATGCGCCGATTACGCGTTGTTCTGAATTCAACATTAACTGTACTTTATTCTGCTATAGCAGTTAGTCTGCCTATTGCTCTTCCGGTATTTACCTTTGAAAAACCAGTGGGTCCGTACAAAATTGGAACGATCACCTACGATTGGAAGGATAATCAGAGAGAAGAGACTCTCACACCAGAGCCTGGCGACAAACGCGAATTAATGGTACAGATCTGGTATCCTGCTAATACAAATGCTAAGGGTAATACGGCTCCTTATATTTCCGATGCTGCTGTTTTTGCAGAGGGGTATAGTAAAATTCTAAATTTACCGAAGTTTTTATTCACAAATTTTGGTTATGTCAAGACACATGCTATTGAGAACGCTGAGATTTCTAATCAGGAAACAACCTATCCGGTACTCCTTTTCTCTCATGGCTTTAGTGGGCATAAAAATCAGAACACTTTTCAAATTGAGCAACTAGTCAGTCAAGGCTACATCGTGGTAGGTATAGATCATACTTATAGTAGCACTACTTCCGTTTTTTCTGATGGTCGTATAGCAAATTACGTCCCACAAAAAACGGAATCAATCGCATATTTAGATAAAGCAAATGAGGGTTGGGTTGAAGATGCTAAATTTGTGCTGGATCAAGTAGAGCAGTTGGCTCAAAACGATCCTGAAAACCGCTTTACAGGTCGAATGGATATGGAGAATATAGGTATGTTTGGCCATTCCTTTGGTGGGGCAACGAGCACCCAAATGCTAATGACAGATTCAAGAATAAAAGCAGCTCTTAATATGGACGGCGTTCTATATGGAAAACTCCGAGTTCCTGCAGATGGGCTGAAGAAGCCATTTATGATGATGAGTGCTGATGACTCAATCAGAGAAGCGAAGGAAACGGATGGTAAGGAGTTCATTGAGTTTGTAAACGAAACTCTACCACGGTATGAGTATGTAACTGTGGGTGGGAACTATTGGATGAAGATTAAAGATATGAAGCATATGGGCTTCTCTGATTTATATCTGTTTTCACCACTTTATGAACGGATGGAAGGGGTCGACATCCAAAAGGCTTACCGTTTGATTAACGACTATTCATTGGATTTCTTTAATCATTATTTAAAGCATCAGCCATTTAAACTATTAGAGCAAAATATTGGGGATTATCCAGAGTTTACGTTGCAGAAAGGTTGACTGCTAAAGAGAATAGTTGTGGGTGTTTAGCCCTCAATTATTCTCGTTCTGAGTTTTCCGTATGTTCAAGTCGCCATTCTATTCCTTGAAATAGTAATTGATTAGCTTTTGAGAGTTGGTAGTATTGTGGGCTTAGAATGGCACATAACGTTTCACATCGTTCGAGTCGTTTGGTTTTGGTTCTTTGAATATATTTTACAAAGTAATGGAAGTAATCTTCTTTATTGTCCAAATGCTCTGAGTTCGCATACAGCCTAGCAGTATCATCGACAATGGCCTGTACAATCGGACTGCTGGCAGGCGATTTTTGTTTCAACGCCTTATTCAATCGATCATGGATGTTTTCGAGCTTTCTGACCAGTGTCGTAGCATTGTATTTTGGCTGATGAACAATATTCATGTACAGAAATTCAGTATTTTTCAGGTCTTTTATAAACTGCGGATCATTTATGAGCTCCTGCAACTCATGCCAAGCAGCGGTTTGTTTGGCGGAGCCTTTCACCTGATTAATAATGTATTTGTCAAAATAATAAAAAAACGAATCTTTCCACTCTTTTGGAATGCCATTTAAGAATTGTATTTCTTGCACTTTTTTATCGATAAATTGTTTTTTATTTTCAGCTTTAATTGTTCGTGCATTCACTAAATCATGAATACACTGCAATGAATCCCCATTATGTTCCTTTGCTTGACGCAAAATTGATATCATATCCATAAGCGTATTAACCTGTGTTTCCATCGATTCAATCTGCCAATCAAGTGTTCTAGTGACTGATAGCTCCTCAGATATCATTTTGCTTATATCATCAATTCCAAAATCCAAATAACGCAGGTTTGTAATCATTTCAAGACGCCATATATCTTTCACCGTGTATAATCGATGTCCACCATCAGTATAACTTGTAGGTTTCAGCAACCCAATTTCATCATAGTAACGAACTGTTTTTATAGTAGAGCCTATTATTTTAGCTGTTTCACCTATAGTATATTTTTCTTCCAAATGATTACACCTCCTGATTGGATCACTTTATAGTAATTTTAACATCATAGTTCATTTGATGATAAAAAAAGTCATTATTTTATTTTACGATAAACTTGCCATAAATTGAGGAATTGGACTTGCATAGCTTTGAAGTTTTTATCAACAAAGTCATCATAACTAAATTGTTATAATTATAAAATGCGAAAATACCGTCAAAGCATTTTCGCATTTTAAATTTTCATATTCAAACATTCCAAGAGCAGCAACTTTCATTTAGAAAATTATGATCCTGCCAATTATGATTGCAACTGAACTCCTTAACGACTATGATAAGGGCTATTTCACATTCTCAGTAAGGTAGATTAAGGGTGAAGAGCGCGAGCCATTGCATCTAAATAGTTCTGACTTGCACGCTGACTTACCTCGGCTTCAGGTACAAAGACTTCAAAGCAATGAAAGCTACCAGGATAGAGATTCATCTCAACAGCTACTCCTGCTTGAGCAAGTCGTGCTACATAGTCGAGGGTTTCATCTCTGAATAAATCAAGTTGGCCTATACACGTGTAGGTAGGAGGTAGTCCTGCTAAGTTATCTGCTCTTGAAGGAACCGCATATGGAGAAAGTTCATGGGTGTCCTGTTCCTCTCCTAAGTACATACGCCAAGCGGTCAAATTATTTGTTCTATTCCATGTTGCGTGACTGTCAGTAATTTCATAGCTAGAAGGCGTTTTATTTCGGTTATCAAGCATTGGATACAGTGGCATCTGGAATATAATCGCGGGTCCTCCTTTATCACGAGCCATTAATGCGAGAGCGGCTGTTAACCCTCCCCCTCCACTTGCACCGGCAATTGCCACCCTTTTACTATCAATGCCTAGCTTAGGAGCTTCAGTTGTCATCCATACTAACCCTGCATAGCAATCTTCAATCGCAGCTGGATAGGGATGCTCGGGGGCAAGTCGATAATCAACTGATACGACAACGCAGTTAGCGGTCTGAACAAAACGTTCACATAAAAGGTCATCCATATCGGGGTGTCCCATCACGAAACCACCACCATGAATCCAAAACATAGCAGGAAGTTTATCATGGTTCCGTTTAACGGGTTCATATATTTTAACTAGCATTTCACCCCCATCACCTCTTAGGATCGTACGATTAGTAATCAATACAAGTTCTGACTCCTCTAATGGTAATTGGGCTAAGAGACGACGACTCCACTCTAAATCTTCGTCTAGGCGAAAGCCTGGAAATTGCGAGTAAGCCTGCCTTAATTCGGGTAAGATTCGTTCAATGATTGTCATATATATTCCCCCTTTAAAGTAACGAAATTTTAAATAAATGGAAGTCCTGCTACAGCCATTTCCGCCTCCCATTGAGCAACTTCTTCGCGCACACGAGGAGCCACTTCGGTTCCTAGAAGTTCTATAGCTTGCATGACTTGATCATGTGGCATTGTACTTAAAGGTACGTATAACATAAATCGCGTGATCCCTACATGTTTACGAAGATGAATGATTTTCTGAGCAACTGTCTCTGAATCACCAACATATAATGCTCCTTCAAAACTACGTGCAGCATCATAGCTAGAACGATCATAATACGGCCAACCCCGCTCTTTGCCCAGTTTATTCATGCCCGCCTGTGTAGATGGGAAAAATGTATCTGCTGCCCACTCGTTATTCGGGCCAACGAAACCTATCGAATGGGAGCCTACCCGAAGCTTAGATAAATCATGACCTGCATGAGCAGCAGCTTTTTTATAAAGTTGTACGATTGGAGCAAACTGCTTAGGACTGCCACCAATGATCGCTAGCATAAGGGGTAATCCTAAAATTCCTGCCCGAATGGCTGATTGTTGATTTCCTCCACTACCAACCCAAATTGGTAAAGACTTTTGAACAGGTCTTGGATACACACCTAAATTATTGATCGGTGGTCGATGCTTCCCTTCCCACACTACTTTTTCTTCCTCACGAATTTTAAGTAATAAATCTAAATGCTCTTCAAATAGTTCATCATAGTCATTTAAATCGTAGCCAAATAAAGGGAAAGATTCGATGAATGACCCACGACCTGCCATAATTTCCGCACGCCCATTTGAAAGTCCGTCCAAAGTAGAAAAATCTTGATAGACGCGAACCGGGTCAGCTGAAGAAAGGACAGTCACCGCACTTGTAAGTCGAATTTTTTCCGTTTGTGAAGCAGCAGCGGCTAGCACCATTGCTGGAGAAGATGCAGCATAGTCTTCTCGATGATGTTCGCCAACCCCAAATACATCCAGTCCTACTTGATCGGCAAGAATGATTTCTTCAACCACTTCACGTAAGCGTTGGGCATGACTAATCACTTCCCCATTATGAACATCTGGTTTTGTTTCTACAAAAGAGGTAATTCCTATTTCCATTTGTCATTCTCCTTGTCAATTTAATGTTTTGTAAATCGTAAAGTCGTTGCCCAAAAAAGAATTGCTATAGCACTAATTGAAGCTCCGAGGAAAGAGACCCCTTCCCAGCCAAAGTATGCATATACTTGCGTAGAAGCAATGGAGCCACTTGCACTGCCGATGGAATAAAAAATCATATATCCAGCAGTAAGTCGACTTCTTGCCTCTGTACGTAATGGAAGAATTAGCGCCTGATTCGTAACATGTACGGCCTGTACAGCTAAATCTAGCAATACGATCCCTACAATTAACGCAAATAACGATTGTTCTAGATAGCTAATAAACAACCAAGAAATTAATAATAGAGCTAATGCTATACCTGTTGTTCTTTGTGCGTATCCTCGATCAGCCAATCTCCCTGCCCGGGCCGCAGCCAACGCTCCGGCCACTCCAACAAGACCAAAAGCACCAATTACGCTATGTGAAAGGGCCAACGGGGGTGCACTAAGTGGAAGAACAAGTGATGTCCACAAAATACTGAAATCAGCAAAAATTAGCATGGCTAGAACGGCACGGATACGTAGTGTTCGTTCTTGTTTTAATAATGTGAACACAGATCTAATGAGTTGATGGTAGGGGAGTGATTTTACTTCGCGCTCTACTGTAGGTAACACTTTTAGAAACAAACAAACCATTATGAGCATTACGGCAGCAGAGACTAGATAGACAGTACGCCATCCCGCAAGGTCAGTTAATAGTCCTGCGAAGGTACGAGCGAGCAGTATGCCAATGACGATTCCGCTCGTGACAATCCCAACGACGCGACCACGCTCTGTTGGGGAAGCGATGGTTGCTGCAAATGCTACAAGCGTTTGTGTCACAACGGCAAGTAAACCTACTAAAGCCATACCTGTGAAAAGAACTATGCTATAAGAAGCGGTACCGACTATAACTAGAGCCGTTGTGGATAATAGCATCTGTCCGATAATCAAACGTCGCTGGTTAAGTAAGTCCCCAAGTGGCACTAGAAGTAATAGGCCTAACCCGTAAAAGATTTGCGTGATTGTAATGACAACACCAATAATCGATGGATCAATAGTAAACGCAATAGACAGTTGATCAAGCAGCGGCTGAGCGAAATAAATATTGGCGACTGACATTCCACAAGCTGTTGCGAATAATAATGTGACAGCACGAGGTATGGAAGGCGTTAGGTTTATCGCGGGTGCATCCCATTCTTGCTTGAGCTCTTCTTCCATCTTCTTTCCTCCATTCCATTTAGAATATCATTATAACATACCGAACGGTACAATATAATTATTGGTAAATATATCTTACTGTTATTGATAGTGTCAAGTATTTGTTTGGTATTTGTTTTAACCTTCTTACTGGAAATAGAGTGAAATTGACAATGGGACCAGCTGGATATACAATGATTACATACTGTTTGGTATTTTAATTTTTAAATGTATTCAAATGACGAACACTTATACAATGGAGGTGATTTTTATGGCAAGAACCCGTGAATTTGATGAGGAAAAAGTTTTAGAGGCTGCCATGCAGTTATTTTGGGAGAAGGGATATGAAGCTACTTCTTTAAGTGATCTTACTGCGAGAATGGGCATTCAACGTCCTAGTATTTACTCAACCTTTGGTGATAAAAAGGAGCTATTTGAAGCGGCACTGCGTAGATATACGACATCTAGAGCAGCTGATATACGGGCTAGACTTCAAAGTCATGTTTCTGTAAAGCAGGCATTTGCTACTTTTTTTGAAGAAGTGATTCAAGCTGAGTATACGAAAGACCTTAGTAACGGTTGTTTTTGTATTAATACAATGGTTGAACTCGCTCCTCATGACGAGAGATTTGAGATTTTAACGAGGGAACATCAACTTTATTTAGCAGTTATTTTTCAGGAGACCATTGAGAGAGGAGTCCAAACGGGTGAGCTTGAGGCTGATACGGATGCAAAATCACTTGCGCAGGCACTCATTGTATCGTTAATTGGATTAACCGTTATGATGAAATCACAGCCACAGCGTTCATTCGTTGATAATGCAATAGCCGCGACTCTGACATTACTTAAATAAAATTTTAAACTAGTAAAGAATAAAATATGAATGTCCATGTAACCCTTTAAAAATAATAATTTAAAGGGTTTTTTGACGTGATTTTTTATGATAAAAGAAAATGAATAATAATTTTGATTGATTTTTTGTGAAGGACAAATTATTCTAGGAAAAATGAATTATTATAATAATCTAATTGTTGACTATATTTAGAAAAATATATAATATACTAATTATTATTAAAAATGTATAAAAATGATAGATTATACTTTCTGTTGAAAAAGGGGGGCTAGTATGGCAAGTTTTTTACGAACAAAATCGATTGAACAAGCTAACAAAATAACTGAGGTAGAACGCTTCAAACTTAAACGTGAGCTGGGATCATGGCAATTAATGCTTTATGTTCTAGGAGCGACAATTGGGGCAGGAATATTTGTACTACCTGGAACAACAGCTGCCTTACATGCAGGTCCCGGGGTAATTGTTTCTTTCTTAATTGGTGGGATTGTGACAATTGCAGTTGGACTAGCCTATGTGGAATTTGCGGCAATGACCCCCGTCGCCGGGAGCGCCTATACCTACTCCTATATTGCATTAGGTGAAATTATTGCATGGATGATTGGGTGGGATTTATTATTAGAATTTACGGTTATAGCGAGTACCGTTGCAGTTGGTTGGAGCGGTTACGTAGATTCATTTTTACAATCTGTAGGCATTCATTTACCAGACGTTCTTACAAAGGATATAGCTCATGGAGGGATTGTTAATCTACCAGCTGTAATTGGTTGGCTTATTGTGGCCTGGATTGCGTTGAGTGGGATTAAGAATGTGGGGCGTTCGAATACATTATTTACGATTGCGAAGGTTGCAGCGATAATCTTATTCCTTGTTATTGGTACTTTCCATGTTAATCCTGTAAACTGGTCACCATTTACACCATTTGGATGGTCAGGTGTCATGGCTGGAGCAGCTTTAGTATTCTTTGCCTTTACAGGTTTTGACGGTGTGACAACAGTGCTGGAAGAAGTAAAAAATCCACAAAAAACAATACCAAAAGCTTTGATTGGTGGCTTGAGTGTTTTAACACTTATTTACGCTCTTGTGGCAGCGATTTTGACAGGAATTGTACCATTTCCTGATTTAGATGTTCCAAACCCTACAGTGTTCGCACTGCAATCTGTAGGTATTCAATGGGGAGGTGCTATCGTTGCAGTAGCAGTTATCTTTGGGTTGCTTGCTACAATGATTGCCAATACAACAAGTGCTACTCGTGTACTCTTTGCCATGAGCCGTGATGGACTTCTTCCTGAGCGTATTGCTCAAACTAATAAAAAGACAGGGGTTCCTGTCCTATCAACTATTATTGTTGTACTAACAGGTATTCTGTTGTCAGGATTCTTATCCATTGGAGAATTAGCTGAGTTTGCGAATATCGGAGGCTTAACGGCATTTGCCTTAACGACAATCAGTGTTATTGTTCTTCGTTACACACGACCAGATCAACCACGAGCGTTTAAAGTTCCAGCTATATGGCTGGTAGGAATCGTTGGTGTAGGAGGTTCATTAGCATTAATCTTTAGCCTGCCATTATTTACGATTCTACGCTTTTTCATTTGGTTGCTAATTGGGTTAGTTATCTATATATTGTATGGATACAAACATGCAAAAATTGGCTCTACCCATGAGAAGCAATAATGAAAGATTCCATCCCCCTTTAGTGCATCTAGAGGGGGATTTTCTATGTTTAAATTCAAATCACATATTTATAAAGCTCTACATAAAATAAATTTATACTTCTTTACAAGCCCAAGCATCAATCTCGACCTTTATAGCCGGAGCAGCCAGTGCTACTACGTACAGTAAGGTTGTACATGGAAGATGTCCTTGTAAAAAATCATTAATAATTTCTTTTCGTTGTTGAGCCTCCATATCGTCTACCAAGTAAAACACGAGCTTTGTAATATCTTGAATATCCATATTGGCATGATCAAGATTTTTCCGAATATTATCTAGTGCTATCTTCAATTGGGCGACCGGATTCTTAGGTATTGATCCATCAATCTCCATGCCAATTTGTCCAGATAATGTTAACCATCTGTTTGTTCCTGTAACTTCGATCTGATGTACATAAGGGGCAACAGGTAGATGAATGTTTTCAGGATTTCTACTAATTTTCATTGAATACATCTCCTTTTCTATTATTCATTTTCATCTCTCCATTAAAATAGCATAGAGTAATCATAGATAAAAGTAATACAAATACCATTATAAATGAACTTACAAATTGGATATGTCGATTCAAAGAGTTATAATAGATTCATAAAATATAGGCTTATACGCTGATAAAGCATTCAAAATAGATAAAAGTATTAACTTTTTAATTTGACTAGACATACAATTCACTTCACACCCTTAGGTTTTATACAGATACTTCTAAAGAAACATGAATTTCGTCTTAATTTGAAGGTGGATGGCTATACTCATTAAATGAGAGGGAAATTTTTACATAAGAATGATGCGTATTGATGTAAATTAATGTTTACTACTGATGTTTAGTTATTAGTGCAACCTTAGGTGGCAAAGGCAGCGAGGCCGTTTTGTAGAAGGAGTGAATAAATGAATAATTTCTTTCGGAGTAATGGATTTAAACGTTTTATCATTCTAGTTGGAATTGCTGTTGCATTATATTTAATGCGAAGTATGATCAACTTAATTTTGCTTACGTTTATTATTACCTATTTGATGAATCAGCTTACTACGAAGACAACGAAAAGCATAAGAAAATACACACCGATGAATGAAAAAGCTGTTACTGTAACACTGTATTTGTTACTTGTCGCTGGTATTGTCGCTGTGATTTATAAATACTTGCCAATTGTCACGCAGCAAATCACACAGCTTTTTGATCTTATTGCCAGCTTTAACCTCGATCCAGATGACAATGAGATTGCGAGATATTTGGCTCCAACTTTTGAGAAGATTGAGCTTGGCAAGTATTTAGAACAGGGTGTGGATATAACTCTTAAAAATATTACGAATATTGGTAAAATCATTATGCAAATTTTGATTTCCCTAATATTGAGTTTGTTCATCTTGTTGGAGAAGAAACGAATCATTGAATTTACGGCAAAGTTTAAGGATAGTAAAATAGGACCTCTTTACGATGAACTGCATTATTTTTCAAGAATTTTCATCCGTTCATTTGGTAAAGTAATTGAGGCACAGTTCATCATTGCTGCTGTTAACTGTGTATTATCAGTGATTGCCCTTTCGATTATGGGCTTTCCACATCTAATTGCTCTTGGGATTATGCTCTTTATCCTTGGCTTAGTGCCAGTTGCGGGTGTTATTATTTCATTAATCCCCCTCAGTATTATCGCCTATAGTATTGGTGG
The DNA here is from genome assembly GCF_002429815.1 of Lysinibacillus sp. UBA5990. Classification (NCBI taxonomy): domain Bacteria; kingdom Bacillati; phylum Bacillota; class Bacilli; order Caryophanales; family Bacillaceae; genus Lysinibacillus; species Lysinibacillus sp. UBA5990. The sequence continues at coordinate 72,294 of NZ_DJAY01000003.1, forward strand.
CTTAATGTACATTGTCTACATTTTAGTAATTGTTATGGTCTTACATGCGATTGAAGCCTATTTCTTAAATCCAAAGCTTATGTCAGCCAAGACAGATTTACCGATTTTCTACACATTCATGGTCATCCTTTTCTCAGAGCATTTCCTTGGTGTATGGGGATTAATCATCGGTATCCCATTATTCATGTTCTTACTTGATATTCTAGGGGTTACTTCCTCAGAAGAATCTAAACAGAAAATGGACGTTGATGAGGATAAAAAATTAATGGAGTAAAAATAGCTTTACATAAGGGATCATCTTGTACGAAGAGATGATCCTTTTTTACTTTCAGGCTTAGCTCATTTAAGATAAGTAGGGGGGTGTTTTACAATGATGGTAAAGGGACAGAAGGTATATTTAAGGGAAATTTCTGTTAATGATAGTGAAAGCATTGAAAGATGCTTTCAAAATGAGGAAATCATGTATATGACAGGGACTCGTAACTTGCTAACAAAAGAACAAATTAAAGAGGCTATCTACCGCTTTAAAAAAGATTCTACTCGTTATGATTTTGCTATTTGTTTAGTAGATAATGATCAAGTAATTGGCGATTTAGCTATTATGGAAGTGGATTTGGAAAATAAAAAGGCAATGTTTCGTATAGCCTTACATGAGTTAGAGGATTGTGGCAGAGGTCTTGGATCAGAAGCAGTTCAACTTGCTCAAAAATTTACTTTTGAGGAGCTATGTCTGAATCGTTTGGAACTACAAGTTTATTCTCATAATATTAGAGGGATCAAATCCTATGAAAAGGTTGGCTTCAAAAAAGAAGGTGTATTGAGGCAGGCATTATTTATGAATAATACTTTTTCAGATGAAATCATTATGAGTATTCTTCTGGAAGAGTATAGGGAAATATCAAAATAGAAACTAAGCCAGCACAGAGAATATATGTGCTGGTTTTAATTTTGCTAAAAAGAAAAAAATGTTAATAATGTATAAAAAGGTATGTTATTATAGTTATGAATCTTTGTTACAGGAGGCGGTCATTATGACAAATTCATTTATTTTTATCGTTCAATACTGGGGGAAAACGCCCTATTAACAAAGTGTTTAGCGTTTCCCTAAATTAGGAAGGGGACCATATATGTCTAGCAATACTGTAAGAATTGAAGAGGTAAATAATAATAATTGGTATGATTGCTGCCTGTTAGAAATATCAGAAGAGCAAAGGGATTATGTTGAATCCAATGCTATTTCTATTGCGCAATCAAAGTTCGAACCGACTTTAAAGCCGTATGCCATTTACAATGAAGACAAAATTGTTGGGTTTTTAATGTTCAATGCTGTAAAGGAAGAGCTTGGCGGGTACTGGATCTATCGCATAATGATTGATCGGCACTTTCAAGGCAAAGGTATTGGCAAAGAAGCCACAAAGCAAATAATAAATGAAATAGCTAAGTTACCGGATGCTACAAAGGTTGTAGTAGGCTATCATCCAGAAAATAAAGCCGCGCATCATTTGTATGCAAGTTTAGGCTTTGTCGATTATGGTGATCGTTTCGGTAAAGAAATGGCTGTTATTCAATATTTAACTGAATAAGTTGAGGAAAGGGACCTGTATAAGTACAAGGTCCCTTTCCATTTAAGCATCGCCAGAAGAGGCAATTATTCGTGGGTTTTTTTTAATATATCCGTAAATAAGCAAGGCTGTAATACCCTCTGCCACTGGGAAGGTCCACCAAATTGCCTGAGAGCCAAACACTTTAGGCAGGAGAATAAGTGTTGGGATAAATAAAATAATACTCCGAAGTAACATAATAGTTGTGGCAATACGAATTTTTTCGATAGATTGAAAGAATTCGGCAAGTACCATATTGATACCTAAAAATACATAGCCTATAGCAAAATGAACAAAGCCCTGAGTTGCCATATGACGAATTTCGAATGAGCTATCTCCGAATAAAGCCATAAGCTGTGAAGGGAAAAGCATAGCTATAAGGGCTGTTGTTAATCCTAAAATAAAAGCCGTAGCTAATCCAATTTTTAGTAATGCTGTTAACCTCTCAAGTAATCTTGCCCCATGATGATAGCTAACTAATGGCTGTAGAGCCATGCCAATACCTAAGAAAATCATTAACAAGACTGTATGGATATAGTTGACCATTGCATAGGCAGTCACACCGTTTGCCCCTAAATAGTGTAAAAAGGTCACATTATATAAAATAATAATAACCGCTACAGAAGCCTCGACAATAAAACTAGGTAATCCGATAGCGAAAATTTTTCTTAAATTTGTCTTATTGAAGAATGAAGAGACAAATTTTAATTCAGACTGTGGGCGGAAAAAATGAAGACATAGTACAGCTGTACCTATAATAGTAGCTATTGCTGTTGCTAAAGCACAGCCTGTTACACCATAATCTAGAACGAAGATAAAAATATAATTTAAGATAATATTCAATACAGATGTTGTAATTAAACCCAGCATAGCTAGCTTTGGATTACCATCATTGCGAATAAAAATACTTAAAAGATTTTCAATTGTATAAAACACTCCAAATAACAAAATAACGTGTAAATACTCTTGCACATATGGATAAGTATCATCACTTGCCCCGAATATATAAGAAATATCTTTTAAATTAAGCGCAAGGAACCCGATAATTGTTAACACGACCACAAGCATTGTAGTAAACGCCAACGTAAAGAGCTGATGGGCTCGTTGCTTATTGCCTTCCCCAACAGAAATGGAATAGAGTGTAGCTCCACCCATCCCAATCCAAAGAGAAATAGACAGTAGAATAGAGAAAATCGGAACAGCAATATTAACGCCTGCTAACGCTGTAGGGCCCACGCCGTGACTGACAAAAATCCCATCCACTAAAATATTCACTGACATTAGGAGCATGCCAATCATTGCTGGGAATAAATAGGATAAAAACAATGGTTTGAGCGGCCTTGTTTCAATTGGATTAATGGTTGTCATGGACATGCACCTCCAAGACCATTACTTTTTCCCCTTTATCATCCAGTTCACCATTAAATATAAAGCCAAACTGTTTATATAGCTGAATAGCTACTACATTATTGTCATAAACACTTAAATATATTTTGTGACAGCTGAATTTTTCTGTTAAGTAATGTATAAGCTGCTGTAAAAAATGTTTACCCAAACCTTGTCCCTGATAGCGTTCATCAATTAAATAACGATCAAGCCAAACTCGTTGACTATGATCATCATGAGGAAATACGCCATACATAGCGAAGCCTGTTACGGTGCTATCCTTATACAAGCCTAAAGGTGTAAAGCGCCGATCCACCTCCGCCTCTGCTAAGCATTGGTCTGTACTTTCGATAAAATTTTGCTGATTGTCAGCAATACGTAATGCTAATATTTCTTGTTTGTTAAAAGCTGTAATGTCACGAATCTCCGTGAACATAATGTCAAAACCTTTCTATTTTTATTGTGAATAGGTACAATCTAAAGTATATAGTTACTATATAGTCAAGAGAGGATACTCAAAAAATGCTTAATAAAAATGTAAAATATTTTACAACTGGCGAATTTGCTAAAATATGTAAGGTTAATAAACAAACTTTAATTTATTACGATCAAATTGGCTTGCTATCTCCCGCTATGAAGGATAGCAAAGATTACCGGTATTATTCACTCGCACAATATGACTTTTTTGACGTCATTGAGTTATTAAAGGCTGTTGGCATGTCTTTGAAAGATATACAGCAGTATATGGCAGAGAAGTCACCTGAAAATTTTTTAGAATTGATGCATCAACAAAAGGAAATTGTCGCGAAAAAGCGGCGAGAACTGGAGATGATTGAAGGCATTATTGATGTCAAAATTAATTTAACGGAGGAGTCTCTACAACTAGATTTTGATAGCATTACAATTGAGCATTTTCCAGAGGCAACCTTGTATTTAAGTCGAAATATTGAGGACTCAACGGAAGAACAATTTGTTAAGGCTGTCTCTGATTTTATTGATGAATTGGATCGCTCTCACTTAGACACGGGTTATCCCATTGGTGGCATTACCAAAAGGGAGCAGGTATTAGCAGGTAATTATGATAATTATAGTTACTTATATATTGAGCAACCACACCCGCAGGAAGGTCATCCTTATTTTAAAGCGATTGAAGGAAAGTTTATTGTTGGATACCATATAGGAACGTCTACGACATTGGGCGAAACCTACAAGCGTTTATTCCAGGTCATGAGAGAAAAAGGTTATGAACTGGGGCAATATGTTTATGAGGAATATATTTATGATGCGGTTATTAAAAATCGTGAAGAGGAATATATAACAAAAATTATGGTAGAAATAAAAGAAGGTTGTTGATGCATCTCTGCCTATCAACAACCCCAAACATACTTAATGCAAAGTTAAGTTTATTTCCGGATGTGCCTTTTGTATTTTATTTAATTTATTGTCTTGGATTCCTTTTAAATTTTTATCGAAAAAGCCAAGTGATAATTCATTAATCAATTTATAAATTGCATTTACATCTGCCCCAGATTCATTAATAATCGGCGAAACGGCCGCTAAATCTGTAAAACTTCCGTGATTTGTTTTTGGAATAATAGCTGTGTAGACACCAGGCTTTTCTATTGTTTTATTTCGTAGATAAGCTTCTGCAAACAATTCATCACGATTACCAGGTTGCTGGTTATATGCTTCTTTCATAAAGTTAATGGATGCCTCAGCATTCATCAGCATAAAAGGCTTTTCAGGACCATTCTTTGGCATTGAATCGCCATATACCCCACCATCCATATTAATGGCTGCTTTAATACGATTATCCTTTACTAGCATTTGAGCTGAAGTAGCACCGCCAAAAGAATGACCTAGCATACCAATGCTATCATAGTCAATTAGTGAGGCTATTGCACGAAAGTTCTTATCAAAATCGCCTTTAATGACTTCATCTAAAACAAATGATGCATCCTGCTCCCAAAGATGGATTCGATTATTCAAGAATGTAATGGTGTTTTCAATTGGTGTAAAATCAACCCGATCACCATCGGGGAATATTGTTGTTGCCGCATCACCTGTAAAGTTAAGAGCAACGACAATATAGCCATGACTCACTAATTCTTCTAGTTGGAAGGTATTTTGTCGACTATATAAACTCATACCGTGTGCAAATAATAAAAGTGGAAATTTTTCTTTAGACTTTATAGCTGTCGCATCTTGATAAGAATGGGTTTTCGTCAGTCCTAAATGCGTTGTTGCGATATTGGGAAAACCCTGTGTCGCTGCTAACTGTTGTGTTAACGCATCTATATCTTTAAAGTAGGGTGAAGGTTTTCCTGTCTCTTTTTCAGCAGGATAATAAACTTGAATCATCAGTTCGCGATTCACCTGATGATTAGGTACAACAAATTCTTTGCGATTCTTATCGGTCAGGTGAAATGTCTGTGTTCCTACTGTGTATTTTCCTGTTGGTTCAGGAAAAGACATGATTGGAAATAACGTTGGTAATGTGAACATTGTAATAGTGGCCACAACAATACCTGAAGTTTTAATTATTTTCATCCTTAATTTTTTTGAAACAATTGTACTTTTTGGCTTCACAAAAACTTGCAATGTTAATAACATCAAAACAAAATAAGCAGGGATCATGCGCCAGTTAGCACCAATAGTCATAATTGTTCCTATTAACAAAACATAATTGATAGCTATCATAATAAGATTTATTGTAGTTACCCCACGTTGTCTAAAAGTTAGTGAGATACTCGATAGTATTAAAATAAGTGTAAATAGTACTTCTAAGGTTTTCATCATTTATCTCCTTTTTCATACATACGAATGTATGTATTAGATTAAACATATTTTTAAGTATATATACATACGAATGTATGCATTAGATTAAAATAATAAACTACATATAGTAGTTTATTATTCCTGCACTTTATCAAATAATGCTAAAAAAACATCTTTCAATTCATCATTCATAATTGGTATGCCAATTCCTTTGAACATCAAACTTATATGTTCAATTTTATGAATAAATTCGGCTCGGCTTACACGAAATATTTCAGGATTCATCCAAATGTCAAAAAGCATTGTAAAAGTTTCAGCTGCTTGCTTCGGGAAAGCAACTTGCAGTGAGCCGTCTTGATTACCCTCATCAATAATTTTTTGAATTCCTGGTGCAACAACCTGAATTCCTTCTGTGATGCGGCTATAAACAAACTCGGCAGAATTCATTTTCAAATGAATCGAGGATAAGTTTTCTTCCTTTCCGCTTTGAGAAATTGAGAAAGAAATGCCTTGTCTTAAACGCTCTAAAGCATTTAAGTTTTCCAAATCTGAGATGTCATTAAAATAATTATTTGCTGTTAGCATTTCCTTTGTGATGGCATCAATAACATCAGCACGCGTTTTAAAATGATGATAAAATGCTCCTCTAGTAATATCCCCTACATCATCGACAATTTCTTGAATCGTTACATTATCCCAACCATTTAAAGTAAATAATTTAACAGCTGATTCAATGATTCTTTTTCTCGTAACTTCTGGATATTTATTTCTGGCCATAAAATATCTCCTTATAGATACATTCGAATGTATTTATAATAATAGGCGCACCCTTCCAAATTGTCAACATGATACGATTTATGAGAATTGCTGAAGAAAACTAGAAAAGAACTAGTAAAGTAAGTAATTTATCATATATTTTGAATTTAAATAGAAGTAAAATCCGAGTGTTTTTAGGCAAAGTAAAACCAAACTCTAATACATAAATGACTTCTTGACGATACATTAGTAGAGAAAAAAGTAGAGCATTATCCGATATATTTTTCTAAGCTTGGAGGAATAGATATGCAAATATGGGTTGATCGATGGACGCAATTATTAAAACAGCTTGAACAGCAAGGTGCTTGGACTCATCCACTGGAGATAAAGCCTATGGCTACTGTGCATGAACTATCAATGGTAGAGATGCGGCTCGGCGTTCCGATTCCTTCTGAGTTCCGTGATGTATTACTTCATTGTTCTCGACAAGTGGGGGTATATTGGTCTTTACCTGACGAGGCACTACTTCCTATTGAGCTGGAAGACACACCTTTAGGTGATTTTGGCTGGAGCTTGGAAGAACTCGAATTCCCTGATTTTGGCGGAGACAGTGATAATGCAAAAGAACAACTATACCTACAATTTCATACGGCTGGCAATGGTGATGCGCTTCTTATTAAGATTGAGGATGGTTCCGTTTGGTATTGGAGTCATGAGGGGGGTGAGTATGACCTTCTTGCCTTTAATTTTAAAGATTATGTAGAGAGAGCTACAACTTTAGGATGCATAGGGGCAGATTGTGGATTGTATCTACAGTTTTGTAGTGAAGGTGGACTAGATTTAAGTTTGACCACTTCTCAAATCTGGCTAAAGTGGTTTGAACAATATTTAACTTCAACGTGGGAGAACGTTATGTATCAACTGGATACTTTACTCATATATGTATCGATGCATGGCATGGGGGATACTAGGGTTCGAGAAGCATTTACACGGTTAAATACTGGGGAAGTGTTTGCCGCACTTCAAAATCAAATTGAACAATCACGGCGTTTAGCAGATAAAGAAGTATGGTGCAAAGTGCTAGTAGAGGTTTGTGCAACAGAGGCAAGTCATTGGGTGATGACACTTTGGGAAGACCAAAATGATTTGCCTAATAGTATTAGAGATTATTTAACCGCCTACTGTCTACCAGAAGAGGTGGGGTTGTCACTTGTTCTTCAAGATATTGAAAAAAGGGGAATTGAATCTTATACAGCTTTACATCGACTACGTGATTTTCATAACCCAAGAACAATAGCATGGATGAAACGTTATGTTTCTTTTCCGATAGAGGGGTGGGATACGCTTTTAGTAGAATCACAGCCGAGTGCAGAAACTTTATTTGAGTGGTTGAATGGTAGGGAAGTAGAGCGTCAAATAGCGATACGAGCCGTATGCCAAATGTTGCAGCAAGGAATTAAACCGACAACTTCAGTGGATATGGAGAAATGGCTGTCATTGCTTACGTTTTGGAAGGACAATGAAGTACTACGAAAACATAAACAATTTTTTAGCCAAGCTCTAGAGGCATTGAACTTTGGTGAAATCTAATAATTGTAAGGGGGAGAAATAATTGAACAATTTCACTATATTCGCTTCTATGAATAATACAAAAGAAATCGAATGTAAGATTTTCGATGTTTTTAGTAAAGGTTTTGCTATTGAAAAAAACGAAGATAACTATCTTATAAAATCTAAAGCATTATTTAACAAATATAAATTGATGGTTAGGGTGATGTCTGAAGATACAAACTCAGAATACTTTGTGAATAATATCCCTGGAATGATGAGCTATTACAACAGTATTCCATTTGAAGATAACCATTTAAAAGAATTAGTTTTAACGCAAATTTCTGTGTTAAATATAGTAATTGCGATCGAATGTGAAAAAGAAATAAAGGATGAACAAATGCAGTTATGTTTGAGCCTGCTATTAACCATTGGAGGAATTGGATTTTTATCAAATGGTACCTTGTTAGACAAAGAAGGTGCAGTCATTGTTTATCCTGATGGGCAATCAGGGCCATCCAACTTTAGGCCTTATGCTTGTACACAGAAGGTGAGGGGACAAGAGGCGACATCGGAAGAAGGTCATCAAAGAAAGAATAAAACGATAGCGTATTTAAAAGAAAACGGTATTCCATACACAGATTCACTCCCGCAACTTCCGCTAATTGGAGCTTGTCAGCTTAAAGCCAAAGAGGATATTGCTAGGAGAGCTGTAGCTTTACTAATTGTTATTCAATTTGCTTGTGATGTGGCACAAGGAGAAAATGTTGAAGAATCAAGAGATTTCTTCATCAATATGTTGCATAAATATGAAGTGGAGGCAAATCTAACGGACAATGAAAGGGCCTTTTTATATGATCAACAACCAAATGCACAAGAAGCCATTAATATTTCATGGCAATATGAAGCTTATTGGATACTGATTTGGGTACTGGGATTTGTTAAAGAGCTTGATTTTCCTGATGAAGTATGTGATTGTGAGTACGCTATTCAAGTTATTTCTAACTGCGAAACGTTTGAGCAATTTTATCTTCAAATTATGATGCGTAGTCAGAAAGAAATAATGGATGAAGCCGACAAGATATTCAGATTACACTGGGCGTGCGTAGATAGTCGTATACAAGAACGACCGGCTCCTGTTGGAATGAATGAAAGTATTGTTATGGAAAGACGTAGAGCCTTATTCTGGTTGATCGGTCATCAAAACGAAGAGTGGGAAACGATATCAATGGATACTTAGAAAGTAATAGCAAACTAGGATACTAGTTTGCTATATTATAAAGGTTATTTTACATATGTTGGTTTATTCACCTTATCAATTAAAAGAATACCATCATATTGATCACGTGGAACAAGGCTTTCTTGTATAACTCCCCAGCTATAGGATAAGCGAGGTTCAAACATCCATGAATTACCACGTTCATTTTGACGACTACGTAAATCAATGAATGTGTAAGGTTTGTTGGCTGAAGATACAATATCTTCGATAGATCCTTTTATAGGTGGTAAAACGGCCATCGTCTCACCCATATTATTGGCAGTTTCTCCGCTTGTCATATATAGACCTAATACATAGCTATATTTTTTGTAGATATCTGGTAAACGTTCACCCATTAATTTAACTGGATATGGGGAGCCCATTAGGTCTGATTGTGCCTTACGAACATGGTCATTATGCGCCCAAACGATAAACTTTTCTGTTGGATAAACTTCTTCAGCTAGCCAAAGTAAATTCTCCATCATCGCCTGATCACGCCACTCCATTGTTGTTAAAAATGATTCATATTTATTTTGCTCCATCTCAATATTGGACTGAATTGTTAGCTCTACATATTCGTCTGCCAAACGGATACGGTCCGCTAAAGTGCGTTCCATTAGTTTTACAATGTGAAGTTCATTCGGATAAGCCTTTTGAAGCTCCTTTTCTTTCGTCTGAACTTGAGATTTTACTTGTTTATACACGTTGATAATAGCTACTTTTTCTTTCTGATAGCCTTTTAGATCTTTACTAGAGCTCCATTCTGCGAGTTGCTTCTCCGCGTCACTGAATTGCTGAGCCAATTGAGGGTTTTGCAGCCAATCCCCATTCGTAAATACCCCTTGCTGTTGAATATCAAATCCTGCTAGAACAAGAGGTTTCTCTGTAGCTTGAGTTGTTTTTGCGTATTCAAAAAGAGGCAATGTTTCCTTTGTCCACCATACTCCAAAAATAGCATCCTTCATCGTTTGTAGTGCAGCTTGTTTATCAATTTTTCCTTGGGCATTCATGACATCGCCCAGACCACTTTCGAAGGCTAAAACATTGTAACCCATTTCCTGATGTAAAAATTGTATTAAACGAGTTTTAGCGAGATTAAACTGTGCGACCCCATGAGAGCTTTCACCTAAAAAAACAATACGTTTATCGTGTAATAACGGTTTTAGCATTTCTAAATCCTCAAATTTACTAGATGGGATTTTCTGCGCACTAATTGCTTCAGGTTGGATGGAAGACAGGCTATACGCATGATCGTTCGCCCATTTCTTCCAATCCTGTAATGTCTCATTAGAAGTCCTAGTCTGTTGAACCACTCCGTATTTTTCCTGCTCTTTTACCGCAGGGGCAGCTGCTGAAGCACTAGTTATGCCACTGAATACGATTAGACTTGTCAGTGCTGTACTTAATAAAGCTTTCCTTTTTCTATAATGTTTCATTGAAAATCAGCCCTTTTCTTTATGTTGATCCTAAGTATAAGGGGCAAAGTTTAAAGCACAGGAGGAATTTGTTTAAATTTTGTTTAAATTTGGATGGATTGTTAAAAAAGAAAGCATCTCCATTTAAATGGAGATGCCCAATAGCTATTTATAATGATACGTACTAGCTCTAACATGGTTACGTTGAATCTGGTTGAACCACGCACGATCCTTTTCCTCTTGTTTTAGGGTACCAATAATGGAGGAGGAGCAGCTCACACAAATTTTTGCTTGTGTTATTTGTCCACATCTTTCACAAGGTGCACCCAAATTAGGGAAAATTGAATTTTTTAACTTTCCGGTTTTGACCCATTTATACAGTAGCTCAGATGATACACCTGTCAAAGTCACAACCTCTTCGTTTGTTAAATAACGATTATTTTTTCTTAATAAAAAATGATGCAGTTCTGAAAAAATATCCTCTTCTCTCACATCTATCTTTTTTTGAAATAGCAACATAACTAGTCCTCTCCTCGTCACATCAATTCATGCTTTCTTTAATGGTTATAGGTTGTTCATCATATTTATAATTTTCCCAACGATTCCGTGCTAGCTTTCGATATTTTGGCGAGACATTCTTATCGGCAATTAATCTTGAAAATCCTTTTTTAGCTTCTGTCATATCACCAAGTCGGAGGCTTAGCTCGGCATGTAAAAATTGAATTCGCTCTCCACCTTCCTGGTTAGATGCAAATGATTTACTGTAAAAATCTCTAGCGGCAAAAAGGTAGCGTTTTTCTGATTCTTCGTCGTTTTTTAAACGATATAACCAGGCAATTTTTAATGCGAAATTTGCCATCAAAAGTGATTCTTCCATTGATGCGCGAGATACTAGGTAGGCCAGCTTAAAGCTTATAATGGCATCATCGATTGTACGTTCCTGACAGATATTCATAGGTTTCTGTAACTCTTTAATGTATAGTTCATCTATGAGCTGCATGAAAGGTCCGTATGTCCGCGTCATGGATTTATGGAAAGCAAACCCACAATGTGGGCACACAGCAACTTCATACAGCAAAGGGTTTAGGCCATCATAGACGGGCATGAAATCTGTTTGTTCCTCGATAATTTTATATCGATTTGGGCGTACTTTATACGTTGTAAAATGCTTTTTGCAAAATTTACAATCTACGCTACTTTCATAGTAGTAGATGTTAAATGCCATAAGAATCAACTCCTTTGCATGCTCTAGAATTATTATTTCTTTTGTTCTATTTATACGCAATCGATAATCGTTCAATGTATTTAATTCATTATCTATCATTTTAACAATTCTGTGTTCTTTGGTATACTCCTTTAGAATTATTAAATTAAAAATAATTCTTACATTTTTAGTTAAATATCATTAGAAATAAGCATGTAATAGTATTTATCGGTGTACTTAAAGTAAGTTATATAGTTCGAGTGGATTTTGTCGAATTATATACAATTTATTTTATAGACAATTCGAATTGTATAGTTCAAAAGTTTGGTGTGAAAGGGTGGAGGAAATGACATATAAAATAGTATTTTTTGATGTGGACGGTACTCTGATCAATTATGAGAATGGCGCTGTGGAAGAAAGTACAAGGCAGGCCATTCACCTACTACAGGATAAAGGGATTCATCTAGTGGCTGCGACAGGAAGGCCGTTATCCATGTGTGATGAGCTGAAAAGTTTGGGGATTGAAACCTTTATTACAGCAAATGGAGCATATGTAAAGCACAAGGATGTTGTCATACATAAAATTCTGATTGATAAGGGCATTGTTCAAAATGTTCAAGCTTTTGCACAGCAACAACAGCATTCCTTAACTTTTTTTACCGAACAACTTACGATGAATGCTATACAAAATCCGTTAGCCTTAAGTGCGATGCAAGAGACATTGTCTTTACGTGATTTTCCCGTTAGAAATGACAGCATTATAGATGAAGAGGTTTTTCTTATGTGTCTCTATGCGGATGAACAGGCTGGAAAAAGATTAGCTTGTCAATTTTCGAATATATTACAGCAACGATGGCATCCTTATATTGTGAATGTCTTACAGCATGATGTGTCCAAATCGATAGCTGTAAAGGCTGTACTAGATTATTTTGAGATTAATTCTAAGGATGCAATTGCTTTTGGAGATGGAGAGAATGATATAGATATGCTAGAGCAGGTTGGCCTCGGAGTTGCCATGGGAAATGGTAGCCAAGCTCTAAAAAATGCTGCAGATTTTGTTACAAAGAAATCCATTGAAGGTGGCATAGATTTTGCTTTACGTCAGTTACACATTATTTAACGATATATAAGGTAGTAAAGTGGATGCTTGAGAAACTCTTTGGATGATGGTTATGAATGTATAGAACAATGTGTTAGGTGGTTGGATAATGGCACAGCATGTGCAATCTCTAATTGAACATTACGGGTATTTTGGCATCATTGTGATCCTAATTGGAGGCATTGTTGGGTTGCCACTTCCTGATGAAGTATTTTTAACATATGTAGGTTATAGTGTTTATCGAGAAAGTCTTGAACATATCCAAGCGTTAGTAAGCGCTCTGATTGGCGCAATGGGAGGTATTACGTTAAGCTACTATATCGGCCGCCGATTTGGTTTACCGCTCTTGCAGAAATATGGGCCAAAGATTCATATAACTGAGCAAAAAATTGATTTTACTAAAAAATGTTTAAGAAAGTGGGCCCTTTTTTATTAATCGTTGGCTATTTTATTCCAGGTGTACGCCATCTGACAGCCTACATTGCGGCTATTAATAATTATCCATATAAGAAATTCGCTTTCTTTGCTTATACAGGAGCATTTATATGGACTTTCACATTTATAACATTAGGAAAAGTATTGGGGGAGAAGTGGCGTTTTGTTGGCTACTATTTGTCCCATTACAGTATTTATGTCATCTTATTGTTTGTCCTTGTCATGTTAATGGTTTATTATCTATTAAAAAAAAGAAACGTACAAAAGTAAAGTCGGTATGATTCATACCGACTTTTTGTTATGGCAAAATGGCAAATGATCGTACGGGGAATCCAGATGCTTTTTCAGGCTTAGGTACAATATTAAAAATAATAGCCCCTTTTGGAGGAAGCTTGTCCAAATTAGTCATAAGCTCAATTTGATAAGTGTCTTGATCAAGGACAAAATATTCTCCATCCAATTTGCCGCTTTGACGAAAATCAGTAGCAGAATCGGTATCAAAAGTTTCGTGACCGATTGCACTTACTTTACGTTCCTTAAATAAAAATTGTAATGTCTCCAAGCCCCAACCCGGAATATGATTATGGCCATCCACATCTTTATTACTGAAGGCTTCTTTATCGGGCCAACGCTTACTCCAATCTGTTCGCATTGCCACAAAAGTACCTTCTTCTATTTGTCCATATTGTGCCTCGAATTCTAGAATATCTTGTACACTGAGCGTAAAGTCATGATTACTAGTAGCCTCTTGTGATTTATTAATAACGATAAGCGGGAGAACGAGCTCCTTAAGCTCTAGTTCATCTAGAAAACGAGTATCTCTTACAAAGTGAATAGGTGGGTCAATGTGTGTTCCATATTGTCCGGGGAAAGTAAACTGCTGTGCGAAAAACCCATCATCATGAGAGAATAATGTTTCAAATTTAGCATCTTCAAACATGAAAAAATGAGGTGAATTTGGGCCGAAGGTATGTGTCAAATCGACCCATTGTTTTGATTTTAGTAAGTGCAATGCTTGTAAAAGTTCGTTAGACATTTAATTTCCTGCTTCCTAAAAGTAATGGTAAATAAAAAAGAGTCCTCTATAGAAGAGGACTCCCGGAATCAAACATGGGTAGTTCGCCTTCTCATCTTTCAGGCTTAGATTTTGCCAGAAGGAATTAGCACCATACTGATTGAGCTGGTTGCTGAGACTTCATCGGGCCGATCCCTCCGTCTCTCTTGATAAGAAATAGAATATAAGAATTTTCAGAAATAATATTACGATTACTTTAGCATATATTTTTATAGTTTACAACTTTGATAGGATTACAGGGTTAAAAATTTTATTTACCAATTCAAAATTAACGTTACTCTACAGCAACCACTATCCATGAGCTGTATTCTAAAATTGTCTGGTGTATAGTTGGTTTCGAATTTTGTAGTGATGCCTGTGGATGTAATCAATTTTTCGACCTCTGTTTTATTTGAAAGTTGTGCAGCATTTTTTAAATCATGCGCAAATTGTTGAGAACTATCAATTTTATCCGTAAGTAATTGCGCTTGCTGCATAATCGCCTTTATCCGCGTAGCTGAAGATATTAGTTTTTGTGTATTTACAGGGGGAAAGGGACTATTACTGGTCGGCATTGCTAAATGTTGAGAAAAAGGTCTAGCTGCAAGGTGATGGGCTGTCGACGGTATTGGGTAATGGTAGGGGTGAACAAAATACGGATAAGGATTATAATACAATTCAGTTCCTCCTATCCAAAAGCTGATATCTTATCTTATGTATCATGATCTTTTTAGGTGTTTGGATAAAAATATTCCTGTACAGGGTGTAAAATATAATATGTTAAATGACATGCTAAACAAAAAAGGAAACCATGGCGTGCTTCCTTTTTGTACTTTAACCAAGAACATTTAAAACATCATCTATTTTTTTGCTATGTGATAGGATTCCATAATTCATCCACGTTAAAAAGTCGACCTCATAAACACAGCTAGTCTTAACTGCACTTAGGTTTTTCCACACAGAAGATTTTAAAATAGTACGCTCTTCATGTTCATAAAAGGAGTGCTGCTTGTCAAAGGTGATAAATAAATGATCAGCGTCTAGTTGTAGCAGCTGATCTAATGTCAGGTGAGCTTTACGCTGATTAAGCGGTATTTTCCATACTAATGGATGAGGCGTTAAGCCTAAGTCTCGGTATAGGATTGGCCCTGTATAACCGCATTCAGGGCCGGCATACAGCGTAATGCCAATGGCTGAAATGCGAAGAAATGCCACACTTTGCCCGTAAACGGATTTACCGAGAATTCGTCGAGCCTTTTGTACCTTATCCTCATATTCCGTGATAATATCTTGCATCATAGCGGTTTTCCCTGTTAAGTCAGCAATTTTAAATAGGGTCGATTGCCAATCCTCCCCAGGGTGGTTTAGGTGACAGATTGGGGCCAGCTTATTTAAATGTAGGCAAGTTTCCCAACGCTCTATACCAGCATCTAACATAATTAAAGTTGGTTTATAGTGAAAGAGGCGATCCACTTCTCCGTACTGTACATCAATATCGGGCACATCCTGCAAACCTAAATAGTCTTGTTTTCCCCACTTGGAATGACTGAATTGAGCAATGGGTGTAATACCTAAAGCTACAAAGAAGTCCTCTAAGAACGGTGCGAATACACGTACATTATTGCTCTTACTTCGTCGGTATTGTCCTGGGGAAATTCCTACATGCTCTTTAAAACGACGATTGAAATAATATTCGTTATTAAAGCCAATGGACTGACTAATTTCAAATACACGATCATTAGTTGTCATTAATAACTGTTTGGCTTTTTCAATACGTATACTATTTAAATAATGAAGAGGAATCTGCCCCGTAATATCTTTAAAAATACGAGAGTAACTCCATCTTGGCACATCTGCCAGCTCTGATAACTGTTCAACAGTCCAATCTCTTCCAAAGTGTTTGTGCAAATATTGGATAGATTGCTTTACAGATTGACGATCATTTTGTAGAATGGGCTTCGATTGGTTTTGTTCAAAAATAAATAGCATCAATTCTTGGAAACGAACATGCTGCTCAAAAATAGTGTGTTCATCCTTTGCTTGACGACACTGATAAATAGCCTCTAATAGTCTATTGCATTGAGAAAAGGGAAGAAGTTGTAGTTCTCTAACACTTGTAAAGAGACTATGAGGAGCATGGGATTCACTTAGATAGATCGTGTTAAATGTCAATTGGTATAAACAGAGAGGTTCATCAGCAGTGTGAATTTCGACATGGCTATTAGGTGGAATAACCACACATTTTTCTTTCATAAGATGGATAGTTTCATGATTTGTCTTAAGTGTTCCGTTACCACTAATAAGGATGAAAAGCGAATAGTATGTATGGCTATATGGCTGCATATTCACTGAAAGAATAGTATATGAAATAGATTGTAAATGATAGATTTGTGTTAAATTACCCATTGTCCACGCACTCCTAAGTAAAGTTTGAATTTGGAAAACAACACAAAGAAAGCCCCATGAAGAGCTTTCTTTTGTAAATTATTTCACAAACCATTTCTCAAGATCATCATATTTTAGTAGGTTTGCAGTAATGGCACCAGACTGCCAATAAGTTCGATCAGCAATATAAACTTGCCCATTTTTTACAGCAGGAACTGTTTTCCAAAGTGTACTATTCAACCATTTAATCGCCTCTTGATTTTCCTCGGTTTCCCAATTGCCATTTGAAGGGAAGAGTATAATATGATCAGCATCTAATTCTGGAATAGCTTCTTCAGACAAGACTTCGTGGAACTCTGTCATATCACGAGCTAATGGATGTGGAGTTAAACCAGCTTCCGTATAAATGTATCCCGTGTAGCGATTTTTCATACCGAATAATGCCAATGTTTTATCTGCAACATTTAGACGAACAACGGCTACAGTTTCGTCACCAACTGATTCATCTAACTTATCTTTTAAATTAGTAACACGTTCCTCATATTTATCAACGATTTCAGTTGCTTTCTCAGGGATATTTAAAACATCAGCTATCGTTTTCACAATTTCACGTGGATCTTGTAGTATTTCTTCTTTTAAGCGATAAGTAGGTGCAATCTTTGAATATTCTTCATACTTTGCCTTATCTGCTGCACCATCTACAATGATTAAATCCGGCTTAGCTTGAAGTAACGTTTCTATACTACCTGTAACGTCAAACTCAGGTACGTCTAAGCCTAAATAATCTTGTTTACCCCAGGAAGGGTGATACCATTGCACAACAGGCTTGACATCTAAGGCAGTTAAATAATCTTCCATATAGATGGCTGCTACTCGCTGTGGATTTGTTGGAATTGTTATTTCTCCAAATTCATCCTCTACAACTCGTGTATTTTCTTTTGTTGGATTCTCACTCTCAGATTTTTTTTGTGCTTCATTTGAACCACAGGCACTTAAAACGAACATCAGTACAAGGAAAAGTACAAATGTAAAATATCGACTGATACGCATGGCAATTCACTCCTATAAATTTACTAAAACAGATTGAATGTTATCTTAATTTGGAATGATAATCATTCTCGTTTTATTCAAATAAATTATAGGATACAACATAAAAACAAACAATACATATTTTCTACATCTTTTTTATACAAAATGAAGTTTAGAGCACTATTGTTTCTTTTTATCAAAAAGTAGCCATAAGAGTGTAACGACCGCTGCAAGCATAACCATAAAGAATCCATAAAGAGGAGTGTGTGCTAATGATTGATGACGAATAATAAAGCCTCCAATATATGAACCTAAAAAGATGCCTACGTTAAAAGCAGAAATATTTAATGCTGAAGCCATCGAAATGGCAGATGGCACATATTTTTCGGACAGGAGAACAGCATATAATTGCAAACCTGGGACATTCATGAACATAAATAACCCCATTGTCAGTACCATGATTAGCCCTATAATCGGTGATTCAAGAGTGAAACCAATGCCAAGTAACGCCAAGGCAAGTCCCACAAAAATAATAAAGATGGAGCGTAATGGCTTTTGGTTAGCAAAATGGCCGCCTAGTGTATTACCAATAGCAACGCAAATACCATAGACAACTAGAATAATGATTACGGTATGTGGCGAGTAACCCATATATTGTTCTAAAATGGGTGAAACATAGGTGTAGACAACAAAAGCACCACCATAGCCGATTGCAGTAATGAAAAGTATTAATAACATGCGGATATTGCCTAATACTTTGCCAATATCGTGTAAAGAAATCGGATTACCTTTAGATAATTGATTAGGTACTAACAAAGCATTACTTATTAAACCGATAATTCCAATCATGACAATAAAAATGAACGACATACGCCAGTCAGTTACTTGACCAATAAATGTACCAAGTGGGACACCTGTCACAGTAGCTAATGTTAACCCAGTAAACATAAAGGCAATGGCACTTGCTCGTTTATTTGGTTCAACTACATCAGCGGCTATAACAGAAGCGATCGACATAAACACACCATGTGCTAATGCAGAAATAATACGACCTATAATCAGTATGGAGAAAATAGGTGCGATAGCTGCAGTTAAATTACCGATAATAAAAATGGTCATAACGAGTAATAAAACAGTTTTTCTACTTAGGCGAGATGTGAAGGCAGTTAATAATGGAGCCCCAATAGTAACGCCCAGTGCGTATATTGAAACAGTTAAGCCAGCTGTGCTTAAAGATATACCGAAGTCATCCGTAATTAATGGTAGAAGCCCGACACTGATAAATTCAGTGGACCCTATACCAAATGCACTGATTGCAAGTGCTAATAAAGTTAATGTAGCATTTGGCTTTTTTGATTGTGACATACTAAAACGATCTCCTTTGATTTTTTTCATCGTGTGTAGTACTATTCATACATACCAAAAAGGCACGTAGAGTACTTTTAGTTACTTTTGAATATTACAGGGGGTTTACGATGCAAAAAGTTTATAATATTGGTGTTGAAGCTACGCTTGAAGTTATTGGTGGTAAATGGAAACCGATTATTCTTTGTCATTTAAACCACCATGGTAAAATTCGTACAAATGAATTTCGGCGATTGATTCCGGGGATTTCACAAAAAATGCTCACAAATCAATTGAGAGAATTGGAGCAAGCCGGATTAATCCATCGAAAGGTCTTTAATCAAGTACCACCAAAAGTTGAATATTCCTTAACGTCTTATGGACACGGTATGGAACCTATTTTGAACATGCTTTGCACTTGGGGCGAAAAGCATGTTGAATTATTACAGGATAAAGGTGAAGATGTACTGTTAAAACAACGTGATGAAGATATCGCCATGCAGCAAACATCGTAATGAGGGGAGAAAGAGACTGTCATATTGAAGACAGTCTCTTTTCCTTTTTGCACAGCTTATAAAGCAAAGTCAAATTCATTTGGATTAGGTCCGACACGTTGTTCAAGATTCATCGCATTGATAATAGCCATGTCTTCATCTGTTAGCTGAAAGTTGAAAATATCAGCGTTTTGCATCATACGTTCTCGACGTACAGATTTAGGAATAGTGATAATCCCATTTTGTACATCCCAGCGTAAAATAACTTGGGTATTTGATTTACTATATTTTTCTGCTATTTTTGAAATGGTTGCATCTTCAAGAAGTCCACCTTGCATTAATGGTGCCCAAGCCTCAAGTTGAATTTCGTGCTTGTCGCAAAATGAACGAAGCTCAGCTTGCTGTAAGCGTGGATGGAATTCCACTTGATTCACAACCGGCTTCACACGTGCAAATGATAGTAGGTTTTCCAAATGCGCAACAGTAAAATTACAAACACCAATTGCTTTGATCTTACCTTGATCATATAGGTCCTCTAGCGCTTTCCAAGATTCAGCATACTTATCTTTCCCAGGCCAATGAATAAGGTAAAGATCTAGATAATCCAGCCCAAGTTTTTCTAGGCTTTCCTCATAGGCAGTAACGGTTTCCTCATAGCTTAGTTCGTCGTTCCAAACTTTTGATGTTATAAATAAATCTTCACGTTGCAGGTTAGTTGATGTTAGCGCCTGTTTAATACCTTCCCCGACACCAGCTTCATTGCCATAAATTGCGGCAGTATCAATGCTACGATAACCAACTTCAATAGCATCTTTAACCATCTCAGCTGTAGCATCATTCTCTACTTGAAAAACACCTAACCCCATTCCAGGCATTTGTAGCCCATTATTTAATGTGATTGTATCTTGTAAATGAGTAATCATTTTAAATCCTCCATGTTTTGTTATTGCTTTTTCATTATGCTGCCAATATACCTTCAAAAAAAGTACGCACTTTTTTGTGTCATAGAAACGTAGAGGTAACTTTTGTGAGCTAACAATGGTTAGAGGGATAAAAATATTGGTCATTAAATTAGTTAAGCCCCTTTAATTGACCACATCTACTAGTAGCTGTGCCAAGATAATGGCCATGCATGGCTTTATTTCAGTAATAAAAGGAAATGTTTGTTCGATGGAGAATATATGTAGTAATACTATAAAAAGGGGTTTGGCAGATGAATCGTTTAAATTTAATTACATTAGGTGCTAAAGATATGGTGGAGTCTCTCGCTTTTTATCGAGATGGTCTAGGTTTTGAGGTTGTAGTTTACGGAGAGGAAACAAATCCTGATGTTATGTTCTTTAATAATGGAGGGACAAAAATATCACTATTTCCAATTGAAAGATTGGCTAAAGATATTAATGAAGCAAACCCACCTGAAATTGGCCATGGCTTTGGTGGAATCACTCTTGCTTATAATGGTAAATCAAAAGAAGAGGTGGACAGTATTTTTGCATTAGCCAAAAAGGCTGGCGCAAAAATTGTTAAAGAGCCCGAAACTGTATTTTGGGGTGGTTATAGTGGCTACTTCCAAGATCCGAATGGCTTCTATTGGGAAGTTGCTTACGGCGATATGTGGCAGTTCGATGAGAACGATATGCTAATTATTCAATAATGGTCATATGTAATTCACATAATAAGATCGTTTATTTTGGAATAAGTGGGGGATTCCTATAAGGCGACGACTCCAGAGAAAAGCGACAGTGTTACTATATTTCATTGTAGAGAAGACTGTAGACAAGCTCAATATTTATAAGAGTTTGTCTACAGTCTGAAAATAGCTTGTTGTTGAGCGATATAGTGATGCATTTAACAATAATTTCTTCTCATTAAATCCACAAAGTTTTGAGCGGCTTTTGATAAGTAATGATTTTTCAACCATACGAGTCCTACAGAGGTGGATAATTCTTCTGACGGTATTTTGTATGCATGAAGTGGTAAATCTCCATATTGCTTTAGAATAGTTTCGGGTACGATAGAGGCGCTAAATCCCGTAGCAATTAAATTCATTAAAAGTGTGGTATCTGAACATTCACCCACAATGTGGGATTGTAATTGGAAGCGGGAAAAGGCTTCTAATATTGAATAGTGAACGCCTAACCCTTCAGTACTTGGTAAAAGGAGTGGCCAGTTTTGAATTTCTGCCAGTGTCACCTCATGTTCAAGCCGATCATTTTTATCGGATTGAATAAAGTAAAATGGCTCTGTATACATATGAAGAACAGAGAAATCATCCAATTCTAAAGGTAATCGAATGATAGCCAACTCTACTATACGGTCTCTTACAAGCTTACATAGATAAGAGGATTCATTTTGCTGGATCTTATAAGTTACCTTGGGATATTGTTGTTGAAATTGATGTAATAATGGAGGGAGCTCAACTACCGAAAACGTATTAATGCCTAATGTTAATCGTCCATGAATGCCTAAACCTACATCTTTAACTTCCGCATCAGCTTCCTTCATTAATTGAGCAATCTGAAGTGCGTATTTATATAAGGTTTTTCCAGCCTCAGTGACTTCGAAATATTTTCCGCTTCTCTCCACTAGTTTTGAGCCTAGTTCTTCTTCCATCGCTTTTAAATGCTGGCTTAATGGAGGCTGGGAAATATGTAGCCTTTCAGCCGCAGCAGAAATCTTTTTTTCCTCTACAATCGCAATAAAATATCGTAGTTGTCGAATATCCAATTAAAAGTACACCTCCCTATTATTCGAAAAACCTAAGTAAAACATATTTTTTTAATATTTTTCATATAGTTAGTGCCATGTTAGCATATTTGTATAAAAGAAAAAAGGAGATACATTTCCTTTTTCTCGCACCTACCAATGTGTGAAAGGGACAACCACTATGACAACTAAAACCATATTTCCACTTCTATTAGTTTATATGTTTCTCGCTATGCTTGGTGCAGGACTTGTCATACCGATTCTCCCACAGTTACTGATCGAGTTCGGTGCAAATGGTAAAGCAGCAGGGTATTTAGTATCTGCTTTCGGAATAACTCAATTTTTATTTTCGCCTATAGCTGGGGGGCTTTCTGATAAGTATGGTCGGAAGCCAATGATCATTGGTGGTCTTATTTTGTTTGCGTTATCCAATTTAGTTGGAGCTTTAGCAAGCGATTTCACCATTTTTCTTATTTCACGTTTTATTGGGGGAATGGGATCAGCAGCATTGGTTCCTTCTATAATGGCTTACATCGTAGATATTACCATCGAAGAAAAACGATCGAGGGCGATGTCGTTTTTAGGAGCATCCATGTCTTCAGGATTTATCGTTGGACCAGGCTTAGGAGGGCTGTTAGCTGAATTAGGTACAAGAGCACCATTCTTTACTTCAGCTATTGTGGGTGTTTTAGCAGCCATTAGCTGTTTATTTTTATTACCTGAATCACAAAGGACTACACGATATGTTGAATCAAATTTAAAAAAGGAAAATATATTTCAACAGCTTGCACAATCTATTAAATCTCCCTATTTTATTTTGCTATTTATGGTATTTTCACTGACGTTTGGACTTGCTCACTTTGAAACAGCTTATCCGTTAGTAGTCACGCAGAAGTATGGTTTTACGACTAGACAAATTTCTATTTTATTTATGGTTTGTTCCTTCGTTGGAACAGTGAATCAATTATTATTAACAAGCTGGCTTACTAAAAAGTTTGAGGAAAAGCATATTATTAGTAGTATGCTTCTATTTTCGGCTACGGCGCTTGTTCTCTTACTGCTGTCCGCTAATTTTTACTACATCATGGTAATAACGATGCTATACTTCTCATTTAATAATATTTTACGGCCAACCATTAATACTCTTTTATCGAAAGAGGCAGGGAATGAACAGGGCTTTGTGGCAGGTTTAAACAATGCTTATATGAGTCTCGGGCAAATTTTTGGGCCAGTACTTGCCGGAATATTATTTGATCTTCATTTGAATCTCCCGTATTTATTTGGAGCATTGGTCCTAATCGTAAGTAGCGCTATCTCTATGAAACGAATAGGAAAGAAGCGGAGAGAGCCATTACAACACAAAAGTACGATGCAATAGCAAATTCTGCATCGAAGTAGGAGCTGAACATCTACATGATAAAAAAATAGATCATAGTATGTTTAGGAATCGTGTTACTCCTCCAAGAATAACAATCCATTTTTATATGCGGGTGCAGAAGGCAATATGGATATTTTAAAACTCGCAAATCATGCAGGAGCTGATCTGACGCTAACCAATCGCTATAGGAGAACAGCTTTAATTCACGCATCAGAGCATGGTTATGTAGAGAATGTTCGAGAAATTCTGGAGCATACAAATCTCGATGTAAACCGTATGAATAAACCAGGCTGGACGGCATTGTTAGAAGCAATCTATGGGGATGGTGGTTCAAAATAACAGGAAACTATTCAAGCGGATGTTCATTTGGCAGATGTAGCATGCACAAACTCGAGATTCCGTTCAAGCTGGGGCAAAATAATAGATATGTCTACAGATTGGAATGTTCGATTCGGGCTACAACGTTTTGTAAACAGAAAGCGCAACTTTTTCAAGCGATAAAAAGTTGCGTTTTTTTCATGCTCTCATAAAAAAATAGGAAGAAAATAAGTTGAGGATTACCATATAATAACCATGTATGGAATTTATCTTGTACTTCATTTTAAGATAAATGTATAATGCAAAATATGGTATTTTAGTATATCTTTCAAATAGACAAAGGAGGGTGAAACATTGATTCGTATATTATACATAGAGGATGAAAAGGAAATAGGACATTGGGTTAGTAAAGAGTTAACTGAAAGGGGCTATGAAGTAACATGGCTAGAGTCTGGGGACGGTATTGAACAACATATTGCCTCAAAGGATATTGCTATACTGGATGTGATGTTACCTGGGTTAGACGGCTTTTCCATCGGTAAAAGAATTAAACGGGAAAATAAAGAACTGCCGATTTTAATGCTATCGGCGAGAACTGCAGTTGAAGATAAAATAGAAGGTTTAAATTTCGCAGATGATTATTTAACAAAGCCTTTCCATCCAGATGAATTAGTAGCAAGGCTTGAAGTATTACTGAGAAGATACCAAAAAAATGATGATGTGCTAGAACTACAGCATCTTAAAATGTATACAAAAGATATGAGAATTATTAATACATTGATTGATGAAGAAATTCTCTTGACGGGTAAACAGTTTTATCTTTTACAGTATTTTATTCGCCATCTCAATCAAATTTTAACGAAAGAGCAACTTTATGAGGGCGTTTGGGGTGAAAGCTATATCGAAGGTGATAAAACATTGATGGTACATATTCGGTATTTAAGAGAAAAGATAGAAATAAATCCCGCAAAGCCTATGATTATCGAAACGATTCGAGGGATTGGGTATAGGGTGAAACTATGAAATTCTTTCGATCACTATTAGCTAAATATATGTTGATCATTATATTAGCCTTATCGATTGTTCAAATTTCTTATATGGGAACAGCTATGTTTGTATTAGGAATTACGAAGACAGGGGTAGGAGAGTTTTCTAGTGAGGTCCTTTTGGAAAGTGAAATTGAGGAGCAATGGCACGCTCAGTCTAAAAATATAAACAATGTATCAAATGATGCCATTACCCAACTTTTTCAAAAGTGGCAAGAGCACTTACCTACGGCTTCTATGTTCTGGATAAGTGAAGACGGGACATTATTGACTACGGTAAATGTACAGGAGGAGCTTCCAGCAAAGTGGACTCCTGCATTTACTACTAAATTTATAAAACAGCGGTATGGAGGAGACCCATTTACCGTTATTGCTTTCTTAGGTGATGATGTATCCAATGGCTTTATTGTGTTAGAAGTTCCAAGAAACGTATTTAATCCGCCACTTATCAATATTTATGAAAACTATGGTAACCTCTTATTTTTTGGTGTTATTGCGATTATTTTATTTTTCATTGTCGTATCATTGTTATTTTTCAAAGGAATCCGAAAGAGACTTTTACATCTTCAAGATGCCATGGAAATACGGGATGTAGATGGTTTACCTATTGAAATCCATGTGAAAAAAAAGGACGAAATTGGGCAACTGGAGCATAGTTTTAACAGAATGGTTTGTGAGCTGAGAGAAAGCAAACAGCGTCAGCAAAAAGAAGAGCAACTAAGAAGAGAGCTAATTGCGAATCTTTCACATGATTTGCGAACACCTTTAACAAAGGTAAGAGCTCAATCTTACTCCATTAGCAAAGAAACATTGTCAGAGGAAGGTAAGCAGGCGTTACGGGCGATGGAAACATCTATCGTGAATATTGATGCTTTAATTGAAAATCTAATGTCCTACACATTGCTAATGGCAAGTAAATATAAATTTGAACCGAAAGAAATCAATGCTATTCGTTTTGTTCGAGAGCACCTGACGACATGGTACCCAGTTTTTGAGCGAGAGGGATTTACCATTGATATTGAGCTACAAGCATTTGAACATCATGAATGGTGTGTAGACCCCATTTGGTTAGGACGTATATTAGATAATCTTTTCCAAAATGTACTGCGACACGCCAATAGCGGGAAATATATAGGTGTGAAAACAGAGTCGACAGCAAGTTATACGGCATTTATTATCGAGGATCATGGAAATGGTATGAAAAATGAATCAAATGCAAAGGGTGCAGGGATTGGCTTATCCATTGTAGATGTTATGGTAAAGGGCATGCATTTAGATTGGGATATTTGTTCAGATTCATCGGGTACAAAAATTATAATAAAACATGCAAATCCATCTGCGAAGCTTGATCAGTAAAAAGCTCGCAGATTTTTTTATGGAAAAAATACTTTTTTTAAACAAAATTTAAACTTAGCCCTTACCTGTTTTTAAACTTCTATTCTTATGATAGTTAATGAGGTGAGGATATTGGAATATATCGTACAAACACAAAATTTATCAAAATACTTTGGAAAAGAACAAGCTGTATCAAATATAAATTTGCAAATACGCAAAGGTGAAATTTACGGATTTTTAGGACCTAATGGAGCGGGGAAAACAACAACGATTCGCATGCTTCTTGGTCTAATGAAACCATCCTCAGGGACAATAAAAATTTTTCAAAAGGACATTGCGAAGGACCGTATTCAAATTTTAGCGAACGTAGGCTCATTAGTTGAAAATCCATCGTACTATCCACATTTGACAGCCTATGAGAACTTGGAGGCACTACGAAAAATACTAGGTGTGCCAAAAACTAGAATTGATGAAGTTCTACAAATTGTTCGTTTGAAGGAAGTTGCCAACAAGAAAGTAAAGGGTTTTTCACTAGGAATGAAGCAACGTCTTGGTATTGCGGCTGCTTTATTGCACAACCCAGAGTTACTCATTTTAGATGAGCCGACGAATGGTCTCGATCCTTCAGGTATTATTGAAATTCGCAATTTGATTAAAAGGCTACCGAAGGAATACGGCATGACCATTATTATTTCCAGCCATTTATTATCAGAAATCGATCAAATGGCTACACAGGTAGGCATTGTTTCTAGGGGAACATTGATTTTTCAAGATTCCATTGAAGAAATGCGTAAATTTGCACAACCAAAAGTTATTTTTAAAGTTAGCAATAGCGAAAAAGGATGGCGTTCTCTTCTAGCAAATGGCATTAAGGCTGACTATCAGGATGGTGTCATTTTCTTAGAGGAATGCTCTGACGAAAAAGTAGCCCATATTGTTCAGGTACTTGTTCAGGAGGGTGTTTCGGTATTTCGAGTAGAGGAAGAGAAACGCTCATTGGAGGATATTTTCCTGCAAATGACGGCGGGAGAGCTAGTGCTATGATGGGTAAATTATTAACTGCTGATTTTTTAAAGATTAAACGCAAAGGTTTATGGTTTTTAACGCTTTTAGGTCCCGTTGGCGTAGTTGCTCTGCAAATGGTCAATTACGGTGTGAGGAAAGACTATCTTTTACAGCAGAGCGAGGATGATTGGGGTTATTTTTTACAAAATATTCATTCCTTTACACCGCTGGCTGTTGTACTAGGTATTGCTATCCTCACGTCATTCATGGCGAGTATTGAAAACGAGACAAATGCGTGGAAACAGCTCATCGCCTTACCTGTTTCTAAATTATCCGTGTATTTATCTAAATTTACAGTATTGGCGATTCTGTTATTTTTGTTTTCAACACTGTTGATGCTTTTCACACTGAGTTACGGACTATTTTTAGGCTTAGGTGAACCGGTACCTTACTTAGAGCTCGCCAAGTATAGTTACTTCCCAGCTCTAGCAGCATTGCCAATTCTTGCTCTTCAACTGTGGATTGCAAGTGTTTGTCATAACCAAGGTATTCCTATTACTGTAGGTATTTTCGGAGTCATTTTTGCTTATTCCTCCTATGTTTTACCGGATTGGATGATATGGAAGTGGCCTTCGTTGATGAATCAATGGGATGAGCCGATCATCAATGTCATGTTAGGAGTAGGAATTGGTATCTTCCTCTATATTGTTGGCATGATTGATTTTGCAAGAAGGGACGTGAAGTAAATGACGGCTATACTGGGAGCTGAATGGTTTAAGTTACGTAAGTCAAAAATGGTACCGATTATTTTAGCAGCACCAATTATTGGGCTATTTATCGGATTATCCGCCAATTTAGAGGATAATATGGCAGGAGTACCAATCAATGAATGGTATATTGCATTGTTCTCCATGAATTTAACATATGCTTTATTATTTTTACCACTTATTACGGGGGTTTTTGCTAGTCTCATCTGTAGGTATGAACATCAATCTGGTGGCTGGAAGCAGCTATTAGCATTGCCTGTAACGAGGGGGAAAGTATTTGTCGCTAAATATGTGTTGATTGTACTGCTTGTTATGGCGATGCAGTTATTGTATTTATGTTCAGTTTTTGCTGTTGGGATGATCAAGGGCTATACGGATCCTTTTCCAATGGAGATTGTATGGAAAAGCATTGTTGGGGGATGGGTAGCGACATTGCCTTTAATAGCCCTTCAATTATGGATGTCGATCATGTTTAAAAGTTTTGCTGCTCCTTTTGCAGTCAATGTGGTATTTACATTACCCTCTATTTTTGCTATTAATTCTGAACGTATTGGACCTTACTATCCTTGGGCACAGCCCTTTTCAATGATGTATATTGGTGACAGCAGAGACGATGTATTTTTTGTGCCATGGGAGCAATTGTTAACAGTTGTCGGTGGTGGCTTCATCCTATTTTTCCTTGGTGGGTATTTCTACTTCCAACGAAAAGCCATTTAACCTTAAGGGAGAATTAACATGAAAAAGATGAAAAGAAGTTTGAGATTATTAACTACATGTATGCTACTAGCTGTTTTAGCTGGCTGTGGACAGGGGGAGGCTGTGAAAGATGCCTCACAATATAGTAGTGAAATAAAAGATATTACTATACCTGATGATGTAAAAATTATTGGCTTTGGAGAGGCAACACACGGAAATGTTGAATTCCAAGCGTTAAAAAAAGATCTATTTGAAGCAATGATTAAAAATGAGAATGTTCATGTCTTTGTTTTAGAAGGGGATTTTGGGGGTGCCCAGCAAATTAATCAATTTATTGTCAATAGTGTTGGCACGGCGCAAGATGCTATTAAAGCACTGGATTACGGCATTTATCAAACTGAACAAATGGTAGACTTTGTACAATGGATGCATGACTATAACTTAACAGCCAAGGAAGAAGATAAAATTTATTTTTATGGTAATGATATGCAACGCTATGATGATAGCAAAAAGGGCCTGCTTGATTATTATGCGGATATCGATGCTGAAACGGCAAAGCAGTATACAGCTCAGCTAGAACATGTGTCCAACAAAACAATGAGAGATTTATCAAATAGCCAGTTAGTAGAGCTTGATAAAACAATCGATGCCATCATCAAAGATCTACAATCAAACAAGGAAGTCTATGAGAAAAAGTCATCAAAGGATGCCTTCTCTTTTGCGGCGCAATACGCACAAATTTTCAAGCAACGTACACAATTATTTTTAAATGATGGTAATTACATGAATTTACGCGATGAATACTTAGCTAAAAATTTACAATGGATTGTTGATTTCGAAGCGACTAAGGGCCATGATAAAGTACTGATGTCTGGTCATAATGGTCATATAGATAAAACGTCTGCTACAATGGCCGGTTATAAGTCGATGGGACAATATTTAAATGAGCACTATAAAGATCAGTACTTTGCCATTGGTACGGACTTTGTGAGAAATACATTCCAAGCACAAAATGGATCTAGTGAACGTAAGGAGTATACGATAGAACATCATAATGCTCTAGTGGATGCCTTTAGTGATATTCCAGACAACATCTTCTATGTGGATTTTGTAAATGCTAGTCATTCAGAAGAGCTATCAAATATTCTTTCAAAGGAGCAAAGAATGGGCAATATAGGCGATGATTTTCGTCCTTGGTATAAGCTTACAAAAATGCTCTATACCATTAAAATGACACCTGCAGATGCATATGACGGTTTGATAATTGTGCAGGGAGCAACACCAACAAAAGTAACGGATTAGTTAAATATAGCAATTTCCATCAAAAAATCTCTTTTCTTCTCCATTATTATAAAAGTGAGGTGAGAGTAATATGGAGTATAGTCAGGCAACACAAAGGATTATTACTTATATCGAGGGCCAATTGATGGAAGAAATTGCGCTTGAGTTTATGCCAAATATTACGGGCTATTCGAAGTTCCATCTAAGTCGAATCTTTAAACAAGAAACAGGGCTTACAATGGGTGAATATATTCGGATGCGCCGATTAGCTATGGCTGCCAGTTGTTTAATATACTCCAATGCATCGATAATAACGATTGCCTTTAAATTTCAGTTTCAATCTCAAGAGGCTTTTACAAGAGCTTTTAAAGAAGTGTATGCTTTGCCACCAGGAAAGTATCGAAGATTGATGCAATCACTGGCTATGTTGGAGGAGGAAAAGTTGATGGAATTAAATGAACAGGTAACGGGTTGGATGCTAAGTGGCGCAAATCCAGAATTATATCAATTTTATACGGATGATAAGGTATTTCATTCAGGAAAGCGCTCTGGTGTATTATTTTCCACCCATGCATCAGCCAATAATGGGCAATTCGCTACGATGATGCAGGGCTTTCAGGCAGCTGACTATAAAGGTAAGCGGCTCAGGATGTCATGTTACTTAAAAACGGCTGAAGCTACAAAATGTGGAGCGTGGATGCGTATAGACAATGCTACGGGTGATACCATTCAATTTGATAATATGGATCAGCGCTCTGTGACAGGAACTACTGAATGGAATCATTATTCTATTGTTCTAGATGTACCCGAGGAAGGGTATTCCATTTATTTTGGTGTGTTGTTAATAGGCTCAGGAAAAGTGTGGGCAGATGGCTTCCGTTTTGAAGAAGTCTCCGATAATGTACCCACAACCAATATGCTTACGCAGGAACGATTACCAAAACAACCAGCAAATTTAGACTTTAGCATGGAGTGAATTGGATACGCTACACTCGCGTGTGGACCGAGAATTGACTTCGTTGAACAACGTATTGTTTACCTCTAATTTGTTAAAGCTAACATAGAGGAGGTGTGAAACGATGGCACAAGAAATTCTTTGTGAAGTCAATAACTGCACATTTTGGGATTCTGGAAACAAATGCACAGCAGAAAAAATTTATGTTGTCAGCCAGAAGGGACAACATGCTTCCAACAGTGAGGAAACTGACTGTAAAACATTCGAACCTGAAACGCATTAATGAAAAAAAGGGTAGCCACTTATATGGTTACCCTTTTTCCCTGTCTTTATTAATAAGCATCGACCTTTTCTTTGCTAAACAAAAGTTCATGGGCAGTTTTTACTTTTTCCTCTACATAATCCAATGAGTACTTACCCACCGAATCTGTTAAATCTCCAATTGCCCGCGACAAGTTATCAATGATAGGGATTAATTTATGCATTTCGTTGCGGTCTTTTTCTTTGTGCATCTCATCCATAATTTCATATGCAAGACGCTGAATTTTCCTTAGTCGCAATTTCTCAGAGTGCATTGAATCCTCCTTATTGAACCAATTTATGATGTCTAAATATATGAAGAACAAGAAGGTTTCATGAATGACTTTTAATAAAAGTAATTGTTAGGATCGTTAAGAGATAAGGAAATTTCCTTTATACCCAGATCAATTTTTGACTCTTCCACATTGGATACATTTAATTTCAATATTCGTTCATGATAAAATTCCTCTAAATAATTGCGGTTAATTGAATCTAAAAGTATATGTCTTTGTTTCAAATGCTGGATCAGTTTATCGGTATTAACCTGTCTTGGTAAAATAATGTGGCTATGCATACAGATTTCCTTAGAAGCCCTATACTTTGCCAAATGGGTTGTTACCGATTGTTGAAGTATGTTAGCTCGTATGGCATAAGACTCGCTGACCTTCTTTTGATAACGTTCAAACATACCACTTTTTAGGTATAGCTCTAAAGCTGCCTGGGAAATCATCGAGCTATCAATATCAGTGGTATTTTTATATTGTTGAAATGTCTGGATGAAGATGTCTGGTAAAACGGCTAGCCCAATACGTAAGCCAGGAAACATGATTTTAGAAAAACTTTTTAAATAGATGACATGCTGCTGTGTATCATCTGTAACAATGGGATCTATTTTCGAATTTTGCTCGAAATCCGCTAAATAATCATCTTCAATAATGTATACATGGTATTGATAGGCAAGTTTACGGATCATATCTTTTTCCTGCTTGCTGTATGAAGTCCCTAAAGGATTGTGCAAGCGAGGCATCGTGTAAAAAAACTTAATGTCGTGATGACTAAAAATGCGCTCTAACTCAAAGAGATCAATGCCATCCGTTGTTCTTTTAATGCCGATAGCGGGAATTCCATAGGTTTTCAAATAATCCATATACAAATGATAACTAGGCTGCTCCACTAAAATGGTTGAGCGACCATTTGGGAATGGCATAATACTTAGCAAGGATAGGGATTGTTGGACGCCCGAAGTGATAAAAATATTTTCTTCTTTTGTGAATACTTGATAATTTGTTAATAGTTTTTTTGCTTCTTTTATGAGGGAGGGTAAGCCTTTCGGTGTCCCGTATCTAAATAGGTCTGCTTGGTATGTATCGATTGCCTTGTTGATGCAATGTTGAAAATCTTGGTACGGGAAAGCATGCCAGCTAGGTGAGGAGGTAGCGAAATCTATATGATCTTGAACCTGTGGCTGGAAGGGTACCTGATGGTCAACAACATAGTAGCCGCTTTTCGGTAATGCATAGATAAGATGCTGCTCCTCAAGTTTTTTTAAAGAAGTTAAAATAGTACTTTTACTACAGGAGTATTGCTGTGATAACTGGCGGATTGAAGGTAGCTTTGCCCCTGATTGAAGAGTGCCAGCCTGTATTTGAGTCATAAGCTGTGAATAAATCCATTCATATTTAAACATATATAACCTCCAACGCATCTGTATCGGTACAGATGTGTTTTTTTCATATCGTCAAATGGTGCTACTTTTTATACGATAACCATACCGGCCGGAATTGATGGAGAAGGAGCATTATCGTATGTCCCAAAAAAGAAAAGCCTATATAGCAGCGATTTCGTATGCATTGATCATTGGGCTTTCATTCCTATTTGTGAAAGTTACATTAACAGTAGCGAGCCCTATGGATACATTAGCTCATCGTTTTTCAGTTGCTTTCATCGGCATTGTTATTTTACTAGTATTTACGAAAAATAAGCTAACAATAAAAAAACATGATTTATTAAAAATTTTACCTTTAGCCATATTGTATCCCATCGTTTTTTTCACGTTTCAAGTGCTGGGGCTTGCTAGAATTTCCTCGTCAGAAGCGGGAATTATTCAAGCAACGATTCCTGTTTTTACATTAGCACTAGCAGGTTTATTGTTAAAGGAAAAAGCTACACGTGGACAGTTTGTAGCCATTGTGTTTTCTGTACTTGGTGTGATGTATATGCTAATGATGAACGGGGCAAATGCTACTAATGGAAATGTTATTGGCAGTGGGTTTGTTTTACTTTCAGCAATTGCGGCATCGATTTATAACGTCTTTGCAAGAAGGCTTACAAAGCAATATTCTTTACTGACATTAACATATGTCATGACATTATGTGGATTTGTCATTTTTAATGGGATAGCTATTGGAAATCATATGATGAAGGGCACTATCCATGAATTTTTTAAGCCATTTCTACATGTTGATTTTATTATCGCCATTTTATATTTAGGCCTGTTATCCTCGCTCGGCACGTCTTATTTATCAAATTATGCTCTATCTATATTAGAAGCCTCTAAAATGAGTGTTTTTAGTAATTTAGCTACGCTTATTACTATACTAGCGGGTATTTTATTTTTACATGAATCCTTCCGCGCGTACCATTTAATAGGGGGAGTGATGATAGTTATGGGTGTAATAGGAACAAATTATTTCGGCATGAAGAGGGTAGCAAACAATGAGGAAATATAGCCTTTTATTATTGATAAGTTGTATTTGGGGATCTCATGTTGACATTTAAGTAATCCAGATATTTTTTTATTACAGGTAAAGCACAATAATGTCGTAATTGAGAGGGTATGGAATCTACAGTAGGAGGAAGCCTTCTGGCATTGTTTCGCTGAAGGCTCACGTGTCATCATTCAATACTGAAAGTTCACGCGGACAGAGGCATTTATGTCGATTTGCCCTTGTTCTATAGGTGTCATATCGGGGGAAATTGCCATTGAGCGATATAGAATAGGCGTATGAACTTGTTCTTCTACAATTTCAGTGGGGAAGAGCTGCAAAGGTAAATGCATAGTTTCTGCAATGGTTTTCGCCTTTGCTTGTGCATTGTGCAGAGCTAAACTCAATGCTTGCTGATAGTAAGCATCTGCGTGGTCAACTTTGAATTGAATGTTGCTGATACGATTTGCCCCGTTTTCTACGGCTGTATCAGTGATTAAGCCAACACGTTCAGGATCTGATACATGGACCGTGATAGCATTCGATACTTCATAACCAGTAAAAATTTGTTGGCCTTCTTCAAAATGATAAAGTGGGGTAATCGTATAGGCAGCTGTTTGGATTTGTTCGCTTGGAATTCCAAGGGCTGTGATGGATTGAATGACTTGATTCATAGTTGCCGCATTCTCCTGCTGTGGCCCTTGTACATTTTGGCCTTGAGTTTGAACCTCTATTTGTAGTTGGATGGAGCTTGGCTTCGCTGTTACCTGCCCATTGCCCGTTACACTTATAACACGTGAGGGAATGGATGCCTGATGATTGAGCTGTGCATAGTACATACAATACATTCATCATACTATGCAAAAAATAAATTTTATTTGTTTAGTTTCTTTAAATATTTATCATGGAGCTTTGTCAATAAAAGTAAGGTAATGATGGAACCTAGCAAAGCTAAAAACATGTCCCATTGAGCGTCCCAGCGATCTCCCTGCATCCCTACAAAATCTTTTGCCCCTTTACTGCCCTTCGAGATTCTTGTGCTTAACCATTCAATGATTTCATAAAATGCAGCGATCGCAAGTAAAATACTAATGGAGATACCTGTTAGCCAAGGTCCTTTTGTAAGGGGGGTTTTTCGAATTAAAATTTCCCTTATTACAATGGCCAGCAAGCCTTTTAAAAAATGACCGAAGCGATCATAATTATTGCGATGCAAATCAAATTCTTCTTTTATCCAATTAAATAGTGGCACTTCCGAATACGTATAATGCCCACCTATAAATGTTAGAATTGACAATAGGGCAATGATCAAGTAAGAAATGGTCGTGAATCGAAATTTAGGATAGATACAGACTACAATAATTATCGCAACAATTCCTGGGCTAACTTCAGCAAGCCAATCTAAGTAGGAAGATGGTTTAATAACAGACCAGATAAAAACGATTAAAGTGATCGCAAGGAAAGTTACATGTATTTTAAAATGCTTATTATTATTCATGACAACACGCTCCCTTTGTCCCACAGTATGGGGAAGAGAGAGTTTGCTTATTCAACCGAGGTAGGGGTTCAAAAAAAAAGGAAAAGCGTCTAGTCATTTGTTGTAAAACTGACGCTTTTTTATACATTAAATCATTTTTAAAAGTGCCTCGACGCCACTCATTCCTTCTGTAATGCCAAGTTGTTCGGCTTCATAAGTCACGGATTCTAACGGAGCCGTTAATAGCTCATCAATCGTTTTCACACCAACTGCCCGACCAGCAATAATTTTTCGGTCAACTAAGCGACTATTTAAAAGACCTACATCTAATGCGCCGCACATAATGTAGCCAGTATTATTGGAAATGGTCAGTAGTGTTGTTTTAGGTAATTGAACAACTACTGCAGTGAAGAAATGCCCCTTAATCATGATAGGTTCAATTGTCACCATTGAAATCACTCCTTTTCTCTATATACATATGGCGATAACTATCAAGGTGTTCGACATTTCTAATAAAAAACTCTTCGTAATAAAGAAAAAAGTCCAATATCAAAATAATAAAAAGGAATCTACTCTTGGCGAATAGATTCCTTTTAGCATTTAATTTGTATAAGACAATAGAGCGGTTTGTTTACATTTATGTAATGCAATGGTTGCTTCACTTTTAGAAGTATATTCAAACATCCGATACGTGTTTTCTTCAAATACGGTAATTATCCACATTTATATTATCCCCTTTATATGTGTTACATAACATTTATTGAAATTAATTAGTTGTTATATATCAGTGATGATTTTATTTTACATGAATAAAGAAAAAAAGAAAGGAATATGAATGATGTTTCACATTTCGTTCAAATTTATAAGTTTTTTTGAAATAATTAAAACAGGAAAACAGACGATCCCTCACAAGTATAATTCACGGTAATTCGCAAATAGTAAGTTGACGGAGTTCTGTGAATGTGGACTTGGGAGGTGATGCTATGACACGTAAATATGTATGGGTTTTAACGGTTTTCGTTTTAATCATCTCGGGATTTTTTGTAGGGTTCAAAGCTCATGCTAATAAAGGACGTCCGTATTATGAGGAGACAGGAAAAGTTGTGTGGGATATTAACACGGAGGATAAAATAGTGGCACTTACCTTTGATGATGGCCCACATCCTAAATACACAGCGGCGGTGCTTGATTTATTAGCTAAATATGATGCCAAAGCTACTTTTTTTATTATTGGAAAAAATGCTGACAAATATCCAGAGCTTGTTTTACGTACTTATACAGAAGGGCATGAATTAGCGAATCATACGTATACACATCCGTTTAAAGTTTCCATCAATAAATTGCAAGAAGAGCTTCGACAGACGAATGACACGATTTATGGTATTACTGGTTTTTCCCCAGTTTTATTCCGTCCTGTTGGTGGAAATTACACAGATGCTATGATAAATGCCGCTGTTAAGGATGGCTACAAGGTCGTGATGTGGTCTTGGCATCAGGATACTCAAGATTGGAAAGAGCCTGGTGTAAAGAAAATAGTACAAAAGGTTATGAAGGGCACAAAGCCTGGCGATGTCATATTATTTCATGATGGTGGTGGAAATCGTACACAAACGATTAAAGCATTAGAGGAGATAATACCGACATTAAAAAAGCAGGGCTACACATTTGTTACAATATCCGAGTTGATTGAAAGTAAACAGCAGCAAGAGCAAGTTCAATAATGAAAAATGAGCCATCTCAACAATGTTTGAGTTGGCTCGTTTTTCACATCAATAAAATCTAGAAGAAAATAATTGGAGCTAGTGCAATACCTAGAACAGTTCCTAGTGCAATACCAACCCCAAAGCCTCCTCCACCATATCCCCAAAAGCCTAGGCCATAACCACCATATCTTCTATCAGGTAGAATCCATACCTGTCTTCTGTCTACCCTCGTGATTTCCCCAACATGTACTCTACCAGATGTATCCGAAATTCTAACTCGTTTACCGTGATATTTACAACAAAGATTGTAAGCATCAGTTGGATTCACAAATATCCCTCCTTTCTACTTCATTACAAGCTAATATATGCTAATTATTGCATTTATCTTTAGCCGATTGTCTATTCATCACATATACTGTCAAGAGGTGATGACATGGCAGTTGTGTCTACAGATAAGTGGCTTGAGGAGTATGAATTTGCCAAAAGATCTAAGAGCAGTGATGAGCTATATAGCTTACAATGTTCGATTCTATGTGATCGTTTGGTTAAACTATTTCAAGAGGGATATACAGAGGAGATACACTTCGAATTACAGCAGCAGGGTCTTTTTTTACCAGAGGAAGAGATTGATCTAGAGAGACTGAAAAAGATGAATGTGTGGGGCTGTGTGGAGCAAGAGTTTATGTACTTACAGCAGAAGTGGGATGGTCCAACTATACCTATTTATATATTTCCAATTACACGACAACAAAATATCACTAATAAAAATGGTGTGGCTTATCCTCATTCACTTTTTTTATTTGTGGGAGAAGTAGAAAAACAGGAGCTTCAAGCATTACTCGCCCATGAATATAACCATGTTTGCCGTTTACATTATCTTAAAAAGTCCTTAGACAAAATGACTTTGTTGGATTCCCTTATATTAGAGGGTTTAGCAGAGTGTGCAGTGAAAGAACTTTACGGAGAAAAATGGCTATCACCATGGTTAACTAACTATACATTCGAGAAGGTTATAAAACTATGGAAATCACGATTTTTGCCAAACCTACAACTTCAGGGATTGGAAAAGCATAGGCCATTTTTATATGGTGGAGAACTTCCGCCATGGATAGGCTATTGTATAGGCTATGAAATTGTTCGGTCGTATGTGAGGAATCATTCATCTCAGCTTCCTTTATTAATACCAAGCCAAGATATACTTGCCGGATCGGATTTTCCGCTACAATAGAGAAAAGGAGTGATTGTTGTGTCTAGTGAAATAAAAAATGTATTATTACCAATTGTAGATTCATCCACAAGGGTGCTAATTGTTGGCTCCATGCCGGGAAAGCAGTCATTAGAAAAACAGCAGTACTATGGTAATCCACGCAATCACTTTTGGCCCATCATTGGCGAGTTATTACAGATTAAAGTTCCTAACGATTATAGTGAGAGAATAGCTTTATTAAAAAAGCATGCAATCGGTCTTTGGGACACAATTGAAGCCTGTGAGAGAAAAGGTAGCTTAGATGCGGCGATTCGTAATGAAAAGCCAAATGATTTTCAAACCCTTTTTCAAAGCTACCCGAACATCGAGTTAATACTCTTTAATGGGGCGAAGGCATTTGATGTTTTTAAAAAGCATATTGGATTAGAGCTTTTAGCTGGACGAGCCTATAAAAAAATGCCGTCAACGAGTCCGATACCAGGGAAAAATATTAAATCCTTTGATGAAAAAGTAGGGGATTGGCGAATTATGCAGTCATATTTATCTCAATAGTATTGTTTTGTACATAATATGAGCCATACTCTTCCGATGCGATGTATACTTTACTAAAGTGTGCTGCCAGCGGTTATAGCATGAGGGAAAATACTCTGTTATTATCTTCAGCTAGGTAGGCAATGGCTCAACGGTTAAATGCCCTAATACATATATTGAATTATGTAAAAGGAGGGCTTGTGTGTACAATAATCCATTTAGAGAAGATAATTTTAGAAGACCTGGCTGGGGTGACAATGAGAATTTTGAAACACCGCCATTTGGTCCACCTAATTTTGGTCCGCCTCCGGCAGGACAAATGCCAATGAGTGCACCACCAGGCTTTTCGCCACCAGTGCCAGCACGGCGAGAAGGATCAAGTGGTATTCGCTCCTGCTTATTTAGAAACACCTTTATTTGGTTGAATACAGGTAGGAGCTTTTGGTTTTTCCCAACTGTTATAGGAAGAGAATTCATTGCAGGTTTTCGTTGGAGTAGTCGGTATGGCTGGTATTTCCGTACGATAACGAGAAATCAAATTCGTTCATTTGAATGTTTCAGATAATGTCACACAAAGAAAGTTTCATTTTCAAAAAAATGGTGTTACAATGACGGTAATAAAAGATGAAGGGACGATGGGTGGCTAATGAATAACTAATCTTATTTTTTTACAGATGAAATTTAAATTTCACGAACAATAAAAATAGGATTAGTCTGCCCATTTTCCATAATTAATGCTTGTATTGGTCTTAATATGCCAATATAACGCGATTCCGCAAGCTTATTTTACTATGTCTAAAATAAGTAATGGAGTAACAAATATAGCTGTTTCAACAGTTAATTTGTGTATATGTAGCGATGACTAATCCTTCCAAAATACTTGGAGGGATTTTTTTGATTCCTCCAACTGGAGAGGATGGATATTATGAAGGAGCTTTTAAAATTACAGGATATTAGTTATGAAATAAAGGATACATTCCTATTTGAACATGTGACTGCTACCGTAAAGCAAGGTGAGGTAATCGGCATTATTGGTAGAAATGGTGCTGGAAAATCCACATTGCTTCAATTCATACGAGGGATGTTAGTGCCTACGGCAGGAGAAATAGTAGGGTTACAAACTGTAAAAACGGCAATTGTAGAGCAGGAACTAGCTCATTTTAATAGGTTGGAAATAACGGCTAGAGAGGCAGATTTGTTATCTAAATGGAAGGTACCCAATGTGCCATTTGCAGCTTTAAGTGGTGGGGAAAAACTGAAAATGCGCCTGGCAGAGGGTTTTTCGCAGGGTGCTCAAATTCTAATGCTGGATGAACCAACCAATCATTTAGACGAACAGAGTACCTCATTTTTGATTAAACAAGTACAAAACTATAATGGAACGATTATTGTTGTCTCACATGATCGTTACTTTTTAGATAGCGTAGCGACAAAAATTTGGTCGATTGAGGACAAGAGACTTATTGAACATAACGGCAATTATTCAAACTATATGGCTGAAAGAGAGCATCGAAGATTAACACAACAACGTGCATACGACAAGCAGCAAAAAAATATTGAACGTATTGAGGCACAGATGCAGGAACTGACAGCATGGTCTCAAAAGGGCCATGCTCAGTCTACCAAGCTAGAAGGTTTTAAGGAATATCACCGAGTGAAGGCAAAGCGTCTTGATTCCCAAGTAAAATCTAAGAAAAAGCGATTAGAAGCTGAGCTTGAGAAGGCAAAGGTCAAAGCTGTGAAGCCTGAGTTAGAAATACGCTTTTCTTTAGGCACCAATCAACGTGTTGGTAAACGTTTTTTAGAGACCAAAATTGTTTCCTTATACTTCGATGACAGATTGTTGTTGAAGGATGTGAACGTCACTGCGCAATTTGGGGATAAAATTGCCATCACAGGAAAAAATGGTAGTGGAAAAACAAGTTTTTTAAAAGTCATCTTAGGTCAATTAAAAGCTGAGGGCGAAGTATGGGTATCTCCTGCTGCTAACATCGGTTATTTAACACAGGAAGTCTTTGACCTACCGCTTGATCAAACACCAGAGCAGTATTTTTATCAAGAAACATTTGAAGAGCGAGGGAAAGTTCGCAATCTCATGAAAAACCTAGGCTTTACTTCTACACATTGGACATCTTTGATTGGGGAGATGAGCATGGGTGAGCGGGTAAAATGTAAACTGATGGCTTATATATTAGCAGACAAGAACGTTCTTATTTTAGATGAGCCAACGAATCATCTTGACTTGCCTTCCCGTGAGCAGTTAGAGCAAACGCTTGCCCAATACAATGGAACATTACTTGTTGTCTCACATGATCGCTACTTTCTGGAAAAGGTAACGAATAGTGTATGGGAGGTTCATGGTCAACAGATAGAGAAAAAATGGAGAAAAGAGGTTAAGCAAGACGAGGATGTAATGACACTTCGTTTAAAACTAGAAACGGAGCGGCAAGAAATATTAGGTAAACTAAGCTTTCTCACAGCTAAGAATAAGGATTACGCCAAGCTTGATGAACGATTTAATGAGTTGACGAA
The DNA here is from genome assembly GCF_002429815.1 of Lysinibacillus sp. UBA5990. Taxonomy (NCBI): domain Bacteria; kingdom Bacillati; phylum Bacillota; class Bacilli; order Caryophanales; family Bacillaceae; genus Lysinibacillus; species Lysinibacillus sp. UBA5990. The sequence continues at coordinate 114,022 of NZ_DJAY01000003.1, forward strand.
GCGAATTAATGAGCTAAAATAGATAACGTTTAAGTTGGTTTTTACTAGGGAAAAATACTAAGAGAAGGAAATTAATAGATGGAGGTACACGCAATGAAAAAAATGCTATTTCTCCTTTTTTTGAGTATTTGCTTTATAGGTGCCTGTTCTAATCGTGAAGAAAATCACCAAGCACATGAAAATGAGACCCAGATATCTGTAGAACAATCTAATCATCATAATAATGGAACACTAATGGAACAAACAGAGGCCCTGCAACAAATCAAGGATCAAATACATGCTGATTTCACCATAAAAACGCCAACAACTTTACCTATTCCAGAGGGTGCTTTTTTATCAGCTACTACAAGGACTGAAGGGAACCAGGTGGAAATTGTCTTTTATGAAAGTAAAGAGAAGATACCTATTAATGATATTCGATTAAAGAAATCAGCAACCGTCATAGGGCGATTGCTCGTTAAGCAATACAATAATGCAGAAGGGGCCAGCACTCAAATAGCGTTTGATAATTTTAATCAAAATGGTGGACGCAAAGTGGATCTTGGTTACAATATTAAAGGTTACCAAGATGCGGGAGCCGGTTCCTTATGGATTGGATGGAATGAAGGATGTTGGGCAATTGCTACACATACCCGAACAGAAAATCCAGAGGCTGGTGTCAAGCTTGCAAAGCAGGTAGTAGAATATTTAGAAAATCATATGCTCCCTATTCCAAAGCAATATGGCATGGCTCAATTGGACGTTTATCAAACAGGCAATTTAATCGTATGGCAGGATGAAAAGCTTGTGTATACACTCGATTCCATAAAGGACCCTCTAAAGGCCATAGAAATAGCTACAGCGTTTTACCAATAATAAAAAACCTAGAGTCATTGTGAAGTGACTCTAGGTTTTTTTAGTCGTTTACTTTACTGAATCTACAAGGCCCTTGTAGTCGTGGAATCGCTGTTGCCAACTCTCCATTGGGAAAGTTAGCTGTTCCTTACCATCTAGCAAGTCAGCCAGCAAGTCCAGACATATATGCCACCCTGCTAAATCCTTTGGTGTATGCTCCGTTAAAGCTTGAAGTGTCTCCACTAATAGTAGTATTGTGCCCTCGTCAGTAGAAGAAAGTTCGAATCGTACAGTATCCGTACCCCAATCAAATTCGAGAGTTTCATTCTCTGCATAATCAGTAATGCCTATTGTTTCATAGGCATCTGTTCCATCGTTCATATTAAAATGCATCTTACCATTGTTACGAAGATCAATGATTTCTAAATTACTCATCCACTTTTGCAGCTTGTCATTATTAGTAATTGCTGCCCAAACAACCTTTATTGCATGGGGGAGCGGGCGTTTAAATGTAGCAACATGGTAATTGGATTGTTCTTCAATAGAAGCTAGCATAGTATCCTCCGTCTTTTATGTGATTTTTCCCTTATTATAGGTGTTCTTTATGAACTGTTCAAAGAAGAACATAAATAATTACATTATTTATATGATGTTAGATTTAGGATAATATTGTTAAAAAGGGGGCGTGAATATGACACATGAACAAGCATTAAAACGTTATATCCAAGCAACAAATACCCATGATTTTAATGAGGTAAAGGATATTTTGCACCCACAGGCTGTATATTGGTTTTCGGATAAAACATGTACAACTACAGAAGAAATTGGTGCTTACTTCAATCACGCATGGAATGTAATTCAAGAAGAGGTCTATTCAGCAACTGATATAACATGGCTAACCGTTGATGAAAAGACAGCTACCTGTCTTTATACATACCACTATGAAGGCCATCATAATGGAGAATTTGTATCAGGTAGCGGTAGGGCGACAAATATTTTTACGTTGATGAATGGTGAATGGAAGTTAATTCATGAACATTTGAGTGGTAATATTAAATGATTTTCCATAACATCTGAATAATCAACAACGGAATAATGACAGTTAGTAGTAACTTGGCTACTTTTACTGAAATATGTGGCAGCACTAAGAGGCCTAATTGAGAACCTATGATAGAGCCTAATGCTATGGCAATTGCAAAGTGCCATTGAATAAAACCAGTTTGATAAAAAACAATAAAAGCTCCTGTACAACTCCCAAAAAGCAGTACACGTGTGAGTTGTACGGCTTTTATGTAAGTTTGGTGGCAACGCAAATAATATAAAATACTAAAAGTTGAAGAACCAGGGCCAAAGCCACCATCATACATAGCGATAAAAAAGGGCTGCCAAAGGAAGGACGTTGTATGCTCTGTATGATTCTCAGTGTCAGTCCAAGCCTTATTTTTAAAAGTGACGACTAATGCGAAAATCAGTAGGATACAGGCTATAAAATTCATAGTTTGTTCAGATAGTGACACGGCTAGAAGTGCACCACAAACCCCTCCTATACCTGCAATAGCTATGTATTTTATAATAGCTTTCAAGTGTAGCTCCTTATGGTACAGTAAATAAAAAATGCTAGATAAAGCCGATATACCAGTTGAAAATTTATTTGTCGCAATACTAGTTTGAATGGGTATGCCGACCAGCATCATTGCAGGGAGTGTGATCAGTCCTCCACCTCCCACAAGTGTACCGATAAAGGCAGCTATCATACCAATACATATGAGTGTCAAAGAAATTTTTGTATAGTAAAGCCCCGCCAAACTAAGGAGTACAAAGAACGATACCAGCAAAATTTTTTTCATAAGCTACTCTCCTCACTTAAATAGCTTTAGGGTAAAGGTTTTTAATATATAAATCTAATATATTATTTTTGAGTATATATAAATTTATTTTATCTTTTGGAGGACTAAGGTGAGATTGCTATAAACTGAAGAAGAAAGAGGGGGAAATCCAATGCTGCGAGATAAAAAGTCGATTATTAAACATTATGAACAATCTCTTATTTGGGTAAAGGATTTGAGGAATTTATCTGAGGGGCAATGGCGTATGCCAATTGAATCTGGAAAATGGTCGGTTGCAGAGGTAATAGGGCATCTTACCCCATGGGATACATTTATATTAGAACATCGAATACCATATTTATTTAAAAATGCATCTTTACCAAAAGGGCCAGATATCGAGGATATGAACACGAAGGCAGCTCAGAAAAGTCGTGAACAGCATTTAGAAAAAACGATTACTGAGTTTGTTATGACAAGGCGTCAATTGCTACAGACCATTCAGCAATTTACAGATGAGCAATGGCACCAGTCGTTCAGTATTGGGCAGTCTAACATAACGATTGCGGCTTATTTTGGCGGATTAATTGAACATGATTTACATCATTTTTCACAAATTCAGAGGGTTTTACATGTATAGGAGCTAGCACATGGATATCAAGTATTTAATAGATTACTTTGCACAAGCATCTGTAAAATTTACTGATGTCTTTACGAAAAGAATGGAGCCAGGAGAAGTTGATCGAGGGAGAACTACTGCACCAGGAAAGTGTGGAATTATTGTGCCGCTTGCAGGCAGTGCTATTTTTAGCTTGAATGGAACGCCTTATGTGATGGAACCAGGAGTAATAGTGCATGCTGGCCCTCAAATGCCAATTGAAGTGGACGTAACGAGCCAGAAGGTTTGGGAATATGCTGTAGTCCATTATAATCTACCTATGGATGAGGCGGCACTTTATCCACTAGCTGAGCAACATTTTCTCATTAAAACAGGCCACAATACGCAAATTATTACCCAAGTTCAGCAACTGGTAGAAAGCTATTCCTTCCCAGGGAGTATGGCGGTATTTAAGTCCAAGACATTATTCATGAATTTGCTGGAACACATTCTTATAGCGGCAAAAGTGAAGGTTCTGGATAATGCTAATGAATTGATGGAGCAGGCTTTACAATATATACATGAGCACTACGCGGAGCAGCTTTCGGTATCAAATATTTCTAGTGAATTTGAAATTGAACGGCGTCGATTTGCCTATTTATTTGAACAGCATACAGGTATGAATCCAAGCACATATATAACGGAATACCGGATAAGACGTGCAAAGGACTTACTAGAATATGGTGGAATCACTATAGCTGAAATTGCAGAATGTGTTGGCTATATAGATTGTTTTTATTTTAGTAGGGTATTTAAAAAGTGCACAGGTTTATCGCCTTCAGCCTATCGAAAGTTAAAAATAGAGGAAGCCAAATACGTATAAATGACTGTTTCTTATAAAAAAGAAGCAGTTTTTTTATTGATTAAATCGGCAAAAGTCCATGTCGTTTTCGAAATCGTCCATTCACAATCTATTTTCACTTTGTTAGGATAGTATCCGTAAATGATAATGAGTATCAATTATATATTGACATACATATGAAAACGATTATCATTATCAATATGAGCTCGTTAGGAGAGAATATCAATGAATAAATATTTTAAAATGTGTGCGCCAGCACTTTTAGCACTATCATTAGCTGCATGTGGAACAGATAAGGCAGAGGAGTCTACGACAAATAATACAGCTGAAACAAGTGCAGCAGAATCACAGACAGAACAAGCTAAGACACAGACAATTACGTACTTAGGTGAGAAATATGAGCTTCCAGCAGAAGTGAAAAATATTGTCGCTGCAAGTCTTGAATCTATGGAAGACGCCGCAATGCTTGGAATTAAGCCAGTAGGTGTACTTGAAGTGGGTGGTAAAGTGCCGGCATATCTAGCATCTGATTTTGAAGGCGCTACACTTGTAGGAAATAAAATGGAGCCGAATGCAGAGGCCATTCTTAATTTGGATCCAGATGTCATTGTGGGTACTTCAAAATTCCCTGAAGAAACGGCTGAAAAGTTGAATAAAATTCAAACAATGATTCCTTATTCACATATTTCAACAAACTGGAAGGAAAATTTGACATTGCTTGCACAGCTAGCTGGTAAAGAAGAAGATGCTAAAAAAATTATCTCTGACTATGAGGCAAAAGTTGCTGATGCACAGGTGAAGTCGAAAGAGCAATTAGCTGATAAGGAAGTATTAATCATCCGTGTTCGAGGTGGTGTCATGTACATTTATCCAGCTGGTGTTTATTTAAATCCTGTTTTGTATGAAGATTTAGGTGCACCAGTTCCAGAAGTAATTACGACAGCTAAAGCGCAAGCAGAATTATCGCTGGAAACATTAGCTCAAGTAAATCCAGATGCTATTTTCCTTCAATTTGAGGAATCAGAAAATAAGGATACTCCAAAGGCATTAGAGGAGCTGCAAAAAAATCCAATTTTCACTAGCTTAAAGGCATCACAAAATAATGAAATTTATGTCAATGCAATTGACCCATTGGCACAGGGTGGTACGGCTTGGTCTAAGGTTAAATTCTTAGATGCCGCAGCTGAAAAATTACTTAAATAGTATACACTGGCTGGTAGTAGATTTGGTGATATCACCGGGCTATTACCAGCCTTTTGTTCAGTAGAAGTATGGATAAGAAAATGGTATAGAAAAAGGTGTGAAAGTTGAAAAAAACAAACATAGTGTCATTTTCAATATTAGCGGTATCTCCTGTCCTTATTGCCCTTGTTGCACTTGTTTCTGTTATGTATGGAACAAAGGATATTAGTGTAATCACTGTGTGGCAGGCAATAGCAGCATTTGATCCTGCCAATGTTGATCATCAAATTATACGGACAGGACGTATTCCTAGAATAGCCGCAGTATTGTTGGTTGGAGCATTTTTAGCAGTTGCGGGGGCAGTTATGCAGGGAATTACACGCAATTATTTAGCATCTCCGTCATTGATGGGTGTCAACGATGGCTCTGCATTTGTTATCACATTAGCTATTGTCTTTTTCCCAGGACTGCCGAATTATCAAATGATTTTATTGTCAATGTTAGGTTCTGCAATGGGGGCAGGTATTGTTTTTGGCTTTGGCTCATTAATTCGAAATGGTTTATCACCAGTAAGGCTAGCCATTATTGGAACCGTAATTGGGACATTTTTAAGCAGTATAGCTACAGCGATTGCGATGTATTTCCAAGTATCACAAACAGTCAGTGCTTGGTATAACACTAAGGTACATATGGTAGATTTGGATATGTTGATGCTTTCAATTCCCTTTGGATTAACTGGTTTATTTTTGGCCTTATTATCTGCAAGGGCCATTACGATTACCTCGCTAGGTGAGGATATTGCAATGGGACTAGGTCAAAAAACAAAAGCAGTACGGATTATTAGTATGCTAGCTGTCGTATGCTTGACAGGAACAGCTGTGGCTCTCGTTGGAAAAATAGCTTTTGTAGGGTTAGTTATTCCGCATATTACTCGTTTCCTTGTTGGGGTAGATTATCGCTATATCATCCCTTGTGCGGCGGTTATTGGTGCATTTTTCTTGGTGCTTTGTGATGTCCTTAGCCGTTTTGTCAATTATCCGTTCGAAACACCAATTGGAGTCTTAACAGCATTAGTTGGTGTACCATTCTTCTTATATTTAGTTCGTAAGCACGGAGGTGAAAAACGTGCGTAAAAATACCTCAAGTGTATTCTTTTTAACTATGTCGATGCTTTTACTTTTGATTTTAGTTGCAAGTTATCTACATATTACAAATGGTGTTTTTAATATGTCAGTGATGGATGTCATAAAAACATTATTACGTATTGAATCTAATCCAAAATTCGATCTTGTTATTTTTGAATTCCGCTTACCACGAATTGTCATAGCCGGACTAGTTGGTATTGGTTTAGGAATGGCTGGAGTTGTTTTACAGGGTATTACGCGAAATGGGCTCGCAGATCCAGGCATATTAGGGATTAATGCAGGAGCTGGTGCCGCGGTCGTAATTTTTATGTTTTTCTTTCAACTAAAATTAGTGAGTGCAGATATGAACAGCTGGCTATCCATTTTAATGATGCCATTGTTCGGTTTTATCGGTGGAACAATTGCGGCTATATTGATTTTTACATTTGCTTTGAAAAATGGTCATCTCGATATGCAGCGATTAATATTAACTGGGATTGCCATTAACAGTGGATTTGGCGCTTTATCATTGTTTCTATCTTTAAAAATGAGTGCGCAGGATTTTGAATCTGCTGCCATTTGGATGGCAGGTTCCATTTACAATGCGAATTGGATTTTTGCTCTTACTATGTTACCTTGGCTTTTAATTTTAGGAATTTATGTGCATAGAAAATCGTATTTACTTGATTATTTTCAGCTGGAAGAGGATAGCATTACAAGCTTAGGGATTGCTGTTGAAAAAGAGAAAATGAAGCTGTTATTAGCCAGTGTGGGACTAGTTAGTGCCTGCGTATCTGTATCAGGAAGTATTGGTTTTATTGGTTTAATGGCACCACATATCGCCAAGCAACTTGTTGGTATTCAGCACCGCTATGTCATGCCAGTAAGTGCATTGATTGGTGCAGGCTTGTTAATCCTAGCTGATTTTATCGGCAAAACGGTATTCGCACCGTCTGAGCTGGCTGTTGGAATAGTAGTGTCGATTATAGGAATTCCATATTTCTTGTATTTACTTGTAAAATCTAAGGCATAGGAGGAAACGGTGTGCAAACTGCATTTAGAATGGAAAATTTAGCTTCGGGTTATGAGCAGGTTCGAGTGTTTGAAGGTTTAAATTTAACGATTGAAGAGGGCAAGGTCACAACGATTATCGGACCGAATGGCTGTGGTAAATCAACGCTCCTCAAAACGATAGGACGAATTTTAAAAAAGCAACAGGGCACGGTATACTTGCAGGAGCAAAATATGCAAAATTTATCGACCAAGGATATTGCACAGAAGCTAGCAATATTATCACAGACACCCATCGCACCGGGGCAATTAAAAGTCGAAGAGTTAATTGCTTATGGCCGTTATCCACATCGCAACAATGTCAATCGTTTAACAAATAAGGATGAAGAAATGATTGAGTGGGCGTTAACGGTTACAAATACGGTAGAATATCGAAATCGAGAGCTGGCACAGCTTTCTGGGGGACAGCGTCAGCGTGTATGGCTCGCTATGGCATTAGCACAGGAAACAAATATATTGTTGCTTGATGAGCCGACTACATATTTAGATATGGCCCACCAGTTGGAAGTACTTGATATCGTGAAAAATTTAAATGAACAGCATCAATGTACAATTGTCATGGTTCTTCATGATATAAATCATGCTGCTAGGTATTCAGATCATCTTATCGCCATGCGGAAGGGTGTTATCATGCAAAACGGGACGCCACAGGAAATTTTGAGCGCAGAAGTGATGCGCCAAGTCTTTAACATCGACGCACGTATTATGGAAGATCCGGCAACGAATACACCTGTATGCTATGGCTATGACATATTGAAGGAGGAAAACAAATGAATCCAACAGAAATAGATTACTCAACACAGCAAATGACTTCAAAATTGGCAGACTATACGTATGGGATTAACGTTTATGTACCAAATGAGGAAGCGCCAATTGAAGGCTTTCCTGTCATCTATGTATTGGATGGTTCTTCTTATTTTTCTCTTGTTAAGGAAGCAGTTCGATTGCAAAGTCGTAATGCGCCAAAAACGGGTATTTTACCATCCATTGTTGTTGGTATCGGGCATGGTGAAGATATGCGTGAACGACGATTTTATGATTTTACAGCACCAGCAGAGACGTATATTTATCCCGCAAGATTTAAAGGTAAAGGGCATGAAAAGCTTGGTGGGGCGGTAAACTTTAGTCGATTCCTAGAAGAAGAACTAAAGCCAATGATTGAAGCCAATTATCCAGTAAATAAAGCACAGCAATCGATATTTGGTCACTCATTAGCTGGTTATTTTACGCTTTGGCAATTATTTCACCATCAAACAAGCTTTCAACATTACCTGGCTATCAGTCCCTCTATTTGGTGGAATGAGCATGAATTAGTCCCATGTGCCTCAGCATTTTTACATGAGCACCAGGCTATGAAGGAAACATTGTTTATTAGTGCTGGTGAACTGGAAACCTTTATGGTGGATGATGCACGACAAATGGCAACGATGCTTGAAAAAATAATGAAGGTTGATTTTTATGAAGCTTTAAACGAAAATCATGCATCCGTTGTGCCTACAGTTATGAGTAGAGCCATACGTTTTGCTTTTAAAAATGAATAAATAATAGCCGCATTATCTATTGGTAATGCGGTTTTTTATTTTCAGGGAGTTTTGATTTATAAAATACTTGAATGAAACTCATAATAAAGTAAATTTGGTAAAACGTCTGGGATTAATGGAGGCGCTGTATGCAAAAAAATAAAAATTTAATCAACCCAGTATTTATTATTTCTAGTGGAGCCATTTTACTTTTAGTCATTATTGGGGCAATAATACCGGAACAGTTTAAGAATGTAGCGAACAGCATCTTTCATATGACGACGGATTTTTTTGGTTGGTTTTACTTAATGGCGGTCTTTATAATCGTGGTTTTTCTATTTGGCTTGGCGATTAGTAAGTATGGCACTATTCGATTAGGAGCAGAAGATGGTCGCCCAGAATTTAGCTTTCTCACATGGATTTCTATGCTCTTTTCTGCAGGGCTAGGGGTTGGACTAGTCTTTTGGGGAGTAGCTGAACCAATGAGTCATTACTTTTCACCACCTTTTAGTGACACAAAACCTCTAACGACAGATTCCGCCCGACTGGCAATGGGTTATTCATTCTTTCATTGGGGAATCAGCCAATGGTCTGTTTATGCGATATTGGGGCTCGTTATGGCGTATGTGCAATTTAACAAAAAAAGAAATATGCTCATCTCTACCGCCTTAGAGCCTGTAACGGGAACAAATCGAGTCGTGAAGGGCACGATTGATATTTTAGCGGTTATTGCAACAGTGATGGGGGTAGCTACTTCTATTGGCTTGGGCGTGCTCCAAACAAACGGAGGTTTAAGCTTTGTCTTTGGTTTACCTAATACATTTTTCTTACAGGTAGTCATTATTCTTATCATGTTTATTGGCTATATGTTATCTGCGACTACGGGCCTTCAAAAGGGAATGAAAATCTTAAGTAATGTCAATATGATGCTAGCGATTGTTTTACTGCTATTTGTTTTTATAACAGGTCCAACGGTATTTATAATGGAAACCTTTACACTAGCGATAGGCGATTACATTTCAAACTTTATTCAATATAGTTTAAGGATGCAACCGTATGTCGGGGGGACGTGGGTGAAGGATTGGACTATCTTTTATTGGGCGTGGGCGATAGCTTGGTCACCCTTTGTTGGTTCTTTTATTGCTCGTGTATCAAAAGGAAGGACCATTCGAGAATTTATTGTTGGCGTATTAATCATTCCTCCTCTTATTGCATGTTTTTGGATTGCTGTTTTTGGAGGTACTGCCTTATGGTTCGATTTGCATAAAGAAGCACAAATTGCACAAACCGTTCATAACGATGTAACAGTGGCCTTGTTTCAAATGTTAGAGCATTTGCCCCTTTCAACGATAGCCTCTTTTATTGGTATTTTGCTCATTATTATCTTCTTAATTACGTCAGCCGATTCTGCCACTTTCATTATGGCTAGTATGACGACAAGGGGGTCCTTAAACCCTACAGTACTGTCGAAGTTAGTTTGGGGTATATTGATGGCCTCTATTTCAGGTGTTTTATTGTATACGGGTGGGCTAGATGCATTACAAACGGCCTCGTTAATTGCCGCTTTACCATTTACGGTAATATTACTGTTGTTAATGATTTCTTATATTAAAATGATGAAGGATGAGATTATTCCGCTGAAGAAAAAAGACATTCAACGATTGAAGATAGCAAGAAAGCATCTTGAAAAAGAAGCAAAAGCTAAAGAAAAAAAATGAAGTCGTAAGCTGTATTATTCTTTCATGAGTAATACAGTTTCTTTTTGTATATATACACTAAAATGTATTGAAAATCATTCGTGGAGGTTAACAATGGAGCTAGTATTAGCAGAAATAAAAGATGTGCCCATTATACATAAGGTAATGATTCAGGTATTTCAAGAGTATGCAACAGCGCCGCCACCATCTAGTGCATTGAGTGAAACGGTAGAATCCATTGAACAGGGTATACAGGCTGGTGAGCAGGCTTTTATCGGCTATATGGAGCGGGTGCCAGTTGCTATGGTAAGATTTAAGCTTAGCACACAGGGTATATATTTTTTCAGATTATCGATAATTCCTGAAAGACAAGGGGCAAGGGCTAGCTAAAGTTTTGCTCGCTAAGTTTGAACAATTTGCATGAACGAATGAAAAATGTAAAGTACGCTTGAATGTTCCATGAAATATGGAATTACATTGCTCTTTAGGCTATGTCGTAACAAAAAAGGAAATGGGCGAGAATCATCATGGCATTTCTTTGGCTATAGTCACAATGGAAAAAAGACTTATAAATGAGGGGGAGTTTATTTGAAAAAAAAGCTAGGCTGCTTGCATGCTCATCATTCCAATATAGAGTACATAGAAGAGGTTTTCCAAAAAAATAAAGAGATAGAGCTAATTCATTTTGTAGATCCCGGGCTTTTTCATCAAGTGTCAAAAGGAGTTACAGAGCTAACATGTAGGATTGTAGAGCAAATTCAATGGATGGTGAGCTGTGATCTAGATGCGATTTTAATAACATGCACAAATTATATCGTTTTGTTAGACGATTGTAATGTTCGTACCTCATCTATCCCTATCATAAAAATGGATGAACTTTATTTTGAATTGATATGTAACGAGCGACAGCCTCAAATCATTCTATTTACAAATCCTGCAACTGTCGAGGGAACGATGACCAGACTCCATCAATATGCAAGCAAGCAAGGCAAATCAATAGACGTTACAGTGAAAGTTATCGAGCATACATTTGATCTCATTATGCAAGGGAAAAACAAGGCCTATAATGAAGCTATATTACGAACTCTGTATCAAGAAGCGAACGAACAAAGGCTACTCTCAGTGGGGCAGCTCTCGATGGTGAGTGCGGCACAGCAATTTGAAGAAAGCACAGCTATCCCTATCATACATCCATTAAAAGCATTAGGCACTGTAGTTGAAAAACTTTAGCTATGTAGCATTTAAATTAACAGAATTATCTGTGATAATTGAATAGTAGAATGTATTTTATAGGGAATGGGGGATGTCGTGAGAAGATTTGTCCTTTTATGTGCGATGCTGTTAGTGGTAGTAGGCTGTACAAATAAAGAAAAGGTTACAATGCCAGAGAATGCCCCAGATTATTTGCAAGAAAATGATTTTACCTCTATTAATTGGAAGGATAAAGCAGTGGAGTTTGGGGATCGAGCCATTATAGGGAATGCCAATAAATCGGGTGTTATTGGTGCTAACATGCCAAGTTTAAACACACAAAAATGGATATGGCATCTTTGGGGAATTGAAGGAAATGGAAATACAGAGTTAACAGTAGTAGGCTACCATAGAGATACTGAAACTATTCAGCCGATTTTAGTGGATGGATGGAGTACAGGCCTTGGCGGGCCGGCCAACGGAGCAGATGCACATAGCCCTTCAAGCGTAAAAATTCCTAGTTCTGGAGAATGGGCAATTTTACTGTATACAAATGGTAAATACTTTGATACGTTGATTTATGATATTCAGGAATAATAGTGACCTAAAACACTTTTTGAAAAGTAAGAGGATAGAAATGGAGGAGAGCAATTTGATCGATTTCGATTTACGATATCCAATTGGGGAGTTTCAATGTCCAAAAGAAGTGACATCACAGCAAGTAAAAGAATGGGTGGAAGATATTCGTTTATTACCACAGCAGCTTGAAGAAGCATTAAGTGGAGCAAGTGAGCAGGAATTGGCAAAATCCTATCGTGAAAATGGCTGGACTGTAACACAGCTAGTCCATCATATTGCTGATAGTCATATGAATAGCTATATCCGCTTTAAGCTAGCCTTAACAGAGGACGAGCCAACTATTAAGCCATACAATGAAGCTGAGTGGGCACTGCTACCAGATTCAGAAATGCCAGTAGCTACTTCTCTTACATTAATTGAAAGTTTACATGGACGTTGGGTTTACTTATTAACAGGCTTAAAAGATGAACACTTAAAACGAGCATTTAATCATCCTGATTTAGGTCTAACAACATTGGAACAGGCAATTGGTTTATATGCTTGGCATGGCAAACATCATTTGACGCATATTCAGAATGCTTTATCATTAATTTAGATACTTAAAAAGTAGGCGATTTAGTTAAAATCGCCTACTATAATTTAATTATCAGGTTTGAAATGATGCTTATAACTTTAAGAGTTAGCATTACTCACTTATACAATAGTGATTCCCGCACTTGCATTACCAGTAAGAGTAACCAGAACAGTAGCTCCTGAAGTAGTCATGGAGAACACCATTAATAAACGATCACCAGTAGTTACTGGTACTGAAACGTTTGCACTACCGCTTGCAATTGCACCAGCTAATAATGCTGCTAATGGTAAAGCTGGAGTTAAATCAACAAATGCTGCAGTAGGGCTGAAAACATTGCTTCCTTGAACTGCACGGTAAATTTGTGCTCTGACTGTAGCTGTTCCTGTTAGTGTTAAAGCGGCAGTTGCTGAAATTGTTGCAGCAATAGATGTAATTGTTCCTGGACGTGGAACAGTAAAAGCTTCTGTGGCAAGAGAACTTGTTAAATCAATATTAACGCCAGCAAGAGCTACACCTGGAACAGATGTACCAAATCCAACAAGGCTTACAGTACTAACTAAACCAGTAGCAAGAGATACTAATACAACAGGAATTGTTCCTGAAGAAAATGGGATAATGGAACCTGTAGCTGCTGGTGGAGTAATACACGCCGCATCAATACCGATAAATGGTCCAAGCGCAGTACATTCACCATTGCGGTTAGAGCAACCACACATTGAATTATTCAAACACATTTTTACACCCCCTTTCTTCATTATTCTATTCATTTCAGATTGGGGGTTAAGGGCAAATATCTACTTCGCTTATAAATTCAATGACTTCTTAAAGCCAGCTTTATTTGAAACATAAAGACATCCACTATGTACTTCCATACATAGTGGATGTCTTATTATCGAGTGATAAATTTTAACTCCATCTTTTAAAGAAATCGAAAAATGAATTTTTTACCTTTTTATTTTCTTCCTCGATCGGTGTGTTTACGGGATCAGGTTGCTTATTCTCTTCTTCCAGGGACGAATGAACCTCATAAACTGCTTCAGAATTATACACTTCGACATACTCTTCTGTTTGCATTGAAGGAGAATGATGTGTGTTAGCAGGTTGTGCTACTCCTTCTAAAATGACTTGATTGAGAGGCTCGTTAGCTATTGCTTCACTAACTGGCTCGCTAAGTATCCCCGAATTAACCTGTTCAAACGATTCTTTAGATACTTCGGAAATCTCATGGGTGTTACGTTCATTTTCCGTTTGCACAATCTCTATAGGATCATCTGATTTTTCGGTTCCAGTACTCGATTCATGAACAATAGTTGATGGTAAATGATCATTCTCGATGTTTTCCTCACTTAAAGTGGGCTGTACAGCAGATGGATCATAAACACTTACTGGAACTTCCTTTGCATCCGTGGCATTTTTAAAATGGAAGGTGGATTCAACTGAAGTGTTTCTGAATAAACCATTGTATATATGGCTTGGATGCGTATTAATGGATTGAAAATATTGCTGATTAAAATGCCGCTCTTCAGGTTTAGCTATCTGTTGATCATTGTGAGGAGGTGGAGCCCCATTATTATTGACATTTTGTTGGTGGTTTATGGCTTTACCTGCCAAACTTTGTAATAGTCTATAAGATGGTTGTGCTGATGTTATCGTAGTTTTATCTGCTGTCTGTGTCATTCTAGGTTGTTGTCTAGGTAAATGAGTAGGCGATGTTTGAGAAGGCAATTTTATGGAGGGAGAAATGGTTGTAGTATCATTTCCTTCAACAGTTACTAATTTCTTTAAAACTGCTAAAATTTCTTGATTCATTTCTTCCATGGTTTGATTCAGAGACTCAATCTGTATGGAAAGAAGCCTTATTTGATCATCATATCCTTTTATATAGGAATTTTGCTTAGTATCCAATGTCTCTGTAATCCCCTCTAAATGAGCTATCTGTGTTTTCAGTCCATCAAACCCTTGCTTCATATAAAGGAAATCTTCAATCGACGATCCCGTTTTTAATGAAGATAACGATTCCCTATAGGCTTCAATTTTTTGCTTTAAATTTTCAATTTCTTGAGTGGTATACAATTTTGACTCTTCCATTGTAGTTCACCCCTTTCAGTCCATTATTAGTTTATTAAAAATATTGACTTTCTGTTACAAATATACCGGTTCCTTCAACATTTTAGTTCTTATTATAAAGAAAGAACTGTAAGAAAAAATGATTGTCGTTGATTTTTATAAATATCCAATGTAACTATTTATTAGCCCATGCACTTATAGCTGAAAAACATATGCTACAAACGAAAGATAAAAAACTTATGGAGGTGTCAAAAGGATGCAAGAACATATGCCATCCCAGGCGCAGGAACTGATTTGTATAAATGTTGATAAGGTATATGACTGGATTGTAAAGGAAATGTCATTTGATATTTCACCAACTGGAGCAATTACATTCCCAGGCGTAACAGCAACTACTGACTTAACTGGTGCTATTGTTACTTGTCGAGTAATTCCAGCAGCTACAAATCCAATTGTGATCCTAAACCGTGAGAATCGCCAATTCTCTATCGATGGATCAACTGTTTGTCTACAACATTTGAATATTCAAAAGAATTTCATTCTTACGATCGTTGTTACATTACCAAATGGAACAATGTTCACAAGCACTGAAATTCCTGTTTCACGCTGTGAGCAAGTGACATTATGTGCACCTAAGGGTACAGATGTAGAAATTCTATATACAGATTTAGATTGCTTCGTTTGTACAACTGGTACACTTACAGCTGCAGCAGGTGTAATTACGTTTTCTGCGTTAACAATTACTGTTGCTGTTTGCCAAAGCATTCAATCAACATTCCCAGTTACTGTGGAATTCTTAGCAACTTTCTGCGAGCCAAGAGCAGATCTACCATTCACATGTCCAACTGCGGTTCGTCCACAACAATGCCCAGTTATTTTCCCAACTGTTGGTTAGTAGTGCTAATAAATAGAGGAAAGTCATATCATGAAGAGAGGGTTATCCTCTCTTTTTTTTTATGAACCATAGTAAGGGGGCATTAAGTGATAACACGGATAGAAGACAAGATACAAGCGGTGAAAGAACAGACAAACACGTATGTTCAGGAAATTAAAAAGCTGGTAGAAGAGCTAGCGGTTCAAAATAAGATTAGTCTTATCAGTTATTTTACATCCTCGTTCAATATATCCTATGACTCTGAGCAAGAAAGTCTATGTTTAGGATCCTATCATATTCGCAATATTGGGCATACAACCGTGACAAATCCATATTTATGTATTAAATTACCGAAAGATTCTCCGTTTTATTTCTCAGGAAGGTATGTCCATGAAAATTTCACACCTACTTTAAAGACGCAGGGGCAAAGTAATTGGGAGCGTTTTAACGATAAATCGAGCAAAGAGGAATACTGGCTGAGACCAGTAGGGAAGTCCACCATCGAACCAAATGAAACGATTTCATTTACCAATTTTCAAATTAAATGGTCCCATAATTTATCGTATTCTGGCACTATTATGGGTTTTACATACTGTGATCAGCTAACTGATGGTGTGGTAGTGTTAAATCCAATTAATCTCAATGGCATTAGTTCAACGCGGGAGGAAAATAATGGTGGATCATGAAAAACAAGAGCTTAGTAGCGTAATTCAACAATTGCTGAAGGACCAGCTTAACCGCCGTAATGTACAAGATAATAGTTTTGCCTTTCTTGAAAAAAATACATTACAACAATTAATTACTTATCTTGTCTCTGGGGAAAAAAATAAAAACTTTGAACAACATGATCATCCAGAACTACAAACAAAGTGGTTAAAACAACTTGATGAGGTGTTAGAAGACAGTAAAGCACAGTTTGAAGAAGTCATTGAAATTTTAAAAAGTTTTTCAGGCTAGGGGGTGCAAGGATGGACAACGATATTGTCAAAAACAATGATCCTCTACAGCTCCAACAAATGATTATTTTTTTAAGGGCCGAATTAGCCAAATATAAAAATGAAGTGAAAAGGCTTAGGGATAGTGATTATTATGCATTAGTGCTACGTCTTGAACGAGAGAATATACAATTAACAAGGCTCAGAAAAGATCTTTCGATGGAACTATTAAAGTTGAAGAGAGATTTTGATAAGGAATTGGAAGCATATGATCAAGAGATACAAAAGCGAGAGCTCCAAAGAAAAAAACAAATTGCTTCGATAGAGTCTTTATTAAAGGAACTAAATGAGTTGCGAGCAGAAAATAAGTTATTAAAGGAAAACATTGACGTATCTATTGAAGAAACAAATTATAAGTCAATGATTGATAGGTTAGATAAAAGATTAAATGACTTTACCATTGTTACTGGTGAAAAAATGGAACATATCGTAGAGACGATAGAACAATCATATAGAAACAAAGTAGAGGCGGACAGCCTTTATGAACAAATAGTAAAAGAATTAGAAACGAAAAATCTAGAAATTGAAAAACTCACTAATGAGATAAAAGGCTATAAAAATCAATCTTATAATAGTAAAGTAAAAATGAATGAGTCTATAAATATAGACGAGCAGATTGATTATCGATTACGAATGCTTGATGAACTCGATCAAAAATTGAACGAGCTCGCGTTCGAAATAAATAGAGAATAGATGGTATACAAACGCTGTTTCAAAAGAGGGTAAGTCTACCCCTTTTGAAACAGTTATTTTTTTAGGGCATGTTGCTTGGTCCAAGAAACACTCAAATTCATTAACTACTGCCTAAATTACTTTGTTTCACGATGTAAAGTAACTCGTTTTAAGCGAGGGGAATACTTTTTAAGCTCTAATCTCTCTGGATAATTACGTTTATTTTTCGTGGTGATATAGTTTTTATCACCAGTTTCCGTGCAGGCTAGTATTATTTGTACACGCATAAATATGCCTCCTTATAAATAGTAATAATTACGATTTAAACAATATATTTTAGGTTGTAAATTGTCAAGTTTATTTTCGCATGTAATAAAAAGCTTTGCATTTTATCAATGTATATGTTTTAATTACAAAATGTAAATAGTAATTATTACGATTTAAGGAGTTGGAGAGAGAACAATGAAAATACCTGTAACTGTATTAAGTGGATATTTAGGTTCTGGTAAGACCACAATGATGAACCATGTATTGCAAAACGAAAAGGATTTACGTGTTGCTGTTATTGTGAATGATATGAGTGAAATTAATATTGATGCTGAGCTTATTGCAAATGGCAGCGGGATTTCACGAACAGAAGAGAAATTTGTGGAGTTATCGAACGGCTGTATTTGTTGTACATTGCGAGAAGATTTATTACAGGAGGTGGAACGTCTTGCGAAGCTTGGCAATATTGATTATATATTGATTGAATCGACAGGAATTAGTGAGCCGATTCCAGTTGCACAAACATTTAGCTATTTAGATGAGGAGCTGGGCATAGATTTAACGAGATTTTGTCAATTGGATACGATGGTAACGGTTGTAGATGCGCATCGCTTTTGGCATGATTTTCAATCAGGAGAGAGTTTATTAGAGCGTAAGGAAGCAATTGGTGAGCTAGATGGACGGGATGTAGCAGACCTTCTTATTGATCAAATAGAATTTTGTGATGTCCTTGTATTAAATAAGTGTGACTTAGTTTCAATAGAAGAGGTAGAACGGTTAGAGCTTATACTACACGCACTACAGCCCGATGCAAAAATAATCCGAACGGTTAATGGTGAAATTGATCCTGCTGAAATTTTAAATACAGGTCGTTTTGACTTCGAACGTGTCTCAGAATCAGCTGGCTGGTTAAAAGAATTAGAGCTTGGTCATGAAAACCATATGCCGGAGACGGAAGAATACGGGATATCTTCATTTACCTATACAAGTAGAAAACCATTCCATCCAATGCGCTTTGTCGAGTGGTGTGACCAAATGCCACCATCAATTGTGCGAGCAAAGGGAATTGTTTGGAGTGCAAAGCATCAAGATGTCGCATTATTGCTATCACAGGCTGGTTCATCTGCAAAAATTGAACCTGTTTCTTATTGGGTAGCGGCACTACCAAAAGCTCAGCAGGAAGATGTCTTCCAACAAAGTCCGGAGGTGTTGGAAGATTGGGATAGTGAGTTTGGAGATCGCATGACCCAGCTTGTTATTATTGGTATAGACTTAGATAAAGAACGTATTATCAAACAGTTGGACAGTTGTTTATTAACAGATGAAGAGTTTCATAACCCGTGGGAACGACTACAAGATCCGTTTAACTGGGAATGGCATTAATAAAAAAAGAAGATTTCGGCTACGATTCCGAAATCTTCTTTTCAAACACACGATTATAATTAGTTGCATCTCGTAATGCCTTTTCTTCTATCGGGATTCGTACAGAAAGCATTGTAATATTTAATAGTGTAAAACAAAACGCCGTGAAATATGCCTGAAACATAAGAGGTAGAAGGAGAATTTCCAAACAAACGACGGCATAATTAGGATGGCGCATAATTTCATAGGGACCTTTACGCACAACTTGTGCATGAGGTAAAATGAGAATCTTTGTATTCCAAAATGTGCCTAAAGAACGGATACACCATATACGCAATGCCTGAACGGCTACAAACAAAATAAAAAATAATGGGAATAAGGGCGATATACCATTGTTATTTGTTACTACTTCAACAATTAGAAACAAGAAGAAGCTAATATGCATAGTGACCATATAAGGGTAGTGAGAGTTTCCAACCTCAAAAGCTCCCTGAGCAATCATCCATTTCTCATTTCGTTTAGCAATGACAACCTCTGTCAATCTTTGTAGAATGACAAGTGTTACAATTAGATAGAAGATCATGCTACCCCCTCCAGTTTAGTAATACAGCTTCTGCACAAAAACCAGGGCCAAGAGCGACGAGTAAACCTGTATCCTCCACTTGTCCTTCATGTAACATAAATTGTTCTAACGCATATAACACGGTTGGCGATGACATATTACCATGCTGACGTAATATTTCCCGAGAAATGTCGGTTTTTTGAGAAGAAAGATAAAGCGTGTCCTCATAGGCTTTTAATACTTTTTTTCCTCCAGGATGTGCAATGAAATGAGTAAGCTGTTCACTGTAAATTCCTTGTTCCAGTAAAAATTGTTCAATATATGGTCCAAGCCAACTAGTAATAATAGCCGGAATGCTTTTTTGGAAAATGACGTGAAGACCATTATTTTTAACTTCCCATCCCATAACATTTTCTGAATCTGGCATCCATTTAGAGCCTGTCGCCAGAATAGCTGGTGATGGTTTTTTTGTATCAATAATGATTTCATCCCCACATACGAGAATACAGGCGGCACCGTCAGCAAAAAGTGAAGCACCGATTAAATTACTTTTAGAATAATCATTTGGCTGAAAAGTGAGGCTACATAATTCTACACAAACAACAAGCACCTTTGCATTAGGATGTGCTTTACAAAAATCATAGGCTCTGCTAACACCGGCTGCTCCTCCTGCACAGCCTAAACCCCATAGCGGAATTCGTTTCATTTGATCGGAAAAAGAAAGCTTGTTCATCACACGTGCATCAATACTAGGTGTAGAGATCCCCGTACTGCTTACAAATATGATGGCGTCGATTTCTTCAGGAGAAATGGGTGAATGTAAGAAGGCTTCATTTTGTAAGCATGCCTGAATGACGCTTACGCTGTATTGTGTAGCTAGTTCGATATATAAATCATTACGTTCCTCAAAGGAATGGTTTGTACGATGCCACTCAGGTGGAACACAAAAATGACGTGTTTCAATTCCACCATTATCGAAAACCTTTAAATAGCGCTCTAGTTTTGGGATTTTTTCATAGAAAAGCTCTTTCGTTAGCTCCTCCGCATTTGATTGCTGTAATGTGTAAGGTGGTTGATGTGTGCTAATAGAAATGATTTTAGGCAATTCAACATCTCCTCGCATTTATTGGTCTTGTACATTCTATGCGTTGAGGAAGGAGATACATGCTAATAATATTTTATTTGACAATTTCCTAAATTTTATATATATTGGTAACAACTAAATGGAAAGTAGGTGATGTGACATGATGAATAAATCTATTTTTAGCGAACTGCAATTCGGTTTGTTACATTTCACACGCCTAAAATATACAAAGCGACGTCGTGCATAGCTCGAGGTATTTGTATATCCTTTAAACGTGCGTGTGAAACCTTGTAACTGCCGAATTGCGCAGATACAAGGTTTTTTTATCATGGTTCAAATTTGCTGAATCAAGATAATTGCTTCTGGCAGAAGTCTGCAAGAAGCGTAATGGAAACGCACCTTTAGGAGGAAATTAATTTGAATTTAACAACATTAGGTTTTACAAAATATTTTGAAGAGCAAATGTTAGAAATGAAGAAACAGTCTAAGTTTAAAAATTGTGTGCCTGCAAGGGTTACTTTAGAGCATAAGCATTCCTATCGAGTGTTAGCTCAGGAAGGGGAATGGCTTGCAACAATCGCTGGTCATTATGCCTATACATCTTTAAATCGTGAAGACTATCCGGCAGTTGGCGATTGGGTGCTGGTAGAGAAAATGCCTGGTGAGGAACGAGCAATTATTCATCAATTATTCCAACGAAAATCTGTTTTTTCTCGAAAAGTTGCTGGTCTGGAAATCCAGGAACAGATTGTTGCATCGAATGTGGATATTGTGTTATTAGTCATGAGCTTGAATGCTGATTTTAATATTCGCCGTTTGGAACGATATTTAGTAGCTGCCTGGGATTCAGGTGCAAAGCCCATTATTGTTCTAACAAAGGCAGATTTATGCGATGATGCATCAAGCTTAGTGAAAGAAGTTGAGTCAGTAGCATTTGGAGTAGATATTTTCGTAACGAGTGCCATTTCTGGAGAAGGGTTAACGGAAATTCAGGCCTTATTTACAGAAGGGGTCACTGGAGCATTACTGGGCTCCTCCGGTGCAGGGAAATCTACATTAACAAATGCTCTGTGTGGCGAGATGCTGATGAAGGTATCAGACATTCGTGAAGACGATGCTAAAGGACGTCATACAACGACTCACAGAGAGTTAGTGATGTTACCTTCTGGTGGCTGTTTAATTGATACGCCAGGAATGCGTGAGCTACAATTATGGAATCAAGGTGATAGTTTATCATCTAGCTTTCAAGATGTTGAGGAATTAGCGAAAGCTTGCCGTTATCGTGATTGTACCCACCAAAAAGAGCCGTATTGTGCAGTACAGCAAGCTATTACTGATGGTGAACTTAATCAAAACCGTTTACAAAGCTATTTTAAGCTACAAAGGGAATTGGCTTATATGGAACGTAAAACAAATGTGCAAGCAAAGCTCGAGGAGCAACGTAAGTGGAAGCAAATTTCTAAAGGCGCTAAAAAGGGTAAAAAATAAAGAGGAGCACACATACACATATGACCGTACAAAGCATAAATCATCTACTATTTTCAGTGTCTGATCTAGAGCAATCCATTGCATTTTATGAAAATGTTTTCGATGCTAAGTTACTTGTAAAGGGAAACAGCACAGCCTATTTTGATGTAAATGGGCTGTGGCTTGCCCTCAATGTTGAAAAAGATATACCGCGCAATGACATTCATTATTCCTATACACATATCGCTTTCACGATCCCTGAGGATGAATTCGATAAAATGTATGATAAGTTGGTACAATTGAAGGTTCATATTTTAGATGGCCGACAAAGAGAAGAAAGAGATAAAAAATCAATTTATTTTACTGATCCAGATGGACATAAGTTTGAATTTCATACGGGGACTTTACAAGATCGTTTAGATTATTATAAGAAGGAAAAGTTACATATGGAGTTTTTTAATCATTAATCAAGGAGTGATTTTATGACGAAAGCTTTTATTTTTGATATGGATGGCACTTTATTTCAAACAAATCTTATTTTAGAACCTGCGCTGGATGCCACATTTGATGTGTTGCGTACAAAAGGCTTATGGCAGGGAGAAACACCCATTGAAAAATACCGTGAAATTATGGGCGTTCCTCTACCGGTTGTATGGGAGACTTTATGTCCAATGCATTCAGTAGACATACGTGAAGAGAGCAATGCGCTATTTCATGTAAAGTTGACGGAACAAATCCGTAGTCGTAAAGGTGCGCTTTATCCACATGCTGAGCAAACTCTTGCCACATTGTCAAAAAGCTATCCGTTATACATAGCGAGTAATGGACAGGTTGACTATTTACAGGCCATTGTTGAAACCTATCAATTAAAGCAATTTATAAAGGGGACTTACAGCATTCAATCCATTGCAAGCGGGCATAAATCAGACTTAGTTAAAAAAGTGATGCAAGAGAATGGAATTCAGGACGGGGCAGTAGTTGGAGATCGTTCATCCGATATTCAAGCTGCCCGCGATAATGAACTACTCTCTATAGGTGTTCGTTTTGACTTTGCTCAGGACCACGAATTGCAACAGGCACATATTGTAATAGATGATTTAACGGAGTTATTAAACATAGAGATAGGCTAATCATGATAAATCCATTAACATTTGTACGTTTTGAAAAAATGGAATCGACTTAACGACAATTATTGCATTTCATCGCAATAAAGCGTAAAATAGTGCCAATCCTATAGATAAGGCATTGAAAAGGAAAAGTAAATAGGAACAGCATTTTGTAGAGAGCCTCTGTTGGTGGAAATGAGGTAAATGAATCCTTTTGAAAATGACCTTTGAGCTTCGTACCGAAAGCTATTGAGCAAGTAGATTACGACGAGATGGGCACTCGTTACAACAGCGGCAGTATCTCTTATTTAAAAAAAAGACGTACTGAATGAGGCAAATAGTGTGAGCTATTTGTAAATATAGGTGGTAACACGGGTAGACTCGTCCTAATCAGATTTGATTAGGGCGATTTTTTTTTACCATTTTTTATGTGAGGGGAGCAATTTAGAATGACTATTGTTATTGGAGGCGCTTGGCCATATGCAAATGGCTCTTTGCATTTAGGACATGTAGCCGCACTATTACCAGGTGATATTTTGGCTAGATATTACCGTCAAAAAGGTGAGCAAGTATTATACGTATCGGGTAGTGACTGTAATGGTACACCAATTTCTATTCGTGCAGCACAGGAAAACACAACAACTGAGGCGATTGCTAATCATTATCATGAAGAATTTACAAAATGTTTTAATGAGCTAGGATTTACTTATGATTTATACACAAGAACAGACGCAGAGCACCATCATGAATCCGTTAAGGGCTTATTTTTACAGCTACTTGCCAACAATTTTTTATATAAAAAGAAAATTGAACAGGCTTACTGTGAGGCAGATCAACAATTTTTGCCGGATCGATTTGTAGAGGGCATATGCCCAAATTGTGGTGCAAAGGCGAGAGGGGATCAATGTGATAACTGCTCGGAAATTTTAGACCCACTGGATTTAATCGATAAGTGCTGTAAAATATGTGGGAATGAACCAGTAATTCGAGAGACAGAACATTTTTATTTTACCTTTAGTCAATTTCAAGGGAAATTAGAGACCTTTTTATCCGAGGCAAAGGCAGAAAAACGTTGGAGAGACAATGCATTAGGTTTGACAGAGCGTTACTTAGCAGAGGGCGTTCCTGACCGAGCGGTAACGAGAGATTTGCCAAATGGAATAGATGTTCCAGTTCCTGACTTTGAGGGTAAGAAAATATATGTGTGGATTGAAGCAGTTGCAGGGTATTTAACAGCTAGCCTAGAATGGGCAAAGCAACATCATATGGCGATTGAAGACTTATGGAATGAAGAAACCATTTCGTACTATGTCCATGGGAAGGATAATATCCCTTTCCACACAGTTATTTGGCCAGCCATTTTGATGGGACTAGGTGCGAAAGCTTTACCGACACATATTGTATCTAATGAATATTTAACATTAGAAAAACGCAAATTATCGACGAGTCAAAACTGGGCTGTATGGGTTCCTTATATTTTAAGTCGTTATGATGCTGACTCTATTCGCTATTTCTTAACGACTAATGCACCGGAAAATCGCGATACTGATTTTTCATGGCGGGAATTTATTTACAGCCATAATGGTGAATTACTTGGTGCCTATGGTAATTTTGTGAATCGAACATTGAAATTTATAGAGAAATCCTTTGCTAATCAAGTACCTCAGGCTGAGGTGGATAGTACTATTCGCAAACAAACTATTCAGCTATTTAATGAAGTGGGTATTCTTATTGAGAGTGGTCATTTCAAGCCAGCATTAGAGTCCATTTTTGAGTATATTCGTGGCGCTAATCGTTACTTCGATGAACAACAGCCATGGTTACAAGTAAAAGATAATGTAGGTGCAGGCAATCATACACTAGCAACCTGCGTCTATATCATTGCCAATCTCGGACAATTACTACATCCATTCCTACCGTTTTCAGCAGAGAAAGTAAGAAATATGCTAGGTATAGATGAAATGATGTGGCATGAGCAAGTGGAGTTACCTAAAACTATTCAAGACGTAACACCCTTGTTTGAACGACTGGACATCGAACTAATAGAAGAAGAATATCAAAAGTTAGTAAGAGATAGTCGATAGCATCTAAAAAGCAGTATGGCTTATGGGCCATACTGCTTCTCTTGTTTTAATTCATGACAGGTGTTAATTTTGCCACCACTATGCTATTGATGGCATTAATATAGGCTAGGGCACTGGCTTTTAGAATGTCAGTATCTGCAGCTTTAGCCATATACTTTTCACCTTCATGCTCAATCGTGATTTTTACTTTTCCTAATGCCTCTTTGCCACGCGAAACACTATTAATATTATATTCCACTAATTTTACATCCATGTTTGTAATTTCTGCAATGGCAGAATAGAGAGCATCAATTGGACCTGAGCCGACTGCGCTAGCCTTTAATACTTCATTACCTTTGCGTACTTTAACGCTCGCAGAAGGGAAGCTTGTATTGCTGACGACTTGTAGATCTTCGATATCAAAGAATTGGTCACTATAATGTGTTGCATTCTTGTGAGAAGCATCATGTTTTTCATAATAGCTTTCAACGATCACGTATAAATCATGATCGTATACTTCCTTTTTGGCATCCGCTAGCTTTAAGAAGCCTTCAAAGATTCCCTCGAATTCGTCTGTAGAAAGATTCGAAAACCCTAATTTCTCAAGTGCATTTTTCACGGCATGTCGACCAGAACGCGCTGTCAGTACTAGCTCCATATCATCAAGACCAACGTCTTCAGGATGCACAATTTCATAGGCATCACGAGATTTTAGTAATCCGTCCTGATGGATACCCGATGAATGGGCGAATGCATTATCTCCCGTAATAGCTTTATTAACTTGAACATCTAAGCCCATAAAACTAGAAACAAGACGTGACGTATTAATAATTTCTTTTGTGTTAATACGTGTATCAGCATTGTAGACAGAGCTACGCGTTTTTAGTGCCATAACGACTTCTTCTAAGGCCGCATTACCTGCGCGTTCACCGATACCATTAATTGTACATTCGACTTTATCGGCACCATTTTTTATCGCAGCAAGCGTATTGGCTGTGGCCATTCCAAGATCATTGTGGCAATGAACACTAAGAAGAACACTGTCGTCTAAGTTTTTCATACGGTTGTTTAATTTAAAGATCATTTCACCGAACTCTTCTGGTTCTGCAAAGCCGACTGTATCAGGAACGTTAATCATAGTAGCACCAGCCCTCATAACAGCTTCAATCGTTTTCCAAAGATACTCAAAGTCTGAACGGGATGCATCCTCTGTAGAATATTGAACTTGCGGCAATAGAGTTTTTGCATACTTTACAGCATCTACACCAATTTGCAAAATTTGATCTTTTGATTTACTAAATTTTTTCTCCACATGTATATCGGATGTCCCAAGAACCATGTGAATCATAGGATTTTCAGCGTATTTCACAGCATTATAGACGGCATCAATATCTGCCTTTACAGCCCGTGCTAATGCTGTAATCATAATATCGCTAGTAGTACCGACCTTCTCAGCTACAGCTTTGACGGCATTAAAATCACCTTGTGATGAAGCGGGGAATCCAGCTTCGATAATATCGACACCTAATTTTTTCAGTTGCTGTGCTATTTCTACTTTTTCATATAAATTTAGCTTGGCGCCTGGCACCTGTTCACCATCACGTAATGTTGTATCAAATACCCAAATTTTTCTTCCCATTTTTTAACACTCCTCTGTAGTTATCAGTATTTAAAATCTACACGTAGGCCAATGATTCATTAAAAAATAAAAAAACCCATCTCTATTTAAAAATAGAGACGAGTTTATGCTCGCGGTACCACTCTAATTGACCTTCTCTATACAGAAAAAGTCCCCTTATCGACAGCTATCACTGTCTATCCTGTTAACGGGGGAAACCGACATCCCTTACTAGACTATTCAGGGAGTAGCTCATGGACGAGTTCAAAATGTGTGCCTACCGATTTTCACCAACCATCGGCTCTCTACAAGTACATCACCATTTTTACTATTTCCAATCTTGGCCTGCAATGTGTTGTTGAAAGCAATATTACTTGGATATTAATTGCCTGTCAATAATTTTCTAAAAATTTTTTTAATTCTGTCTAAAGTAATGTTTATTTTGTTAAATATTTGATAGTTGTGAAATAAATAATCGTCCACTAAAAAAAGTCATTTCTGTGAGATAATAAAGGTTGTCAATGAACGTTGGAGACGTAGGAGGAAACATGAAATTTGTCTTTGATTTAGACGGTACAATTTGCTTTAAAGGAAAGCCTTTGAGTGTGGGTATTATCAATGCGTTAGAGGCATGTATACAAAGTGGGCATGAAGTTATTTTTGCCTCCGCAAGACCAATACGTGATCTATTACCTGTATTGCCGGAGACGATGCGAGAATATTCAATGGTAGGCGGAAACGGAGCATTCGTCGCTTGTAATGGAGTAACGAAGGAGGTTACAGCATTTGAGACGGAGATAGTTGGGGAGCTTGTGCAGATCATTACAGCATTTCAAATACCATATCTAGTAGATAGCCAGTGGGATTATGCGTATACAGGCAGTGAGGGTCATCCCATTTATCAAAATCTAGATCCTCTAAAAATAGCTAAAAAAGTAGCGTTGCAAGATCTTCATGATATTGTAAAAATAGTTTTATTTCCGGGGGAGAATAGAGACGCAGTGTTATTTGAGCTACAACAGCTTGCTGTTACTCTTTATGAACATGCATCAGAAAATATTATTGATATAAGCCCTAAAGGTATTGATAAGTGGAATGGCTTAACTAAATTAGGTGTCATCGAAGGGGAATATATTGCATTTGGAAATGATGCGAACGATGCCTCGATGTTTTTGAAGGCAAAGGAAAGTGTTTGTGTAGGGAATCATCAGGTTGGTGAGAGGGCTACTTTGCAAGTTCCTAGTGAGGAAGCAGCCATTATAGAAATGCTCAGCCATTTAAGCGATAAATATAAGTGAGTAAAGCCTATACATATATAGAAAAAAACTGCTCGTTTCCTAGAGGGAATCCGAGCAGTTTGCATTTATTCTAATTTAAAGCGTGAGACTTCTGTTTGAAGCTCCTCAGCCATATTTGAAAGTGTTGCTGCGGAAGCAGCGACTTCCTCGATAGTTGCTAATTGCTCCTCGGAGGCTGAAGCAACATTTTGCAAGTTACTAGAAGACATTTGAGCGATTGTTGCTATTTCATCGAAGGATGCATAAATTTGTTCTGCACTAGATGACATTTCTTCCGAAACTGTTGTAGCTTCTTGGATTTGCATGGACACTTGTTCAATAAGCTCTACAATTTTAGAGAAGCCTTCTTCAGCTACTTGTACCACTTGCATACCAATTTGTACTTCTTGTGTACCAGTATCCATCACCGTTACAGCACGGTTTGTATCTTGTTGAATTTCTGCAATCAACGTAGCAATTTGTTCAGCAGATTTTTTAGATTGCTCTGCTAACTTTTTCACCTCGTCTGCCACGACGGCAAAGCCCCGCCCATGATCACCCGCACGAGCTGCCTCGATAGCGGCATTGAGCGCTAATAAATTTGTTTGCTCCGCAATATCTGTAATAATGCCGATAATGTTACCAATTTCTATAGAATGCCCGTCTAAGTTCTTTACAACACTTGCAGATTCTAATACAGCAGTATTAATAGTAGTCATTTGTGAAATCACTCGATGTAATGATTCATTGCCCTTTTGAGCCTCAGAATTCGTTTCCATCGCTAGTTCCGAAACCGCCGCCGTAGTAGATGCTAATTGCTGTATGCCCTTTGTCATATTCTTCATCGCTTCGGAGCTTTCTGTAGCATTTTTACCTTGAGCCTCAGAGCCACTAGCCACTTCTTGAATCGAAGAAGTGATCTGCTCTGTCGCTTGGATGGTTTGGTCAGCACTTGCTGTTAATTCAGCAGCAGAGCCACTAACTTGGACAGTGTTGTGACGTACATTTGTAATTAAATCTTTCAAATTAACGGCCATTTGATTAAATGCTTGGGCTAAATCACCCACTTCATCACGATTTTTGATACGAATCTGTTCAGCCGTTAAGTCACCTTCTGCTATTTTTTTAGCTGCCTTGGCCATACCGTTAATTGGACGAGACATTAGACTACCAACTACCATTGCAATTATCAGACTTATGACGACAGCAAACACTCCAAGAAGTAACATTTGGAACTTAATATCTTGAATTTGTTTAGAGGTAGCGGCAATTTTTACTTCAATATACTCATTTTGATAATCGGAAAGGTTTTCAACGCGTTCGTCAAATTGTTTAATAATCAGACGCCCTTGTGTACTATCAAGCTTTTCATACTTTTCCGTTTCACCTGCAGCCTTTAATTCAAACATACGGTCCGCAAACTGTTGAACATTTTGCTCACTTTTATTAATAGCTTCTAGAAATTTAATAGATTTTTCCGTCGTCAAAGATGACATTAGCTCTTCAGATTTTTGTTTAAATTCTGTTCGAGAGTCTTGATTGCTTTGAAGATTTTGTTTATCTCCAAGCAGTAAATAGCCACGCAAACTAACTATCTCTTGTTTGGCAATAACGCGTAATTCCTGAATAGCAATAGATTTAGTTGTTTGCTCCTCCAATAATGTACGATAAGTTTTGTTCACCGAATCAAGCTGCTTTATATTTAAGCCGATAGTAGCAACTAGAACTAAAATAACTATAAAAAAACCGAGTAATAATTTCTTGTAGATAGTAAATCGCATAGATGAAATTTCCTTTCTCAGTATTTAGTAGAAATGTTACAAATTAATGAAATATGTATATATATCATTTATATCAGAAAATATGAATTTTACAAAGTATTATGAGTATTTTTACTGTAATAAATAGTTTAAAGGTGGCAGAAATTTGTGATTGAAGTAATAAAAAAAAGATATTTTCTGCTAAAGTATGCTAGAAATAAAGCGATAATTAATGGTGTGTATTGAATATTAAGCCAATATTCATAAATTTTGAAACTTATAGAGTAGTCAAAACGTAAATTATTTATGAAGATGAACTGAGGTGGTACGAAGTGTATAGACCCATTTTAAAAATCCCTAAAACAAAATCTGAAAAGGTTTGGGATTATATTGGAGTTATAATATTCCTATTATCTATCTTTTATATTGCAGTGATGTGGGGGAAATTGCCTGAAGAAATTCCTGTTCATTTTAATGGTAAGGGTGAGGTTGATCGATGGGGTTCAAAAATAGAGCTCATTATTCTTCCGTTTATAGGTGTGTTTCTATGGATAATAATGAGTCTTTTTGAAAAAGCTCCACATATGCATAACTTTCCGGCTCGTTTGAATGAACAGAATGTAGAAGCATTTTATTTAAATAGCAGAAAAATATTGAACGAAGTAAAAAATTTCTGCCTTATTTTATTCGCATTTATATCACTCCAGATGGTCCGCATTGCTCTAGGAGAGACTACTTCCATAGGATGGTGGTTCTTGCCAATTGTCATGATTGGGATCATTATACCGATTATTAAAGGCATAGTAGTTACTCACAAAATAAAATAGAGCTGAACCGTAAACGTTTGAGATATTTTCAAGCGTTTATTTTTTGTTCCCAAGCTCTCATTTATTCAGTATACTATCAAAACTAAGATACAAATGTATGAGCCGATTTTTAGTCGCTAAAAATGAGTGAAAGAAGAGGTGTTTAATTGATGCAAAAGAAATTTAAACTAAAGGATGATTTATCCATTGCCATCCATAACCAGCCACTTGATTCGATATTAGATGGAGTATTTCATTCTGGAGAGGCACCGTATGACCGTATAATTTCTTTTGCGTTTTCCTTAGATGCCATGGTAACTTATTTACAAAAAGTGTTAAAAGATAATAGTCTAGTGGAGCAAGGCTATTTATTTTTTGTTTATCCTAAAAAGGGTAATAAAAAATATGAACAATTTATTCACCGAGATGAGATTTTTCCAGCGATTCATGTGGACGAGGAAAAGTATATTGACGCTAGTGATTTGAAGTTTTCTAGCCTAATGTCTTTAGATGAAACATTTTCAATCTTAAGTATTAAAAGAGATGGTAAAGGAAGAGGTAAGAAAAAAACAGCCAATAGTCAATGTGTGAGGGACTATGAAAGTATGATCCATCCATTACGGGACTTACTTTCCGAAAATCAGGATGATTTAGCATTTTATGATGGACTCACTCCGGGGTATCAAAGGGATTGGGCACGTTATATCTATAGTGTGAAAAAGCAGGAAACACAGGAAGTGCGCTTACAAGAGATGCGTCAAATTATTCGACTAGGCTATAAAACAAAGGAATTGTATCGCAAGGCACAAATAAATGAGTGAAGTAGGGAAAATAATGACGAAATGAGGCTAAGGTATGAAGAGCATTTATATGGAGCAAGTAGATGAAAAATGGCGTGATGCCTTTAGTAAGCTTGTTGATGTTTTAGAAGCCAATTTGCCAGAGGGTTTTGAACAAACTATGCAATATAACATGGTCAGCTATGTTGTGCCATTAGAAACTTATCCATGTGGCTATCATGTGAAGCCAAATACACCCTTACCTTTTATTAGTCTTGCAGCCCAAAAGCGTCATATTGCACTCTATCACATGGGCATATACGCAGACCAAGCATTACTTTCTTGGTTTCAAGAGGAATATGCGAGGCGAGTACTAACAAAATTAAATATGGGAAAAAGTTGTATTCGTTTTACAAGTACGAAGCATATTCCCTTTGATTTAATTAGTGAGCTTGCTGCAAAAATGACACCAGCAGAGTGGATTTCACATTATGAGGGAGCGAAAAATAGATGAAAAGCGCGACAACTTTTTTAATGTTTCAAGGACAAGCGCATGAAGCGATTGAAAAATATCAGCAATGGTTTACAGATTTAGAAGTTATACAGATAGAATATATGGAAAATTCTCAGCAGGTAGCGATGGCCATCCTACAATTAAAGGGGTTAAAACTAATGGTGAATGATAGTGTTATTGAACATAACTTTTCGTTTACGCCATCAACGTCTATCTTTCTAGAGTGTGAATCTGAAGAAGAAATAAAGAATTTAGCAAATCAAATAGTGGAAAGTGGACAAGCATTAATGCCACTTGATCATTATGGGTTTTCAAAGCAATTTGCGTGGATTCAGGATCGCTTTGGCGTCTCCTGGCAACTATCGTATAGTTGAGAATAGAATACGACAATAGAATGTTAATAAAAGGGGAATAGAAGATGACGGTAACTTTAGTGAGACATGATATCAAATATGCTGAGGCCATGCATGAGTTGTCTTCTATGCCACAGGTTCGAGATGCACTTGGGTTACCTGTTGGTAAAGTAGAAGATACTATTCATTTTATCAAGCGTGAATGCATCGATGAAGAAGAAGGGAAGACCGTTCCTCGAGTTGTTTTAAATGAGGAGGGACAGTTTATCGGTGTGACCGCATTGATGTTTATAGACCAACATAAAAACAGTTGTCATATCGGTTCTTGGCTCGGCCATCCATTTTGGGGGAAAGGTTATAATCTTGAGGCTAAAACAGCTATTTTAGATATCGCCTTTTTTGAGCTTGGGTTAAAGCGAGTTTTTGCGGGAGCTAGGAAGGTGAATATCCGTTCACAAAAGGCACAAGAAAAGCTGAGCTTTATTCGATTAGGGGTGGAAGAAGATTATCCAGAAGAGCATTCATGGTTAGAAGCTAAAGAGAAACAACCATGTGTTTTAAATGTTTTTGAACGTGAGGATTTTGTACAATATCGAACATCTCTAAAAAAAGTAAATGAGAGCCGAGAGTCCTTTTTACCACAGCTTTTACTTGCAGATGAGAGTGAAGAGGCTATCCTAAAATACCTAAATGAGGGTACTTTATTTGAAGTGAAGTGTGGAGAACAGCTTGCGGGAGTGGCATTATTAATCCCTCAATCTAAAACAACCATCGAATTGAAAAATATTGCGATTGTGCCAAAATTCCAAGCGAAGGGGCTCGGAAAAGAGGTATTGCGACAGCTTACGGCATTTTGCCAGAAGGAAGGCTATCAAACGCTTTTAGTTGGAACAGCAAACTCAAGTATTGATAATATAGCTTTTTATCAAAAGGCAGGTTTTCGCATGGAGTCCATTGAAAAGGATTTCTTTCGAGACTATCCGGAGCCAATATATGAAAACGGCATTCGTGCATTAGATATGATTTTCTTTACTAAGCAATTGTAGATGTTTTCCATAAAAAAATACCCGTCCAACAGATGTTGAGCGGGTATTTTTATTTACCTAGCAAGAGGGCCATTAATTTTTCCTTTGAATGTAAGAAGTCATCTAATGTGTAGCGATCTAGTACAGCCAGGTAGGCCTGTAAAGCTTCATATAAGACACCCTTTAGCTGACATTCTGGAGCTATTTTACATAGATTATTCTCTTTATCGAAACATTCTACTAAATGAAAATCCTCTTCTGTATGACGAACAATTTCACCAATGGTGATGGTTTTTGGATCGATGGCTAAACGAATACCGCCACCTCTTCCGCGAATTGTTTCTATATAGCCTAACAATCCAAGTTGGTGCGTCACTTTCATTAAATGGTTTTTCGATATATTATAAGCCTCTGAAATCTCTTGAATAGTTGATAATTGGCCCTCTTCTTTTGCACCTAAGTAAATAAGCGTACGAAGAGAATAGTCTGTGTATAAAGTTAAGCGCATAAGAACACCCTACTTTCTATAATTCAAAATAATTATAGCATTTTTACAATGAAGTATAATATTTTGAAACCACTTTTAAAGATGTATTTAAAATACATTAATTATGTCTATTTTGTTAAAGATGTATTTTACATATTGCTTTAAAAAAATGAAAGCGTTATATTGTAATCACGAAAGGATGGTAAGCGATATGTTAAAACAAGAAACTATTCAAATCATTAAGGCAACAGTCCCTGTATTAGAAGTTCATGGTGTAGAGATTACAAAGACGTTTTACAAAAATATGTTTCAAGCTCATCCAGAATTATTGAATATTTTTAACCACACTAACCAAGAAAAGGGTCGTCAGCAAACAGCATTAGCAAACACAGTTTATGCTGCTGCAGTTCATATTGAAAATTTAGAAGCTATTTTACCAGCAGTCATGCTTATTGCGCATAAACACCGTAGTTTAGGTATTTTACCTGAGCATTATCCAATTGTTGGTGAAAACTTATTAAAAGCGATTAAGGAAGTACTTGGCGATGCGGCGACAGACGATATTATTAATGCATGGGCTGAGGCATATGGCGTTATTGCAGATGTTTTCATTCAAGTAGAAGAAGAGTTATACCAAAAAGCTGAAAATAATGGTGGGTGGCGTCTATTTAGACCATTAAAAGTGGCGAAAAAAGTGGTAGAAAGCGACTTAGTTACATCTGTTTATTTTGTTAATGAAGATGGCTCATCATTACCAGCTTACGAGCCAGGACAATACATTAGTATTCGCGTGAAAGTTCCTGGTGAAGAGTATTTAATGAATCGTCAATACACACTTTCACAAGCAAGCGCAGAAGATGGTTACCGTATTTCAGTGAAACGTGAAAGTGATCATACGCCAAACGGCAAAGTGTCAAACTTTATTCATGATGACTTACAAGTTGGAGATTTAGTAGATGTAAGTGTGCCAGCAGGATTATTCGTTTTAGAAGAAACAACTTCTCCTATTACATTTGTTAGTGGTGGTATAGGTGTAACACCATTAAACAGTATGCTACAATCTCTAAAAGATGATGCAACGAATAAAGTTAACTTTATCCAGTGTGCACGCAATGAAAAAGTTGTAGCGTTTAGCGATGATATTCAAGGAAAAGTAAATGTGTTACCTAATGCATTGTATACGGCTCTATATTCTGATGAAGACAAGCAAATTACAAAAGAATTATTAGCAGAAAGAGTAGCTGATAACGCTGATGTTTATGTATGTGGGCCTGTAGGCTTTATGGAAACAGTTATTAAAAACTTACAAGAAATTGGCGTGAAAGACGAGAAAATTCACTATGAATTCTTCGGACCAGCCATGCAATTAGCTAAATAAAATCATAGAAGTCCCTGTTATGAGTTACAGCTCATAGCAGGGGTTTTTTGATAAGTCGAAAGACTTTCAAGAAAAAGAGTTGAAGCTTTCATGTTGACAATATACCTATTGGGGTATATTATGAATCACGTAAGCGAGTTCAATCTATCGTTTTGAAGGGAGGCTGGAACAGAATGGCTTATGACTCTAAAACAGCTAATCGAGTGAAGCGGATGGAAGGTCAATTACGCGGAATTTTACGCATGATGGAGGAGGGGCAAAACTGTAAGGATGTGATTACACAGCTATCTGCCGTGCGTTCAGCAGTTGATCGGACGATAGGAGTTATTGTTAGTGAAAATTTATTAGATTGTGTAACTACTGCTGAAGGCAATGCTGAAAAAATGAATTCAGCCATCCGAGAAGCCATGGATTTAGTGGTGAAAAGCAGATAGTTTTTATATACCCTTTATCGTATGAAAAAAGGAGAGGTGATAACTTGGAAACATGGATTATTATTGCGATTATCGTAGCATTTTTCATTTGGCGAATGAAACCAACAAAGGGCGTTCAATCGATTTCTACAACCCAATTAAAAAATATGCTGAATGATAAGGATAAGATATTTATCGATGTACGCACGCCAGCGGAGTTTAAAGGGCGCCATATCTCGCAATTTAAAAATATGCCTCTCGGGTCAAGCTTTGACAAACTACCGAAGGATAAAGAAGTGGTAGTGATTTGCCAAAGTGGTATGCGTAGTAGTCAAGCATGTAAGCAACTGAAAAAGCAAGGCTTTGAGCGTGTTATAAATGTTCGTGGTGGAATGAGTGCATATTAGGAGGAAAGAAAATGAAGGAAATTACAGCAAAAGAAGTAGAGCAAGCTATCGTGCAGGGCAAAGAGCTGAGTCTGATTGATGTAAGAGAGGTAGATGAAGTAGCGGCTGGTCATATTCCGGGTATTATCCATATTCCACTTGGTTTATTAGAGTTCCGCGTACAGGATCTGAATAAGGATGAACCATATATTATGGTTTGCCGATCAGGTGCTCGTAGTAGCCGTGCCACCGAAATATTAGAAGGTAAAGGCTTTAATGTCTCGAATATGGTTGGTGGAATGTTGTCCTGGGAGGGCGAAGTACACTATTAGCATATAGCTATATTTTTTTATTAAAAATAATACCCTTATAGGTATAAGGAGGTTGTAATGAGGATGAAGGCAGATTTTCAGCTAGATGCCAAGGGCCTTTCTTGCCCATTGCCCATTGTGAAAACGAAAAAAGCAATGGCCGATCTGGAAGATGGCCAAATTTTAGAAGTGTCTGCGACAGACAAAGGATCAAAAGCTGATATTGCAGCATGGGCAGAAACTGTAGGACACCAATATATTGGCACTTTAGAAAATGAAGACGTGCTCAAGCATTATATTCGCAAATGTACAAACGATCAAATAGAAGAAATTTCTTTTGACCCAACGATTGATCTAGAGCAAATTAACAATCGTGATGGATTAATTCTTGATGTACGTGAGGAAGCGGAGTTTGCCTTTGGGCATATTGAGGGCGCTAAATCTATTCCGATGGGTGAATTGGAAGCACGACTCTCCGAGCTCGACAAAGAGCAAGAGATTTATGTTATTTGTCGTACTGGAAAGCGTAGTGATATGGCTGCGCAGAAGCTAGCTTCACATGGTTTTATAAAGGTCTTTAATGTTTTACCAGGAATGACATCTTGGAAAGGTAAATTAACAAAAAACATTTAATAGGAGGAATTTTATTATGTCTAACAAGGTAGCAATTATTGCAAGTAACGGTGGTTTATTTGATGCGTATAAGGTTTTTAATATCGCAACGGCAGCTGCAGCTTCTGAAAAGGAAGTAGCAATCTTCTTCACGTTTGAAGGATTGAATCTCATTCATAAGCAAGGGATGCATGCATTACCAATGCCTGCTGGAGCAGAGCATTATGCGGAAGGGTTTGCGAAAGCGAATGTTCCTGCCATTCCTCAATTAGTGGACATAGCCCAAGAATTAGGCGTTAAATTTATTGCTTGTCAAATGACTATGGATGTAATGGGTTTATTGACAGATGATTTTATTGATGGAATTGAAGTGGGTGGAGCTGTTACTTTCCTTGAATTTGCAAAAGATGCAGCACCATCACTAACTTTCTAAAGAGTTTTTGTTCAAGAAAGGCGGAGAGGTAAAGGCTCTCCGCTTTAAAAACTTCAAAATTATACCTATGGGGGTTATATTTATGCCAATGCAGAAATGGAATGCTTCACAAATTGCTAAAAAGGTCATTAATAATGAAGAGTTGTTTATTTTAGATGTTCGGAATGCAGATGCGTTTGAAGACTGGAAAATTGACGGTCATCGATTTGAGTATTTAAATGTACCATATTTTGAACTGTTAGATGGTGTTGAGGAGATCTTGCCGCAAATCCCCTCCAATAAAGAAATTCTAGTCGTTTGTGCTAAAGAAGGATCATCATTGATGGTCGCTGAAATGTTGTCAGAAGCTGGTAGAGATGTTGCCTATTTAGCAGGCGGTATGAAATCTTGGAGTGAATATTTAGAACCTATTAAAATTGGTGATTTAACGGGAGGAGGAGAGCTTTATCAATTTGTCCGTTTAGGGAAGGGCTGTCTTTCTTATATGGTGATATCTGAAGGGGAGGCAGCGATCATTGATGCTGTTCGCTTTACAGATGTATTTTTAAGTTTCGCCGAACAGAAGAATGTGAAAATTACACATGTTTTTGATACACATTTACATGCCGATCATATTTCAGGTGGACGTCATATAGCTGAGGTAACAGGTGCAGTCTATTACTTGCCGCCAAAAGATGCAGAAGAGGTTGTCTTTTCATATAGACCGTTAGTTGATGGAGTGACTGTTCAAATTGGAACATCAAAAATAGATGTAGGAGCTATCTACTCACCAGGTCATACAATTGGCTCTACATCATTTGTTGTCGATAGCCAATATTTGTTAACAGGGGATATTTTATTTGTTGATTCTATTGGGCGCCCTGATTTAGCAGGCCTTGCTGAGGATTGGGTTGGAGATTTACGAAATACACTTTACAAACGTTATCGAGAATTGTCCGATGAGCTTATCGTGTTACCAGCTCACTTTATGATCATCGATGAACTTAATGAAGATGGGACAGTAGCGAAACGACTAGGCGATTTATTTTTACAAAATCATGGTTTGAATATTCATGACGAAGTAGAATTTAAACGTGTCGTGACAGATCAATTGCCACCACAACCTAATGCCTATCAAGAAATTCGTCAGGTAAATATGGGGAAAATAACCCCTACATTAGATGAACAAACGGAAATGGAAATAGGGCCAAATCGCTGTGCTGTTCGATAAAATTTGTTAAAAGTACAATGGATAGGTCTGTGTACTATAAATGTGGATCGTCCAGAAAATGAAGGTGCTCATCCTTCCTGAATCTAAAATAATAAAAAAACAGGCAAATCGCTTACAACCTTTGCCATGTTGAAGGGGATCAATATGAAGTCAAATTTACAATTAGATGCAACAGGTCTTTCGTGTCCGATGCCTATTGTGAAAACAAAAAAGGCGATAGACACATTAAATACAGGAGAAATTTTAGAAGTTCAGGTGACAGATAAAGGGGCTTTAGCGGATATTCCTGCTTGGGTAAAAGCTGGAGGTCATAATATATTGGATCAATCCGAAGAAGCTGGTGTCATAACGTTTTTAATTCAGAAAGCTTAAGGATAATGGAGGGTTGTCTATTAAATAGAACAACCCTTCTTTCACTTTTCGGAAAGAAGGAAGAATACATGGATATTACATGGATATTAACGATCTTTTTAATTGGTTTTCTCGGCTCGTTTGTATCAGGGATGTTAGGTATCGGTGGTGCAATTATTAATTACCCGATGTTACTGTATATTCCACCGTTATTAGGATTTATGGCCTTTTCGGCTCATGAAGTTTCCGGAATTATTGCCATACAAGTATTTTTTGCATCCATTGCTGGTGTATGGGTATATCGCAGGGGTGGATATTTAAATAAATCACTCATTATCTATATGGGGGGTGCTATTTTAACGGGAAGTTTTGTTGGTAGTTTTGGCTCCAAATTTTTATCCGAATCAGGCATCAATATAGTTTATGGTGTGCTAGCCTTAATAGCGGCAGTCATGATGTTTATTCCAAAAAAGCAAATTGATGATCAACCCATGCAGGATGTCACATTTAATAAAACATTGGCAATTTTATTGGCCATAGTTGTTGGTATTGGATCAGGCATTGTGGGAGCGGGTGGTGGGTTCTTATTAGTCCCTATTATGTTAGTGGTTTTAAGAATTCCTACGCGTATGACCATTGCTACTAGCTTAGCGATTACATTTATCTCCTCAATAGGTGGAATGGTTGGGAAATTAATGACAGGACAAGTTGAATATTTCCCAGCGCTTATTATGATTATTACTAGTCTTATAGCGGCCCCACTTGGTGCGAGAGCTGGAAAAAAATTAAATACGAAAAGCTTGCAAGGCATTTTGGCAATGCTTATATTGGCGACTGCCATTAAAATTTGGATAGATATTATTGGAGGGGTATAACCATGAAAATCGAAATTTTCACGGATTTTACTTGTCCGTTTTGTTATATTGCCAAGCGAGAATTGGAACGTGCGATTGATACAAGCGGCTATAAAGGACAAGTAGAAATTGAATACAAGGCTTATCAAATAGGTCCGGAAACGCCTAAAGTAAATGCACCGACTTTTTTAGATGCATTGGCTAAAAAGTATAACGCAACACGTGAAGAAGTACGTAGCATGACAGAGAATATGGCATCAAGAGCTGCAGAAGTTGGGTTGTCTTATAATTTTGAAAAGATGACAACAGCTCACACAGAAAAGGCTCATCGATTAGCTAAATGGACGCAGCAATTTGGCCAAGCATCGGCATATACTGAAGCACTGATGGCAGGTTATTTTATGGCTGGCGAAGATGTGAATGATGATTCCTTTTTATTAAGGGTAATTGAACAATTAGGTTTAGATATAGAGGAGGCGCAGGACATTTTAGCTACTAATGTCTTTCTTGAGGCATTAGATCAGGATCGATATGATGCACAGCAACTTGGTATACAAAGTGTGCCATTCTTTGTATTTGAAAATCGTTATGGCATTAAAGGGGCTGAGCCAATTGAAGTATTTGTGCGAACGTTACATCAGACAGCAAAAATAGTGGGGATCCAGCCAACCATTCAATTAATGGGAAATGGTGAGGATACGTGTACGGATGGAGCATGTAACCTGTAAACCGATGGATAAGTGTCGAGTACTTAAAGTACTCGGCACTTTTTTGATTCACCCACATACTATAAGAGGTATTAAGTCATGATTTCAGTGTTGTAGTACAATAATTTGTGGATAATTTATCCATTTTTATCATCTGAATGGTTCTATTTTACGGTAGTGTGAGAAAAATCACATCCAATTAAATGTTATGTTGCTAAAATATAAGTGAGTATACAAAGGGGGGTATTATAGATGAAACCTATAGTAGCAGGAGTAGCAGGGACAGTACTGTTAGTAGGCACAATTTTTGTAGCAACAATTATTAGTGACAAAATTACAGTTGATTCGATTGTGGAGGAGAATGAAACGACAGTGCAGACGCAATTACCAACGACAGCAGCTGCTCAGTCAGTTGTCTATGCTCCACCAAGTATTGATGAAGTGCCAGATGGACCAATGAAAGAAGCAATATTAAACGGCTATGAGCTTGTTAATAACACGCATGTTGCCGCGGACGAATATGTAGGGAACCAATTATCATGCACAAGCTGCCATGCTGGGGCTGGCTATGACGAGCAAGCATCATCATTAGTAGGAGTAATGGCCAATTATCCACAATATATTGGACGCTCAGGTGGTGTAGTTACAATAGAAGAGCGTATTAACGGCTGTATGGTTCGTAGTATGAATGGTAAAAAATTCGAAATGAATAGTGATGAGCTAGAGGCTATGGTCGCTTATTTTGCATATATTTCTGAAGGTGTTCCAATTGGAGCAAAACGTGAATGGGCAGGTACTAGTGATATGAAGAATGTACCGATTCCGAATGTGGATAATGGCGAGGAGCTATATGGTCAGTCCTGTATAGCATGTCATGCAGCTGATGGTTCTGGGACTGGTGCCAATACTGGTCCAGCATTATGGGGTGATAATTCCTTTAATGATGGTGCAGGTATGGCGCGTATGTCAAAAATGGCTGGCTATATTCAAAATAATATGCCAGTAGGTGCAGCAGGGACTTTAACAGATCAAGAAGCGGCTGATTTAGCAGCGTTTATTTTATCTCAAGATCGTCCTGAATGGCCAAATCATGATAAAGATTGGCCAAAAGGCGGAAAACCAAATGATATTATGACTAAAGAAATACGTGAACAAGTTAAAAATGGTACGATTGATTGGGAAAAGGTACTATCTACAAACTAACGAAAAGGGATGCTGTTTATGGGCATCCCTTTTAAGTTATTTAAAATTATAAGCAGTTACAATTTTATCTCTGTTTGTTGTGAGATCTGTAAAATATTCATATAGGCTAATACCGAGGAATGACCCACTTACGTTAAAGACGTTAGAAAAACCGCTATTTTGAAGGGCCATAACTGCATTATAGCTACGCTGACCAGATCGACAATGTACATACACTGGTTGATCCTTAGGTACCTCATGCATTCTTTCTCGAAGTTCACTTAGAGGAATATTATGTGCATGAAGGAGATGACCAGATTCAAATTCATTCTTTTCGCGTACGTCTAAGAAGTAGGCTTGATTTTCAATAAGTGTTCTCACTTCATCAACTTTTACTTGTTTGAAGTGTCCATGTAATTGATTTTGAGCTACAAGAGCTGCTAAATTGACAATATCACGGGCAGTGCTAAACATTGGAGAATAGGATAGCTCCAGCTCCTTCAAATCTTCTAAAGTACCACCCATTGTAATGAGGGTAGCTATTACATCAATTCGTTTATCTGCATTGCCTTTACCTATAGCTTGAGCTCCAAGGATTTTACCCGTTGGTGTTTCATAAACGAGCTTAAAGTGAAGCGGATTACTATTTGGCATTAAGCCTACTTTATCAGGAGCAATCAGATAAACACTTTTCGCCTGAACGCCATTTGCTAGAGCTGTTTTTTCGTTCAAACCCGTTGAAGCACACACGAGGTCGAAAATTTGTACACTTGAAGATCCGATAACCCCTTTATGGTGATGAGGGATGTTATACATATGATTAGCTGCAGCACGAGCTTGTCGCTGAGCGGGTCCAGCTAAAGCAAGTCGTGTCTGTTTATGGGTAAGTTGATGGAATACTTCAATCGCATCTCCCACGGCATATATGGAAGGATCGGATGTCACGTAATTAGCATCAACCTGAATGCCTCCGAGCTTACCGATAGTTAGCCCGGCTTCTTTGGCTAATTGGATTTCAGGACGAACGCCAATCGCTAATACCACTGCTTGTGCCTTCAATTGCTTGCCAGAATTTAACGTCACATAATTTGGAGTAACCTTTGCAAGACCGTCATTGACAATAACTTGAACCCCCTTATCGGTCATTTCCTTGTGCAATATTTGAGCCATATCATAATCAAAAGGAGCCATAATTTGTTGGCCGAATTCAACTAAAGAGACATTATAGCCCGCTAGCTTCAAATTTTCCGCTACCTCTACACCAATGAAGCCTCCACCGATCACAGCAATATCCTGTACATGATCCGTTTGTAGATAATGATTTAAACGGTTAATATCTACGACGTTTCTAATGGTAAAGACATGGTTTGAACGGATACCCTCTAAGTCAGGGACGATGGGGCTTGCTCCTGGTGATAGAACTAATGTATCGAAACTTTCCTCATAATCTCTACCCGTTATTAAATTCTTAATGGTAATGGTCTTTTGCTCTCGGTTAATGTGTACAACTTCTTGCTGTACACGAGCCTCGATATTGTATTTTGTTTGAAAGGCTTGAGGTGTCATTAAGATCAATTTGTCACTATTTTCAACAATCCCGCTTAAATGAAAGGGGAGAGAACAATTGGAGAATGAAACATTTGGTCCTTTTTCAAACATAATAATTTCTGCCTTTTCATCGAGACGACGAATGCGGGCAGCAGTGGATGCTCCACCTGCAACGCCACCTACAACTAAAAATTTTTTACTCAATTGTCAACACTCCTTTTTAATTAATACATATAAGGGTATATAAAAGCTTTTAAATAGAGGATTTTATTACTAAAATCGATAAATTATGTAGTATAAGTACTACATATAAAATAATATACCCTTAAGGGTATATTTTCAAGGTGAAAGACTTAATTAATTTTCTAAGGTGTCCTTGTGAAAGAAAGTTAATGTATAAATTTGCTATACTAGCAGTAGTAGGAAATGGAAATGACGTTGGAGGTGACACGGTTGATTTTTTTGAAATTTTTAATCCAAATCATTATAGTATCGGGTTTGATTTATATTGTGAGTGGACGATTAATTGGCTCTAATATTAATTTTGTACGAAGAGTGCTTTCAGTCGTAATTAGTGTGACATTAACCTCTTTTGTTTACTGGTACTCTTATTTACGTCATACAGATTTTTTGTCAGAAACCATGATGCA
This sequence comes from Lysinibacillus sp. UBA5990, assembly GCF_002429815.1. NCBI lineage: Bacteria > Bacillati > Bacillota > Bacilli > Caryophanales > Bacillaceae > Lysinibacillus > Lysinibacillus sp. UBA5990. Next base: position 158,250 of record NZ_DJAY01000003.1, read on the forward strand.
AACTGTGACAGAGGTCAGCACATTAATTTGGATTGGGAGTATGCTACTCATTTCTATGTTGCTGTATTTGGTTTTTGAGCTCTTTGACCCAAGTGGCATTACTACTGGAGATCGCCGAAATGGTCAAAAATCTTTGCTTTTACGACTGCGGAGCTATTGGCGACAGCAGAAACGATTGCGACAGGTTTTAAAAATTGCAGTTACAAATGGTGTCGTACAAACGATTAAATATGCGAGGCAACGTGAAAACGAAAAAGAGCTGGCGATTGCATTGCGTGTAACATTAGAGCAATGTGGTGGGATTTTCATTAAATTTGGACAAGTACTGTCTACACGTAAAGAATTATTTTCACCCATCTTTATAGATGAGCTAGAGAGGCTACAACATCGTGTGAAGCCTTTACCAGCAGAGCAAGTGACAAGTATTTTAGAGCGTTCACTTCCTCAATCAATGGATGAAGTATTTAGCCAATTTCAGATGGAGCCTATTGCAGCAGCCTCTATCGGTCAGGTGCACAAGGCACGGCTTAAAAATTATGAAGCTGTTGTCGTCAAGCTTCTCCGTCCAGAAGTAAAAGGGATTATGCGCGATGATCTTGAAATTTTAGAGGAATTTGCAAATTGGCTTTCATCCAAATCTACTTGGGCAGAGTCACTAGGCTTTCGTGAGCTAGCTGGTGGATTTGCAGATGGGCTACGTGAAGAGATTCATCTAGATATTGAGGTACGTAATACGTTACAGGTAAAGAACGCATTATCGAAAAGTGATTATAAGGTCCGCATTCCGAAAATTTATACAGCTTTCAGTAATGAAAATATTATAGTGATGGAATATATTCGTGGACATAGTGTGGCGGATGGGGGATCAGAATTCGATCGTCTGTCCATTGATCGAAGACAATTTGCAAGAACAGTATTATATTCTTTTTTTGAACAGATGCTTTTTTCAGGTATTTTTCATGCTGATCCTCATCCGGGAAATATTCACATTGATGAGAAGGATGGTACGCCCGTATTGCTCGATTTTGGAGCAGTTGGACGATTGGGGGCCACACAACAAGAGGGTTTAAAGCTATTTTTGATGGGAATTCAGCTCAATGACTCCAGTGTCTTGTATGATGGCTTAACACTATTAGTGGAAAATGCCCACCATGCGGAACGTGCAAGAATGGAACAAGCAATCGATCAAATTTTACTAAAAATCTCGTATGTTGACCGCATACCAACAGAAGAATTAATACATGCTTTATTTACAGTGGTGCGGGATTTTGGGCTAGCCTTTTTCCCAGCGGTAGGTTTAGCACTCCGCTCGTTGGTGACATTAGATGGAACATTAAGGGTAATTGATTCACGTTTTGATATTTTTACGGAAGCTAAAGATTTCTCTGCTACATATATGCGTGCTTCTTTCCTAAAACCATTTAAAGAACCAATGGCCACAAAAGAACGGCTGCAAGAGGAATTATCTATGCTGATACCAACATTGCGTAAAATGCCAAGAAGAGTGGACCAACTAATTCAACGTGTAGAGAGCGGGAAAATTATTTTACATCACGATATATTCTCTGATGAGCATAATGCCCGATTCATTACCAACTTGTTTTCCCGATTTGTACTACTTTTAGTAGGGATTACATTTGGAGTTATATCTGTTGCCCTTTTAGCAATCTCACAATTTATCCATGATTCTTATGCAGTGTATTTAAACACAGCTGCTTATTTAGGTTTATTTTTATGTGCAATTTTGTTAGTAAGGTTATCGATACAGGCATTGCGTTCCATGAAGCAGTAGGTAGGGATTATTCCCCTACCTCTTTTTTTTGAAACATTTCCAAGTAATATTACAAAAACATTACAAAGTAGGTAGTGTGACTATTGTCGAATTAGCTAATGACAGATATATGTAGAATATAAATGTGTATTGTAGAATAATCGGTATTTTACGCGAATGTTACAGAAATGTTTCGAGTTTTACTAATGTATTAAATAGATAGGAAATAGTATAAAAGTTATGCTGAAAATGCTAAACTTTAAAAGGCTAAAACAAATATATAAGAACAATTGATTAAATATAGAATCGTTCAACAGATTACATAGAGTATCCAGAGCGAAATTGATAAATGAAGGGAATTGAAGGTACGTGGGTAAGCGCAATAAATGGCGTAAGTCGATGGTGCTCGCTTTAGCACTAGCAGGCGGCTTATTATTTAATACAATTCAACCAACAGAAGTACATGCTGAAGAAACTTCTCAACAAATGATTGAGAAAAAGGCTGAAATAGATGCACAGGTTAAAAAATTACAAGAAGAACTAACGAATTTACAAAAAGAGATCGACGAAAAAGTAAAAGTTTTTAAACAAGTACAAGCGGAAATTAAAGAAGTGGATGCTAGTATTGTTGAAACAAAAAAACGTATTGAGCAACGTTCTAAAATCTTAAGTGAACGTATGGCTGCATATCAAGCACAAGACAACACAGTGGGTGTTTATTTAAATGTAGTTCTTGAAGCAAAAAGCTTTGCTGATTTAATGGACCGTGTCGTAGCGGTTAAAACATTAATGGATGCTGACCAAGAATTAGTGGATCAACAAGAAGCTGACAAAGCAAGCTTAGAGCAACAAAAAGCCATACTAGATGAAAAACAAAAAGAGCTTCAAAAACAATTCCAAGAGCTTCAACAAAAGGAAAGCGAAATGGAAGTGAAAAAGGCTGAAAATGAAGCAAAATCATTAGCCCTAAAAGCTCAAATTGCTACAAAACAGGAAGAAGAACGTTTAGAAGCAGAGCGTAAGGCAGCTGAAGAAGAAGCGGCTCGTTTACGTGCTCTTCAAGCAGCAACGCCAGTAGTACAAGCTACTCAAAATAACGGTGATGGTCAACAACCACAAAAAATTATCGTTGGTTCAGGCGCTGGTACTGCCTCTTCAGGTGATGCTATTTCTACAGCAAAACAATTCCTTGGTCGTCCATATGTTTGGGGTGGTAGTAACCCAAGTTCAGGGTTTGACTGCTCAGGTCTTGTACAATGGTCTTACAAACAAGCAGGTGTTTCTTTACCACGTACTGCATCACAACAATATTTAGCAACACAACGTATTTCTGCTGGGGAAGCACGCGTTGGTGACTTAGTATTCTTTAGCTATGGCTCAGGTGTAGCGCACGTAGGTATCTACTTAGGTAATAACACAATGATTGATGCTCAAAATAATGGTGTTGTCATTGAATCACTTGATTGGTGGAATCAATATTTAGTAGGCTTTGGTCGAATTCAATAAGCCTCTATATTATATAGACGATTAACATGATAAAAAGGTCATCTTTGTGAGGAAAAAATACAAAGATGACCTTTTTTATTGGTATCAAATTTTGAAGTTTACTTTTATGATGCCTGTTTCCTTTAAGGCGATAAAAAAAATAATGACAAATGGCCCGACAAGTAAACCGATAATTCCAAATAACTGTAGACCAATAAACATGGCAATTAATGTTGGTAAAGTTGATAACCCAATATGGTCTCCCATTAGTTTTGGCTCGACTACACGACGAATAATGAGTAAAATAGCAGCTAAGATGAATAATTTTACAGCAATAGATGTGTTTCCCATTAAAAGGTGATAAAGCCCCCATGGTGCTAATATAATGATGGAGCCTAAAAAAGGGACAATATCTATTAGCCAAATAATAATGGTCATGGTTATGGCATATTTCGGCTGGATTAATAAAAGTCCAATAAGTGTAACGCCTCCAATAATGAAGCTTACAAATAAATGTGCTTTCATATAGCCGAATGTTGCATCCTTTAAACGGTTTAAAATAATTTTTATTTTCTTTGCCGTGTTAGGCTTTAAATACTTATAAGTAATGCGCTTCAATTTAGGCAGATCTAGCATAAATAGGAATAGGGCAATCATATAGACGAGAAGACTGATAAATAGCCTTGGAATCTCTGAAAAGAAAGCTGAAACTTTGCTATAATTAAAGAAGCTTAAAAACGTTTCTTCAATTTTCTTTATGAAATCCATTGTGGTTTTTTGAAGCGAAGTACTTACTTCGGGTGGAAAATCCTCCGTGTATTTAGAAATATTTTCTTGCATATGAAGCCACATATCTGATAGCTTGGAAATATAATAGGGAGCTTGCTTAGACAATAAAATTATTTGCGTCATGATCTGCGTAATTGAAATATAGCAAATAATAGAAATTATAATGACACTCACTATGTATATAAAGGCAACTGCAATTTTTCGAGACATTTTCCAGCGCCTTTTAAAGAACATGACGATTGGTTCAAGGAAAAATGCGCTGATAGCTGCTAATATTAATGGCATAGATACCGGAATAATAAAATAAGCGGCTATAATTAGGGACAGAATCACTAGCAATCGAAAAATCAATTTCCTAGCATTAAATTTATTCATAAACTCACCTTCTTTGCGAAAAAATTAAGTTAAGTGTAACATAAATCAAGTTTTATGACGTTCTGAAACAATAAAGGTAGGGATAAATTATGGAAAAAGAGATTTTGCAACTTTTTAGTAATCTAACAGAGCGTGATCGAGATATTCAATATGAATCTTACGAGGAACTGATGAAAATTATGCAGGAGCCCGTAGATTGGACATATGCAGTGTGGGAACAGCTTGTACAAGCACTTACATATAAAAATGGACATGCACGTGCACTTGCCGCACAAATTTTATGTGCTTTAGCTGCAAAAAGTGATCCCGAAGAAAGAGTATTAGAAGATTTTTTAAAGATTTGGGCTGTGACTTATGATGAAAAGCCCGTCACGGCAAGGCATACATTACAGGCTATTTGGAAAATTGGTTTAGCAGGCCAAGTACAAAGCGATTTAGTCGTATCTTATTTAGCCAAGAGATTTCAAACTTGTTTAGATGAAAAGCATCCTACTCTCATTCGCTATGATATTATTGTATCTTTAAAAAAATTATATGATCAAACGAGTGATCCTAAATTATTAAACATAGCCCATCGCTTAATTAATGAAGAGCAAAATGTTAAATATAAAAAGAAATATAAGTCAGCCATCCGTTCCTAGTAACGAGATGGTGTTTTTTGTGCAAACTCTTTGGTTATTAGGAGATTAGTCAACTATAATATATGAAAAAACAAAAGGGGTTAGGGAATGAGTATTTATAATTATTTAGTACGGAAGCCGAATGGTGAAATTTTATCAATGGAAACTTTTCGAGGAAAAACGATGCTAATTGTTAACACGGCCAATCAATGCCGATTTACATATCAGTTTGAAGACTTACAAAAAATGTACGATAAATATGGAAAAAATAATTTTGTCGTTTTAGGATTTCCTTGTGATCAGTTTGGCCATCAAAATCCTGAAGATGGAGAGGAAACTGCGCATCTTTGTAAGGTAAACTATGGAGTTACGTTTCCCATTTTTGAGCTAGTCCAAGTAAATGGGGAGACGACACACCCTTTATTTAATTATTTAAAACATGAAGTTGATTTTCGTGAATTCGGAAAAGCAAGCATGCAGGAGAAAATGCTTGCTGAGGCAATCATTCAACTTGCTCCAAGCTTTTTAGATGGTCGTAATATTCGCTGGAATTTTACTAAATTCCTAGTAGATGCAAGTGGAAAAACCATAGCTCGCTTTGAGCCTACAGACTCACAGCTTGATATTGAGCAAGCAATTGAAAAAGTATTGTAGTAGAGTAATTTTATAGAAATGAAAATACTTCTAAAACGGCTATCATTTTTGTACGCAACTATTTTTTCCTATCAATCTATGATAAACTGCTTTACAAGTGAATTATTCTTGCAGAATAAAGGTGCTAGCTAGCATAATCGGGAATTCGGTATAAGCCGAAGCTGTTTCCGCAACTGTAAGTACAGCTATTATAAAGATGTGCCACTGTTTCATAGGAAATGGGAAGGTTCTTTATAGCTCTTATCTATTTATATAGGAGCGTTGTACAAGCCAGGAGACCGACCTTTATTTGAACGTATAACAACTCTTCGGAAGCTAAGAGGATATACGGCAAATACATAGGCAGTGTCGTGTTTCTATGACAATCATTATGGTATTTTCGTCGTTCCTTTGTGTGAGGAGCGATGTTTTTTTATGTTCTAAAAAAGTGAGGATTTTCATTATGAAAAAGGGGGACAGTAGGTTGAAAAAAGATGCACGTTATTCTTGTTATCCTTTTATGCGAGAGAAGGCTTCAACTGTCGATTTTGAGATTCGCACAGATAGTTTAACAACGCATTTAGGGGTCGCGCTAGCTATAGTAAAGAAAGAGAATGTCCAGGTTGTTGTAGATGATTTAATCCAGATTTTACCTATGGCTTATCATGTGAATGGCTCGGTTCGTGGAAAGCTAGCAGTTACAGATGAGGATCTATCTTGGTTAAGTGAGCGCTATGATTTTTATGTAAGTCATGTGAAGGAAGAGATTCAAAATTTTGTTTTACCTCAAGGAACAGAGGCGGCTGCTGCTTTACATCTTTGTCGTAGTGAGGCGAAAAAATCATATCGAACTTTACACACGGTTTCGGAAGAACGAGAGGTACCTAATATTCTCTTCGATTATTTAGGCTTATTAGCCAATGTATGTTTTGTAATGGCTGTCTATACGAATCAACAAGCTGAAATAGCTGAAATTCCGTTTATGAGTAAATCATATCCAATGAAAAAGAAAAAGGTGAATAATAATGAAGAAACTATTTAATTTACAATGGCTATCGGTATTATTGCTAGTGCTCGTTTTAGCAGGTTGTGGTACCGCGGAAGATACAAAAAATAAAGATGTATCCGAAGATGAACAAAAGATTGAGCAAACAAGTTATAAAGTAACAGATGATCGTGGTGTCGAAATAGAGTTTAAGGAAGTGCCAAAAACAGTTGTGTCTTTACAGCCTAGTAACACAGAAATTCTATTTGCACTAGGGGTTGGCGATAAAATTGTAGGTGCCACTGAATATGATACATATCCAGAAGCTGCCCAAAAAATCGAACGTGTTTCTGATACTGTGAATTATAACAGTGAGCGAATTTTAGCGTTAAAGCCAGATGTTGTTATTGCGTATACGATTGGTGAGAAGGATGCACTTAAGCCACTCGAAGATGCAGGAATTAAAGTGTTTGTTATTCAATCAGCGGGTACATTCGATGATGTATATGGAGATATCGAACAAATTGCAGCTGTTATGGATGTTAAGGATAAAGGAAAGGCATTAAATGAGGAAATTAAAGCAAAAATCGCTGATGTGCAAACAAAGGTTAAAGAAGTAAAAACACCAAAAAATATTTATTTAGAAATTAGTCCAAAGCCTGAAATATATACAGCAGGCTCTGGCACTTTCCAACAAGAAATATTAAATGCGGCAAATGTAAAGAATGTGTTTGAAGATTTAGATGGCTGGAAGCAAGTATCTGAGGAAGATGTTATTGCGAGAAATCCAGACGTCATTTTAACAACAGTCAATTATACAGAAAATCCAATTGGAGAAATCCTTGCTCGTGATGGGTGGAATACGGTAACAGCTATTCAAAACAAGGCAGTTCAGTCCCTTGACACAGATATCTCAAATCGCCCAGGTCCGCGTATCGGTGAAGCAGTTGAGCTCGTTGCTAAAGCTGTGTATCCAGAGTTATATAAATAAAATCGTAGAAAATGTTAGTTGTTTATTACAGCTAGCATTTTCTATTTTATTACCTAGTGTGAAAATTGGTATTCATGTAGTTTGTTCGATAGAATAAAGGTAAGAACGCTAATTAATATAGGGAGGTGTAGTTCAATGAAGCAAGTACAAAAAAATATTCAGTTTGAGGCCGTTTATAATTTCCGAGATATGGGGGGGTATCAAACGAAGGATGGGCGCGTTATAAGAAATGGCTTATTTTATCGCTCTGCCGCACTTGGTAAAATGACAGCGACAGATAAAGAATTATTTGAAACATTAGGTATTAAAACAATTTTTGATTATCGTGACACAAATGAAGTACAACATAATCCTAATCCTGTGTTTCCACAAACTCGATATATTCAAATCCCTGCGAAGGGAAAGCATGCTTTTGAAATGCCAACCAATACAGGTGGTAGAGAGTTTTATAAAGTAGTTAACGCTGATATGTTCAAGGACTTTTATGCACAAATGCCTTTTCATAATCCCTCTTTTAAGGAATTAATGATGACTATACAAAACCCTAATAATTTAGGGCTAGTCCATCATTGCGCAGTTGGAAAAGACCGAACAGGAATTGGTGGAGCTCTTATTTTATTGGCTTTAGACGTTCCTGAAGAGACCATTATGGAAGATTATTTAGATACGAATATTCATTTGCTTCCCATGGTAGAAAGAATGGCTCAAACGATCCAGCACCAATATAATGAACAAGAATTACAGCAATTTTATGCTTTAATGTCCGCTCGTGAAGACTATTTACAGGCAGCACTAGATGCTATGGATTATCGTTATGGCTCAAAGACAGCTTTTTTGGAGCAGGAGTTTGGTCTAACGCTTGATAAGCGTGAGCAATTACAGTCACATTGCTTAATCTAAATAAAATCCCTTTCACAAATTAGTGAGAGGGATTTTTTATGTGGAAGCGTTGTCTTCCTATAAATCTCTTTACAGTCTGCAAATTTATGATAAGATACAATAGATTTTTAAGAAAAGTATAGGAGAAGTGAAGTTATTGGCAGACACAATAAAAGAAACAAATAAGTTAAGTCTATTCCATTTAACATGGCCTATCTTTTTAGAAGTATTTTTATTTATGTTGATGGGACTAGCCGATACTTTTATGCTTAGTGCTCTATCAGATAATGCTGTGTCAGGAGTAGGTGCAGCCAATCAATATATTCATATCGCTATTTTAATTCTTGAGGTAGTCGGCAACGGTGCGTCCATTGTTGTATCACAATATTTAGGTTCGAAACGTTTTTTTGAAGCGGCTAAAATATCGGCTCTAGCAGTCACAATGAATTTGGCAGTTGGACTTATAATGAGTGTTCTATTTTTCTTCTTTGCTAGTCATTTAATGTCGATGATGAACTTGCGAGGTGAGGTACTTCATTATGCTCAAAGTTATTTAGTTATTATTGGAAGTTTTATTTTCCTTCAAGCAATCATTAATGCCCTTGCAGCCATTATTCGTGTTCATGGTTGGACGAAACAGACGATGTATGTATCACTTGGCATGAATGTACTGCATGTTGTACTTAATTACGGCCTGATCTTTGGGAATTTTGGTTTACCAGAGCTTGGTGTAAAAGGTGCAGCCATATCTTCAGTGATTAGTAGAGGATTAGCGATGATCGTGTTTTTCTGGTTGCTTTATCAAGTAATGGAAGTACGTGTAAAGCTACACTACTACTTTGAGTATTCCAAGGAATATGTAAGAAAAATTTTAAACATTGGTTTACCGTCTGCCTTTGAGCAGGTTCTTTACCAGTTTTGCCAGATCATATTTTTATATTATGCCACATATTTAGGGGCAGAAACTTTGGCGGCGAGACAATATGCTATGAACATATCTATGTTTACCTATTTATTCGCTATTGCGATTGGGACAGGAACGGCCATCATTATCGGTAGGCATGTAGGTGCTGGAGAAAAGGATGAGGCTTATCATCAGCTGTGGACAAGTGTCCGAGCAGCATTTATTTTTACCATTATTATGGTTGGTGTAGTGACCATTTTCCGCAAGCAGCTTATGCATGTTTTTACAGATAACCCCGAGGTGATGGCTATCGGAGCATCTGTCTTGGCATTAAGTATAGTGCTAGAAACTGGTCGGACGATGAATATAGTCGTCATTAACTCTTTACGTGCCTCAGGAGACGCAAGGTTCCCTGTTAAAATCGGTTTTCTGTCGATGGTTTGTATGAGCCTCCCATTAGGTTACTTTTTAGTATTCGTCCTCGATTGGGGTTTAGTAGGTATTTGGTTAGCTATCTCTGCAGATGAATGGGTAAGGGCAATTATCGTATACTTTAGATGGAAAAGCCGAAAATGGGAGCGTTTTGCCCTCGTTTCACCGAATGAACGGAAGGAGGAATAGCAATGGGAGCACTTTCAAAACGTGCAATAGGAGCAGCATTGATCAATCAACATATTGCGCATTTTGCATGTCCGTTATGTCAGCAATCTATGCATGTCTATGAACAGGGGAGACTCGTTTGTTCTGCCAATCACTCTTTTGATATTGCCAAGCAGGGCTATGTCAATATGCTGACACATGGCTCTACTTCTAAATATAGTAAAGATCTTTTTGAATCTCGCAAAGCTGTTATTGATAGCGGGATTTATGATGTTGTAGAAGCAAAGATTGTGGAGCTTATTAACTCTGCGAATACAGTGCTCGATACGGGTTGTGGAGAGGGATCGCATTTAGCCCGTATTATGAATGAGAAAAAGAATGGGGTAGGCATCGGTATTGATATAGCTAAAGAGGGTATTTTGGCTGCGGCTCGACATTATCCACAGCAAATTTGGTGTGTTGGCGATTTAGCTAAGAGTCCTTTTGCACAAGGTAGCTTTGACGCTATTTTAAATATTTTATCACCGGCAAATTATGAAGAATTTAAAAGGCTTCTTGCGCCTAATGGCTGTATTGTGAAGGTTGTGCCACAAAGCGGCTATTTACAGGAGCTGCGTGCTCAATTATATGCCGATTCGAGTAAGGAAACATATTCTAATGAACAAATTGTTGCTCGTTTCCAAGATAGTTTTGGCGAAGTGAATATAGAACGAGTAACTTATACATTGCCACTTGCTCAGGAGCTTGCCACTGCTTTATTGGAGATGACACCGATGGGCTGGCATAAAAAAGATGAGACAGACATTGTATTAAGTGAAATTACGATTGATGTAGATCTGTTGGTTGGAAAGATGTAAGATGGTCACCTACAATTGCAGTATACTAGTCTTTTCGATTACAATGGTAATAACTATTGAATAAGGTAGGAATGTGACAGTGTATAAATTAGTAGCAAATATTGTTAAAGTAATATTAAAACTTATGGGTTCAAAGGCCCGTGTGTATGGAGAGGAAAACTTGCCAAAAGAAGGTGGATATATTATAGCTTGTACACATACAGGCTATGTAGATATTTTAAACCTCGGCGTTGCCATGTACCCTCAGGAAATTCACTTTATGGCGAAGAAGCAATTATTTGAAATGAAGGGTCTTGGCTGGCTTATTGAACATTTAAATGCCTTCCCAGTGGACCGTGATAATCCAGGTCCGAGCGTTATTAAAATTCCCTCACAGTTATTGAAAGAGGGAAAAGTAGTGGGGATATTCCCATCTGGAACACGTAATTCAGAAGGAACGGACTTAAAGCAAGGAGCCATTACAATTGCTCAATTGGCAAAGGCGCAAATTGTTCCGGCTGCCTACGTTGGTGCACGTAATGCAGGAGATGTCATGAAGCGCGGTAAAGGCTATTTGATTTATGGCGAGCCGTTTTATGTAACGGGTAAAGGAAAAGAAGGTCGGGAGCAATTTACTCAGCACCTTGAACGTGAACTAGTCGCTTTAACAGAAGAATTGGAAAATCGTATTTCAGAAAAATAAAATGAAGTAGCACTCAGAATCAAATTGATTTTGGGTGCTTTGTTGTAGGAGGATAATCGTAATGATTCAAGTACTTTTTGTTTGCTTAGGCAATATTTGTCGCTCGCCAATGGCGGAGGCGGTTATGCGTGAGCTGGTGAGAAAAGAGGGTTTAGACGATAAAATTGCTGTGGATTCTGCTGCAACAAGCTCATGGCATATCGATGAACCACCTCACCGAGGCACACAGGATAAGCTTAGAGAATATGGTATTTCTACAATAGGAATGGTAGGTCGACAGCTACAAAAGGCTGATTTAGAAAAATTCACATACATTATTGGTATGGATGAGAGCAATATTCGCAATATCAGAACGATCTTAGGAAATCCTACTTCACCAAAGATTTTTCGTTTTTTAGATTTAACAGAACATCGTAAAGACGTTCCTGATCCTTATTACACAGGGGATTTTCAAGAAACCTATGATTTAGTGCTAGAAGGCTGTACGGCATTACTAGATAAAATTAAAGAGGAATGGTTATAGAAGGATGCTAAATAGCGTAAATTTTTACAGCTATTGCTACAGAAAAAATAAGCATAAACATTGGTATATCTAGCTTTGTAAGCATCATTATGTTATTATTTGCAGAGTAAAGATACGATAAGTATTTAATTACCATTTTAAGATGTGCAACTGCATATCTATTATTTTTTATAAATCTATCCTTTGAAAGAGAGTGGAAACAATGGGTCGTAAGTGGAATAACATTAAAGAAAAGAAAGCGTCTAAAGATCAAAGCACTAGCCGTATCAATGCTAAATTTGGGCGAGAAATTTATGTGGCAGCTAAATCAGGCGAACCAGATCCAGAGTCAAACCGTGCACTTAAAGTGGTGCTTGAACGTGCAAAAACATATAGTGTTCCTAAACATATTATAGAAAAAGCCATCGATAAAGCAAAAGGTGGCGGTGACGAAAACTTTGATGAATTACGTTATGAAGGCTTTGGTCCAGCCGGCACAATGATTATCGTAGATGCTTTAACAAACAATGTAAATCGTACCGCATCTGATGTGCGCGCAGCATTTGGTAAGAATAACGGAAATATGGGTGTTAGTGGATCTGTTGCGTATATGTTCGATTCTACTGCAGTTATCGGTTTAGAAGGTAAAACAGCTGATGAAGTACTAGAAATTTTAATGGAAGCAGATGTAGATGCTCGTGATATTCTGGAAGAAGAGGAAGCGGTTATTATTTATGCAGAACCGGATCAATTCTTTGCTACACAAGAGGCATTAAAGGCTGCTGGCATACAAGAATTCACGGTAGCTGAGCTTTCTATGCTACCGCAGACTGAGGTAACATTAACTGGCGACGATGTTGCAAAGTTCGAAAAATTAATCGATGCATTAGAAGATTTAGAAGATGTGCAAAATGTCTTCCACAATGCTGATTTAGGTGAATAAACCAATATTTTATTGATTGAGTAAACCAGTAGCACATAAAGCTACTGGTTTTTATTTAGGGAGGAAAATCATGCAGACTGCATTAGCGATTATTTTGTTTTTAGTGACTTTATTTTTTGTTATTGTACAGCCACGTAAATTATCGATTGGTTGGTCAGCCTGTATAGGAGCTGCCATCGCACTCATAATTGGAGTAGTTACATGGCAGGATGTGCTGGAAGTAACAGGAATTGTTTGGAATGCTACTTTATCGTTTATTGGTATTATTTTAATTTCCCTAATTTTAGATGAAATCGGCTTTTTTGAATGGGCTGCCCTGCATATGGCACGACTTGCTAAAGGAAGTGGTATCCGTTTATTTGTTTATATTACTTGCTTAGGAGCAATAGTATCAGCGCTATTCGCTAACGATGGGGCGGCTTTAATATTAACACCAATTGTTTTAGCGATGGTTAGAAAACTGAATATGACAGAAAAAATGATTTTCCCATTTATTATTGCTAGTGGTTTTATAGCAGATACAACATCCTTACCCTTTGTTATTAGTAATTTAACAAATATTGTATCAGCAGATTTTTTTGAGATAGGCTTTATGGATTATGCGATTCATATGGTTGTACCAAACTTCTTTTCTTTAATTGCAAGTATAGCTGTACTGTATGTGGTTTTTCGTCGTTCCATACCACAGTGCTATTCTCTCGATGCAGTTGAACAACCTAAGCAGGCGATTAGAGACCCGAAGTTATTTGCGATATCTTGGTATGTAATAGTAATTTTACTAGTGGGATTTGTAATCGGCGAAATGTTCCACGTTCCAGTGTCATTTATTTTATGTAGTGTAGCCGCTATTTTCTTATGGCTGGCAAATCGTAGTTCTTTTGTAGATACAAAGAGAGTTGTCAAAGGGGCACCGTGGAATATAGTGTTCTTTTCCATTGGTATGTATGTGGTTGTTTACGGCCTGAAAAATGTAGGGATGACAGGTATACTAGCTAGTTTACTAGAACATGCTGTGCAGCAAGGATTCGTTGTAGCGACTATGACTATGGGATTTGTAGCTGCCGTTTTATCAGCAGTCATGAACAATCTACCAACAGTCATGATTGATGCATTAGCAATCTCTGAAACAAGCGCAACAGGTATGATGAAAGAGGGACTCATTTATGCCAATATAATTGGTACTAATCTTGGCCCAAAGATGACTCCAATCGGTTCACTTGCGACATTAATATGGCTTCATATTTTAGCTCAAAAAGGGATTAAAATTAGCTGGGGGCAATATTTTAAGTTCGGCATAATTCTTACCATTCCGACATTATTCGCTACTTTAATTGCTTTAGTTATTTGGATAACGTTATTAGCATAGTTTTATTGTCGAAATAGTTAAAATAATAGTACAATAGTTAATAGATTAACTTAGTAGTATGTTAAAGGAGGTAAGCATGCGAGCAACAGGTAAATTAAGTAATAGAATCGTGTTGATGTCATTTGTTATGTTAGTAGCTTTGTTAGCATTTTTTATTATCACAACGATCTACACAGCGAAATCATCCGTCAATAAAACAATGGGTGCACAGGCTGTCGCGGTAGCAGAAAACATTGCGAAGCAATTAAACCCAGAGGACTATGAACAACTATCAAAGGACCCAAGGGAATCAAATTTATATTGGCAGCTAAGAGAAGAACTGAATGAATTGCGTGAAATAAATGGGGTCCTGTATGCCTATACGTTTGCCGTTCCACAGGAAGATCAAAAAGTTCGATTTTTAGTGGATGGTATGCCAGCAGATGACCAAGAAAATGCAGGTGTTATAGGAGAGGAGTCTTCTTCTACATTATATAAAGATATTGAAAAAGTAATGAATACAGGAAGTTATTACTCTAATATTTTACATAGCGGTTTTGGGGATTATTTGTCTGGTACAGTACCATTAAAGGATGCATCAGGAAATATTGTGGCGTTTATAGGGGTAGATATAGAGGCTAACGAGGTAAGTGCTGTAACGAATGCTGTATTGACAGCCATTTTGCCAGCATTAATTATAGTAATGTTAGTTTTAACAGGAATTGTTATGTTTATAATGTACCGTTACATAAATCAAGCACTAAAGCCATTGGCAAATTTAGGGGAAGCGGTGTCAAGTTTTGCACAAGGGGATATCGCGAAGGCAACAATGGAGGTTGAAAAAATCCAGCTAAGAGGGAAAAATGAAATTTCTATTTTTGCACGAGCCTTTCAGGAGTCCTTACAAAAATTAAAAGAAACATTCCAAACCATTCAGCAACAAACATTCGCCTTACAAAGTGTTGTGAAAAAGATTGATGAAACTACACAACATGTTGAAACATCAAATGCTCAAATTGCTGATCGTATAGTTGAAATCGCTGCTGGCAGTGAGCAGCAACAGCAAAACAATCAAGAAGTTGTCTTAACGATGAATGAAATGTCGATAGGTATTCAACGACTGGCTGATACAACTTCTGAGATTGCTGAATCATCCTCAACTATGACAGGTCTAGTGGAAACTAGCGTGAATCATTCTCAAGAAGTCATATCTCAAATTCAAAACGTGGAATCCTCCGTTTTACGAACGGCTAAACATGTTGAGGAAATGGGAGATCGATTCGGCTCTATTGAAGAGATGGTAACAATTATTACGAGCATTGCTGACCAAACCAACTTACTGGCATTAAATGCGGCGATAGAAGCGGCGAGGGCAGGGGAAGCTGGTAAGGGGTTTGCAGTCGTTGCAGATGAAGTACGGAAGCTTGCTGAACTGTCGAAAGCATCAGCGGATGAAATACATACACATCTGAAAAGCTTTAAGACCATTACAAAACGAGCATTACATGAAATGTCTGGTAGCGCGGTAGATGTACAAGCGGGTAATAGGGCTGTACAACGTATTGGTGAAAGCCTAGAACAAATATTAGAATCAGTTGTTGAGGTAAATAATAAGATTCAGGATGATTCAGCTGTGATTGAAGAAATGTCAGCGGGCTCTGAAGAAATATTAGCTACTACAGAACAGATGAATGATATTGCTCAGCATAGTGTGCAAGGAACAAAAGAAGTAGCAATGGCTTCTGACTTACAAGTAACAATGGTTTCAGAATTAAATGAAGTTGTAGCGATGTTAGATCAAACATCTAAAGAGGTAACTGAAACAATCAATACGTTCAAATTATGAGCATTGTAAACTATTTTTCTATGAGAAGAAGTCTTGTAGAAAAATAGTTTTTTTACGCTAGTTGCAGAAAAATAAAAATATAATGAGCATGTATTTGTCGAAATAAACCAAATAGGGGAATTAATTTGCGTTTTATCCATTGCGGAAACTTCCAAATCATAACATAATATAAGTTAATATACTCTTTGAACGAGAAGAATAAGGGGGGCTAAAGTATGAGGTTTTTACGTTCGATACAGGGGAAACTAGTCGTTATTTCATTGGCACTACTAATTATTCCAAGTTTAATAATTGGCGTGGTTAGTTATAGTAAGGCGAAGAATGGTATGGAGGATATAGGAGAGCAAGTAATTTATAATAGTGTTCAATCTGCTTTGCAAATAATTGAACTCGCCAATGAAAGTGTCGAAAAGGGAGATATACCTTTAGATGTAGCACAGGAACGGGTACGCGAGGCTTTCTTGGGACCTAAGGATAGTGAAGGGAAGCGGCCAATTAATTATCCAGGTGACTTGGGGGAATACGGCTATATCTATGTATTAGATGATAAGGGAACATTAACAACACACCCTACTCGAGAAGGTGATAATCTTTGGAACGATCAAGATAGTAGTGGAAATTACTTTATTCGGGAAGTAACTGACCAAGCATTGGATGGTGGAGGTTTTACTAAATACGAATTTGAGCTACCAGGCCAGAATGTATTGGCGGATAAAATTATTTATTCAGCAAAAGATCCACATTGGGGATGGATTATTGCATCAGGTACATATATGCAGGATTTTAATGCAGAGGCAAACTCGTTACTATTAGTCATTGGTTTGACGTTAGCGGGTGCTATTATCATAGGTGTTATGGTTGTTATTATAGTCTCTAGGCATTTGGCATTACCAGTCAAAAAATTATCGCAACGCGTACGTGAAGTAGCAAAGGGCAATTTAACTGTAGATATTGAGCATTTACAGCGTACAGATGAAATTGGCCAGTTAAATGAGGGCTTCAATGAAATGGTTGATCAATTAAAAACACTAATTTCAGATGTAGAAGAAGCAATTGTAGAAATTCAATCGACATCGTCAAATTTAACCGCGGTTGCTGAAGAAACAAATGCTTATGGCGATGAAATCGTTAAAGCTATTAATGAAGTATCGAATGGCGCCGTAAAACAAGCATCAGAGGCGGAAGATACAAATCGAACAGCTACTGAGTTTGCTCAACAAATTGAAGGATTGCACGATAAAAATGAATTAATGCTAGATGCATCACAACATATGCAAAAATCAAATGAAGAGGGTATCGTTAATATCGCTAGTTTAAAGAATAAGTCGCAGGAATCTTCAATGCTTATTCAGAATATTCAGTCCGTTTTTGGAAGTTTAATTGTGAAGGTACGCGAAATTGAAGGCATTGTAGGGACCATTACAGAGATTTCTGATCAAACCAATCTCCTTGCTCTAAATGCATCAATTGAGGCTGCACGAGCAGGTGAACATGGCAAAGGATTTGCTGTGGTCGCAGAGGAAGTACGAAAGCTAGCTGATCAAACATCCGTAGCAACGGAGCTAGTTCGCACTACCTTAAAGGGGATTGAGAGTGAAACAAATTTAGTCAATGATGAAATGCAGAAAACTCACGTCATTGTAAGTCAACAAAATGATTCTGTCATGGTAACAGAGTCTTCCTTCAAAGAAATCAAAATGGCTGTGGAAAAAATCATTTCAATTATTGGAGATATGACCGATGGCGTAGAATATGTAAATAGCGCTAAGAATGATATGATGAAATCCATTGAAAGTATTGCAATGATCAGTGAAAAAAATGCCGCTGCTTCTGAAGAGGTAACAGCATCGGTAGATGAGCAACAACGAGCGATTCAGCTTATTAGTGAATCTTCCAATGATTTAACAGATGAGATTACAGCGTTACAGGAATCCATTAAACGCTTTATTTTAAGATAAAATTATTAGGGGTGCTTGGTAATCAAGCATCCTTTTTTTCTGTAGTCACGTTAATAAAAGGTAAGGGAGGGTTGATTTGTGAAAAAATGGTTGATTAGAGTAGGTGTTGTTTTAATAGTTATAGCAATTGTCCTCTATATTTGGTTGGGAAAGGAAATTGAACGTGGGGTGGAAGCAAAGGCAGATGGCTCGGCTAATTATATGATCATACTGGGAGCGAAAGTAAAACCAGGAGGTGTACCATCACTTTCTTTAAAAAGTAGATTAGAGGTGGCCGTTCCATATTTAGTAAAGTATCCCCAAGCGAAGGTCATTGTGTCAGGGGGACAAGGACCAGATGAAGATCGAACGGAGGCATCTGTAATGAGAGAGTATCTCGAGCAAAATGGTATTGATGCTACAAGAATTATCGAGGAGGATCAGTCCACCTCCACGTATGAAAATTTAGTGTTTTCTAAAGAACTTTTACCAAAGGAAACAAAGAAAATTACGATTGTTTCAAATGACTTCCACCTAAAACGTGCAAAATATTTAGCCGAGTCTTTAGATTTTGAAGTAGATGTAGTGTCAGCTAAAACGCCAAAGTCGGTAGAAGCTAAACTAAAAATAAGAGAGAGAGCGGCATTACTAAAAACATATATTGTAGGTTATTAAAAAATTGTTTCTTAATAGCTAAGATTTGACATATAATAGAAATATCACGGGGTATATGACAGAAAGAGGGGACTTCAATGAAAACGTTTAAAGACTATGAGTACAACCGTCCACATGTTGCGGGGATGAAAGAGCAACAATTAGCGCTCGTCGACCAATTTAAAAAAGCGCAATCGATGGACGAACAAAGTAGCATCATTGAAAAATTAAATGCTATTAGTAATGACTTTGCTACAATGGCTAACTTAGTGTATATTCGTGCTTCGATCGATACAAACGATGAATTTTATCAAGCAGAGCGCGACTATTTCGATGAAGTTAGTCCTGAGCTAGAAGAAGTAACAACAGAATATTATAAAGCATTGATTGCCTCACCTTTCCGTGAGCAACTAGAAGAAAAATGGGGTCAACAATTATTCGATCTCGCTAACTATCAAATTAAAGGGTTCTCACCAGAAGTCATTGATTTGATGCAAAAAGAAAATAAGCTAGCTTCTGAGTATAATAAGCTTGTAGCATCTGCACAAATCGAATTTAATGGTGAGACTTTAACACTTGCTCAGCTTGGACCGTTTGCAGAGTCTACAGATAGAGCTACACGTAAAGAAGCAACAAATGCACGCTTTGGTTTCTTTGCGGAGCATGAAGAGGAATTTGATCGCTTATACGATGAACTTGTAAAAGTACGCCATGAAATTGCAGTTAAACTAGGCTATAACAACTATGTTGAGCTTGGTTATATTCGAATGAATCGTATTGATTATAATGCTGAGATGGTGAAGAAATTCCGTGATCAAGTTCGCGACTTAATTGTTCCTGTAGCGACAAAGCTGTATGAGCGTCAGGCGAAGCGTATTGGGATTGACGATTTAAAGTTCTATGATGAAGCACTGAACTTTTTATCAGGCAATGCGACGCCAAAGGGTGATCCAGAATGGATTGTGGCAAATGGTAAAAAGATGTATGAGGAGCTATCACCTGAAACAGGAGAGTTTTTCAATTTTATGATCGATCATGACCTTATGGACCTAGTGGCGAAGAAAGGAAAAGAGAGTGGCGGGTATTGTACATTTATCGAAAACTATCATTCTCCGTACATTTTCTCGAATTTTAACGGCACTTCAGGTGACATCGATGTGTTAACTCATGAAGCGGGACATGCCTTCCAAGTTTATTCAAGCCGTAACATCGGCATTCCTGAATACTTATGGCCAACTTACGAATCTTGTGAAATCCATTCGATGAGTATGGAATTTTTCACATGGCCATGGATGGAGCTATTCTTTAAAGAAGATACAGAAAAATATAAATTTACACATTTAAGTAGTGGTCTTTTATTCTTACCATATGGTGTTGCAGTTGATGAATTCCAACATATTATTTATGAAAATCCTACAATGACACCAGCTGAGCGTAAGGCAGCATGGAAGAAAATTGAGGAAACATATTTGCCACATCGTGACTATGATCACAATAGCTACCTCGAAGCAGGTGGGATTTGGCAACGTCAGGGTCACATTTATGCTAGTCCGTTCTACTATATTGATTACACGCTAGCACAAATTTGTGCCTTCCAATTCTGGAAGCGTTCACGTGAAGAATTTGAGGCGGCTTGGAAAGACTATATTCATCTATGTGGTTTAGGTGGATCCATGTCATTTACAAAGCTTGTAAAAGAGGCAGGCTTAATTTCACCATTTGAAGATGGCTGTGTCGAATCAGTTATTGGTGAGATTGAGGCATACCTAAATTCTGTAGACGATTCCTCGCTATAATAAATACTGAAATTCGCTACACTTCCACGACTAGTATAGTGGAAGTGAGCGAATTTTTTAGTTTGTTTGAAGGGAACTTTATAAGTAAACGTGAAAATCTGGTATTAAATTCGCACAGAAAAAATTGATTGAGTCAAAACATACTAGGATACTTGCGAAATGGTTAATATATCAGTAGTATCTTGAGTAACGGCGATTAAAGGAAGTGAATGAAAGTGACGAGGAAGGTTTGGTTTCAAGTAGGTGTAGGGATACTACTTACACTATTAATTATTAAATATTTTATAGAGATTCATTGGATTTTTTCACCTCTAGTTATCATTTTAAAAGCCATTTTTATCCCTTTACTACTTGGGGGTGTCTTTTATTATGTGACTGAACCGATTCAGAGATTTTTAGAAAAGCGTAAATTCCCTAGATGGGCAAGCATATTGACGATTGTGTTCGGCCTCATAGGGATTGCAGGGGTTTTTGGCTGGATTATTGGGAACCCGATTGCCGAGCAGGTCAATAAATTAGTGAAGAATGCCCCTATGATTAGTTCAAGTATTAGTACGAGTATTCAGCAATTAACAGACTATGTACTACTCAATAAAGATAACTTCCCACAGCAGGTAAATGATGTAATTGAAAAAATGGCGAACTCTGTGCAAGATGTTGCAATGGTGGCGAGTAAAGGGTTTATTTCCTTTTTACAATCCATTGTGTCTGTATCATTATTAGCTGTTTTAATCCCATTCTTCTTTATTTTTATGTTGAAGGATCATGAGAAATTTGCACCATCTATTTATAAATATTTCAGTGGCGAACGTCAGCAATGGGTTAAGAAAACATTAAGTGAAATTGATGATGTTTTACGTAGTTATATTCAGGGCCAACTGCAAATTAGTTTTTTATTAGCGCTAATTATGTATGTGGGTTACTTAATTATTGGATTAGAATATTCGTTATTATTAGTAATCTTTGCATTCTTTATGAATATGATTCCATTTATTGGGCCTTGGATCGCATTTACGCCAGCCCTAATTGTAGCGGTTATTCAGGACCCTATTTTAGTTGTTTGGGTATCCGTTGTGACGCTTGTTGCTCAACAAATTGATAGCAACTTTATTACACCTAACGTGATGGGAAAATCGCTCGATATCCATCCACTAACTGTTATTACAATTATTCTAGCAGCAGGGAATATTGCAGGCTTTATAGGAATTATTATTGCTGTACCATTTTATGCAGTATTGAAAGTTATCGTATCCAATATTTATGATCAACGTAATGCAATTAAGAAAAAAGCGACGAAATCAGTATAGGAGTCGAAACAATGGAACAAGAAATTGTAAAGGTATTTAATGAACGGCATGAGGAAATTGGGACAGCTACGCGGTCGGAAGTACATGAAAAAGGGCTTTGGCATGAGACATTTCATTGCTGGCTTGTCAATGAGGACTATATTTATTTTCAAGTACGAAGCTCGCAGAAAAAGGATTATCCAGGTTTACTCGATATTACAGCAGCAGGCCATCTTCTAGCTGTTGAAACAGTGGAATCAGGTATACGAGAAGTAAAAGAAGAATTAGGGCTCCAAATAGATGTCCAAGATGTTGTCAAAATGGGCATGACCTCTTGTAGTATCGTTTCTGAAAATATGATTGATAATGAATTTTGCCATGTCTACATATATCCTTTCGAGCATGATTGGAATTCCTTTGCTTTACAATATGAGGAAGTATCAGGTGTAGTAAGAGCAAGACTGAATGAGGCCGAAGCTTTCTTCTTGGGAGAAACGACAACACTGAATATTGAAGGATACGAATACTTCCCTGATGGTCAACGTATGAAAATTGTCAGACCAGTTGGAACGGCACAATTTGTTCCTTATCGTGAATTGTATGTTGCACATGTGATTAAATTTGCGCGTGAGAAAATATTTAATCAAACATCCTAATTTGGGTAGGATAAGCTAGAAAATAGCTTATCCTATTTTCTTTGTAAAAATGATGAGAATGTACACAATATAACAGGAAAAAATAAGTTATACTGTTAGATAGATTGTAAAGAAAAGGAGCATTTTTTATATGCTAACATTTGAACAAAAACAAGCAATTATTGAATCATTTTCTGAACTAACGAAAAAGGAAATATCATTAAAACGCTTAAATTATCACTTTATGGACAGTCTTTATGAAAAGACAATTGTAGTTGAAAAGCTACATCCGAATGGCAATGGCTTTATCTTTGTTGGAGATTTATTGCGCTATGAGCAAGAGGCTAATAAAGGATTAGTAAATATCCGTGATTATGATGAGCAACAACTTCGTGAGATTATTGCGGATGCTATTCAATATCTATCTGAAGAGGTAGAGACGGAAGAACCGATTATCGAGATTTGGCATAGTCGAGAGGGTGATCAATTACAGCTAGTATTTGAACAACGTTCTTGGAATGTCTACCATGGGGAAAATCTTGAAGAGGCGTTTGGTACGTATGATGCAGCAAAAGAATATTTGCTAGAAGAAGGCTTTCGTAAAAAGAAATAATAAATACGGGGGATTATCATAGAATGAACGGGAAAAAACTAGTGGGAATTGTTATTGTTGTTGTGATTGTGGCGTGTTTACTATCAGTTTTTACTATAACTAATTTTTATAAAAACCATGAGGAACAACCCAATCGTGAAAATCGCGAAATTAATAAGTCAAAGAGCTTGAATTTAATTTTGCCACAGGCTACAATTATCTCGAATTCAAGATAATTGAGAGGTGGACTGTCAATGAAACACATTTTTTATAAAGGAACAGACGAAACAAAACCAACTCTATTGTTGTTGCATGGCACGGGTGGTAATGAAGAAAGCTTAATTGGACTTGCCAAGGAAATTGATGATACAGCCAATATATTAAGTGTACGAGGCAATGTACTAGAACATGGAATGCCAAGGTTTTTCCGTCGACTAGCGGAAGGTGTCTTTGATATAGAGGATTTAATCATTCGTACAAATGAACTGAATGAATTTTTGAACGAGGCGTCACAGCAATATGGCTTTGATCGTCAACGAATTGTAGCTATCGGTTATTCAAACGGTGCTAATATTGCGGCTAGCTTATTATTCCACTACGAGGACGTTTTAGCAGGAGCTATATTACATCATCCAATGGTGCCGAGACGAGGGATAGAGCTACCTAAGCTATCTGCTATCCCTGTTTTTATAGGTGCAGGTACAAATGATCCGATGTGTACAGCACAAGAATCAGAGGATTTAGAGGCTCTTTTAAGTTCGGCGGGTGCGACTGTGACGACGAACTGGTTTGATTTCGGACATCAGCTAACGATTCCTGAAGTTCACGCAGCAAAAGAGTGGTATAACAGTATTTATGCATAGAGAAAAAATCCGCTTCCTTGAACAAGGAGGCGGATTTTTTATTATTTATTTTTCTTTGCGAAAGGAAGCCACCAGTTCCAATCACCAAATAGTTTCATGAGACTTGGTACAAGCATAAGACGAATGATTGTGGCATCAATAGCAACAGCAATGGCTATACCAACACCAATTTGTTTCACAGGCATGACATCTGTGAAGGCAAACGCTCCTGTAATAACAATCATAATGAGCGCTGCTGAAGTAATAATCCGACTTGTGGATGTCAGTCCCTCTATTGTAGCGTGTGTATTGTTGGCGCCTTTTAAATATTCCTCTTGGATACGAGAAATTAAAAAGACTTCGTAGTCCATACTTAAGCCAAAAACAAGACAGAAAACAATAACTGGGATAATCAAAACAATCGATCCTGCCTCAATGCCAAAATGTCCGTATTGGAAAATATAGACGAGTATTCCGAAGGCAGAGGAAAGCCCAATAATGTTCATAATAATGGCCTTTAACGGAATTAATACTGAACGGAATGCCAGCATTAAAATAAAGAAAGTGGACACGATGATTATGGCTATCGCTAAAACAATTTTATTAGCGATCTCATCAAATATCTCTTGGTTAAATTTTGCGGGTCCTCCAAGTGCAAAGTGTACACCTAAATCTTTATCCATCCAAGTTCGTGCAAATTTTTGGGCAGTAGTGGAAGAACCAGCTGCATCAATGGTAATTGGGATGAATAGCTTTGTATCTTTTGAAAAGGTTTGAATAACCGGTTTTAATTGCTCCGCCACCTGTGGGATTGCTAAAGAAGCAGAGAGTTCCTTAGGTGTTGGAATGTTTGCGGCTGTATAGATAGTTGAAACATTAGTAACAAGTGGATCTTTTAATAACTTTTCTTGAATAGTGTAAATCAGCTCCCTAGCTTCAGCATCCTCCCAGCCTTCTTTACGTTCAGCTAACAAATATAAAGTAGATGTTTCACCGAGTCCAAACGTTTCATCTAATTTATCGTACGCTACACGTGCATCATATTTTGTCGGTAGGGAATCTACTTGAGGAATCGTTAATTGGATGTCCTTTAATGGGGGCATTCCGATACCAAGTATTAATAATGCAGCAATTACGATTGTGACTGGATGTTTCATGACAAAACCTGCAAAGCTCCGCCAACGATTTGCGCCTCCTGGTTTAACACGTAATAGACGCCATTTATTGAGTCGGTCGCCTAAAAGCATCATCGTCGCAGGGAGTAAGGTTAAGCCGGAAAGAACAGCTAATAGAACTACTATGGTGCCTCCTAGAGCGATATTATGGAATATTTCTACATCAATGACGATCATTGCACCTAAACCAATCATGACACATACTGCAGAAAAGATGATGGAGCGTCCAGCTGTCTGGATGGCAATTTGAATAGCTTGTGCAATGGATGTGTGAGCACGCTCTTCACGGTAACGATTAATAAACAATAGTGCGAAATCAATACTTAAAGCAAGACCAAGCATTGGAACAATATTTAAAACGAAAATGGATAGATTCACGCTACCGCTAAGTAATGTCATAATACCAAAGGCGGTTACAACTGTAACAACCCCAATGATAATTGGTAAAATAGAAGCAATAACCGTACCAAAAGCCAATAATAGGACGATAATGGCAATAGGTAACCCTATGGCCTCAGCAGATGCTAAATCCTTTTGGCTGGCTGTATTAATGTCAGCGGAAATAACTGGTCCACCCGTAATATGAACTCCGTCTTCTTCAATTAATGAACGGACATCCTCAACGATTTCAGAAAGGTTTTCAGCATCGTTTTTTAAATGGACCATAGCATAGGCAATCCCATCTTTACGTAAAGAAGAGTCCTCTAAAGGTGACTGGATGGAATGTATTTCCTTTATGTGATCAAGTTTATTTAAAGTATCTTCAATTTTCTTATCCTGAGCTGGATCGAACACAACCAAGATTGTATTGGTTGGTATATCGAATGTTTTTGCTAGCTCTTTTGTGACATAGTTATGATCCGCTTCAACAAAAAAGCCATCCCCTTGAAGTTTACCAGGAAGCTGTAAAGCAAAATAAGCCATGGCTAGAAAAATAATAATCCACAGAGCTACGATTGCTTTTGCATGTGTGGTAATAAAAGTTGAAAAAGTTTTCATAGTTGTTTATGTATCCCCCTTTTCAATTAGTTTAAAGGATGTGTCACATTTTGTCGTGTGACAAACTAAAGACTCCTGTCTATTTATTAGACAGGAGCCTTGTTATTAAAAGAATAATGATAGGACGAAATAAATAACGGATGCCATTACGGCTGAAATAGGCATTGTAATAACCCAAGTAGTAACAATCTTGCGGGCCATTCCCCAGTTAACGCCACGTACACGCTGTGCAGAACCAACACCCATAATCGATGAAGAAATAACATGTGTTGTAGATACAGGTAGATGGATTAACGTCGCACCAAAAATAACTGTTGCTGACGCTAAGTCTGCCGCTACCCCATTAACAGGACGAATTTTCATAATCTTACCGCCAACGGTTTTAATAATTTTATAACCACCAATAGATGTACCTAGACCCATAGCTGTGGCAGCAGCAGCACGTACCCAGAAAGGTATTTCATCACCGCTATGCAACCCTCCAGCGATTAAAGCCATTGTCATAATCCCCATTGCTTTTTGCGCATCGTTCGTACCATGTGTGAACGATTGAATGGCTGCGGTGAAAATTTGCATCGTACGGAAACCTTTATTAGTGCGATATAAGTTAAGGTTTTTAAACCATAATTTAAATAGTGTCATCATAATAAAACCAGCACAAATAGCCAGTATTGGAGAAAACACTAACGCCATAAGGATTTTAGTAAAGCCGCCATAGTTTAATACATCGAAGCCAGCAGATGCGACAGCAGCACCTGCTATAGAGCCAATCAATGTGTGGGAAGAACTTGATGGAATACCGAAATACCATGTAAGTAAATTCCAAATAATAGCTGAAATTAGTGCGGCCAAAATAACGACTGAACCGGTTGTGTCTCCTTCAAAGGCATTTAAAGAAAACGGATCTACAATGTCTTTTGTTAAAGCTTTAGCAACCCCTACAAAAGTGATAGCGCCGATAAAGTTCATGGTTGCGGCCATGATGATCGCTACACGAGGTGGCAATGCTCGAGTGGAAACCGACGTTGCAATAGCATTTGCAGTATCATGGAAGCCGTTGATAAAGTCAAATGTTAGGGCAAAGATGACGACCAGTACGGTTAGTATAATGATTGTATTCATTGTAAAGTGCCCATCTCCTAATTATGCGTTACGCATGATAATTGTTTCCATAGTATTAGCTACGTTTTGACAATGATCAGCGATATCTTCAAGTTGTTCATATATATCTTTAAATTTAATGAGGCGAATCGGATCTTTTTCGTTTAAAAACAGTTGTTTAATGGAAGAACGTTGTACTTCATCACATTCACGTTCATAGTCTTTAATTAGAATAGCGTGAGGGCGCATACCAATTAGATTCTTTTTCTTTAACTCTTCAGTTGCTTTGACAATTTCATCCACACTTTTAGAAATATAGCCTAGGAAAGTGCGCATGGATTCATCAATTTCTGTGAGTGAAAACATTTCAAAATGGGCAATACAATGTTCTGTACCATCTAAAATATCATCCATACGAATGGCAAACTCTAAAATATCTTCACGCTCAATAGGTGTCATAAATGATTTGTTTAGCATTACGATCAGTTCATGAATGAGCTTATCGCCAGCAGTTTCGTAATTTTTCATTGTAATGCTAATCTCTTTTAGGTCAGCTACACTGTTAATACGAAAATCATTTGCGTAATGCACAGCCTCTCTCATATTTTCAGCAATTTTATGCAATGCAATAAAGAAAGGGTCTTGTTTTTTTGAGTTAAGCATGTAAATCGAATCCTCCTGGATATAAATAAATTAATCGACCTCTAAACTTTACTATCATAACAAAATCTTTAATTTATCTACATAAAAATTTTATATTCGACATAAAAATTTACATTGCTGTAATATACAATTCGTTCACAAAATAAAGGGAGATTAAACTGTGTTTGTTCTTAATAGTACAGGTAAATCCCTTTATTACTTGGTTTTTTGCAACTACTAACAGTGTTTAGTACAGATTTTTTTGTGATTTACTATGAAAATCAGTGAAAATACTACTTGAATTGTAAAGGGAGTGTAAATTCAATTTGTTTTAGTAGGAGTCTCTCCTTATTCTTAAGAATATCTTCATTTTTATCCTTCCTCTTTATTAAGAATTGTTTTCTACAATGAGAAATGAGTGAGAAAGGAGTGTTTATTAACAAATGATTCAAGTTGAAAACTTACAACATACATTTTTAATCGGAAAAAAAGGAAAGGAAAAGCAGGTTCCCGTTTTAAAAGGCGTGAACTTTGAGGTTAATAAAGGAGAGATTGTAGCAATTGTCGGAAAAAGTGGCTCTGGAAAGTCAACTTTATTACAAGTTTTAGCTGGATTTATGAAGGTTGAGCAGGGTTCTATTAAAGTGAATGGTAAAGAAACAGCACAACTAAATGAAACAGAAAGTGCAGCATTTCGCTTGAGACAATTCGGTTTTATCTTTCAAAACTTTCAACTAATGCCTGGCTTGACGGCATTCGAAAATATTGAGTTACCCTTGAAGCTACAAGGATCGCGCAAAGCAATGAGAAAAGAAAAAGTGAAAAAAATAATGGACAAGGTTGGTCTAACAGAAGTTGCCGATCATTACCCAAATGAATTATCAGGTGGGCAGCAACAGCGTGTAAGTATTGCAAGAGCGCTCATCACGAATCCTCCTATATTGCTGGCAGATGAGCCAACAGGAAGTTTGGATTCAGAAACAGAGCAAGATATTTTAATGCTTATTCAAAGTTTAAACCGTGAGTTTGGGTTAACCTTTGTCATTATTACTCATGATGAAGAAGTGGCGACGATCGCACATAGACGCTTCCGTATGTATGATGGCGAACTGGTAAAGGAGGAAGCTTAATATGTTATTTAAGGATCAATTAGACTTTGTCACGCAGCATATAAAGAAAAATAAATTGAGAGTTTTTATGACGGTTCTAGCTGCAACGATGGGCTGCGCTTTCCTCATTGTATTAGCATCGGTAGGTTTTGGATTACAGGAATCTTTACGTAATGAAATTCTTTCAAATGAAACAGTTACGAAAATTCAAGTGTATGGGGATAAACAATTTACAGAGGATCAGGTCCAAGAAATTAAAAAGATAGATCATGTGGAAACAGTACTTGAAACGGTGGGCATGAATGCCTCTGCACATTCTTTTTTAGGTGATCGTGATACAACTTCTAGTTTAGTTTTGAACGATATGAAGGATTTTGAGCAGGTGAATGGCAAGCTTGCGGAAGGTGCTTATCCATCAAAACCAAATGAAATAGTGGTAGGCTATCATTTTGCACAAACATTATTGAATGAGGCAGATCGCAATGTGATTAAAGAAAAAAGCAAAAAGGCTGAAGCAGACGGTACCTATTATAATGGAAGTGATGAGGGCTATAAAAATTCGTTAATTGGACAGAACATTAACATATCACTATTGCCTAACACTGGTAACAATGAGGAAACAGAAAAAATGACCTATACAGTTGTTGGTGTAATGGAGAAACCTTCGTATGATTGGATGATTGATAATACTATTCATATGGACATAGCACAAAAGCCAGCATTACTTGAGAATTTTTCTGCTCTTGGTGATACAACCGAGGAGGAGTTGTTTTACTCAGAATTCAATATTTTTGCTGATACAATGGAAAACGTAAAGCCAATTTTAGAAAAACTCAAAGATAATGGCTACAGTGTCTATTCAGTGACGGAGCAATTAGATCAAATGAATGTATTTTTCTTAGTATTAAAAATCGGTTTGATATTTGTTGGTACAATTGCGGTGCTTATTGCTTCCATCGGTATTTTCAATACGATGACAATGGCGGTGACAGAGCGAACTCGTGAAATAGGTGTATTAAAAGCGATCGGTGCAAGTCCGAAACTAATCCAACGTTTATTTTTAATGGAAAGTACGTTTATTGGGCTTTTAGGTACCTTAATTGCGGTTATCATTTCATATGCCATTAGTTTTGCGGCAAATGCAGTGCTACCTTTGATTCTAAAAGCAGCGACGGGAGAAGATGCATTTGCTACTAATGATATTACATTCTCTCTTATTCCATGGCAGTTAGTCGTTATTGCAGCAGCTATTAGTATTGGAGTAGCGATGATCTCAGGTTATCGTCCTGCTCGTAAGGCGACGAAAATTGATGTCATCCATGCTTTGCGACAAGAGCTATAGTAAGGTTGGCTTGCTTGCCTTAGACTGTAGACAAAACCATCGAGAAGTTTTCACTCTCGATGGTTTTTTTCATTATTGGTGACAACGAATATGCTCTACGCTTGTAGCCTGTTCAAAGGTAAACATGGACGGAGTGAATATTTTCGCTGGACGTTTTCCGTGGAAAACAACAGCTTTCCTTCATTACACTGTAAAAGAAAAAAGACTATAGCCACACTTAAATTTTGTCTATAGTCCGAGGTGGTCCGATTGCCATTTTTGTATGTTATAAATAATCTTTTAACTCATTTTGTAAAAATGGTGTTGCATGTAATAAATTTAAGAAAGCATCATAGTTAGCACGTTGCACTACACTTGCTTTTTTTCCTGTTCGGTATGCTCGGATTAAAATATTTTTAGGCGTATTTTCCATATCAATAAATTCAAGAAGCTGTGCTTCATAGCCCACAAGGGACAAGATTTCAGCTCGAATGGAATCAGTAGCAAGGGCGGCGAAACGCTCTCTGACAAGACCGTGTTGTAACATAATGTCCAATGAAGGGGTATTTAGTTGTCGATTCAATTCATGTTGGCAGCAAGGTACACTTAATATGACGCTTGCGCCCCATTTCACGGCACGGGCTAAAGCCATATCTGTGGCAACATCGCACGCATGCAGTGTTACGACCATGTCTACAGCGGATTCTTCATTATAATCATTAATATCTCCTACAAGAAATTCAAGCTGGTCATAGCCTAGATCCTGTGCTATTCTTGAACACTCTTCAATAACTTCCTTTTTCAAATCTAAGCCTGTTACACGTATATCTAGACCTTTTTCGATTTTTAAATAATGATACAACGCAAACGTTAAATACGATTTGCCTGATCCAAAATCTAAAATACGAACTTGCCGATTTTTGGGTAAGTAGGATAAAGCATCGTCAATAAATTCAATAAAGCGGTTAATTTGCTTAAATTTATCGTATTTTTGTTTTTTAACTTTTCCATCCTCTGTTTGCACGCCAAGCCGAATTAAAAACGGGTAAGGTTGATCATCCGAAAGTAAGTAATTTTTTTTACGATTATGTGCCAAATTAACTTGCTTAGGCGTAGCCGATTGATCGGATTTCCAAAGTACTTTATTCTTTTTTGATAATTGTACTTGTACTTTTTCATCAATAAAATCAACATGGGCTTGGCGATAATCTTCGAAAATAGCCTCCATCTTAACGGGAAATTCGGTCAATTGAATATTTTCATGTTTTAAAATTCGTTCATATTGGTATTCAATTTGTATATGATAACTATTCTTTAACATTAAGGGCTTTAACTTAATGCGTTTAACTTCATTAGATTTCATGCGAGGTTGACTGATTGTGGCAGTAACTAGCTGTTGCTGTAAAATTCTTTCTATGAGATGAACTTTCATTTCTTCAAATGTCATACATTTTCGCCTACTTTATTGTGTAATAGATGGCACTAGTTTAACACATTTTATAACGAACAATGTTTTTGAAAAAAATTTCACAAAAATTCTGAGTAATTATAGGTAGAATTGTATGTTCATGGTATCTTTATGTATAGTATTTCTTTATGAATTGGTGATACTAAAGACTGAATAGGAGGAAAAAGTATGTCAGATAATATGTATCAATTATTAGCAATTATTATTTATATGGTCGCCATGCTAGCGATAGGCTGGTATGCATTCGTTAAAACATCCAATTTAACAGATTATATGCTTGGTGGTCGTTCCTTAGGTCCGGCTGTAACGGCTCTAAGTGCGGGTGCGGCAGATATGTCTGGCTGGCTTTTAATGGGCTTACCTGGTGCCATTTTTTTATCAGGTCTTGTTGAGGCTTGGATTGCCATTGGGTTAACAGTAGGCGCTTATTTAAACTGGTTATTAGTAGCGCCACGGTTACGCGTTTATACACAGGTTACCAATGATTCCATTACAATACCGAGTTATTTGGATAATCGATTACGAGATCATACGAAGTTAATCAGAATTGCTTCAGGTATCATTATTTTAATATTTTTTACATTTTATGTATCTTCAGGGATGGTAGCAGGGGGCAAATTTTTCGATAGCTCATTTGGTTATGATTATCATAAAGGTTTGTTAATTGTTTCGGCAGTAGTAGTAGCCTATACATTGTTCGGTGGATTTTTAGCAGTAAGTTATACTGATTTTTTACAAGGACTTATCATGTTTATAGCACTTATTACTGTACCACTATTCGGTCTTTTTGTAACAGGTGGGATAGGGGATACAATTACTTCTATTAAAGCAGTTAGCCCAGATCTTCTAAACATGTTACCTGCCACTGCAACAGCTGCCGGTATTATTTCCTCACTTGCTTGGGGATTAGGTTATTTTGGGCAGCCACATATTATAGTGCGCTTTATGGCCATCAGCTCTGTAAAGGAAACAAAGCAGGCTCGTCGTATTGGTATTGGCTGGATGATGTTAAGTTTATTTGGCGCCATTGGGACAGCGTTAGTAGGGGTAGCTTATTATGAACAAAATGCAGGTGAGCTAAAAGACGCTGAAACAGTATTTATTGTACTTGGACAAATTTTGTTCCATCCATTTATAGCTGGAATTATGCTAGCGGCCATTTTAGCTGCTGTTATGAGTACCATTTCATCGCAATTAATCGTTACCTCTTCGGCACTTGTAGAGGATATTTATAAAGCATTGTTTAACAAAACAGCAACTGATAAACATTATGTTTTTGTTGGGCGTATGGCTGTTTTAGTTGTTGCGATTATTGCAGCAATTTTAGCCTGGAATCCAGATAGCTCGATCTTAAGTTTAGTTGGTTTTGCATGGGCAGGATTCGGTGCAGCATTTGGGCCAGTCATTTTACTTTCTTTATATTGGAGAAAGTTAACGAATTACGGAGCTTTAAGTGGCATGGTAACGGGTGCTGCAACAGCATTTATTTGGGGGAAAGTTGAATCATTATCAAGTGCCCTATATGAAATTGTGCCAGGCTTCTTTGTATGTTTAATCGTTGCGGTTATTGTTAGTCTATTGACGTATAGACATAATGAAGAAATTGAAGAAGAGTTTAACCGTTCGGAAGTATTATTAAAAGAAGAAAGAAAATAAAGGAAATGCGCCTTTTCTAAGAGGCGCATTTTTTGAAACGTTTTTCATAACGTTCCGAACATACGGACAGGTGTAATTTATGGTAAGATGAAGAAAATTTGTCGTAGGGTCACCGAGGCTTTGGTGGGAGGTTTCTAATGGATAGAATTAAGGAAGTTGATGTATTAATTGAAAAGGCCATTCTCGTTGGCGTAAATTTACGGAATGATGCGCACTTTGATTATTCAATGGAAGAGCTTCAAAATTTAGCAGAGGCTCTCAATGTGGAGGTTGTAGGGGTAGTTACGCAAAATTTAGAGCGCGTGACACCTTCCCATTATGTTGGTACAGGTAAAATAGAAGAAATCAAAAATTTCTATGAAGAAGCACAAGCAAATCTCGTTATTTTTAATGATGAGCTATCACCGTCACAAATTCGTAATTTAGAGCGTGATCTAGCAACGAAAGTTATAGATCGAACAATGCTCATTTTAGATATTTTTGGCCGACGTGCGAAAACACGAGAGGCACAAATGCAGGTAGAACTAGCACAGCTTCAATATATGCTCCCACGCTTAGTGGGCTTACATGCCTCTTTAAGCCGTCAAGGTGGAGGTACGGGTGGTGGCTTCAAAAACCGAGGTGCTGGGGAAACAAAGCTAGAATTGGATCGTCGAAAAATTGAAGATCAAATAGCGAAAATCAAAAAGGATCTAGAGCAGGTCAAGGATCAACGAGAAACGCAGCGTAAACAGCGTCGAAAAAATGCCCTTCCGGTAGTGTCTATTGTCGGCTATACAAATGCTGGAAAGTCAACGATTATGAATCAGTTGCTGGTAGAGATAGGACAAGAAGAGCATAAACAAGTCTTTGAGAAGGATATGCTTTTTGCTACGCTTGAAACCTCAGTTCGTCAGATAGAGCTACCTGATAAAAAGACATTTTTATTAACGGATACAGTTGGATTTGTAAGCAAATTGCCTCATCATCTAGTAAAAGCGTTCCGCTCCACATTAGAAGAGGCACGAGATGCAGATCTTTTATTACATGTCGTAGATGTTTCTAATTCAGAGCATGGTTTTATGATGGACGTTACAAATGAAACGTTAAAAGCGGTAGGAGTTGAAGGTATCCCAACCATCTATGTTTACAATAAAGCTGATCTTGCCCAAGTGCCTTACCCTGTTGTAAGTGGGGATAATATTTGGGTTTCAGCAAAACAAGGGGTAGGGTTAGAAGAATTAATTCAATTAGTTCGTCAACACATTTTCTCCGATTATGTGACGTGTGAAATGCTCATACCTTATGACCAAGGGAATATTGTTTCTTATTTAAATGAACATGCCTCTGTTTCTAATACAGCATACGAAGAGGGCGGTACTTTATTATCGCTTGAAGTTAAAGAAGCCGATTATGCAAAATATCAGCAATACGTTGTAAATTAATAAAATGAAAAAATACCCTGAAGCATGCCAAAAAAATTTTGGCATGCTTTTTGTGATTAAGGGGAATATAGAATCTAGAACAACAGCATGTGCGTATTTTAATAATTTTTAGAAAAGATAGTTTAAATTTGGATAAAAAGTTATAAATCTGAATTTTAAATATTTTAGAATAATTTAATGTTCAGAAAACAAGTTTGCACTATGGAAGTGTGAGAAAACTTAGATATATCAAAGGATTTAATAATTATCAAAACGAACAGTCAGAATTTAAAGAAAAATGATAAATTTTCAACATTTTTTAAAACTCTTGCTAAAGTTAAAAAAACACTTTAGTATGATGAAACACAGTTTTTTAATCCTTATTTTAGGGTAATAATGTTTTTTCAAGAGAATATTTTTAATTGGGAGAGGGTATTGTATGTCTAGTAAAGATGAAGTTGTAAAATCTGTCCCTCAAAATGGCTTTGTTGGACACCCTAAAGGGCTCTTTACTTTGTTTTTCACAGAATTTTGGGAACGTTTCTCGTATTATGGTATGCGAGCAATTCTCATCTTCTTTATGTATTACGAATTGAATCAGGGTGGATTAGGTCTAGACCGCGGTACAGCGAACTCTATTATGGCCATTTATGGTTCCCTCGTTTATATGTCAGGTATTATAGGTGGATGGATTGCTGACCGAGTATTAGGAACACGTAGAACTATTTTTTATGGTGGCGTGTTAATTATGATTGGTCACTTATTGCTAGCACTGCCTGGCGGTGTAACGATGCTATTTGCTTCAATGGCATTTATCGTAATGGGGACTGGGTTATTAAAACCAAACGTTTCAAGTATTGTTGGGGATATTTACGCTGAAACAGATAGCCGTCGTGATGCAGGCTTCTCTATTTTTTATATGGGTATTAATATGGGGGCATTCATTGCACCATTTATTGTCGGAACAATTGGACAAAAGTATAGCTTCCACTTAGGCTTTGGTTTAGCTGGTTTAGGGATGTTCATTGGGTTAATTGTTTATAAGTTGACAGAGAAAAAATACTTAGGCTTAGCGGGTTTACAAGTTAATAACCCATTAAAGCCTGAAGAACGTAAAAAAGTCTTTGCGCAATTTGGTATTATTGCTTTACTGATTATTATTCTTGGTGCTATTGGTATTAAAACGGGTACTTTAACAATGAATGTATTCAGTTTAATCATTACAGCTCTAGGTGTATTAATTCCAACATTCTTCTTTATTTATATGTATCGTAGTAAAAAGACAACAAAAGATGAAAAATCTCGACTTCTTGCCTATATTCCATTATTCTTGTCAGCCGTTATGTTCTGGGCGATTCAAGAACAAGGGGCAACAATTCTGGCTACGTATGCAGACGAACGTACACAACTAAGTATTGGTAGCATTCAGCTTCAATCTTCGTGGTTCCAGTCATTAAACCCGCTATTTGTTATAACAATGGCACCATTATTTGCGATGTTATGGCTTAAATGGGGAGACAAGCAGCCAACTACACCACGTAAGTTTTCTTACGCCTTATTCTTTGCAGGTCTATCATTCCTTGTCATGATGATTCCAGCACATTTATCTGGCGGAGAAACATTAGTTAGTCCTTGGTGGTTAGTACTGTCATTCTTCTTAGTAGTTGTAGGTGAATTATTATTATCACCAGTTGGTTTATCTGCTACGACGAAATTGGCACCACAAGCATTTGCTGCACAAACAATGTCTTTATGGTTTTTAACAAGTGCGGCAGCACAAGCAATTAATGCGCAGTTAGTAAAGGTTTATGAAGTTGTAAGCGAATTCACATACTTTGGCTTCTTAGGTTCGCTTTCAATTGTCATTGGTATATTATTGTTAGTTTTATCGCCGATTATTTCAAAGGCAATGAAAGGTATTAACTAAATTAAAGATGTAAATATAGTCTGACTAATGGGCTGTATTTACATCTTTTTTTGTTATCTAAATAAATGTCCATTTATGAAGTCTAGCGCGAAATATATTATCTTAAGTAGTAATTTTATTGAGTATGGGTATAAGTTTCTATGTAGAAGATCATTATTTTCGCTATAATAATCATAATTATAAGAAAATTTTAAGGGGTTGGATGTTATGAAAGAAGAATTGGACCGTTTGAGGTCAAGATTAATGGAGATTTTTACGTATTTACACGCCAATCCGGAAATTAGCTGGCATGAGGTAGAAACAACTAATTATATAGTAGACTTATTAACTGAAGAAGGATTTTCGCCAATTCGTTTTAAAAATTCTACAGGTCTTTATGTGGATGTGGGTCATGGTAGTCCTAAAGTAGGTTTACGAACAGATATAGACGCATTATGGCAGGAGGTTGATGGCCATTTCCGTGCCAACCATTCCTGTGGGCATGATGGACATATGACAATGGCTATTGGTGCACTCTTATTATTAAAAGAACAACAGCCATCATTTAATGGTACAATCCGTGTCATTTTCCAACCGGCTGAAGAAAAAGGGACTGGAGCATTAGCGGTCTTAGAAGAAGGGGTAATTGATGAGCTCGACTATTTATTTGGAGTTCATGTAAGACCAGTCCATGAGCTAGAGGATGGTACATACTGTGCTGCCTTGTATCATGGTGCCTCTCGTTTACTTGAAGGGGAGATCATTGGGGAAGATGCACATGCTGCAAGACCACACCTTGGCATTAATGCAATCGAAGTAGGGGCTACCATCATTGAAGATTTACGAACCATTCATACCGATCCAATGGTACCTGTTTCGGTGAAAATGACAAAGTTTCATGCAGGGGGAGAATCAGGCAATATTATACCTGGTAATGCCTCATTTACGATTGATATTCGAGCCCAACAAAATAATGTTATGGACGATTTAGCGCAAGGGGTCAAACGTGTTATTGATTCCTCTAAGTTATTGCATAAGGTGCAGATTGAATTACGTACTGTTGCCAATATTGTAGCCGCAGAAGTTGATACGAGTGCACAATATATTATGGAACAAGCAATTATACAAGCTGCCGGATTATCAAATTTAAGAAAGCCGGTACACACACCTGGTGGAGAGGATTTTCATCATTATGCGGTAAAACGACCACACTTAAAAACAACAATGTTGGGCTTAGGATGTGGGTTATCACCAGGGTTACACCATCCCAAAATGAAGTTTAAACAAGCAAGACTTGTTACGGGCGTGGAGATTCTTACGAGAGCAGTTTTGTTAGCATTGGAATCAACGGATACAAAGGAGGCGTCAGCATAATGTTAGAGCAAGTGCATATTCGCAAAGTAAAGACACCTATAGAAATTGCAGAGGTCCAAAAGTTGAATGCTGAAATATGGGGAAGCCAAGCAATACCCTCTCATCAATTACTAGCAGCTGTACAAAATGGCGGATTAGTTTTAGGTGCTTATTTAGAAGAAAAGCTAATTGGCTTCAACTATTGTTTTGTGGGCTATCATGATAGAGAAATATACTTACATTCACACATGATTGGTGTAAAGAAAGCATATCGTGAACAAGGTGTAGGTGAGTTATTAAAGCACGCTCAGCAAGAATATGCAAAAGAAAATGGATTTCAGCTGGTTCGATGGTTATTTGAGCCTTTGGAGGTGAGTTTAGCAAATTTAGCATTTTTAAAGCTAAATTCTTTCAGTTATCAATACGAAAATGATTATTACGGCGCTCTTCAAGATGACTTTAATGAAGGATTACCATCAGATAGGCTAGTTGTAGAGTGGTGGATAGAGCGAGAACAAATGGCGGATAGCATTGACGAATTAGAAGAGATCGCAGATGAAATCGTACCGTGGACACTAACTGTCGATGGCTTGCCAGTCCTAGACGTAGATAATACATTTCAAATGGAACAATCCTTTCATCAGGATGCCTATCTGTTACCGATTCCTCAATATTTGCAGAAAGTGAAAGTTGAAAGTCCTAAACTAGCTGAGGATTGGCGCTATAAAATTAGAACAATCTTAACAACTTTATTCAATCAAGACTATGCAATTGTACGCGTCAAGAAGCAACCAGAATATGTCCATAGCTATCTGTTAGTCAGACGCTCCTTATTAGCCTTATAATAATTATAAGGAGTGAAGTTTGTGAGAGTAGAAAAGATAACGTTAAGACATATTAAAATGCCGATGAAAGCACCATTTACAACAAGCTTTGGCACAATCAATGAAAAAGAACTGTTATTAATAGAAGCACAAGATGAATCTGGGATTACTGGATGGGGAGAAACGGTAGCTTTTGTAGCGCCTTGGTATACAGAGGAGACTTTAAAGACGACATGGCATATGCTGAAAGATTTTCTAATACCCATCTTGCTACATAAAGAGATTGGGCATCCTGATGAGGTGACTACATTGTTTGCTCCTATTCGTAGAAATTGCATGGCGAAAGCTTCGATAGAGGGTGCTATTTGGGATATTTATTCCCAACAAACAAAGCAATCACTTGCAAGTGCTGTAGGTGGGCAAAAACAACGTATTGAAGTTGGGGTCAGCGTAGGTATTCAAGCTTCAACAGCTCAATTAATAGAAGTAATAAAAAGCCATATGGAAAAGGGCTACAAAAGGGTGAAAGTGAAAATTAAGCCTGGCTATGATGTAGAAGTGGTGCGTGCAATCCGTGCAGAATTACCAGATTTACCTTTAATGGTCGATGCGAACTCAGCTTATACGTTGGATGATATCGCCGTATTCCAACAGCTAGATGATTGCAACTTATTAATGATCGAACAACCATTAGCTACTGATGATATAGTGGATCATGCAACCCTACAGAAAAACATAAAAACACCAGTATGTTTAGATGAAAGTGTCACATCGTTTGAAGATGCTCGTAAAGCAATTGAGCTAGGGAGCTGTGGTGTAATCAATATTAAAATTGGACGAGTTGGCGGTTTAACAGAGGCGAAACGGATTCATGACCTCTGTAAGGAGAATCAAATTCCCGTTTGGTGTGGAGGAATGTTAGAGGCAGGAATCGGACGAGCACATAATATTGCCTTAACTTCGCTTAGTCATTTTATTTTGCCTGGAGATACTGCAGGCTCTAGTCATTATTGGTATGAGGATATTATTATGCCAGAAGTCGTTGTCAAAAATGGATATATTGATGTACCTCAAGAAATCGGCATTGGTTATACACCTAATAGGGCTGTTATTGATAAGCTAACGATTAGCAAAGAGGTCTATCAATAAAAATCATTTGCAATAAAGGAAAAAACGAGGAGAGAACTGATTGAAAAAAAGCTTGCAAATCGGCGGTGCCTATGTAGGAATTATCGTTGGTGCAGGATTTGCATCTGGACAGGAAATTGTCCTCTATTTTACAAGCTATGGCTTTAAAGGGGTTTATGGTGCCCTTTTAGCGATGGTTGGTTTCTCTATTGTTGGTATGTGTGTAGCCCAGGTTAGCTCAAGATTACGCACTGCATCCCACAAGGATTTGATTTATCAGATTTCTGGTAATGCTGTTGGTCTTGTATTGGATTATTTATTATCACTGTTTTTATTTGGCGTGGCTGTTATTATGTTTGCTGGTGCGGGTGCAACATTACAGCAAATGTTTGGACTACCTATTTGGCTAGGGAGTATATGTATGATACTGCTAACCATAGCCACAGTGATGATGGATGTTAAAAGTATTATTAATATTATTGCACTAGCAACTCCGTACTTATTAGCTATTGTTTCTATTATTGCTATCTATGCCATTGCTACGATGGATCTTACCTTTGTCGAACAAGCGGTAATTGCCCAGCAGGCACAAATAAGTTCGAAAAGTTGGTGGGTGACCGCTTTGTTATATATGTCATTTAATATTGGGGTAAGTTTCTCATTATTAACGGTGATGTGCGGCTCGGTGCGCAATGATAAGATAGCTGGAATGGGGGGCATAATTGGCGGAATTCTATTAGGCGCTTTAATTCTGCTTATTAATTTTTCTCTTCTTGCAAAAATGAACGTTGTTATAGGATTAGATATTCCTATGCTAGCTTTAGCAAATGAAATTCATCCATTGGTTGGGCTATTAATGACATTCTCTCTATTAGGAATGATTTACAATACTGCAGTAGGGATGCTCTATTCTTTTATGGTAAGATTCTTTAAGCCTGATAGACCTAGCTTTAAAGTAGCGGTTGTTTTTATAGGAATTTTAGGCTTTTTAGCCAGTCTCGCTGGATTTACGACGCTTGTAGCTAAGCTCTATGCAGTAATGGGATATGTAGGTTTGGTATTAATCATATTCATTATTTCAGCATGGTTAAGAAAAGTGAGACGAATAATATAACGAATAAAAATGGTAATTGAGACGAAGGGATGTTCTCAATTACCATTTTGTTTGGATAAAAAAATTGTAGAAATAGTGAATTATTTAAGGTATAAAATTTGCCGAAAACACTAATATTTCATTAATTAGACACGTTTTCTAGTTCCTTTAAAATAAACCGAGAATAATTCTCATTTGCAGGTTGACTGAGAATGAAAACATGACTATAATGGAAATCGTGAGTAATGATAATCATTTTCACTACACATTTATTACACACAAAATTGAAATCTACCGGGGATTACTATGAAAATAAGATATCTTTTAACAGCAACTGTTGTGTTGTCTATAGTCTCGCTATTTATCGGAGTAGTAGATATTAAACCAAGTGATCTATTAGACTTCCAATCAGAAGAAACTAGACTATTTTTAATTAGTCGTGTACCTAGACTTGTTGCTATTTTGCTAGCAGGTGCAGGTATGAGTATTGCTGGTTTAATTATGCAAAGCTTAAGTAGGAATAAGTTCGTATCACCAACGACAGCAGGTACATTAGATGCCACTCGACTGGGTGTATTGATTTCCATGATGTTTTTCACAAATGTCACGTATTTCCAAAAAATTTCCTTCGCTTTCATATTTGCTTTAGCCGGCACATTATTATTTATGCAAATATTAAATCGAATTAAGTTTAAAGATGCGATTTTTATACCGCTTATTGGCTTAATGTATGGTAATATCCTGTCTTCTGTAACAACGTTCTTTGCTTATAAGGCAAATATTATCCAAAACATTTCTGCATGGTTACAAGGGGATTTCTCATTAATCATGAAAGGCCGTTATGAACTGTTATACATAAGTGTACCAGTACTTATTTTAGCTTATATTTATGCCAATCGTTTTACAGTAGCTGGTATGGGTGAGGATTTTGCTAAAAATCTTGGTCTATCCTATAAGTTTGTGGTGAATTTAGGCTTAGTATTGGTGGCTCTTATCTCCACAACAGTGGTGCTAACAGTGGGTGTCATTCCATTCCTTGGCTTGATCGTACCGAATATTATTTCACTGTTTAAAGGTGATAATTTGGCAAAAACATTGCCGCATACAGCATTACTTGGTATGTCATTCTTATTATTCTGCGATATTTTAGGACGCGTACTGATTTTCCCTTATGAGATTCCAATTAGTATGACTGTTGGTGTAATTGGAAGTGCCATCTTCCTAGTCATGTTGTTTAGGGGGAGAGCATATGCGTAATCGTACAAGAATGTTCATTTTACTAGGTCTTGCCGTGATAGCTATCTTATTGTATCTGTTTTGGGAGTTAAATGGGAATTATCACTATGCTTTTCCGAGACGTGTTATAAAAGTTATAGCGATGGCACTAACGG
Organism: Lysinibacillus sp. UBA5990; assembly: GCF_002429815.1. Classification (NCBI taxonomy): domain Bacteria; kingdom Bacillati; phylum Bacillota; class Bacilli; order Caryophanales; family Bacillaceae; genus Lysinibacillus; species Lysinibacillus sp. UBA5990. Next base: position 200,768 of record NZ_DJAY01000003.1, read on the forward strand.
GTATAGCTATTGCCTATTCAACAGTGGTTTTCCAAACCATTACCCATAATCGGATTTTAACGCCAAGTGTTATGGGATTAGATGCTTTGTATATGTTGATTCAAACATTCATCTACTTTTTCTTTGGCTCTACTTCTATTTTAGTTATCAATATTTACTATAATTTTACTCTTGCTATTGTATCAATGATTGTTTTCGCTTTAATTTTTTATCGAGTTTTGTTTAAAGAAGGAAAGCGACCAATATATTTCTTACTACTTGTTGGTATGATTGTCGGTACTTTTTTAGGAAGTATCACAACATTCTTCCAAGTCTTGATTGACCCTAATGAGTTTTTAGGCTTACAAAGTAAAATGTTTGCTAGTTTTAACAATGTTAATTCAGATTTAGTTTGGCTTGCTGGTGTGATCATTTTACTAACGTTTATATATGGTTGGCGCCATATGAATCAATTAGACGTCATGTCTTTAGGACGAGATACAGCAATTAATTTAGGTGTACCATACGATAAACTGGTACAACGCATGTTAATTTTAGCTTCTATCTTGATTTCTGTTTCGACAGCGCTAGTTGGGCCAATTACATTCTTTGGATTAATTGTTGCAAATTTATCGTATCAGTATTTTAAAACATACAAGCATTCCGTCTTAATTGCTGGTTCTTGTGTAATGAGTATTATTGCTTTAATCGGTGGGCAGTGGATGGTTGAGCGAGTATTCACTTTCAGTACTACACTAAGCGTCATTATTAATTTCGTGGGTGGGGTATACTTCATCTACTTATTATTAAGAGAAAGTAGGTCAGCAGGATGATACAAGTCAAAGAAATTACGAAGTTTTTCGGGAAAAAACCTGTCGTTCAAGATGTAAGTGTTGACATTGTTTCAGGGAAAATAACATCTTTTATTGGACCAAATGGTGCAGGAAAGTCCACGCTACTTTCAATGGTGAGCCGTTTGCTGAATGCAGATACTGGTGAAGTGCTACTCGACAAAGCAGATGTAAGACGCTGGAAATCAGATGATTTTGCCAAGCGCGTCTCTATATTAAAGCAATCTAACTTTATGAATGTCCGCTTATCGATTCGTGAGCTTGTATCCTTTGGTCGTTTCCCTTATTCAAAAGGAAATTTAAAACCCGAAGATGAAGCAAAAGTGGATGAAGCTATTCAATATATGAATTTAGAAGATATTCAACATAATTACTTAGATGAATTATCAGGCGGTCAACGTCAGCGTGCTTTTATCGCAATGGTTATTGCTCAGGATACAGAATACATCTTACTGGACGAGCCATTGAATAATTTAGATATGAAACATTCTGTTCAGATTATGAAGATTTTACGTAAGCTAGTGGATGAGTTAGGAAAAACAGTTGTAATAGTACTACATGATATTAATTTTGCGTCAGTATACTCAGATAATATTGTTGCATTAAAAGATGGCCGTGTTGTGAAAAATGGTTCTACCAACGACATTATTAACTCGGACGCGCTGAAGGAAATCTATGATATGGATATCCCTGTTCAAGAGCAGGATGGCTGCCGAATTTGTGTTTATTTTAATTCTTAGAAATAGTAACAGATGGTTTAACCAACCATTAACTATAAAATAAATTTTAAAGGAGAAATTTTAAAATGAAAAAATGGAAATTACTAACGGTATTAATGGCGATGATGCTATTAGTTCTAGCTGCTTGCGGCTCAAAAGACGAAGCAAAAGAAGAAGATAAAGGTACATCAACTGACAAACCGGCAGAAGAGCAAAACGAGGCGTCTTCAGCATATCCACTAACTATTCCAGGTAGCACAATTGAAGGACGCGATGGTAATACTACGTTTGAAGAAGTAAAGCTTGATAAGATCCCAGAAAAAGTTGTTGTTTTTGATAATGGTTTCCTAGATACTCTAGATGCATTAGGTGTTAATCCTACTGCAGTAGTACAAGATTCATTACCATCTTACTTAAGTAAATATAAAGATAGCACTTATGTAAACGCTGGTACTTTATTCGAGCCTGATTATGAAAAATTATCTGAAATCAACCCAGATATTATTTTCATCTCTGGTCGTGCGTCAGCAGCATATGCTGAGTTATCTAAAATTGCACCAACAGTTTACATTGGTGTAGATAACAAAAACTTCCTAGAATCATTCAATGCTAATACAGAATTAGCTGGTAAAATTTTCGGTAAAGAAAAAGAAGCAGCAGATGCGATCGCTGCATATGAAGCAAAAGTTGAAGAAGTAAAAGGCAAAGCAACTGCATCAGAAGAGAAAGCTTTAATCGTATTAGGTAGCGAAGGCGCGTTATCAGCATATGGTTCTGGTTCACGTTTCGGTGTTATCCATGATGTATTTGGTGTGAAAGCTGCTGATGAGAAAGTTAAAGTTGGAACACATGGTGATAATGTAAGTTTTGAATATGTTCGTGATACGAACCCTGATATTCTATTTGTAGTTGACCGTGATGCAGTAGTCAATGAAAACGGCGCGTCAGGTACTAAAGCTGCAATTGAAAACGAAATCGTAAGTGCAACTAATGCTGTGAAGAACGATAAAGTGTTCTACTTAGATCCAGAAGTTTGGTACCTTTCAGGTGGCGGTTTACAATCTGAAACGTTAAAAGTTGAAGATGTATTAAAGGCGTTTAACTAATATGTTTGTACAAATTAAACGTATCGTTGTGACGGAAGGGAATTCGGATAAAGTGGTGGAACGTTTTGGTGCTAATCCAAACGGACCATCATTACTTGAACAACAACCTGGTTTCATTGATAAACAGGTACTTGTTAAGAAAGTTCGCCGTGGTGATGAGGAAGTGCTAGTAATGGTTCGTTGGGAATCAGAAGAAGCATGGAAGAATTGGGAGAAGAGCCCCGAGCATATTGCTGGTCATAAGGCAAGCGCAGGTAAGCCAAAGCCTGATCATGTCATTGAAAGCGGACAAGAAGTTTATTATGTAAAAGGTTAATATCCTACTGGTGCCTCAAGCGATTGAGGCACCTTTTTGTTGTTCATAAAAGCAGATAACAATGGATCGAAAAAGGGATGCCATTGCTATCTGCTTATTCAAACTAATGGGTTATCGGTGTTTTTATTGAACTACAAAATGTAGCATCCATATTAAATGAAATGGTGCTTTCATTAATGGAAAGCCCGGAGATACTTGTATTTTCATCTAGTTTATGAGTATTAGATGATTCTGTCACCGCGGCCAGCCCTCTAGCATTAATAATCGTGTAATTTGCTGTCATGTAAACGGTAGATGACGCTATATTTAACCCAAAGGTTAATGGATTGACGGATGGCATACAAGATAAGTTGTCATTCGATATTTTAATAATGCCATATTGCTGAATATAGTAATCTCTTTTTTGCTGAAATGTATCTTCAAATCCAGGAACATCACTAATTAAGTTTGAAAGGGTTGAAAGCTTTTTATAGACCTTTAGGGTTTCTTGATAAGCTTTTAACTCAGATTGAATAATAATCTGTTCAATTCGTAGTTGCTCCTCGGTAGGCTTTTTAATTGTAATTTCTTCAGCTGAGACAGAGATATTACATGAAAAAGTAGCCGTAAGTATGAAAACAGTTTCGTTAAATCCATTTTTCATTTTTAAAACACTCCCAGTACAAAAAAATTCATGTTCATCAATCTATCAGGACAATGAGAAAATCAATTTATATTAATATAAGCGTAACATTTGTCATAACGCCATTTCAATGGTGGGTTTACGCCAATTTTATGGCGGTACATAGTTCTCTACCGCCATATTATAACTATTATTTAACAAAAAAATGGCGTGGTTTGGATAATTAACGCCATTTTTTGGCGGGATTCTTCTTTATATAAGAAACTATGGAATTATATGTATAAAATATTGGCTCTGCTAGTATTAATTCCCACTAATATATATAATATTTATTAATATATCTGAAGGGAGAGAGGACTATTGAACGGGTTGGATGAGTGTATTAATAAATCATTAGACATTCTTATTGAAAATGAAACATTTCTTAGTCATGAGCTAAAATCGCTGTTTAAAAACTTTAAAGAAGAAAAAACAGAAGTAGGTTTTTCGTTTGGTAAATTATGCTATTGGCATTATGAGGCATTTTCAGATAGTGTAAATGACGACATTTACAAAATCGCTGCAGCGGTTGAACTCTTAATACTGTCTTTTGATATTATTGATGATCTTCAAGATAAGGATTCAGATAATAGTTGGAGTAGGACGCCAGAACTTTCTTTAAATGTTGCTCTAGCTATGCTGATTATGGCTTCAAAAACAATTGACGAAACTTCCTTTGAACACAAAAGAGCTGCTATAACAATACTTGAAGAAAGCGCATTAAAAAGTATTAGTGGTCAGCAATTGGACTTATTAAATAATTGCCGGGATGAAGATTCTTATGTACAAATGATTACGCTTAAATCTGGTTCCTTAACAGCGATGAGTTGCTTAATAGGAGAGGTTCTTGCCAAAGGAGAAGTATCCAAAGAAGTAGGGGCTTATGGAACTTACATAGGCATTATTCAACAAATTAAAAATGATATCCAAAGTTTGAAAGCATGGGGACCTAAAAATGACCTACTAAATAAAAGATTCTCCTTGCCAATTATTTATCTTTTATCACAGAAAAATGATGTTTCAAAATCTGTAGCTGACTATTATAATGATGATATAGTTACAATTTTGGATCATAAAGAAGCAGAAAATGAGTTGACAAATGGCGGAGCAATACGCTATGCAGTTACTGTGAAAAATGTCTATAAATTTAAGGCAATAAATGATCTTGAAAATATAGAATTAAATGATTTAGCTAAAGACTACCTACAAAAATTAATAAAGTGATGAGGAGTGATTGGATGATTAATGTAATTCAGTACTTAGAACAAAACCCAAGCCTAGTTGCATTATTAAAAGAACAAAGAGCCTCATTAATTGGAATTTCATCTATAGAACAAATGGCAATTTTAGAAGCATTTATTGATGAAATGAATATAGAAAGTGAAATTTGGAACTAAAAACTTTGCCTAACAAGTTTTTTTGGCCCGCTATAGTCCTTTATATAGTGTTAGGTTTATATTTGAATTTTGTGAATTATAGCGCGCCATATATTGAAATTGGGGTAGAAGAAAAAGATGGTAAATGGCTAGTATCTCAACTATATTATAAAGATTGGGCTAAGGGGCAGAATATATCCATTGGTGATACTATTTTAAACGTAGATGATGGCCCGATTGCTGAGCTAAATCAATTGAAATATAAATCAAAAATATTATCTGCCAATGACCTTACAATTATGAAGCCAGATGGGAAAATAATAAATATACATATTAAACATTTAGATATTCCTCAGCAGTTTTTTTATGTATTAATAGTCCCAGCTTGCTATTATTTATTAACGTTATTTGTTGCTTTTTATTTATATTTCAAGCAAAGAAATACTAGGTTAACAGATTTACTAATTCTTTTTATATTAACTGTCTCGTTAGCTTATGTAAGTAGTGGAGTGTCGGGTAGGTTAGATGGGATAGGGATTATTGTAAATCGTACTACTATGTTATTATGTTTAGTGATTTTATTACATTTTTTAAGAAATTATTTTTCATTTATGAAAACAAAATGGATGTTTACTAATAATATCCTTTTCTTTTATTTAATGCCTTCGATTGGTTTTATTTTGGCTTGTATTGGAACTGTTTTCCCTGCTTCTAATGATATACTTTCGAATGTTGTTTTATTTTTATTCCTTATTCTGCTTATCATTATCTTAAGTATTTTATTAATAAGCTATTGCAAATATAGCTCACCTCAGTTGAAAATATTACTAGGTAGTATAATGATTCCATTTTTACCATTTCTATTTTTATATGTACTTCCAAAAATCCTTTTTCATACGTATATCCTTTCATCTGAGATTAGCTCCTTATTTTTATTACTGATACCTTTTAGCTTCATTTTTACACAATTAGCAGAACGACTATTTGATATCGAGTATCATATTACTAGATTGCGCTACTATGTTATTTTTTCTTTACTATTTACCTTATGGTTCACAGTTGGCTTGTACTTCATTGCGGGTCAATATTTAAGAATAACTGTCATGTCAGGCGTATCCTTCTTTACATTTTCTTCGTTAGTAATACTCTTTTATGTAAAAGAAAAAGTTGACTATCGTAAACGGAAAATATTATTTTCAACAAAAGGTGATTATATTCATCAGCTGTACACGGCTGTAGATAAAATTGGGAAAACTATTAAAATTGATGAGCTTTTAGAGAAATTTGCATATGAGGTTTCTGTTCATTTGGAGCTAGAGGATGTTTTTGTTTTAACTTATAACTATGATACGAATGAATTTCTTACAAATAGTGGGGAAAGAATTTTGATACATCCAGATACAATGGATGATATAAGATTAGGAGAAATACGTAAGATTGATAAAATATATTTAGCATTTCTCCATCAGGATGCACATTATAAACGAGCATTAGTGTTGGGGCATAACAATACAATTCATTTAAAAGATGAGGAGCTACTATGGCTCGAATTGCTCCTATTGTATGTAAATAATTTTATTGAAAATACAAAGTTGGTAGAAGAACTATTAGAGGAATTGAAGCATATGAAGCAAGCTGATGACGGTCAATTGCCGTGGCTTAATAAGCTATTATGGTTGAGATTCGAAGAAGAAAAATATCAGTTAGCCCAAGAGTTACACGACACCAATTTGCAGGAACAACTTCATATTGCAAGAGAGGTGGATGTTCTTGTTAATACAAAGGATACAACAGACATTCAGGAGAAACTTGCGAAAATTCATAAGCAAATGGTTGACTCTCTACATGAATTACGAACATACTGTGAGAATTTAAAGCCTCCATTACTGGATACATTAGGTTTAAATGCTGCATTAGAAAAGTTAATTCGGAAGGTTCAAGAAAGAGCTAATTTTGTGCTAATTTATTCAATAGATCGCCTGTATTTAGAAGATGAGCGTATGAATTTAATGATTTATCGATTATTTCAAGAGGTACTGAATAACGCCTTAAAACATTCATATGCAACAGCTGTTGAAATCCATCTAAAGGAAATGAATGATGGTTTTGAAATCATTTATAGTGACGATGGTGTAGGGTGTCATGTAGAGGAAATTATCGTAGCAGAGTCAATGGGCATCCGAGGTATGCAGGAGCGTGTAAAAGCCTTTAATGGTCATTTTTATATTGACTCACAACTAAACCAAGGGATGTCTATTAGAATAGCAGTTAAAGAAGGGAGTGAAACACATGATTACCATGCTCATAGTGGATGATCACCCTATAGTTTTAGAGGGAACTAAAAATTTATTTCACGAAAATGAAGATATTATAATTGATACTGAAAGTGATGCCACATGTGTCATTCAAAGAATAAAAAATAAACCATACGCTATTTACCTGATTGATATTAACATGCCATTGGAAAACGGTATTAATTTAGCCCGTCATATTAAGTCTATTCAGTCTGATGCTTCCGTTATCCTTTATACAGGAGACGATATAACAGATTATTATCCACTCATTTTAGAGAGAAAAATAGAAGGCATTTTAGCGAAAACAGCCTCTAAGGAGCAGATCATACGGACAGTTAGAGCGATTGCAAATGGTGAATTTGTTTTACCGAAAAATTTCTTAGATTTTCTTGATGATAAATTTAAATTGCAAAGTGCTAAAGATATTCATTTAAATGAAAAAGAAAAGAAAATTTTAAGACTGATTGCAGAAGGTCATACAAATAAAGCCATAGCTATTGAACTGAATATTCCTCAGCGAACTACTGAGAGATATTTAACACAGCTCTTTTCTTTGCTAAATGTAGATTCAAGAACAGAGGCTGTCAATCTTGCTGAAAGAATGAATTTACTCTAAGAAAATTTCATGCTATACTGTTGGTGTATTTTTCTATTAAAAGGTACTTTATTACAAAATTTCTTTTCATATAATTTTATGTAAAAATGCACCTTATTCTTATGCTGTATTTACTATAAATTTTTCAAACACCGCCAAAAAAGTGGCGGTGTTTTTTATGTCCGCCAAATCACGCCATATTTCCGTATGAATCACGCCAAAAAATTGGCGTAAACCCGAAGTTGAAATATCGGTATAAGTACTGGTACGCTTAAATTACCGTGGTTAAGTAGATTTGCTATAGTGAGTAATAAAACGAATGATTTTCTTCAAAATAAAGTAACCTGACTATCTAAGTAAAAGGTAGATTATAGAATGGTAACTAGCAGTCAATATACTTCACCATAAAACTTTATAAAGGTAGGCGTGTATTGTGAAAGTAGAACTCGAAAATTTGTTTTCTATAGATGAATCTAGTCAAGATCAAGTGATTAACGTTTATAATCGTCATGGTATTGCTATTGGTGCGCCTGAAATTAGAAAGAGAAATTTAAAAACAAAATTTAATCCTATTTTTACATTAAATGAAGACGTAACATATGAGAAAGTAGCTGCCGTATACGAGTCATTAGAACGTGAATTTGGCATTGTCTCAATAGGAGAACGTTTCTACTTTGAATTTTCTGATTTGGAATATGAACGGGCACCATTGTTTACTTTAAATTCAACAGGAAATTCACCCGAAATGTTTCTAGAGGATAAAGGGACATTATTTTCTTTAAGTACTCATTGTAAGAATTGCGGACTTATGGATAAAGAGCAATTATCTCCTATAGTTATTGATACTTCACACATGAATGGACGCCATTTAGTTCATGTAAGTGGATATTGGGTAGCTTCAGAGGAACTGGTAGCATTATTGAAAAATGAAAAACTAGAAGGCTTTGAATTTTTAGAGGTAATCCATCAGGGACCTGAGCAAGGAAAACAGCAAGCTTATCAAATTATTCCTACACAAATTCTACCTGCATGTAGCCAAGATAGTGTGAAATTATACTTTGCAACTGAACAACCTCCATGTAGCTGTGGTTTAAATGGAGTTATCAAAGGGCCAGATATTTATCATCAGGAGAATTTAGCAGCGTTAAAAGGCGATGTCTTTTACTCAGCTGAATGGAGTCATGATGGAAGATATCTTTATAAAAAAACTTTATTTAGTAAAAGATTTAGAGAAGTGATTATAAAGCATGGAATCTCCCGTGAAGTAAGAGGAGAAAAAGATCGAAACTTTGGTCCAAAGGATTGGCTATTTGATCCAGTACTCATCAAATAATGTAGATGTGGAACAGAGGTGTGTTGATGATATTTAGAAAAATTCTACCTATCGTGGCCATTTTATTCATTGTTGCATTGGTCGTCTCTAATTATTTTAACAAGCCTAATGAACAGTCCATGATTGTCACTGAAGAATGTAAGGATGTATTTATAAAAATTAATGCTTCTCTCCCTCTAGTTCGGACATAATTATGTTATGATGTGAAGATCATAGCAGTATGTTTTTGAGGTGAACGTATGAAAAAATGGGCCTATCCTTTGGCAATCATCACACTAATTATTTTTATTTTTTTAAAATTTACTTTTCAAAGTGACTGGATGAATAAATTTGATGCGAAAATGGCAGATGTCTTTTTTGGAAATCAATTTATTGAAGTCTTCCATTATATAGGAGAACCTATATTTGTTGTCATTGTAGCAGTAATTTTGATTGTATATTTAGCATGGAAGACAAAAAATTATCGAGGCATGCTATTTGTTGTTTTAACATTTGCTGCAGGGAATGTGTTAAATCAAGTATTAAAAAAGTGGATCCAACGAGTACGACCTGAAATTGAAGATCAATTAACATCTTATAGCTTTCCATCTGGACATGCTATGACGGGGATTCTGTATTTGTTTGCAACTGCATATATATTAGCTGAAAATAACAGTAAAAGTCGTAAAAACCTATTGTGGGTTGGGGCTACGATCCTGATGGTGCTTATAGGATTATCTCGTATAGCTGGTGCTAGACATTTTGCTACGGATGTACTCGCAGGCTGGAGTATAGGATATACTTGGTTTATCATTTGTGTCATCTGGTATGAACGTCGAAAAAGAACATTCCAATCGAATCATAAATAGATAGTGAGAGCAGTATCAAAATTCATCGGAATTGATACTGCTTTTTTGTGTGCAAAAGGATAAAGGAAGAGCAACGTTGATATTTACCTTGTAAAAAAGAATTGCTCTTAGGAAACTTCTGCGTTAAGATGAGTACAATAAAAAAAAGGGAAAAGGAAGAAGGGTATGGACGGAAACGTTTTACTAGCATTTGGACTGACTCTATTTGCAGGGCTTGCAACTGGGGTAGGTAGTTTAATAGCGTTTTTTACATCACGAACAAATACAAAATTTTTATCGCTAGCATTAGGTTTTTCTGCAGGCGTTATGATTTATGTCTCACTTGTTGAGATTTTCGTTAAGGCTAAAGATGCTTTAACGAATGCATTAGGGACTACGAATGGCTATTGGATGACAATTGCCGGATTCTTCGGTGGCATGTTATTCATTGCTTTAATCGATAAATTCATTCCAAAATCAACAAATCCTCATGAAGTAAAGCTAGTGGAAGATGTGAATGCAATAAAGCCACAGGTCAATGAAGATCATTTGATGAAGATGGGTATTTTTACAGCTCTAGCAATTGGAATTCATAACTTTCCGGAAGGGATAGCTACATTTATGTCAGCTATTAATGACCCAAATGTAGGAATTGCCATTGCTATAGCAGTAGCGATTCATAATATTCCGGAGGGGATAGCAGTGTCTGTCCCGATTTTCTTTGCCACGGGTAATCGTCGAAAGGCTTTTAAATTATCATTTTTATCGGGGTTAGCAGAGCCCGTCGGTGCATTAGTAGCATTTTTGCTCCTTATGCCATTTTTAACAGACGTTATGTTTGGCATCATTTTTGCTGGAGTGGCAGGCATAATGGTCTTTATTTCATTAGATGAATTATTACCAGCAGCACAGAGGTATGATGAAACTCATTTATCTATGTATGGTTTGGTAGCAGGAATGGCTGTCATGGCCATCAGCCTCGTGCTATTAGTATAAGTCTATAAAAAAGGGAGCCATTCATGTGGTTCCCTTTTTTTATTTTCGCGCATTAAGTTGCTTGTACAGTATGTTTGGTTTCCATAAGTTCTTGTACAATTTTTAAACAGTCGTGAAATGTGATAAATGGTTTGTATGGAACATGAAGCTCTTCACAGTGTTGAATGAGATGGTCTCTAGCCAGAACAATATCAGCTTGTTTGGCAGCTTCAAAATCTGAAAGAGAATCACCGATAACGATTTTGAAATGATCTTCATTCGTCACTTTCCGCATAACGCTAGGTTTGCAGCAACCACACCCTTGAATGCTATATTTTGCGCATTCCTCATCACAGCTATTGGAATAAATTAGTTTAATTTGTTCACCAGAAAAGTCAGCTTTGTTGCAGTAAATGCCTGAGAAAGGACCGTATTTATCTACTAAAGGCTCAATAAAAAAATCGACCCCTCCACTTACGATGTAAAATGGAATGCCATGATCTTGAGCATATCGAACAAAATCTCCAAAACCTTCACGAATGATAGCTGTATCCATAAGATATTGAATGACTTCATCTTTTTGTTGTGTAGAAAGTAAATGAAACATGGCAGAGAGCCCATCTTTAAAAGAAATGGTTTGCTCCATCATAGCTTTTGCAATTTTCTCAGACTCTTGTGGAGCAAATTCTGTCATCAGAGAAAAGATATTATCAGTTTCTGTTATTGTGCCATCGAAATCACAGAATATAATTGGCTTCAAGATAGTTCCTCCTTAGAAATGTACACATCCTAGTTGTTAATAATAGGTGTTTCAAGGCAAATCATATACTTCTATAATATTAGTTTTATCCACACTTGCTTTCAAGAAAAAACGCCTACTTTTATAGTAGACGTTTCATATATTCACGTACTTGTATACCTTGTTCATCAGCTTTTGTTAAAATCACTTGATGTTCAGGAAATTGATTTTTTATAGTTTGAACGAAATCATATGCAATGGTAGAAGGAATGATAGAAATCAATGTAGGGCCAGCTCCACTTAAAGCTGTACCATACGCACCAATCGCCTTTGCAGCTGTACGAATTTCTGTATACTCGGGTATTAGCTTTGCACGAAATGGTTCATGGAATAGATCTTCTTCCATATAACGACCAGCACGCTGGAAATCACGGGCCATTAGTGAAGCTGCTAGCATATTAGCATTTGCTGAAGCATGAACAGCATAGGCTCTATCAAATTGCTCTGGCAATACAGATCGAGATTCGCTCGTTTTTAATTCGACATTTGGTACATATACCACAAAGGAAGCATCAATTTCATTGATATGAAAAGTATCAACATTACCTTTTTCATCCATAGAAGAAATGGTTAAACCTCCTAAAACAGATGCGGTTGCGTTATCTGGGTGTCCCTCAATTTGGGATGATAAGTTAAGTTTATCTTGTATTGTTAAGTTAAGTCCACATACTTGATTGGCTAGTTCAATACCTGCAACTATCACAGCAGCACTGCTTCCAAGGCCACGTGCTAATGGTAGTTCGCTAGCCATCTCCACACGACATGCAGGTAATTGTTGACCATATTGATCAGCCACTTTTTTTGCAATGACGTATAGTAAATGTTCTTCAAGCTCAAACTCTTTAGGACCGTTATCATCAAGATGGATAATATCCCATGTATCTTGTAAAGTAACTGTTAATTGTAAGTATAGAGACAAGCCGAGCCCTATGGAATCAAAGCCAGGCCCTAGATTGGCTGTGCTTCCTGGAACTGAGATTTGCCATGCTTTACTCATAGTACTCCCTCGATATATTCTCGAATTTCGTTTTCGTCATTTTTAAGGGATACTACTTCGACTGTGGATACATCCATGGCTGTATCGGGATCTTTTAGTCCATTACCTGTGAAGATTGTCACTACCTTTGAACCCTTTGGAATTTTTCCGTTCTCCACTGATTTAATAACACCTGCTAATGATGCGGCAGAGCCTGGTTCAACGAAAATACCTTCTGTATTTGCAATTAATTTATAAGCAGCAATAATTTCTTGATCTGTTACCGAGTCAATCATACCTCCAGATTCATCTCGGGCTGCTTCTGCCAATTTCCAGCTAGCTGGGTTACCAATTCGAATAGCAGTAGCAACTGTCTCCGGATTTGCAATAGGCTCTCCTTTGACGATTGCTGCTGCGCCTTCTGCTTCAAAGCCATACATCTTTGGTAGACCAGAATCTTTAGCAGCATGATATTCTTTAAAGCCTTTCCAGTAAGCAGTAATATTCCCTGCATTACCAACCGGGATGCATAGATAATCGGGAGCTGAGCCTAAGGCATCTACAATCTCAAATGATGCAGTTTTTTGACCTTCAATGCGGTATGGATTGACGGAGTTCACAAGCGCGACAGGAGTTGTTTCACTTACTTGGCGAACAATGCTTAAAGCATCATCAAAATTACCGTCAATCTCAATGATTTTTGCACCATACATAGTTGCTTGTGCAAGCTTACCAAGGGCAACTTTTCCTTTAGGAATTACAACGATGGATTGAATACCAGCTCTTGTAGCATAAGCCGCTGCAGCAGCAGATGTATTCCCTGTTGAGGCACAAATAACACACTTACTACCATCTTCAATAGCTTTTGCCACTGCAAATACCATACCACGGTCTTTAAAAGAGCCAGTTGGATTTGCACCCTCAATTTTACCGTAAAGCTCAATGCCTAATTTCTTGGATAAATTCACTAAATGTATAAGAGGCGTATTGCCTTCATTTAAAGTTAATGCAGGTGTATTCTCTGTTACAGGTAAAAATTGTTTATATTCTTCAATAAGGCCTTTCCACATAAAGATACGATCTCCTTTTGTTCTCTTAGAAAGAACAGTTGTTTTTGTATAAAAGACATTTTAACGCAAATCACACTAATATTTCAATAGCATTTCATAAATTGTCGAAACTATTCGGTAATTTGAATTTTGCTTGTCACTTTCTTGAAACAACTGTATAGTAATCTTGTAATGTAAAGTCAAGTGTAAAGACAGGTGGTTTGAATGGCGATAAATACTGTAGAATCAAATAAATCCCAGCATACTATTTCTAGAAATAGACTATTGGGCGTTGCAGGGATTGGGTGGCTTTTCGATGCAATGGATGTTGGAATATTATCGTTTGTCATCGCAGCATTGGCAGCTGATTGGGGACTGACACCAAGTCAATCTGGCTGGATTGGTAGTATTAACTCAATTGGAATGGCTGTAGGAGCCCTTGTATTCGGGGTTTTTGCCGACAAAGTAGGGAGAAAGCAAATTTTTATGTGGACACTAGTCCTATTTTCCATTGCAAGTGGTCTATCCGCTTTTACGACGACATTAACGGCATTTTTAATGCTACGTTTTTTAGTAGGGATGGGTCTAGGGGGAGAGCTACCTGTTGCATCAACTTTAGTATCTGAAAGCGTGGCAGCAAAAGAAAGAGGACGCGTAGTTGTTTTATTGGAAAGTTTTTGGGCAGCTGGATGGCTCATTGCCGCATTAATATCCTATTTTGTTATTCCAACGTGGGGTTGGAGAGTAGCGCTCATCATAACAGCACTCCCAGCATTTTATGCTATTTATCTTCGATGGCATCTCCCGGATTCACCACAGTTTACGGTGAAGCAAGAGGCCAAAACACGTAGCATCCTTCAAAATATAAAGGAAGTTTGGTCAAAAAAATATGCGCGTTCCACATTGATGCTTTGGGTGCTTTGGTTTACAGTTGTATTTTCGTATTACGGTATGTTCTTATGGCTTCCAAGTGTCATGGTTGGTAAGGGCTTTGATATGATTACGAGCTTTAAGTATGTTCTCATTATGACCTTAGCTCAATTGCCTGGTTATTTTACTGCAGCCTGGTTTATTGAAAAATTTGGACGGAAATTTGTGCTTGTTTCCTATCTAATTGGTACTGCAGCGAGTGCGTTCATTTTCGGGAATGCTGAAACACTTGTAGTGCTATTATTGTCAGGCATGTTTTTATCTTTCTTTAACTTAGGAGCATGGGGGGCGCTATATGCTTATACACCCGAGCAATACCCTTCCATTATTCGTGGTACTGGTGCAGGGATGGCAGCAGCTGCTGGACGAATTGGTGGTATTTTCGGACCGCTACTAGTTGGTTCTTTATTAACAGCTGGTTATGATATAGGCTTCATTTTTGCCATTTTCTGTGGAGCCATTATTATAGGTGTTATTGGTGTCATTTTCCTTGGGAAGGAAACCAAGCAGCTAGAATTAGAATAATAACTAAAAAATGTCCTGGATAAGAGTAATCAATCCAGGACATTTTTATCTTTATTCGCTAGTGTATTACATAAAAATTAGAAATTATTAATTTTTATTCACCTTTACTAATAAATTTGGTAAAATGACAAACCAGTATAAAAAATATAAAAAGCCGTTATATTAGCAGGTTAATGCGATGAAGATTTTTCAGAAAAGTCATTGTATTCAAATTGCAATCGTGATACTGTATTTTTAATCGAATTTTGAGTAAGTAGGAAACAATCTCCCATTCGTGCTAAGGTCATTGAAAGAAAGGTTGTTAGGAATGTGCATTCATGAGGATATAAAGAAAAGGTTTGTAAGACTGTCAAAGGGGCAGCGTAAAGTAGCACAATTTGTAATGGATAATCCCAATACAGTAATTGCTAATGGAGCAGCAGAAGTAGGCAGACTGGCTAATGTAAGTGAATCAACGGTTATTCGCTTTTGCTATGCCATGGATTTATCAGGATATGTGGAACTACAAGAAGAAATAAGGGGCTATGTCATGTCCCAAGATGTAGGAACAAATCTACAATCTACCTATACAGGTAAAGTGCTAACTAATTCAAATTTTAGTAAGATAATGCAGCGGGATAGCCGAAACATTCAGGAAACAATTCAATTAATTAGCGATCAACAAATTCAAAAAAGTTCAAAATGGATGCATGAAGCAGATAATATCTATATTCTAGGTACTCGTCAGGCTGCATCTGTAGCAAATTGGTTATCCAACACATTAAAAACACTACGCTCTAATATTAAGCAGCTTCTTATAGATTCGGATGAAATGATGAATCAAATTAATAACATGGGAGAGCGTACGACATTAATTGTTATATCGTTTGATAAACAGTTAAAGGATATTCAAACGATTGTTGAAATTGCAAGGATGAAGAAAGTAAAAATTATTGCTATTACTGGAACTGCGTTTTCACCCGTTCGTGAATATGCTAATATTTTGTTTGCACTTGGAACAAACAAGCATTCCTCGCTAGATATAGTGCCCGTTTTGTTTTCTTTCTTACATGCTTTATTGGAGGAAATGATTGGCCTAGACAAGGGGCAGTATGAAAAATATCAGAAATCCTATGAGCATGTAGATAGTAATATATTATTTCTGGATGCTGCTAGAGAGAAACAGGTATTTTAATGTTATGCATAGAAAAGTGTTATTTTACTTTTCTATGCATTTTTTATAGTCAAAATATATAAAAAGATGTCCAAATACGCTTTAGACATCTAGGCAAAGTGATTTATAAAATTTTACTCAAGTTATACTCGTTAATGTAAGTATCATTTAATTTAATAGCATTTTGTCGAATGCCTTCTTGTTTGAACCCTATTTTCGTAAAGAGGTGTAAAGCAATATTGTTATGTTCCATAACTGATAATTCTAATCTGGATATGTCACGCTGTTTTGACCAACCTTCCACAGCCTTCATTAGCGCAGAGCCAATGCCTTTTTGTTGGTACTCTTCCTTCACAGCTAAGCGAACAGAGGCAACATGTTTAGCTTTCGTTTGTTTATACCCATGTACAACTGCATAGCCTGCAAAAATACCATTTAATACGCAAAGTAATATAGTACGATTTTTTAGTTGTTTCCAATAGGTTAAATTTTTACGAAGTTGTTGGACAGTTAGATCTAACTCATTTTGAACATTATACATGAAGTCGGTTTGTTGAAAAATTTCCTCCTGTAAAAGAATAAATGATCTAGCATCCGATGCTTCAATCCCTCGAATTATGTATGCAGATGGGTTCTCTTCATTTTTTGAAAGATTGTTTACTGTTGTCTTAGTTTGCGTGCATGAGAAAGTTATACTAGTACCTAGTCTAACATCAATGACATGATAACCTGCATTTGTCCATGACAAATAGTGTGATAGAGGGGGCTTGGTTTTTTTCCACCAGCTCTTATTTAAGTAGGCGGCATTCGGTAAGGCTTGTCCCATAATGTTTTCTAATTCACTAAAGGATAAAGTGATTTCTTGTTGTAAAGCTACTTCAAAATAATTTGCTAAAGGAATGTACTTTTTTTCCATCTTCTTTGTCATCGTAATCCCCATTTCCTGAATATCCAAAAATATAGACTATCTGATAATAGCATAAAATTATGCTTACATAAATATGAAAATCCAACTAAATATCTACGTAAAATAATTAATATTAGAAAAAGATGCGCTTTTACTATTGAATGTTAAAAATAGGATGGTAAAAAAAGATAATGTAAACAAAGAGGTTGTGTGCACAAAATATATGTATGTGACAGTTTGAAGGTCTATTATTCTTAATTCATATTTGTATAGTTGGTTATTGGAAGTGGGTAATTATTATTGTATATTAAATGAATGAGCATAGTTTACTTAATGTTTCAATTTATCATTTGTTAGTCCATAAGATATGATAAAATAAAAGATAAATGTAAGGTCATTTTAGGAGGAATAAATTCAATGAGTAAAGTATTAGTTTTTGGACATAAAAACCCAGATACAGACACAATCACATCTGCAATTGTATATGCTTATTTAAAACAACAAATTGGAGAAGAAGCCGAGGCTGTGCGTCTTGGAGATGTTAATAATGAAACACAGTTTGCTTTAGATAAATTTGGCTTTGAAGCGCCACGTTTAATCTCATCTGTAGTTGGAGAAGCGGACAAAGTTATTCTAGTAGATCACAATGAATTCCAGCAATCGGCTGATGGTATTGAGGAAGTGCAAATTGCTGAGGTAATTGATCACCACCGCATCGCTAACTTCCAAACAGCTGATCCGCTATATTATCGTGCAGAACCAGTAGGCTGTACAGCTACAATTCTAAAGAAAATTTTTAACGAAAACGGTTTAGACATACCAGCGAATATTGCTGGTTTAATGTTATCAGCAATCGTTTCAGATACACTATTATTCAAATCACCAACTTGCACAGAGCAAGATGTAAAAGCCGGCGAAGAACTAGCGAAAATTGCTAATGTTGACGTTGCAGAATATGGTTTAGCTATGCTAAAAGCAGGTGCAGACCTATCTGATAAATCTTTAGAAGATCTGTTATCATTAGATGCTAAGGAGTTCCAATTCGGTGAGTACAAATCTGTAGTTGCACAGGTTAATGCGGTTGATATTAATGATGTACTTAATCGACAAGAGGAATTAGAGATTTTATTAAATAAAAATGTTGCTGAAAATGGTTTAGATTTATTCTTCTTCGTTGTGACAGATATTCTAAATAACGATTCTACAGCTGTAGCAATTGGACAAGTAGCACAAGCTGCAGCAAAAGGATTCGGTGCTGTTCTTATCAACAACCGTGTTGTGTTACCAGGCGTTGTTTCTCGTAAAAAGCAAATTGTACCAGTATTAACAGAAGCTCTAAAGTAATTTACACATGAAGACAGCCACTTAGACTGTAGATAATAGCCATCGAAAAGTTCACACTCTCGATGGCTTTTGTTATTTTCCTTTAATTTATAATATTAGGTAAATATCTGCCGAATCCAACATACTCTTCGAGCATAGTTGATCTCTTAAGATACTCCACGTTAAGTAGACAGTTTTTTAAATCCAGGACAGCAAAAGTAAGCATCGCTTTATGGGCAATTTTTAGGATCTCTACAGGTTGTCCATCACAGACCATGCATTTCCTTTGCGCTTTGCATAGATTTTTTACTTTTTATCAACATATGAAAAAGGAGTTTTTTATGTAGAAAGTTGATTGGAACGAAGCGCAACCGCGCTGGCGGAAAGCTTTCCCTCGTAGTGGACATCAACGGCTTTACTTTTATTTCATTGTAAAAAAAGACTGTAGGCAAACTCAAAATTTATTGAGAGTTTGTCTACAGCCTCTTTTTTAATCTAAATTCAAAGGTTGTACTGCTGGTCCTTCCAGTACTTCTCCTTGAGCATTGAAGCGGGAGCCATGGCAAGGACAATCCCATGTTTCATCCGCTTCATTCCATTTCGTCTTACAGCCCAAGTGAGTACATGTTGGAGCACTGGCATGTCTCATATACCCAGTAATAAATTCTTTTGCGACAAAGCCGCCAACTTTAAGCATTTGCATAAACTGAGCACCGAATTTTGTACGTGATGGCGAATAGAGTGCAATGGCACCATCCTCACTTCTTGATCCAGTAATCAGGCTGGATAAAATGTCACCGGCAACAAAGGAATTAGAAATGCCCCACTTTCTATAGCCAGTAGCAATGAATACGTTTGGCAATGAGTTTGTAATTCTTCCTACATAAGGAACGATGTCAGGAGTTTCGATATCCTGGGCAGACCATCGATAAATGGGCTCTTGCTCAAAATGTTCTTTCATTTCATTTGAAATGGCATCATAGTACGGTTCAGTATTGACTGTTTCCCCAGCGATGTGATTCGCTCCACCAAGTACTAAAAAATGCTCGTTGTTAATTGTAGCTGTGCGAATGGAACGAGAAGGGAAATCAACGGATAGATATTGCCCCTGCATCGTTTCTGAAATTTTACTAGCTACCATGTAAGAACGACTATTTGACAGTTTGAACAGCTTTAGTCCTTTAAAAGCCTCAATGGGGTAATGTGAACACAAAATAAGCTTCTTATATTGAACCGACATATTCTTTTCGGTATGTAAGTTATTTTGAGCTATGTTTAATTGCTGAACTCTCGTATTTGTATAAAGCTTGGCTCCCATCGCCTGTGCTTCTTTGGCAAGAAAATTACTTACCTCTACAGGATTTATTTGAGCTTGCTTGGACATACACAAAGCTTTTGTAATGGGGAAGGGAAGCTCTGTTTCTGTGGTGATTTTTGATTGTATATTTAACACCTTATAAGCGTTCCATTCTTTTAATAATTGCGCATACCCTTCTTTTGTTTGAGCATACAATAGTGAATCTACTTGCTTTACACTACCTTTGGGAAATAATTGTGTTGCCTTGTCAATGGCTTGTTGATTGAGTTGGTAATAGAGCTGTGCCTCATCAACGGATAGTTTTTCTAAAAGGTTAGCATAAACGATACTATGCTGGGCAGTTAATTTACCTGTGGAGTGGCCAGTAGTACCATGACCAAAATGGGTGTTCGCTTCAAGTAAGAGTACATCAACACCTGCTTTTGCCAAGACGTAAGCTGTATAAAGACCGGTTAAACCTCCTCCGACTATACATACATCACATGTTGTTGATGAAGTAAGTGAAGATAGTGAGACAGATTCGGAAGTAGCGAGCCAAAGAGATTGAGTCATAGATAAACCTCACAATGTTTTTATGTTCAGTATGTAGATGTATTGGAGAATTTATGCGATGAAGCATAAAAATTGCCTTGCGATTTAATCTATCGCTACAATGTATCAAAAGGAGAGTGTGAGTAATGAAAATTGAAATATGGTCTGACTATGTATGTCCATTTTGTTATATTGGTAAAAAACAATTAGAACAAGCGATTGAAGATACTGGCTTTGGTGGGCAAGTGGAGCTTGTTTATAGAAGTTATCAACTTGATCCTAATACCCCAGTAGATTCGAATATTACTGTGTATGAATCATTAGCGAAGAAATATGGTATGACTTTAGAAAAGGCTAAAGAAATGACATTAGGCGTTACTGCCCGTGCGAAAGAAGTAGGCTTAAACTATGACTTTAGTAATCTAATGGAAGAGAATACGTTAAAGGCACATCGACTTGTTAAATGGGCTGAGCAGCAGGGAGATGTTACAGCATTAGTTGAAGCTCTACTGCACAGTCATTTTATAGAGGGAAAACGTATTGGACAAGAAGATGTTTTACTAGATATAGCCGAACAAGTAGGATTGCAACGCGCGGAAGTGGCAAAAATTCTTGCTGTGGATGAATTTAAAAATGAGGTGGAAGCGGATATTCAAGAAGGATTGCAGCTTGGAGTTCGTGGGGTACCATTCTTTGTCTTAAACCGCAAATATGGTATTTCTGGTGCCCAGCCACAAGAAGTATTCGAAGATACACTACGTAAAGTGGCTGAGGAAGAGGGCTTACAACCTGGTCTAAAAATGGCTGGCACGGGTGACGTTGGTGTTTGTACAGATGATAACTGTAAATTATAGCGCTAAAATTACTCTAATTACTGAGGGGCTTGACATAACAAGCCTCTTTATTCGTTTTAATTAAAAGTTTTATCAAATATTTCAGTCAAAAGTCTGAGGAAAGTATCGTTGACTTTTTAGAAGAATTTTTTTAAGATAAGTTTATATCTTGAATTCGAGATAATAGACTATGAGATATAAGGGAGATTTTATATAATGAACGTTTTAGTAGTAAAAGCAAACAACCGTCCAGACGGTATTTCAACAAAAATGTACGATACATTTATGGAAAATGTACAAGGTGTAAACGTTACAACTTTTGACGTATTTGCAGAAGATATGCCATACTTTGGGCAAGATCTTTTCAATGCATTTGGTAAAGTACAAAATGGTGGAGAGTTAACAGACATCGAATCACGTCTTTTAGCTGCTAAACAAAAAGCGATGGATGCATTAACAGCAGCTGATTTAGTAGTATTTGCTTTCCCACTTTGGAACTTAACTATTCCAGCACCTTTACAAACATTTATTGACTATGTGTACCAAGCAGGTTTCACATTCAAATATGGTGAAGATGGCCAAATGGTTAGCTTAATGACTGATAAAAAAGCGATTATTTTAAATGCTCGTGGTGGCTACTACTCACTACCAGAAACACAGCCGATGGAAATGTCAGTAAACTACATTAAAAATGTAGCGGGCGGTGTGTTCGGTATGGAAATTATCGAAGAAGTAATTATTGAAGGTCACAATGCATCACCTGATAAAGCACAAGAAATTATTGCAAATGGCCTAGAAGAAGTGAAAAAAGTAGCTCAATCACTTCAAACAGTAAACGCGTAAAAAATATTTTTTAATAAAAGACCTCTCGAATTTGAGAGGTCTTTTTTTATTTTGCGAGCAGAGGTATGTTGTGGTATAGAAGTCGGATATATTGGTATTAACTATTTATTCGGAATTTACATTTCCTAACATTCTATTGGTGGTATAAAAATAAAAATGATAGAAAAATGTGATTTTATAGGAAAGTAATAACCCATTCTTTTAAAAATACATATAATTAGGACTAATTATTCAGTAAAAAATAGAGTTAGTTTAATATAATAGTATCTGTAGGAAAATACTAGATGAATAAGGAGGTTGTTGTATGAACAAGAAATTAATAACTAAATTTTTAGCCATGCTACTAGTTTTATTCGCGTTGATACCATTTGGATTCACTGCTAATGCTGCTTCCAATGAAGTTACACGCGCTAATTATGTAAAAGAATTAGTAGAAAGCTTAGATGTCGAATTAGGTGATGGATCTTCCCTTACTTTTACGGATGTCTCCAAGGATTTAGCACCGTATGTAGAAAAGGCTGTACAGTTAAAACTTATAAAAGGAAAAACAGCAACTACATTTGGTCCAAACGATAAATTAACACGTCAACAAGCATTTGTTATATCTGCTCGTGGACTTGTTAGTGAAAACGCTTCCCTTGCGGTCTTAGACCAATTTAAGGATGCTGATCAAATTGCTGAAGCTTATAAACAAGATTTAGCTAATGCTGTTGCAGCAAATATTCTTCAAGCGTATGAGGATAATACGATCCGTCCTCTTGACTATGTAACACATGAGCAAATGGAAAGTATTGTAGAGCGCTTTATAGCAGAATACAAGGCACCATCTAATGGAGTGTCAGTAGATCTTCAAATTTTAGGAACTACAGATATTCATACAAATTTAGCTAATTATAATTACTATTTAGATGCTCCATCATCTGAGGTTGGTTTAGCTAATACAGCTACATTAATTGAACAAGCTCGTACTAAAAACCCTAACACATTACTATTCGATAATGGAGATTTAATTCAAGGTACGCCACTCGGCTCTTATAAAGCGTTAGAAAGTGTATTAAAGCCAGGGGAAGTACATCCGGCTATTGCAGCTCTTAACGCTTTAAAATATGATGGTGGAACTTTAGGAAACCATGAATTCAACTATGGTCTAGATTTCTTAACTGAAGTCTTAAATGATGCCAAATATCCAGTCGTAAATGCTAATACTTACGATGCTAAAACAAAAAAGCGTATGTTTACACCTTATGTCATTCTTGATAAAGAAGTAGTGGACAATGCAGGTAAGAAGCATACACTGAAAGTTGGTGTGACAGGGATTGTACCAACAAAAATTGTTGAATGGGATGCCATTCATTTAGCTGGTAAAGTTGACATGCAAGAACCTGTTGAAGCAGTAAAAGAAGTAGTACCTGAAATGCAGAAGGCTGGAGCAGACGTAGTTGTTGTTCTTTCCCATTCAGGTATTGGTGAGGACACTTACGTGGAAGGCGCTGAAAATGTTGGCTATCAACTAGCTGGAATTGAAGGAATTGATGCTTTGATTACAGGGCACTCTCACTTAACATTCCCAGGTGACTACAAAGATTTGAAAGATGTAGATCAAGAGAAGGGAACGATTCACGGTGTTCCAACAGTTATGGCAGGTAGCTATGGTAGCCATCTTGGTGTCATTGATCTAAAATTAGAACAACAAGGATCAGAGTGGGTTGTAGTAGATGGTAGTGGGTCATTGCAATCAATCAAGCAAGAAGGTTTACAACCATCCACTATGGTATTAGAAGCTGTTAAACAAGCACATGAAGGCACTTTAACTTATATTCGCCAGCCTGTTGGTGAAACAACTGCGCCAATCCATAGTTATTTCTCGATGGTGCAAGATGATCCTTCTATTCAAATCGTAACACAAGCACAAAAATGGTTTATTGAACAGGAATTAAAGGGGACGGCTGATGAAAAAACTCCGATTCTCTCTGCTGGAGCTCCTTTTAAAGCAGGTTCACGAAATAATCCATTAGATTATACAAACATTCCAGTTGGTCCACTTGCCATCAAAAATATGGCGGACATTTATCATTACGATAATACTGTAGCAACAATTAAAGTAACAGGTGCACAAGCCGTTGAGTGGTTAGAGATGGCTGCAGGTATTTTTGCAACGATTGATCCGAATAAGACGGAAGAGCAAAATATCATTGATTCAGAAGCACGCTCCTATAATTTTGACGTATTAGATGGCTTAACCTATCAAATTGATGTGACATCTCCATCTAAATATGACCGACGTGGTAATCTTGTTGATGAAAAGGCGAACCGTATTAAAAACGTACAGTATAATGGTAAACCAATTGATTTAAAACAAGAATTCATTATCATTACAAATAATTATCGTGTTGGTGGTTCGTATGGAGCGACATTTAAAAATACGGACGGTTCGAATATAACTAACTATGCATATGAAAATCGTCAAGCTGTAGTTGATTATATTATGGCAAATAAAACAATTAACCCTGCTGCGGATAATAACTGGTCATTTGTACCATTCCCAGCCAAGACGAAAGTTGTTTATCTATCTGCGAAAGATGCACAAAAATTTATCTCAGCAGATAGCAACATTGAATATTTAGAAGATACAGAGGCAGGATTTGCAAAATATTTAATTAAATAAAACTAAAAGGGAGAGTACGATTAAATCGCTACTCTCCCTTTATTGTCTTTCGAATGTATGAAAACGTGTGCCCTGATACGTTAGAAGACCAATGTCACCTTCTACTAGCTGTCCAAAATCACGACCATTCACTTTTAATTCCTGACGCTCCCCATTTCGTTCTTCAAATGTGATGAAATAGGAAGTATATGCCGCAGTATTATTAGAGCCTCCCCGAATATTCGTGCGTTTTGTCACAACCTTAGCGGGTACAGTTAAGGTTTGTGAGTGGTTGTTTTTAGACCAAATGACAATAGCTTTAATAAGGCTGAAGGCGATGCTACCAAAAACAATAAAAAAGACCATTGTAATAAAGCTCGATTCAAATGTAATTCCGTTATCAAACCATAGCATTTAAAGTTTCCTCTTTCCTTAAGGGTAAATCAATAGCTAAAGGGGGCTTAACTCGACATCTACCACAATGTCAATCTCATCACTGATTAATACGCCGCCTGTTTCTAAAATTGTATTATAGACTAAATTAAAATCGCGACGATCAATTTGTGCCTTTGCCTGAAAACCATATACTTCTTGTGCCCAAGGGTTAACACCGTTTCCTGTATATACTGTTGTAAATACGATAGGTTTTGTTATGTTTTTAATCGTTAAATCCCCATGTATCAAAAAAGTTTTATCATCTTGTGTATCAATATATGTAGAGGTAAAAACTATTTTTGGATAGATGTCTGCATCAAAAAAATCTGGAGAAACAAGGTGTACATCACGGTCATGATTTTTTGTGGATACACTAGCCACTGCAATGGTAATAGAGATACTTGCATCCTGCATTTGCTCAATATTGGCTGCAGCAATTTCAGCATTGTACGATTCGAAAGTACCGTGAATTCTAGATATCATCATATGTCGTACAGAAAAACTTAGTGTGGAATGACTGATATCAATAGTGTATTTTTTCATTTGAAAACCCCCTAAAACAGCATTCTACAACGAATAATAAAGTAAACAATTACCATATTCAATGGGTTTTTCATAAATAGGAAAGGATAATCACTAATAAAAGTTTAAACTGTGAACATTTACAAGACTTAAAATAAATAGTTAGTCATATTACTGATGTATAGGGCATTTTATTATTAGGAGGACGGATGGTTAACGATGGAAGTTTCCACCGTATTTGAAAAAGACTGAAAATCAAAGTTACTATTTGTAATTAAGTGTATAAAAGTATATTAATTATGTTATGTAAATAAGTTACTCTAAATTTACATTCCCTGCAATAATCGTTACAATAGTTACATAGAGGTGAAGAAATATGAATGAGACAACTTTATGTCCTCGTTTAGCTAAAGCAATGGATTTAATCGGAAAACGATGGACGGGTTTAATATTATATCAATTATTAGATGGACCACAGCGTTTTAATGAAATAGAGTCTGCATTACCTGTTAGTGGGCGTTTATTATCAGAACGTTTAAAGGAATTGGAAAAAGAAGGACTTGTTGAACGTAAAGTGTATTCTGAGGTCCCAGTACGAGTTGAATATTCATTAACAGATAAAGGGCAAGCACTAGAGGGCGCTATCCGTAATATTGAAACATGGGCAAGTAGCTGGCTTTAAAGTGCATGGCTTGTTCTTTAGGTAGTATTGTGCCAAAAACGACACTTGGAATGACTGTCAATTTTCTTTATAATATTCATCATCTCTGCACAGGACTTACCTGTCTTTTTATGTGTGATAAAAATACCCTTCATTTTACTTGTCAAATTGGGGTTCTAAATCCATACTGGTGTAGAGTAAGAAGGACGTTAGAAAGGAATTAGCTCTCAT
Source organism: Lysinibacillus sp. UBA5990 (assembly GCF_002429815.1). Taxonomy (NCBI): domain Bacteria; kingdom Bacillati; phylum Bacillota; class Bacilli; order Caryophanales; family Bacillaceae; genus Lysinibacillus; species Lysinibacillus sp. UBA5990. The sequence continues at coordinate 227,480 of NZ_DJAY01000003.1, forward strand.
GACAAAACAACAATGGGCAAAGGATTTAGCGAAGAGCATTAATCCTGCCAATATTAAGTTAGATGAATCATTACAACAATATACAATGACAAAATTAGGTGGCAAAGCAGATGTTTTTGTTCTTCCTGATACAGAAGAAGCAGCAGCATTTGTAATTCGCTATGCATATATAAATAATATTCCTTTATTAATGTTAGGTAACGGATCTAATATGGTTGTTCGTGATGGTGGTCATAGAGGAATCGTTGTAACATTTTCAAATTTAGATGAGATTCGTATTAATGGTGAACATGTTTATGCCCAAGGTGGAGCGTTGATTAAAGATGTGTCGAAACTATCTGCAAAAGCATCTTTAACAGGCTTCGAGTTTGCCTGTGGTATCCCTGGATCAATTGGTGGTGCAATGGCTATGAACGCAGGTGCTTATGGCGGTGAGATTAAAGATATAATAGTTTCATCTAAAGTGTTAACAAAAGAGGGAGAAATTTTAACCTTGTCAAAGGAAGAGCTTGAGCTTGGTTATCGTAAAAGCGTTATTGCGAAGAAAGGCTATTACGTGTTATCCTCTGAGTTTCAATTAGCTCCTGGCGTACAGGAGCTAATTGATGCGAAGATTGCTGACTTAACATTTCAGCGAGAATCTAAGCAACCATTAGAATATCCATCTGCGGGAAGTGTTTTTAAACGCCCACCAGGTCATTTTGCAGGTAAGCTTATTCAAGATAGTGGCTTACAAGGCAAAGGGGTAGGCGGGGCAGAGGTCTCTACGAAGCATGCTGGTTTTATTGTCAATAAAGGAAATGCTACTGCTTCTGATTATATTGCAACTATTCAAATGGTACAGCGGATTGTGAAAGAAAAATTTGGTATTGAGTTAGAAACGGAAGTTAAAATTGTTGGTGATGATCTATAATGTGACGCTCTTCGCTTGAGTCGAAGGGCGTTTTTTTAAGGAGTGAGAATGAGATGAAATTTATATCATGGAATGTTAATGGAATTAGAGCTTGTCTGGGGAAAGGCTTTCTAGATTTCTTTCATCAAATAGAGGCAGATTTTTTTTGTATCCAGGAAACGAAATGTCAGGCGGGACAAGTAGAGCTTGCACTAGATGGTTATGAACAATATTGGAACTATGCTCAAAAGAAAGGCTACTCGGGAACGGCTATATTTACAAAGCATAGACCATTGTCTGTTAAGTATGGAGTTGGCAATGAAGACTCTCAGGATGAGGGTAGAATTATTACTTTAGAATATCAAGATTTCTATTTAGTAAATGTTTATACCCCCAATGCACAGCGAGATCTAGCAAGATTACCACTTCGTCTAACTTGGGAAGATCATTTAGCCAGCTATTTACAAGACCTGAATGCCAAGAAGCCTGTTGTCTATTGTGGTGATCTAAATGTTGCACACACTGAAATAGATTTGAAAAATGCTAAATCGAATATGGGAAATTCCGGATTTACATATGAGGAGCGTGCGAAATTTTCGGAGCTTTTAGCCAGTGGTTTTGTAGATTCTTTCAGATACAAGCATCCTAATGAAACTGACCATTTTACATGGTGGTCCTATATGAATAAAGTACGGGAACGAAATATTGGTTGGCGCATCGACTACTTTATTGTTTCGGAGCAATTAAAAAATCAAATTGATCAAGCGACTATTCACCCACACATCATGGGCAGCGACCATTGTCCCATTGAATTACAACTACATGTCTAGCATTAAAAAACGTATTTTCTATTTGGAAAATACGTTTTTTTTATTTTTGAAATAATAATAGAATTAAGTAATTCATTCAAAAAAGGAAAACTAATTAAAGGAAAGCCATTTATCTATGAAATTCGTTTTTTAACAATGCTTTGTAGCCTTCGAATAGCCAATTGTTTATACTAATCTAATAGCGAATGATGACAAAATTCTGTATTTAAAGATGGATTTACTTACATAAAACACGGATATTCGCTCGGAGTAATCTTTTAGTCCTTGTTTTAAGGATTTTAAGAGGTAGTAAAGAATATAGTGCACAGAGGGGGTAATGAGGTGGAAAAGAGAAAGTTCAAATGGAGAAAGTGGCTCATCGTCCTTACTGGAATCGTAGCGACTTTAGCTATCGTAGCTTTTATCGGATTTACATGGTTTATGAATAAATCTAAGCCGATGATTGATGATGAATTGGCTGTCAATATTTTAGAGCAGGATGTGTCGGTTACAAGGGATGACAAAGGGGTTCCTCATATTTTTGCAAAGACAGATGCTGATTTATATCGTGCACAAGGTTATGTTCAGGCACAAGATCGATTATTCCAAATGGATTTAGCGCGAAGACAGGCGAGTGGTCGATTATCAGAAATTATTGGGGAAGCAACGATAAATACGGACAAACACTTTCGTACATTTAGCTTACGTGATGCCGCTGAGAAATCACTCGCAGCCTATGATGAGGAAAGCAAGCAAGTACTGGAGTGGTATGCAGAAGGGGTAAATGCATTTATTGCGCAAGCTAAGGAAAATAAAACTTTAAGCTACGAATTTTCATTATTGGGCTACGAGCCAGAGGAATGGACAGTCGTGGATTCTTTAACGATTGGGAAGTATATGGCATATGATTTGGGAGGGAATTGGAATACACTTGCCTTCCGTCACTGGGCTTTACAAAATTTTGATGAAGAAAAGGCGAAAGAATTATTTATTAAATATCCTGAAAATGCCTCTTCTATTATCGAGGCAAATATTAAAAATCCTGTAGTGGTAGCAGGACAATTTAATGCAGATCTATTGCCTAATGAATTTAACGGCAGTAATAACTGGGTTGTTTCTGGTGATAAAACTAAATCAGGTACACCTATTTTGGCGGATGATCCTCACCTAGGATTAAGTACTCCATCTATTTGGTATCAGATGCATCTGCAATCTCCACAACAAAATGTTAGTGGTGTCATTTTTGCAGGAATCCCAGGTATTATTTTAGGTCATAATGATGATATAGCATGGGGTGTGACGAATGTTGGCCCAGATGTACAAGATTTATATATTGAAATACCTAATCCCGATAATCCAACGCAATACCGCTACGATGGAAAGTGGGAGCAGGCCGAGGTTCGTGATGAATCTATTAAGGTGAAGGACGGGGAAACCGTAGACTTTGAAGTGGTGGTGACACGCCATGGTCCAATTATGACGGATCTAGCATTCAAAGATACTGAGCCAACTGCACAATTTTCCATGCAGTGGACAGCGCTTCAATCAACTGCAGAATTGCGTGCAGTAATTGGTTTTAATAAGGCGAAATCTTGGGATGACTTTGAAAAAGCTTTAGAAGACTTTAAAGCACCTGCACAGAACTTCGTTTTTGCCTCGAAGGATGGCACAATTGCTTATAAAGCAAATGGTCAAATTCCTATTCGTAAGCAAGGTGATGGTCAATTGCCAGTTCCAGGTGATTCTAGTGACTATGGTTGGGATGGTTTTATTCCATGGGATGAGCTACCAACAATAGTGAATCCAGAGGAAGGCTTTATTGCGACCGCCAATAATCAAGTAGTAGGAGAAGAATATCCTTATCACATTACAGATTTCTGGGCTCAGCCTTACCGTTTTGAACGAATTAAAGAAGTACTTGAGGCGAATGATTCGATAACGGTAGAGGATATGATGAACTTGCAAATGGATCAACATAATCTCTATGCAAGGGAATTCCTTCCTAGTTTATTAACATCTATGAAAGCGCAAGATCAGGATGGTAAGTACGCAGAGATTATTACCATGCTGGAGAATTGGGATATGGTGGATGCTAAGGAATCAGGAGCACCACTCGTATTCCATACGCTAATGACCAAATTACAGGAAGTGTTGTTTAAAGATCAAATGCCTGCAGATATGTACGACATTATGCATGGTAAATTTAATATTACAGACCAGCTTTTACGCACTGCCTATGCAGGGGGAAAGAGTATTTGGATAGAAGAGCAAGGTGGAGTTGATGCAACAGTTTACAAGGCACTTGAACTTACCATTGCACAATTAGAAGATCAATTTGGTAAAAATGCATCCAAGTGGCAATGGGGTGATTTCCACCAACTCACTTTTAATCATACTTTAGGTAGTGCTTCTCCAATTTTAGCTGCCTATTTTAATGCTAAAAAGGTTCCAATTGGAGGCTCCAAAGTGACGGTACAGGCCGCTGATAATGATCTTTCTGGCAATGTGGATCATGGTGCTTCTTGGCGTTTTGTTGTGGATGTGGGTGATTTAACTTCAGGCTATCATATTGTTGGACCTGGTCAAAGTGGTCATGTTAAGTCTGATTGGTACCAAGACCAAGTACTTGATTGGGCAAATGGTGATTATCATCAAACTTTTGTAAAACAGGAAGATATTAAAGGTAAAACATTAAAATTAAAAGCGAAGTAACAAAAAAGATTAGCGTACTGTTTTAAAGTACGTTAATTTTTTTTACTAGGATATAAATCACAACATTCAAATATTCATTTGAATAAGATGGAATAATATGTTACATTGAATACAATCAAACGAATATTTGAATGAGGTGAGGTACAATGCCAAAAGAAATTTGTGAGGTGACGCAAGTACATGAAGAAGCAGTCATTAAGGTACAACAACAAATGCCTGATCTATCAGGGGTAGCAAAGTTTTTAAAAGCATTATCTGATGAAACAAGGCTTAAAATCGCATTTGCTTTAACGGTAGAGGATGAATTATGTGTTTGTGATGTAGCATCGATTATTGGCTCGTCAGTCGCAACAGCATCACATCATTTACGTTATTTAAAAGATAATAATTTAGCAAAGTCACACCGCAAAGGGAAGCAGATGTATTACTCTTTAGCGGATGAGCATGTATTTCAAATTGTAACAATTGCCTATGAACATGCGAAAGAGGGGATTGCGAATGGTAGCGACGCCAACTAAACAAGAATACAGATTGCAAAATCTTTCCTGTGCTAGCTGTGCAGCGAAGTTTGAGAAAAATGTAAAGGCTATTCCTGAGGTGGAGGATGCACAAGTCAACTTTGGTGCTTCTAAAATAACGGTAGTCGGCAATATTAGTGTGAATCAAATTGAAGAAGCAGGTGCCTTTGATGGGATCAAGGTGTCGCAATCAGCAGTGAGAACAGTTGAAAAATCTACACCTTTTTACCGTAAAAAAGAAAATATTTTGGCAGGGATATCTTTGTTCTTTGTCATTCTAGGATATTTATTTGTTTCTATGCAGGGAGAAACAAACCCGATCCCAATAGCCATGTTCATCATAGCTATTCTTGTAGGGGGAATTGGTATTTTTAAAACGGGCTTCCGTAATTTAGCTCGCTTTGAATTCGATATGAAGACCCTTATGACAATCGCTATTATTGGAGCTGCTATTATTGGGGAATGGGAAGAAGCGGCAGTTGTAGTCTTTCTATTTGCGGTAAGTGAAGCACTTGAAGCTTACTCTATGGATAAGGCAAGACAATCTATTCGAGGGTTAATGGATATCGCTCCACCAACAGCTATTATTAAAAGAGCACATGGCGAGCATTTTCATGAGCTTGAACTGCCGACGGAAGATATCGAGATAGGGGATATTTTACTTGTAAAGCCTGGGCAAAAGATTGCGATGGATGGCATTGTCATTAGCGGGCTATCTGCAGTGAATCAAGCTGCTATAACAGGTGAGTCCATTCCGGTGAATAAAACAGTGAATGATGAAGTATTCGCAGGTACATTAAATGAAGAGGGTGCGCTTGAAGTTCGCGTGACAAAGCGAGTAGAAGATACAACAATTGCTAAGATCATTCATCTTGTAGAAGAAGCACAGGCAGAAAAAGCACCTTCTCAGCAATTTGTAGATCGCTTTGCCAAGTATTACACACCAGCTATTATAATTGTTGCTTTTTTAGTAGCTGTTATTCCACCTTTATTTATAGGCGATTGGCAGCACTGGATTTACCAAGGCTTAGCGGTGTTAGTGGTAGGATGTCCTTGTGCACTCGTTGTTTCTACACCGGTGGCTATAGTCACTGCGATTGGGAATGCTGCAAGACAAGGTGTACTTATTAAAGGCGGGATTCATTTAGAACAATTAGGACATATTGAAGCGGTAGCCTTTGATAAAACAGGTACATTAACCGAAGGACAGCCAGCCGTTACGGATATAGTGACAATGGATGGTTGGTCAGAGGACTATGTTTTACAACTAGTAGCAGCAGTAGAAAAACAGTCCCAGCACCCTTTGGCAAAAGCTATATTAAATAGATTACACGATAAAAATTTATTTGAGCTAGTGCCTACAGAATTCCAATCAGTCACAGGCAATGGAGCCTTTGCAACGGTCGATCAGCAGATTATTTACGTAGGTAGCATGAAGTGGGTATCCACATTAGCTTCTATCGATAAAAATATAGAAAATCAGGTTAAAAAACTACAGGAACAGGGTAAGACAGTAGTAGCAGCAGTTTCGAAAAGCCAACTCATTGGATTAATTGGGATTGCTGATCAATTGCGTCATGAAAGTAAGGATGTATTGAAAAAACTTAATGCCCTAAAAGTAAAGCATATGGTGATGTTAACAGGAGATGCAGAGCCTACTGCTAAGGCAATTGCTACATCATTACAGGTAACAGATGTGCGTGCTGGTTTATTACCAGAGGAAAAATTAATGGCGATTAAAGATTTACGTGCACAGTTTGGAGCCGTAGCAATGGTTGGGGATGGCGTTAATGATGCGCCAGCATTGGCCACTGCAAATGTGGGAATTGCAATGGGAGGAGCAGGCACAGATGCAGCCCTTGAGACAGCTGATATTGCCTTAATGGGTGACGATTTAACAAAGCTCCCATACACAATTGGGTTAAGCAGAAAAACACTACGCATTATTAAAGAAAATATTATTTTTGCCCTAGCCTTAAAATTAATTGCGTTATTGCTAGTTATCCCAGGATGGCTGACATTATGGATAGCAATTTTTGCAGATATGGGTGCAACCTTATTAGTTGTTTTTAATTCATTAAGACTAATAAAAGCAAAAAAGTAGTAGGTAAGATGTGATTTTACTGTAAAAAGTAGGAGATTAATCTTACTTTGACACTACTAATTTTGTGCGAATAGATGCTACTAGTGATTCTTGAAAAAGAACTTTTTAAAAGCTATTATAGTTTCAGGAGTAATGTAACCATTCAATATAAATGAGGCGAAAGTTTGAATAAGTCAGATCCTATTTTAGTAAACGTTACAGAAGAGATTGTGCGTGGTTTAGTAAGCTTTTTACTACGAGGACCGGAATATCAAACATTTTGTAAATGCGAAATCTGTGAACTAGACACGGTGGCACTTACACTAAATGCATTGCCGAGTAAGTATGTTACATCTATGGAAGCTAGAGACGCGGCATTTAAGGAAATGAATACTCCTGAAAGTATTGAGCGCATTAACAAAGAGATTATTCACGCGTTACATGTGGTAAATAAGTATCCTCGACACAAAGTGGAGCCTACTTCTTAAATGAAGAGGCTCTTTTTAAGTTGTACAGGTAGTGATTTTCTGGCATATGTATTTTCAGTTAACTTTTAAGCCAAGCTTGTAGTAAACTAGAGAGTAAGAAAAGGAAAGAGAGGGAAAAAGATATGCCAACACCTAGTATGGAGGACCATATCGAACAAATTTATTTACTAATCGCTAACAAAGGATATGCGCGAGTGTCTGACATTGCTGAAGCATTATCTGTTCTTCCTTCTTCTGTTACAAAAATGGTTCAAAAATTAGATAAAGATGGTTATTTAGTTTATGAAAAATACCGTGGACTGACATTGACGCCGAAAGGCGAAAAGCTTGGAAAGCGTCTTGTGCAGCGCCATGAATTGCTCGAGCAGTTTTTACGAATGATTGGTGTGGATGAAGAGCGAATATATAATGATGTTGAAGGAATAGAGCATCATTTAAGTTGGAATTCAATCGATCGTATAGCAGACCTTGTGCAAGTAATGGAAGAGAATCCAGACATCGTGAAAAAATTAGAGGCATCAAAGACACAGCACAATCTATAAAATGATGGTGTGAAGGAAAGGGAGACAATATGGACGCATTAAAATCAGGTGAAGTCGTTACATTAACGGTATTAGAGCAACAAACATCAAAATGGATTTTAACAAATGGAGTTGAAGAACTTCCTTTAAATGCTTCAGAGGTAACAGAGCCGCTAACAGTAGGTGATCGCCTTGAAGTATTTTTATTTGTAGATCGACGAGGGGATCTGGCTGCTACAACAGCTATCCCAGCTTTTACACAAGGAGAATATGGTTGGGCAAGAGTGCTAAAAGTAGTAGAACGTGAAGGGGCTTATGTAGATATTGGTTCCTCCCGTGAAGTATTAGTAAAAGCAGAGGATTTACCACCATTAAAAGAGGTGTGGCCGGTTTCAGGTGATCATTTATTTATGACACTACGCACAGATCGTAACGGTGATTTATTTGGACGATTAGCAACAGAAGAAAAGATTTCTGAGCTATATGAAGGTGCATTTGAAGATTTGCATAATAAAAACATTCAGGCACGTCCATATCGTTTGTTACCAGTTGGCTCGTTTTTGCTAGGTGTAGAACATCCATATCGTATTTTTGTGCATGAATCAGAGCTCAATGTGGAGCCACGCTTGGGACAAGATGTAGTAGTTCGAATTATTGATGTAAAAGAAGATGGTTCCATGAACGGTTCTCTTTTGCCGAGAAAACACGAGCGCCTTTCCGATGATGCGCAGCAAATTTTGAGCTATCTACAGGATGTTGGGGGCAAAATGCCATTTGGCGATAAATCCTCTCCTGAAGAAATTCAAGAAATGTTTCATATGAGTAAGGGTGCCTTTAAACGTGCCTTAGGAACATTGATGAAAGCTGGTAAAGTGAAGCAACAGGACGGCTGGACTGAGGAAGTCTAGTGAACGTTTAAAAATAAACCAAAAAATAGCGACAAGAGACATCCTTGAAACCTTCTCTTCTTTTTTACGTACTAATAACTGTATAGTGGTATACATTATACAGGCTAATTATGAGGTTTTATCGAAAGGGGTCACACGATTTGAAAAAAACTTGGATTAAAATACTAACAGCTACTATGTTGGTATTTGGTGTGATGGCACCAGCGACAGGGTTTGCATCTGATAATACGCCTCCGAAAGCAATTGATGAGAAGTTAGGCGTACCAATCATTGTATATGGGGCAAATTTATCTGAAGCTGAAAAAGAGTCAGTAAAGAAATCATTGAAAGTAAATGAAGAACCGGAAATCGAAGAAATAACGGTATCAGGTCAGGATTTAGTTAAATACATTAAAGATAGTAATTCAAGTTCCCGCATGTATTCTTCTGCTAAAATTACACGAAGAGATGCAGGGGAAGGTCTAGTAATAGAAATTGTCACACCAACAAATATTACACAGGTGACATCTGAAATGTACGCGAATGCAATGTTAACGGCGGGGATTGAAGATGCTATAGTACAGGTGGCTGCACCTAAGGCGGTAACAGGGCATTCGGCGTTAGTAGGTATTTACAAGGCATACGAGGTCACTACAGGTGAAACGCTTGATATTGAACGAACAGATGTAGCAAATGAGGAGTTATCAGTTGCGACATCTATTGCTGAATCTGCAGGTGTGGATGATGCAAAGGTAGCTGAATTATTAACAGAAATTAAAAAACAAATTGCTGAATTGAAGCCAGCTACACGTGAAGACGTTGAAAAAATCGTTCAAGAGCAATTAAACAAGCTTGAAATCAATTTAAGTGAAAAGGACCGTCAATTGCTTGTAGATTTAATGGATAAAATCAGTAAGCTGGATATTGATTTCAGTAAATGGTCTGAACAATTAAACGATATTAGTAATACGATTCAGGAAAAGTTTGGCTCTCTTATGGAAGATAAAGGCTTCTGGGAGAGTGTGAAAAGCTTCTTTGCTAATTTAAAAGATACTATATCTTCTTGGTTTAACTAATAATGAATAATAAAAGAATCTGTCATACTCATATACTTGAATGAGTGGACAGATTCTTTTTGTTTAGAAGAGTCGCAAGTTTTGGGAAAATCCAAAAAGCTATGGTACTATGAATAAAAGGAGTGGTGAAAAATGGAATTTCAATTACAGCAATTAGCAGGGAATAAATTTGCATTTTTGAATGAGCAAGCAGGGGAAAGACTTGCAGAAATTACTTGGCAGCAAAACGGGCAAGTAATGGTAATGGATCACACATATGTATCAGATAAACTCCGAGGTCAAGGGGTGGCCAAACAATTGCTTGATCAGGCAGCACAGTATGCGCGAGAACATGACTATAAGATGGAAGCGGTTTGTTCCTATGTAGTTGCGGCCTTTGCCAAATCAGATGCTTATAATGATGTAAAACGATAAAATAAAGGCAATCTGCTTATAGGGTAAGCGGATTGCCTTTTAATTGCTAAAGTAACTCATTCAAGTAGCTCCTTACAAAAGAATAACACCATAAATTAGTACGGTTAAAAGGCCTGCCCCACCTACTAATGAAGCCATGTCTATCCAATCATACGCTAAATCGAATTCCTTCATCATAATCACGCTCCTATTATTAGTATTAATTTATTAATTCCCTTTACTTGCCTTTTATAATCATAAAAAATTACATAATTATAATAAATGTCGAAAATTAAGCTAAATGTTAATAGAAGAATGGTTAGTACGGCGGATATTTAGGCAAGTATATTTCTTATTCTTATATATATGCAGATAGAGATAAAAAAATAAATGTTTATTCTTCTAAGAATAGGGAAAAACTATAGTACAGAGCTAGTTTCTATATTTTTAGGAGGTAATAAATTATGGCTAAACGAAAAGGAACAGGTGTTGTCATTGCAGGATTAGCGGGATTAGCAGCATCTTATTTAAGTAAAAAAGAGAACCGTGATAAAGCACTATCGATGTTTAATAATATGAAATCAAGATTAGAATCCTATCTGACTACAGGTCCTGATATGCACGACAATATTGCAGAACGCGTATCAACAGAGGTAGCAACAGAGGCTGGTACTTCTCCAACGAAGATCGCCTCAAATGAAATGGTCGCTGAAGGTGGAGGACATACTGGTGTCCACTTCTATAATGAGGAAATTCAAGATAAGGAAAAATAATGACAAAACCTTCTCATCTATGCATGAGAAGGTCTTTTGTGTGGGAATAGGATTACTCCTGCAAATATTAATAATACAATTCCCGTAAAGATAAAGCCGCTGATCACTCCAAGTGATAGCCATCCTAACAAGGAAGAACCTAATACTACACCGAGAGAGAAAAATGCATAGAAATAACCATATGCTTTTCCTCGTATTTCAGCAGTTGTGGAATCTATTAAAAGTGAATTGACGGAAGGGAAAAGGAATCCAAACCCTACCCCATAACATGCCATTGCTAGGTAAAGCAAAGAGCTAGAATCCGCTTGGCTAATTAATAATTGGCTTAATCCCATTAATCCAATACCGAGTGACAATGTTTTTAGAGGATTAACCTTATCAAAAATACGATTAGTTGGTAATAAAAAAACAAGTACAGCGATAATACCAAATGTGCTCATCAATGTGCCACTTAAACGGGAGTCAAAGCCTAGAGATTGAACTTTGAGCGGTAGAAGATATGCAATTACACCTTGTGAAAACATTAAAAAGAAGGCTCCTGAAAATGCCTTTAATGTTCCTGTATTATTAAAGAATACACTTATCGGAATATATGTACTTGGTGCCGCTTTCTCTTTTTTTACTTCATTTGCTCTTAGTAAAAAGAAAGAAAGGATACCTAATAAAAGCATGAAGCTAGCAGAGATATTAAAAACAAATGGGACACTTGTCCGGCTTGCTAGAATACCACTAAAAGCAGGGCCAATAATAGCAGCAATGCCAACAAATGCGCCAGAAATAGCACTACCCTTACCTCTTTTTTCTTGCTCAGTAGCATTTGCTAAAAATGTAAAGGCGGCAGGGACAATGAAGCCTGCAACAAGTCCATGAATAAAACGGACTGCTAAAAGCGCAATAGGCTCCTCTACTAAATTATAAAGTGTTAACGATAAACCAGTTGTTAAGAGACCAACGATGAGTATGATAAAAGGTCCTTTGCGATCCGTTAAAAAGCCTGAAATGATATTACCAAATGTATTGGATAATGAATACATACCTACTGCAAGACCTGTAAGGAATGCCGATGCGCCTAAAGACTCTGCATATGTACTCATAACAGGTAGCTGGGTAAAAAGGTCGAAAAAAGAAAAGAAAATAATTACATAAATAAATTTTTTCATAGCTCCTCCCATGAATTAGAACAAATTAGTAAGTTAGTTGCATATATTCTATTATAACATTTCCAATAAAAAAGAACGCCCAATAAGTTTTCACTTAGTAGGCGTCCAGAAAATTGATGATTAAGCTTTTGAAACTTCTTTTTTCATTGTTTTGTTTTTAGCAAGGTTTACATGCCAAGAAAGTGCTTCCTCTAAAAGGTGAGGCGTTTGATGGCTACCAGTTGCTTCGACAGCACGGTTATAGTAATCCCATAATTGCTCTTTATAATCTGGGTGTGCACAGTTTTCAATAATTAAAGGTACACGTTCTTGTGGTGCAAGACCACGTAAGTCAGCGATACCTTGTTCTGTTACGATAACATCTACATCATGCTCAGTATGATCAACGTGAGATACCATTGGCACGATAGAAGAAATTGCTCCACCTTTTGCGTATGATTTTGTAACAAAAATACCAAGGCGTGCGTTACGAGCGAAGTCTCCTGAACCACCGATGCCGTTCATCATACGAGTACCAGAGACATGTGTTGAGTTTACGTTACCATAGATATCTAACTCAAGAGCTGTGTTGATTGAGATAAGACCCAAACGACGGATAAGTTCAGGGTGGTTAGAAATTTCTTGTGGACGTAAGCAAATTTTATCAGCATATTTTTCTAAATTGCCATATACTTTTTGCTGTAATTCTTCAGTAAGTGTAATTGAAGTTGCAGCGGCAAATTTAACCTTACCTGCATCGATTAAGTTAAATACTGCATCTTGAAGTACTTCTGATGCCACAATTAAATCTTCAAATTCTGAATCTGCAAAGCCATCAAGTACAGCGTTTGCAACAGAACCAACACCAGATTGTAATGGCATTAATTGTTTTGTTAAACGACCTGCTTTAATTTCATCGCGGAAGAAGTCTAATAAAATGTTTGCCATAGTTTGTGTTTCTTCATCTGGAGGTACGATTAATGAAGGAGCATCTGGCTCTTCAGAAATAACAATTGCTTTAATTTTAGCTGGATCGACTTTAATACCGATATCACCAAGGCGTTGCATAGCGTCTGTCATTGGAATAGCTTCACGCTTACCTTGTTCGCCAGGTACATAAATATCATGGATGCCGATTAAAGCTTCGGGATGAGAAATGTTTAACTCGATAATAATATTTTCTGCATATTCTGCAAAGATAGGTGAGTTACCTACAGAGTTTGTTGGAATGATTAACCCATCTTCAGTAATAGCAACCGCTTCAAGAATTAAATACTTGATTGGTCCGATAATTCCTTGGCGCACTAGCTCAGCATTATGAGAAAGGTGAGCATCTACATATAAAACATCACCAGAGTTAATTAAATTACGGATACCAGCGTCTCCTTGGAATGGTCCACGTTTTCGAATGGCACCAGCTTCTGCTAAGTACTTATCCACTTCTGGTCCTAAAGATGCACCTGTGTATACATCAATTTTGAATTCTTCATTTTTTGCTCGCTCAACTAATGCCATTGGCACAACTTTTGCGTCCCCAGCACGAGTAAAACCACTCATCCCAACTACATCACCATTAGAAATAAGCGCTGCTGCTTCTTCAGCAGTGACAATTTTACTCTCAAGTTCTTTTAAACCTAGGCGTTTTTGAACATTTGCATCCATAAAAAAATCCTCCCCTAAATAATTTTGATGGAAACCGATTACAAAACTAGAAAAAACATTTGAGAATTTTCTGTTTATTCAGTTGTAGTATGACTCCAACCATTTGAATAATACTATCACCAAATTGTCACAATTACTTTATGAATAGCATTAAATTGAGTAAAAAAAGGAAAATCGAGCATTAAGATGATTTTTCGACAGAGAAAACGTTTTATTGTAGAGCTGTATAAATATAGGAAATTTCTACATAAAAACTATGCAAAAATTGTTAATAGAGGATAAGAGGGGGCACTTTAGGAATAAAAAAATACAGCGAACAATCCACATACATTGCTCGCTGTACTTAAAACTAGAAACCTAAAGATCGACGGAAATAGCTTGCATAGCGTTGGCTAACAGGGATACGAGTACCATCTTTCATAATTAATAAAAACGTTGAGTGAGAATCTGGTTGAATTTCATCGATGTAGTCAATGTTAACGATGTAAGAGCGGTGACAACGAATAAATGAATCAGGTGCTAAAAATAGCTCTAAATCACTTAGGTTTAAACGGTGATAACCTTCACGAGACATTGTTTTAACAAATGTTTTACGGAGTTGTGTTTCTAAATAAATCACTTGATCATGCTTAATTGGGTACCAGCAATCATCGATTTTAATGGTAATGTAGTTTGTTAAGAATGCTGATGGTTTTTGCGGGAAGATAGCAGTAATAGCTCCTTTAGTTTCGCCTTCCTCCATTAAAGGAATACTCATACCGTAATATGCTACACCGAAAACATCAGGTTCGATGTATGAGCTAATTTTTTGGCCATAGCTTAGGGCTTTATGAGCCGCTGAACCTTCTTTAATAGGATCGCCAGGTTTAATTTTTAAATCAACTTTTTTACTTGGCTGGTAATACAAATACTCATTGGTATCAGAGATAGCAATGGAAGTATTCTCAGGGAAGAATTCCTTAATAATCTCCATAATTTCTTCTATTTGTTTTGGTTCCACTTTATACACCTCGTCTAAACTTTTAAAAATAGTATTATCATCTATTTTACTACATAATCATATAAATTATATAGAGAAGATTTAGGAATAAAATAGAAAAATGTCGATTGACTCATTAGAATGGTGAAATTTGTCTTGTATAATTTGTAAATACATTTATATAATTACTAATTTATTTTGATACGTATATGGTAAAATTTAATTGTTAGGAATAAGTTTACAAGGTTTCTACTATGCCTATGTGATAAATTAGAACTAGAGTAGCAATTAAAATTTGGTTGAAAGGAAATCGCAGAATATGGTAAAATTCACTGTATAGTCTATTTTCTTGTGTTCTGGTGTTTAAGTTAGGTTATTTATAAGGTTGTTTTTTTAAAAAAATGTGAAATAGGACTCAGTTCTCAAGATAAATTAATAAATACTATTTTCTTATTTTTTATTCATTGGGATTGATGTCAAATATTGTAATGCAGTTCGTGCACTCTGAGGAAAGATGGGGAAGATTATGCAACTACATCAACATTCTATGTCAGAAACGATTTCCAAAAGATATTTCCAAGAAATCGATAATATAAATCAATATATCGGCGTCGAAGAATTTTTTAATATTGAGTCGAAATTAATTTTTGAAATTTACCATTTAGAATCCACCAAAGCGAAGAAATCTTTACATGAATTAATTGATATTCTTTCAATTCGTTTTGGGAAACAGGTCATTAAAATTGTTCGAGGTTATTTTTCCGTTTTGTCTTCGATCGTTGCTCGAAAATTGCTAGACAATCAAGTACCTTCGAAAAAGGCATTTGCTTTCAATATCGCTTGTAATGATATGATCGAAAACCAAATGAAAGACGCAGAATTTTTGCAATTTGCCGATGATTTAATTGATTTCTTTGTTTATTTTATTGCAGATCGCAAACAACCGACTTTCCGTCATCAGACTGTCAACAAAGTGATCATGTATATAAATGATGAATTAGAAAATGATTTAACTGTGGAAAGTATTGCTAACAACTTCCATATAAGTACTAGTCACTTATCACGTATTTTTAGAGAACATGTAGGTATTACATTAGTTGAATACTTAAATGTTAGACGTGTAGAAGAGTCTCAATACTACTTACGACATACAAACAAAAGTATTACATCTATATCTGATCAATTCCATTTCTGTAACCAAAGTTATTTTACACGTATTTTCAAAAAGTATACTGGTGTTACGCCAAAGCATTTTAGAGATGAGCTTCATCATGAATTTTATCGATTTGAAATGACTGAGACAGAATTACAAAATGCATAGCTTTTGAGCATAGAAAAATAATAGGTGCGGAGGTGTTAGCTATACTGCTATAGCTCGCACCTTTTTTTATGAAAATAACAAACATAAATAGTAGCACTTGCTATTTGATAAAGATAGACCCTATAAGGTATACTTCACAGTAGTTGATAAATTATAGTAGGTGGAAAAATGAAAAATTTGAAACTATTTTCAATGCTTGGGCTAGCTGTTTTTGTACTTAGTGGCTGTCAAGCAGTGCAAAACAAAGAAGGTTTTTTCTATAGTATCTTTGTAAAACCTATGGAATTTTTACTGGAATTTTTCGGGAACGATATCTTTGCAGGTAGTTATGGTTTAGCAATCATTGCGATTACTGTTCTAATCCGTTTAGTCTTAATGCCAATTATGTTGAAAAATTATCGTCAACAACAATTGATGAAAACAAAAATGGATGCGTTCAAGCCTGAAATGGAAGCAGTTCAGAAAAAAATGAAAGAAGCTAAGACAAAAGAAGAGCAAACGCAATATCAACAAGAAATGATGGCTCTCTATCAAAAGCATGGCATTAATCCATTAAATATGGGATGCTTACCAATGCTAATCCAAATGCCGATTATTATGGGTCTTTATTTCTCGATTTTATATTCAACAGATGTGAAGTCACATGAATTTTTATGGTTTAGCTTAGGGTCACCTGATATCGTCATGACGATTGTAGCGGGGATTGTGTACCTCGTTCAGGCACGAGTATCATTATGGACTGTACCTGAGCAGCAAAAAGCTCAAATGAAAATGTTTATTTATATTTCACCAATTATGATTGTCTTTATTTCAATGTCATCTATGGCAGCATTACCTTTGTATTGGTCTGTCAGCGGTGCGTTGTTAATTCTACAAACATATATTGGGCGAAAGTATTATTCGCAACATCCAGAAAAAGCAAAATAATTTATTCATGTCGAGGCGCCTCTGTTGCCTCGATTTTTTTAGGGGGACAACATGATGAACAGAAAATGGCTATCATCCATTTTAGTCGCTATTTTTAGTATTGCGGCACTTGTATTTATTATTATAGGGAAATTCAATTTTGCAGTACTTGCAATGACGATTATGTTTGCCATGTCAAATGGCTTTAGAGCAAAAAGTTTTGAAGAACAAGGGTATGGAAAAGAAGCGAAATGGATGAAGTATATGGCGATATTTTTTGCGATAGCTTCAATCATCGTATTCATCATTATTCTTACAGACTAATATTTACAAAATAACAGGTGAATTTCACACCTGAAAATGTGAACAGTGCTAAAATGAGATTATATTAATCAAGTAATAAAATAAGATAAGTATTTACAGAGGGAGGACCTACTCTTTTCGTATGTGCTATTTTTAAAAGGGGCATAAATAGTGAAAAACAATCGTCTTTTGCTCATCATGGGTGCTTTGATTTCTGTTGCGTTAATCGTATCTATTTTTGTAGTTTACAACTATAAAAATAATCAAGTAAATAGTGCATCTGATGAGCAACCAAAATCTACAGAAACAAATAAATCAACAGGGCAAGATTCTTCTACAACTGAGAAGACAGACACTACACCTGAAACACCTGAAAAGCCAGAGCAGCAACCAGACGAAAATGGCTATCTGCCTAATCAAACATTACCTACCGAACCAACTTATATAAAAGGCATTCTGCTAGCAAATAAAATTTATCCGCTTCCTTCTACCTTTGCACCTGAGGAAAATCCAGAAGCAAGACAAGCGCTAAATCAAATGCTAGAGGCTGCCAAGCAACAAGGGTTTGATTTAGTTGCTTTTAGTGGTTATCGTTCTTTTGAATATCAAACAACACTTTATAACAACTATGTTAATCGTGATGGACAAGCAGCGGCAGATCGATACAGTGCTCGTCCAGGCTATTCTGAACACCAAACAGGCTTAGCGTTTGATATAGGAGAGCGAGGAAAAGAAGATTTATGGCTGACAGAGGAATTTGGAGAAACACCAGCAGGGCAATGGTTATTTGCACACGCTCAAGAGTATGGATTTATTCTACGATTCCCTCAAAACAAAGAGGAAATTACAGGCTATATGTATGAGTCTTGGCATTATCGTTATGTTGGTAAGGATATAGCTAAAGAAATTGCTAAGCAAAGTATTACGCTAGAAGAATATTTAGGCGTGAAATAAGAAAAAGGAAGAGATGCCGTTCTACACGAACAAGCTCTCTTCCTTTTTCATTTTATAAGATAGGAGTTAATAACCGAGATATTGATTCTTTAAATTTGATCAATGATGAACGGTTTTGGTACATCTCCCACGTCAGCTCTGTACAATCAAAAATATCCTTTTCAAACAGCTCCGCCAGCTGATGCGAAATGTTGGCATCATAGATAAAGGCATTAACCTCGAAATTTAAGCTAAAGCTTCGAACATCGATATTAGCTGTACCAACAGAGGAAGCTTCATCATCGATAATAATGGCTTTGGCATGAATAAAGCCCTTTTCATATATATATACTTTTGCTCCTGCTCGAAGTAGCTGTCCAACATAGGAATATGTAGCCCAATAAACAAACATGTGATCTGGCTTGTTAGGGATCATAATTCGAACATCGATACCGGACAATGTCGCAATTTTAATGGCATCTAAGAAGCTTACATCCGGAATAAAATAAGGCGTTTGAATATAGATATACTTTTGGGCCATATTTATCAGCTTTAAGTAACCAATCTTAATTTGTTCCCAATCGGAGTCAGGTCCGCTTGATACAATTTGTAAACCAACATCACCTTTTTTCGGAATAGCAGGGAAGTAGCGGTCCGAATAGCCCATCTTTTGCTGGGAACTTGCTTGATTCCAATCTAATAAAAAGCGTGTTTGGAGTGGATGTACGGCACTACCTTCAATGCGTAAATGTGTATCTCTCCAATACCCAAACTTTTTTTGTAAGCCTAAATATTCATCCCCAACATTAAAACCTCCGATATAGCCAATACGGCCATCAATGACAACGATTTTTCGGTGATTCCTAAAATTTAAACGGGGATTAAGTAGTGGGAAGATGGAAGGGAAGAACACTTCTACCTCGCCTCCGGCATTAAGTAATTCTTTAAAATGACGTTTCTTCACATTACGTGATCCCATCTCATCATAGAGGAGGCGTACCTTGACACCTTGCTGTGACTTTTTAATTAGTGCTTGAACGATTCGTGTTCCTAAATCATCTAGGCGGAAGATATAGTATTGAATATGGATATGGTCCTTAGCCGCTTCAATATCTTTAAGGAGCTGTTCAAATTTATTGGCCCCATCATCAAAAATATCTAGATGGTTGTCCTGCGTTAAAACAGCATTGTTTGTTCTAAGGTGCATGTAAATCATCTCTTGATAATTCTCTGCATTTGAAATACGAAACTCAAATGTTTCATCACGAATGGCATCCATTTGATAGTTGATGAGCGTATCAATACCGATATCTTTACGCCCTTCCCAACGGAATAAATGTTTTTTTCGTAACTGTCTTCCAAGTAATAGATACAAAATAAACCCAGCTAATGGTATGAAAAATAGTACGAGAATCCATGCCCATGTAGATGTAGCATCTTTACGTTCTAAAAAAATGATAGTCATGGCTAATAAAATATTAAAAAATAAAGTTAAAGGAACTAAATATTCTATATCTGTAAAAATGCTCATTCCTACACCTGCCTTTACTATTGATAATAACATACTTAGTATAGCCTACTTCAAATGAGGAAAGAAGATTTTAAGTAGCTAGTTAGCATAGAAAAGGATTATCTCTATGACTTATTAGAGATAATCCGAATTGCCTGTTAATCATTCTATCGTAGCCATGATGAATGTTAATCAAAACGCAACGATTTTTTAGAGGCTTTAAAAATAAAAATTAAGCTAATGGAAAGAATGGCGATTACTGCTGATGTATAGTAACCGAGACTTGCATGCATTGTAAATAACCAGGTGAAAAATAGTGGGCCAAGTATCCGTCCTAGATTATCCATGGAATAAGATAGTCCTGCCGCTGTACCATATTGTCCGCCAGATTCTTTAGAGGATAGCGAAACAACACATGTTCTCGCAAGTGCGTTTCCAGCTGTAAAGACACATAATGCTAGCCCTGCGATAAATAGGTTGGCGGTTAACGTGAATAAAAGCATCCCTACGGCTGTTACAATTTGTGCACCGATTAGCCAAGTTGTCTCACTGCCGTTTTTAATTCGGCGAACGACACCACCTTGTATCGCAGCATCAACAAAACCACTAAACATAAATAAATAACCAATTTGTAATGGTGTAATTTGAATTTTTTCAATTTGGAACAGTTGGAATGTAGCTTCTACACCTGCCAACATAAATGTTACTAAAAACGAAAACATAAATAAGTAACGCACACGGTATCGTAGCATTTTCCCAGCACCTTTTGGCACAATAGCACGTTTATTTGAATCTTTTCGTTTTTCAGGTTCTTTTAAGACGAAACTTGCATAAATAAATAATAGTCCAATTAATATAGCTGATGCGATAAACGGTAATTGCAAGCTATAATGCCCTAGCATTCCACCAATTGCTGGGCCAAAAATAAATCCTAGACCGATGGACATACCCATAAAGCCCATATATTTATTACGTGTCTCCTCGCTAGACATATCTGCAATAAATCCTGTTACAGCCGTATATAAAGCTCCAGAAAATAATCCTCCTACAACGCGGGAAACATATAAAATAGCTAAGTTATCAATAAATAATGAAAAAATAACAAAGCTTAGGCTAAAACCAATTAGTCCCGTTAAGATTAGCTGTTTACGACCTACCTTATCTGATAGCATGCCCCAAAATGGCGCAGTGAAAAAGCTAGCTAATGAATAGACAGTCAGTAAGCCACCGACATGGAGATTATCCCAATTTTGCTGCACAATAACCTCTGGTAAGACTGGGATAATAATACCGAATCCTAGGTAAACGAGGAATTGAACTGACATTAATAATAAAATTGCCTTTTTCATACAGTTCCCTGCTTTCATACAATATTTCAATATGTATATTCTAACCCCGTTGTTCTTGCTATTACAAGAAAACGGAGGGAGAAACATAGATAGGCGACTTTTCTTTTGTTGTGAAATAAAGTAAATGAATAAAATATGGGTGTTTAGGTTAGTTTATAAATGTTTGGTGGTGAACATGGCAGGGTATAAAAAAATTACAATGTCACAAAAAAGAAAAATTTCAAAGCAAAGTTAAATGGTATGATAAACTTGTCAGACATCATACTCATAGAAAAATGAAACTTTTTTGCCAATTAAACGTTATATAAAATCGAGGAAAGATTGAGGTGGAATGTATGAGGAAAGAAGTAGATTTGAAAAAGATTGTTTCGAATTTATCTAAGTTGGGTGTAACAGCCACTGTAACAAAGTCTCGACTAGAACTTTTAAAAGTGCTAACACCACCAACGCAGACACCGCAAGTTCAAGCTTAACTCGTTTAAAATAGAAAAAGGGAAGTCTCTGTAATAGAGGCTTCCCTTTTTCTATTTTTATTCATCTTCATCATGTGTAGTAAACATGTAAGTCCGATAGTGGAATCTCATACTAAAGACAAGTCCGATAGCTAGAGCATTCCCCATTAATGAACTACCACCATAGCTAATGAATGGAAGTGGAATACCGGTAATCGGTAATAATTGAATCGTCATTCCTATATTCTCGAACACATGGAATGTAATCATAGCGATAATACCAGCACAAACATATGTTGAAAATGGATCTTTCAATAAAAGAGTAGTTTTTGTTAAATGATAAATTAGTAGGAAGAAAATACAAATAACAATACTTGCCCCAATAAAGCCCCATTCCTCACCGATTACAGTGAAAATGAAATCGGTATGGTTCTCTGCTACATATACTTCTCGGTTTCGAAAGCCCTTACCGAAAATTTCACCTGATCCAATAGCATTAAGTGATGTGATTAAATGGTAACCATCACTGGAAGAATAGGAGTAGGGATCGAGCCAAGAATAGATTCGAGCGAATTGATACGTTTTAAAACCGAATGTTTTCTCTAAGAAATCTTGCATATAGAGAGCCATCCATAGTAATGAACCACCTGCTACTATGCCACCTAAAAATGTAGGTAATATTATTTTCCATGAAATACCTGCTACAATAATAAGGGCAGCGGTAATGGCAAAGAATACAAGTGCTGAACCAAGGTCTGGTTGTTTCATAATAATAGCTAATGGAACGAAAAGGGTTAAACCGATTTTTCCTAATAATAAGAAGTCTGTTTTTAATGATCTTAATGAGTAGACTTCATGGTGCTTACTAATTAATCGTGCCAGTGCTAAGATGTAGAATGTTTTCATAAACTCTGAAGGCTGAATGTTTCCAAGCGGTGTATGGTACCAGCTTTTTGCCCCATTGACTGGTGCACCGATTTGGCCTTCTCCTTCAGGCATAAAAATAAGCAGTACCAATAAGGCAATCCCTGCTCCATACATATACCATGACATTTTTTTATATTGATCTGGCTCAAAAAACATCACTATGCCAATAATTACTGCACCAATTACATACCATTGCATTTGTTTTGGAACGTAGTTAATGCCATATTGACCGGATGTTTGGGCAGATGCAATAGCTAACAAACTAATGACTAGAAAAGTGAAAAGAATAAAAGCAAGGGTCCAGTCAAAACGATTTGCGAAATTTCGTTTATTTTCCATAAAATCCACCTAAATTAAAATAGTATCTCAATATGAGTAAATATAATGCGTTTCTCCCATTTTCGTTTATAATGTTGAAAGAATAAGCAAATGCAAAATCAGAAAGAATGAATGTCTACTGATAAGATTGCAATTTGCTTTGAACGTTGTCAATGGAACTTTTAAGCAAATATATTTTAACTCATTGAGTAATCGAAAACCTGTATGCAAATGCATGTTTAACATTCCTATTATAACGCAAAAAACACTTTTATGCCTGCGTATATAGTTGTGACGACAATTAACATAAAATGTTTCAAAAAAATCGAGTTTAGTCTTATAATGTAGTGAAGAATGGGGTGATGGTTGTGGCTAAAAAATTAAAGTCAGCTGATGATTTTATGTATCATATTTATGTTCATATGAATGATGTCGAAAAATTTGTCATTTTTAGCGGGTTGAAATTCTCTCAATTTGCGGCTTCGCTTGAACCACTGCATCACTTACTTTTATTAAAACATTCCTATGAAGACGGTTCTTTTAATATGCATACACAATTTGAATATGTATTGGATGAAGAGGTACCCCATTTTGTAAAAAAATCGGCTGAGTCCAAGGAATTATGTTGGGTCGATTTTATGGATGAGAAGAGGCTAGACCATCTAACGCCGATGGAACAAGGGGAATTGCTTTACATAAGTCATAAAAAAGAACCGATTACATCTGCATTTTTTAACAAATTGCAAAATAGATTCGTCTATTATTCTTCAGATTTAGAAAAAATGACAAAAATTTATTTCCGACATTTAAGTGATTCGGATTTATTGGTGGCAAATGTTTTTAATAGTTTAATTCGAGAAAAGGAACGTAGCTCTGGATTTTGGCGTCGAAAAGTAAAATCGAGTATCCCTACCATTTCACCTGATTTCTTACGTTCTTATCGATCCTTTGCTAAAGACGGTGCATTATTATCGTTGTATCGTATTGAAAAACCAAAAGTGGCTTATGGGATAGAAGTTCGCAATCTGTCAGAATATTCTTTTCCTGATGAAGTTTGGGACGATTTAAATACCATTTTGAAAACTGAGCACGATGAATTGATTTATATTATTTAACGAAATATACACTCAAATCTCACCGTCGAAAATTACGGTGGGATTTTTATGTCATTTGTCAAGACGTTTCGTGATAAACTAATAGTACTCAAGAAGTATGTGGAGGGCACAAAAATGAAAAAAAGAATCGGTTTATTATACGGCGGAAAGTCAGCGGAGCATGAGGTATCATTATCGACAGCTCGTGCAGTCACTGGTGCTTTGAATTTCGAGGAGTATGAAGTATATCCGATTTTCATAACATCTGAAGGAGAATGGCGACGCGGAGATCGTTTAGAAAAGCCTGTAAGTACTATCCAAGAACTACAATTTGGTGATAATACTACAATTTTAGAAAATAATATTACTGATTTTTTAATCGATGAACATGGCAATTCAGTGCAGTTCGATGTTATTTTCCCATTGCTACATGGAACAAATGGTGAGGATGGAACCGTGCAAGGTTTACTAGAAGTTCTAAATCTGCCCTATGTAGGAAATGGGGTTTTAGCATCTTCTGCTGGTATGGATAAAGTGGTTATGAAGCAATTATTCGAGATTGCTGGTTTACCACAAGTGCCCTATACGTACTTTGTTCGCAGTGAGTGGAAGAATGAACAACAAGCTATCATTGAACGCTGTGAAGAAAGATTGACTTGGCCAATGTTTGTGAAACCTGCAAATTTAGGATCTAGTGTTGGGATTAGCAAAGCAACAAACCGTGATGAATTAAAAAAAGCAATTGAGGTTGCCTTACAATACGATCGTAAAATTGTTGTCGAGCAAGGTATTATCGCTCGAGAAATTGAACTTGCCGTCTTAGGAAATGATTATCCGGAAGTTTCGGTACCAGGTGAAATTAAACCTGTTACAGAGTTTTATGACTATGATTCTAAGTACAAGGATGGCTCCACAGCACTGATTATTCCAGCTGAGCTACCAGAGGAAACAGAATCAAGCTTAAAAGATCTGGCAAAACGGGCTTTTAAGGCGATTGATGGTAGCGGCTTAGTTCGTGCCGACTTTTTTGTAACAGCTGATCATAGCGTTTACATTAATGAAGTAAATACACTGCCTGGCTTCACGCCAGTAAGTATGTATCCACTACTTTGGCAACATACAAATGTAAGCTATCCAGAGCTAATTAATCGTTTGATTACGTTAGCCATTGAACGTTTCGAAGAAAAACAACAGCTTCACTATAAAAAAGACTGAGTGGGATTATTGTGAAAAAAACATTAAAACAATTAGCTGCATGGTTAAATGAGGATATGTCGGCTTACGATGATACGGTTGTATCAGGAATTTCCATTGATACAAGAACGATTCAACAGGGGGATTTATTTGTACCATTTCGTGGTGAGCAAACAAATGGACACCGGTTCGTTGCTCAGGCAATTGAAAAAGGTGCAATTGCTTCTCTCTGGCAAAAGGATGAACCTAATCCGCCCAAAGGTGTACCTTTATTGTTTGTGGATGATCCAGAAATAGCTTTGCAGGAAATGGCACGAGCTTATCGGAAGGAACATAAAGCTAAATTTATTGGTATTACAGGCTCTAACGGTAAAACATCAACAAAAGATATTATAGCGGGTACACTCGCACCGTTTTTTAAAGTTCAAAAAACAATTGGGAATTTTAATAATCAACTTGGTTTACCGATTACCATTTTACAGCTTGATGAAGAAACAGAGGTAGCTGTCCTTGAAATGGGAATGAGTGGATTCGGGGAAATTGAATTTTTAACAAAGCTTGCTCAGCCACATATGACAGTTATTACAAATATTGGTGAGGCCCATATGCAGGACTTAGGGTCCCGTGCAGGTATCGCACAGGCAAAGTTTGAGATTATTCAAGGAATGCAGCCGGACGGCCTATTATTCTATGATGGAGATGAACCATTGCTACAGGAATTAGTGGCTAAGGAACAGCATTTAAATGCTGTAGCGTTTGGATTAGAGCCATATAACCTTTTATACGCTGATCATATTCATGCTAATGCTAATGGTAGTAGCTTTACTACACACGGTACGATAGAGGGTGACTTCTTTATTTCCGTACTTGGAAAGCATCAAGTAAAAAATACTTTGGTTGCCATGTTAATTTCTCATCAACTAGGTTTAAATAATGAGCAAATTCGTACATCCTTAGAGCATGTAGTATTAACAGATATGCGGATGCAACAAGTACAAGGTACAAATGGTGCGTTATTTATTAATGATGCTTATAATGCTGCACCAACCTCTGTAAAAGCGGCAATCCAATTTATCGCTACTTCAACTATTCGACCTGAAAAATGGCTTGTATTAGGGGATATGCTAGAACTTGGGCCAGATGAAAAACGTTTCCACGAAGGGCTAGCGGAGGATATAGATGAGCAAGAAATTGATTACGTTTGTCTATTTGGACCTCGAATGACTCATCTTCATAAAGTATTAAAAGAGCACTTTGAAGCAGAACGATTGTTATATGCCGAAGATGACTATACGGCTATTATTGAAAAACTAAAACTTGCTAATGAGTCATCTATTGTTTTACTGAAGGGTTCCCGTGGTATGAAATTAGAGACAATTTTACAAGCTTTTACGTCATAGTTTTCAGTGAATCGGTGGGATAAAATGCTCACCGATTCACTTATTTAAGAGGTTTCTTTGTTAAACGAGGTGAGGGATTTGTCAATAGGTGTACTATGTATACATGGGTTTTCAGGTGGTCCCTATGAGATGGAGCCGTTTACAACATACTTACGGATGCATACAGATTGGCTCATTGTAGAACCAACATTATCGGGGCATGGTGAAGACTTGCATATGGATGGATTTACTGCAAAGCACTGGTTAATGGATGCAGAGCTAGCCATACGGTTATTAGCTAAAAAAGTAGATGAGATCATCGTTGTTGGATTTTCAATGGGGGGCATTATAGCTTTATATTTGGCGAAACGTTATAAGGTAAAAAAGCTAGTATTATTGAGTGCTGCTGCAAAATATATTAGTCCCAAGCAACTAGTCATTGATTTCAAACTGCTTGCTACAGATGCATATCATCATAATTTAACGAATAATGAGCTGTTTTTACGTTATCGACATAAGTTTAATAATGTGCCATTAGCTTCAACAATTGAATTTATGAAATTGGTTCGAATTGTGGAACCGTATTATCAGCATATCCAAATTCCTGTCTTTATTGTGCAAGGGAAACAGGATGGAATTGTGCCATTTAACACAGCACAATTTCTTTATGATGAATTGGCTTCTGCTGATAAAATTTTGTATTTTTCTGATAATGGAAGGCATCATATATGTCTTGAGGAAGATTGCTCCGATTGGTTTCCGCGGGTTTTGCTGTTTTTAAAGAATACTTGAAGTAGTCAGATTATTACGACTCATGCGTTATCGTTGCATACGTATTAAAGCCATGTTAGACTAGTGTAAGCAATGGATACATTTTGTGCGAAGACTCTTCATATTTGGTTGAAGAGTACTTTTTTTTGAACACAACGGTTTTATTCTAAAGTGAATAATTACGACAGAATCGAACCGCTCGGTAAAGACCGGGCTTTCCTTTTCATATAAGAGAGCTCTATATGAACGATCATGTAGAGAGAATTTTTAAGTAACGGAAACGTTCCACTACACAGGCTCGAATTTGCCGACAACTTCATCTGAAAATGTAACCATTTGTCAACTTAAAAGGAAAAAAAGGAGATTGAGAAGTTTGACAAATTTTTCAGAATTAAATATTAGCGAATCTACATTACGCTCTGTAAAGCGTATGGGATTTGAAGAAGCAACACCAATCCAAGAAGGTACTATTCGTTTTGCTATTGAAGGCCGCGATGTATTAGGTCAAGCGCAAACGGGTACTGGTAAAACTGCCGCATTCGGGATTCCACTAATTGAAAAAATTGACCCAAAAAACCCTAATATCCAAGCATTGGTTATTGCTCCAACTCGTGAATTAGCTATTCAAGTATCTGAAGAGCTTTACAAGATTGGCTATGATAAACGTGTGAAATTATTATCAGTTTACGGTGGACAAGAAATTGGCCGTCAAATCCGTGCACTGAAAAATAGACCTCAAATCATTGTTGGTACGCCAGGACGTATTATTGACCATATTAATCGTCGTACGTTAAAATTAGAAGATGTGCAAACATTAGTACTGGATGAAGCAGATGAAATGTTAAATATGGGCTTTATCGATGATATTAATTCCATCCTAGAAAACGTTCCAACTGAACGTCAAACACTTCTGTTCTCAGCAACAATGCCGCCAGCAATTCGTAAAATTGCGGAGACATTTATGCGTGATCCAGAAATCGTAAAAATTAAAGCAAAAGAATTAACTGTTGATAATATTGATCAATATTTCGTGAAATCTGCTGAACGTGAAAAATTCGATGTTTTATCTCGTTTATTAAATGTTCACCAACCAGAACTTGCTATTATCTTTGGCCGTACAAAACGTCGTGTAGATGAGCTAGCACAAGCTTTATCAATTCGTGGCTACCTTGCTGAAGGTATTCATGGTGATTTAAGCCAAGCTAAGCGAATTTCTGTATTGCGTCAATTTAAAGAAAATAAAATTGATATCCTTGTTGCGACGGATGTAGCGGCACGTGGTCTTGATATTTCTGGTGTCACACATGTATACAACTTTGATATACCGCAAGACCCTGAATCTTATGTTCACCGTATTGGTCGTACTGGTCGTGCAGGTAAGTCAGGTCTTGCTGTTACGTTTGTAACGCCACGTGAAATGGGTTACTTACGTATCGTAGAAGAAACTACGAAAAAACGTATGACTCCACTTCGTCCGCCAACAACAGATGAAGCATTAGTAGGTCAACAACGATTAGCTCTTGATACTCTTGAAGGTCTAATTGCTAATAACAACTTAGGTGATTACCGTACACTTGCGTCAGAATTACTTGATAATCATGAGGCAATTGATGTTGTAGCAGCTGCTCTTCGCTCATTAACGAAAGAGCCAGATGATACACCGGTAACAATTTCAGAAGAACGTCCATTACCAATGCGTCGTGAACGCTCTAGCAGTAATCGTGGCGGTGGTGATCGTGGTCGCGGTGGTAATAATCGTAACTACGGTGGACGTCGTGATTCTCGTGGTGGAGATCGCCGTAATAGTAGCAGTCGTCGTGAAGGTGGTCGCCGTGAGGGAGGCCGTCGTGAAGGTGGACAAGGTCAAGGTCGTTCTCGTTCTCCTCGACGCCACGAAGATTAATTTTCGTAAGTGTTTAAACCTTGCAGTCATACTGGCTGTAAGGTTTTTTTTCGTTTATAGTTGAAACAAAACGGTCATTAATTCCGTATAACCTAATATAGAAAAGAGGGGGGACGACAATGAGAGCTCAACCAGTGCATCAAATTTCCCGTAAAGGGTTAACTGTATGGCGTTTATATGGTGTCATACAAACAGTGGTGCTATTAATTGCAGCAGTGATCGTAAGCTGTGGTACTTATTATTTTGAATGGCCAACGTTTATTTACTACATAGCTGGAGCAATTGTAGTATTAAGTGCTGTACTATCAGTTCTTATTTTTCCTAAAATTAGATGGGAACGATGGCGATATGAGGTACGGGAACATGAAATTGAAGTTCAACATGGCCTATTTGTAGTAAAACGTACGCTCATACCAATGGTTCGTGTTCAACATGTTGATACGACACAGGGACCGATTTTAAAGAAATATGATTTAGGTAACATCTCCATATCAACGGCAGCAACCGTACATACAATTCCTGCACTTATCATGGACGAAGCAGATTCACTTCGTGCTCGTATCTCTGAATTAGCAAGGGTGGCGGAAGATGATGTCTAAGGAGATTAATCGTTTACATCCTATATCAGCAGTAATTACGAGCGTCAAGGCATTAAAAAGTATGATATTACCTATTGCGATCATTATCATAACGAATGGCTTTAATTTTTCATTAAATTTCCGTAGTGATCATTTTTTTGATACCATTTTACTCTTCGGTGTATGGGGAGTAGCCGCACTCCTTGCATTGATTGGGGGCATTATAAAATGGCGGACATTTGTTTATTGGTTTGAGGATGGAGAACTCCGTATCAAATATGGATTGTTTGTTAAAAAAAAGCGTTATATTCCGTTTGAACGTATTCAAAGTTTGAACTATAATGAAGGAATTTTTCACCGTATTTTTGGATTAGTCAAAGTTCAGGTAGAAACAGCAGGGAGTAAAGGTGGCAAGCCGGAAGTAGAACTTACTGCAATTCGTAAAGAAGCGGCGGATGTTATTGAATTAGAAATGCGTCGTGTCAAAAATGAAGGTGTAAACCAACAACATGCTGAACAGACGGAGGTCGTAGACGATTCAATTTCAATTTCTGCGCCAACTATTTACCAGATGTCCATACGTGACTTATTAGTGTTAGCCACAACTTCTGGTGGGATTGGTGTTGTGTTATCTGGTCTTGCTGCTATCGCCTCTCAGTTTTCAGATATTATTCCTTATGAAACTGTTTTCCATGAGTTGGCTGATTTTGTGAAAGTCGGGGCCTTTATAATAGCGATATCGGTTATGTTAATTTTAATAGTAGCCTGGGTTGTTTCTGTCCTTATTACCCTGATTAATTACTATGATTATACAGTCCGTATCGAAGAAGATAAGCTGATCATAACTAAAGGACTTTTAGAGAAAAAGCGTATAACTTTACCATTAAACCGAATCCAAGCTATTCGTATTGTTGAAAATCCAGTGCGTCAATTAACAGGATTTGCAACGGTTGTTGTTGAGAGTGCTGGAGGTAATGGTGAAGAGGGGAAGGATAAAAAAATCACCTTATTTCCACTCATTAAGAAACAAGATTGTATGCAGACATTAGAGGATCTTTTCCCAGATATGAATTGGAATCCTTCCTTTACTCGATCACCTAAAAAAGCAAGGCCTTTCTTTTATCGCATAGATTTTATTTGGCTTGTCCCTATTATTGGTGCATGTAGTTATTTCTTCTATCCGTATGGTTTATTGTCATTGCTATTAATTCCATTAACGATACTACTAGGGGTTTGGCAGCATAAAACAGCAGGCTATCAAATTGATGGAAAACAACTGGCTTTACAATATAGAGTATTCAGTCGAATAACATTGATAGTGGAGAAAAAACGTATACAATCGATGGGAAGTACACAATCGTATTTTCAAAAAAGAAAAAACGTTATGTCTATAAAAGCGACTGTCATGTCCGGAGCATCCGGTACAACGGGTAGTGTTTCAAGTTTGGAACAACAAGATGCTGAAACGATATTATCTTGGTATGACCATTAAATGCACAGCTAATTCTTTCAATTTTATGGAAGGATTAGCTTTTTTACATACAAATATTTGGTAATGGGTTTATAATAAAATAAATAGAACAAAAGGGGTGGGGACTATGTTTAAATATGATATTAATGAAGACGCTTATTTGAAATTATTGGATTTAAGTGATGTTCATGATTTATTTGCATTGACTGATCGTTCAAGGGATACATTACGTGAATGGTTACCTTTTGTAGATGGTGTTCAAACAGTTAAAGATACAGAGGCATTTGTAAAAAAGGCTATGCAACAATACGCTGATAACGATGGGATACAGGCAGGAATTTACTATGATGGACAGCTCGCAGGTGTCATTGGGTATCATCAAATCAACTGGCAGCATAAATGGACAAGTATTGGCTATTGGTTAGGGAATGAGTTTGTAGGCAAAGGGCTTGTAACAAATTCAATGAAAGCATTAATTGATTATGCCTTTCATTATTTGAAGCTACATCGTATAGAAGTACGGGTAGCAGTTGGAAATATTTGCAGCCGTACGATTCCAAAAGTGTTGGGCTTTCATGAAGAAGGGCGATTAAGGGATGCGGAGTGGCTGTATGATCATCATGTAGACCAAGTGGTTTATGGTATAACGGCAGCTGAATGGAAAAAAATCAAGATGACCAATGAAGCTACGGTCGCCTTGTAAAAAGGGGGTTCGTATAAAGAGGAGCAGCGCCATGGGATCTAATTATAACCCATGGTGCTGCTCCTCTCTTAAATTATGGTCTACCCGACATTTTTTGTTTGCGCCAACTTAAAATTCTTTTTGGATGTAAATAAATGAGCCCTAGAATGAATCCAGTTACTAGCCCACCTAAATGTGCAAAAACGTTTACATTCGGTTGAAGAAAAGTCATAATGACACTGATAATGATGATTGGTAAAATAAGCTTACGAAGCATTGGCATTGTTCTGCGGGTATAATACACTAATGCCCCAAAAGCACCAAAAATTCCAAAAATAGCCCCACTTGCACCAAGACTCGCATAACTACTATCATAGAATATGTAGGTTGCCATGTTGCCTACAATACCGGATACTAAATAAATTGTAATAAAACGGGCTTTACCTGCAATCTTTTCAAGCTCTGGTCCAAAGAGATATAAGGAAAACATATTAAAAAACATATGCATAAATCCTGCATGTAAAAACATAGCAGAGAATACACGCCACCACTCACCTTTTTGAACCAGGAAATTCGCTTGAATTCCGTAATTCCACAAAAGAGTTCCTACACCGGGTAAAAGAGACAATACATAAAGAATTAAATTGATTGCTATTAACGTTGACACAACAGGGTAATACTTTGTATATTGCTTAAAATTTTCTGTTCTACTAAACATGGCTCCACCTCAATTTACAATTATTATACATGCCTTGTTGGAAATAGGTAAAGGAGAAGGTAACATGATTAAGGGAATTGGTCTTGATATTGTAGAAATGGACCGTATTGAAAAAGCGATGAAGCGTACAGATAAATTTAAAGACCGCATATTAACAACAAGGGAAAAAAAATTATTTGATGGTTACTCAGAAACTCGTAAAATAGAATTTTTAGCAGGACGATTTGCTGCGAAAGAAGCATTTTCGAAAGCGATGGGTACTGGCATTGGGGAACAATGTAAACTTCATGATATGGAGATATTACGGGGAGAGGCTGGAAATCCTGTTTTATATTTTAAGGAGGAACTTGCCAATGGTTTTGTTAGTATTACGCATTCCAAGCAATATGCAGCTGCTCAAGTAATCTTATTAGAATAGGAATGAAGTTGTCTAAAAAGGTTGGCCAGTAAATTTAAATATATTGCCTTTTCTACAAATGACATAACTGACAAATACGGTTCATATATTGTCGTAGTGGATTTGAAAGAAGAAAGGGTGAAAGCGTGGGCAACCGAATAGTTAAATGGCTCGTCTTATTTTGTACGATATTACTTCTGTCGGCATGTGGTGCAGCCTCACAGGAAAAAGTGTTGAAGAAAGTGAATGGTAAATGGGGAGAGACAAATGGCTATGAATTAAATGCTACGATGGAGATTAAATCTGGTGGGGAGCCTAGAAATTATAATGTAACAGTATGGCATACTAAACCTGATTTCTATCGGGTAGAAGTTATGGAAAGTGGAAAAGATGTTTCTCAAATGATTGTGCGAAATGCGGATGGCGTATTTGTTGTGACACCAACATTAAACAAAATGTATAAATTCCAAAGTGATTGGCCAAAGAAGAATAGTCAAGCTTATCTAATAGGAGCTCTAGCAGAAGATTTAGCAGAAGATAAAAATCTTGTCATGAAAGAGGAAGAAAAAGCATATATATTTGAAGCGGCTACTAGAAATAGCTATAAAAACAGTATGCCTCATCAAGTAATTACAGTAGATAAGAAAACTTTACTACCTACTTCTGTTGTCATTATGAATGATGTGAAAGAAGAACAAATTCGAATTACATTTAAGAAAATTAAATTAGGTGTGCAGCATGCTGCCAAAGAGTATGCAGTTGAGCAATTTACAGATAAAGATAACACTAAAGGTGAACAAGCTACACCAGCAGAGAAAGATGGTAACGAAGACAAAGATGACAAAGAAGCAGTTGGTGCAGAGGTAGAGTATCAAGAGTTCCAAACTAGCTACCCAGTATTGAATTGGGCACAATTGGCGAATGAAAAAGTCGTTCAAGAAAGTGGTATGGAACGCGTTATCCTAACATTTGAAGGAGAAAAAGCCTTTACAGTTATGCAACAGCCAGTGACAAAGGAAAACTCTATGTTACCAGTATCTTCGCCTGGTGATCCAGTTGATTTAGGATTTACAATAGGTGCGATTACAGATACTTCGATTAGTTGGGAAAAAGATGGTGTTGAATTCTTTGTAGCTTCCAGTAAACTAACGCGTGAAGAAATGATTGAAGTTGCTACATCCATGACGATAGGTAGTATGAAGTAACTTTTCTGCTACAGCTTTCTAGTCCAGGAAAGCTGTAGCTTATTGACAATATAAAAATTCCTGGGTTAGAAAATTAAATGATTATCTTTGAAGTAAAAGTTTCAGGACTAATAAACGCATAATTGTACAAGCTATATAAAAATATGTATGTAATACATAATGTTTTAATTAAAAATAAAGAGGGTATTCTTATGAAGACACAGCAATATTTTCGACCAACGAAAGCAATGATAAATTTACAAGCAATCCAACAAAACGTCAAAAATTTAAAAAAATTTATACGACCTAATGTTCAAATAATTGCTGTTGTAAAGGCGAATGCATATGGTCATGGAGATGTAGCCGTAGCACAGGCAGCTCTTGAGGCTGGTGCCACAATACTTGCAGTGGCAACGCCTGATGAAGCATTACATATTCGAGCACATTTTGAAGAACCAGACATATTAATATTAGGTGCATCTCCAGTTTCCTTTGCTCCTTTCGCAGCTCAACAGCGTATTATGCTTACTGTGTATGGAATTGAGTGGGTACGGCAAGTAGCACCACTTATAGCGAATGAAGCCCTTCCTTTACAACTACATATAAAAATAGATAGTGGTATGGGTAGAATTGGCATTCGCTCTGAGCAGGATTTGTTAGCATTGTATCAAACAATTGAGTCTACTGATAATGTAGAGTTGAACGGAATATTTACGCACTTTGCAACAGCAGATGAGAAAGATACAACGTATTTTGATCAGCAAGTACAATTTTTTGAAAGCTGTTTAGCAGCATTGCCAATAAAACCGCCACTTGTTCATGCATCTAATACAGCAGCTTCATTAGTAAAGGATTCTAACTTGCAGTATGATGCTGTTAGATATGGGATTTCGATGTATGGTTTATCACCGTCCTCCTATGTGGAGAGTATCTTACCTTTTGCCTTACATCCTGCATTTTCACTCGAAAGTGAACTTGTTCATGTGAAGGAAATAAAAAAAGGTGAATCTGTAGGCTATGGAGCTACATATGTTGCGCCAACTGATATGTGGATTGGAACGATTCCCATAGGCTACGCAGATGGTGTTATTCGTAAGTTAGGTGGACAAGAGGCTTTAATTGATGGACAGAGAATGCCGATTGTTGGACGAATTTGTATGGACCAATGTATGGTTGCCCTACCAAAAGCATATGCTATAGGTGAGAAGGTAACACTTATTGGCCAACAAGGACAGAATAGGATTTCTATCGATGAATGGGCAACTAAGCTTGAAACCATTAATTATGAAATACCATGCATGATCACAGCAAGAGTTCCTAGAATATACTTTTAATGAACACACTTATGCCAATATATTTTAGCTTTCAATTTATGCCAGTATGAAGAATTTGGTTAATTAATAAGCACTGGAGAACTTATTTCTTTTCCAAATGGTAGATGAAACATAATTGGTAATAAGTTGCAATAATAATTATTCGTCATATACCTTCGACAGCCAACATATTTTTACAATTTGTACTTCAAATTGTCAGATATTTTGTCATTTCATGTCTTTTCAACAATATCTTTCAATGATAGAATGGGAAGTAATGAAAAGTGTATGGTTCCGTTGGAGGTGCTTGCTGTGTACGAAAAAAAGTTAAGAGAAGCTACAATTGCTGTTCAAGACAGACTATTTCTA
Source organism: Lysinibacillus sp. UBA5990 (assembly GCF_002429815.1). Classification (NCBI taxonomy): domain Bacteria; kingdom Bacillati; phylum Bacillota; class Bacilli; order Caryophanales; family Bacillaceae; genus Lysinibacillus; species Lysinibacillus sp. UBA5990. The sequence continues at coordinate 263,484 of NZ_DJAY01000003.1, forward strand.
CAAACAAAGGAAGTAATTGAAGGTGAATCTTTTGTGCGTTCTTTAGCGCGCAAAAATTTAATGCAGGAGCAACCAAATCAAATACGGGAAGCTATGATTAAAGGATATGTTGAAATGTCTCATATTAATTTAATGATCGCGAGTGAATGCTTGCATGCAGAATATGAAGCACAACATATGGTGGAGCGTCTCGTAAGCGGGGGATGACACTTTGAATGTAAAACGTGGTGACGTTTTTTTTGCAGATTTATCACCGGTAGTAGGCTCTGAACAAGGGGGTACTAGGCCGGTGCTGATTATTCAAAATGATATTGGCAATCGATTTAGTCCGACTGTCATCATCGCGGCTATCACTGCACAGATTCAAAAGGCAAAGTTACCGACACACGTTGAAATCAATGCTGAAAAGTATGGTTTTGAACGTGATTCGGTTATTTTGCTAGAACAAGTGCGGACAATTGATAAGTCAAGATTAACAGATCGTATTACACAACTTGACCATGCTGTGATGGAAAAAGTTGATGGTGCGTTGATGATTAGTTTAGGTCTGGTTAAATTTTGATATACATATATGTATAGAAAGCATCGAGATAACTGATATCTCGATGCTTTTTTGTCTTTTCTATTCCTTCAGTTATTTTGTATAATTTGAAATTCTTATGTCATTCCAACATAGGAAATATGTTGAAATGTTTAAGTTAGCAAAAATCTCATCATCATTATGCTAAGACGTATTTGATAAATAATAAAAAAAGATTTAAGATATACACAAGATTTTTAATAAAAATAGATTATTGAAAAAATTCTTAAAGGTATATGAAGATATACATAGAATATTCCATTTATAAATTCTATATAGTTTGTGTGTAGTATGTCGATTAAAAGTAAAAGGGTAAGGGAATGGGGGGACAGCAGTGACAAGTAAGTCTTCGGTTGAAATTATTACAGAGGGGGATATTATTGCAGCAAGACAACTGGGGCGTAATGAGGCAAAGGCACTTGGATTTGGCACTGTTGATCAAGCTCGTATAACCACAGCTATTAGTGAATTAGCAAGAAATATTTATTTATATGCAAGTATAGGTATGATTGAAATTGAAAGAATTGAGACAAATACTGAAAAGAAAATAGTAGTTATTGCAACTGATCAAGGACCTGGAATTAAGGATATTCGTAAAGTAACAGAGGATGGTTATTCTACTTCGGGAGGGCTAGGTGCTGGCCTTCCAGGGGTTAAGCGATTGATGGACAGCTTACACATCCAATCTGTCATTGGAGAGGGTACAACAATAAGGACCGAAAAATGGCTGCGTTAGGACGTGAAGAAATTGAAACAATTAGAAGCTCAGTATAAAAAAATATTGTCAGATTTTATGTTGAATCAAACAGAAAAAAATTTATATATTGCTCAAAATTTCACACGTCAATTAATTCAAAAAAGTATAGCCCCGGAGGATGTTGTTAGTATTCATAAAAATGCTGTAGAAGCAATATTTCCTAATCGAATGGGTGAATCGCAGCCGGCATATGATTTTCTTATTGAAGTTATGGTGCATTATGGTATGGCACATCGAGAGCATCAAAGTTTACTTCAAAAACAGGCTGAGTATGAATTGGAAATGAGAATTGCGACTAACATTCAAAAGACCTTATTAAAGTCATATGTGCCCAAGCTACAAAGTATTGATATAGGAATGATTTCTATTCCTATTCGTAAAATGAATGGTGATTATGTTCATTTTTTTCATGATGGAGAAGAGTATTTAAGTATGGCAGTAACAGATGTTGTAGGAAAGGGAGTACCTGCTGCCTTATGTATGTCTATGGTTAAATATGGACTTGAGACATTGGGTTATGCCTATAAAGATCCTTCATATGTTTTAGAAGTTATTAATAGGGTAATAGAAAAAGGTGTTGATGATAGTATGTTTGTTTCTATGTTCTACGGCTGCTTAGATATTCGCCAAAACATATTTTCCTATGCTTCTGCAGGACATGAGCCGGCTTTGCATTATAGAGCCAAGCAAGATGAATTTGTTTCTTTAGAAGCTAAAGGCTTATTACTAGGAGTGTTGTCCGAAACCAAATATACTTTTCATGAACTTGTTTTAGAAGAAAATGATTTGATCATCATGATGACCGATGGAGTAACAGAATTTAGAGGGCAGGATGACTTAAATTCAAGAGAAATTATTTCAGCACTCATAAAAGAAAATAAGTATTTATCAGCTCAACAATTGTGTCTGCTTCTATATAGAGAGATAGAGAAAGTACAGAATTTTAAATTGACCGATGATTTTACTGTAGTTATTTTAAAAAAATAGGTTTAGGTTTTAATGAAACAGGGAACAGAAAATAGTCTAACAAATATGGTGGAGGTGTGCTATATGGACGTTACAATACATTTTAAAGAAATTGATCATAAATTATTTGGCTTTGTTGAAGGTGAAATTGATACGTTTACGGCATCAGGATTACGTGAAGAATTGGAAGCTGTAAAAATTACAGAAGGATTGGAAATTGAACTTGATTTATCAAAGGTAAATTACATGGATAGTACAGGGCTCGGGATTTTTGTTGCCTTTTATAAAAGAACATTACGTGAAAATGGCAAAGTGAAGCTCGTTGGTTTATCGACTAGATTACAAAGATTGTTTGAAATTACAGGACTGAGTGATTTGATGGATATCGAAACTGATAAAAAGGTGGAATTAAGATAATGAAGGAATTTGACTATATTGAAATTAGAGTTCCTGCTAAACCGCAATTTGTCAGTGTTATTCGGTTAACTGTCTCTGGCTTAGCAAGCAGGATTGGTTTTAATTATGATGATATCGAAGACTTAAAAATTGCTGCAAGTGAGGCTGTCACTAATGTCGTGCATCACGCTTATAAAGAAGATGAAGAAGGTGAAATCGTCATCGGATGTGCGTTATACGACAATAAAATGGAATTGATGATTGCTGACTACGGTAATAGTTTTAATTTTGAGGAGATTAAGACTAAGATTGGACCGTACCATCCTGAGGAAAATATTGCAGGGCTAAGAGAAGGTGGGTTAGGACTTTATTTAATGGAAACTTTGATGGATGAGGTGATGATCAATAACGATGGTGGCGTAACTGTCTTTATGACAAAGTATGTCACTAGGGAGCAGGTGGAAAAAAATGTCGAAAGAATCACTACATAAATCTTCATCCAAGGAAGATGTATTAAAGTGGATTGAATTGTACCAATCAACGGAGGATGATGAAGCGCAAACGAATTTAGTGATTCATTATCGGTATCTAGTTGAGTCAATAGCACGCAAATATTCGAATGGTAAATCTTATTATGATGATATTGTTCAAGTAGGGATGCTGGGTTTATTAGGTGCAATCAGACGTTTTGATCCAAATGTTGGCCGTAGTTTTGAAGCATTTGCTGTACCAACAATTGTTGGAGAAATCAAGCGCTTTTTACGTGATAAAACATGGGATGTTCATGTGCCTAGACGCATAAAAGAAATAGGGCCGAGAATCAAATCAACAGTGGAGGCGCTGACTACTGAATTGCAGCGTTCTCCATCCATTCAAGAAATTGCCGAGCGTTTAGAGGTAGCGGAGGAAGAAGTATTAGAGGCTATGGAAATGAGCCGTAGTTATCAAGCTCTTTCTATGGATCATTCAATAGAGTCAGACTCAGATGGTAGCACCGTTACACTATTCGATATTTTGGGTAGGGAAGACGATGGCTATGAAATGACTGATAAACGAATGATTGTTTCAGAGGCAATGGTTGTTTTGAATGAAAGAGAAAAACAAATCATTCAGCTTACATATTTAGAGCAACTAAGTCAAAAAGAAGCTGGAGAACAATTAGGAATTTCTCAAATGCATGTATCTAGAATACAAAGAAAAGCAATCAAGAAATTACAAGAGGCTATTCTAGCAAGTGGCAGTATGTCGCTCTAATCCATCAATGGGTGTGCTGTGAATCATACTAAACACCTTTTAAATGTTTGAAAATAGTCTACTCATATTCGTTTGAGTAGACTATTTTTTTGCATTTTTAGTAAAGTGTAATGGTAAAATGAAAAGAAAAAGGTAGTGATGATGTGGAACAAAAGCAAATGTTACAGCTCATTGCAAAAGATGTAGCGGTTAAACCAGGGCAAGTTGATGCTGTTATTAAATTATTAGAAGAGGGAAATACAGTTCCGTTTATTGCGCGTTATCGAAAAGAAGTGACGGGATCTTTGGATGAGGTGCAAATTAAAGCTGTAGAGGATCGTTATCACTACATACAGCAGCTCGAACAGCGTAAAGAAGAGGTTATTCGATTAATCCAAGAGCAAGAAAAGCTTACACCAGAATTAGAAAAATCTATTCTTTCAGCAACAGTTCTACAGCGTGTAGAGGATTTATATAGACCTTACAAGCAAAAGCGACGTACTAAGGCTACCATTGCAAAAGAAAAGGGCTTAGAACCGCTGGCAGATCTTTTAGTAGCTTTTAGTCACGATACATTAGAGCAACTAGCTATTAAATTTGTCGATAATGATCAAGTAGCCAATGCTGAAGACGCGTTAGCAGGAGCGAGAGATATTTTAGCAGAACGCTTTGCTGATGATGCTGCTATTCGTGAGAAAATTCGTACGTATTCATTGAAAGATGGCGTACTTGTAACGAGTGTGAAAAATGCAGAAATAGACGAGAAAAATGTATTTGAAATGTACTACGAGTATGAGGAACCTGTTAATCGAATTGTTCCGCATCGTATTTTAGCGATAAATCGTGGGGAAAAAGAAGATGTTTTAAAAGTTTCGATTCATGTTCCGATGGATCGCGTATTGATGATCATGTGGAAAGAATGGATACCAGCAACGGGAACATCTCCTGCTATTGCTGAAGTGAAGCTAGCTATCGAGGATTCGTACAAGCGTTTAATTCAACCTTCTATAGAAAGAGAAATACGTAATGAGCTTACTGAAAAAGCAGAAACTCAGGCTATTCATATTTTCTCTGCAAACTTACGTAATCTACTATTACAGCCGCCTATGAAAGGCAAATATGTCTTGGGTGTTGACCCAGCTTATCGTACAGGTTGTAAATTAGCAGTTGTTGATGAAACTGGGAAAATGCTAGAGGTTACCGCTATTTATCCACATCCACCTAAACCAGATGTGGCAAAATCGAAAGCTGTTGTAAAAGCAATCTTAGCAAAATACCCAATAAGTATAATTGCTATTGGTAATGGGACAGCCTCCCGTGAAACAGAACAATTCATTGTTGATGTATTAAACGAGCTAAGTACTGACATAGCCTACGTTATTGTGAATGAAGCGGGAGCATCTGTGTACTCAGCATCGGATATTGCTCGGACTGAATTCCCTGATTTACAGGTTGAGCAACGAAGTGCCGTGTCAATTGCCCGACGTTTACAAGATCCTTTATCAGAGCTGGTGAAGATTGAACCAAAAGCAGTTGGAGTGGGGCAGTATCAGCATGATGTATCTCAAAAAAAATTAAATGAATCATTAACATTTATAGTAGAAACAGCTGTTAACCAAGTGGGTGTTGATGTAAACACGGCCTCTTCATCACTTTTACAATACGTTTCTGGTTTATCTAAAACAGTTGCAGAGAATATCGTGAAGGTTCGAGAAGAAAATGGTCAATTCACTACCCGTGTGCAATTAAAGAAAATTCCAAGATTAGGTGCGAAAACTTATGAACAAGCCATTGGTTTCTTACGTATCTCAGAGGCGAAAAATCCATTTGATGCTACTGGTATCCACCCTGAAAGCTATCATCTTGCAGAACAGATTTTAGCAGAGGCAAAGATCGATAAAAAAGAACTTGGAACGAAGAAAGCAGAAGAAGCTATTGCTGCTTTGGATATTCAACAATTAAGTGGGGTACTAGAGATTGGTGTTGTAACAATTCAAGATATTGTAGATACTTTGATGAAGCCAAGCCGTGATCCACGTGATGCGTTCCCACAGCCATTGCTGAAAACAGATGTATTGAAAATGGAAGATTTAAAAGTTGGTATGGAGCTACAGGGAACTGTGCGAAATGTAGTAGACTTTGGAGCTTTTGTTGATATTGGTGTGAAGCAAGATGGACTTGTGCATATTTCAAAACTTCAAAATAAACGTATTAAACATCCATTAGAAGTTGTGGCGTTAGGAGATATTGTAACAGTTTGGGTAGAACAGATTGATGTTAGTAAAGGGCGGATTTCTTTAACAATGCTCCCTCCTAAAAATCAATTAATAGATTGAGTAATAAATTTTTACCACGCTGTGCATACTACACAGTGTGGTATTCTTGTTGTTGGGGGTGATTAAGTTGGACAATGAGGAACTACAACAGCTTGTATGTCGAATTTCTTTGGAAAAGTTTCAAAAGCCATTTATACACCAGGCTTACTTTAATGGAAGATTACGTTCAACGGGCGGTCGATATCTTTTACAAACGCACAATATTGAGATCAATCCAAAAGCCTTTGAGTTATATGGTATTAAAGAAATTCAAGGCATTGTACTTCATGAACTGTGTCATTACCATTTACATATTGAAGGTAAGGGATATCAGCATCGGGATAAAGAATTCAGGGAACTATTAAAAAAAGTAAAGGCACCTCGTTTCTGTTCAGCGTTACATAGTTCTAGATCATCTATAAAAAAACAACGACGCTACACATATACATGTATTAATTGCCAGCAATTATATGTAAGAAAAATTAAAATGAATGTTGAAAAGTACTGTTGTAGCAAGTGTTTGGGCAGGCTTAAATTATTAGAGTAAAAAAATATAAAAAAAAGATTGACGTATTGTTGAGTTATCCCTATAATAGTAAAAGTCGACAAGATAACGACGACAATATAACACTCATTATTCCGAAGTAGCTCAGTTGGTAGTAGCACCTGACTGTTAATCAGGTTGTCGCAGGTTCGAGTCCTGCCTTCGGAGCCATGGCCCCTTGGTCAAGTGGTTAAGACACCGCCCTTTCACGGCGGTAACACGGGTTCGAATCCCGTAGGGGTCATTTTCATAATTTACTTTGCTAATAATATTGGTCCCGTGGTGTAGCGGTTAACATGCCTGCCTGTCACGCAGGAGATCGCCGGTTCGATCCCGGTCGGGACCGCCACTTATTGGGGTATAGCCAAGCGGTAAGGCAACGGATTTTGATTCCGTCATGCCTAGGTTCGAATCCTAGTACCCCAGCCATTCATTTCTTAATTTGAGCCATTAGCTCAGTTGGTAGAGCATCTGACTTTTAATCAGAGGGTCGAAGGTTCGAGTCCTTCATGGCTCATCTCTTTTAAGAAAAACGTTGACTTTCTATTGACGTATAGTATAATAAGAAAGTTACTAATCGAATGCGGTCGTGGCGGAACGGCAGACGCGCTAGGTTGAGGGCCTAGTGGGGGCAACCCCGTGGAGGTTCAAGTCCTCTCGGCCGCACCAAAGTCAATTACAAAGTCAACTATTTTATATGCGCCCGTAGCTCAATTGGATAGAGCGTCTGACTACGGATCAGAAGGTTGTGGGTTCGACTCCTGCCGGGCGCGCCATATTTTTATTAAAATAATGCGGGTGTAGTTTAATGGTAAAACCTCAGCCTTCCAAGCTGATGTCGTGAGTTCGATTCTCATCACCCGCTCCAAAAAAAGTGTTGACAACCTATTGGTTGTTTGATAAGATTGAATAGTTGTCTGATTCGACAATGTTATGAACCTTGAAAACTGAACAAGCAAAACGTAATCAATAAAGTTTTTAGTAGCTAGCCTCGCTAGTGAACAAAACAAAATTTT
>NZ_DJAY01000004.1:0-8706 GCF_002429815.1 Lysinibacillus sp. UBA5990
CACATGCAAGCAAAAACAACTTCAGAAATGCTTTAATTTTACATCGATGTTAGGGCTATTTTAATAAGTAGTAATTGAAGCATTGTGACAAAATTTGTGAAACTTCTCCAAGTAATACTATCGCTGGCTAAAACAGTAGCCACTAATGAGGTAGTATACTTGGGGTGAGTTTGCAAGTTGATCGTTTGAATTGTTGCTAAATTCTTAATTATTCTACTTACAGAAATACATAGTCCTTTCTTGCATAGATTTTTTATCATCATTTAGTAAGGAGAGAATAGAATATGACAAAAACTCAACAAGTTATTGAACAAACACAAAATTATGGTGCAGCAAACTATCATCCACTGCCAATCGTAATTTCAGAGGCTGAGGGTGCTTGGGTTAAAGATCCAGAAGGTAACAAATATTTAGATATGTTATCAGCTTATTCAGCTGTAAACCAAGGACATCGTCACCCAAAAATTATCGCTGCTTTAAAAGAGCAAGCTGATAAAGTAACACTTACTTCACGTGCATTTTACAGTGAAAACCTTGGTGAATGGTATGAGCTAGTAGGAAAGTTAACAAATAAAGAAATGGTATTACCAATGAATACTGGTGCTGAAGCAGTAGAGACTGCATTTAAAGCAGCTCGTCGTTGGGCATATGATGTAAAAGGCGTAGAAGAAGGCAAGGCAGAAGTGATTGCATGTAATGGTAACTTCCATGGTCGTACAATGCTTGCTGTATCTCTTTCTTCTGATGAAGAATACCGTCGTGGGTTCGGTCCAATGTTACCAAACGTTAAGTTAGTAGACTACGGTAATCTTGAAGCATTAAAAGCAGCTATTACACCAAACACAGCAGCATTCTTAATTGAACCAATTCAAGGTGAAGCTGGTATTGTTATCCCAACAGAGGGCTTCCTAAAAGCTGCTCGCGAACTTTGCCGTGAAAACAACGTATTATTCATTGCTGACGAAATCCAAGCAGGTTTAGCACGTACTGGTAAAATGTTTGCCTGTGATTGGGAAGAAGTAGAACCGGATATGTATATCTTAGGTAAAGCATTAGGTGGTGGTGTATTCCCAATTTCTTGTGTAGCTGCAAACCGTAATATTCTAGGTGTATTCAACCCAGGTTCACACGGATCAACTTTCGGTGGAAATCCTTTAGCTTGTGCAGTTTCAATTGCATCTATTAAAGTATTATTAGATGAAAAATTAGCTGAACGTTCACATGAACTTGGTGAATACTTCAAAGGTAAGTTAAGAGAAATTAACAACCCAGTTATTAAAGAAGTACGTGGTCGTGGTTTATTTATTGGTATGGAACTAACAGAGGCAGCTCGTCCATACTGTGAAAAACTAAAAGAATTAGGTTTATTATGTAAAGAAACACATGATACAGTTATTCGTTTTGCTCCACCACTTGTTATTTCACAAGAGGATTTAGATTGGTCAATCGAACAAATTGAAAAAGTATTTAATCTTTAACAAAATGTTCACATTTTAATTCGGAAGTATGTTACAATGATGCCGATATACTATCATTAAATAAAACAAAGAGGCGATTTAATAATGTCTGAAAACTTAAATCTTTTCACATCAACACAAGATGTCATTCAAGATGCTCTAAACAAACTTGGCTATGATGAAGCAATGTATGAATTACTAAAAGAACCGCTTCGCATGCTACAAGTACGTATCCCGGTGAAAATGGATGATGGTACAACAAAAGTATTTACTGGTTACCGTGCACAACATAACGATGCTGTAGGACCAACTAAAGGTGGGGTTCGTTTCCACCCACAAGTGTCTGAGGAGGAAGTTAAAGCGCTTTCAATGTGGATGACATTGAAATGTGGTATTGTCGATCTACCATATGGTGGTGGTAAAGGCGGTGTCATCTGTGATCCTCGTCAAATGTCTATGGGTGAAATCGAGCGCTTAAGTCGTGGTTATGTACGTGCTGTAAGTCAAATCGTAGGACCAACAAAAGATATTCCTGCGCCAGACGTATTTACAAATGCACAAATTATGGCATGGATGATGGATGAATATAGCCGTATGGATGAATTCAACTCTCCAGGCTTTATCACAGGTAAGCCACTAGTTCTTGGTGGTTCACAAGGTCGCGACCGTGCGACAGCACAAGGTGTTACAATTGTAATCGAAGAAGCAGCGAAAAAACGCGGTATTGATATTAAAGGTGCGCGCATTGTTATTCAAGGATTTGGTAACGCAGGTAGCTTCCTTGCGAAGTTTATGCATGATTTAGGTGCAAAGGTAATCGGTATTTCGGATGCTTATGGTGCACTTCATGATCCAGAAGGTTTAGATATCGACTACTTATTAGATCGTCGTGATAGCTTTGGTACTGTAACAACTTTATTTGAAAACACAATTTCAAATAAAGAATTATTAGAACTTGACTGTGATATTTTAGTACCTGCTGCAATTGAGAACCAAATTACTGCTGACAATGCACACAATATTAAAGCTAATATCGTAGTAGAAGCAGCGAATGGTCCAACAACTGCTGAAGCAACTAAAATCTTGACAGAACGTGGCATTTTACTTGTACCAGACGTATTAGCATCTGCTGGTGGTGTTACAGTTTCTTACTTTGAATGGGTACAAAATAACCAAGGTTATTATTGGACGGAAGAAGAAGTTGAAGAACGTCTATACAAAAAAATGGTTGAAGCATTTGATAATGTTTATACAACAGCTACAACACGTAACATTAACATGCGCTTAGCAGCTTATATGGTAGGTGTTCGCCGCACTGCAGAAGCTTCACGCTTCCGTGGATGGGTTTAAGAATAAGTTCAATTTACAACGAGTTTCTCCTATTTTAATGGGAGGACTCGTTTTTTCATCTCTTTAGAAATCTAAGAGTGCAATCCATTTACTTAACCCTTTAATAAATCGTCCAAACAGAATCTAATTAAACTGTTTTGCTGATACAACCCCAAACGTTTATCTTTGCTTTCTTAAACAGAAATATGAGAAAATCCAACTAGAAAGGGGCGAATTAAATGGATTCATTTACATTTTATAACCCAGTGAAACTACACTTTGGTGAAGATGCGCTGGAAAAGTTACCGAAGGAATTAGAGCAGTATGGAAAAAAAGTATTGGTTGTATATGGTGGCGGTAGCATCAAGACGAATGGTGTCTACGACGCTGTTATTGACAAATTACAGCAAGCAGATAAAACAATTTTTGAATTAAGTGGTGTAGAACCTAATCCGCGTGTGGAAACAGCTAGACGTGGTATTGAAATTTGTAAAACAGAAACAATCGACTTAGTTCTTGCGGTTGGTGGTGGTTCTGTTATCGATTGCTCCAAATTAATTGTTGCTGGTGCAAAATATGATGGGGACGCTTGGGATATCGTTAAACGCAAGGTATTTGTAGAACAAGCTTTACCATTAGGAACTGTATTAACATTAGCCGCTACGGGTTCTGAAATGAACTCTGGATCTGTTATTACTAATGCTGCTACAGAAGAAAAGTTAAGCTGGGGTAGCCCTGCAGCATTCCCGAAATTTTCAATCTTGAATCCTGCGTATACGGTGTCTGTACCTAAAAATCATACGGTTTACGGAATCGTTGATATGATGTCACATGTATTCGAACAGTATTTCCATAATACAACGAATACACCAATCACTGATGAAATGTGTGAAGGTGTATTACGTACGGTTATTACGACAGCACCTCAATTATTAGAGGATCTAGAGAATACACAGTTACGTGAAACAATTCTATTAGCAGGAACGATTGGATTAAATGGATTCTTATCAATCGGATCTCGTGGGGATTGGGCATCACATAATATTGAGCATGCTGTATCAGCGGTATATGATATTCCGCATGCAGGTGGTTTAGCTATTTTACAGCCTCATTGGATGCGTTTAAGTGTGCCGGTGAATCCTGAACGCTTTGCGGGGATAGCAACACGAGTATTCGGGGTGGATGCAAAAGGCAAAACGGTAGAAGAGGTTGCTTATGAAGGGATAGATCGCTTATCAGCATTTTGGTCATCGTTAGGGGCACCGAATCGTTTAGCCGATTATAATATCGATGATTCGAAATTCCAACAGATTGTAGAGCATGCAATGCATAATGGTCCTTTTGGAAACTTCCATCAGTTACAAGAAAAAGATGTACGTACAATTTTACAAAATTCTCTTTAAAATAATGATTGAGTGTGAGGCTGTGTAGTTAGCCTCACACTTTTTTATTAAAGGTTAAGAAAAATTAACGAATCATGTTGGATTTTGTCGTAGAAGTTTCTTAAGACCTACAATATAATGAAATAGTTAGATATTCAAATGAGCGTAATGATTAATTTCATTAAGAGAGGTGAAAAAAGTCATAATTTCAATCAAAATATTTTAACTTAAATTGGATATTTTAATACATATTAGACTTTGTGATTGCTAGAGAAATGATGGTATTTGTCACAATAGCTCCATTAATTGTTCAGAAACTGTTTAGCCACCTTTATTAAAATAATGACTTAAACAAAGAGGAGAGGGATCGAATGTTGAAGCAATTGCTTAAGGATCGTGTGGTTACATTAAGTTGTAAAGAGATACCATTTCAGCAGCATGTTCATAAAATACAAAATTGTGTAGAAGTTTTGGGAATTGAAACAAGATCAATACAAATTGAAAATGATAACATTGTTACGGGTTACATTGTTGATCAAAGTATTTTCTTTAAGAGTTTACGTTTTGGGCAAACGAACATTACGTTTTCGGATGGTGTAAATAAAGCAAGTGGACATTTATTTGTCCGTCCTTCTGGGGAAATTGTGATAGAGGTAAAACCTTATTTAGGAGATGCTGAAATTGTTCCGGTTTATTTTCGAACAATATTAGCAGATACAGTTATCGCAATTGATTTAAAAGGTGCTTTAAAGCATTATTTGGTAGCCCATCAATACATGAATCGTGAAGATTCAATTTATGAAGTGCATTATCAATCCATGCACCCTAACGTATTAAAAGATTCTTTTGCTGGTCATTTTGTTTTAGGTTGTCATGTGGATGGTAGAGATATTCTAAATGCCCAAGAATATGCTTTAGCCAATCGACAAGCTACTTTAATATTTTCAGAAATAGTTATTCAACAAAATGGTACAAAGAAGACTGTTGTTAGTAATCAATTCCTAACATTTATGATCACCAATCAAGTGTTTGTAAGCTACGAGTCCATCCCTGACAATCTAAGGGAAGCTAATTTTGATCGGGATCATTCAATATCAGTTTAACAAAAAGCCAATTGCCTGAATCAAGGCAATTGGCTTTATAGCTTCTAGATTTAATGTTCAGGTCTTTCGCCAAGATGTGTCCAGCTAGCTTTTCCGTCATCTTCATCAAATAAAATGGCAACCTTCGATACACCTTTCTGACTTAAAATAACTTCAGTTAAATGATCCCGAACGTCATCTAAAAAAGCTAAGGATAGTTTAGGGTCAGCTTCTGCCACTAACTCAACATGTAAAAATTCCCCTTCTTTAATGACTTCAAGGCGTACAATATCTTTAATATTTGGATCATCCATCACAAGATGGGCGATATGATTTAACATTTCTTCATCTGTCTCACCGATTACACCTCTAGCATTGTCTAAGAATACTTTACCAACAACATAAAACATCATTGCTCCAATAATCATGGAAACAAGACCCTCTATTCTAGTCCAACCTGTAAAATGAGCGATAACAATAGCAACGAAGGCCAAAATATTTCCGCTTGTAGCGACTAAATCTTCCATAAAAACTAATTTAGTCGCAGGCTTTGCGCGATTTAAATAATTGAAAGCTTTTGGGATAGATGTAATACCTGCTTTTTCCTGCCCAGCTTCATGTAATACTTCTACTGCTGCTTTAGCAAGTACTGTGCCCTCTAAAACAATACCTATAAATAAAACTCCAAGTGCGATTAGTACCCCACTTGATTCACCAGTAGGGTGGATAAAATGATGCCATCCTTCTTTGATTGTTTCATAGGAAAGAATTGCTACAATAATAACTGCAAATAAGCATACTAAATTGACAATACGGCCGAAGCCGCTAGGGAATTTCTTTGTAGGTGCTTTTTTCGATAGAGCGGAGCCTATATACACGAACAATTGGTTAGCTGCATCTCCAAGTGAATGCATCATTTCTGCGAACATAGCCACATTACCTGTTAAGAAAAAGGCAATGCCTTTAATAATACCTAAAAAGGCATTGACACAAGCTGCCATCAGGGAAGGTTTGTTACCATCCTTTAGTAGTTTAAATAATTCTGTCATAAAAATCCTCCAACTAGTTTAAAATTTCCATTTCTATTTTTTCAATATATGATAATGTTCTTAATGAACGGTAAAACGACAGTAAATTATCAGAAACAATTAAGGACAAACGTAAATCCAACTCATGTAAAACATTATCATTTTTTAAAGGTACATCTTTAATACGGATGTTTTCGATGATGATATTGTTGTTTTTAAGGAATAATAGAAAAGATTCCGTATGTTTGTCATCATCAATTTGAACCTTTAGTAAAATCTCTCTCATGCGAATACGTTTTGGTCCAATTTTCATTAGGAAAGGAGAGAGAATTTCAATTCCGAAAACGATGATAATGACAGCTAACGTTGCATCCATATAAAAACCTGCGCCTACAGCGATTCCGATGCCAGCAGCTCCCCATATCATGGCTGCAGTTGTTAAACCAGAGATGCTATCATTGCCGCGTCTTAAAATTACGCCTGCTCCTAGAAATCCAATCCCACTGACAATTTGGGCTGCTAAGCGAAGGGGATCCATTGTAATATTTATATCTTCTCTGGAAGGGGTGGAGTAAGCTGTTTCAATGGAAATAATGGTTAGCAAACAGCTGAATGTTGCTATGACCAAACTTGTCTTTAATCCAACGGGTTTCTTCTTTAATTCCCTTTCAATTCCGATTACTAAACTTAATGTGGCTGCTAAAACTAATTTTATGCCAACTTCATATGTAATCATATTTTCCAATAATGTTCCCATACACGACCCTCCATAGATATTTCGCATTGCTAAGAGATATGCAACCAGTCATTATTATATGTGTATTACTTTTTTGTATTGTACAACATGGAAGTAAGGAAATATATGTGTTTTATTTTATAAGGATCTAAAATTCATCTATACATCCATTTCGTAACTGATATCACTTTGATTCTAGGTCGGTTATATATGTAAAATAAGCATCTGTGGAAGCGGATATCATTGCATTTTTCCGTATGCTCTTTTCTAATTTGATGATGGCGACTCTGTTTTTAGGGGAATGGACAAAGGGTTAATGATATTAGGGAATGAGATTAGAGCTCTTCTCTATTAATAGGGGAAAATAAGAGATTAATTATAAGGAAAATTTTTAATCGCATTTACAATAAAGAATGCTGATCGGATTCGGAAACCTAATTGCGCACCAGACCTAGATAATACTAAAAATGTTAAGGGGAGATGAAGCAAACGGCGAGCTTGTAACAAGAATTGAAGAGAGGTTATGACCAGATTTATATCCTAATTAAATTTCCAAAAACTATATTTCATTCACATAAAATGGTATAATAAAGGGGTAACTAGATAGAGGTTTCATGGGCGGTAAGCATACATTCTTCACCCGTTCTTCAGGTTTCTGGAGGGGAAGGAGGTGTTGCTAATGACAACTTACGAGTCAATGTCCTTAATGATCAGTTTTAGTGGATTGATTGTTTCGGTAATTGTTCTGTCATTTACTTTTTCTCAGAAAAAAAAGTAAACCGCCCCTGCCCTCCAAGCATGTGAGTGGTTTACTCCTTCATTATGCAAATCGCCTTTGAAGCGATTCATCTGTTACATGACCATTTGGTGGTGACACACTAAGTGGTCCTTTTTTTATATCCATCTTCATGAAAAATTATAACATGCATTGTTAAATTACTCAAATTAATTGGAAATGAGTACAATTCTAAATTTTTGTAGGATACAAGGCATGCGAGAAGCACTCTTGGTTACATTGGACGTATGCTTTCTATATATAAATAGATATTCCAAAATTCAGATTGAAGATAACGATTGAATATTCATTAAATCAAAATGTTCATTTGAAGTTTCGACAACAATAAATGTTGAGAAAAGTGGGATGCACTCACTTGTTAGATCTTATTATATAATAGGACGAAATATACGTATGCGATGAGCGTTTGATAATGGCTGATGATGTTGATAGTACCATCAAATAATTGATCTATAATATAAAGAAGATCAAGTGGACCTTATAAGGGATGGGGTAGGTTTTTCTTAATAGTGTTAGTACTTAACTTATTTGTCCATACTTTGTTTACTTGTTTTTTTGACTATGGCTGAAACTTGTTAGTACTGCTATATATTGTTTTAGAAGGGAGCGCTCTATTGTTTGTTATTGATATAAAAAAAGATTTTTAACTTTTTTTCAAAAAATGCTTGATTTTTAAAATGCTATATTATATATTATTACTTGTCCTTAACAAGACGAAACACTTTAAAAATAAAAAACAAAAAAGTTGTTGACTCCTTGTTATAAACGAGTTATAATAATGAAGTCGCTGAAAACGACTGAGATAATAATGAACTTTGAAAACTGAACAAGCAAAACGTAATCAATAAAGTTTTTAGTAGCTAACCTAGCTAGTGAACGTAACAAAATTTTGGACA
>NZ_DJAY01000014.1:0-110415 GCF_002429815.1 Lysinibacillus sp. UBA5990
CAGGCTCAAACTCTCCATAAAAGAAATTTGATTAGCTCAAACTGTTTTGCTGGCATCTATTTTGATGTCCAAAATTTTTGTTTCGTTCACTAGCGAGGCTAGCTACTAAAAACTTTATTGATTACGTTTTGCTTGTTCAGTTTTCAAGGTTCATTTGCTAGTTACTTTCAAGTAACTTTTTATAATTTAACATATTGTTAACTTGTTGTCAACGTCTATGTTAATATTTTTTAAGTTGTTCGTTTGTTTCGTAACAACGTGTTTAAATATATCATCATAAAATAAAGTTTGCAAGTGTTTCATTAAAGTAAAACTATTCTTATTATTAAAAAGTGAGTTTCTTCTATATAATGGTCAAAACAACATTATATAATTTGTTAAAGTTATGCTTATTTTAAATAGCAAAAGAGACGAATAGAATAACAATAAAAGTATTTAATTATTTACTGCTCCTAAGCCAGGAATAAAAAATCACCCCCATTGTTAAAACTACTCCTTAACAATGGGGGTGATTTTCAAAGTGTTTTTATTTATCGTACCCAGATGAAATAAGCCAGGAAGACAAAGAATAAACCATACATCATAGGGTGAATTTCTTTTTTGCGTCCCGCTAACAACATTGTGATCGGATAGAACACGAAGCCAATTGCAATACCAGTAGCAATGGAATAACCAAGAGGCATCATTAATACGGTAAAGAATGCTGGTACTGCAATCTCAAATTTATCCCAATCAATTAAACGTAATGATGATACCATCAGTACTCCTACAATTACTAGAGCAGGTGCTGTTACTGCTGGCGTTACTACTGCTAATAATGGAGAGAAAAATAAAGCTACTAAGAAAAGTACTGCTGTTACTACTGCTGAGAACCCAGAGCGAGCTCCAGCTGCTACCCCTGAAGTTGATTCTACATAGGCAGTAGTCGTAGATGTACCAAATAAAGAACCAATTGTTGTTGCAAGTGCATCTGCCATTAATGCGCGACCTGCACGTGGTAATTTATTATCTTTTACTAACCCAGCCTGTGTTGCCACAGCCATTAATGTACCTGCTGTATCAAAGAAGTCTACAAACAAGAACGTTAATACAACTACTAAAAATTTCACGTTAAATAATGATTCAATATCTCCAAGTGGTTGTAGTGCCACCATGAATGTAGAATCCACACTTGGAATAGCAGAAACAATTGCCGTTGGAGGTTCAATAATACCTGTCACCATACCAATAATCGCAGTAATAACCATCCCTAAGAAAATACCGACACTGCGTAATTTAATAATCAGAATAACAGATAAAACAATTCCGAATACCGCTAACAATGTAGCACCAGTGAAAGTTCCTAGAGTTACTAAAGTAGCTGGACTATCTACAATAATTCCTGCACCTTGTAAACCTACGAAAGTAATAAACAATCCAATACCTGCCGAAACAGCATATTTAAGTTGTACTGGAATTGCGTTAATAACTGTTTCGCGAATACCTGTTAGAGATAAAATAATAAAGATAATCCCAGAGAAGAATACGCCAGTTAGACCAGTTTGCCATGGAATACCGTAAGCCCCCACTACAGTAAAGGCGAAGAATGCGTTTAATCCCATACCAGGAGCAAGTGAAATTGGGAATTTAGCGAAAATACCCATTATTAAAGAACCAACTGCTGCAGCTAATGCTGTTGCTACGAAAACAGCACCTTTATCCATCCCTGCATTTTCTAGAATACCTGGGTTAACAGCTAGAATATATGCCATCGCAAGGAAGGTTGTAATACCACCTATTATTTCACGGCGGTAATTAGTTCCTAATTCATCAAACATGAAATATTTTTTCATTATAAAAAAATCCTCCGTATGGTCGTCTTCAATATCGAAAACAAAAAAAACACGCGGACTAATCTACTAGTCGCATGTCTACGATATATTTCATCCACATTAATGTGTGAAATAAATTAGGGTTTATACATTCATATATAAACCTCAATCGTAGTCAAGTTATTTACGGTAACTTGGTAGAAACTCACGGGCCTTATTCCCGACATTATACGACGACTTATTTAATTTACATTCGTAATATATCATTTCACTTTTTAGATTTCAACCCTATTTCCGAACAATTTTATAAAATAAAATACGAAAGTTCGTGTAAATTTCTTATTTAATGTTCATATTTTAATAAACAGCTACTAAAAAGTCCAAGTACTGAACATTTCACTGAAAGCAATAATATAAAAAAACCCTTAGAACTCACTCAAGTTCTAAAGGATTTTAAGACAGATTTCCTTGCCGATAATTTTTAATTCATCACTTTACTTTGCAAGACCTGAATTCTTTTTTCTAACTTCTGTTTCCAATCTTCCGCCAATGCATCAACTGCTCGGATATGTTCCATCGCACCCGCATCTTTATTTTTAAAATATACTTCGTTGCAATACAACACAGAAACTTGGGCAGGATGCTTTTCTACTAATTCAATATTCGAGTTCGCACAGATTGTCCCCTCTTCTAGTACGCGCGCAAGGAAGCCAGTATAACCAGTTTCAATCATACGTTTGAGCAATGTGTTTGATTCAGTATATTTGTCGATCGTACTACATGGAACACGCCCTTGTGTAATCTGAATGACAGCATCTCCTATTTTATAAATATCACCAATACAAATATCCTCTTCTAGCATATTTGAAACCGTTAGATTTTCACCGAAAGCAGCAGTTGGCAATGGTTTACCAAGTTCTTGTTCCCATTGTATGTAATGTTCCGCAGGATATAAACAAACTGCACGATCAGGTCCACCATGATGTTTTTTATCAGCAACATCATCACCGTCGAAGCCATGAGCTGACAAATAAACTTCTTGCATTTTTTCCTTTTCAATACCTGTAATCATCGAACGCCCTTTACTATCAATCAATTCTTTTGGCATCCCAACTGCTAATGTATGAATTATTGGTTTATTTTTCTCCATTTAAATCCCCCCAAATCTGAATAGTATAAGTTCTTTTGCATTCATTTAGTTTACTACACACAATACTTTACCAGCAATTTTTCCATGTTGAGATACTTTATTTAGCCATAAATTCAGAAATAATTAAATCAAAAAAGCCCTAAAAACCTCTCAGAGTTTTTAGGGCTTTTGCTACTATTCCCACTCAATCGTTGCTGGTGGCTTAGATGTAATATCATACACTATACTTATAAATCCTTGATACAATTGAGTTTCTATTTGTTTCTCAAAACAGGATATTCCGTTCAATTCATGTAATTCTTGTCCTCAATTGTAGCAGGTGAACCCCTGTTTTACACCGTTATTATTTTGAATAATAGACAAGTCGTTTCGTGTGCTATGTTAATTCATGTGGCTAGTAGAGGACAGTCAAAATAACAAGAGACTCTTTTCTTCAGTTCGGAAATTCCCCTCTACTTCGATTTTTTGTCTTTATTATAAGCAACTAATCCTTTAGCAATAACGAAGTAAAATATCACAGTTTGAACCAATGAACATAACTTCGCTAAAAAAGACATAGGTTCCAATGTTCCTCCACCGAAAGTTAAGCCTCTGCTAAATGAGTAGTAAAGAAAATCAAAAGCAAGTTCATACCATTCTTCATTTTCAACATACATAAATGCATCATTATTGTAATGGTAAATAATAAAATAAGTAACCGAAAACATTTATACTATGTAACTAAGCATCCAAATTAGATAAGTGCGATTTTCTTCTATTAATTCCTTTCCAAACCTCCAAATCATAAAACTAGCAATAGAGCCATCAGCACAAAAGAATGAATGAAAGATATTTTATATAATCGGGATTTTTCAATACATCTTCACTAGGTTTTATAACTTTATGCACTACAAAAAAATATCCATCAATAATGAGTATTGTAAATATAATATTCCTATAATTCTCGTTTAGTTTATATTTTTCATTTAAGACAAGATAAAACATACAATCCCTATTCCAAGTAATAGAATTTCTTCAGCCCCCACTTATTTAAACCTCCTATCCATAGGTATTAGTAAAAATTGCCTGGGTAACAGCCAATCTTTCTTGTTAGTGTCACATGCATATACGCCAACATTTGGAAACGTGTTATACTTTTCTATACAGTCTACTATCAAATTATTGGGAATATTGTAAAGAAAAGGGGAATTAATATGTATAATGAAAAATTTCACAATGGAGGTAATGAAACTTACAGTTATAAAACCTACAATATTTTTGCTTATATTATCGGTTTTTTATTATCACCATTGTTAGGTGTGATTATGGGAATTGTTGGTGTAAAACAGCGTAAAAAAAATGCGTGGAGTATTATTATCATCTCTATTCTCAGTTGGATTCTGAATTTTTTCTTCCTTAGCAGGCTTGTATAAACATTAGGCGAAATTTCTTCATAGATTCAAAAATGATAACTAATTCTTATGTAAACAGGACTTGGGTTTATGATTATTTTCATATATTCAAGTCCTTTTGTGTTGCTCTCACAACAATCACAAGAACGCTTCATAGCACCAACCGTGAGATTAATCAACTTGACGAATCATCCACTTGAACAAACCTCAATGCTTTACAATGCTGTTCTGTAGAGATAGGCAATAGAAAAAGCACACCCATTAATGATGTGCCTTAATAACTAATCCTCGTCACTGGAATCAGATTCGCTATTATGCTCTAACAATGTATCTCTGTATCATTCTGTTTATCCTCTAACACTATTTTTACATACTTGATAGCATTTGATAAGAAAAAACCGAATATCTTGAAGTCCACTAAACTTTCTAAAGCGATTTGATACCATTCTGAACCTTTATCAAATCCAACTAACTTGGCCTTTTTATTATCTTTAAGTACGATTGAAAAAATCTGATTCAAATGTTTAGTAAACCCTGCTACAACATCAAATAACTCAAAAGAAGGTAATTTAACCGAATTTTTATATAATTCGTTACATTCCTCTAGATACTTATATCATTCAATGGAGTGTGTAGGCGACCAATTTCAAGTATACTATCTTGTTCAAGCCCTCTAAGGTACTTAGCCGTTTCCTGAGTGTCGAAGTGACCGAGCAATCCTCCAACTATACACGTCTATCCCATTTCTGAGTTGTTTTTGTTCAAAGTAGTGGCTACAGTCATGAGGTGAGCAACGAACCTCCTCACGCACTCCTACGTTGTCACAATGCTCTTTTAAAATCTTGTTGATGCGTGAGCGTTGTAACTATTGAGCACATTGGCCTAGAAAATAGAAATCCTCTACCTCATGGCTCTCCTTATGCTTGAAGCGCTGTTTCTTGGCTTCCTCAAACTTACGCATATACTTCCTCATAGTCTTGCTAATGTACACTAGACACCGTTTTGAACACTTACCGTGAATAAGAATATGGCGCATTGAAATGTCGACTTCCTTAATGTCACATAGTTCACTAACACGTATACCTGTATCAAAAAGTATAATTAGAATCAGTTTGTCCCGAATGTTAGAATACGTTTCTTCCTTCAAAATCATTGATGATGCGTTTCACTTGTTCGTCATTGAACGTAAAGACAACACGCTTTTCTTCATTCAAACTTTTGATTCTACGCATAGGATTACTCTTATCTTCAAGATATTCTTCATCAATCAAGTAATTAAAGAACACCTTCAAGGTAGCGATATTGTTGTTTAGTGTAATTGGCTTTTCATTACCTAGTTGTTGACGGTACTGAACGTATTTCTTAATGGCATTGGCTCAATTTCTTCCACTTCTTCAACCATGCACCTGTCAACGCTTCAAGCGTCAAACACACATCTGTACATACTTTGGTTTACGACCAATGATTTCTTGATTCATTTTGAAATCGTCAAGCAGTTCAATGATTCTAGTCATAAAAAAAGACCTCCCTTTAATCATGAATTTACATGAATAAAGGAAAGTCCTGTTTTGAAACGCAATTGTTACAGTTGAACAAGTAAATGCTCACTCAGACAACCATCAACCGTTGATACAACTAAGATTGCGAGGTGTTAGGGGTTTTGACCTATTCCCACTCAATCGTTGCTGGTGGCTTAGATGTAATATCATACACTACGCGGTTAACGTGTTTTACTTCGTTTACTAGGCGGACAGAGATTTTTTCTAGTACATCCCATGGGATGCGTGCCCAGTCAGAAGTCATACCGTCGATAGATGTTACCGCACGGATACCGATTGCGTAATCATACGTACGTGCATCGCCCATAACACCAACTGAACGGATATCAGGTAATACCGTGAAGTATTGCCAAATGTCACGATCAAGGCCAGCATTGGCGATCTCCTCACGTAAGATGAAATCAGATTCGCGAACGATTTCTAATTTTTCTTCTGTTACTTCACCAAGTACTCGGATACCTAATCCAGGACCTGGGAACGGTTGACGCCAAACAATTTTTTCATCCAGACCAAGTTCTAAGCCTAATGCTCGTACTTCATCTTTGAATAAAGTTTTTAATGGTTCGATTAATTTGAATTGCATATCTTCTGGAAGTCCACCAACATTATGGTGTGATTTGATTGTTTGTGCAGTTGAAGTACCTGATTCAATAATATCTGTATAAAGAGTACCTTGTGCTAAGAAATCCATACCTTCAAGCTTTGATGCTTCTTCATCAAATACGTAAATAAATTCATTACCGATAATTTTACGTTTTTTCTCTGGATCTGATACACCTGCAAGTTTGTCCATGAAACGTTTGCGAGCATCAATTTTAATAAGATTCATATCAAAATCTTCAGTAAATGTTTTCATCACTTGCTCAACTTCACCTTTACGGTTTAAGTTGTGGTCTACGAACATACAAGTTAATTGGTCACCGATTGCTTTGTGAATAAGAACCGCTACAACTGATGAGTCAACACCACCTGAAAGCGCACATAATACTTTTTTATCGCCTACAATTTCACGAATTTTTGCGATTTCAAGTTCGATGAAGTTGGCCATTGACCAATCACCTTTTGCTTCACAAACATCGAAAACGAATTGACGTAATAAATCATTACCATAAACAGAGTGACGTACCTCTGGGTGGAATTGAACAGCGTATAGTTTACGTTCTACATTTGCCATTGCTGCAATCGGACATGATGCACTCGTTGCGATAACTTCAAATCCAGCAGGAACTTCTGTTACATGGTCACCATGGCTCATCCATACGATTTGCTCAGTTGGTAACTCACCAAATAATTTATTGGAAGCAGTTACTTTGATTTCAGCTTTACCATATTCACGAGTTTCAGCGCCTTCTACTTTACCACCATTTGTATGAGCCATTAATTGCATACCATAGCAAATGCCTAGTATTGGTAGGCCTAATTCAAAAATGGCTGGATCCACATGGAAAGCATTTTCATCATAAACAGAGTTTGGACCACCTGAAAAAATAATACCAGCTGCGTTCATTTCTTTAATTTCTTCTGCAGTTACTGTATGTGGATGTAATTCACTGAATACACCAAACTCACGGATACGACGAGTAATTAATTGGTTAAATTGGCTACCGAAGTCAAGTACAACGATTTTTTCTTGCTCTTTTAATAAAGGGCTAGCTGTCAAAATTTCCACCTCTTCTACTATTTTTAAAGGATATTTCATTTGTTCAAAGAAAAACGCGAAGAAAGTAAAATCTTTCTACGCGTTCAAAAAGCTCATGATGATTTATAAAGGCGAATGCGTAGCAAAGTAAAGTGATTTACTATACTTCTCACCTAGCGAATACATCCGCCTTCATAGAGAAATCATTTATGGTGATTTCGTAGAAACATCCGAACCTTATTATCGAACTTATATGAAAGCAATCCTTGCATTTAATTTTTTTCATTTTACTCTTTGTCTAAGTTAAAATCAACCGATAGTGCGATTGATTAAATATTCCCAACTTTCTTTCAGCTTCATGAAATCCACTTCTTGTTTATCCTTCCCATAAACATGTTGCTCATAAACAGCCGTTAGCTTTTGCATTTTATCTGTCTCTAATGATGCATCCACACGTTCTGCAAACATGTGCAACGTTTCCCCATCTCTCATACGCAATCCAATACGTGATAATTGCTTAAGAAGAATCTGATAGGAGGAATCAAAGGTAGACCAATTGGCAGTCTTTTTACGATATACTCGAACATGCATTTTAGGAAGCCAAGTTTTGCGCTGCAAGTATAAAGCAATCCCACTGATAATCAATAAAACAAAAACGATTATCCAAATATAAGCAAACTTCTTCAACCAAGTCCATAACATATCCAGGCTAAACATTGATTTACTTTGTTCTTTATTAGATACTTGTTCCTGCTTTTGCGGTTGCTCAGTTTTTTGCTCTGGCTGTACTATTTCCTCCTGTTCGGATGTATCTAATGGTATATCATAATCAATGTTAACGTTGCCGCTAAAGCCTATTGTAGGTTCAAACTCCATCCACCCTGTTCCAGGTATATATGCCTCTACCCATGAGTGTGCGTTGTCATTGGTAATTCGATACTCTCTCAGACCATCTGACATGGGTCCTGCAGTTCCAGGCGCAAATCCTTTGACCCAGCGAGCTGGAATGCCTATTGAACGTAAAAGTACTACCATTGAAGTTGAGAAATTATCACAATAACCTACTTTTGTATCAAATAAAAACTGATCAACATAATCTTGATTTTCTGCAGGAATAGCCGCTTGTTTTTTATCATACCTAAAACCGTTTGTCCTAAAATAACCTTCCACTGCCTTAATTTGATCGTAAACCGTAGTTTTATCCTGTGTTATCGATAACGCCAAATCTCTTACTCGCTGTGGCAATTGCGCTGGCAGCTGCATAAAGCGATCAAATGATGAATCTAACGTTTCAAGTGTGGCGGGGAATGATAATTGCAGCTGTTCCATACTATAGACAGGCTCACTATACGATAAAGTATAGCCTGATAAAGATGTAGATGTATCATTCTGCTGCTCTATAGTCATCTTTTCTGTCTGCTCGTCCTGAATAAATAATGTGGAATCTTGAGCCGAAACAGATAACAAGCCATATGTTTGAATTAAAAACGGCATCGAGGTCGCAATGTCCAATTGAATTTGACGTTTGTTTTCAGGTGGGCCTACTTGTAAAGAGGTCATAATCTGCGCATTTGCCTCATATACATTTTTTCCGAAGTTCCCCTCTGACAAAATCCATCCCTTTGATGTATAAGTATCTTTTGTTTCAATACGCCAATAATGACGATCACGTGAAGACGCAGTAAAAATTAATGTATTATCCCCTTGGAAAGGTCCACCTAATTGACTATCATCTTGACTATAGCCGACTGATTTCATGCCTGTTCCATTTCCATCTTGTCCAGTAACACCTTGAATAAACGGCACAGGATCTGCCCATGTCGGCCCTGTCTTTGGTAAAAAGAAGGCGATAGTCCCGACAAGTAATATGGATACAAGCATTGGAATAACAATTTTCCATCTCCCAAACGTATTGCTCGTTGTACCCACTTGAAGCCATAAACGTTTGACAAATAGGACACCTGTCATCATTAATCCTAAAATAACCACTTTAACAATAGCTATTTTCCCATTGTATTCACTAAACGTGTCTAACGTAGCAATAAAGAATACTGTCATGGCAAAAAAGTAAAATATATTTTTCCTTACGGAGACCCAATGGTGGATTAAGTAAACAAGCATCCATATTAATACTAGAAATAGCACTGTTCTAAAGGCATCGGATACTAGACCAAAATCACCTGATAGAATAGCGGCCATATTCCCTTTCCATTCTGCTAATAAGAAGGATATGGACTTTCCAGAAAGCACTGGGCTTTCGCTATAAATAAAGACAATGCACCAAGTAATATAACCAAACTTTACAATCCCTGATAATAAAGGATGTACTCGGAATAAACTTAAGGCTAGGGACAAGCCAATAAAAACTAGGAAGAGATGAAACCCTCCTGTATTAGTTAATTGCATAATTGGTATTAGCCATTCACGCAAAATAAAGAAGACAATAATATAGGCGACCGCTAACTCTAAAAATTCCGCTACTGTTTGTTTCACGGCTTCTTCACCTCCGTGAATACATGATAAAAATCTGTTGGATCTACATAGACAATTTGAATATGTTTATAACGCAATGTAACCTCAGACTGCACAGGTGGCTGTTTTGCCACGACAAAACAAATACAACTTTTCACTATATTCGCAAGAGTATGTAGGAATTCTTCTGATATTTCATTAGTCACATAAAGCAATGTCGCTACTTGCTTAAAGGCTTGCTGGTCATAAAATCGAAATTTTACATTCTCAGTAGATTTTATAGCTGCCAAATGATACATAACCTGATCTAACTGCTTTTCACCTTGTATAACAGGGAATACCTTTGTCACTTCTCCAGCAGAAATAAAGGAAATATCACCAAGTTCCTGCACGATCATCTTGAGCATAGATGCTACTAGCTCAATCTTATCCTCAAATAACGTTGATTTCTTGGCATCAAGCACTAACATTAGCTCAGAAGATTGTCTATCCTCAAATTCCTTAGATTGTAAGGTTTGGGTTTTCGCGAATGACTTCCAATGAATCCATGAAAAACGATCCCCAGGAACATATTCTCGTAACCCAACGGCCATAGTAGTATCCTTTACTATGGAATAAGGAGACATCATTGGCCCAACATCATATTTTGTTTGAAGTGCCGAATATTTCATTTCTCTTAGCCTTGGGTACACTAAAATAGTTTGTTCTTTCTCGGCCACCACCATTTTTTTTGCCCAACCAAAAAAATCATAGAAAGCGACGGTAACACCCAAATAACGGTGTTCGCCACGAGGCATATTTACAAATTCATAATGCCAGTTAAATTTTTTTCTAAAGCCAACAAATTTTATAGCCGTTGAACTTTGTAGCTTCGCCTGAACTAACCCCTCACTATCTACAAGTTCCTCCATCAACATATAAGCAAAAGGAAAACGTGTTTTTCTTTCGATCGAAATCATGACCTTTGCTGATTGACCACGTTCTACATGTGCTGGCTCGATTTTGCGCTCTACTACTAAGATACTTTCTCTAACAACAAAGAAAAATAAGGCATACACTAAAAATGGACTTACCGTAAAAAACACAAACCAACTAACAAATCCACCTTGGAACATCGCATAACAAAACGTTACAATCATTAAGAAAACTACTAATAGGAAATGTTTACTTTTCTCTAAAAAAGCTTTCCATTGCTTCATTGTTCTGCAAACCTTTTTGTTGGTACTGGTGTTTTGGCAATGATACGTTCAATAATTTCACTTGCTGTTACATTATCATAGCGAGCATCTGGTTTTAAAACTAGGCGATGGCTAAAGACAAATGGGACAAGGTATTGGACATCATCAGGTGTTACATAGCTACGCCCTTTCATAAATGCGTAGGCTTGAGAAGCCTTCATTAAGGCTAGTGTCGCCCTGGGACTTACGCCTAAATAAACATAGCTGTTTTCTCTAGTTTGAGTAGCAAGCTCCACCATGTAATTTTTTACTGAATCTTCAACGTACACTCCTTGAACGAGCTCTTGTAACTCAATTAATTGAGCTACCGACAATACTGCATCGATCTTTTCAATCGCTTTGCCATTTTCCGCGCGACGTAAAATTTCCACTTCTTGTCCTCTACTAGGGTAGCCCATTTTTATTTTCAGCAAAAAACGATCAAGCTGTGCTTCAGGCAATGGATAAGTTCCTTCATGTTCTATCGGATTTTGCGTGGCCATTACAAAGAACGGCTGATTAATTGCAAGTGTTTTACCATCAATAGTAACAGAAGCTTCTTCCATTCCCTCCAGTAAAGCTGACTGTGTTTTTGGCGATGTACGATTTATTTCATCGGCTAAAATAACATCCCCCATGATGGGTCCTGGACGAAATTCAAACTCCAATGTCTTCGGATTATAAATAGAGATTCCCACTACATCGGAAGGTAATAAATCCGGCGTAAATTGGATTCGCTTAAACTGAGCATCAAAGGATTTTGCTAATGAACGAACCATCATTGTCTTCCCAACGCCAGGCACATCCTCTAACAATACGTGCCCCCTCGCTAATAAAGCAACCAGACTTAGCTCAGCCACCTCTCTCTTTCCAATCATCACTTTCTCTATATTTTCTAGCACATTTTGTATTTGAGAATTCATAAATTAAAAAACCTCCATTTCATCCAACAATTGTGTGAATTGCACGATAACTTATCATAAGCATATCGAAATATGTCTAGTAAAACAATTATCAGAAACTTCTTCCCTTCGATAACACATACTAAACAAGGCTTGCCTGAACGTAGTCAAACAAGCCTTGTTTAGTATATAACGTCACTATTCATTAGAATGTTACAATTTTAATCTTTTTAACCATATTTCTTCCAAAGATGTAGAATTTTCTTGTGTGAAAATTTCAGTGATTTCACCAGAAATAATAATTTCACCATCATGTAAAACTAATACATCATCTGCTATTTCTTCAGCAAAAGACAGCAAGTGAGTAGAGAATATGACCGTATTTCCTTTGTTCTTTTCCTCTAACATTACATTTTTTAATTGCGCTATCCAAAATGGATCAAGACCATTTGTCGGTTCATCCAAGATCAGCAAAGATCCACTTCCAAGTAAACATTGCGCAAGATTTAATCGCTGAAGCATCCCTTTAGAGAATTGTTTAGCTGGTTGATTACGAACATCCCACAAGGAAACACGCTTTAATATGCACTCTTGTTCATCTTGATCTACTTGCTTTAAAGAAGCTAGTAGATTAAAAATTTCAGCTGCCGTTAGCATGGTTGGAAAATTTACGTCGTCAGGCATATAACGAATGACATCTGGTTTGTGCCATATCATTTCTCCGGACTTTCCCTTCTCTTGACCCGTTAGTAAACGGATCAACGTACTCTTTCCAGCACCATTGCCCCCAACCAACGCTAAAATTTTACCAGAATGTAATGTAAAGGTAGCTTCTTTTAAACCTCTACCATTTTCATAGACATTGGCTATATTTTTGGCTTCTAAAAGAATCATCGCTGTGTGACCTCCTTTGAAAACTTAGTAGCTAGCAAAAGTGGTAGAAGGATCCAAAGAAGCGTCACCACCACATACAACACATGACCTACAGTTGACGAATAAAACCTAGTGATACCATAAAATGCTGGACCAAGCACACTAGCCTGATTGGTGAATATAAAATAACCAAAGCGTAGCCATTCTACGGGATTAATATGTATCGACATAATGGTAAGTTTTTGTAAAACATGACCCGCTACAACTGCACCTAGAGCCATTAACGCATAAGAAATGAGCAGTAAAAAAACGGACCATACAACAAGTGATAAGGCTAGTGCAAATAATCTTGTTTTAGCCATTGCCCCCAGTACAATACCTAATGAGACAAATATAAAGATACATAATAACGTAAGGATCACTAAAATAATCGGTAACTGGACGCCGCCTAATAGACCACCTATTGCTAAGACAACGCCAAATGCCACAAGCACTACTAATAAAAAGGCAAGTGATATAGCCACATATTTCCCTATAATATATTGCCATATTTTCATTGGATATGTTTTTAATAACGAAAACCAGCCAGATTCAATATCGCCGGCTATACTCATACTTCCAATGGTGATAATAAATAAAGGTAATAGAAACAATAACACATTTAAAAATGATGCCGTTTGACGTGTAAAGCCCTCCACATCAGGTAATGCCATTCGCTGAATGACAATAATGGCTACAAATACAAAAGTAAAAAGAAAAGCTACTAGTTGCATCCAATGGCTTCTTAAAATTTGCTTCAACTCTATTTTCACAAACATCATTCATGAATCCCCCATTTAAACGTCAGCAAATCTTGATAGGCTAATAATTGCCCCTCTCCTTCATTGATCATCCATTCCTGCGCCTCATCCTTCGTCGCAAATGCAAGTACTCCATAGTTCATCGGAGTCCAATAACCTTTATTGTATACATAGGTGGCTTTATAAACGTCAATCCATTCATTATTTGCATTATTTTTAATATAGGCTGCGCCTATTTCACCCTCACCATTTAGCGCCAGATAATCCATCAAACAGCCAATATCATCAAAAATCTTATAATCTCCATTTGTGAGCACAATTTGTCCAGCATATTCATGATGAACGATACTCATATTACAAATTTCACAAATATCTGTTTCACTGATAATATCACGTGGGTTATACGTCTTTTCGCCGCAACCGCCCAATATTGTACTGCATATAACTAGAATGGCTATCCACCTCGTCATACTTACACCCCTCTTTTCCACAGCCAAAATCCACTCATAGATACAACTAAACCAATAATAAATTGTAAGATGTTGATTGAAAACGACTTCTCTTTCGTATGGCTAATTAATCTTGGTTCGTTATCTACAAGCAAATTTTGTTCTGTTTTATTCACTTCCTGATCAAGTGACGTCAGAATCATAACACTCGGTGATGCCACAAAAAATTGATAAACTGGTTGTCTCACCATCCATTGACCAAAGCTCGACACAGCCACGTATGGAACATCTCCGAAACCATCTCCCGCAACATCTATCCCTCGGTAATCATCATAAAAATTGCGAACTAATCGTAAGCCTTGTTGGTCTGATCTTGCCGTTAATATATTTCCAGTAAACTGATTATCATTGATGATAGAGTGATTATCTACCTTTGTTCCTTCTAAGGCAGTCTGATTCATCTGAAACCCATTTTCTTGTATTTGTATGACTGAACATTTTTGCATTGCTACACCTACCCGATTATTTCGAATACTATTTTTTCTCACCTTCGCCTGTTGTGTGTCATACATTAAAAGGCCATAGCTATTGAAATCATTATGGTTACTAATTGTATTGCTCGCTATTTCTAAGTCCGTAGTCATCATTACCATAAGACCTGTCACATTATGTAAATATGAATTAAAAAGCACCTTCACATCACTTGAATACATAAAATGCGTTCCATAACGACTGTTTGTCACTTCGTTTTGTCGCACATTGATATGTCTCACTTCTTCTACATATATCCCATCTTGCACTAAATCAATTGCATTGTGTTCAATAGCAATGTCCTCACTTTTAAACACAGCAATCCCATTGCCTTTTTCAGCATAATGTAACTGATTACCAACAACCTTATTTTCTAATAGTTGAATATGCTTAGAACGTTGAATATGGATACCCACTTGTACATCCTTTATTTCAATAGCTTTCAGTTTTAAATTCTCCACTTCATTAACAACAATCCCTTTGTTTTTGGCAGAAATCATTATATCTTCAACAGAGACATTAGCCGTATCGTCTATTTTTAATGCAGGTTCAGTATTTTGGGAATAAAGTTCAACCCCTTTTTCTCCTTGGAGTTTAATCGATTTCTTTACGGTAAAATTTCCTTGGTAACGACCGGCAGGAATATGAACAATCTCTCCAGGTTTCGCTTGATCAATAGCAAATTGAAGATCAAACTCCGCATTTGCTGTTTGACATGTCCATAGAAAAAACAATACGAACCATCCTATTCGTTTCATTACTGTCCCCCCTTATTCAGCATGAAAAGACTAGAGGAAAGTTCCCCTAGTCTAAGCTTTTAATGACCATGCCCCTCTTGCCCATGATTCATATCACTTGAATGCATAGAACTAGAATCTCCATTCTCTCCCTCAGCCTTTTTTTTCATCATTTTCTTACGTCGTTCCAATGCGTCATCTTTAATTTTTTGTAGTTTCTCAATATAAGCATTCGAATTTTCTTGGATGTATGTATCTGCTTCCGCTTTGTTCACGAAGTAAATATATCCCCAGTTCATCGGAGATTTCAGCTCTGTTTTCACAATTGTTACATCTTCGACCTTCGCCCACTCCTTCGTCACAAAATCACGGACAAATTTTGCATTGTTCTCTTCATTAGCAACCTCTGCATTCAATAAACAGCCAATATCGTCATAAAAAGCAATAGTCCCATCTTCTTTTATCGCTTGCGCTGAAAATATGCCCATTTCATGATCCTTCATGTAAACCTTCATATTACACATTTCACAAACTGTATCCTCCTCCGGCTCTTGTAACCGCGGATCTACAAGTGAAGCAACATGTACAGAATCATCCATTACCTCCGTTTCTATTTCAGTAGCGCCTTGCTCTGATTCCTTCTCCTTTACCTGAGGTTTTTCGCTAGTACATGCTGCTAGTACAAATAATAATATTAATGCTGGTAACCATAATTTTTTCACAACTATTCCCTCCAAATTTAGTTTTCTGTTGCCATATTCAACAATACAGATTAGTTGTGAAATTAGTAAAAAATCGCGGTGAAGAATTGGAAAAATTATCTTGAACAATCAATGAACATCTTTATTTCAAATAATTTGAATTCAGCACTTCTTTTTCACTCAAATACAAAAAAACTCCCCACATGTTTGGCTGTGGAGAGTCTGGTCTTTATATGGAAGAACGGTAACTATTAAGTCGCTTCTTTTGTCTGCTTAAACGACTAAGCTTTACCGCAGTTTCATTTAATTCACGACGTATTTGCAAATCATTCGTACTATCCATATGGATAGGCACTGTATGTTGATGCTGTTGCTGCTGATTTGGCGCATTTATTGAACTGCGCTTCTTCTCTTTATTTCTTTGCAAACTATTTTTAAATAGATTTTGTGGATTTTGCCCAAAATTATGGCTAATATCACCTGCATGTAAATATTGATTTTCCTGACGAAAAACACTACTTGTCGTTGCATTTACTCTAGAAGTCCTCATATTTAGTTACCCTCCCTTACATTTTAAAATCCTTATAGGTAATTATATCGACATTATATGATGATATTTAACAACATAGAACCAAATTGCATAAAAAAAGAGAGAAAAGAGCTATTTTCAAAAGTGAGATTCACTTTTATAACTCTTTTCCCTTATTTTACTTCCAAAAAACATCAAATATTGTAATAGGCATATGGCGTTTATGTTGCGAACGTAAATAATATCCTTCCAGTAGTTGGCGAGGTTCTTCTCGGATTTCCTTCCCCTCTAAATAATCATCAATTTGATCATAGGACACCCCAAGAGCCACTTCATCTGGCAAAGATGGGCGATTTTCCTCCAAATCTGCTGTTGGCACCTTCATATAAAGATGTTCAGGACATTTGAGCTCTGCCAATAACTGCTTCCCTTGTCGTTTATTCAAACGAAAGATTGGCATTAAGTCCGCTCCTCCATCACCAAATTTAGTATAAAAACCTGTGATTGCCTCGGCTGCATGATCCGTTCCTAATACGACTGCTCCATTCATTGCAGCAATCGAATATTGCACTTTCATACGCTCCCGTGCTTTTTCGTTCCCTTTGACAAAATCATTAAGCTGAACACCTGCATTTGCTAGGGCCCTCACACTCGCATCGACAGCATCTTTTATATTCACTGTATAAGATCCCGTCGGCTTAATATAGTCGATAGCGTCCTGACAATCTTGCTCATCTGCTTGCACTCCATATGGTAAGCGAATCGCCCAAAATGAATACTTCATTTCCCCAGCTTCTTTATTTAGCTCGTCAACAGCTAGTTGCGCTAGCTTTCCTGTTAATGTTGAATCTTGACCACCAGAGATACCAAGAACAAATCCTTTTACAAAACTATAATGTTTCGCATATTCCTTTAAGAAATCAATGGATTTACGTATTTCCTCGTGCACATCGATAGTTGGTTGTACACGTAATTCTTTAATGATTTGTTGTTGTAAAGTCATTGTTTCCATCACTCCCTTTTTACATTTGCTTAACCATGTTATGAACTTCCTCAATATTGCGCATTTTATTATCCCAGCATTTTTGACTTAAATCGACTGGATACTCTTCAGGATTCATCGCACGTTTGTATTCATCCCATAGCAGCTCTAAATTTCCGGCTGCATAATCACGCATTTCCTCAAGCGTTGGGTTATGATAGTTAATTTCTCCATTATGAATTACATGCTGATGTAAATTTTTCGCTTCGAAATTCGTGACAAACTTAGAGACAAACGTGTGAATTGGGTGGAACATTTTAATACGTTCCTCCTCCTGAGGGTTTTCATCTTGCATCGCAATGTAATCTCCCTCTGCCTTGCCATTCTTTTTATCGATAATACGATATACATTTTTGAGACCTGGCGTTGATACTTTTTCAGCATTCGCTGATATTTTAATGGTATCCTCCATTTGACCATCGCTGTTTTCAATGGCAACCATTTTGTAAACAGCACCTAATGCAGGCTGATCATACGCTGTAATAAGCTTCGTACCTATTCCCCACACATCTACTTTTGCCCCTTGAGCTTTTAAATTTAAGATCGTGTATTCATCCAAATCATTTGAAACAATGATTTTTGTATCATGGAAACCTGCAGCATCTAGCATGCGACGAGCCTCTTTTGATAAAAACGCAATGTCTCCACTATCTAATCGAATACCAATAAAATTAATTTTGTCTCCTAATTCTTTAGCTACTTTTATAGCCGTTGGAACTCCTGATTTCAAAGTATTATACGTATCTACAAGAAAAACACAATCGCTATGACGTTTTGCATAAGAATGGAAAGCATCATAATCATTTTTATAGGCCTGTACCAACGCATGTGCATGTGTACCAGACACTGGGATGTTAAACAGTTTACCTGCTCTTACATTACTAGTGGAAGCAAAACCACCTATAAATGCTGCACGTGTACCCCAAATAGCTGCATCCATTTCTTGTGCGCGTCGTGTACCAAATTCCATAGCCACTTCATTTTTAATGATTTGTTTAATACGACTAGCCTTCGTCGCTATTAATGTTTGATAATTAACAATGTTCAATAATGCTGTTTCTATAAGCTGAGCCTCCACTAATGGAGCTTCTATTCGAACAATCGGTTCATTGGCAAAAACAAGCTCTCCCTCTACCATCGAATACATATCCCCTGTGAATCGAATATCTTTTAAATACTCAATAAAATCCTCTTTATAACCAACTTCATCACGTAAATACGCAATATCAGAATCACTAAAACGGAAATTCCGTAAATAATCCAGCATCCGCTCTAGGCCCGCAAATATTGCGTAACCATTGCCAAATGGTAATTTTCTAAAATACAACTCAAAAACTGCTTTTTTATTATGTATCCCATCAGCCCAATAGGATTCGGCCATATTGATTTGATATAAGTCTGTGTGTAGCGCTAAGCTATCATCTGCATAGTTTGATCTCACAAGAAACCCCTTCTTCCGCTTTGATAATTAGTCCTAGTATACACTATATACCCAAATTCTTGCGTATGACATTCACACTCTCTAATGTAAGGTTTTTTAACATTAATAGTCAGAAAATTTAGAACTGTTCATATTTTAGACACAAATTTTAGTACCGCTTTCATTCCCATTCTAAAACCTTTTTTCAGCAACTATTTCGAGAATAAAAATAATCTGTGTAATAAAACATAACACGGATTTCAAAAAAGTAATTGCACTACTGTTTCAGGCGATTTAACATGTAAATTAAAATTACGCAAGGAGCTGGTACAGATGAAAAAAATCGAGGTCATCATTCGTCCTGAGGTTTTTGGAGCCGTTCGGGACGGTCTGGCACAACAAGGGATTGCAGGACTAAGCGTATCTGAAATCGCAGGTTGTGGCCGTCAATTAGGGAGGACTGGTTTATTTCGTGGTAATACGTATGAAATTGAGTTTTTACCTAAATTGAAATTAGAAATGATTGTAGATGATAGTAAAGTGGATGGCATTGTAGAAATACTATTGCGCGAAGCAGCAACTGGCAAGGTTGGTGATGGGAAAATTTTCATTTATCCAGTAGAACAAGCGATTCGTATCCGAACAAAAGAAGTCGGATCGATTGCAGTAGAATAAAGGGGCGATATAGATGGATGAACTATTGTTATCTGTTAATTTAATTTGGGTGATGTTAGGCACAATTTTAGTATTTTTTATGCATGCTGGATTTGCTATGGTAGAGGCAGGATTTACGCGTTCAAAAAATGCTGTTAACATCATCATGAAAAATTTTCTAACTATTTCCCTAGGGGGAATTGTCTATTTTTTATGTGGCTACGCAATTATGTTTGGTGACAGTGTAGGTGGTATTTTCGGCATAAGTGGCTTCGCTTTAAACGGAGTCGATGATCTCTCATTCTTTATCTTTCAAACAATGTTTGCTGCAACAGGAGCAACTATTTTATCTGGTGCTGTGGCAGAGCGTACTAATATTTTTGCTTATATCGGAGTCATTATACTTATGTCATTAGTCGTTTATCCTGTTGTAGGCCATTGGGTTTGGAGTGGTCAAGGTTGGTTGACTGATTTAGGCTTTGTGGATTTTGCTGGCTCAACAGTCGTTCATTTAACGGGAGCTGTAGCCGCCTTTATCGCCGCAGTTATGGTTGGACCACGACTAGGTAAATATGAAAATGGTCGAGTAAATGTTATTACAGGTCATAGTATTCCATTAGGAGCATTAGGCGTATTTTTACTTTGGTTTGGTTGGTTTGGCTTTAATGGCGCATCCACTTTAGCTGCAGATCCTGAACTTGTTCCAAATGTCATCGCAAATACATTTTTTGCAGCGGCCGCTGGTGTCGTAGCAACCTCCTTCTATACGAAGTTCCGTTATGGACATATTGACGGCTCCCTCACATTAAATGGCGCACTAGCAGGACTAGTAGGAATTACAGCGGGTGCAGCGAATGTCAGCATTATCGGCTCTATTATAATCGGCCTTATCGCCGCTCCATTACTTGTTGAAGGTGTACGATTCATTGAATGGAAGCTAAAAGTAGATGATCCAGTTGGTGCAATTGCTGTACACGGTATTTGCGGTGTATGGGGCACACTAGCCGTTGGATTATTTGATAGTAACGGGCAAGGCTTATTTTATGGTGGAGGCTTGAGTTTGCTAGGCATTCAAGCGATCGGTGTTATTGCTACAATAGCCTGGGTTAGTGTATCTGTAGCAGCTGGAATATTTATCATTAAAGCTTTTGTACCTTTACGTGTAACGGCGGAAGAAGAAATTGCTGGTTTAGATGTCATGGAACATGGAGCTCCCGCCTACGAATTCCAAGATATTTTTAAGAGTTCTGCGGTTCGAGGAGAAACCTTTGCCCATCGTTTAACACACTTCGGTAAAACCCAAAATAATGTCCAACAAGAAGAACAACACATATAGACAAAAGAAAAATCTGCCCTGCTATTAATAAAATAGCAGGCAGATTTCATTTTGTTGAACTAATGGTTAATGAAAGTATTAAGCTTTCTCTAGTTCTAATAAAAATTGTTTTACATCAAGTCCACTACGAAAACCTGTTAATTGACCATTTTTGCCAATGACACGATGGCATGGAATAATAGCTAATATTGGATTTGCACCAATAGCACTACCTACAGCCCTGACTGCTTTGGGGTTCCCAATACGTTCTGCGATGCTTCCATACGATGTTGTTGAACCATAGGGTAATTCTTTTAGGGCGTCCCACACAGCTAATTGAAAAGGTGTCCCCTTTACATGGATAGGTATATCAAATTCTGTCCGTTCCTTGTTAAAGTAGGCTGTTAATTGTTCCTTATATGGTTGCAATTTTTCTTTATTTTCTTCAAAGCTATAACCTTTAAAAGGCTTTTTTGCCCACTCCTTAACCTCATCAAATGATGCATTAGGTGTTCCAATATAGGCGAGTCCATCATTTGTGGCTACAATGTACATAGCACCTTGTGCAAACGTTAACGTATCAAAATACAATATCTCCATTCCCTATTCCCCCTTCATTTCTAAAAGCTTATATTTAAACTGCATCTTTCCTTCATTTCATGCTACAGTTATTTTACTGACTATAGCAAAGGAGTTTCACGACATGAATACGCTATACGAGCCTGCCATTCACTTTCAACAAGTTCAATTCTCAGTAAATGACAAAATGATATTAAAGTCAATTACTGGATCGTTTCCGAAAGGTCAAATTACCACTCTCGTCGGCCCTTCTGGTGCAGGTAAAACAACCCTGCTTAAATTATGTAATGGCCTTCTTTCACCGACAAATGGACATATACTTATTGATAATGAGCCCATCTCAAATTATGAGCCCTCAGCATTACGAAGACATGTTGGTATCGCCCTACAAGCTGCTCCTATGATTGCTGGCACTGTAAAGGAAAACCTCGCACTTCCACTGACATTGCAGGGGAAAAAACTTTCTCAACAGGAGGCCATTCAATATTTAGAGGATGTTGGCTTAGATGAAAGCTTCTTACACCAATCCACAAATGAATTATCAGGAGGACAGCGTCAAAAGGTTTCGATAGCAAGAACTCTTATTAATCAATCCTCTATCTTATTATTAGATGAAATAACTTCTGCACTGGATCGCCAATCTGTTAAGGAAATTGAAAAGCTCATCGCCACTATTAATAAAAAATATAATGTGACGATGATTTGGATTACTCATAATTTGCAACAAGCATTAACGATCGGACACTATACATGGGTCATGATGAATGGGGAGCTAATTGAAACTGGCAAGAGTGCTTTACTTAAAGCACCGACTAACCCACGCGTAGCAGAATTTGTACAGGGGGCTAACATATGACTTATACGTCTTTATCACTAACATTAATTTTCGTGTGCATCCCTCTACTGCTATCCAAAACATTAAAATTAGGACTTGAAAAAGATACGCTTATTGCAACCCTTCGGTCTATCGTTCAATTGCTCGCTGTTGGCTATATATTAAAATTTGTCTTTGATGCAAATAGTTATGTATACATTTTTCTTATGGTTGCGTTAATGATACTAGTCGCTACGTTTAATGCTCGAAAAAAAGGAGAAGGCATTAAAGGGATCACCTGGAAAATAGCACTGACACTTGTGATGATAGAAATCATTACACAAGGTGTCTTGCTTGGCTTTAACATTGTGCCAGCGACCGCTCAGTATATTATTCCCATTAGTGGTATGCTAATTGGCAATTCAATGGTGTTATCCATTTTATTTTTAAACCGATTTACGGCTGAAATTACTAGCCATAAAGATCAAATGGAATTAATTTTGTCTCTTGGAGGCACACCCAAACAAGCTGTTCATCGACAACTTATCAATGCCGTAAAGGCGAGTATGATCCCCACTATTGAAAGCCAAAAAACAATTGGCTTAGTACAGCTACCAGGTATGATGAGCGGCCAAATTATTGGTGGTGCCGACCCCATTCAGGCTGTACAATTTCAACTTTTGATCATCTTCGCTCTCCTAACAACGGCGACATTATCAAGTATCATGATTGGTTTTTTAAGTTACCCTGCACTTTTTAATGAGCGTATGCAAATACTTGAAATGAAATAATTGTTAAGCAGATTTAATATAGATTTAATAATTTATGATATACTAAAAAGAAAATGCAGTTAGGAGAATGACCATGTTATTACGCGATTTTTTCATCCAGCTTTCCGAAAACCAACTATTGAATAGTGCTGCAAAGAAATATGGCCTAAAATTAGGAGCACAAAGTGTAGTAGCTGGTACAAATATTGAAGAAACAATTGCAAGCATCAAAGAACTGAATGCACATAATATCTCATGTACAGTAGATAACCTTGGTGAATTTGTTTCAAGTAAAGAAGAAGCAACTGCTGCAAAAGATAAAATTCTCTCTGTGGTAGAAGCTATTCATGAAAATGATGTAAAAGCACATATCTCATTAAAGCCTTCTCAATTAGGCTTAGATATTGATGTAGATTTCTGCTATGACAATCTGTATGAAATTGTTGAAAAAGCGGCTGCTTATGATATATTTGTTAACTTCGATATGGAGGATTTTGGGCGTCTTCAAACATCTTTTGATATGGTAGAAGAATTGTCTAAAACATTTAATAATGTTGGAACTGTGATTCAATCTTACTTTTACCGTGCAAAAGATGATATCGAAAAATTCAAGGACTATCGTTTACGTATCGTAAAAGGAGCTTATAAAGAGCCTGTTGAAGTTGCTTATCAAGATAAATTGGATATCGATTTAAACTTTATTGAGTTAATTGAATATCATTTACTACATGGTAAATTTACGTCCATTGCTACACATGACCATAATATTATTGCTCATGTTAAACGCTTTGTAGCTGATCATAATATTCCACTTGATAAATTCGAATTCCAAATGCTTTATGGATTCCGTACAGATATGCAAAAAGAGCTAGCTAAAGAAGGCTATAACTTCTGTGTATATGTTCCATTCGGCGAAGATTGGTACGGTTACTTTATGCGTCGCCTAGCTGAACGCCCTCAAAACCTTAACCTTGTCACAAAACAAGTGTTTACGAAAAAGACGAATACAGTTCTTGCTGTAGCTGCAGGTGCATTCGTTCTTGGACGCTTAACAAAACGCAATAAGTAAAACAGAAAAGAACCTTGCCGCTTCATGCGATAAGGTTCTTTTCTTATTTATTCCATCCTTTTTCTTTAAAGCGTGCAATGGCTTCGATACGATTACCTACGTTTAATTTTTCTAAAATCGTTGAAATATAATTACGAACAGTTCCAGCAGATAAAAATAGCTCTGCGGCAATTTCCTTCGTTGTTTTGCCCTCTGCCACAAGAGTCAGCACCTGACTTTCTCGCTCAGTTAGAGGATTTTCACTATCATCCTCATACACAAAATCAACGAGCTCAGGGGCATAAATTCGTTTACCATCCATAATAGTCCTGATGGCAGAAACCAATTCCTCAATAGGGCTATCCTTTAATAAATATCCCCTTACACTAGCTTTTCTAGCACGCTCGAAATAACCTGGTCTGGCAAATGTAGTTAAAATAATGACTTTACAATCCGAGCCAGAGCCATGCATTTCTTCTGCTGCATCAAGGCCAGTTTTAACCGGCATTTCAATATCCATAATACAAATATCAGGCTGGTGCTCTTCAACAAGCATCAATGCTTCCTCACCATTTTTTGCTAAGCCAACAACCTCCATATCCTCCTCCATACTAAGTAAAGAGCGAAGAGCGCCTAATAGCATCCCCTGATCTTCAGCAATCACAATTCGTATCATGTCACAAGCCTCTTTTCTATATGTTCTTCAGATTTTCTTTCACACTTTGATGCGTAATAGCCACTGGAACAGTTACTGATAATGTCGTACCGTCCACACTTTCAATTTTGAAGGAACCATTGATGAACTCTAATCGCTCTCGCATTCCTTTTAACCCGTTCCCAGTTTTCCACGCTTGTTTTTTCGTAATTCCTTGTCCATTATCACGAACTACTAAGTAAACTTCTTTAAAATTTTGATGGAAAGCTATTTCGCATTTTGTCGCACCACTATGTCTTACAACATTATTAACAGCCTCTTTTAAGCACATAGACAAAACATTTTCTACAAGCGGCGGCACTTGCAAGGCATTTTTATCGCCCTCAAAGACAAATTCCATTTCTGCTGCCTTTAATATTTGAGAAATACGCATAAGCTCATCTTCAAATTTTGCTGTACGCATGTCTGAAACCAATTCACGAACCTCTTTTAAGGCAATACTGGCAGTTTGACGTATATCCTTAATCTCAACTAAAGCTTGCTGTGGATCACGCTCAATCAACCTTGATGCTAAATCACTTTTCAAACCGATCATAGACAATTTTTGCCCCAATGTATCATGTAAATCACGTGCAATACGTTGTCGTTCTTCAAAAACAATTAACTCTGCAATACGCTCATTGGCCGTTTCTAACTGTCCTTCTAAGTTCTCACGTTTATTCTTGGAATAAATCGTAAGCGGTAAAAGAACAACAGCTAAAATAGTTAACACGACAAAAGGTAATTGTGATAAAAATAAGTGAAGCTCAACAAAAAAGCCAGCACCTGTGGATATGACTGTAAAGCCAATATGTAGACCGTACATAATATAGAAACCAACTGGTCTTCGTATGTTTCCAATAAAAAATGCTGTGAAAATGGAAAGATAAACATAACCGTATAAAATCGTCATGACAATATTAATCACCATTTCAAAGCTGATCCACATATATACTAGTCCGCTTTTCGAATTCATGGAAAATCGATAGAAAATAAAATATAGCATTAAAAACGTAATGCCTATAGAGATTTCTATATAGGATGATTTTCTAAAAATGAAGAAAAACGGTAGAAAGCAAAAAATAATCCATAAATATATACTGAGCATTGGACTATTCGGAATAATACTATGCCATTTCCTCAACATAATCTCACGCTCTTTCCTACTTTTCCCTTATTATAA
This sequence comes from Lysinibacillus sp. UBA5990, assembly GCF_002429815.1. Taxonomy (NCBI): domain Bacteria; kingdom Bacillati; phylum Bacillota; class Bacilli; order Caryophanales; family Bacillaceae; genus Lysinibacillus; species Lysinibacillus sp. UBA5990. The sequence goes on from NZ_DJAY01000014.1 coordinate 26,281, forward strand.
CAAGAAAATTATTTTTTTGCCCATAATGCTTATTTTCTCGACTATATTTAAAACAGCCATCTCTCTAATTGAGATGGCTGTTTTTAACTAGGCAGCAATGCTACCTTTTGCTTTACGTTTTATAATTAATTCGACTTCTTTAAACGTTACAAATTTACCTTGTTCTTCATCATAAAGCTTATAACGCAATGATTCTAAACTTGTACGTAAAGTAATCGTTGTCGCCGTGTGTAATGGCGGCGTTTCATTGTGAGCCTTTTCCAGATTATAGTTAGGTACACGAGGAGACAAGTGATGGACATGATGGAAACCGATATTTCCAGTAACCCATTGTAAGATTTTCGGCAATTTGTAATACGAGCTACCTTCTACTGCAGCTTTCACATAATCCCACTCAGAATCATGTTCAAAGTAAGAATCTTCATATGTGTGCTGAATATAAAACAACCAAATTCCTAAAGCACCCGCAATAAATAGTGTTACACCTTGGACTAATAAAAACGCTTGCCAGCCCATGAAGAAGATTAAAGCGGCACAAACTCCGGCAATGACAATATTCGTTAACATTGTGTTGGTACGTTCCTTTTGCTTTGCATCCTTACGATTAAAACGATTTAAAACAAGTACCATATATAAAGGTCCTAAACCAAACATTACAAACGGATTACGATAGAAGCGATACCATAATCGTTGACCTTTTGAAGCTTGCATATATTCTTCCACAGTCATCATATCAATATCACCGATACCACGCTTGTCTAAGTTTGAGCTCGTTGCATGGTGAATTGTATGCTCACGTTTCCATTTTTCATATGGGAATGAAGTTAACACCCCAGTAAAAAATCCAACCCAGTCGTTTGCCTTTTTACTTTTGAAAAATGACCCGTGTGTACAATCATGAAAGATAATAAAAGTTCTTACGACAAAACCAGCTGAAATAACACTTAAACCAACTGTTAGCCAAGGTGAAACATCAACTAACAAGTAACCTGCCACCCACAAAGCAATTAACGGTACAATGGTATTGATCATTTGAAAAACACTTTTACGCGTATCTGATTTAGCAAAAGGCGCTACATCCTGGCGTAATTTTTTTGTTTTTTCTTTAATTGTTGCCATCTTTTACTCCCTCGTTTCCTTTTCCTTTTCCTTATGACCTCATCATAAAACAAGAGTATAAGTCAGCAACAGACGCAAACATCACAAAAAGGATATGACATTTGTCATATCCTTTTATGAATTAGGTCCAGTCAGATGCAGTTGGTAGAACACAAGATCTAGCCATTGTTCAAATTTATAGCCTGCATTTTTAATGGTTCCTGCATATTCAAAGCCTAGTTTCTCATGTGCTTTAATACTACCAATATTTTCTCCATCTATACCAGCAACCAATGTCTTGACCCCTTGTTCTTTTGCTTTCTCTATTAGCTTAAGCATAAGATTCGTTGCAATACCCTTTTGATAGTGGTCCTTATGTACATAAACGGAGTGCTCCATTGTATATTTATAACCTGGATAAGGACGGAATTGACTATATGTTGCAAAGCCAGATATCATCCCATTATCGTCATAAACAAGCAACGGATTTCCTAATACTTGCTGTTCCCTAAACCATTTCTTTTTTTCAGCTAATGATTGAACTTCATATCGATAGACTGCTTTGCTCGTTAAAATAATATCATTATAAATTTCTAAAACCTCAGGTATATCTTTTTCTTCCATCGATCGAATCATTTTCCTCACGTCCTTCCGAAATTATCTTATCTTCATTAGCAAGAAAAGAAGATATAGATAGGCAATTAATCCACTATCTATATCCACATATTTTATGCCTTATACATTGAAGTATCGAGCATCAGGATGAGCAAAAACAATCGCCGATACAGATGCTTCTGGCTCCATCATAAAGCCTTCCGTTAAATGAACACCAATATCCTCAGGCTTTAGTAAGCCAAATAATTTTTCTTGATCCTCTAAGTTTGGGCATGCTGGATAACCAAATGAAAAACGTTGTCCCTGGTACTTAGCCGCAAAACGATCGCGCATCGTGAAGTCTGTTACGTCTGGGAAGCCCCATTGATCCCGAATTTCTTGATGCATACGTTCAGCAAAACCCTCTGCTAATTCTAGTGCCGTCGACTGTAAGGCATGACTTTCAAGGAATTTACCTTCTTCTTTTAGTTGACGAGCTTTTGCCATAACTCCTTGCCCTGCTGTCACAACCATAAGTGCAACATAATCCATTTCTCCACTTTCTACCGTTCTTAAGAAATCAGCCAGGCATAAAAAAGGTTCAACCTGCTGACGCGGGAAAGTAAAACGTTCAATTTCTGTCTTGCTATCCGCTGGATCATAAATGATTACATCATCTCCATCTGCTTGGGCAGGGAAAAATTGATATAAACCTGAAGGCTTTAATAGATCACTTTTTAAATAATCATCCACTAAATCTTTAAGCTCTGTTGCTCTTGGATCGCCAGCATCTAATAATGGTTGAACTTGCCCTTTTAACCCTAAATGATGCCCCAGTAATGTCCGCATATTCACATATGGATATAAATGTGAGACAGCGTATTCTTTCTTTACATGACGGCGCAAATCAGCTGGTAAAAATACTGCTGCTTCCTTTACTGTACGAGCAGGCTTTATTGTAACTTCTTTGACAGGACGTGCCGCTCGTTTTTCATCTGCCTCTAAACGTTTTTGGCGAGATTCCGCTATTTCTGCTAAGAAGTTTGCACGTGTCCCCTCACCCATTAATAAATTTGCCTGCTCTAATCCCTGCATCGCATCCTTTGCGTAAATAACAGGACCACCATATTCATCTGCAATTTTTGTTTCTGTAAAACGTCGAGAAAGTGCAGCTCCACCTACTAAAATTGGTACATCAATTCCTGCCTCTTTGAAATCTTGGGCGGTAGTGACCATTTGCTGTGCTGATTTAACTAATAGACCCGATAACCCAATGAAATCTGGCTTTTCCTTGCGAATAGCTTCTATCAATTGAGCAGGAGTCACCTTAATACCTAAATCTACAACCTTATAGCCATTGTTACTTAAAATAATATCAACAAGGTTTTTTCCAATATCGTGCACATCACCTTTTACAGTAGCAAGCACCATTTTCCCCTTACCCGCACTCTCCTCGTTCTTCTCCATGTATTGCTCTAAATGTGCAACTGCAGCCTTCATCACCCCAGCAGATTGTAAAACCTCTGCTACGATCAATTGGTTATCATTAAATAAACGACCAACCTCAGCCATCCCATTCATTAAAGGTCCATTTATAATATCAAGAGGTGACTCAAATATTTCCCGAGCAGCCTCTAAATCAGCAATAAGTCCTTCTTTGGTCCCTTCCAATATATAGTAGGCTAAGCGACCTTCTACAGTTTTCGGAATATCCGCTTCGGTCTTTTCCTTCTTTTTATCACGATAAAAATCCGTAAATACAGCTAATGTTTCATCATTTGTATTAAATAACAAGTCATTGGCTAGTTTAATTTCCGCTTCTGGAATCGATGCATACCGTTCTAGCTTTTCAGTATTGACAATGGCATAATCTAAACCAGCCTGTGTACAATGATAAAGATATACAGCATTGAGAACTTCGCGTCCAACCGGTGGTAAGCCAAACGAAATATTACTAACTCCAAGCACCGTTAATGCACAGGGCATTTTTTCTTTAATGAGACGAATTCCTTCAATTGTTTCAAGTGCTGAACCAATATATTGCTCATCCCCCGTTCCTACTGGGAACATTAATGGGTCAAAAATGATATCTTCAGGTTGCATTCCCCATTTTTCTGTTAGTAATTGATAGGAACGTTCGGCAATTTCAAGCTTCCGATGACGATCGACTGCCATCCCTGTTTCATCGATTGTTCCCACAACTAACGAGGCACCGTACTTTTTCACTAATGGCAATACTGCATCAAACCGTTCTTCGCCATCTTCTAGATTAATAGAGTTAATGATGGCCTTCCCTTGCGAAAACTTGAGTGCCTCTTCAATAACCTTTTCGTCTGTGGAATCAATAACAAGTGGAACCTTAACTTTTTTCACGACCTCCTGCATAAAGCCACGGATATCTGCTAACTCATCACGATCTGGGTTCGCCAAGCAAATATCTATAACATGTGCACCATTTTTTACTTGCGCCCTTGCGATCTCAGCCGCTTCCTCAAATTTCCCATCAATAATTAAGTTTTTGAATTTACGAGAACCAATAACATTTGTTCTTTCCCCAATAAATAAAGGACGCATAGTATCATCGTATAAAAGTGGCTCGATACCTGATACTGCGTGACCATGCGTTTTTTTTGGTAGCTGACGAGGCTTTTCATCTTTTAAAACTTCACGAATAGCCGTAATATGAGCTGGAGTTGTACCACAGCATCCACCCACAATATTGAGCCAACCCTTTTCCGCAAATCCCTTTAATTTTTGCGATAAAGATTCTGGAGACTCATGATAACATCCTTCTTCATCAGGTAGGCCTGCATTCGGATAACAGCTAATATACCCCGTTGACAGGTCTGCTAATGAACGGATATGATCCGTCATAAATTCAGGTCCCGTCGCACAGTTTAAGCCCACTGACAATGGTTGAATATGCTCGATGGAAATATAAAAAGCATCAATAGTTTGTCCTGCAAGAGTAGTACCCATGGGCTCAATTGTTCCAGAAATCATAACTGGTAGCTCTTTACCAGTGACCTCGAAAGCACGAGTTACCCCAAGGGTACCTGCTTTTACATTTAACATATCCTGACTTGTCTCTAGCAATAGCACATCAGCCCCTGCTTCAATCAATGCCTTTGCCTGCACAAAGAAATTCTCTTCTAATTCATCAAATGTAATACCGCCTGTTACTGACAACGTCTTAGTTGTTGGGCCCATTGCGCCTGCAACAAAGCGGGGCCAATCTGAAGTCGTATAATTATCAACCGCTTGGCGAGCAATTTCGACTGCACGTTTATTAATTTCTTCCGCTTTTGCACCTAGATTATATTCATTTAATACAAGAGGTGTTCCACCAAATGTATTTGTACAAATAATATCTGCCCCTGCCTCTAAATACTTATGATGAATTTTCTCAATGACATCAGGTCTAGTAAGCACTAGATTTTCATTACAACCATCTAGGTCCTCCCCTCCAAAATCATCTGCTGATAAATTTTCATTTTGCAGCATTGTTCCCATTGCGCCATCAAGAATTAGTATTCGTTTATCAAGTTGTTCTTCAATTAAGTGCTTAGCCATTTATACTTACCCCTTTTTTCTGTTCATCCAATTGCTCTATATATTTCATTAATTCTAATGTCACATCGTAGCGTAAAAATGGTGTAATAAGGTAAATGCCGTTGAAATATTGCGCAGCCACTTCTACTAATTCCTTGGCAATTGCAATGCCCTCAAGTGTGGCGCGTTCCTTATCTTCACCACATGCTTTCATCCTTGATAAAGCGTCTTCAGATAATTTTATGCCTGGCACCTCATGATGTAAAAACTCTGCACTTTTATAACTCGTAACGGGCATAATACCAAGATAAATCGGTGCTTGTAAATGCTTCGTTGCTTCATATATTTCTATAATTTTTTCCTTTGTATAAACAGGCTGTGAAATGAAATAGTCTGCCCCATGCTCAATCTTTTTTTCTAAGCGTGCCACAGCACGATCTAAAACACGAACATTTGGGTTAAATGCAGCAGCCACAGAGAAATTTGCCTTTTTCCGTAGTGGTTTCCCTGAGAAAGAGATCCCTTCATTTAATTGCTTAATTAGTTGGATAAGCTCCATAGAGGAGACATCGTATACGCTAGTGGCACCAGGAAAATCTCCAACTTTCGTTGGGTCACCCGTAACAGCTAGCACATCATGAATTCCTAAGGCATTTAACCCCATTAAATGCGATTGCAGACCAATTAAATTACGATCTCGACAGGTAATATGTGTCAAGGGGCGTACGCCATTATTACTCTTCAATAAGGCCCCCATTGCAATATTGCTAATACGTGGAGATGCCAATGAATTGTCTGCCATCATAACTACATCGGCACCTGCCTCATATAGTTGTTTGGCCCCTTCAAGAAATCCTTCTATTTCTAAGTGTCTAGGTGTATCCAACTCTACGATGACCGAGCGTTCACGCTTTACTTTTTCATGAAGTGGTTCAAATTTAGCTGGCTCGGCATCACGAACAATCTCAATCTTTGCAGGCTTCGCATGCTTTTCACTAACTGGTGATAGCTCTTCTAAATACTTCTTTGCAGCTGCAATATGCTTTGGTGTCGTACCACAACAACCCCCAATTAGGCGAACACCCTGATCACGCAGTTCAACAGCAGCGCGACCAAAATAATCAGCCTCCGACTCATAAACAACACGCCCGTCCTCTAAATCTAATAGCGAAGCATTTGGATAGGCTGACATAAATGCCTTTTCCGGAAGTTCTACACCCTCAAACGCTTGAATCGTATGATATGGACCTAGACGGCAATTGACACCAACAATATCTGCACCAAGAATCTCTAACTCATGTAGCGCATGATTTAAAGACATACCATTTTGTAGAACACCAGGCTCATGCATAGATACTTGAGCAATTATCGGTATATTAGTTTTGGTGCGTAGCATTTTTAAAGTCGCTGTTAATTCTTCAAAATCATAATAAGTTTCGAGTAAAAGGCCATCAGGATTTCCTGCAAGTAACACACTCGCCTGTTCTTCAACGGTCGCTAATATGTCATCTAAAGTTGCATCGCTTTTACGAATGCCACGAATTCCACCAATTGTTCCTAAAACAAATTGACTGCCATCTGCTGCAGCTCGCTTGGCAATAGTAATAGCTGCTTCATTAAATTGTTGGACACTTGATTCTAATCCATAGCGAGCTAATTTAATGGCATTGGCACCGTACGTATTCGTTTGAATAATATCAGCACCAGCTGCGATATATTCTCTATGAATCTTTTCAATTAATTCAGGTCTCTGAACATTCATTTCCTCATGACAATACTCCAATCCATAGCCATACAACACTGTGCCTATTGCACCGTCTGCCGTCAATACATGTGTTTTTAATCTTTCAAGCAATCCCATAAAACTAGCCTCTCTTCCTCTATTTCTGTATAATAAAAAGCCTTCTTTTATATAAAAAGAAGGCTTTAACGACTCATCATTATTGTTCCTTCTCATCTTCGACTCAACGGTCTTCTGGATTTAGCACCTGACAAAAAGTTGGTTGCTGAAGCTTCAATGGGCCAGTCCCTCTGCTTCTCTTGATAAGAATTATTAAGTATGAATTTTTTAAATAATTAAAAGAATCATATCGTTTACAGACGAATGAGTCAAGACTATTTCACATAACAAAGAAATTTTTCGTTTAAAAACTTAGAAGTTGGATAGTTCTTCCGCAAGCTCTTCACCAATTTTTTTCCCATTTTGAATGCAAGCGCCGATACCTACTCCAAAATAAGAGCAACCCGCTATCGATAAATTCGGATAGTTTTCATTCAGCTCTAATAGTAAGCCTTGCAGCGCTTCCCGGTGAGCTAAGTCATATTTAGGCATTTGATCAATCCACTTTGTGACATTCACAACGGTTGGCTTTTCATCAATTCCTAGGCTTTTGCGAACATCTTCTAATGCGACGGCTGCCAATTCGTCGTCATTCATTTTACGTAACTGCTCATACGCCGGATTAATACTCTTATAGAATAGGCGAACAAGTAGCTGATTGTTTTTCGATGTATGCTTCCACTTGCGACTCGTCCAAGTTGCTGCATTACAAGTGACATCAGAATTATGCGATACAATATAGCCTGTTCCATCCGCAGGTAAGTTTGCATCAGGCACATCAAAGCCTAGATAAATAGTAATGGCTGATGCTGTAGTAAACTGATCAAAATAATGTGTTAAGGAGTCATCCTGCAATATACTTTGAACCGCTTCATTCGGTAGCGCTAGAACAACATAATCTGCCTCAATGTTTTGTCCATTTGCTAGGGAAAGCAAATATTGGTTCCCCATTTTTTGGACATGATTTGTGGCTACCCCTTTAATGATATCTACCTCTGTTAATGTCTGTTCTAATCGCTCAATTAAAGAGGATAATCCATTTTGAAATGAAATAAATTTTTTATTAGCAGCTTTAACAAATTGCTCACGATTCGCATCAAAACCTTTTATGATACTTCCATAGTCATTTTTATAGTCAATTAAATACGGTAAAGTGGAGGCAATAGAAAGTTGATGTAAATCACCAGAATAGACACCTGCTAGAACAGGTGCAATTTGATTTTCTACTAGCTCTTCGCCAAGATAATAAGTTAAAAATTCCCCTATCGAGCTTTCTTTTGTAAAACCTGCATTGGGTAACGTTAAATCTTTTAAAGCTTCTTGTTTGGCCTGATCAGAGATAAGTGTGCTTTCCTCAAGAGATGCCACACTCATAGGTATACCGAAAGTAGAATCCGCTGGAATGGCGTGCAACTCGTTATTTGTATAAATATAGGATATACCTGTTTCGTTGTAAACGAGATGATCTTCAAAGTCTAGCTCTTGCACTAGCTCCATTACACCTTTATGGCGAGCTACAATAGAGTCAGCACCAGTTTCCATAATAAAACCTTGTTCATAGGCTGAGCATAATTTGCCACCTAAATATGTATTTTTTTCTACGAGCACTAGCTGAACATCTAAATTTTTTTCCTTCACTTGACGCTGTAGATAATGCATTGTGCATAACCCAGTAATACCGCCACCTAATACAACAACTGTTTTCATAGTAAACCGCCCCTATTTTTAGTTCTGTCTACAGTATAAACTTATTTTCATTGAAAATTACGTTAAACCCTTTACAAATTTAGCAAAAATAGAGCTATCTCGACCGTGAGATAACTCTAACTCTAAAAATTATGCTTACTAAACACACATTATAATGAGTACTATAGTGTTTAATATAGCTACTAGTGATCTAGCTTTTTAAATTTTGGGCAAAGCTAGCTAATTTTTCTGCTGAGTTCGTTACTTCAGTAAAAGAAGTACCCAGCCCACTTAATATACCTGCGATTGCTTGTATTTTCGTCGCCATGCAATCATTTTGATCTTTTGCTTCTGTCATTGCCCCTACTATATTTGTAAATTGTCCTTCCGTGTGTAACATATTATCCTCACCAGATGCCACCTCATCTTGGATATGAATGAGAGATTGCTCTAATTTTCCTGTGCGTTCACTCGTTTTTTGCAACAATAATGCAACAGCGGTGACAGATTCCTTTGTTTGAATGGATAATTTACGTACTTCATCAGCTACTACACTAAATCCCTTCCCTGCTTCTCCGGCACGGGCTGCTTCTATAGCGGCATTTAAGGCCAACAAATTGGTCTGATTGGCAATATTGGTAACGACACTCATAATCGTTTCCATTTCCTTCGACATATCAGATAATTGTTCAATATTCTCTTCTATATCATGAAGAGATTGAATAATATTATGCATATTTTGTGATTGTCTCTTTAAACATTCACGTCCATCCAATGCTTGGTTTTCAGCCAGAGTAGACACTTCTAGTGATCTCTTTGCCAATTGTTCAATTTCCCCAGACTGCTCGCTTAGTCTGCAAAATGAACTATTGGTTTCCTGTGAAATGGTTGCAAGCAATTCCGAGGATTGTACAATTTGTCGTTCAATTGCTTCCTTTTCTTGTTCCATGTTTTCATTATGCTGTTCAACTGTATTTTCATATGCCTCTAAAACAAGTTGCTGCTCGAAATTGCAAATTTTAGAAATGGCTCTTATTGTATTAAACTGATCTCGTGGATGATCGATATGCTGTTCAACCAAGTCTATAAATGAGAGAGATAAATCTTGAAACGCGCAAATATACCATTGTGTTCTAAGCCCAATATGAACGTGCACCTTTGCAATTTTCACACGCCTTTGGTAAAACACCTCATCAATCGTTCCGTTAAACATTTCAATAATATGCTGCCGTAACGTTACTTTAAGCTTTTCTACAGAACTATGATGACTAATAATATTTACCAAATGTTGTTCGGTACCGATCATATTGTAAAAACGGTTTACGATGTGATCAACATTGTCCATAACATACGGTTGGAATGCTTTTAAATATTGTAAGTCCTCCTTCGTTACATTCAGCATTTCAATTTGTTTCACCATTAATTGGCGATTAGACAGGTCCATTTTCACCGTATATTGCTGTAAATCCAACGCCTTCATCTTACTCTGTTTTTGAAAAATCACTTATCTTCCCTCTTTCGTTCCGTTTACTTTATCAGGCTGAGAAACAACAAATACCTTTTAGCATATTGATTGATACAACAAAAAATACCGATTAATAGGCTTACCACATTACTATGATCCCATTTGCTTCAGCTATTTCATTTGTCACACTTCTTCCTCCAAAAGCAGTCACAATGTTCTATCATGAATAAAAGGTGAATTGCACTCAACGAACAGATCTTCTTTATACATTGACTACAGTCGATTTATTTATGTATGATTCATTTCAAAATTACTCATTTACCTTAAACATTTTAAAAATTACTGTCAATTTTATTAATACCATATTTTAACATAATATGTATATAAAGTCCTTACTGTTACATTGTCTGAATATCATTTAAAAAAAGCTACCACAATATTATTGGTAGCCTTTTGTTTCCTTTGTTTGTTTAATTATGCTTATTTTTTTATCTTTTTTCTATTTTTCCATCGATCATCATTAAATTTCACTATATTAATATTTTATACCCTTATTCCGAATAATCATAAATACTCATAAATAAACCCTAACACAATACAAAAGGATCATTAAGCGAGATCATATAAATAATCTTAATGATCTACAAAATTTTAATATAAAATTTACAATCCCTTAAGTTCCTCTACTATTTTTGCGGCTTCTTCTATGCCAGCATCTGCTGCAAGTCCATACCACTTAATAGCTTCCTTCAGATTTCTGGCGACTCCCTCACCTTTATTATATATATGACCAAGTTGTAGCTTCGCATCTGCATCCCCTTGCAGAGCAGCCTGTTTAAACCAATGAATACCCTTTTCAATATTTCGAATGCCTGTTAAGCCTTTACTCCAAATAAAACCTAAATCATAAAAGGCATCGATATGAAATTGCTCTGCTGCTCTTTCATACCAAAATAAACCTCGATTTATATCTTTTGCTTGATCAAGACGCCCCTCTAGATAAATACCCCCTAGACGATATTGCGCTTCCACATATCCTGCTTCGGCAGACTTTTTATACCTATTAAAAGCTGCATTTGTATCTTTTTCGACTCCTAATCCTTGCTCAAAAATAATTCCTAGCGTAAACATAGCCTCTGCCACATTCTTACTAGCTGCAAAATCAAACCATTTTCTTGCTAGAGTAAAATCCAGTGGCACACCCTCTCCATTAAAATACATATCCGCTAAATTATTGGCAGCATCGGCATGCCCTTGTAACGCAGCCTTTTCATATAAAGAAAAAGCCTGCGTGTAATTCTCCTCAACACCGACTCCCTCAAAATAAAAATTACCTAGCACATATTGAGCATCTGCATTTCCTTGGGCTGCGGCTAATTCGAACCATTTTAATGATTTTTCAGGTTGAAAACAATTTCCTTCCTTAGCATTGTAATACTCCCCTAGCTGATATTGTGCATCCGTGTCCTGATCCTCAACCGCCTCTTTATATAAATCAATCATTACCTCATGATCTAAGTCTTCTTCATCTAAAATCTTGACTTGATTATCCTGATGGCAGAAATACCATTCAACTACATCAAGTACATCATCTACCACTGCTACTCTGCAGGTTAACCTTTCGAGGGATGAAATTTGCCAAATGAGTATATAGATTGGTTGTGGAATAGCATCACGCAACACATCATCATACTCTGCTAACAGCGTTAATACATTGTCCTGCACAGATTGAGTTTGATCTGAATGGACAATTTGCAAATGTCGCTGTTGCTGATCTTTTAATAACCCTCGCACTACTTGATACAGTATTTTTTGCAAGGCTGTTAAGTTAACTTCCGTGAATGTTAGCAATTTTATATTTTGAGCAAACCATGTATTTTTTGTTTGTATAATTTCTTGTAGGGAATGAATGCGTTCCTTATTGCGCTTAGCTAAAATTTGCTCGTACATTGTTTTCCTCCCTTGCACATTATGTAAAAAACTGCCTTGCCATTATTATATGGAAGACAGTTGGATTTTGGTTACACATATGCTCGCAACAGTAAGCCTATGAATAGCGTAATAATTAAAAAAACTGTAATATGGGCCCATTTATACATTTCTAATAAGCCTATAAATTCTCTTGTAAATGCATTAGGAACATAGTAAAAGGCAGTTTTTGAGCCAACCCCTTCTGCATCTAGTTTTGCTTTTTTTGCATAGAGACTTGCGCGAAATACGTGAAAATTATTTGTCACAAATATGGAACGATATTTTTCTCCTTGAGCATGTTGATCCATTATGCTTTTCGTAAAAATCATATTTTCTTCTGTGTTGGTCGACTGATCTTCCATTAGAATTTTATTAGCGGGAATATCATGGACATCTAATAAATATGTTTTCATAGCCTTGGCCTCTGATACCTTTTCATTAGTCCCTTGACCACCTGAGACAAGGATAAACGATCTTTCCCCGTACTTTTTGTATTGCTTTACCGCTTCATTTAAGCGACTTGCTAAAAGTGGTGGAACTCTATCGCCAATTAATCCTGATCCTAAGGCTATTATATAATTTGGTTCATAGCGTATAGGTGTGAAATGATACAATACAGCGTATGCTAGGACACTTGTGTATAAAAACATTGTATAGCCAAAAATTAAAAACGCATAGAAGTAAAGAATATGCCAAAGCACATTTTCAATCTGAATAAAAATGACGAATACATACCATATCATCATAATAACAAAACTAAGCCCCATAATAGCTAACATTAAATTCCTTACTTTACGTCCTTCCTTCTCTAACAAAACCTTACTATTGAAAAACATGGCTATAGATAAAATAAACATGATACTAGGAAAGCTTCCTAGCATAATAAAAATCCCCATTTCTGAAATGATTCCCTGATCATTTGGCAGTAATAATGGATAATGTATAATGAACACTCTGATTAAATATACCCCTATCAAACCAAGAGCTACGGCGTTGAGGAAACGCCTTTTTTCTGTCAGATACAGCAATAAAAATATGGAGATGAAGATTATTAATGTGACTAGCATCGTTTCACCCCTTTCTATTGTATAATTTTCTCAAATACTTCATCTGTCACTATTTGTTCAAATTTTTTGATATTGCTCATTTATAGAAGGTATTGGTTTTATTTTTTAATAAAGTTCATGTAATATTACTATATAAGAACTAGTTTATGACCAAACCAAAAATTATATTGGAGGAATGTAAGTAATGAAAAAAATTCTTGCCGCTCTATTTGCAGCGACACTGATATTTTCCACAGTTGGTGCAACATTATTCATCTCTGATACACCAACAGCAGAGGCTAAGTCCTATAAATCAGGTAAAAAGGGCTTCTCAAATAATAACAATAGCTCAAATATCCAGAAGTCTCAGGACACTTCTAAAGATCAAAAAAATGCTACAACAAATAAAAACAACACAAACTCAACAAATAAAGCTGATACAACTAAAAAAGGTGGTTTTTTCTCGGGTGGCCTTATGAAAGGGTTAATGCTTGGGGGACTTGCAGGTTTATTATTCGGTAGCTTATTTAGCGGTATGGGTTTACTTGGAAATATTTTAGGATTGCTCATTAACGTAGCTGCAATTGCCGTTATTGTGATGCTAGTCGTAAAAATTATGAATATCTTTAAAGATAAAAAACGCAAAGAGGAAGCCCAATGGCACAAATAATTAACGAACAAGATATTATTAACGCTATTTGTTTATCTCAAGCGTATTATAAAAGCATTCGCCCAGAGGATGTTATCGTAGAATTAACATATGATGATGACACAGGCTTCGGTGCGGAGGTTGAAGTAAATGGTCAAATCGAAATACTAAATACAGGAGCCATGATTGGTGCCTTGCGTGTTTGGATAAAAGATGTTCTACATGGTGATCCTTTTTCAACAGGTATTGAACTTGTTTTAGACGATGAAGAAGGCATTATAGCAAAACTTTCATAAAATATAGCCGTACAATGAATCTTTCATCAGATTCATTGTACGGCTATTTTACTTTTTCAAACGTTTCTTAACCGCAACCTCTTCCTCCTCACTTAAGGAAAAGTCTACGATAGAGCGACCAAGCGTGAGCAACATAATAAACATGACGCCCGTACCTACAATAAGATAGATCATTGTAAAAATCTTGGAGAATGAAGTTGCTGGATATAGCCCTGTTTCTACGCCTGTTGGAATCAAACTGACTACAGCAAAATACATAGCATCTAGCCAATACCAACCCTCTGTCCCCTTGTAAAACAAAGTACCGGATAGAATGATGAGGAATAGTGTTGTAAATAATGATAGAAACTGTGGTCGTTTAAATGACCGCCACAATCCTTTAACTAATCTTTTGGCGGATAAAATAAATGATAACATCCTCATTTTCCTCTCTTTTTACTATATTCAGCCTAGTAAGACTATACTTTGTTTATAGACATAACGTCAAAAGGTAGAGATGTTGTTTCTTTTATTTACTGAATAATTGATTCAGGTTCACCATCATTTTAGCTGCTTGCCCTCTTGTGGTTGAAGCTGCCGGTGAGTACTTCTGTCCATCTCCCGACACAATTCCTAGCTCAAATAACATCGTAATGGCATGTTTTGTCTCTGCATTATAAGATGCAATATCTGTAAATGGTGAGCTTCCTTGGACTATATAAGGCTGTTTAAATTGTTGCTCATACGCACGCTCAATCATCACTGCTAATTCAGCGCGTGTTACAGGTCTTGCAGGGTTGAACTTCCCATCCACTCCCTTAATAATGCCATGTGCAAACGCTGCCGCAATTTCCGACTGTGTTTTCGCATCAAAATTAGCGATATCTGTAAATGGCGCCTTTTCCTGCGTGGATATCCCCAAACTTCTCACTAGTAGAGAGGCTACTTGTGCGCGTGTCACATTTTGATTAGGTTTAAATGTGCCGTCTGGATAGCCATTCATCATCCCTGCTTCTGCTGCTTGTTGAATATAATCTTTTGCCCAATGATTTGCTGTATCTGTAAAACGAATCATTTCTCCTGTAGTGAAAGTCGCTGTTGGATTTTGAACACTTTCATTACCAGCGGCATCAATTGCTTTTACTATAATAGTGTAGGCTGTATGGTCCGTCAGATCTGTAAGCGTCGTCACGGCTGTATCAGCAGGTAATGTTGAAGTTAATTTGCCATTTACATATATTTTGTATTTTTCCACGCCAACATTATCCGTCGCTTCTTGCCAGCTTACATCCACGGTTTTATGATCTTTTACATGGACTTGAATAGCTTTCGTTACATCCCATAAGGTACTAGTTTTTATGATTGGTAAAAATGCCTCATTTGCTACTGCAAAATAACCTGCTTCACTTAAATGAATATTTTCTGGATTTGGAAGATAGCTTGGAACATCCTTTGCCACAACATCAGATGTAGGTACAAAAAATGCTCCAGCCTTTTCAACTGTCGTTTTAATAGTTGTATTCATTGTAGCCAAAAGTATTTTAAATTGATTTTGTAAACTCTCACTATAATATGGGAACGAATTGTAATAGCCCATCACATATACTTCTGCTTGTGGATTTAATTTTTTAATTTCAGTTAAAATTGCTGCAATATTAGTTACAGCCTCTTTTGTAGCCTTTACGATGGCTAGTGTATCAATTCCAGCTGTCTGTGATTCTTTTAATATTGGCAGTAAATCATTAGCGCCAACAGTTAACGTAATAATCTCTGCCTCTTTAATAGATGCTTTTAATTTAACCTGTTCAATGGGATAGCCAAACCCAGTCACTGTTTTTGCAACATCATTTTGTATATCTGCTAACACATTTTTTGTTGTATAGCCTGACATTGCAAAGCCTTTATTATAAGAAGTAATGAAACCCTCTTTTTGTAAAGTTTGTGCAACAAAATCTGTGTAGCCTAATCCGATTGCACCGACCTCATTCATCCCATGTGCAATTGAATCACCTAGAGCTACATAATCTGCCTGAGTAGTCCAACTTGGTGCTATGTAATCTCCTGTTTCTTCAGCATTCGCAACGACAGGTATTGTTAACTGTAATGCAAGCATGCTTGTGGCTAAAAAACGGAATTTCTTTGAAAATTTCATACATTCTCTCCCCTACCTAAAAATAGTAATTGTTTTAACTATTTTACTAGAAGAGAGTTAAAAATAGGTTAAAAACCCAATAATCTTTTTAAATCATTTTTCTATTCAATGTGTACCTTCCCATAAATTCCACCACCACCAACTTCAATATTTAAATGACCGGTTCTCGCAGCATCCATTAATTTGGCCATTTTTTGTGGAACAATTTGTTCGAGCTGTTCAATGGTAACTCGATGTAAAATATTCATCTCTGTTCCAAAAGCATGTAGTAATCGTTCCATCATTTTGGGGCCAAGACCAGGAATAAAATCGAGCGGTACTTGATGGATATACGGCGGTCTATTTTTTTTATGTGAAAAATCCTCTGATAATTCCTGAATACGTGAAGCAACACCCTTTATGATTTGCGTACTTCCACAGTTCGAACAAATTATAGCTTCGTTACTAAGTTGTTCTCCGCACTTACCACAAACTGTTTGATGATATTTACCAAGTAATGGATTTAATCCATAATTGGCGATGATTGCTCGTCCCTGTTGTTCACGGAGAGCCATTTGTAATTCTACAAAATTTGCGTCTGCTAATCGTAATTTTTGATACTCACGTGCGAGTTTCCCAAGAGAATGTGCGTCAGAATTACTCACGAATGGATATGCTTGAAGCTCTTTAATATGGCGTACCATATTTGTATCTGAGCTTAACCCTAATTCAATTGCATCTATTAACTGGGGATCAAAAACTTCTGTTAAACTATGCTGTACACCTTTGCCATATAAACTTTTAAAGGGGGTAAATACATGCGCAGGGATAAATAGTCCTCCTAGCTCGTGGACTTTTTGTTGCAATGTTCTTCCATCACAGTAAATTCGTTGTGAGCTTAAATGAATATTTTTCATATGCTGAGACATCCAATCCGAAAATTGCTCCATGAGCAATAATGTTGGAAAGTAAGCAAGCACATGAATGGGGCCATGGCAATGTTGATCATAGATTTCCATTTCTGAACCTGGAATCAGTGTCGTTTCTTGAAAACGTAGTCCACCCTCTGCCAGTTCTACGAGTTCACCTTGGTCAATCATCTCTTTCATTTCTTCTATAACCTCAGGTGAATGACAATCAATAATACCAATGATGTCCAGTCCTTTTCTTGCACTAGCAGTCTCTAATATGCGCGCTAATGTCAACGTTTTACTACCAGTAATTTTCACAGCACGCCCTTTAGCTGTGCGGCCAATATGAATATGTAAATCAGCATAGAACTCTTTCATGTACATTCACTCCTTAAACACTACTTAAAATGAAAATACCTTACATGACTGCAAGGCATTTCATATTTAGTATGATGGATGATTATTGGTTGTGCCATTATTTTCTTCATAAGCTCCAGAGTTATTTGGTGGCATAGATGATAAATCGTAGGCAATTAATGTGACACCCATTTTTTTCTCTAGTTCATTAATTTTTGCAAGTTGCTGTGAATCTAATTGTGCAAATTTAAAATCTTCCATTGTCATCAATCCTTTCAAACATAAAGTTCCCTGAAGTTAAAACAACTATACTTACCAAAAATGACTGACTATCAGTCATTTTCATTGACATTCATTTTTCTCTCCTGTAACATACTAATAAGTAAGGCAAAAGTGAGGGATATCATGTCAAAGGAAGAAAAAATTATTCAAGCAGCCATTGAAGTATTTCGTGAAAAAGGTATTGAAAAAACAAAGGTTTCAGATATCGTAAAGGCAGCTGGTATTGCACAAGGAACATTTTATCTTTATTTCCCATCGCGCCTTTCGGTTATGCCTGCTATTGCAAAAAATATGGTAGAGCGCATTATGGCTACTGTCGAAGAAGGTGTTTCAGATCATAAACCCTTTGAACAGCAGCTTGAAGAAGTGGTTGAGATGATTTTCTTAATTACGAAAGAATATGGAGATATCGTTGCACTCATTTATGCGGGTATTGCACAAACTGAGCATTTGAAAGAATGGGAAAATATCTATTCACCCTACTATGCTTGGATGAGTAATTTTTTATTAACGGCTCAACAACAAGGGGTCATTCGAGATTCCATCAACCCATCACGATCAGCCAAGCTTATCATTGGTCTAATCGAATCTGCTGCCGAACAAATTTATTTGTTTGACGATAGCAAGGATGAAACCATGCAACAGCTTAAGCTTGAGCTTCTAGACTTTTTATATCATGCACTTGGCCTACGTCACGCATAAGTGGCGTTCTCTTTTACTCCAAAAATGACTGAATGTCAGTCATAATACTCTACTACGGAAGGAATTTATTTATGCAAAAAGAATGGATGTATGTTGGACTAACAAGTTTATTTGAATTGTTTTGGATATTCGGCTTTAATGTAGCAAATTCATGGTGGCATTGGATCATTATTGTATCTATAATCGCTGTTGATTTTCACTTCTTATCGAAGGCTTGTGAAAAACTTCCTACGGGTACTGTCTACGCAATTTTCGCTGGAGCAGGTGCAATCGGAACGACATTAATGGATATCTTTATTTTCAATGGTGACTTTAATGCGATTAAGGGGATATTTATGGTTATTTTAGTGTTGGGCGTTATTGGCCTAAAATTGGCGGATAATCCATCGAAGAATCCTAGTACAACAAAAGGAGTGGATGCATAATGGGCTGGTTATTTGTTCTATTAGCAGCATTGGCAGAAATAGTCGGTGTCATTGGTTTACGCTTTTATAGTCAACATAAAACCGTACGAAATTTATTATTATACGTCGGAGGCTTTGGTTTATCTTTTGCACTTTTATATGCTTCCTTCGACTATTTACAACTAAGCATCGCCTATGTTGTTTGGGTTGGTATTGGAACTGTAGGTGCCGTGCTTGTCAATATTATATTCTTCGGGGAATCTAAAAACCTCGCACGAATCATCAGTATTATTGCGATTATCATTGGAGTTGCAGGTTTAAAAGCAGTATCTTAATAGTAGATGACAAAGGGCGCCCTCTTAAATGAAGTGGCGCCCTTTTTTATTAGATGAAGTTGAATGATCGAGGCAAACTAAATAGGGTGGACCCCTCTTGCGAATTGTTCAGGGACATATGTAAGATACGGTTTACCTGTCAGTGAATGTGTTTGAATATCTGCAAATACTCCAAATACTTCTCGCAGCAATGATGGTGTAAGTACTTCTTCTGGTGTACCATGGCAAACAATGCGTCCGCGCTGTAAAACATAAATTTGGTCACAGTACATGGCGGCGATATTCAAGTCGTGTAGAGCGGCTACTACTGTTAGATGTAAAGTTTGAATTAAGTCCATCAGCTGAAGTTGATGTTGAATATCTAAATGATTTGTTGGTTCATCTAATATAAGTACCTGTGCTTGCTGAGCGAGTGCTCTTGCCACCATGACACGCTTCTTTTCCCCACCAGAAAGTGAGCTAAAGCTTCGTTTCGCTAGATGCAGTATACCTGTTTGCTTCAATGCATCTTTAACAATTTGAAAATCTTGTTCCTGATCAAACTCTAATAGCTTTTTATGTGGAGTCCTTCCCATACTGACTAAATCGTTAACAGTAAAATCAAATAATACAGGTGTTTCTTGACTAACAACGGCTAAATTTTTAGCAATAGCTTTACTAGACTGCTTTAAAATATCTTGTTCATTTAACAAAACTGTCCCACTTTCAGGTTTTAAAAGTCGATACATATTTTTAAGCAAAGTCGACTTCCCACTACCATTAGGGCCGATTAACCCGACAAATTGCTTTTCCCTTATTTTTACACTCACCTCATGAAGTATGCGTTGATCGTAAATGGAGAATGATACTTGTTTTGCTTCTAATGTCATGGAAGTTAATCTCCTTCACCGAAAGAATAATTGTTACGACGGAGTAACCAAATGAAAAACGGTCCCCCACAGAAAGCTGTAATAATACCGATTGGCATTTCCTGTGGAGCAATAATAATTCGAGCTAATGCATCTGCCCAAACTAAGAAGATCCCTCCTAATAAAGCACTGACCGGTATTACATATTTATAGTTAGAGCCGACAATTAACCGTACTATATGCGGAATGATTAATCCCACAAATCCGATAGAACCGCTAACTGCTACAAGTACCCCCGTTAAAAGTGAGACAAGTAAAATGAGCTGTATGCGAAATTGTTGAAGATTGACTCCTAATGTTACAGCAGCCTCTTCCCCAAGTAATAGCAAATTTAAATTTCGATAGAATAGCCATAAAAGCCCGAACACAATGAAAAATATGGAGGCCGGAATAATAATATTATTCCATTTTGCTCCCGCTAAGCTGCCTAGCATCCAAAACATAACCGCCTTTAAAGCCCCCTCTTGCTTTGACATCATTAATATAAAATTAGAAATGGCTGTTAATATAAAGGAAACTGCCATCCCTGCCAATAACAAGCGGAAAATCGAGACCCTGCCACCTACGCGCGATAAGAAAAATACTAACCCAATCGCGAGCAAAGACCCTATAAAGGCTGACACAGAGAGTGCGTAAATACCTAAAAATGAAAAAGCACCTAAAATAATTACAGAAGTTGCTCCAACGGCTGCTCCCGAAGAAATTCCTAAAATATATGGGTCTGCAATGGAATTTCTTACAAGTGCCTGAATCGCTGCCCCTGCAATGGCTAAACCCGCTCCTACAATAGCCGCAAGGATGACACGGGGTACTCTTATTTGCCAAATAATAATTTCCTGTGAGCGACTCCAATCTTGCTCTATCGTGTGTTGTATAAAGGGTAATTTCGACAGAATTACTTTCCATACATACAATGGCGTCACAGAAACAGATCCAACCATTACAGCAAATGTCATAGATACAATTAATACTAAAAGAAGCACTAAAGAAAATAACATAAATTTTTTATTCATTCATTAAACTCCTACTAAGATGATGAATGAAGCAATTAAATATACTTTCGCATAATGTAGGTCAGATGATCTTACTTCAGTTGGCACTCAATAAAAAAAGGGCATTTCATGCAAAAATACGCACAAAAATACCCTCGAATAAACAAAGTCAGAAAATCCAGCTATTGTCCGTAATTGCTTGCATCCTCGTGGGCATTACAGGTATTACTTATTGGCAGGTCTCCTGGCTTCGTTTCATCATCCTATAAATAGCCTTCCCATTTTTAACAGTGGCAAATAAACATAATAGGACTCCTCGTTACAGTTGCGGGACAGCGTCGGACTTCCACCGACTTCCCTTTTAAGCGACATTGTTTAAAATGTCACACCAATAGTATGTAAAGTTATAAAATTATGACGATTCTATCATACATTTTTATAGATAGTTAGTCTACAAGGAATTCCCAGCATACTTTAGTTAACCTAAAACAAAAATAAAGTTGACACAAATAATTTAGTTTTTTACACTAACGATAAGTACTTCGAAATTAGAGGTGAAATCATGTCAACAGTAACTGAACAAAGTCATCAAAAATTAAAGACTGTAGATATTGCATATATTGGATTATTTTCTACCCTCATGATGATCGGTGCCAATATAACTTCCTTTGTGCCCTTTATGATAGTGGGAGGAGTGCCGATTACTCTACAAACCTTTTTTGCCATTTTAGCAGGACTTATTTTAGGTAGTAGGAAGGGGGCGCTTGCCTGCACAGTCTATATGTGTATTGGTTTAGCAGGAGCACCTGTCTTTGCTCGCTTTGGTGGAGGGTTCAGTCATCTATTAAGTCCCACATTTGGATTCATTATCACCTTTATTTTAGCAGCATTTGTTGCTGGATTAATGGTAGAGCGAAGTGGTACGAAGAAAAGCTATATTCTAGCCGCATTCATTGCAACTGCTATCAATTATTTAGTAGGTACAAACTGGATGTTTATTGCGTACAAACTATGGGCCAGTGCGCCAGAGGATTTTTCCTATAGATTAGCTTGGCTTTGGATGATCCCCCCACTTCCAAAAGATATTATTTTAGCTATTTTCGCTGGTATTTTAGCATACCGATTACAAAAAACATTGAATATCATGCCCATTCAATAACGCTTCCATCAACTTCTTTAGTCAATAGACTAAAGAAGTTTTTTGTAAAAGTTAATGTCCATCATTTCTGCATATTTGTTTGTTACAGTAAGGGCAAATAGAAAGGAGGATCTCATATGACATTCAAACGAAGATGGTCAAGTGGACTATTATCAGCAGTTGCTTTACTTACTTTATCAGCTTGTTCTGAAGATAAAACAGAGCCTTCATCAACTTCAGAAAATACTCCTGAGACTGAGCAACAAACAGAAATGGATCACTCCACAATGAACCATTCTAGCTCAGCGGAAGTACCAGCTACATTAAGAAAAGCTGAAGATCCAGCATTTCCGGTCGGAAGTACCGCTTTGATTACAGACGGGCATATGGAAGGGATGAAGGGTGCCGAAGCAACGATTGTTGGTGCATATAAAACTACAGCCTATATAATTTCTTATGATCCAACATCAGGTAGCGAACGTGTAGAGAATCATAAATGGATTATCCATGAAGAATTAATTGATGTAGGGGAAGCGCCACTGTCCCCTGGTACAGAGGTAAAAACGATTGCTACTCATATGGAAGGCATGAAAAACGCAACCGTCCGTATTGAAGAAGCTGTACCAACCACTGTTTATATGGTTGATTACATCTCTACCACAAATGGTGAAGCAGTGAAAAATCATAAATGGGTAATAGAAGATGAGTTAACAGCGCAATAATCCGAACAACCTCTCCCAGTATATTTGGCAGAGGTTGTTTTCTAGTTTTTATGTTCTAAAGGCTTTCGATCTGCAAACTTATGCCATTTATAGCCTATTCCCCAAACGGTTTGCAAGTAATCATCAGCAGGAAAACCGCTTTTTCTTAATTTTTCACGTAAATTACGGACATGGGAATCGATAGTACGATCCTCAATGGTTACATGATATCCCCAAACTGTGTTAATAAGATGTTCTCTTGAAAACACTTTATTTTGATAATCTAGAAATAAGGACATCATGGAAAATTCTTTTGGTGTTAATGGGATTGCCTCTTGTTGAAAATATAATTCAAAGGATTCTTTATCTAAGCGTAATCCCTCAAAGACAACCACCTTGTCTTCTACCTTGGTTCTCCTTAATACAGCATGTATACGTGCTAATAGCTCTTCCTCATCAAAAGGTTTTAATATATAATCATCTGCCCCAATATTTAAACCTTTTACAATATCCGAATGCTCTCCTTTAGCCGTAAGCATGATGATAGGTACATTCCAAAACTTCCTGATTTCTTCACACACTTGGTATCCATCCATCTCTGGCATCATAATATCCAAAAGAACTAAATCCACATGCTCTTCTTCTAGATAAATGAACGCATCTTGAATGGAGGATATTGCGCTACATCGAAAACCGGGCTCTAAGTAAAGAGTCAATAAATCTAACATTCTTGGTTCATCGTCTATGCATAAAATGGTTTTCATCCGCTCCTACTCCTTTAAACGATAATTCAAAAACAGTCCCTTTATTTAGTTCACTTTTAACCGTCACTTCTCCTCCATGGGCCTGAACGAGTTCCTTGACAATTGCAAGTCCTAGTCCAGAACCACCTAACGCACGACTTCTAGATTTTTCTACACGGTAAAAGCGCTCAAAAATAAACGGTAAATCCTTGTTGGGAATCCCTCTTCCTGTATCTCGAATAATGATCGTTAACACACCATTGACCTTCTTCACATTTACCGTGGTAGTATCTCCCTGTCCGCAATAGGTCAATGCGTTATTTAATAGATTGATTATTATTTGCTCTAATCTTGCCTCATCTGCCCATAACGTTAATCCCTTTTCACAGCACACATCAAAGTGGATATCTTTTTCTTGAAAAGCAGGACTTAATTTCCCCTTAATACCAGTAAAAAAAGCCTGTAAATCTAGATTTTGTTTTTCAATAACAAATGAGTTTTCATCCATTTTAGCTAAATCAAATAAATCCTTTATTAAACGTGAAAGTCTATTCGTCTCTTCCAATATAATAGCTAAGTATTTTTGACGATCTTGCACTGATAAATCACGTTTATAAAGAATATCGGTATAACCTTTAATAAAGGTTATTGGTGTACGAAGCTCATGGGCAATGCTAGATAAAAACTCTTTGCGCTCCTGCCTTAAATGATTTAACTCATTTGATAATAGCTGGATGGCATTCGATAAATCTCCAAGCTCATCTTTGCCATTTGTAGAAAGAGCGACCGTAAAATCCCCTTTACTCATTTTCAAAGTGGCCTCTTTCATCTGAATTAATGGTTCAGCAAGCTTTCTAGATAACACAATGATGACAGCAATGGTTACTAAGCCAGAGACAATGCCCACGATGAGGAAATGTTTATTTAAGCGTTTCATTAAAGCATGGATCGAATCTGTATTTTGAAACATAAATACATAGCCAATCGTTGTCTGCCCTTTTTGCATTGGACTAATAGTAGCTATAGCTTTTGCCTGTTGCCAGTTATTTTGTAGAATCTTTCCCTCGTATGGTATAGTTCCATCTAATTTCTTTATCAGATTCTTAATTTCAGGATGCAGTTGCGAGGAGGCTAAAATGGTTCCCTCAGCATCTGTCACTACTACATCTGTAGATTCTTCCGATTCCATCAAGACGACATGTGCCAATGTTTCCTTATTAAAGTTCTGTTCTAATATTGTGCGATGTGAGTTTCCCCTCGCTTGCAAACTTGCTAATTCTTCTTCAACTCTAGAATTAGTCAATGAGGCGTGTAAAAAAAACATCATAAATGTTTCAATACAAAATAATGTAATGAAAAAGATGATGCCTAGCTTTAGTGATAATTTTCTCATCTGTAACCACCATTTTAGAGTTTCTTATTAGTATATCGGCAAAATATGAAGATTTCATGCAGAAAAAATCTCTATCCAAACAGAAAAAGACCCATAAGTATAGTATATACTCATGGGTTAGCTTTTAATTTAAATGTATTTTTTTGCCCAGTTTAAGAAGTTATCGATGACTACATCCAAGAATTTCACTGTACCTTCATCCGTCAAATTACCTTCTGCATCAAATTTAGTATGCACAGCACCAATATAAACATCATTGCCGCTTAGTAATGGTGAGTTAATGCCAGGAGAGAATAAAATATCACGTAGATGCAATTGTGCTTTTACAGTACCTAGGTTACCCATTGATGCACCCATTATAATAGATGGCTTGCCAATCATTACTTTATCTACACGAGATAACCAATCAATTGCATTGACCATTACACCTGGAACAGTTCCATTATATTCTGGTGTTACCCATAACACTGCGTCTGCAGCCTTTACTTTTGCTTTAAAATCAAGAACTGCTTGTGGTGCTTCATTTTCGATATCTTGATTGTACATTGGTAAATCCTTCAAACTTAACACTTCTAGATCCAATTTCTCTGTATAACGTTTTTCAATAAATTGAGCTAATTGCATATTATAAGATTCTTTACGGATACTCCCTACGATGGCTACTACTTTCACGATGTTTCCTCCTAAATGTACATAATTCTTAGTATTTAAATAACTATTGTATTTTATACAACTTTAATAATAAGTGGCAAATTCTTCAACTGGCTTACGATAACCGCGTAAACGACGACTGCTTTCTTTTTCTTTCCCAATAGTAATCATGAGTGCTATTTCTTGCTCTTCTGATACATTGAAAAGGTCACGCATTTTTTGATTATCGAAGCCAATCATTGGACAAGTGTCCCAGCCACGATTTTTCGCAGCTAGCATAAATAACATGGCAGACAAAGATGCATTTCGAATCGCTTCATCTTTCATAAATGCCTCGCCACGGTCTTCATAAAAGTGAGTATTCTCAGCAACTATTTCTTCAAGCTCATACGTTGTGATAATCCCTAAATCCACCATACCTTGACTTAGTTCTGCCGTATTTTTATAAGCTTTTTTATCACCTAATACAAGAATGACCCCAGAAGCTGAATGCACTTTATATTGACCATATGCAGCCTCTCTTACTTTTTCCTTCATAACTTCATCCAACACAACGATGTAATTGGCATGCTGTAAGTTAAAGGCCGATGGAGCGAGCTTGACATCCTCTAAAATTGGACGTATATCTTCCTCAGTCATTTTAATGTCCGTTAAAAAGTTGTTCGCCGAGCGACGCTTATCAATCAATTTGGAAAATTCCATTCATTAAACCTCCAATTCAATATGTAACCATTCAGTAGAGAAAAAATTTCTCTACTGAATTAAAAATATTACTCATATTCTTTATCGAACGAAATGGAACTTCTTACAGTTTCTATAGGACGAATAAGTCCTTCAATTTGTGTACGTTTTGGTTCTAGGAATGGTGGTAATGAAAGTTTTTCTCCTAAAGTTTCGTACGGTTCATCTCCCATAAATCCTGGCCCATCTGTTGCTAACTCAAATAAAATTTGTGGCGCTACACGTGCATATAAGGATTCAAAGAAATGACGATTTACATAGCCAGATGTGTGGAAACCAAAGCTTTCAAAACGTGCAGTCCATTCATCTAATACTGCACGATCCTCTACACGAAAGGCCGCATGGTGAACCGTACCAAAACCTTGGCGAGCTACTGGTAACACAGTATTGTGTTCTACAATCACTTGCGCTCCATTGCCGCCCTCACCTACTTCAAATAGATGGAAATCTCCGTCCTCGCGAATCTTTGTAAACAGCATTACTTTTTCTAACACATCTTTAAAGTAATTAAAATCAGCTACTCGAACAAATACTGGCCCTAAACCTGTAATAGCATATTCAAGTGGGATAGGTCCATCCTGCCATGGCGTACCTGATTCGATACCTGTATCATGCTCATCAGAAATAAGCTGGTACTGCTGATCATCAAAATCCACGAATGATAATGTTTTTTTACCAAACTGTTCTTTAATACCAGTATGTTTTACATGCAATCGATCGAAGCGCTTTTCCCAATATTCTAAAGAAGCATCCGTTGGCACACGGAAGGAAGTCTTTGAAATTTCGTTTGTACCGTGTACACCTTTTGAAATGTTAGGGAAATCAAAAAACGTCATATCTGTACCAGCACTACCTTTATCATCTGCAAAGAATAAATGATATGTTTGAATATCATCCTGATTTACTGTTTTCTTCACTAAGCGCATTCCTAATACATAGGTAAAGAATTTATAATTTTCTTCAGCACTGCTTGTAATAGCTGTTACATGGTGTACACCTTTTAAATGATTCATACAATGCTCCTCCTACTTATCTCGAAATCGAGATATTTATTTAAATTTTTTTAATGTCCATTAGCATTTTTGCCAACCTTTTTAAGGGACAAAATCATTGCATCCAGCTCATGAGGCCCCAATACTTCAAATATCTCATTTATTTTTTGTTCATGCTTAGGGAAAATCTCTTCCATTAGAGTCTGTCCCTCATTCGTAAGCAATACATAAGTGACACGTCGATCTCTAGGGCATGATTTGCGATATACATAGCCTTTTTGTTCAAGCTTATCAATTACATACGTAATACTACTGCTTGCAATTAATATTCTTTTACCGATCACTTGAATGGGCTGCTCGCCACGATGATACAGAAATTCAAGGACCGAAAATTCGGTTTGATTTAAGTCAAATTGAAGTAAATCCCTTTTTGTTGCTTCCTGAATCGTTTGATATGCTCGGAACAAGACCGTAAATGCTTTTAAGTTACGATTGTCTTCCTTCATACGACTCCCTCACTTATTTCGAATTTGATTATCTTTAATTCGAGATAATAATAACATATCCATTTTTAATCAGCAATCATTTTGTTTCGTATTTTACGCGTTAGCTGAAAATGTTTGTGAACATCCTCTGCGGGTAGAAGGTAGTTGTAACTTATAAAGGAGGATTCTATATATGAAAAAAGAAATCAATCAAAAACAACAACAATTAGAAGCATTCCGAGTAAGTGATAAAAATCAACCACTCACAACCAATCAAGGACTAAAAATATCAGAGGATGAACATTCTTTAAAAGCTGGCGATCGAGGTCCTACTTTACTAGAGGATTTTCATTTTCGTGAAAAAATGACGCACTTCGATCATGAACGTATTCCAGAAAGAGTAGTACATGCACGTGGATCGGCAGCACATGGGATTTTTGAAACCTATGAATGTGCAAGTGATATTACAAAAGCACAATTTTTAAATGGTAAAGGAACAAAAACACCAGTCTTTGTTCGTTTCTCTACCGTTGCAGGCTCAAGAGGCTCAGCCGACACCGTCCGTGACGCACGTGGCTTCGCTACAAAATTTTATACACAGGAAGGTAATTATGATTTGGTCGGAAATAATATTCCTGTATTTTTTATACAAGACGCTATTAAATTCCCCGATTTCGTACACGCAGTAAAGCCCGAACCAAATAACGAAATTCCTCAAGCGCAAAGTGCCCATGATACATTTTGGGATTTTATTGCGAACAATCAGGAAACTGCCCATATGGTTATGTGGCATATGTCGGATAGATCGATTCCACGAAGCTACCGAATGATGGAAGGTTTCGGTGTGAATACTTATCGTTTCATCAATGCCGAAGGAAAATCCCACTTTGTTAAGTTTCATTGGAAGCCAGTTCTTGGTGTTAAATCGTTAGTATGGGAGGAGGCACAGATCATAGCTGGTAAAGATCCTGATTTTCACCGCAGAGATTTATGGGATTCCATCGAACGTGGTGATTATCCAGAATGGGAGCTTGGCGTGCAACTTATTCCGCTTGAAGATGAATTTAAATTTAGTTTTGACATTCTCGATGCTACCAAAATATGGCCAGAAGAAGAAGTTCCTGTCCGTATCCTTGGCAAAATGACGCTTAATAAAAATGTGGACAACTTCTTTGCTGAAACAGAACAAGCTGCATTTCATGTAGGACATGTTGTACCTGGCATTGACTTCTCAAATGACCCTTTATTACAAGGTCGCTTATTTTCTTATACAGATACACAGTTAATAAGACTCGGAGGCCCAAACTTTCATGAGATCCCTATTAATAAGCCTATCTGTCCTTTCCATAATAATCAGCGAGACGGCTATGGTCGACAAACGATTAATGTTGGGCAAGTTAGCTACCATAAAAATTCCTTAGCTGACAACACACCATCCCCCGTCCCTGAGGCAGAAGGTGGTTATACACATTTTGAGGAAAAAGTAGAGGGTCATAAAGTACGCGCACGCAGTGAAAGTTTCAAAGACCATTTTACACAAGCTAGGTTATTTTGGTTGAGTATGACCGATATTGAAAAGGAACATATTATCAATGCCTTTAGCTTCGAACTTGGTAAAGTAAAAAACAAAGGCATACGAAAACAAATTGTCGATATGTTTGCCCATGTCAGCCACACACTTGCAACAGCAATTGCTGATAATATCGGTATCGTGCCACCCGTACAAGTAGAGGTACCGAACATTCTGCAAACTTCCCCTGCTGTTAGCCAAATCTTGAATGCTGTAGAAAGTGTCAAAACTTTTAAAGTAGCCGTGATCGTAGCAGATAATACGGAGGAAAACCTAAATGACCTGATTGCTACACTCTTGAGCAAAAATATAGTTGTAGAATTAGTTAGTACAAAACAGGGCTTACTAAATGGCTTTGAGATTCATGAAACATTCGCCACTGCTTCTTCCGTACTTTACGATGGAGTTTATGTAACTGGTTCCTACCATGATTCACATCAACAAATTAAAGCAGAACAATTTATTGAAGAAGCCTACCAGCACTTTAAAACAATTGGCCTTGCTAAAAATATATCGTTTTCACAGCATATCGCCAATAAAAATGGGGTTGCTAATAACTTACCTTCTTTTATTCAGCTCCTTTCAAAGCATCGACATTGGGAACGTTAATGTTCATACATGTGAAAGCCAGCTAACGTTTTTCGTTTAGCTGGCTTGTCTCATTTTTAAGGTAGTCGTTTAAATTCCTTTTCATTTCCGTCCATAAACTCTACTTCGACTTCAATGGACTGATAGTTATCTTCAATATTAAAAACTTTAATTACTTGATCAATCACTTCATCATTTGGAGTGGTAGAATCAAAATTTAACTGCTTAAATAACGGCTCTAGTTTTGTATAGGCTTCATCACCTTGTAACTTTACATTTTGTCGATCATCCTGTAATTTCGCTGAGATTCCTGATTTTTTATTTTCATACTCTACCTCGTATGACTCCGTTGCAGAATAATCAACATCCAATGAAAACTCTAAAAAATTGAATGTCACTTGGTCTGAAGGCGTATCACCCGTCTGTTGTGAAGCATTCTGATCTGCTGGTGCATTAGTAGGCACATCCTTTACCTCATCTTTATTACAGCCATAAAGGATAACCATTACGAAAGAAATCGTTAATAATAGTTTTAATTTCATCCAATTGTACACTCCCTTCTTTTCATATTATTTCCCCATTCTGCTATAAACTAACCAAAAAAGGACATCTCCTCAAATGAGGAAATGCCCTTTCGTGACATACAACTTAATAATAGAAATTACGATCAACTTTATTTTCTTGAATAACCTTTGCTAAACGGACTGTTGAGACAGCCAAATCAGCATATGACACACTCTGCGTAGCATTAAAGTTATTTTGCTGTGCGTCAATTAGACCCATACCATTTGCTAATGCAATATAGCCTGTATACGCTGGATCAATTGAAGCTGCATCAGCAAAGTTTAATTTATAAATATCTTTATATTTAGCAACATTGTCTAATTGTAATAGTTTGATCGACCACACTGCGAACTCTTGGCGAGTCAGAGTAGCATCTAATGCAAATTGATTAGCAGGCTGAATGATGCCCATTTTAACAGCTTGTTCTACTACCACATAGAGAGGATGTTTTTTATCAATATTTGTGAAGGTTTGCTTTTCCCCATCTCTGTTACCGTAGTAACCGTATGTTAACGAGTGTAATAAAATTTTCAATGCTTCTCCTTTTGTTATAGCAGCGTCCGCATTAAAGTTGGCTATATCTTTTACATCTAACACATTTTGATTGAATAAATAATTTAGCTCTTTGGCAGCTGTTGGATGAGAAATAACTGGTTTCTCCTTGGATTCATCTGCGTTATATAACCATTCACCAGAAATAGCATCGATCTGGTTATATAAACTACCACTGTAAGTAGGTGCGTATACTAAATCGTAATGTAGTTTACTCTCCGTATCTTGTTTTGAATATTGGAGTTGCAATGTAAGTGCTTTGCTATAAGCTTCTTTTGCTTTGTCCGCTGATATGACATTATTAATTGGCTGCCAGTTATCTATCTTTTGCTTATATACACTTAGTGAGCGTAAAGATCCATCAGAGCCAATCCCTACATATAATCCATCTCCTACAACTGCAATTCCATTCATAATGCGTGGGAAGGTGAAGTAATATTCCTTACTATATTGATCATATACAGCTTCCTCAATTGGCATTGAATATTCATGTAAATACGATGGGGCCCATTCCTTCAAGTAATTAGTTGCCCTCTTCAATGCAGCATCCTTAGAAATAGCGTTTACTTGGTTATCTGTTAAAAAATCTCTCGATAGGTCATGATACTGAACTAGTTCACCTGTCGCCTTATTAATTTCTAAAGAGCTACCAGATCCATTATTGCCAAACATATACGTATAGTTTACAAAGTATATCGTCTCACCATTGTCATTTTCTCTTTCATCTACTAAATCGATAGTAAGCTTTGCTTTACTCTCATCAACTTTTAAGAAATCTTTCGCGAATTCTTCAGCTTCAGTTACCGTCATACTGTTCTTTCTTGGTGGTAACGGTTGTGCTGAAATTTTTTCAACACTCTTTGTCTTCGGTAATTGTTCAGTGAAACCATTTGCTGTCTGCCATTGCCCATTTAGAGCATGTACACCGTTGAACCCTATGGCAGGCGCATAAACCAGTTTCACATTACGTTGATCAGATCTGTAATCGTAATCAATATAATAACGAAGTTCGACAGCTAGATTATCACGAACTTGAGCCAGCATATCATCTTCTTTCTTTTTTTGATCTAAACGATCAAAAGAAGCTTTACTAATAGACTCTGCATTGTTAGACATTCCCGTAATTTCACCATTTGCCAGAACATTAATAGTAATACTTTGATCACCTATCAGAACCCCATTATAAATTGGTGAATAGACAAAGTAGTAAGTAATTGGTTCTGATAATGGCCTAGTAATATTAAAACCATATTCGTTATGATCATCACGAAGTTTGTAATTATCTGAATTCACAAATTTACCCATGAACTTTCGTGCAATTTCTTGGGCTTCACTCTCTGTATATTTTGCTGGATAAATTGCTTCTTCCATATTTGCAGGTTGATAATAAAAGTTTTCTAATTCTAAATTGTCGCCCTTAAATACAAAACTACCATGTACATCTTTATCTTTAATTGTTTTATAGAAATTTAATTCATATCGAACCGTTTTATCATCTCTATAGAAATGTATAGGTCCAGAATTGAAGTCTTGATCCGCTACAAATTTGAACTCTTCCGGGAATAGGGAACGTAGCTTTTTTATCAGTATATCTTTTGTAATTTTTGTCTCAGTTGAAGCAACCTGAATTTCAATACGCTCCGTTGCTTCTTTTACATTTGCTGATGCCTGCGATATGGGTGCAAAAATACCAACAGAAAATGCCGTTGATGTTAATATGATTCCTAACTTTTTAAATTTATACAAAATATACCTCCTATAATATATTTCACTATAATCATAATGTATTTTCCAATACTTAGAAGCCACTTGACAGATAATTACCAAATTAGAAGAAAATACATTGGATAAACCCTATTCTTTTGCCTTGTGTCATTTCTTCACCACATCAAAATTAGCACCAATTAATACCCAATTTTGAGGGAACGGTAATCCTAATTTCCAATAGCCAATGCCACGAAGATTATATTGTTTGACTAGATTAAATTTAGCTTGAATGGATCTTGCATCTTCAAACCATACAATATGCGCTCTACCCTGTTCATCATAGTATTCAAAAAAAGGAGCTTGTGCTCTCCAATCATATTGAATTGCCGCATTATAACGTTTGGCAATCTCAATAGCTCGTTGAGGACTCAATGCTTCAGCAAATGGACCCCCTTGTACAAATGGTAATGTCCAATCATAACCATATAAATTTTGTCCTAGCATAATTTTGCTGGCAGGTATTTCACTCACCGCATACTTGACAACGGCCTCCACTTCAGGAAGTGGGGAAACGGCCATTGGTGGTCCCGCAGAATAACCCCATTCATAGGTCATTAATAAAACAAAGTCCACTATCTCACCATGTGCCCTATAATCATGCCCCGCAGTCCAGGGACCTCGATCACTTGCACTTGTTTTTGGAGCCAAAGCAGTAGATACCGTGTATCCTTGAGCATGGAATTTCTCCACCGCTCTTCTTAAAAAATTGTTATAGGCTTCTCGTTGATCACCTGGTAAATTTTCGAAATCAAAATGGATATCCTTAACGTCCTCTAGCTTTCTAGCCTCCGCAAGAATATTATCAAAGAGCAAGTCCTGAACAGCTGTACTTTGAAAAATATCTCTCGCCAGATCTCCACTAAAACTGAAATTCTCCAGATTCGTAACGACCATTGCCAAAGAAGCCCCAGTATCATCCGCAATTTGAGTTACACCTTGACTAGGCGGTATCCGTAAGGTGCCATCCCGTCTGGCTTCATAACTAAATAAAGCTAAATATGTTAAATAGGGACCCGCTTCCCTAGCTTGATTTAAAAGTACCTCACTAACCGAAGTACCTCTTGGCTCTAAGTATGCTAATGTTTCTGCTCTTGTTCTTGGTGGTTGCGGAATATATAATCTCATCCCAACAGCTAATGGTTGATTTGGGTTAATACCGTTGACTTGCGCAAGTGTTACATAGTTAATACCGAAGCGTTGTCCAATTGACCATAAACTATCTCCTGGCTGTACATAATAAAAGCTACCAACAATAGGGATCACAAGAGCTTGCCCCACAACTAAACGATTTGGGTCTGGAATTTGATTGGCATCTACAATACTTTGAACCGTAGTCCCATACGCCTGCGCAATACCCCATAAAGACTCGCCAGCCCGTACAACATGTATTTGAATGATCTTGCCTCCTTCTAGCTTGATAAATCATACCTATAAAGTCTATGAGATAAGAAAAGAAATAATGTCTTTCTAGAAACCACATAAAAATCCATTCATCAAAGTAGCAAAGGATGTTACCGTGGTTTATTTTCTAATCTTCTAGCTTTATAGATTTGGCGAATAAAAGATCCTTTATAATAGTTTTAGCATCATCATTTCGTTATATTTTCCACACAAGCGTTCACTTTCTATTACTCTCTAATAGTAGAAGTAGCCTGAAAAATTTTCTTGTGTAATATCCTCTGCTTTCCATAGTATTTATATTATAGAGCGCAAATTGATACATACCCCTATAAAAATAATCGTACAAACGTTCTATTTTCAACAGATCTTTAAGCAAGCCTACCCCCTCTTTCTACCTTACTAATAATCCGTAACATGCTATTTTTTGTTACACATTTCCCAAAAATAATTATGCAACTAGCGTCGGATGCCTTATTCTTTTCATAGTTATCACTCTTGTATAATGAAATTATTGTAAGGAGGTGTTAGATTGCGTTTATTTTACCAACAAAAAGTAATCGGTAAGAAATCACGTAAGCTTCAACAGATTCCATTTTTCATCGAAGAACCTGTCATAAATTTACAAGATATACTTATTAAACTTGTCTCACAACAGGTACAACAATATAACGAGAAAATGGTTGATACGCCACTCCATCTCTATTTAACCGATCAGCAATTAGCTGATGCGGCTCAGCATGGCAAAATCCATTTTGGAGAGAAAAAAAGTGATTCATTCCAGCCAGTAGACCAAGCTGTCTCTACAATGCTTCAGGCTTTTCAAGATGAGCTTTTCTTAGTACTTCACAATGAGGAGTCTCTAGATTCGCTTAACTCGCCACTAACTGTACAGGAAGACGATGTTTTTACATTTATTAGATTAACCATGCTTGCAGGACGAATTTGGTAAGGAGGAATGTCTCATGACACTATCACATAAACAAAAAACACATTTTCAAAGTATAGTTGACACCGCACCGTCAACAATACAGCCATTAGCAGCCGCATTATTAAAGTATATGGACAATCGTGATTACGATATTGAAAAGCTTATTACAGAACAGCAGGTTCAATCACTAGAGGAGCTATTTAGCGGACCATTATTAGAAGTGCTTATATTATTTTCTTCACAGGAACGCGCGCTCCACATTAAAAAACTAGCTTTACGTTTTGATGCTACGATGTTCCAAACTAATATGTTACGTCGATCATTTCGTTCAGCACAGCCCGTACAAGACCATCTTTTTCAATGTCTACAATTAATAGAAGAAATGCTGACATTTGAGGAAATAAGTCTGGAGGATTTACTAGCTCACCATAGCCAATATGAGCATGGTACCTACCCGAACTATAGCTCCTATGTATTGAAAAACGAAAATGAAAAAGTAATGGGCTTTCATGTATTTGAGCAATTGCTTGCTGAAGAATTATCCATAGAAAATCCACTCATTGAAGATAAAGTAGAGAGTATTTTATTTGATGAGCACCGCAGTAGCTTTTTCGGTCATCCACTCATTCGTGGCATTTTTAAATCAAGCAATAGTCGGATGCACGAAGCGCTTGGAAAATTATTAGTAGCGGCTGCACGTCAAGAAGGGCTTCGACAAGCAATTGTAGAAAATATTGACCACGGGAATCTAGATGCACAGCTTTTCATGATGAAACTTATTCAGGAGCACCAACTAACAAGGTTCTCCTCTGTTATACGAGCGGTCGATACATGGATGGGGCTTGGCTATAGTAGCTTCGAAAACCAAAAAATAACGGAGGAAGTTTTGTCCTTAGCCATCCAAGCGATGGAAGATGACCATTTCACCGAACAACTGCTAAAAAGTGAACGTACCATTGATATTTATGTCGCATTATGGGCGACTTCGACAAAAGATTATACGAAGCTAGATGTACTGTTGGATGATCTCTTACAGCGAGACAAGCATATTCAGCTTACAACACTAGCTTTTTTGAAAAACCTATCAAAAATACCTTTTACAGCACCTTTTGTAAAAGAATTAATTTTAACAACGAAGGATATCGAAATATTTGCATTTGCATGGGATAATTTCCTTCATGCCAACCACTATATCAATAGTGAATATGCCAGAGATAACGAATGGGATAAAACACTTCAAAGCTTCATGAAAGAAAATTCACAGCTGCAGGGCATAGAATATCCTTTATTTGAACAGCTTGAATGGGCAAAAAATGAAATGACCAAAGATGGGCTATCCATTACAGGCAAGCCTCTATCCTTTGTCTTTGTACACTTGTCATTCGAAGACTTAATTTCAACACAAATTATTCTTGCGCATCATCTACAGGATGAAGAGTTATTCCAACGAATCATCGCGCATGCAGATGCTTATCCACCATCAAGTAGGATCGGCCTATTGAATATTTATTGTCTTGATCCAATCACTCAAGGACAGCGTGAGTTTCTATTCAATTCATTACGCGATCGAAGCTCCATCAATCGTTCCCTTGCATTAAAGAAAATACATGCATTGACACCAACCAAAGAAGAAATAGCAAAAATCGAGGATCTTTTAGCCAATAAATCTGGGGCTCTCCGGAAAGAAGCTATTTCACTCTTGAAAATTCAACCACAAGATCATGTATTGCAAAGTGCTGAACGATTAATAAAAGACAGTAAGCAGCTAAAGAGGCTTGGTGGTCTTGAATTATTGTTAGAAGCCTCTAAGGACTACAATTTAGCGAGCGAGCAAATTACGACATTGTGCTCCCTATTACCAAAGATAACAAAAAATGAACAAGTACTATTAGAACAATTAGTAGCAAGAGATGTACCCGAATATAACGAAAACAATGGCTTTGGTTTATATACACCACATGCTCCTATTCCATACGATCGCATTGCCAATAGCGCGATTAAAATGAATGGTGAAGAACCTTGGCAACAGCTTGTACCTTTATATGTACAAACGCCTACACCTATTGAAAAATTCTTTCAATATGATTTAGATAAGCTTCTCTCCAAGATAGAACAACTTATTCAAATACTTGATGAATATGCTAATTTTGAATATGAAACTTATCAATGGAATGACACTAAAATGACTACTACTTTAGGGCAAAAATACAGTATCTTGGCCTCTAAAACAGACAGTCAGCGAAATGCCAGTCTAGATGTTTATCCTATTCCAGAAGCCATTGTTCAGTGGATTAAATCATCATCCTTTAGCGGTGAAGACTTAGCTTATTTCAACTTTTATAATCAACTATCAGAATACCCTGCTGCTCATGACCTTTCTGAAGCAGCCCATATTCTTATAAAACCATTCTTTCAGTATGAAGGAATGAAAAAATATGTTGCCCAATTTAACTCCTTGAAATATCACTATACGCTTCAGCAAATCTTTTCCGTTTTGTCGCAAGATATCAAAAATATTTCAGGAGAGACACTATTGCATAAAGAAGCAGTTTCATTACTAGAACGACATGCACCAGCATTTAATAGCTTTGAACAGGCAACCGGTATTGTGCTTCAGCTATTACATCAAATCCCAGCTGATCAGTGGCGAGTGGAAGTAAGAGATAAAGGCTATTACTACTATCAATCTACCTCTACAATTGTCGACTTAGATATTATTGATGCATTTGTCGATCGACTATCTAATTATGCAACTTATGAAGGCTATGTTAAAATGCTTGCCATCAATGAAGAACTAACAAAGCGTATGCAAAAAGAAAATTATAGCCCAAGTCTCTACGATCTATCATTATTCCAATATTTAGATGCATTTAAAGTGGGCTTATTGACGCAAGACCATTTATATGAAGCTATT
The DNA here is from genome assembly GCF_002429815.1 of Lysinibacillus sp. UBA5990. Lineage (NCBI taxonomy): Bacteria > Bacillati > Bacillota > Bacilli > Caryophanales > Bacillaceae > Lysinibacillus > Lysinibacillus sp. UBA5990. Next base: position 64,607 of record NZ_DJAY01000014.1, read on the forward strand.
TTTACGAATACTCTTGCCTCAGAAATATTTACTGAACCAAGTAAACTGTTGGATCGCTATCAATCATTTGAAGACTTAGCTGATTTCCTTGCCATTCGTAATCAAGCGATCGATCGCATCTTAGCTATCGAGCTAAAGCGTGGTGATACTCCTACAGCTGTTACCAAGCTTGCTAGTAGCATTTCTTACTTTGAAGGAATCGATTATTTCCTGCAAATTTTACAGGCACTTGATGGTGAAAAGCTTTCACGAGGCTATATATGGCAGGCAGAAACGAAGAAAGATGTCTTCTCTCGCCTTTTAACTAGCTGCTATCCTCAAAAAGAAGAAACCGCACAGCAGTTAAAAGAAGCATGGCAAAAAACAGAGATTTCTAAAGAGCGTTTAATTGAAGCTATGATGTATAACCAGCATTGGATTGATCTTGTCAGCGAGGTGATTGGCTGGGAAGGACTAAAGGAATCTGCTTGGTATTTTATCGCCCACACTACAGATTCTTTATCAGACTTTGCCAAAGATCAAATTGCCCTCTTCTCCAGCATAACGGCAGAAGATTTTCGGGATGGCGCCTTTGATCTAGCATGGTTCCAAAGTGCTTATCAAACACTAGGCTCGAAGAAGTTTAAACTTGTATATGATGCAGCCAAATACGCTTCAGAAGGAGCCAACCACCGCCGTGCTCAGCTTTATGCAGATACAGCCATTGGCACACTTAGTTCAAAGCCATTAATGAAAGAAATTCAGGAAAAGCGCAATAAAGATAAACTGCGAGCACTTGGACTTATTCCATTAAAAACAACAGATGACAAAGATGCTCTGCATCGTTACCAATTTATTCAACAGTTTTTAAAGGAAAGTAAACAATTTGGGGCTCAACGTAGGGCAAGTGAGTCACGAGCAGCTAGTATTGCACTAGAAAATTTAGCCCGCAACGCTGGGGACGGAGAAGCTACTCGCTTCATATGGAGAATGGAACTATCAGCCTTTAACGATATTCAGCATTTATTTAAAGCACAGTCTATCGAACAAATAACAGCGCATTTACAAATTGAAGAGGATGCTGCTATTACAATAATCGTTGAAAAAGATGGTAAACGTTTAAAAAACATACCTGCTGCTTTAAAAAAGCATGCTGATGTTGTTACTCTTCAAGAAGCTCGTAAAGATTTACAAGAACAATATAAACGTGCACGTCCAGCACTAGAGCAGGCAATGGCATTAGAGACCATATTTTCAGCGGAAGAGCTAATTAACTTGTTAGCTCACCCGATTCTTGCTCCTCTTTTACAAAAGCTTGTCTTTATTAGCGGCGAGCATGTTGGGATGATGACACCAGAGGGCTTACAGGTACTATCAGGTAATGTCGTGAAGCTTGCTCCGACAACACCCTTAATGATTGCACACCCTTACCATCTTCTTGAAAGTGGTCAATGGAGACAATGGCAAGCCTATATGTTTGAACACAAAATACAACAGCCATTTAAACAAGTGTTCCGTGAGCTATATCTTATAAATGCAGACGAAAAGGGTTTAAAACAATCATTGCGTTATGCGGGGCATCAAGTTAATCCATCTCAAACAGTAGCCTTGCTAAAAACACGAGGCTGGCAAATTAGTTATGAAACTGGACCTCGTAAGGTGTATTACAAAGAAAATATAGTGGCATCCTTGTATGCGCAGGCAGACTGGTTTACTCCAGCAGAAATTGAAGCACCTGCAGTCGAAGGTGTTTATTTCTACGATCGTTTAACAGGAAAAGATATCGTCTTAGATGATATTCCAGTTGCAATCTTCTCTGAGGTTATGCGGGATATGGACCTCGTGGTCAGCGTTGCCCATGTTGGTGGTGTCGACCCTGAGGCCAGTCATTCTACCGTTGAAATGCGGACTATTATCGTTGAAGAATTGGCAAAATTACTAAAACTTCTCAACGTAGAAGTGAAGAAACACCATGTCCTTATTGAAGGTAAATTAGCAAACTATTCCTTGCATTTAGGCAGTGGTGTGGTCCATCAAGTCGGTGGTTCAATGATACCGATTGTCGCTGTCCCATCTCAGCATCGTGGACGCATATTCTTACCTATGGTGGATGATGATCCACGAACAGCTGAAATTATGTCAAAGCTATTAATGCTAAGTGAAGATACTAAAATTAAGGACCCAGCCATTTTAGCTCATATTCGTAGTTATGAACAAACGCATTAAGAGGTACAAAACAAAAACAGGTGACGAAACTACATACGTCACCTGTTTTATTGTACATCTGTTTTTATCATTTCAAATAAAAGAGGTACATTCGTTCCTCGCTGTAATGAATGGCCTCCTTCCATTAAAAACGACCAGCTTTTTTTCATTTTTTCCCTATAGGGTAGTTCAGCATCGACTGGCAAATAAGCTTTTAAATATTCTTCGATCGTACCAGACAAGTTTTCTATAAACTTATCCGCCTTGTGGATTTTCTCCGTTGGGATTTCATTGCGCTCATCCCATAGTACATGTTCTAAGTTTGTAGAGAAATAAAATAATTGATAAGGCACTTTCAAGCGATTAATATTAAAATAGTCATTCGCAATTAAAATTCGGGCGTTCCTAGCCTTCATCTCATTGCGCTGTTCAATTTGCTCTTTACGCTTATCGGACTTCACTAAAATGGCATCCTCTGTATAAAATAATTTTTGCTCGATATTCTCATCGACCCTGACGCATTCTGGTGCGATAAAACAACCGTCTGCATCTGTTATATGAACAACAGCAGTTAAATCCTTCGCTAAAAATTTATATTTATCTAAATAACTCTGGATTACTCGTATAACACTGTTTTTAATATTCGGGATGCGTTTATGGGCATCCCATTTTGTCAATACATCCTCACGCTGGACATCAAAACGTATAGTTGTATCCGCGAAGTGAGCATCCAAATAATCCTCTAAAATAATTTGCTCCGTCTGTCCCTCAACAATGATTAAAAGTACCTTTTTAGTCATGTTGCACACCTGCTTTACGAAAAGCACGCTTAATTTTAAATGTTTTGGTCTCCTTATAAACCTCTTCATCCTGTCCACCAAGCTGAATAGCTCGCAAGTAGACATCTCTAGCATTATTTATTTCTTTAATGCCCTTTAACTGCATATAACGTTTATTTTCATTTGTTGTCGTGAACCATAAACTTTTAATAGCTAGCACCTCTAACACTCGTAGATTATGGGATGTGAAAACAAGCTGTCCTTTTCCATCCTCATCTATCACTGTTAACAACTCACCTAGCAAATATTCAAAAACGCCTGAATCTAATTCATCAATAACGACACAAGCATTTGGATTGTTATATACGGCAATCAATACACTAAGAATCGAAATAATCTTTAATATCCCTTCTGACTCTGTTCGCAAAGGTAATTCCTGCTCTCCACGCTGCGATAAAAATTCAAAACGGATGCCTTGTCCCCCATCATCCATTGTCTGCTTTGTAATGATATTAATCTTAATAGTCAGACCTGGAATAATAGCAGCTAGCACTCGGTTACTCTGTTCAATCACTTCACATAAAGCATAGAATTCATCCTCTGGCAATAAGGCAGGACCCTTTAAATCATATGGAATTTGCCCTCTTGTTTTCTCTAAATGGATACTAAATGGCATGATCCGTTCTTCAAATAACGGGGCAATATTTTGGTTATTCACTACATGTAAATCTCGATTAAAATCAACAGCTATGTTTTTGATTAACTGAATCTCTTGTTCGGTCAACCGTTCCTGTAATAATGGCTTCAAATCCTTATGGAAAAGAAAAGATCTATATTCCTTTCTTGCTAATTGCTGAATAACAAGCAATTGAATACGTGCTTGTTCACTCAGATCAGGCAAATTTAAGTTACGTATTTGGATACCTTTCTCTGTCATAGCCATTAACACCTTTGACCGTTTTCCTTTGTCATTTTCTCTATACGTCAGTCGTTCCAGTGTTGTATAGAGCCGATGTTGATCCTCCTGCAGCTCCACATAATAATGGACAAAGAATGTGCCAAATTGATTCTCAACTAAAAATTCAAAATCGAGACTGGCTGTATCCTCACCCGCTAAAATTAACCGCTTTTCTTGCGGGGGTAGCTTCACTTCAGCAAGCCAACCTGAAATAAGGGTCTTCAATAAACCAAATGCATCGACAATGGTTGTCTTCCCAGAGCCATTTTGTCCGTAAAGTCCAACAACATTTGCTTGTAAAAAGCTCTCGAAGCTAACTGCTAAAGTTACCTCACCATGTCGTACATTCCGTAAATTTTTTAGTTTGATTTTTTTTATTTTTATGATTGCCATCTGCTAAACATCCTTTAGCTCTTTTCCCCTATTATAATGAAAATTGTTATATTTTATAACAAAATCACATTTAATTATTAATTAGCCTATTGCCTACAACACTCACAGTAGGTAGGCATATGTTAAAGAAAAGTGAAGAAAGGTGTGTTTCATTGGTTTATCCTAGATTGGCTCCTGAAGATTTTAACAGTCAATTCCGTCCAGGTATGAAAATATGGGTGACACTTCCTACAGGGACTTATTCAGGTACATTGATTCGAACATTTGGCACAGGAGGCAGAACAGCCGAAATCCAATTAGATAACGGTCAGTTGGTGACTGTTGATGTTAGCCAAATAACAGCTGCTGGTACAGGAATACCTCCTGGTAACTCCTATCCACCACCTTATCCGCCACCTTATCCGCCACCTTATCCGCCGCAGCCTTACCCACCACAACCACCAAGACCATATCCACCACAGCCTTATCCACCACAACCACCAAGACCATATCCACCGCAGCCTTATCCACCACAACCACCAAGGCCATATCCGCCGTTTCCAGGAGGACAATTCCCCGGCTTCCCACCTCCATTATTGCCGGGACTCCCAAACATATTGCCAGGTATCATCGGCAATCCCAGACAGCCATAAAAATAAAAGGCTTTCTCTTTGTTCTTTTACGAATAAAGAAAAGCCTTTTTTTACATATTTATATTTTATTTCCATAATAAAAACTAAGTAAGACAATAATATTTTCTAGAAGAAATGACATTCCTTAATAGGCAAAAAGACTTAAAGAGAAATAAAAAAATAAGATTTTAGCCAAATTTTAATTAAACTAAAATTGACTCAGTTTTGAGCATACTTGTTTTTTATATTATTTCCCCTTTGAATTTTCATAAAAATATCGTCTAAACTTCAAAATACATAGACTATAACACTAAATATCTTCGTTTACCTATTAAAATCTACACTGCAAATAGTAAGTTTTCTGGGTTGTGAATCATTTTTTTTGGCAGTATAGTAGTTTATTGTTAGGGATAATTAGATTATTTTTAACTGGTACATATTTATTGAGAATGCATCTGGAATTCTATGAATGGCATCTAGACTTTACATTGAATTAGCTTTTATTTCATCGATAACAATACCCATTTCTCATCCTTAACATGAAATAATCGGTATATTATAATTAGGAGGAAAAGCATGAAAAAACGTAAGAAGCAGCATATGTCCATTAGTAAAAAAATAACCGCTATAATGGTAAGTATTTTATTACTGTTTGGGTTAGTTACTTTAGGTCTTTCTTATTATATAGTAAGAAATAGTAATTTAACAGATATGAATCAATCGCTTGATGACAAAGGTATGATCTTAGCCAAAACAATTGATGTGAACACATTGAAATCGATCTTAGATAATCCTTCAGATAGTAACTCTGATGCAATTCGACTAACGAAGGAAATGGATGCTATTAATGATTATTCAGATAGCATTACCAATCTTTTTTTAATTACAGTTGATGGTGAAAATATTAATGCACCTGTCCTATCTTCTAGTATACTTGAACTAGGAGCTGAGTATAATCAGGACATGATTGCTATGGGTTTATCACCTGATTTTCTAGCTAGAATTAAAGAAGTTTTTGAGACAAAAGAAGCTACAGCTACAGATATCTATAGCGATGAATTTGGTAGCTATAAAACTGGCCTTACACCAATTTTAGATGATGATGGAACTATGTTAGCTGCATATGCTATTGATTATGACGTTTCAATGGTGACTGGCAAGGCTATGTCTGAGGCACTTTGGACATTGGTAGTAACGGTTATTTTCTTAATTGGTTCATCCATTGCTGTGTACACACTTTTAAGAAAAAAATTAACACCTATTCAACAGCTTTCCCTACAGTCTAAAAAAATAGCAGAAGGTAATTTAGAGCTTGATCCTCTACCAGTTACTTCAACGGATGAAGTAGGAACGCTTACTCAAAACTTTAATTCGATGATTGAAAACTTAAAAACTGTTATTAAGAGCACAACAAATGTATCTGCACGTGTTTCAAACACAGCCAATATTTTGTCTTCGAACATGCAGGAAACTTCTGATTCCTATAATAATGTAGCATCTTCCATGCAAGAAATTGCGAGTGCAGCTGATCTTCAAGTTCAAAGAGCCAATGAAAGTACCATTACAATAGAAGAAATGAGTATTGGAATTCAACGTATTGCTATGACATCCAATCAAATTTCGGAATCTTCTATCTTAGCATCAGAGGAAGCTGAAAGAGGGAATGAATCGACTAATAAGTCTGTCGCTCAAATGAATGCGATTAGTCAGGCAGTCAATCAATCAGCAGCATCTGTTAAATTGCTTGGCGATCATTCTAATAAAATTGAAGAAATAGTCGGCATTATTACCGGAATTGCCTCTCAAACAAATCTCCTAGCCTTAAATGCAGCCATTGAAGCTGCTCGTGCAGGAGAAGCTGGTAGTGGCTTTGCCGTTGTAGCTGATGAAGTACGTAAGCTAGCTGAACAGTCTGAGGCCTCAGCCCGAGAAATTTCCACGCTTATTTCTCATATTCAGCACGATACGAATGAATCTGTGAATATCATGGTTCGCGCGGTAGAGGAAGTCGATCATGGTATCGTCATGATAAACGATTCAGAACAATCATTTAGTCAAATATTAACATCGATTCATCATGTAACAGGGCAAATACAAGAGCTGTCCGCAACTATTGAAGAAATGGCGGCTGGCATGGAACAAGTTACTTCCGCGGTTAAAGATATGGAGGACTTCTCCATCAACTCTAAAGATAGTACAAGGGCAGTAGCTGCAACTTCTGCCTCTCAGCTAAATACAGTACAGCGAGTGTCTGAAGAAGCTCAAGTACTATCCGAGTTATCTGAAGAATTATTGAATGTTGTCAATACCTTTGTAGTGAAATAAAAAGAGAAAGGGCTGCCCTTATACGGTGTTTTTGGTCCCTTAGCTTCTACAGAATACTTTCTGCCGGGGCTAAAGGACTTAAAATTCCCTACATAAGTGACTGCCCTTTTCTAAAATAGGAGTTGTAATGATTGAATAATAAACGAAAATTTAATTGTCCTACATCACAGTTTAAAAAGCATTTTTCTAAACAAGATACGCTACTATCCAATCATACACATCTATTAAATGAAGAGGATACTTTAGCCTATCAAACATTAAATTGTACAATGGCTGACTATGATAAAAATATCACGATACCGCAAGTATTTTATCAAGTAGCACAGCAGTTTGCAGACCGTATCGCTCTATCCTATGAAGATGGCAAGATGACCTATCGTCAGTTAAATCAAAAATCTAATCAAGTTGCACATATGCTAATGGCCAATGGTCTACAAAAAGGTGACTATGTGGCAATTATCATGGACCGTAGTAAGGAAACTATCATCAGTTTGTTAGGTGTGCTAAAAGCTGGTGGTGTTTATGTTCCTATTGACCCTAGTTATCCAAAAGAACGTTGCCAATATCTCTTACATGATACTGGCGCACCATTTATCATAACGAAAAACGAATATAATGACTTACTGAATGACCTAATACATAATGAGTTCCAATCACGCACAGTGCTTACAATCAATCAAATGGAAAGTGGCCTTTCACAAGACGATTTACCATGTAACCTACTTCCATCCGATTTAGCCTATATTATTTATACATCTGGTTCTACTGGTAAACCTAAAGGTGTTTTGCTTAAACATACAGCCGTTATTAATCTAATAACCGATAATCAAAGAATTTACCATTCGACTGAAGAAGATGTATTTTCTCAGTTTATTTCTTACAGTTTTGATCCCTCTGTAACAGAGACTTTTACCGCTTTCTTTTCTGGTGCAAGACTCCATATGCTCACAAGTATTGAGCGTCTTTCAATAGAAGCATTTGCCGAAATGATTGCACGAGAGCAAGTAACAACTGCAACTGTACCGAACGCTTTCTTTACACAACTAGCCACACATTTACCTATAGATTATCGGGACAAGTTGATGACGCTACAATATCTATCAGTTGGCGGCGAAGCCCTGTTGCCTGCCATTGTCCAAAAATGGCAAGAAAAGTTCGGATATTCTACAGAAATTATTAATGTCTATGGACCAACTGAATGTACAGTTTTAACCTCCTACTTCAAGATAAAAAGTCAGTTAACAGACATGCAATCAAGTATTCCTATTGGCAGACCAATTGCCAATTATGAGATGTATGTGGTGAATAAGGATGAACAGCTTTGCCCGGTTCAGGTAACAGGCGAATTGTGTATTGCTGGGGCCGGCCTAGCAGCAGGATATTTACATCAACCTGAGAAAACATCAGAGGTCTTTGTCCCTCATCTATTTAAACCAGATCAAAAAATGTATCGCACAGGTGATTTAGTCCGCTTATTACCTAGTGGTGTCATTGAATTTGTAGGACGGAAAGATTCACAAATTAAAGTAAGAGGCTTCCGTATTGAACTTGGAGAAATTGAGACCGTTTTAAGCAATCATCCTATCATTCAGGAATCTGTGGTCGTAGCTAAGAAAATGTCTGACGGCCAAAACCATTTATTTGCTTACTACACAGCGGCAAATGGTGTACAGCTAGAGGAACAAGTTTTAAGAGACTACTTAAACAATCTTTTACCAGATTATATGGTACCTGAGCGATTCATCGAATTGCTAGAAATGCCATTATCCCCTACTGGCAAAATCGATCGCAAGCAGTTGGTCACAATGGATGTATCATTATCACGGAGTCATCTATACGTTGCCCCTGAAAATGATACGCAGCTTTTACTAGCGAATGCATGGGAGTATGTACTTGGCAACAGTCCAATAGGCATTCACGATAACTTCTTTCACATTGGCGGACATTCATTAAAAGTACTTGAAATTCTTGTACAAGTGAAGAAGCATATACCATTCCTAAAGATTCAGGATTTTTTCCAATATCAAACGATTGCTGAATTAGACCAATATATTCGCAACTATCAGCCTGAAGATTTGGGCGTGCAAATGCAGCCTAAAAACCTTGTCTATAAGGATTTGATGGAACCTAGTAAGCTACCAGTTTCACAAATGGTGAAGCCATTACCGATGACTACGGTTTTATTAACAGGTGCGACAGGTTATTTGGGAAGTCATGTGTTATACGAGCTGCTAGTCACAACAAAAGCGCAAATCTATTGTCTTATTCGACCAAGTGAAAAGGCCACTTTAGAGGATAAGTTAAAGGAAAGTATGCAATTTTACTTTGGCCATAACATTACTAGACATATGGAGGATCGAATAACCGTCATTCAAGGCGATTTAGGAAAGAAGGACCTTCATTTAACTAGCGAAGATGAACAGGTTCTAATAGAAAAAATCGATGCCATCATCCACTGTGGAGCTGATGTACGTCACTTCGGAGCGACGGATCATTTTAATAATGTTAATGTAAATGGGACACGTTATTTACTTGAATTGGCAAAGCGTAAACCTGGTATTCATTTTCATTATGTATCAACAATCGGCATTCCAGAGGAGCTCGCTGCCATTCAATGGGGCCCTGATGAGGCTAAAGGTGATTTCAACTACGATATGCAGCTTCATAGTGTCTATACACAAAGTAAGCTGGAAGCAGAAAATCTCGTAAGAAATGCTGTGCATGACGCGATTCCTATTTCCATCTATCGTGTAGGTAATTTAAGTTGTCATTCTGAAACAGGAAAATTCCAACGAAATATCGATGATAACGCCTTTTACCGTATGATTAAAGCCATGCTTTATTTAGGTAAAACACCTTCCGTACAATGGCATGTAGACTTCACACCGATTAATTATGCTAGCCAAGCATTAGTATGTCTAGCTAATCAGCCAGCAGTAAATGGACATATATTCCATATATGTAATCCTGTATCACTTACTTATTTAGAATTAGTCGATATGATAAAGGAATTTGGCTATGATTTACAAGTCATGACCAAGCAAGAGTATACAAATTGGCTATTACATGATGACCATTCTATAGACGTACAGGAATTTTTAGCTTTAGCTATTGCACAGCTAGAAGGTGATGGAGCTAGTGACTCACCATTTATCTTTAACTGCAAAAAAACGATTGAATTTCTAGCAAACGCAAGAATTGAATGTGCTGTACCAAATACAGCATTTATTCATCAAATGATTGAATACGGGATAGAAACAGGCTACTTTCCTGAGCCCAGACAAGTCAATATACGATGAACACAAATGATATACAGATTTTTGCACTCCCATTAGGGGGACAGTTAACTTCGGAAGAATGGAATGCGTTTAACATAATGCTCCCTTCTCATGTCCAAAGTAATATCAGGCAGTACAAACAGTGGCAGGACCGTCAAAGAACCTTGCTAGGTAACATGCTTATCAGGTGGGCGCTCCTCCCATTCATGGATAAGGCAGTATTCCATATTACTCAAGACATATATGGTCGTCCGAATGTAGCGAGTCATCAACATTGGGAAGGCGATTTTAATCTCTCTCACTCTGGTGATTGGATTGTCCTGGCCCTAACATCTAACGGACGAGTTGGAATTGATGTTGAAGAAATAAAGCCAGTGAATAAAGATATTATGCACTATGCATTATCTAATCAAGAGTTCCAGATGACCCTTCATCAGCCTTTACATGTTTTTTATGAACTTTGGACATTAAAAGAGGCTCTTTTTAAAACAGGTTTATTTCCTAACTTATCGCCTCACTTACTTGATACTACTGTTATTAAAAGGACAAGAACTGATCTTTCAACGCAATTACTTTATCTCGATCAACGTCATCCAGTCACCATATGCTGGAACAATAGCTCTACCAATGTAAAAATAACAACATTAAATAGACACCAGCTTCTAGAAGAATAAAACGAGGAGGAGAAAACTATCATTTCTCCTCCCTTTTTTATGAACAGAAAAGCTGCCCAATGTGTCTGTTTTATAGACCATTGGGCAGCTCCATACAGTTTATTTAAATAAATCTGGATACATTTCTTTCGCTAAGGCTTCCATACCATCTATTGTATTATAGCCATAACCAAACATATAATTGTAATCTACAATATAAATTTGTTTGTCTTTAATAGCCTTCATGCTTGAAAGCTTAGGGTTAGCATAAATTTCTTCACGAACTTTTGTCAGATCAGAGCCATCCCAGTTTGGAAGAATTAATACATCTGGATCAGATGCAATCAATGTTTCCACACTAACATCTCCTGTTTCATCTTTGAAAATATTATCTAGCTTAACCATTTTGAATGCGTCGTTAAAGAATGTTTCATCATGCGCTGGGTAGACAAAAAGTTCCTTTGGATCATTTGTATGCAAATAAGCAAATGTTTTTTCTTCTTTAATACTTTCTAATTTTGAAGTAATGTCTTGTTGTCGATCTTTTAATTCTTTAATAAAGCTAGTTGCCTTGTCTTGAACATTGAAAATTTCACCGATATTTTCGATGTCTTTATAAATAGAATCATACGTGCCACCTGTGATTGATGATTCTAATACAAATGTTTTAATACCCATTGTATTTAGTGAGTCTACTGTGCCTACTCCCCATTCAGCATTATCAAATAAGCCACCACGACCAAATACTAAATCTGGATTAGTTCCTAATGTAACCTCTTTCCCTACATATTCATCACTTAATATATTTAATTTTGAGTATTCCTCTTCCACAGATTTATCGACAGCACCAAAGTTTGCACCAACACCGACGATTTTATCGCCTAGTCCTAAATGCAATAATAATTCCGCTGCTGGGCGTGTGTTTGCCATAATTTTTTCAGGTGCCTTATCGAATACTTGATCTTTCTTTTCCCAAGTCGAACCACCTTCAGCCTTTGTAAAGTTTTCGATAGTTAATGGATAATGCTCTTTTGTTTGTGCTTCTTCTGAAGTATTTTTGGTAGTATTACCGCAAGCTGTTAACGTTAATAAAGCGGTCAAAGCCATTCCTAGTAATAATTTCTTCTTCATGTTGTCGCTCCTCCTATAGTCCATATGCAAAGCCTAATCCATTCGTCACTGGATTAGTAAACGTTTGACACTTGATATGATATAAAGCTTCTATTATTTCGGGTGTTAAAACTTCCTCGGGCGTACCATGCGCATAAACCTCACCATCTTTTACTGCGTAAAGATAATCACAGTAATGTGCAGCCATTTCTAAATCATGAAGTGCTGCTAACACACCAATATTTAAGCTTCTCACACAGGATAGTATTTCAATTTGATAACGAATATCTAAATGGTTCGTTGGTTCATCTAAGATCATAAATTTAGGCTGCTGGGCGATTGTTCTCGCTAAAATAACCCGTTGCTTTTCGCCACCAGATAATGATAGGAAACTACGTCCCTTGTAAGCTTGTAAATTCGTGCGTGCTAATGCCTCTTCGACAATATCAAAATCCTTTTGATTATCAGACTCTAACATTTTTTTATGAGGTGTTCTGCCTAACATCACCATTTGCTGTACGGTTAAATCAAAGTGCATTTCATTGAATTGCCCTACCACCCCTAAATGCTGCGAGATTTTCTTTTCTGGGCTTTTCAAGACGTCTAAATTATCTAAAAAAACCATCCCTTTTTGTGGCACTAAGCTTTTATAAATACTTTTCAATAAAGTTGATTTTCCGCATCCATTTGGTCCGATTAAGCCCACAAATTGCTGCTTGTTTACTTGAATAGATATGTTTTTTACAATTTCCTTCTTTCCAATCTTTACTTCTATTTCCTTTGCTACTAATTCCATTGTTCTACCCTCCGAAGTTGTAACCTTTTTTTACAATCATATAGATAAATAATGGTGATCCAATGACAGAAGTAATGATGCCAATCGGTAGTTCAACATTCTCGATTAATGTTCGAGACAAAATATCTGCCCATATCATGAAAAGTCCTCCTAAGAGTAACGTTCCTAGCATTAATCGTTTATGATCCGCTCCAAAAATCCCTCTCGTAATATGCGGGATAATTAAGCCGACAAAACCAATCATACCTGCATAAGCAACCATCGTTCCTGTTATTAGCGATGTTAGAATCATATACAATTTACGGTAAACACTTAAATTGATACCTAATGTGATAGCAGATTCATCTCCGAGTAACATCGTATTCAGCACACGATGTTGAAAAAGAAATAACGCAGCTCCTAATACAATGACGATTGCTAAAATCGGTGTTTTATCCCAGCTCGCAGAGGCTAAACTTCCCATAGACCAAAAAGTAACAGTTTTTATGCCCTCAGCATTATTGGCAAAAAAGATAATAAGACTTGAAAATGAGCTACATAATGCACCTATAACTACACCAGATAAAACGAGCTTTACCGATGTTGCTTTACCGCCAATACTGGATAAAATTAGCACGGCCATAGAAGTAAGCATGGCTCCTGTAAATGCGCCAAAGGCAACCCCAAATTGTGCCAGCAATGCACTGCTGCCAAAGCCAACTAAAATGGCAAAGGTTGCACCCAATGATGCCCCTGAAGAAATACCAAGTATGTATGGATCAGCAAGGGGGTTTTGTACAACTGCTTGCATTACAGCCCCACATAATGCAAGTCCAATACCGATGAGCAATGCAAAAATAACACGTGGCATTCTGACCTGTAAAATAATATTCAAATAGGACTCACTATCCACACTATCGAGTGTGCCAAACTTTCCATTAGATACAGCATGCAACAAGATATCCATTGATTGCTTGAAGGGTATACTGACCTGACCAATTGATACAGAAAAAACGGCAGATATTATAATGGAGCCGATTAATAGCAAGATTATGACATAATATATATTGCCCATCCCTATTCTGTTAGCTTCCTGATTATCCAAAATGTCACCTCTATCTATCAAAATTAACTATTAATGATAACGATTATCATTATCATTTTGTATTGTAAGTGATATCTTATAGAAAAACAACAGGAAAAAATTTTTTATTTAATTTTCTCATCAATAAAAAAACCAGCTCTCAATTTTTTAACTGAGAACTGGTTTTATTTTTATACGTATGTTACTCAAATAGCATTTTGCGTTCGACTACATCATTCCTGGCATGCCGCCCATTCCGCTCATATCTGGCATACCTGCGCCAGCTGGTTCTGGAATGTCTGCAACTACTGCTTCTGTTGTTAAGAACAGTGCAGCTACAGAGGCAGCGTTTTGTAGAGCTGAACGAGTTACTTTCGCTGGGTCTACTACGCCTGCTTCCATCATGTTTACCCATTCGCCTGTTGCTGCATTGAAACCAATGCCAATTTCTTCACGTTTAAGGCGATCCACGATGATAGAGCCTTCAAGACCAGCGTTGTTAGCAATTTGGCGAACTGGCTCTTCTAAAGCACGAAGAACAATCTTCACTCCTGTTGCTACATCGCCTGCTTCAGATTCAGCCACTTTTTCAACTGCTGCATATACGTTAAGAAGTGCAGTACCACCACCTGATACGATACCTTCTTCAACAGCCGCACGTGTTGAGTTTAAAGCATCTTCAATACGAAGTTTACGCTCTTTAAGCTCTGTTTCTGTTGCAGCCCCTACTTTAATAACTGCTACACCACCTGCTAATTTCGCAAGACGTTCTTGAAGTTTTTCTTTATCGAATTCTGAAGTTGTTTCAGCAAGTTGTGCTCGGATTTGGCCAATACGTGCTTCGATTGCATCTGCACCGCCTACACCTTCAACAATTGTAGTATTGTCTTTTGTCACAACTACTTTTGCAGCACGACCAAGTGAAGAAATATCAGCTGATTTTAAGTCTAACCCTAATTCCTCTGTAATCACTTGTCCACCAGTTAAGATAGCGATATCTTCTAGCATTGCTTTACGACGATCACCAAAACCTGGTGCTTTTACTGCTACAGCATTGAATGTACCACGAAGCTTATTCACAACAAGTGTTGCAAGTGCTTCTCCTTCAACGTCTTCAGCAATCATTAAAAGTGGACGACCTTGTTGTACCACTTGTTCTAATAACGGTAATACTTCTTGGATATTTGTAATTTTTTTATCTGTAATTAAGATATATGGGTTATCTAGAACTGCTTCCATTTTATCTGTATCTGTTACCATGTAGTGTGACGCATAGCCACGGTCAAATTGCATACCTTCTACTACATCAAGCTCTGTTGTGAAGCCTTTAGATTCTTCAATTGTAATAACACCATCATTACCTACACGCTCCATCGCTTCAGCAATAAGTTGTCCAACTTCATCATCAGCAGCCGAAATAGCAGCAACTTGTGCGATTTCATCTTTATTGCTTACAGGTCGAGAAATTGAGTGTAATTCCGTTAATGCCGCAGCAACAGCTTTATCAATACCTTTACGGATACCTACTGGGTTTGCGCCAGCTGTCACGTTTTTCAAGCCTTCACGAATAATTGCTTGGGCTAGAACTGTTGCAGTAGTTGTACCATCACCAGCGATTTCGTTTGTCTTAGAAGCAACCTCAGCTACTAATTTTGCTCCCATGTTTTCGTATGGATTTTCTAGCTCGATTTCTTTTGCGATTGTCACACCATCATTTGTAATCAGTGGTGAGCCGAATTTTTTTTCTAATACTACATTACGTCCTTTAGGACCTAATGTTATTTTTACTGCATTTGCTAATTTATCTACACCTTGTAACATTAATGAACGAGCGTCTTCTGAGAATTTAATATCTTTTGCCATGAGAATTTACCCTCCTGAAATGGAATATTCGTTAAGCTTCTTCAATATATTTATATCAATTTCATCTTATTGTCACTTTTTGTTCAAGTAACAATAAGCATTCACCTTAATTTAAGGTGCATCAAATATTATCCAATAATTGCAAGGATATCACTTTCGCGTAAAATTAGGTATTCATTTCCTTCAAATTTAACCTCTGTACCAGCGTATTTAGAGAAAATAATGTGGTCGTCAACTTTAACGTCAAGCTCTACACGTTGTCCGTTCTCTAAAACACGACCTGTCCCAACTGCTACAACTTTACCTTCTTGTGGTTTTTCTTTTGCAGAGTCAGGTAGTACAATACCGAATGCAGATTTTTCTTCTACCTCGATTAGTTCAATTACAATACGATCTCCTAGTGGTCTTAACAAGTGAAACAACCTCCTAATAATAATAATTGTTGAATTTATTAGCACTCTATATCATCGAGTGCTAATACAATTATTATGATAATCAATCACACTTTTTTTTGCAAGTCAGAACTTCGAAAAATTTTGTTTTCTTTCCATATTCATCTACAATAGAAAGGAAGCCTATGAATGGAAAGGATTTTGACTGTGACTAATTCTCCAAAAGTAACAAAACATAAAAAAACAGCTCTATATGTTTTACTGATTTATATCCTCATGCAAATCTCGAGCAGATGGTTGCTCTTACCGTTTCACAAGCTCGTTATGAAGATGACTGGCCTTGCTTCTGAGCAAGCAGCACCGATAACTCAAGGATGGTATATTGCACTTAGCTTTGCCGTGGCGCTCATTTTAAGTTTAATCTTAACATCCCGTGATAAAGCCTTTTGGAACGTTTATCAAGGGAAAAAAGAAACGATACCACTCACAATTGTTTGGGGTATTCTTGGTTTCTTCCTTGTATTTTTTGGTCAAATGATTGGAGCAGCTATTGAAACGGCAGTTTTTGGTATAGAAGGAGGTTCCCAAAATACCGCTGATATTGTCGCTATAGCTAAAGGAGCTCCTATTGCCATATTAGCGATCGTTGTATTTGGTCCCATTTTAGAAGAGTTCGTCTTCCGTAGAGTTATATTTGGATCACTTGTCCAAACAACAAACTTCTGGGTGGCGGCAATAGTAAGTGCTATATTCTTTGCGATTATCCACTTCGACTTCTCTCATATTTTACTTTATACAATTTGTGGTTTAATCTTCGCCTTTTTATATCACAAAACAAAACGTATTTGGACTTCAATTATTGCACACGTCATGCTGAATGGATTTGTGACACTTGTACAATTCTATGCAGAACCATTGCAAAAGTTTCTTCAAGAACTAGAAAAAATGCAATAATTTTTTGTAAAGCTCTATAAAGTTGTCAAAAATACAAAAGCTCGGTGCCTTTATGTAGGCAACGAGCTTTATCTTTTACGGTTTATTTAATTCTTCTATTTGTCGTCGTTGCTGCTCAAGTGCCTCTTCAATCTGGCGCTTTTGCTCAGCTTCCTGCTCTTCTTTTAATCGAATTTCCTCTGATTTCAAATATTTCCTGTAACCAACTCGAGATATCATAATACTAATTTCATACAGGATAAATAGTGGCACTGATACCATTAAGTGAGACGCCAATTCAGGCGGTGCAATGAGAGCCGCACATACAAATAGACCAAAGTATGAATATTTACGAATACGGATTAGTAGATCTGGACTCAATATTCCTATCCGTGAAAAGAACAATACTACAATTGGTAATTGGAATAGAAAACCGAATGGTATTGTGAGTTTAAATAAAAATGTAAAATACTCATGTATTCCAATTGTTTGCTTAATATCTAAATCATTTGATAAATTCATCATGAATTTGATGACATACGGGAATAATAAAAAGTATGAAAAAGATAACCCTGCGATAAACAATAAAAATGAATATGGTATATAGCTTAAGGTTGCTCTTCGCTCTACTTCCCTTAATCCTGGACTAATAAACGACCATAATTGATACATTAATACTGGCGATGAAAGAATAAATGCAATTAAAAAAACAACTTGAATATAAATTGCTAGTGGTGTTACTACGTCAAATGCATGGAGCTCAATATTATATTTTGCTCCTGTGGTTTGAAGGTATTTAACAAGTGGCTTTGCGACAAAAAAGGCGCCGGCCATAGCGAGAACAAAGAAAACGGCAACAATGAACAGCCGTTTTCTTAATTCTTCTATATGCTCAATGACAGTTAGATCTTTTGGATTCATTCCTCAACATCCTAACTTACTTATCTAGTTCTTTCTTTTTCTTGTCATCATCATCTTCGTCGGCTAAACCTTTAGTAGCATTTTTGAATTCACGTAGTGTTGAACCAAATGCTTTACCAAGCTCTGGTAACTTTTTAGGACCAAAAATTAGTAACGCGACAACTCCAATAATAATGAGGCTCATAGGACCAATACCGCCCATTACAGCCACCTCCTCTTATATCCATCATTTTAACGCATATTTCGCCATTTTGCTAACTAATTATATGTGAAAGTTTTTCGTCACTCTTACTGATTTTACTTTGTTTTATTGAAAATTACTATTTGACAGAAACAGTGAACTCCACTATAAAATATGTAAAATTTTCACACTTCTTGATTCCGAATTAAATAAATAAGCGCTTGCAATTCTACCGATAAATCAATGGTTAATAGCTGCATGCTATCTGGGACCGTTAAGCGCTCGGGCGTAAAGTTTAAAATTCCCTTTGCATTCATAGCCGCTAAACGATCTGCCATTTTTTGCGCAGAGCGTGGTGATACTGTCAATATAGCTAGCTCTGCCCCGTATTCTGCATACTTTTCTTCCAGCAAATCAGGATGAAAAACAGGAATGTTACTAATCATTTTGCCATCCTTCGGAGCTTTCGAATCAAATGCTACAACAATATGAGTGTTGTGGTTTTTTTGAAAATTATATTTTAATAATGCACTGCCTAAATTCCCTACGCCAATTAACGCTACTTTTGTTGTTTCATGTTGATCAAGCGTCTGGCTAAAAAATTGTAATAGATGCTGTACATCGTAGCCATAGCCTTTCTTTCCAAGAGCACCAAAATAAGAAAAGTCACGGCGAATGGTTGCAGAATCTATTTTCATCGCTTCACTCAGTTCCTTCGACGAAATACGTTCCATACCTTCTTGTGCAAAGTTTTGAATAAATCGATAGTAAAGAGGAAGTCTTTTTGTAGTGGCTTGTGGAATTTTTAATTCTTGTTTCAAACTTTCTCCTCCTTATGATGAAACTCAATCAATTTTACTGTACCAATTTTAATACATTTATCCTTAACTATATACAACATTTTGCAATCCACTAGCGTATTTCTCTTTAGTTAATGGCGCTTTGTACGCAGCTAACTAAAAAGAAATCGTTTCAATCTTACATGACTGCTTGGAATAAGTAAAGCACCGACATTGCATGCTAATCGTTCATCCATTACACTAAGGTAGAATTGAGGTGTCAAGAATGATTGTTTTACAGGTCAATCAACTAACTAAATCCTTTCTTGCAGATGAAATTTTAAGTGGTGTGAAATTAGAAGTTCAACACCGTGATCGCATTGCCTTAGTGGGGCGTAACGGTGCAGGTAAATCTACTTTATTAAAAATAATCGCTGGTCAAATGTCCTATGACTCAGGGGATATTATTATTCCAAAGGGCATCCAGGTTGGCTATTTAGAGCAACATGCCGGATTAAATTCTACATTAACTATTTGGGATGAAATGATGACCATTTTCGAACCCCTTTTAGCTCAAGAACGAACGCTCCGCTCGCTCGAACAGCAAATGGCAGATCCTACCGTTTATGAAAATCCTACTCTGTATGCGAAAGTTATGTCGGAATACGATCAACTGCAGCATACTTTTAAGGATGCTGGCGGCTATCAATATGAATCGGACATACGCTCAGTGCTTCATGGAATGCAATTCTATCCGGAAGACTATGATAAACCTATTAGCTCACTATCTGGTGGACAACGAACACGTTTAGCACTAGCTAAGCTTTTACTGAGTAAACCAGACCTATTAATTCTCGATGAGCCTACGAACCATTTAGATATTGAAACATTGTCTTGGTTAGAATCTTATTTAAAGAGCTATGAGGGCGCTATTTTAATTGTTTCCCATGACCGCTACTTCTTAGACCAAGTTGTTTCCATTGTCTACGAAGTTTCACGCCATCGTGTCACAAAATATACAGGTAACTACAGTGCTTATTTAGATGAGAAAGCTAAAAACTATGAACGTGATGTCAAACTTTTTGAGCGTCAACAAGACGAAAAGACCAAGCTAGAGGATTTTATCCAAAAGAATATTGCACGTGCCTCTACAACAAAAATGGCACAAAGTCGACGGAAGATGCTTGAACGAACAGAGTGGATGGAATCGCCGGATGGTGATGAGAAATCCGCTAGTTTTGGTTTTACGATTGAACGTCAAAGTGGAAATGATGTCTTATCCGTTGATGATTTAACAATAGGCTATAACGATCAGCGCATATCAAGTGGTATTAAGCTACGTGCTTTTCGCGAGGATCGAATCGCTCTTGTTGGACCAAACGGGGTTGGCAAATCGACATTATTAAAAACAATTGTAAAAGATTTAACACCTTTAGCAGGTGATATCCGTTATGGTACGAATGTACAAATTGGCTATTATGATCAAGAGCAAGCTAAACTTTCGAGCAATAAAAGTGTCTTAAAAGAGCTATGGGATGAATGGCCGCTTATGAATGAAAAAGATATTCGCACCGTATTGGGACGTTTCCTATTTAGTGGAGAAGATGTGGATAAAACCGTCTCTTCTTTATCAGGCGGTGAAAAAGCACGACTGGCACTTTCCAAATTAATGATGCAAAAGGCCAATTTTTTAATTCTCGATGAGCCTACAAACCATCTAGATTTAGATAGTAAAGAGGTGCTGGAAAATGCTTTGATCGATTATCCTGGAACGCTTCTATTCGTCTCCCATGACCGATACTTCATTAATCGTATCGCTACGAAAGTAGTGGAGTTGTCTGGAACTGGGTCGTTTGAATATTTAGGGGACTATGATTATTATGTAGAGAAAAAACAGGAGCTGTTGGAGCTAGCACAAATGAAAAGTACCTCCCAACCGCAACTACAGCAGGACCTACCTGATAAGATCTCTACCTCCAAAATTGATAAAGAGGCAAAAAAACGCGAACGGCAAATAAGACGTACTATCGAAGAATTAGAAGGCAGGATGCAAGAAACGACAGCCTCCATTGATAGATTAGAGGAAGCTCTCTGTGACCCTGCAATTTTTACAGATCATGAAAAAATTGCCCTACTGCAAGACGAATTGACTACCGAAAAGGAACAGCATGAGCTTTTAGAATTAGAATGGCTAGAGTTAAATGAAGAATTAGAAAATATAAATATGTAATTTTATTTAAGCCGTGTGCATTGTCACATGGCTTTTTTCTTTACTCCCCTTCATTTTTCATATATATTGGTCAAGTGCTATTTTTCGACAAAAAATGCCCACAGTTTTATTCACACCATAAATATAGTAATACCAACATATCAACAGAGTTTTCCACACTGTCCACAATTAAAAATTATTTTATCCACATCATCCCGTGTAAAACGTGCTACTATATATTGAATAATCACAAGTTATGCACAAGTTATCAACATTTTGTGCATAAGTACGCGTGTTCGGTATTTAGTTCGCTCTATTACCTGTGGATAATTTTCTGAAAAATTTGTCAATTAAAGCATTTCATTTTATAATTCTCTTCGCTACTTTTATTTTTTATCAACAAATTTTCGACAATAAAAAAGAGATATCTTTAATAAGATACCTCCTTCATTTACCACTACACCCAGGATTTTAACTCCATGCCTGGACGACCGTTCATCATTAAGTTTCCTCGGACTCCCGCTTCATACATTGGCATCGCTACTGCTCCAATCATTGCTGCATTATCTGTACACAATTTGAGTGGTGGTACAAAAAACGGAATCCCTTCCTCAGTGAACACTGCCTCTAATGAAGCACGTAAGCCTTTATTGGCTGCTACACCACCAGCTGCAATGACCTGCTTCACCTGATATTCGCGAGCGGCACGCAATGTTTTCGCTGTCAGTACTTCGACAACACTTTCCTGAAAGCCCTTTGCTACGGCTGCTGGTGAAATAGCTTCGCCACGTTGATCCATATTGTGTTTATAATTGATGACCGCTGATTTTAGGCCACTAAAGCTAAAATCATAGGATCCTTCCTCTAACCACACTCTTGGAAAAGGAACAGCCTCTTCCCCCTCATGAGCAAGCTGATCAATGCGTGGGCCACCTGGATAAGGTAAATTTAAAACTCGTGCCACTTTATCATATGCCTCACCGGCTGCATCATCTCTTGTTTCACCGATAACCTCAAAGGAGCCATGTTCCTTCATATAAACAAGCTCCGTATGCCCACCTGATACAACAAGTGCCAACAACGGAAACTCCATTGGCTGGACTAGAGCATTGGCATAAATATGACCTGCAATATGATGAACACCGATAATCGGTAAATTGTTGGCAAATGCAAACGCCTTAGCCGCGTTTATGCCAATTAGCAGCGCACCGACTAAACCTGGCCCCTCCGTAACTGCAACAGCATCCAAATCGGCTGGCTTTATATTCGCTTGTGCTAATGCTTCCTCAATAACCACTGTAATTTGTTCAACATGATGACGTGAAGCGATTTCAGGAACTACTCCACCAAATCGCTTGTGGCTTTCTATTTGTGAAGCAACAACATTCGAAACAATTTCATGACCATTTCGAATAATTGCTGCAGCTGTTTCATCACAGCTCGA
Organism: Lysinibacillus sp. UBA5990; assembly: GCF_002429815.1. Classification (NCBI taxonomy): domain Bacteria; kingdom Bacillati; phylum Bacillota; class Bacilli; order Caryophanales; family Bacillaceae; genus Lysinibacillus; species Lysinibacillus sp. UBA5990. Next base: position 87,479 of record NZ_DJAY01000014.1, read on the forward strand.
TTCTATTGCTAATATCAATCCATTATTCATTATAAATTCACCCACATGACAAGGGCATCCTCCCCGTTATCAGTATAATAGCCTTTCCTTATACCACCATCTTGGAAATGAAGCTTGCGATAGAGATTTTGTGCAACCGCATTTGTTACACGTACCTCAAGCGTCATGACCTCCATTCCATTAATACGCGCTATATGCATCGCCTCACGCATTAATCCTTCACCTATCCCTCTGCCACGCGCCTGCTCAATCACAGCTACATTTGTTATTTGAGCTGCATCTATGACCATCCACATGCCACAAAAACCAATAATACTACCATCTTCATCTATAGCCAGCACATAATGCGCATACTGATTTTCATGCACTTCGTAGTAAAAGGAATCTAACGTCCATGGTACTGGAAATGAAGCCAATTCAATTTCATAAACTGCTGGCACATCGTCAGAAACCATTTTTCGATAAGTTACATTCCTACTCATGTTCCTTCTCCTTCTGTTCTTTCAGCCAGTTTGCCTCAGCCTCGGCTATCCGTTTATATTGTGGAACGAGGTAATGGGTAGCTTCGACACTCGGTAACTCCATTTTCGTCGCTATATGAATGACTTCTGTTGCGCGTGGCAAATCAATACTAAATGGTGTACGTACTGCATGATCACCAAGCATTTGCACAATAGTCTCCCAAAATATATCAACATCTGTTCCTACAAATAGAATAGGTTGCTCTAATGCCTTTAAACGCACTAATAAATCATCAATATGTGCATGATGATCCTCCATAAGTGCCTCTAATGTCACTCCTTGATAAACTGCCGTATAGACATTGCCTCTTCTAGCATCAAAAATTGGACAAATCAACCCGTTATAAAGGGCAGCGTTGGCAGCCAATATTTTTAAACTAGATACGCCCACTAAAGGTTTCTGCAGTGTCCATGCTAATGTTTTTGCTAATGTCACACCTATACGGACACCAGTATAAGAACCTGGTCCTTCGGATACTGCAATCGCATCCAAGTCATTTGGTTTTACATCTATTCGTGCCAGGATTTCTTCAATCGCTGGCATCGCACCTGCAGAATGCGTTAATTTTATATTTTGTACCATCTCGGCGACTACTTTGCCGTCCTTTACAACTGCAATGGAAAGTGGTGTATTTGCTGTTTCTATTCCTAACCAAATCATTTCATTAGCTCCTCACATAGTGCCTCATAGCGTTCTCCACGAGGTATTAACACAAAGCGTCGTTCATTTTCTCCGATTCGGTAAATCTCTATCGCTAGGCGATCCTGTGGCAAATCCTGTTCAATTAAATGCGCCCATTCAACCACTGATACCGCATCTCCATAAAACAGCTCGTCCCAACCAAGGTCTTCATCACTTTCTTCTAACCTATATACATCTAAATGATTAAACGGTAATCTTCCTTCATACTGCTTAATAATCGTAAATGTTGGACTGTTGACTGTTCGTTTGACCCCAAGCCCCTTCGCCAAGGCTTTCGTAAATGTCGTCTTGCCCGCGCCTAGATCACCTTCTAATGTAATCGTATCTTGAGCTTCTAGCTTATTCGCAAGTTTGCTGGCAAAACGTTCTGTATCATCAACTGAATTCATGATTATTTCATACATATTCTTTTTTCCTCTCATCACTACATTACCTCTAGTTTACCTAAACTAGTGGAAATGTTCAAAGCATCCAATACCATTATAGTTTCTTTGATTGTGCTCGTTAAAAAGCTCTTTTAATAACAGCAGTTAGGTGACACGATATAAACAAAAACACGACTTCTTATGAAGACGTGTCAGACTGTACAATGAAATAAAGTAAAGCCGCTGATTTCCACTACGGGCGGACGCTTTCCAGTGAAGGTGATAAGAAGGACAAAAACCATCGAGAATGAATTTCCCGATGGCTTTTGTCTACATGTTGAGATACCTTCTTTTACAAAACATTTCATAATTATCGATTGGAATGGCCTTTTACAGCTATAATCTCTTTAGCAATTAATTTATCATCCTTAAATTTCACTATATAAGCCTGAGTCAACAAAGTTTCATCATTCCAACGGTATTCATTATTTTTCACCTTTTTACCTGCGCCGCCTGCTGTCTCTACTACCTCAATATATGACATATCATTTTTTAATTTCTCAAATTCTACTTCGTTCATATTTTTTTGCCAGTGATACGTATTTGCTTCTTCAATCTCTATAATAGGATCTCCACAGCCTACCATCATGATCATGGAACCAATAAGCAAAGGTAAATAAAAATGTTTTAAGAAATGGTCTTTGCTCATGTAAACACCTCCGTAGCCAATCCAATTACTTCTAATTTTTACCCGTAGTTTTAATTTTAGAAACATATCTCATTTTACCTTATAAGATCGCCATCATTTATCGGTAATTTTTACTATCTTTAGATAATGTTAAATATATACAATTCATTAGCTTCATTTCAATAATACAATTGAATTCATTGGGATTTGGCATTTTTCTAGTGACAGTAGTGGGGCCATTTAGGGCAATGGATGTTATTTTGTTAAAATCAATAGGAGGTAGGTCATAAAGCCTTCACCAAATGTAAAGCTTTTCACCTCTATGTTTCTACCCTGTGAACTGGGTCTTCATAAAGTGACATTTTCACAATTGAAATAAAGTTTATGGTTGACGGATAACCAGCAAGAAAAATATTATTAAATGCAAAAAAGCTCTTATGACTGTAACAGTACATAAGAGCGAACATATCAAATTTAAATGGCGGTCCCGACCGGGATCGAACCGGCGATCTCCTGCGTGACAGGCAGGCATGTTAACCGCTACACCACGGGACCTCTTTAAGACATTTATAAATATATCATATAAGAAAAAGGTATGCAATATATATTTTCATATTTTTTCTTCTCCTATTTTTCTAACAATTGGCATCAATCTTGCAAATAAATTAATAGTTTCAACACACTATTTAGTAGGAGGTTGGTGCCATGGTTCGGTACATATTTACACGAATTGGATATATGATCCTTACGCTTTTTATTATTATACTGCTGTCATTTTTATTAATGAAGGCTTTGCCAGGTTCACCATTTAATGATGAACGCCTTCCAGAGACGCAAAAAGAGCTACTTTACAAAAAATATGGATTAGACAAGCCGGTTCCTGTGCAATTTGGTATTTATTTAACGAATCTTGTACAAGGAGATTTAGGTGTTTCTTTTGTCTTTGATAATCGACCAGTGACTAAGATTATTCAAGAACGTATTGGTGCATCGGCTATTTTAGGTTTTCAAGCCATTCTAGTAGGTACAATTATTGGACTTTTTTTAGGCATTATAGCTGCTCTAAGACACAACACTATTATTGACTATGGCGCTACAATACTAGCCGTACTAGGCATATCAATTCCATCCTTTGTTTTTGCAGGTTTTTTACAGTATTGGGTTGGCGTTAAATTGGGCTGGTTACCCATTGCCTTTTGGAATGGCTTTGAGTACTCCATTTTACCAACAATTGCTTTAGCAGTTGGAGTAATTGCTACAATTGCTCGTTTCACCCGCATTGAAATGCTAGAAGTCCTTAGTCAGGAATACATTTTAACCTCAAAAGCAAAAGGATTATCAAAGCCTATTATCATTACAAAGCATGGTATTCGAAATGCCATGATCCCAATCGTCACTATTATTGGTCCGTTAACCGTTAACACTATTACTGGTTCACTTGTTATTGAAAAGATATTCAGTATACCAGGTTTAGGTGAGCAATTTGTTAATTCAATTATTACGAATGATTATCAGCTCATTATGGGTACGACTATTTTTTACGCGGTGTTATTTGTAACCGTCATTTTAATCATCGATATTTTATATGGATTGATTGACCCCCGAATTCGTGTGGCAGGAGGCGCTGAGGCATGACCCTAAAACTGACAGATGGTACAACTAAGAGCCCTCCAAAGGAGCTATTTGAATATGCATCGCAATCTAATATTATGGATGATTTCACCTATCGTCCTGAGAAATCATTTTGGCAGGATGCATGGCGTGGCTTGCGAAAAAATAAAGCAGCTATTGTTGGGTTATGTACTATTATCGTTGTTCTATTACTTGCCGTCTTCGGGCCTTTTATGAATAGCCACGGCTATGACGAACAAAATATTGCGCGTACCAATTTGCCTCCAAAAATTCCTGTCCTTGAGAATATTCCTTTTTTAGGTTTGAATGGTGTCGATAGCCGAGGCATAAACCAATATGAAGCGAAAGGTATTGAAGAATATTTTTGGTTCGGTACAGATGAATTAGGGCGAGATCTTTGGACACGTGTATGGGAAGGAACAAGAATTTCTCTTTATATTGCTTTTTTAGCAGCAACCATCGATCTAATTATAGGAGTTGCTTATGGGGCTGTTTCAGCATTTTATGGTGGTCGAACAGATACTATCATGCAACGTATTATTGAAGTGTTAGTTGGTATCCCTGGACTAATTGTGAACATACTCCTGATTCTTATTTTAAAGCCAGGGATTATTTCAATTACGATTGCAATGGTGATCGTAGGATGGATTAGTATGGCTCGAATTGTTCGAGCACAAATACTGAAGTTGAAAACATATGAATATGTGCTTGCTTCACGAACACTTGGTGCTAGTAACCAGCGTCTCATATGGAAACATTTAATTCCCAATACGCTTGGGCCAATTATTGTTGCGACTACATTTACAATTCCAGGTGCTATTTTCACGGAGGCTTTATTAAGCTTTATTGGATTAGGGCTACAACCTCCAACAGCTTCTTTGGGGACAATTGTTAATGATTCATATAAATTACTAAGAATTTATCCACATGGCATGATTGTCTCATCTATTGTCATTAGTTTAATTATGATTAGTTTTAATTTACTCGGTGATGGACTGCGTGATGCATTCGATCCAAAAACTCGTAAATAGGAAGGTGCTCTAAATGAAAAAAATAGTAGAGGTGAAAAATTTAAGTGTTTCCTTCAACACGTACAATGGTGAGGTACAAGCCGTTCGCAATATATCATTTGATTTATTTGAAGGTGAAACCTTAGCCATTGTAGGCGAGTCTGGCTCTGGAAAATCAGTTACTTCGAAAAGCCTTCTTCGCCTCAATCCAACCGAATCAACAATGATAAAAAGCGGACATATTTTTTATAACGGACATGATATTTTATCTTCCAGTGAGCAAGAAATTCGAGCAATACGCGGAGCAGAAATAGCTATGATTTTTCAAGATCCAATGACTGCCTTAAACCCTACGATGACGATTGGTCACCAAATTGCAGAAAGTATAAAAAAACATACGACTTTACGTGGCCGACAAATAACTAACCGTGTTATAGAGTTATTGCAGCTTGTCGGTATAAAAGAAGCTGATAAAAGATATAAACAGTACCCACACCAATTTTCTGGAGGTATGCGCCAGCGAATAGTCATTGCCATGGCTCTTGCTTGTGAGCCACGTATCATCATTGCTGATGAGCCTACCACAGCACTAGATGTTTCGATCCAAGCACAGATTTTAGAATTATTAAAAAATCTACAACAAAAAATGAATTTATCTATTATCTTTATTACCCACGATTTAGGCGTTGTCGCTAAAATGGCCGATCGTGTTGCCGTGATGTATGCTGGAAAAATCATTGAAATTGGCTTAGTTGATGAAATATTTTATCATTGTCAGCACCCTTATACACAAGGGCTACTCGCAGCCATGCCTAATCCAGATATTCATACAAACTCATTGTATGCCATTCCTGGAACGCCACCAAACCTGCTTCATCCCCCTACTGGTGACGCCTTTGCAGCTCGTAATAAACATGCCTTGAAAATTGACTTTATAGAGGAACCACCTATGTTTCAGGTCAGCGACACTCATTTCGCTGCTACTTGGTTATTGCATGAACACGCACCGAAAATAGTACCGGTTAACCAACAGCTTGCTCAAGTACAGCAAGAGAAGCGTCAGGCACCAGCTATCTTTGATAAAGAACATCCCTATTTATCATTAAAAGAGGTTAAGCAGCACTTTTCTTTAAGTAAAAACACGGTTAATAAAGCGGTAGATGGCATTTCTTTCGATATTTATAAAGGAGAAATTTTTGGTCTTGTAGGAGAATCCGGATGTGGTAAATCGACAACGGGACGTTCCATTATTGGACTCCATGCGATTACTAGTGGTGACATTCATGTTGATGGCCGTAATATCAATGACCATCAAACAAAAAAAGACAAGCTTGCCTTCAATAGCAAGGTGCAAATGATTTTTCAAGATCCCTATTCTTCTCTCAATCCACGTATGAAGATAATGGATATTATTGCAGAAGGATTGGCCATCCATGAAGTACCTAAAAGTGAATGGAAGTCAAAAATATATGAGCTATTAAACATAGTCGGATTAACAAAAGAGTATGCAAACCGTTATCCACACGAACTTAGTGGTGGCCAGCGTCAACGTATTGGTATTGCACGAGCTCTAGCTGTAGAGCCTGAACTCATCATTGCAGACGAGCCTATCTCTGCATTGGACGTTTCCATTCAGGCGCAAATAGTGAATCTGCTAAAAAAGTTACAGCAAGAACGTGGGTTGACCTATCTTTTTATTGCACATGACTTGTCGATGGTGAAGTATATTAGTGATCGTATTGGTGTGATGTATCGAGGGAAAATCGTTGAGCTAGCGGACAGTCAAGAGCTCTATGATCACCCTGTACACCCTTATACAAAATCATTATTATCGGCGATCCCATTACCAGATCCTAAGCTAGAGCGAGAACGCAAACGCATTATTTTTAATGAAGCTACCTATCAAGCTAACCGAAATATTGAAAGTGAAAGCTTTGTTGAGATACGGCCTGGTCACTTTGTTATGCTGACAGAGGAGGAGCTTGTCCAATACCGTTCAGCACAAGAAGGAGGTATATTACTTTGAAATTAAAGACCTTCCTCTTACTTGCTAGCTGTATAATCATAGTTTCCCTCAGCTATACCTGGCTCCTCCACCAACCAATCACTTTTTTAACACTAATTAACAATATTTTCCTTGTTTCACTTACTTCTACAATTGTAGGTGCTTCATTGGTTGTTGTACAAGGTGGGCTTTTTAATGGTATCGCCTATAGTTTCAAACGTTTTTTTGCACGTGTTACTAAAAATGGTGTCTATGCCTTTGAATTAGATGGAGATTTAGAATATGTTTATGCTCCGACCTACACCTTCACTTATCCGCTCCTGCTGGTAGGTATACTTGGCTGCTCCGTAACAGCCATTTTATCTATAGTTTTCTATCTATAAATGCAAAATGCTGTCCTCTCGAGAAAAGAGGACAGCACTTTTTATTTTACAATTTCTACCCATTTATAGCTTATGTCAGCTGAGAATGGATGCTCATATAAGTTTTTCACATATGGTTTTGTCAAACGACTTAACCCTTTTTGGAATGTTGGGGCAAATGCTACATCTTCCATCATTAATTTTTCGGCTTGCTGCATAAGTTCCCAACGCTCGGTAACATTAGAGGTAGTTTTTGCTTGTTTAATAAGTGCATCAACTTTTTCATTTTTATAGTTAGACTGATTATAATAAGCCGTTGACTCAAATAATTCAATATAAGTCATAGGGTCTTGATAGTCAGGGCCCCAGCCACCATAGTCTAAATCAAAATCAACAGCCCCTTCTAATGCAAGCTTTTGCTTATTTGGCTGCATATTAATTGTTAGCTCTAAGCCTTCTAAATTCGTCTCCAATTGGTTTTTAATAAATTCAGCGGCTTTTTTAGATTCTGCACGGTCATATGTTAAAAACTCCAGCTTTACTTGGTCTACACCAAGTTCCTTTAAGCCCGTAGCCCACGCTTCCTTCGCTAGCTCGATATTTGTTTTATTCATATCGCCATTGCCATCACGGAAATCATTCCCCTTGTCATCTGTTGATAATCCCTGAGGTACTAAATAGTAAGCAGGAATGGAACCATCCTGTAATATCACTTCAGCGAATCCTTGTTTGTCCCATGCCATATCAATCGCTTTACGAATGTTTAGATTAGATAAATATTTATTGTCATGATTCATACGAATAAAATACGTATTTGGCTTTAAAAACGTTGAATACTCTTGACTGTCTTTATATTGAGCAACATATTCACTAGATAACTCGGCAGTGTCTATTTCACCAGCTTCATAGAGATTGACAGCCGTTGCCGTATCTTTCACTATTTTCTGCGTGATTTTAGTAAGCTTTACAGTGTCCTTATCCCAATAACTTTCATTTTTGACGAACGTCCATCCTTGCCCATGTTGCCAAGACTCCATCATGAAAGGACCATTATAGATCATATTATCCGCTTCTAGCGCATATTGATCACCTTGGGACTCTGTAAATTCTTTATTTAATGGGAAGAACGGTGCATACGTTGTTAAGCTAATAAAGTATGGGATCGGCGCATTTAGCTGCACTTCTAATGTTTCATCATTTAATGCTTTAATACCGATTTCCTCCACCTTCCCATAAAGGGGATCTTCTTCTGTTTGCACATTGGCAGCATTTTTTATATCTAACATTAAGTATGAATAAATTGCTTGAGTTTCAGGATTTATAGCTCTTTTCCATGCATACTCAAAATCATGTGCTGTCACTGGAGTCCCATTACTCCACACAGCATCTTTACGTATTTTAAATGTATACACTGTACCATCCTCAGAAACTTCATGTGACTCTGCCATACCTGGAATTGGTGTATTTTCCGGACCTATACGATATAATCCCTCAAATACTGAGTTCATTGCCGTCACAGCAAGTGCATCTACACTCCCCAAAGAGCTCATCGTCGTTAAATCTCCTGTTGCCACTAAATGAAGTTCCTGTGCAGTAATATTGTCATCCCCATCAGAAGATGCATTATCTGTTTCATTACTATTTGTAGTATTTCCAGAAGTGGTTTTATCTTTGCCGTAACAACCGACCAATACAACGAGCACTAATGCTAACAATACGAAAAGCCATTTTGTTTTTTTAGCCATCCTCAAAACCCCTTTAATTTTATTGCACGAAAAGAAATCGCACTATAAAAATCTATGCAATTTCCATGCCGATTCTAATTTTTTAAAAATTGGCACAGATTTTGCATTATAATTTCATTAAAGGGGGAATGACAACATGTCAAAACTAGAACAATTACGAAATGCTCTACAAGCACAAGGTACAAGCGCAATGATTATTACAAATGCTCAAAACCGTCGTTATTTAACAGGATTTACAGGAAGTGCAGGAACGGTTGTAGTAACTAACACACGGGCACTTTTATTGGTGGACTTCCGCTATACACAGCAAGCAACAGAGCAAAGTAAAACATTTGAGGTACATGAGATTGATCGCAGCCGTTTATATGAAACGATTCAAGAAATTTTAGAACAGGAATCCATTCAAACTGTTGGCTTTGAACAACATCACGTCACTTACTACACTTATCAATTAATGGCTAATAAATTAATAGCAACATTAAAGCCTTTATCTACTATTGTGGAAGATTTACGTATGATTAAGACACCAGAGGAAATTGAAATCATTAAGAAAGCAGCTTGGATTTCAGATGAAGCATTTAAGCATATTTTGACATTCATTAAACCTGGTGTTACAGAAATTGAAATTGCCAATGAGCTGGAATCCCATATGCGTAAAAATGGTGCTACTGGTGCTGCATTTGATATGATTGTCGCTTCTGGTCATCGCTCTGCTCTACCACATGGCGTGGCGTCTTCGAAAATTATTGAACAAGGTGATATGCTTACACTTGATTTTGGCGCTTATTATGAAGGCTATCGTTCTGACATGACAAGAACTATTGCTGTCGGTGAGCCTCCTGAACAATTAAAAGAAATATATCAAATTGTTTATGACTCCTTGCAACATGCTCTTTCTAATATGAAGGCTGGTATAACAGGACAAAATGCAGATAGCTATACACGTGACTATATTACAGCTAAAGGCTATGGGGAAAATTACGGACATGGAGCAGGTCATGGCATCGGACTAGATATTCACGAAAATATTTTCATGTCGACAGTTTGTGAAGACGTTTTAGAGGAGAATATGGTACTTACAGTTGAGCCAGGCATTTACGTCCCACAAGTTGGCGGTGTTCGTATAGAGGATGATGTCATCATTACAAAAGATGGTGTTGAAGTAATCACACACTCGCCAAAAGAACTCATTATTTTATAATTTCTTTACACTCACCCTATAGATGTTTACTTTTTTTACACTTTTTAAAACCATTAAGTTCAACATTTTGAGCTTATTATTGAAAGCTAATGATTCATTTCGTTGCACATGTCAAAGTTTCTTGTCACTATATTTTTCTAAGTTAGTTAGATAGATTGATAGAGAATCGAGGTTTAAGTATGCAACTTTCTATTAAACACACACAAGAATTACAAATCGTTATGTCTACCCAACTTCGTCAGGCGATCGAGCTACTCCAATATTCAACTCAGGAGTTAGAACAATATATACGTGAACAAGAGCTCGTTAATCCGTTAATCGAACTAAGTGAACCTACACTTAAAGAGCATTTACAGATTCCAAAAACGAGTAGCAAACACTATAACCATTTGCATCTTTCTACAAAATGCGAAAAAAATATTCGAGATGAGCTGTTTCAGCAGGTCAGGTTAACATTTGATAATGAAAAGGACATTCAGCTCTTAAAACATATTATTTATCATTTAGATGACAATGGTTATTATGAGCAACCTATACGAACTTCTTATAATGACTCAGAAATAGAAAAGGGCATTCATTTATTACAAACGATTGGTCCTTTAGGAATGGGTGCACGCAATTTAAAGGAATGTTTACTATTACAAACTATTTATTGTCCTAACAGCCCTATTCATGCCGATACCATTATTTCTAATTATCTAGAAGAGCTCGCTCATAATAATTGGAAGAAAATATCAAAAGAGCTAGATATATCATTAAATGACTTACAAATGATTTATCTTTTTATACAATCATTACAACCAAAGCTAAGCTCATTATTTTATCAGGAATTGGTACATACGACGATACCAGATATTATTGTAGATATTGTTGACGGTGGGATTACCTTTTCGTTGAACGATTATTATTTACCAAAGATTAGTATTCACGCTGACTACTTTCCTTATATAAAAACTCATTCCTCAGAAAAGAGTTATTTTAAAAAACACTTAGCTGACTACCACTGGCTAGTGAACAGCATTGAACAACGTCGAAATACAATGATCAACATTATGAAGGCCCTTATTGAAAAGCAAAAAAGATTCTTTCTAGATGGCTTCGACGCCATGCAACCACTTACGTTGCGTGAAATTGCTGACCAAATAGATGTTCATGAATCAACGGTAAGTCGTATTACAACAAATAAGTATGTACAAACTGCTTTGGGCACATTTGAATTAAAGGAATTATTCAGCTCTAAATTGTCGACAGCCAATGGTCAGAGCGTGTCACAAATAAAGGTGAAGTCTTTATTGTCCGACTATATCAAATCAGAAAATAAGGCTAAGCCCTTCTCTGATCAAAAAATAGCTGAATATTTTAACGCTGCTTTAGGCATTGAAATATCTCGGCGTACCATAGCCAAATACCGCGAGGATATGAGTATCCCGTCCTCTGCACGGCGTAAAATAATACCCTTTCAATAACGAGAAAAGGAGCTACCTATTGAAGATAGCTCCTTTTATTTCTTTAATGCAAATTCACTTTTATTGCTTCATATTAACAAATACACTTTTCACCTCAGTGTAATTGGACAGTCCATATTCACCGCCCATTTCACGACCAATACCTGACTGTTTGTAACCTCCAAATGGCATCGTTTCCCATTCTAACCCAAAATCATTAATCCATACTGTCCCTGCTTGTAGTTTACTAGCAATATAATGTGCCTTCTTTACATTTTCAGTCCAAATACTTGCAGCAAGTCCATATTTACTATTATTAGCGCGTGCAATTACTTCATCTACTGTTTCAAACGATAGAATGGACATAACAGGTCCGAAAATCTCTTCTTGGGCAATTGTCATCGTGTCCTGAACATCAGCAAAGATAGTTGGTTGGACAAAATATCCCTTTGGCAGTGCTCGATCACCACCAGCTACTAAGCGAGCACCTTCCTCTTTTCCTTTTTCGATAAAATGAAGAACAGTGTTTAATTGCTTTTGTGACACTAATGGACCCATGTCTGTTTCTGGGTCTAAACCGGGCCCTACCTTTAATGCTTTAGCCTTTTCAGCGAGTCGTTCAATAAATTGATTGTATAAACTACTATGCACAAATACCCGTGTACATGCGCTACAGTTTTGGCCATGATTGTACATCGTCCCAGCAAATGTTCCTTCTATCGCTTCCTCGACATCTGCATCTGGTAACACAATAGCAGGAGATTTTCCCCCAAGCTCTAATGTTATACTTTTCACATCATCAGCAGCTTTTTTCATCACGTGTATTCCTGTCTTTGTTGATCCAGTGAAGGCTACTTTTGCTACACCTTTATGAGTAACAACCGCTTCGCCCGCCTCTCCCGTACCTGGTACAATATTTACTACACCGTCTGGAAAACCAGCTTGTTTCATTAATTGCCCCACATATAATAATGACAATGGCGTTTCAGCCGCTGGTTTGATAACAACCGTACATCCTACTGCTAACGCTGAACCTAGCTTCCATGCCGCCATGGCAAGAGGAAAATTCCAAGGAATAATTTGGCCTACAACTCCGACGGGCTCATGTACAATGTAATTTAAGTAATCCTTTGACACTTGTACAGTCTGGCCTGTAATTTTTGTTGCCCAGCCCGCATAATAACGGAAATGTTGAACTGTACCATCCACATCATCTGCAAGAGCATTTTTATATGGTTTTCCATTGTCTAGTGATTCAAGCTGTGCTAGCTCTTCACGATGTTCTTCTAGTAAATCTGCCAATTTATAAATAATTCGTGAGCGTTCAGCTGCCTCCATCGTTGACCATTCACCATCAAATGCTTTTCGAGCAGCTTCTACTGCAAAATCAATATCTTCTGCCTGTGCTTCGCTTACTACCGCAATGACTTCTTCATTAGCAGGATTTAAAACATTCAATGTTTTACCTGATTGAGCTTGCACATATTCACCGTCGATATACAAGCCAATCGTGGACTGTAGAAATTCCTTTACTTGTGGTTTTAATGTCAACACTGCCTCCATCGTTCATCCCCCTTTTTAATAATGTTCTATAGCCAGTACGTCTAAATTAGTCATAATTGCTTTAAGTTGGGCATCTTCTTCCTCTGTTAGTGGGAGACGTGGTAGACGACAAGGCCCCCCTGCCCATCCTTTTAGTTCCATTGCACGTTTAGTAATTTGTACATATTTACCCGATCCCTCTAAAAATGCACATAAAGGTAATAAGCGATCGTAAATTGCCCAAGCTGCCTCTAAGTTCCCCTCTTTTACTTGACTATATAATTTTGTCACAAGCTCTGGCACAATATTTCCAGATACAGAAATCCACCCAACAGCCCCAATTAAAAATGATTCGATAGCTAAATCCTCTGATCCACAAAATACTTTTATATCATCTTGGCCTTGACGTACGATATCACGCGCTTTTCCAATACTGCCGCTTGATTCTTTAATATGTGTAATATTTGGAACATCTCTACCTACTTTTAAAATCGTTTCTAAGCCAATATCTACCCCCGAAGTAAACGGATTATTATAGATCATGATGGGAAAGTTTACAGATTCGGCTACTGATTTAAAATGAACATATATTTCATCATCTTTTGGATGTGCGTAATAGGAATTAATTAATAATGCTGCATCTGCACCAGCCTGTTCTGCCTGCTGTGTATAGATGATTGCCTCTGCAGTTGTTTCAGCTGCTGTACCAACAATCAATGTAATTCGCCCTTTAATTTGATCTACAGCTACTTCTACTGCATTAAACCGTTCTTCTTTCGTTAAACTCACAAATTCACCTGTACTACCATTAATAGCAATACCTGTGACCCCAGCTTCAATAAAATGTTCAATATTTTGACGGAAACCATCCCAATCAATGTCTGTTTGATTTTTCATCGGCGTTACTAATACGGGAAATACGCCTTCTAGTTTTTTCATCTTTATTCCTCCTCTATCCTCTTTTATTACACAATGATAAATCCATGCTGCAAAGGATCTTCACGGTCCACTACAAATTGATGGATTCCTGTGATATAACCTGTTAATGCAATTTCGTAGCCAGCTTCATGCTTTTGTATAATTTCAATGTTGCTATCAAAAATACTGTCATTTTTTTTAACAGCTTCTTCCCCTAAAACCGCTATTAACGCCAGTGTACTATCTACTCCAGGTGAACGTAATATATAGCCATCTCGTTCAAAGGTAACTGACCTGACAGAGCCATCTAATTGTTCATACATAATGATCCCATCTGCCGTACTATATTTCTCACTTTCTAGTAATCCCCACGTGCTGATTTCTGCTAATTCTTCTAAAACAATGGCTTTAATTTGCCGTGGTTTTTCAACCACCATGTAGCGTCGCTCATTATCAATAATGACTTGCTCACCTTCTAAATATGCTGGCTTCAATATTAAATGAACGGATAATACTGCATCTCTCTTTTCAGAAAGTTTGGCATTAGCTTCATAGACACCTTTGACTGTTTCAATAGAGTAAGTATTATTTTTTGAAAGTTCTACTGTTCCTTGCTCAATCAATGCTGTCAATGTGGCTACAAGTGCCTCATACTTAAAACTTGTAGAAGCTGCATGCTGGAAAAATAATAATCGATAGGAAGCAATAGCGGATGGTAAAACAAGGCAGCCATTCATTCCACGATGTCCCCTAGGCTCATTCAAAAGCTGTTGCTTTGTATCTTCAAATTGTGTATTTAACTGATGATCCGCTTCCAAAATATCTTCATGCATAAGCATGATTGGGGATTGCACAATGATGCGAAAGGCTTCTCCCACTACTTGTGTATCTATTGTTTGAAAAGACTTATGAAAATTCATGTTTATCCTCCCTTAGTGATCCATTGGCGGAATCATCAAATAGCCCTCTTTTAGTGGGTCCTGATCATTGTAAAAGAATCGATGCATTCCCATTACCCATGCTGATCCTGTTACTTCTGGAATAACAGCTGTTAAACCACTTATAGTTACTTCTTCTAGTACACGTGCTTTAAACATCGTTCCCACAATACTTTCATAAACGAAGGACTCATTGATAGCGAGCTTATTTTTTGAGTAGAGTGTAGCGATTTTGGCAGACGTACCAGTGCCACAAGGAGAACGATCAATTCCTCCTGGCGGAACAACAACAGTATTTTTTAAATCAGCAGATGGATTGACTGGATCTGTATAAAACTCAATATGTGTAAGCCCATGGATAAAGGAGAATTCAGGATGGACAATATCCTCCTCAGCATTCACAGCATTGCGGAGTCGAATAGCTGTGTTAATAATCTTCGTCGAATTGTCTACAGCTAAGTCTAGATTGATTTTTCTAGCATCAATAATGCCGTAAAAATTCCCTCCGTAAGCTATTTCACATTCCACTACACCTAGTTCAGTATCATCGATTTCAATCGTTTTTAATAAAAAAGATGGTACGTTTTTAAAGGTCACTTCCTTCGCTACTCCATCCTCTACTTTTATTTGTACATCAATTAAACCTGCAGGTGTGTCCAATTTTATGTTTGTATATGGTATAGTGACCTCTATTAAATTTGCTTCAATAAGTGCTGTACAAACACCTATTGTGTCATGTCCACACATTGGTAAGTAACCACCTGTTTCTATATAAATCACCCCAATATCGGCTTCGGGATGGCAAGGATCTGTAATGATAACGCCTGACATTACGCTATGTCCTCGTGGTTCATTCATAAGAAATCTTCGAATCCAATCATAGTTCTCTTGCATAAATAACATTTTTTCTGACATAGTTTTGCCTTCAAGCTTGGGCATACCACTTATTAATGAACGTGTTGGATTTCCTCCCGTGTGGGTATCAATCGTCATAAATAGTTTTTGAAAATTCATTTATGAAGGACTCCTTTCTGAAAACGACTAAGATGAACCGGTTCAGTAGGAATGCATGCATCTTTGTGCTGGAGTAATTCTTGGATAAGCTTCCCAGTAACTGCAGCTAAGCTAATGCCATCTCCTTCATGACCCGCTGCAATATAGAAGCCAGGTACTTCTTCTACTTCACAAATAATAGGTAAATGATCTTCTGTCCATGGTCTTAATCCTGCATATGTACGAATAATCGACATATCAGCAATTTTTGGATAGAAACGTACTGCCCGTCTAGCGATCATTTTTGCCACATCATGATTCACCTTCGTGTCAAATCCTACAAATTCACGACTACTTCCTATTAAAAAATTCTGTGCCTCTGTCGGTTCAAACACTAAGGCTACTCCATACTTTTCAATATCCGCATCCACCTTACGCTCTCCACCAAACTTTGAAATTAAATAACCAAATTCCATAACTTTTCTTAGCCCTACTGGTTGCTGACGTGATGCGACCAGTATATGACCTTTGCGAGGTTTAATGGGAATATCAACACCAAGCATTTGTCCAATATACGGCGCCCATATTCCGCAAGCATTAATGACTCTATTGGCGGTTATCCATCCGTCATTCGTTTCAAGCAAAAATGTATGATCTGGCTGTTTCTTAATATGTTTGACCTCTGTCTGTTTTTTTATCTTTGCCCCTATCTTCTCAGCTGAATGAAACATAGAAAATGTCAGCATGTATGGGTTCACTGTTGAATCAGTTTTACATTCCAACCCACCGTATAAGTCATCTGCGAAGTATTTTGATTCATTCCGCAAATCCTCACGATCTAACATCGTAAAATCTAACCCCGCCTCTTGTTGGCGATTAACCCATTGCTGAGCAGCCTCCATCTCTAGTTCACTTTCACAAACAAGGATGCTACCCGGATTTCGGTATTCAAAGCTCATATCTAACTCTCTATTTAGCTCATGAACCAATCTTTGACTGACTAAAGACATTTGACTGTCAAAGCCAGGATCTTTATCAATAGCTAAAATATTGCCATCACAACGAGAAGAAGTCCCACTCGCAAGTTCATTTTTTTCAAGTATTGTGATATCTAGGCCGGCCTTTGTGCAATAATAAGCTATTGCTCCACCAATAATGCCACCACCAATAATTACGATATCGTGATGGGATTTCTTCATATCTCCCTCCTCCTTTCTATTCATGACTGTATGATGCAAAAAACATGCCAATCTATCAAACTGGAATTTGTTTGATAAACTAGTCACTATGTGTCAAAATTATTTATATTATTCAAAATAATTGGACAAATTAACAATAAGGGGGGACTTATCTTGCATCCATATCATTTAATAATGAATAAAATAGTAAAACGTAACTTTGCTATTACAACTACTGAAGACATTGTGTCCAAAATAAACGATGCTAGCAAACAATTTTTTGTGATTGAAAATAATAAACCCTATGGAGCAGTTCGCGGTAAAAGAAAAAATGATGTTCACTATGTTGCCTGTCTTACCATCCAGTCAAATTGCCCGCTCAAAATTGCCATTGAATATATGAAGGACTACGAATTTTTACTAGTTTGTAATGAAGAGAAACAATATTTAGGATATTTATGGAGAGAGTCCTTAGCATACGATCTTGCCTATGAATTAGAATGTGGAAATGCTTATTTACAAACCATTTTAAATACAATTAATGAATCCTGTACGGTCATTGATGCTGAACAAAATGTTGTTTATTGGACGAAAGGAGCCGAAAGTATTTTTTCAGTATCCGGAGAAAATATTATCGGTAAGCCAATCACTCATTTTTTCAAAGAAGATCAACTAGAAATTTTACATACATTACAGCATAGAAAATCTGTCTATCAGCAACAGCATTTTCCACGGGAAGATCTCGTCGTTATGATTAACTCTAATCCTGTTATGCTGCACGATAAGACAATTGGGGCAGTCGTTGCTGAAACAGACATTACCCATGTCAAAAAATTAAACGAAGAGCTTCATATTACATCTGAGAAATTATTAAATTTAGAGAAACAGATGAATACTAATGGTTTAGCCTTTGACCCATTCACCCTAATTCGTGGTAATAGTCCAAAGCTTAGAGAAGTATTAGAAAAAGTAAAAAAGGTCGCAGAAACCGAGGCTAATATTTTAATTTACGGAGAGAGTGGCGTTGGTAAAGAACTGTTTGCACGTGCAGTTCATGCTATTCGAGAAAAGTCTGAGGCACCCTTTGTTGCTATCAATTGTGGTGCCATTCCAAGCGGTCTGTTTGAAAGTGAGATTTTTGGCTATGAAAAAGGAGCTTTTTCTGGTGCCCATCAAAAAGGAAAAAAAGGTAAAGTAGAGCTTGCACGTGGAGGTACTTTATTTTTAGATGAAATCGGTGAGATGCCGCTAGAAATGCAAGTCAAGATTTTAAGATTGCTACAGGAAAAAACTTTTTACACAGTTGGCGGTACAAAGGAAATGGACGTCGAATTTAATCTAGTAGCAGCAACTAATAGAGATTTGAAGCAATTAGTGGCAGAAGGCAAATTTAGAGAAGATTTATATTATCGACTGAATGTGGTGAATTTCACAGTCCCTCCTCTTAGAGAACGGGCATCAGATATATTAGAAATTAGCAATTACTTCTTATATGAAAAGTCGATTAAATATAATCGACCTATTCAAGGAATCCCAACTGAAATAGCAAATGTACTTTTAAAATACCAATGGCCAGGCAATGTGCGTGAATTATCTAATGTTATTGAGCGACTCGTAGTTTTTTCTGATGAGGGGGCCATTCATATGGAAGACCTCCCTACTGATATTTTAGCGATAATGCCAAAAGATGAAGCATTGGACATTAAGAGTGAGTTTCCTCAAGGGACAGAGCTTCACAATCAGCTTGAACATTATGAACGAGAAATAATATTAGATCAGCTTGCTAAAGTAAATGGTAATAAAAAAACATGCGCAAAAATTTTAGGTATTACTCGTGCCACTTTATACAACCGATTAAAAAAATTAAACATAGATGTCTAATTTTTTTAAATACATGTCAATATTTTTATACACACATTTCAAATCAACCTAGATTTTCATTTCGTAGCTATTTCTTTTCTTTGGCATAGTTTTTGCATTATGTACTATGTTAAGTATTTTTTATAGTAGAGGTGGAACTATGCAAAATAAATCTATGATTGTATGCCGTTGTGAAGAAATTAGTTACGATGAATTAGTTGAAAGTGCATCAAAATATAAGTGTTCTGCACGAGAACTGAAATTAAGAACGCGTGCAGGTATGGGCTATTGTGGCGGTCGTACATGCCGTACTATGGTAGATACTATTGCCAATCTTCATTATCCTCGTAAAAATAATGAGGTTTCATTAAAACATCAAGCCCCTATTCGACCAGTACGATTCTCCGATTTAGGGGAGGTTAAATGATGACAGAACGTATATTAAACCATCCCATTTTAGGGGACTTAATACAAAGAGCAAAAGTGACCTTTACTTTTGACGATCATGAGTTTGAAGGTTACAAAGGTGAGTCCCTAGCTGCTGCCTTGCTAGCACAAGGAATACGCACTTTACGTTTGCACGAAGAAACTGGGCAGCCTCGAGGCATTTATTGTAATATTGGACATTGTTATGAATGCCGGGTCAATGTAAATGGCTTAGAGGGGGAACGAGCATGCTTAACCCCACTCTCAGATGGGATGGTTGTAAAAAGTGGACAGATACTTCCTACGACAGTAAGAGACTGGAGGAAGAATTATGAACAATAAAGTAGTTATTATTGGAGCTGGTCCTGCTGGGCTTGCGGCGGCTATTACATTAGCGGAAAAAAATATTGAAGTCCTTGTTATCGATGAATATTTATATGCGGGAGGGCGATTACTGGGACAACTATATGAAGAGAAGCCAGGAACATGGTGGAATGGTATTGTAGAATCTGAACGTTTATTAGAACGAGCTAAAGCAGTCCATGTTGAATTTTTATTACAAACAAGTGTATCAGACTTAGAAAAAATAGATCGAACGTGGATCATCCATACAACCAAAGGTGTATTTCGTACCCAACATCTGCTATTAGCTACTGGAGCTGCCGAATCTCCTTTCCCAATTCCAGGTTGGACTCTACCAGGGGTAATGTCTGTTGGAGCAGCACAAGTTATGACAAATGTGCATCGTGTGAAGCCAGGTAAACGTGGCGTCATTGTCGGAGTTAATGTACTTTCTTCAGCGATTGCAATGGAATTACAATTAGCAGGTGTTCAAGTAGCCGCGATTACATTACCCCCTGCTACTTTGTTAACAGAAGGTAATAGCCATCCTTTAGAAGTTATGAACTCATTATTGCATGTAGCTCATATGGCTCCCTCGCCTTTTGTAAAAATGGGTAGCAAATTCATGAAAAATGACTTTATGAAAAAGCTCGGTATTACCTTTTATCCCAAAAATGGTGTGAAAATGTGGGATATCCCTATTATGTTGAGGAAAGCGGTTATTGAAATCGTAGGTAAAAATCAGGTAGAAGGGGTCGTTTTAGCAACAGTGAATACAGACGGCTCTATTGTGAAAGGTAGCGAACAACGTATTAAAGCAGATTTTATTTGTATCGCTGGTGGCCTTTACCCTCTAGCAGAGCTTGCTTCTTTAGCAGGTTGTCCATTTCATTATATCGAACAATTAGGTGGGTTCATTCCTTTACATAATGAACAAATGGAAACTAATTTAGAGGGATTGTATGTAGCTGGAAATATTACAGGTATTGAAGGAGCCAAGGTAGCATTAGCGCAGGGAGAGGTTGCTGCCCTTACGATTGCTCAACGCCTCAATGGAGGAGCATCCAATCATGATATTAAGCTTTCCATCCAAGCTGTTGAAAAAACAAGAGCCATTGCACATATTCAATTTCATCCAGAAATTTTAGCTGGCCGTCAGCAGATGAAACAAATTTGGAATGAATCTGTTGGGTCTTTTACTATTCATTAAAAAAAAACATCTGAAAGTGTAAAAGTCTTTTTCTCGTCTTCATGAGTAAAAGGCTTTTTTTGCTTTATGGCATAAAACATGCAATACATATGATGAGCTTAACATGCATGAAGGGAGGTTTTAGCTATTTAAACATTCATCTAAACTAAAGCTGTATCCACACTGCGATTATATTGCAGTGACAGGATGAGTGCTGATGATGTATAGTACACAATTTTTAAAGTGGTAATTATGGGGTTTTGATTTAAGAAAACAAGGGGGAAACATCTATGGAGACAATCGTTAATACAATGGTCGATTATATTTGGGGAAATACACTTGTATACTTAGCATTAGGTGTAGGTCTTTATTTTACCGTCCTAACAAAAGCTGTTCAATTTCGTTATATTCCTGAGATGATTCGATTATTACGTGAACGTAAAGAGTCAAAAGAAGGAATTTCATCGTTCCAAGCTTTTTGTATGGCATTGTCTGGACGGGTTGGTGTTGGTAATATCGCAGGAGTGGCTACGGCAATTGCTGCTGGTGGACCAGGTGCAGTATTTTGGATGGGTTTTATGGCATTTCTAGGGGGTGCAAGTGCATTTATTGAATCAACACTTGCCCAATTATATAAAGAAAAGGCTGATGATCAGTATCGCGGTGGTTCGCCATACTATATCGAAAAGGGTTTGAGACTAAAGGGTTTTGCTATATTTGTTGCGTCTGTTATCTGTCTTTCATATGGTGTTCTAGTGCCAGGAATACAGGCGAACACAATTGCCACCTCATTTAATACAGCTTTTCATATTCCGCCCTTTATAACAGGTGCCCTAATTGTTATTCTTTTGGGATTAATCATATTCGGTGGTGTAAAACGTATAGCACGTGTTGCAGATAAAGTTGTTCCTATTATGGCACTTGCCTACGTAATTTTAACACTCATCATATTAGGAGCGAATGTAAGTGAAATTCCAGGTATGGTTAAACTTATACTTACAAGTGCCTTTGGTACGAATGCAATTTTTGGAGGTATAGTGGGGACAGCAATCGCCTGGGGTGTAAGACGCTCGGTATTTTCAAACGTAGCTGGAGCAGGAGAAGCAACATTTAGTTCTGCTGCTGCTGAAGTATCTCATCCGGCTAAACAAGGTTTAGTTCAAGGGTTTTCCATCTATATTGATACAATCATTGTCTGTACGGCTACAGCTTTAATGATTCTCATAACAGGTATGTATAATGTAACCCCTCCTGGAACAACGACACCGTTAGTTGAAAATATCCCGGGCGTTGTAGCAGGTACTGCATATACTCAAGCAGCAGTATCTACAGTATTCAATGATTTTGGAAGTGGATTCGTAGCTATAGCGATATTCCTCTTCGCATTCACTACTTTAATGGCATATTACTATATTGCAGAGACAACTATTGTTTATTTAGATAAAAAGCTTCGCTTCCCGTTTTTAAAATTAGTATTAAAAGTGATTTTCTTACTAGTTGTTTATGTTGGAAGTGTTCAATCTGTTAGTCTTATGTGGGGACTTGGAGATATTGGATTTGGGAGTATGAGTTATTTGAACTTTATTGCTATTGTTTTATTAACCAAACCAGCCATTCGAGTTTTACAAGATTATGATCGTCAAAAAAAAGCTGGCCTCGATCCTATTTTTGATCCAAGAGAAGCTGGAATTAAAAATGCCGAGTTCTGGATAGATTATAGCAATATGCATAAAAGGAATGAATAGAAATAAAAAAACAGTCAGCTATTTGCTGACTGTTTTTATGTGCCTAGCGACGTCCTACTCTCACAGGGGGAAGCCCCCAACTACCATCGGCGCTAAAGAGCTTAACTTCCGTGCTCGGCATGGGAACGG